>NZ_JABMKZ010000010.1 GCF_013204855.1 Paenibacillus alba | reverse complement strand
CTAACGCACCATAGTTGATCGACCTTCCTCACCCAGCCGTAGTAGAAGTATTGACGGATTTTATCCATTTTCATCCTCTGTGGTGCAGCGCTGGTCTTGCGCTGCATGAACGGCTAACGGGCAGGATACTTCCAATGCTGTTTCATAATGATATACTTAAATTAACTTGAATCTATTGGTTGGGAAGTGAGATGTTTGGGGGTAAATTTCTCTGCAGCGTTTCAACATTCTTTTGATTATAAATCTATACAACAGTTTAAACAGGAACTCATTAAAGGAGTAAGGTTTCCTAAGATTGTTAAATGCGTACTAGAAGTGAATGAACATAACCCTCACTTAAGAAGAGAATGGTCATTAAATCGTGAACGTATAATCGAATCATGTAACTTTGGTCCATTCGATCTAGTTGTGATTGGCGATGAAGAATATATTGAAGTTGGCGGTCCTGGCGGTTTTGCCTTTATATTTAATAAATATATGTGTGATTTAATCCATGTTTCGGATGGTATAGTTTTTTAAAAAATCCAGAACTGCAATTAGAAATTAGAAGTATATGTAAAGAAATTGCCGATTACTTTTGCTGTGACTTCGCAATATATATCGGGGATAGTTACGGTGCGTTAGATTATGTTTTTGATGGTCATAACATGGAATATTATAAAGCTGATCTTATAAGAAGGTTTGGTAATGCAAAGGGTAAATTGCAAGAACTATTAGAGAGATCCGATAAAGAAAGGAAATCGAATGGCTATTTCATAGATAATTTTAATGATTTGACTAACTGGGAAATGATTCATTATGCTCAAAAATGAATTAAGCAAACGGAAACGATAGTTGAATGACGAAGGCTGGCACGAACAGTAGTTTAGGTACGTTTATGTGCTGGACGGTCGCAATAAAAATTGTCGAGATTTTGGGAAGGGGCAGACCCTAAATATGAGTGAATTTACGCAAGGTACTTTGCTAAAAAGTAGGCATGTTTCAGACATTTTACGTCTTCGACAACAATGGGATATGGACTGTATCGTTCAAATGTTGAATAGTAATTGGGCAGTCTTTTTTTACCGCGAGCAAATTTCAGTTCCTTATGTTGAACAATTTCACTTGGTATGCTCCCTGTCCTTCCCCCTGCTCGCCTTCTATAATTTCGAGGATCACGGTTGGGGATTTACTGTCTATCAAGACGGCCAAACTTACCATAAGTTTGATATATTCTACGAAGAAATCGAAATCGGTGGGAACTTGCAAAAGATCCATGTGCAATTATTCGAATTATTCGGTTTCACTGCCCAAGAGCTGTTTGAAATAGAGGATTCCGTCAATCGAGCGGATGTTGAATGCTTCAAGCTTGCAATGGGTTTCCCAGAGATGTCATGGCTTTCTTATAACTATGCTGTGGGTGACATTGAGGAGGATGACGATAGTGAAATAGAGGTGCTTCAGGATCCGACACCCTGTTCACCTAACCCTTTTTCGGACAAGCTTTGCCGAAGCTCGGTTCGAACGACAGCAGTGGCTTGACGCCGTTTAAAGCCAGCGGGCTTTCCGGTTTTTTCGATTCACTCGGGAAGGTCGCCATTCTCCCTACTTTTCAACAAGTTCAATATTTCACTGATGGACGTGCTGCGTTCAAGCGCGATAACCGATGGGGATTTATTGACGAGGAAGGCGCCGAAGTGATCGAGCCGTCCTTCGACCGAATCGGCTTCTTCGCAGAAGGAGTCGCATTAGTCAGCACGGAACAAAAAAGCCTGCTTATTAATCACAGCGGTCAAGTTCTACAGAAATATGAGCATTTATTCGAAGAGAAACCATTTCTTAACTGCTTCGTTGAAGGTCATGCCATCGTCAAAGTTAATGGCCAATGTGGTCTGTTGGACCGAAATAGAGGGTTCGCACTTGACCCGGTTTTTTCAGCAATCGGACAGGTTTGCAACGGCTTCGCAGTCGTACATCAGAAGGGGATGCCTTCGTTTCTTTGGCGGACGGACGGTACGCGGATGGATGCACCGAAGGGCTACACAATAGCCGGCGGTTTCTCGGAGGGACTTGCCCCAGTAAAGTCAGATAGCGACCTGCATCATTTCTCTTTCATGGACCTGAATGGTGACATCGTTTTGGAAAATATTCCAAGCGTGTTGCTTTATGAAGGCTTCAACAGCGGCGTCATGCCAATCCTCGGCCCCAAAAAGAAGTATGGGTACATGAATACCAGGGGAGAGGTCGTCATTGAACCGAAATTCGATACCGCGCTTCGATTTATCGGAGATGCTGCTCTCGTCGAGAACCGCGGGAAAACGACCTTTATCCGGCCAGACGGGACTCCCTATTTCAAACCAAAGGAACTTCGGAACCTGTCACAATGGAGTATTCGTCTTCACAGCCCTTTTGTCGCACTCGATATTTTTAACTCCGATTACATTAGCAAATACACAGGCGAGCTTATTTTTTCGAGCAAATCTCACCATTAATAACTCAGTAAACGAATATACCTGTGCTTACTTTTGGAGGCAGTAAGTACCTATAAGAGATTTGATACAATGATGGATCACGATCTGGTGCCGATTTGAGACAAGAACATTGCGCCGATAAGTTAAAATGAATCGCTCGAAAGGGCATAATAGTATGGTAGTTACTGTTAAATATCCAATATCCATTAATCTTTGGTATAAAGATTCAAACTATATAAGGGGATATAGATATGCTAGTGTGGGAAATGACGAATGTATCAGATAAATTTCAAAGCCTTATTCTTAAAGAGCAAAGTGAAGAAAATTATACATATTTAAATGGGAAATTTTTGTGTTTTTTGTGTTTGTAGGGAACTTTCTTGTCGTTTTATTTGCGACGTGAATTTACCTATATAACATGCGGACGACAAGACAATCCCTGATATAAGTGCAATTTAAGTTAAATTACACGAGCAAAGAAGTATGTACTAGCTTGGGCATAGCATCCTCTACGCTTAGATCATGGTGCTAGAAGCTAGAAGCAAGCGGGTATATATTCCTAGACTATGCAGTAGAGCAAATATCCAGTAAGTACAAGGCGATGACGACCCCCGCCAACGAAGATATCGCATCCCAGGTCAATCCAATGGCGATGATTGCAGAGCGTTACCTAGAACCGTCAGTACCCTCAGATACACGATACAATGAACTATATAGCCAGCTGGCAGAAGTCTTAGAAGTAAACAAGAATCTAGGGAGCCGATTGGAACGAATTGAAGAACGCCAGCTGAATCAGAATGAAAATATGACGGTAATCCTTTGGGAGTTGCTGTTATCGAATGCTAGAAGCTAAGTAAAAAAAGACCGCCAAGGGAATGCTTTCCCAATAGCGGTTTTTTCTTTTGGAATAATTCATTACTAGACAATTCAAAGACTTCAATAAAATCGGCATCTTGAAAGAATGATTGTTTAGATTATTTTCTGCGTATTAGACTAATCATTGATAAAATACAGCTTATAAAAAGCAATATCAGTAAGATCCAGAACATAGAAAGCCAAAGTTCTCCACCGAGTACTATTGAAGACCTTGTATTAAATTCATCTGTATAAACTCCAATATTCCAAAAGATTCTAACAAGTATTATTAAACATATAGTATTTGCAATAAATATAAATGTATTTAATACATTGTTTTTCACGTCAAATCCCCTACAATCCTATTGGCACTTATTTTTAACACAATTAAGATAGCTTGTTGAAGAGCTACTTGGCTCCAAATTCCAAGTTTCTTTTATTAATGCAAAATAATAATGACAGTCAAATTGCCATTGTATCTTGTTTTCATTAGACTCCTATAATTTACTTATAATTAATATATTAACATTATTAACCATTTATATCAACGAATAAATAGAAATTCTCCTAGATATTATTTTTTTCAAAGCCGCGTACAGGCCAGCAGCTAGCAGTATTGCTCGAAGTTTTGCTATAACCCTCTGATGCACTTGATAAACAAAAATCAAATATTTTTCATCATCTGGTAGAATTATGGATATCGAAGAGTACTTTTTTAATAGCGATATGCTAGAAAATCAACATATCTTCAAAATCCCAGAGATGTTACAAAGAACAGTTTTCGTTATTATCAAAATGAATAAAAAGAGCGTTCAACTCTAACGAGAAACTATAGCTGAATAAGCAACATAGTGAAGCTGCCGGCTAGATAGGCAGCTTCGCTGTGCTAACGAGCAAGATAATTTAATCACTTCAATTTAAGCTTGGAGAATATGCGAAGTTCATAGCAGCACTTTTTCAGCGAAGCTGGTTAATCGGTGGAATAGAAGATAAAGTACCTGCATTAATTACAGGTAATGAGGATGAAAGGTCGATCCAAACAGTTTCAGCCGTCACTGCTAGGATCTGGCGAGTTCAATTCTTGCTGGAAAAGACATACCCATGAAAAAGGAAATTTAGGGTTAGTGTGGAAACTGTTTGTATACCAAGTTATGAGAGGTACAAGATGAATCATTTAACGGAAGCGTATGTGGACAGTCTGGCACTCAACAGCAGTGCGATCAAGAATGGCAAGGATTTGGTGAAGAAAAACAGCTTTCCGCTGCTTTGTCAGTCGGAAGACGGAACGATCATTTTTGGGGAGTGTAAGGGAAGCGGCAAAGACCCGTATCGATGTTCAGTCGATGTTATAAAGGAAGGCAATCCCGTATTCCGGTGTACTTGTCCAAGCCGTCAGTTCCCTTGCAAACACAATCTCGGATTGATGTATGCATTTACCTCAGGAAAGACATTTATGACGGCTCCCGTTCCTCAAGATATTGCGGATAAAAGAGGGAAGGCCGAGAAACGGGAAGAGAAGAAGAAGGAAGCCGCCGCCACGGATGCTCCTGTTGTAAAACGTAAAACGAACAAGTCAACGTTATTGAAAAAAATAACGGCTCAGCTTGAGGGAATCAGCATTGCCGAGAAGTTGATCCTGCAGATGGTTACATCGGGACTTGGCAGCTTGGACAAAAAGGCGCTGCAAACCGCCGATGAGCAGGCGAAGCAACTCGGCAATTACTACATCCCTGGTATCCAAACAGCGCTCAGGGAGTTTACGCTGCAATTCCGAAGCGAAGAAGAACGGGAAACGGTGTACCCTATTGCAATCGAGCAGCTTACCACTTTGCACGCGCTTATTAAGAAAAGCAAAGAGTACTTGAGCGGCAGATTGGAAAATCCGAATATTCCTATCGATGCGGAAACGACATTGGAGGAATGGATCGGGCATGCCTGGCAAATCGCGGAGCTAAGAGAACTGGGTCGTGTGCGCAGCGACATTGAAATGCTGCAGCTATCGTTCCGATCGTATACGGATCCAGCAAGAGGCGAGTTCATTGATGAGGGATATTGGATGGATCTCCAAAGCGGCCAGATCCACATAACAAGAACGTATCGCCCTTTTCGCGCAGTCAAATACATACGTGAAGAAGATTCTGTCTTTCAGGTGGTCCGAGCGAAGGAGCTTGCGCTATACCCTGGTGAGCTGAATACAAGAGTGCGTCCCGAGGAAGCGACGTTCCACGAGGTGAGTCCGCAGGATTATCAAAACATCCATGCAGCAGCTCTGACATCATTCCCGGAAGTCATCAAGCAGGTGAAAAATCTCATCAAAAACCCGCTATCTGACAAGCATCCGGTCGTACTGCTCCATTTTGCAGAAATTAAGAAGACGGATACTTCCTATGTGCTAAAAGACGAACAAGGCAAGCAACTGCCCCTGGTGGACATCTCGTATCTTGGCGAACCAACAACCAATTTGCTGACAATGCTGACGAAGCCGCACCTTCAAAACCAAGCGATGCTCGTCATGTTTGAACATAATAGGACGCATAACCGGCTTGAGGCGCAGCCACTGAGCATTATAACTGCGAATGAAATCATTCGCCTGCTGTATTGATGAAAAGAATTAGGAGACGATTCCATGAGTATAGACATATTGTTTGAGCTGCAGTATGAGGTGCGGCGCTTGTTTATCGCGGGGAGCGGGATGGCGGCAGGTGATTTGCGTATGCAGAAAATACTTCCCCACTTGCACAAGCTGGGCGAGTCGGCGCCAGTGTTTAAGCGAATGGCGCATGCGGTTAGTCAAGTCTTAGAAGCGGAGACAAGCAACTCAGCGGAGAAACTGTTGGAGCTGGGTACGCTGCTTAACTCAGTGTTGTACACGCAAGGGAAAACGGAGACCAAGGAAGAACTCGCCCCTTTTGAGGCAGCTGAAGCTGAATCCGAGTATCCCACATCACTTCCCTACCGCAAGATCTATCCGCTGATTGAAGCGTTGACGAAAAAGGGGCAAGGACGCATGGAACAGCTGCGGCTTGGGCATGAAGAGAGGCTGTTTCTTGATCTTCGCGTGATCCCTGCAGCTGTTTCTGCGTTGGATGACAGCTATGCTGAAATCCCGGATTATCTTCACCGTGAGGTACTGCCGGTAGTTGGGACGGCGGCGCTCCCAGCGCTGAAGCAGCAGTTCAGAATGGATGGCGGAAAAGGGGACGCCCGCCGCTTGGAGCTCCTCCATACCTTACGTCCTGCATCGGACTTAGAGCTGCTGCTGCAAGCTTCGGCTGAGGGTTCAACGGAGGTTCGCTCCATGGCAATTGAGCTTCTGAGTGACTATCCAGAGCAAGAAGATTTCATTTTGGAGCAGGCAAACGATAAGAAAAAAGAGATCCGCAGAGCCGCTTTGTTCGCTTTGTCTCGTCTTGGAACGGAAGAGGCCATTGCTCGCTTGTATAAAGCGCTCAATTCAAAGGATCAAGATATCGCCATAGAGCCGATACAATTGTGCAAGGCGAATGAGCTGACACTAAACATTCTTAAACATGCCAAAACGATGCTCGACAATATCAAGCGACGTTCGAATGTTTCTGATTCAACTCAACTGTTGCTTGCGGACATCCGCAGTCTGCATGGAAAAAGAGTGCCTGAAGTTGCTAGCTTTTTAGAGCTTTTGCTGTCCACTCCAGACTTTATCGTTCCGGAGACAGAAGCTCTTCAGGGTGCCGCTGCCGATCTACTGCTTCAACTTGATCTGCCTGAGGCGGACCGTTTTATCGTAACGCTGCACGAGGCGTACAATCGTAAATTCATTGCTTACAGCTTTAGAGCAGCTCTAAAAATTCTTCCTCCAGAGGATGTCTACGAACGGTTTTGCCATGATCTCAAGGACAAAAAGTCGGCAGTGGCGAAGGATTTGCTTCGTGTCCTGTATGAGGTGACGCCGTCGCTGCATACACAATTGCAAACGCAATTACAACCACAAGCACATGAAAGCGAACCTATCCCTTCATCTGATTTTTCAAGTTGGGACCCCAGATGGGTGCATCTCTTTGTACAATTGGATGAGGAAGAGCTTGTCTGCAGATTCTCCCGAGAGTCAGACCCGAAAGTGACAGCTTATATCGTAAAGAAGTGTGAAGAACGACCTAGCTTTAACGTAACTAAAACAACGAATTTATTGCTGATCTTATTCCGTCAAAACGATCCAGATGCACCAAAGCTGCTCATGGACATTTTGGAGAAAGGCGGAAATAAGCAGTTTTACTACTTAGATCGTATCCAATTAACGCTGCTTTCGCTGCTGCCAAGGCCATATGCGGAAAGACTGCGGCAGTTCGCAGAGGGCTTATCCTATCAAGGCATAAAAAGTCAATTGTTGGATATTGCAGAAGCGATTGCTAACAAGCCGGAGTCAGAGCAAGAGACGGAGCAAAGGGATAGCTCAAATCATGGGGAGAAGGGACAGGGATTATGGGGATGGATCAGAAGCAAGATGTCGTAAGATTGCCCTCCGAAAGGCTTTATGTTGAGGAATTGGAAGCTTTGAAGAAATTGGATCAGGATGCAAAGCCTGCTGGATGGCAGCTTTCTCCGAAAGCTGTTCTTACATTTCTGACGGGCGGAAAAGTAAAAGGTGTTAATATCACGCCAAAATATATCGGAAACAAAAGATTGATAGAAATGGCGATCGCTACACTTTTGACCGACCGGGCCCTCATGCTGATCGGAGAGCCAGGGACGGCGAAGTCGTGGCTTTCGGAAAATTTGACTGCGGCCATTACTGGGGATTCCGGCAAAGTCATCCAAGGAACGGCAGGCACGAGCGAGGAGCATATCCGTTATTCGTGGAACTATGCTATGCTGCTGGCGCAAGGACCATCTGATCAAGCGATTATTAAAAGCCCTATTTTTCGGGCGATGGAAACCGGCGGGCTCGCCCGCTTCGAAGAGATTTCTCGCTGCGCGTCAGAGGTGCAGGACGCGCTGATCTCAATCCTCTCGGAGAAAACAATCTCGATCCCAGAGTTGGGCAGAGAGGTGTTCGCGTCCAGAGGTTTCTCGATCATCGCAACGGCAAACACGCGTGACCGCGGTGTGAACGAGATGTCGGCGGCTTTGAAGCGCCGTTTTAACATCATTGTGCTTCCGTCCCCTTCGGATATCGAGACGGAAGTGGAAATCGTACGTAAGCGGGTTAGCGAAATATCGACCAGCTATGAGCTGAAATCGACGCTCCCAGATGAGGAGGCGGTGCGGAAGGTTGTGACGATTTTCCGCGAGCTGCGCAGCGGGATGACGCTTGACGGCAAAGAGAAGGTGAAAGGGCCGAGCGGGGTCATCTCGACAGCTGAAGCGATTTCGCTGCTGACAGGCAGTATGGCGCTTGCAGGAAGCTTTGGCAGTGGCAGCATCAGTGAGGAAGATATCGCAGCCGGCTTGCAGGGAGCGATTGTGAAGGACGAAGAGAAGGATCGGCTCGTATGGAAGGAATATCTTGAAAATGTGATGAAAAAGCGGGGATCGACATGGAGAAATCTGTACTTCGCGTGCTCGGAGATGAACAACTAGACAAAAGTTCGGGGTTTCATGTTTTCGGTATACGGCACTTATCGCCTGCAGGCGCTCATCACCTCCTTGCTTTTTTGGATGAAATAAAGCCTACAGTTGTGCTCATTGAAGGTCCCAGTGATGCAAGCCCTTTTATCAGTGAGCTGTCGTCGAGCGGTGTTGTCCCGCCTATTGCCATTTTAGCTTACACGGATGGGCTACCTGTAAGGACGCTGCTGTATCCGTATGCCAATTATTCGCCGGAATATCAGGCTTTTATGTGGGCTAGCAAAAACAGTGCGCAGGCTTCATTTATTGATTTGCCCTCTGAGCATGCTTTGGCGCTTTATGAACATCGGAAACGCAGACGATCTACTGCCGAGTCAGAGCAAACGCAAGAAGCAGACGACTTGCAAGTGTATGTTTATGAACAGAACGCACTGTACCAGCGGATAGCCGAGCTGTCCGATGAGCCGGACTACGAGGCTTATTGGGAACGGTATTTTGAACAAAATTTGCAAAAAGACGCTTACCGCCAGGGCATTTATCAGTTTTCAATACAAATGCGCGAGCTTTCCGCAAGGCAGGAGATGCAGCTTGCGCCGCAGGAAGCGGCTTACAATGAAATTCGGGAAGCGTATATGAGGCGTAAAATTCAAGATGCCATAGCCGACGGTCATGCCCCTGAGAAAATTGTTGTCGTCACCGGGGCGCATCACGCCTCTGCGATGGATTTCCGCTTCCCGGCAATGACGGATGAAGAGTTGAAGGGCCTGCCGAAAACAACCACAAAGCTGACGCTAATGCCTTATTCGTACTATAAGCTTTCGTCGCATTCCGGCTATGGCGCTGGGAATCAGGCTCCCGCTTATTTCGAGCTGTTCTGGCAGTGTCTGCAAAGAGGAGATCTTCACCGGCTTCCTGCTCTATATTTCTCGCAGGTGGCGGCTCATCTCAGAGAGCACGGCACTTATAGATCCACAGCTTCGCTCATCGAGGGAGTAAGGCTGGCGGAGGCACTTGCTGCTTTGCACGACGGAAGTCTGCCAACTTGGAAGGATTTGCGCGACGCGGCGACGGTATGTCTAGGCTTCGGCGAGTTCTCCACGATTGCGGAGGCATTGGCTAGAACTGACGTCGGCACAGCCATCGGCCGATTGCCCGAAGGCGTTAGCCAGACGCCGATTCAAGATGATTTGAACAGGGAGCTTAAGAGACTTAAGCTTGAAAAATTTAAAACGCCAGTAGCAACAACGTTAGAGCTGGACTTGCGGGAAAACCGCAGGGTGAAGTCGGAGGAATCCGCGTTTCTGGACTTGAAGCGGTCTGTTCTCTTGCAGCGGCTAGAGCTGCTTGGCATTCAATTTGCCAAAAAGGAACGAGTACACCAAGCTTCCGCATCATGGGCGGAGCATTGGGTGCTGCGTTGGACGCCCGAAGCCGAGATTCAGGCGGTAGAGTCCACCTTGAAGGGGGAGACGATCGAGCTGGCGGCGGCTTTCGTGCTGAAGGAGCGGCTTGAGGCATGCAGCGATATCGCAGAAGCTTCGCGCATCATCAGGACCGCGTGCGACTGCGATTTGACTGAACTCATGGAGCAGGCAAAATCCGCGCTGCAAGGGCTTGCGGTGGACACGGGCAGCTTTGAACAGATAGCAGCGGCGGCCTACGAACTGTCCGTTTTGATCCGATATGGATCTATCCGCCGGATTGAAACAGATCCGCTGCTTCCGCTGCTCCAGCAGTTGTTCCTTCGGGGAACTCTGCTGCTCATGGATGCTTCGGGCTGCAATGACGATGCCGCTGAAGGCATGGTGCGGGCAATTCAGTCTCTCCATACCGTTGCACAAGACCATTATGACCAAGTCGATGACGGATTATGGTTCAATAAACTGCAAGATCTGGCTTCGAGCGACGACCGGAATGCTAAGCTGTCAGGCTTCGCTTTCGCTATATTGCTGGAGCGCAATGAGATTCCGGATGAACGGGTTGCACAGGAAGTTTCGCGCCGTCTGTCTCCTGGGATTCCTGTCGATCTGGGTGCAGGCTGGTTTGAAGGGATGTCGATGCGCAACCGGTATGCCCTTTTATCTAGGGTGTCGCTGTGGCAGCAGCTTGATGCGTATATCACATCGCTTGAGAAGGAAGCTTTCCATCGTTCGCTCGTTTTTCTGCGCCGGGCTTTCGGCTCGTTCGAACCGAGGGAGAAGGCGGCAGTGGCCGAGATGATGGGCGATATTTGGGGTGTTGGCGCGGATACGGCAGGTGCTGCGTTGCAGCAGCCTTTAAGCGAGGAAGAGAAGGAGAAGCTGGATGAGCTCAATGATTTTGATTTTGGAGATTTGTAGCCTATGACAAAGATCGATCAAGAACAAATGAAACGTTGGCGGTTGATTTTGGGCGCTGCTTCCGAAGAGAAACTGATGTCGTACGGCGCAGGCGGTGCTATGCTCGACGAAGAGTCGAGGCTCATGGATGAGGCGCTTGCCGCCATCTATGATGACACGGCAGGCGACAGCCGTGATGACGGAGTGGGTGGCGTCAGCTCCCGCAAAGCAGGGCTGGGAACATCGTCGCCAAAGCTCGCTAAGTGGCTGGGCGATATCCGCACCTTTTTCCCGCCTGATGTGGTGTCTGTTATTCAGTCGGATGCCATCGAGCGCAAAGGCTTGAAGCAGTTGCTCTTCGAGCCGGAGCTGCTTTCCCAAGTAAAGCCGGACATTCAGATGGTAGCCACGTTAATGGCTCTAAAAGGGAAAATACCGGAGAAAACGAAAGAAACCGCAAGGCAGCTAGTCAAAGCCGTTGTCGATGAAATCGTAAAGCGGCTTTCGCAGGATTTGCGACGAGCAGTTACGGGCGCGCTGAACCGCAGGCAGCATTCTCCGCTGCCGTCGGCATCAGGGCTGGATTGGAACACAACCATCCGTAAAAATCTAAAGCACTACGACAAAGAGCGCGGACTCCTGCTACCGGAGAAGGTGTACTTCTTCGACCGTGCACGGCGGAGCAAGGAATGGACGGTTATCCTGGACATCGACCAGAGCGGTTCGATGGCAGGCTCCGTCATTTATGCCTCCATTATCGGCTCGATTTTCGCCAGTATGCCTGCGCTGGATACGCGTGTGGTTGCATTTGACACGGAGGTCGTGGATTTAAGCGAGCAGTGCGCGGAGGATCCCGTCGATATGCTGTTTGGGATTCAGCTTGGCGGCGGAACGGATATTAATAAATCCATTGCGTACTGCTCATCTTTTATTGCGGAGCCGAAGAAAACGCTATTCATCTTGGTCTCGGATCTCTATGAAGGCGGCAACCGAACGGAGATGATGAAAAGGTTGGTCGATATGCACCATTCTGGTGTAAAAACGATCTGCTTACTCGCCTTATCTGACCAAGGTGTGCCTTCTTACGACGAAGCGGTAGCCAAAAAGCTGGCTCAGCATGGTATTCCTTGTTTTGGCTGCTCCCCCGACAAGATGCCTGAGCTAATTGAGGGTGCTTTGAAAGGGAACGATCTTATGGTGCTTGCTGAGCGTGCGAAGCATGGGCAGTAGCTGAAAAAGGAAGGATCTCCTTCGTGTGAATTAGGTGGTCGATGCAAGGGGCCAGGTTATCGGTCGGTAAAATTATCAGAAGTGGAAGAGTTCGTAAGCAAAAATAAAACATTAAGTCAGCTGGAGAGGCTTTACTACAAAAATTATCGGTTAAAGATACCATGAATGGCTAACAGGATACGATAGTGCAATAGTGCGCCTAGCAAAGCTAGGCACAACTAGTTGGTGAAAGTCCAACCGAGGTAGGGACCAAGCCGCCTCGTAGCTAGCAGGCATCTGGTGGCGAGATCCTAAGGATGAAGCCCTGTGAAAACCCCCAACTGGGGTGAAGCAAAACTGCAGGCTGTAACATAAAGTGAATCCTGCCGCATCGACATATCGAACCCGAAAGGGACAAGAGGGAGCCGAACCCCGTATTGTACGGTGAAGGCCACGGAACGCGTGAAGAACTTGGAAAAGCAGCGCGGAAGAATCCTCCGGTGTATGGGGAGCAGCATGTAGTAACAGTTGTGTCTGGAACTAGGGAGACCCTACCTCGCACGACAGCGTCGTAAAGCGCGAACCTATAAGCCCGGAGGGTGAAGTGGTAAGCGGCGAGAAGGGAGTCGGAGAGGGTGGTAGTACCTATGAACGCAGGACAACATAACCTGCGGGAGGAAAGCACCCTTACTTTGTTTACGGGTAACAATGGAGGTAAGAGCGAGTGAATGCAGTGAAATCTGCTAACTACACCAAAGTAAAAGTTCAAGAACTCCAAAGGACCCTCTACCTTGCGGCTAAGGCAAGTAACAAGCGCAGATTTCATGCTCTGTACGACAAAGTGTACCGGACAGATGTCATGTGGGAAGCATGGAAACGGGTCAAAGCAAATCGAGGAAGCGCCGGTATCGACGGTGTGACTATTCAGCACATTGTACAGGAGTATGGAGAAGAGCGATTCGTGATGGACGTACAACGCCAGTTAGTGGAAAACCTCTACCATCCTAAGCCGGTTCGGAGGAGGGATATACCGAAGGGCGATGGTAAAACACGTCCGCTCGGAATACCCATCATTCAGGATAGACTGGTACAAATGGCAACGAAAATCGTCCTTGAGGCAATATTCGAGGCGGATTTCAAGGATTGCTCGTTTGGGTTCCGACCGAAGCGAAGCGCGAAACAGGCGGTTGAGCGGATACACAAGACAGTGAACTACGGGAGAGTGTACTGGGTGGTTGATGTAGACATCGCCGGTTACTTTAACAATATCCCACATGACAAATTGCTCAAACTCGTGGAACAACGGGTGAGTGACCGAAGAGTGTTGAAACTTATTCGACAGTGGCTGAAAGCCGGTGTCATGGAAGATGGACAGGTTCATAACACGGAGATCGGAAGCCCTCAGGGTGGAGTTATCTCACCGCTACTCGCGAACATCTACCTGAACTATCTCGATACCCTTTGGGAAAAGCAATTTTCCCATATTGGTACATTGGTGCGATATGCGGATGATCTAGTTATCTTATGTGAAAATAAACCCCACGCTATGGAAGCCATTCAGGTGCTTAAGGCAGTTTTCAGGAAACTGGAATTGACAATGAACACGAACAAGTCCAAGCTTGTGAACCTGTGGCTGGATAAAGAGGGATTCGACTTCCTCGGATTCCATCACCGCCGCATGCCGAAATTGTTTAAGTCGGGGAAATTCTATGACCTGCGAAGTATTCCATCTAAAAAGGCGATGAAGAAGATGCGTGACAAAGTAAAGGAAGTAACAGCGCCACGTGCGCGACTTTACTGGTCACCAAAGCAAATGGTAGACAAGCTCAATCCCGTTATACAAGGATGGAAGAACTATTATGGTAGTGTAGATCCTGGCATGTCGAACAAATTTCTATTAAAAGTGGACTGGCATATTATTCGTAGACTGACACTGTACTGGAACAAAAAGCACAAGCGAAACCAACTGCACCCGAGGAGGGTCGCCGAGGTACTTGGCCGTATGGGCCTGAAACGAGTATGCGCTTGGGGTAGCTATACTGCCCAAGGTGAAGAACATCGGAAAGCCGTATGCGGGAAAACCGCTCGTACGGTTTGATGAGGGGGGACTGGGAAACCAGTCCCCTACTCTACACAAGGGACAGATCGCCGCAGCAGGCAGCTGTCCCTTGTTCATTAATGTAACGGGCAGCTTTCCAATATGTGCTAATATTGAGGTGTACAATGACTTTGCAGCCCGGTAAGAATTTTAAATTAGCCGAGATCTGAGCCTATTCTAAGGTGGGAAGCTTATGACAGTACAGAAAGCAATACAGTTTATAGAACAGGAACTTTCAAAAACCTTGATTGAATACTATGCATGGTTTGAAGAAAAACCGGAATTGCTTAATTTTAAACCTGAAGTAGGTTGGAGCATTGAAGAAATATTAGAACATGTTACATTAACTAACCATTTCTTATTAATATTGATTCGCAAGGGTAAGATAAAGGCTAAAGACCATGCGATTAAGGTAAACCTAAATGAAGCTGTTTCTACTTATGAGTACAATTTAGAGGAGCTCGATCAAATTGATAAACATAAATCATTTCTCTGGATACGACCTGAGCATATGGAACCGATGGGAGATAAAACAATATCAGAAATAAAAAGTATCATGAAAGAACAAATAAATGAGTGCAAAGAAATTCTTAGTGAAATACCAAACGGGGAAGGCATTTTATATAAAACGACGATGACTGTAAACAATCTTGGAAAGATTGATGTTTACCAATATATTTATTTCTTATGTCAGCATGCCAATCGTCATATCACTCAAATGCAGGCCGTACGAGAAGAGTTTAGTAGAAACAAGGTTGATTAGATCAATGTTATTACGTTAACGAGGAACAATAGTTCAATCACGACATGACGGTAGGCGGCACATGATTGGCAGCCGTTGTCCGTTGAAGTAAAGGGCAGAAGGTTACTTAAATGGGATCGCTGACTGCCGTGCACTTAGTCGATCCCTTTTTTTGTTGAAATAACAGGCTGATAGTACAAAGATTTTTCTTGATTATACTAATTTAAGGTAGTATTAGTTTACTCCATTATGCGAAACTCACATATTTGCATTAAGCTACAAGTAATTGCCAACGAGGAGCAGTTCACGAAGGCTGCAACGCCTTGTCTTATTAAGCTAAGGGCAGTTTAATTGAGTAAAGATTTTGTGAAGTATATTTGTCAATAAGATAAATTTGGTATAATTACCCAAGTGAAATTATCTAATAAATTCGAAATTTTTATCAGAGAAAGGTGTGTGTGCATGAAAAAGGCTGTTAAGTATGCACTGGCGATGTCTGTATTCTACGGTGGGTTCAGTTTTTTAAGCACCTCAGCTACGGCGAGAATCGATCTGATGTCAAATAGACAGTTGGTGGTTCTATCGGAGACGAACCTGCTAGATGACTATAGAAATCCAAATTCTATCGTTGGCTCGATTTCCGGTATGCAGATGGTAGAAGTGGCTTGTACTCTGAATGAACCGAACTGTTTAGCAAACACCCAAGGTAAAGAATATATACGTATAAAAACATGGATGGGAGAAAAATGGATCGAGGATGATAACAAAATTACTGCTGGCGGCTATTGGGATAAAGACAGGGACATTACCATTGTTGAAGATATGAAGTTATATGACCAACCCGATGTCGGTGTTTATGCCAAAGCCGAACCACCTAAAGATATAATATCACCACAAAAAGTGCATGTAACAGCCGTTTATAATTATTTATACAAAGGGGCTCATACAGGAAAAGCAATGTTGGAAGCTCCAATGTGGTATCGAATTTCTACTAAACAACAGGGGCTGAAGTGGATTGTCGATCCATTTATCCCTGAAGACTTTCAGCATGAGGAGAGGTCAACTGACAGAGTCGTTAAAATGACTGGGAACGAATTGCTTTATGATCATCCCTATGAAGTCGTAGGGAAAGGAGTGAAAGCGACTCCAGGAATAGTTCAAGCGGTTGCAAGCTCCATTTTCAACATTAAGACTCAAATTTATGGATGGTTCAAGATTCAATTACAGGATGGAACCTTTAAATGGGTTAAATCCTTTCCTCTATTAGAATCTGAGAGTGGTCCGTTAATGAAATTCGACTTAGCTAACGAAAAGATCACACTGCGAACCGCCACACGTTATTTCGATATCGACGGTGATGCAAGCATTAGTCTGCAAAATTGGCTACAGCCGGGATCATATATAGCTGACAAAATAAATGAAGGTTGGGCACGTATCCAAACCCCATTCGGTTGGAAAGTGGTCAACCTTGATAGGGCACCATTTGAACGACCTCAGGGCATTACAATAACACAAGAAAAAGTAAAATTAACCCCAGAAACAAAAACCTACTATTTTCCGCTGACAGGAGAAGTTTTCCATAAAGCAGGCACGTTCAAAGATCAGGAAGTCCTATCTTTTGAAAAGTGGATTTCCCCAGAGGGGGTCAATTGGTATCATATTTCAACTTACAGTGGCATCGTTTGGGTACCAGATAAACCGTTACAGGAATGAACAACATACGGAAAGTAAAGAGAATGTCAATTCTCTGGTGATTGGAAAGTATTACTTTTTCAACACAGCAAAGAGAAGCGAGGAACTTATGATTTTGAGGAAAAGCAGGAGATGACTTCAAATGCTTACTTATTGTTACCGATAGTTGAACAAACCTAAAGAGGCTGCCGCGTGCAGCCTTTTGTGCAAACGGGCGGGATAACGAAACCTAACTTACATAATTAACATCTAAACAAGAGTGGGACTAGATGAAAGGAATGTTCGTTTGGTTAATTTTAGAATAATTGTAGTATTGTTGATAGGTACCGGGTGGTACTATTTCTTGTTGTTATTAGAATACTATTCAATCTCAATGAAGCATCACATTATCAATAAATATCAACATCACAAGGTAAAGCTAACGATGAACGTTAGTCTAATAGATGGAAGGGCAGCTCCTGTAACTGCCTTTTTTTGTTGTATCCAGAACAAAAAATCATGTCAATAATTTTAATGAATAGGTAAAATTAGTGTATTTAATATCCAATTTATAACATCTAATATATATTGTAACGATGATGGAAGTTCCCATTAGTTGCTACATGCAAATTATTTTAATTGAATGGAGGGTGCAAGTTGAAATTTAGTAAAAAACGAATACTTTTCTTCACTATAATTTCTACATTATTGAGTATTCTGGGAGTAACAGGTTTTATTATCTCTTACAAAGTAACATATTGGGCTAAGCATTTAGGACAATATAAGTTAGGGGATTTAGAAATATTCAGGAAGTATTCATCAACAATAAATATTCTCGCTGTGTGTTCCATTATTCTTTTTTTACTTACAACTCTTATTTTAATGAGAGTCATTCAAAAAAAATCAAGAAAAGCAATTGCAGCTCTATCCTTAACTTTTTCAATAATAATTGGCTCCTATTTATTTCTTTGCCTCTTTATTTATCAGAATCTAGACGGAATTATTAAAATTAATCATCTTGTTTATCAACCTAAAAAGATTGATCAATCTATGTCTGATAAGATTAGCTTACTTTATAGTAATGCTGAAGAGATTAAACTCAACACATCTGACAATATAAACTTGTATGGATGGCTTATAAAAAATTCGAGTGATAAAAAAGCCCCGCTTCTTATATACTTCGGCGGTTCTGGGGAAGAAGTATCTGATATGATATCGATTGCTGAGGATTTAGAGGGATGGTCTGTAGCACTGATTAATTATAGATCGTATGGACTGAGTGAAGGAGAGCCAAGTAAGATTAGTTTATACAATGACGCTAATTCTATTTATGATTACTTTTCAAAAAGAAGCGATATTGATAATAAAAAAATAGTCTCTATGGGATATAGCCTAGGAACGGGAATCGCTGTGAACTTATCAAGTGAACGTTCTACAGCAGGTACAATCCTCGTTTCCCCATATGATAATAATTCCAAATTATTAAGCCATAAAGTATCAAACGTCTTAAAGCTACATAACATGTTTCCTCTTTCGCTGTTTATCGAAGAATCCTTCAATTCATTAGAAAAAGCTCCTTCTATTAAAACTCCGTTATTATGCTTAGCAGGTGACTTAGATATAAATATTCCTATCCAATATTCTAAAAACCTTGTTGCTGCATGGGGAGGAGAAAAAACAATGAAGACGATACATCGTGGTGATCACTTTTTTATATTTTCGAACGGGGAATCTTGGAATGAAATAAAGAACTTTTTAAAGGGAGTATGACCGAAATTAAATTTAGGTTTGTCCCTGTAGTGACCTGGGTTGTGGAGTAGATTCATTAAGAATTAAAAGCTTGTCGACGAGAAACTGACGGGACCTCTTCCCTTCAAGGCCACCAAGGCTGGTACCTATTTCATAAAGTGGAATCGGATGCTCAGGATCGCACAACGAAAATTCAGGTGAATAACGCCAATTGAACTCAGCGATTAAGCTAACCGGCAGCAAAGTGTGGTGGAACGGCTCTTTATTATCGCTCACTATTTGGCCAGAGTAACAAATCCGCTTCACCTACAATATGATGTTTATAGAAATCTAAAGAGGTGAGCTAATGGCAGTCGTAAAAGCCAGAAAACAGGATATTGATATGTTGGCAAGGTTGCTTCGAGCTGAAGCTGAGACCGAAGGCGAGAAGGGCATGCTCCTTGTCGGAAATGTTGGCATTAACCGAATAAGAGCGAATTGCTCCGATTTTAAAGGAATTCGGACAATTCCCCAAATGATTAACCAGCCGCATGCGTTCGAAGCATTGCAACATGGTCTGTACTATCAAAACGCAAGAGAGAGAGAACGCCGTCTGGCCCAGCGGACTGTGAATGGGGAGCGGGATTGGCCAGGCAAATTCTCCCTATGGTATTTCCGTCCAGGAACATTCGATAATCCCGGACCGTGTCCGTCAACTTGGTATAATCAGCCGCTTGCAGGACGATGGAAGAAGCACTGTTTTTATGAACCGACCGCGACAGAATGTGAAAATGTATATAATACTTTTTAATTTTATCAACACAAAGAGCTCAGGATCTCTTAACTTGACTTGTCACAGCCATGTGTCGGTTGGCAAGAACTTTACCTCATTAGATGCCGCGTAAATCGCGGCTTCTTTGCTTGAAATGCGGGCTTTATTTATGATCGGATAGATAAAATGAAGAGACCATACCTCAATCCCGATCCCTCGTGGAGCAGTTTGCTGCGCCATATTTATTGAGTTTTAGTAAATATCTTTCGAAAGTCGCTTGGTCTCACACCGGTTTTACTATGGAACAGGTTCGAAAAATAATGCGCATCGACATATCCAAGCTTATAGCCAATATCGCTTATGGTCAGTTGGGTGTCGAGCAACATCCGTTTAGCGGACTCTATCTTTTTGGAGATGACATAGTGATAGATGGTAGTCCCGACTTCTCTTTTGAATAAGCGATTCATTTGCTTATTGGATATGCCAATATGCGAAGAGAGCTGAGTCGAGTCGAACGGATGAAGGATGCTGTTGTCCAAGAATTGTTTGATAGCTTGTACCGTTGATGTTAAAGCATCCCCTCGTTTACGCAAAGTTTCGGAGAGGCTGACGATGATTCTCATGAGGATGATCTGAAACTCTGATTGCAGTTCCTCAACTGATTTTTCCTTGATGCTTTCAATAGCCTCTTTAAATAAAGATTCCAACCCGCTATTTTGAATGACGACACGGGGAAGCAACTGATAAGCTTCAAGCATCTTCAGAATCCAGATTCCGCTAACGTTTAGCCATATATAGCTCCATTGCTCTTTGTGGTCACAGTCTGAGGCAACTTTATGGCAGCAGCCAGCAGGAAGGATGAACACATCCCCTTGGCGAGCCATATCTGTTTGGGAACCGACCTTTACATATCCTTGCCCTGAGAGTACAAAACCGAACACGGTAATTTTGGCAAGCTTTCGCATATTGCAGTAATCCGTTTCGCAGTAATTAATCCCTAAGAACTGCACGCTCAGAGGAGGAGGCTCTCCAACCGGAGGCAGGTGATATATGGGCCCATGCTTGCTGGTTTTAATCAATATCGTCATCCACCTCTCTGTTATTCATTGATCTTACTTGTAATTAACAAAATATTAGGTTTATCTATCCGGAAATTACTCCATTAGTCTCAATTCTATATTTAGATTAAGGGATGTAAGGTGGATTGGAAATATCACGATTTCAGATTGATTTAACATTTTGTTAGGTAATTGCAACTTGAGTTAAAAGGGGGAAGGGAATATGATGGAGTCAAGTGCTTTGAGTTGTAATCAAGTCTTAAGGAGAAAAAACACATGCAGGAATATGCTCACGAATATGCACAACAGCTATATTTGAACCCTAATGAGTTTTTTAAAATGAGCGGTTTGTGGTGTCTCCGTCTTGGACATAACATAGCCAAACCAACCTATCAGATCGGGCCTAAAAGAATCGAATGCTACAGCCTTCATTTTGTGATTGAAGGTCAATTGCTGCTTCAATATGAAGACCAGGAAGCGATTCTCCAGCCTGGCGATATTTGCTGTTTCTTCCCAAATGAATCGTATTCATATCGCATCTACGAACCACAGGAGACCTTAAAGCTTATCTGGATTGCTTTTCAAGGACCCCAGGCTGCGCCTCTGCTGCAATCGCTGGGACTATCTCAGGTCAACCCCATTCTGCGTGCAAGAGGCGGCAAGGAAATCTGGAATAAGCTATATGCATTACTTCATCATATCTCGGATCAACCGGATGGAGTCCAGGATATGGACTTTTCATTAGAACTGCTGGAAAAGCTATATGCTATCTTTGCCATGCTTATGAAAGCGGGCAGGACTCATAACGATGCCAAAGGCAACGCGGCTGACATACCATGGCTGCAGCGTTCACTTGACTTTATTCAATTGCATTATATGGAAGGAATCAGCATCAGGGAGGTTGCTGAAGCGGCGGGGGTACACAGATCTTACTTCTCGGATATCTTCAAGAAAATGATAGGCGTATCACCTAACCGCTATTTGCACCGACTCAAAATGGAAAAGGCCGCTGCGTTGATCTCATTAGGGGATCGGAATATAACAGAGGTCGCTTATACCGTCGGCTATCCGAGTCTTTATTCGTTCTCGCGAGCTTATCGTAATTATTATGGCCACTCTCCAGGCAGCAAGCTGTGATTCAAATGTCCCTTTTCCTCACTTGACGCACCGCTTTCTCTATTAAGCGTTTGGATAAAGCACGATATACTTATCATAAAAACATAACAGGGAAGAGGAAAGGAAGATTACAATGAAGAGCGATTTTATCATGCAGCCTCCCCATCCTGAAACGGAATGGTCCTCGTGTACAGGCTACTCGGAATCTGCCGTCCTAATAGAACGAATTTTGGATGTCTCCCTTAAAGATGCCAGTATTTGCACAGGGCCGGATGATATGTACTATATGACCGGAACGACAGATGGCTCAAGCTTGCAAGTATGGACCTCCGCAGACTTACAGTCATGGACGGGGCCAGCCGCCGTATGGAGCTTGGAGCAAGAGGGAACGTGGCAAAAGGAGAGCGGGGGTTCCTCTGGTATTTGTGCTCCGGAAATTCACTATGTGAAAGGAACGTTCTGGATCACATACGGGCTAAGTCAAGGCGGCACCGGCTTGCTCCACAGCTTTTCCGACTCTGTCATGGGCCCTTACCAGGATATGGGGAAGATAACAGCCGACGGGCAGGATGCCTCTTTATTTGAGGATGAAGACGGAGCTGTTTATTGGATTTACAGCAATGGCAAAATCGCCAAAATGAATAGGGACATGACCGGTCTTGAGGAAACTCCACGAATGGTAGAAGTACAGCCTTGGAAGGTCGCGGGGCGGGAGGATCATCCCTCGTACATAGGGAATCTGCAGGTAGGAAGTTACGGGGCTTTTTTATATAAGCGGGATGGGTATTACTATATGTTCTGCGCAGATGCGCTCAAGAGAATGGAAAGTGATGCCGTAGATACTTTTGTAGCGGTGAGTCAATCGATCTATGGTCCCTATAGCCGGCGGTATTTGGCGCTCCCCCATGGCGGGCAAATCTCTTTATTTAGCGGGCCGGACAATCAGTTGTATTCTTCTTTTACGGGCTGTGGCAGTTATTCACTGGTTGAGCATTATCCTTCCGTTGTACCAATGTCCTTTGGAGGACCAGGATTCATTAGACCGATTGAGGGAGCGGTGCTTGAGAAGGGAGCAGTGGGAAGTCTTAAGCCCGTCGCGGACTTCCTGATTCGGGATCCTCATATTAGCACAGGACCGGATGGAACGTATTATTTGACGGGGACTTCAGACAAGCCGCATCGAAATTTTTGGGACCGGAATAACCAGCTTCATTTGTGGAGCTCAATGGATCTGAAGGAATGGAACCATGTAGCGAAAGTATGGGATTTATCCGAGAATGGCACATGGGAGAACAACATTTATGAGAATCCTTGTCTTTGGGCCCCGGAGATGATCTACTTGTACGGAACGTTTTGGATCACTTATTCGCTTCAAGGCGGAGGCACCGGTATGATTAAAAGCATATCCGGTCATGCAGAGGGACCGTATATCGATATGGGCCGGATGACGAATACGGATATTGACTCCAGTCTGTTCCAGGATGAGGATGGTCAAGTGTACTTTGTATGGCAGGACGGCAAAATTGCTAGGATGAAGAAGGACATGACAGGCTTCGCAGAAGATCCCTGCAAGCTGTTAAGCTCGGATGGCCAACGCGTAGGCTATGAGGGTGCATTTATCGTAAAGTATAAAGGCAAGTATATTCTTGGAGCCGCAGAGTGGAATGGAGATAAGCGAGTGGACGGCACCTACGATTTAATGTATGCCGTTGCGGATGATTTGTACGGCCCGTATACTCCTAGGCGGCTTGCAGTCCCTCATGGCGGCCACGGAACGATGTTTATCGATCATAATGGCAATCTGATGTCTACTTTTTTTGGCAATGATCGAACCGCTCCTTTTCGGACACGCGTAGGCATTGTCCTGCTTCAAGCTGAAGAGGATGGAGCGGGGCTATGCATAGCGCCTTGTTGTGAGTAATATAAAAACATGAATCAAGCTCTGATCGGGCTGGATTCATGTTTTTTTCTATCAAACGTGAAATGGAAAGGAGCTGCCTGCCCATGAAGTTTTTCTCTTTCAAAAAGTTGATTTCACCTACGGGTAGCATCCAAGGGAAGATCTTTGTCGCCTTTAGTTTGGTAACTCTGATTGGCATTGTGGCTGTGACGAGCATTGTTTATGTGTACATGAGACAAACGGTGAAAAATAATGCCATTACGTCCGTTACGGAAAGCATACGCCAGGCGGACGAATCGTTAAACTTGCGGCTGGAGGAAGTAAGTCGATTAAATACCGTGGTTGCTACCAATAAGACGGTTTTGGATACGCTGCTTAGCAAGACGGAGGAACCCAGCTATGAGTGGTTCCAGGAGCAGAAGCGAATCGAGGAGTTTTTATCCGCTCTGATTGCGTACAAGCCCTACATTTCACGAGTTGCTGTCATCGGGCTGAATGAAAAGGTGTTTTTCGTCGGGTCGCCTTGGCTCGATAAAAATATTTTATTCACACCGATGATGAATGATTTGTTGCAAAATGGCTCAGGGCATGCTTATTTTCATCAAACCGGTTTCAGCAACTCCATTGTAACCGGGCGCGAGCTCCGTTATAACCGTAATTTAATCGGCATGGTGATGTTCGATTTGAATGACGAGATCATTAAAAAAATCTACGATGTCAAACCGACACCAGACAGCATGTTATATGTGGTTGATCAGAAAAATGAGTTCATTTATGAGCCTCAGACGAGCGCGATTGCGAAGGATGTGGTCATTCAACTGGGTGAGGAGTTGGCTGGTAAAGACGGTTCCGTGGAAAGAGTTATTGATCAGAAATCGTATCTAGTCGTCACACGGAAATCCGATTATACAGGATGGTGCACGGTAGCCCTAGTCCCTATGAAGTCGCTATTGACGGAAACGGCACGAATCCGCAATGTATTGGCCACGGTAGCGATTATTGTGTTTATCATTATCGTCATCGGCACGCTGCAGGTATCCTCGAGAATGACAAGAAATATTCGAAGGCTGAGATCGATGATGATGCATGTGATGGAAGGCAACATGACGCTTCCAACCGTCGAAATTCATTCCAAGGATGAAATCGGTCAGCTGTATCATGTATTCAAAAGTATGGTAGAACAATTAAAGCGTTTGCTTGAAGGCATCGTAACGACGGAAAGAGAGAAGCGGGAAGCGGAACTAGCTGTTTTGCAGGCTCAAATTCGTCCTCATTTTCTGTATAACACACTGAATACGGTGAAGTATTTGGCCAAACTTAACGGAGTTCCGAATATAGTTGAGGTATCAGAATCCTTGATAGAACTCATGCGAGGTGTACTGGGAAATACGAATGAATTTCTCTCCTTGCAGGAGGAACTGCAGTATGTCCGCAGTTACGTCAATATTGAAAAATACAAATATGTGGAACCGATTCATTTACAGATAGAAGTCGAGGATGAAGAGCTTCTACAGCTCCATGTTTTAAAATTGATGCTGCAGCCGCTTGTTGAGAATGCCATCATTCATGGTCTGTCCGCCTCGGCGCAGGAGGGACACGTGCTGATACGCATTTATGAAGCCAATAAAGAACTGAAAATTGAAGTCAGAGATACTGGCAAAGGAATGTCGAAAGCGCAGATTGATGCGTTATTTGAAATGAATAAAGTTCAGACAAACACTCGTTTCAGCGGCATGGGCGTTCGCAATGTACACGAACGCATCGTTCGACTGTTCGGAGAGCCTTACGGCGTGTTTGTTTATAGTGAGCCAGATGCGTATACCACGGTGCAGATCAGATTTCCATTGCTGCCAGGTACGGAACGAATCGAAGAGGAGGAGGGCTCAAGGCATGTATCAAGTACTATTGGTAGATGATGAGGCGTTGGCACGCAACGACGTGAAGAGTATGTTGGACTGGGAGAAGCATGGGTTCACGCTATGCGGCGAGGCGTATAACGGTTCCATGGCACTTGCCATGATGGAGCAGCACACGCCGCATATCGCAATTATGGATGTGAGTATGCCTGTCATGAATGGCGTAGAATTGAGCCTCATGATCAGAGAGCGATTTCCCAAAGTGAAGATGATTATGTTAAGCAGTTTTGACGATTACGATTATGTACGGGCTTGTCTCATGAACGGGGCGATGGATTATTTGCTCAAACATCGATTGACGCAGGATGCACTTGTGACACTTTTGGATAAAGCGGTGCAGCAATTGCAGATGGAAGAGCGGGAGCAGGATGTTCGCAGTACTCAAACCCAAATGATGGAACGTCTAAGTCCTGATATTCTTCGGGAATACGTAGCTAATTTGGCCAGGGATGTGCAGGGTGCTGGAGAACAACTATATGCGTATGCGCGTGACAATCATCTATTTCCCCATTCCATCAATTACGGCGTAGCTGCTGTACAAATCGTTCCTTTTTTATTGTTGACGGAGCTGTTTACCGATGTAGAGAAGAACCGGTTCGTGCAGCGGGCAATGGATGTGATGCAAATGGCAATTGGCGATAGTCAGACGCGGACGGTAGGCTATGTGGGGGAGGGACGATTTATTGTCCTATTTTCTTCTGTGGATCGGAGTGAGCATACGGTTACTACTCAAATGAGTCAAGCGTTGAACAGTCTTTCCCATTCAATGGGGAAATTCCTGAACTTGACTTGTATTTATGCCATAGGTCCCCTATATGGAAGTTTGAGACAGCTTGCCGCGAGCTATAGTAGAGCGAATCAGGTGATGAACGAAATTTACTATCAGGATATGCAAACATCAACGCTTAGAGATCCTTTGTTCATGGAAGAAAGGAAGCAGCTGCAGCTTTTTCTAGAGCAGCTGGATTGGGAAAGAACGAACCAAATCATTTCGACCATTTTTGCAGGGCTTGCCAGTCAGCCTGTCTACGCCATCTCGGTACAGCTCATTGTCAGTGAAATGCTTCATCTTGCTGATAGGTCTGTCAAGCGGCATGTTCCCCGTACCTCCTTCGAAGAAGCCGGGCTCCCCTCAAGGAACGAACTGGGACAATTAAGAAGCATTGCTGATCTGGAGATGTGGTCGCTAGCATACTATGCACGTATTATGGAGAACATCAAGAAACAGCATGCAGGGGGGACGTATTCGCGTCATATCCTGAAAGCGGTTCAATTTATTTCAGACCATTATGCTTCCAACAACATTTCCTTGGAGATTACAGCGAATGCCCTCAATTTGCATCCATCTTATTTAAGCCGATTGTTCAAAGAGGAAACACAAATGACTTTTAGTGAATATTTGAACCGAGTTCGGATTAAAACAAGCTGTATGCTCATGGAATCAGGCCGCATTGCTTTGAAACAGATTAGCTTGGAGGTCGGTTTTTTGAATTATACGTACTTTTTTAAAGTGTTTAAAACAATAACCGGTCTGACACCCCAGGCTTATATAGATAGCCTGAAACCATCAAAAAAGTAGAATGGAAAGTCATATATGTGGAATCAACAGCAACAATGAATTGCTTATAATAAGTTCATCCCTTAGAAAACGCTTTCTTGAAAAGGGTGACAACATTTTGATCGGAGGAACGAAAGAATGAAAAGAAATTGGGGGACCGTATTGCTTTCAACCTTAGTCGTTTCCAGTATGACACTTACCGCCTGCAGCTCGGATGCACCGAGTAAAGAGAAAGAGGGGAAAACCCCGGCCAAAGATGTGAAAAGTGTGTCCGTAGATGGATTTCCGATTGTGAAAGACCCGATTAAGCTGAAGATGTTCACAAGAATTGCGCCAACCAATGGACCCTTTAAGGACATGCCGGTGTTTCAGGATTATGAAAAAATGAGCAACATTCAAGTGGAATTTATTGAGGCGCCAACGGATGGTTTTAATGAGAAGAAAAACTTGTTGTTTGCCTCCAATGAGCTCCCTGATGTGATGTATCGCTCTGGCCTCACTCCTTTAGAGGCTATTCGCTATGGTACCGGAGGTCAATTAATCCCACTTGAGAAGCTGATTGATTCGTATGCCCCTAACCTCAAAAAACTAATGGATGCTTATCCAGAGATTCGTTCGTCCATGACAACACCAGAAGGACATATTTATGCTCTCCCAGGTATCGTGACCGTCAACTCCGCTAGAACGGATAAGAGATGGATGAATCAAGCATGGCTGAAGAAGCTGAATCTGAAGGAGCCTGAAACGACGGATGATCTATACGAGGTGCTGAAAGCTTTCCGGGATAAAGATCCGAATGGCAACGGCAAGCAGGATGAAATTCCGATGACTGCACGCAATGGTTTGAGTATCGTACCTATCATGGCAGGGTCTTTTGGCTTGGATTTTCAGTTAGGTTACAACATTAATCTTGAGAATGACAAGGTTAATATTTGGATGGGCAACGATCGGAATAAAGAATTACTGATGTATTTAAATAAGCTGTATTCGGAAAAATTGCTCGATCCGGAGCTTTTTGCCCAGAAGGAAGCGCAGTATTTGACGAAGCAAGGGACAGGTAATACTGGTTTCTTCTTCGATCAGACGAACAATCCCATGTTGGAAACGAAAGTTAACGATCAATATATCGGCATCGCACCGGTCAAAGGACCACATGGTGACAGTCTGCAGCTGGCCGCACCAGTTCCAAGGGATTTTGGGGCGTTTGCCATTACCTCGGTGAATAAGAATCCGGAAGCAACTATGCGCTGGATTGATTATTTCTACAGCGATGAAGGATCCACTTTGCTGCGATTCGGTCGTAAAGGCGACAATTATGAATTGCGCGATGGCATTCCTTATTATACCGATGCCTTCCTGGCGACAGGCAATCAATCCAAAATTACCCCGTATGCCGGAGGCGGGGCGCCGCATCTGATTAGCGAGAAGGTAGCTTCCTACATTAATCCGCCTCAGGTACAGGAAGCTCAGAAGAAGCTGGATCCTTTCATGCCGAAGATTCGCTATGCTGCACCTATGTTTGATGAGCAAACAGCGCAACAAATCAATATACTGCGTAACGATATTGATAAATATTATGAAGAGCAGAGCACCAAATTTATTGCAGGAGCACTTAGCTTCGATAAGTGGGGAGAATTCCAGAATACGCTCAAAAAGATGAAAATGGACGAGCTGCAAAAACTTTACCAAGCCGCTTATGACAACCTCAAAAAGCAAAAATAAGCATGACATGATGGCTGGAGGGCTGCACATGAAAAGTACGACCAATACGGTGGCGCTTGCGTCTCAATCCAAATCGAGGCGCTCCAGCCTCCTGAAATCAATAACCAGCAGATACGATCTCTATCTGATGCTGCTGATACCTATCGTTTGGTACCTTGTGTTCCATTATGGACCTTTGTATGGCTTGCAAATTGCCTTCAGAAACTTCAGTCCAGCCAAAGGGATCAGCGGAAGCGCGTGGGTTGGTTTGGATCATTTCAAGCGCTTTATAGAATCTTATTATTTCTGGAGACTGCTGTGGAACACGATTTCGATTAACTTGTTCTCTCTATTGTTTGCTTTTCCTATTCCCATTCTACTGGCTTTAATCATTACCGAAATTCGCAACAAAGCCTTCAGCAAGATCGTGCAAAATATTACGTACATCCCTCATTTTATTTCTATCGTTGTTATGGTAGGGATGCTGCAGTTGTTTTTATCTCCGCAAGGAGGTCCCGTTAATTCGATCCTTGCAGCATTTGGCGCAGCGCCGGTACGATTTCTCGATTCAGCGGGCTGGTTTAAGTCCATCTTTATCGGGTCCAACATATGGCAAAATATGGGGTGGCAATCGATTATTTATATTGCGGCCCTTAGCGGTGTCAATCCACAGCTGTATGAAGCGGCCAAAATGGATGGAGCAAGCCGGTTACGGCGCATTTGGCATGTATCGATTCCAGGCATTCTCCCAGTTATCGTCATCTTGCTTATTCTCGATGTAGGACATTTCATGAATGTCGGTTTTGAGAAAATTTTGCTCATGCAAAATAATTTGAATTTGGAATCCAGCGATGTCATTTCTACCTTCGTTTACTCGGCAGGTATTTTAAAAGGGGAGTACAGCTATACAGCTGCGATAGGTCTGTTTAACTCTATCATTAACCTTGCGCTGCTGCTGCTCGTGAATCGCTTTGCTCGTAAAAAGGCCGAGACAAGCTTATGGTAAGGAGGGTCGTGTGATGAAGGAACTAACACGCAAGAAAATGAAGTCGGATGAAAAGCTATTCGATGCCATCGTGGGCGCATTGGCTGTTCTAATTGTTGTAGTCGTGCTGTATCCGCTGCTCTTTATCGTCAGCGCATCCTTCAGTGACCCTGCACTGGTGCTGAATGGGGAAGTGATCTTGCTGCCTAAACAAATTACTTTAGAGGCATACAGGAATGTATTTCATAACAATCAGATATGGAACGGATATGGAAATACAATTGTGTATACGCTGATCGGAACGGCGATCAATCTGATCATGACGACTTTAGCCGCCTATCCGTTATCAAGACCAGATCTGCCTGGGCGGGGAGGCATCATGTTTTTTGTAACGCTTACGATGTTTTTCAGTGGCGGCCTCATTCCATCGTATCTCCTTGTTAAGAATTTAGGCATGGTGAACACCATGTGGGCGTTAGTAATTCCGGGTGCAATTGCCACCTATAACCTAATTGTGATGAGAACCTATTTTCAATCCAATATCCCATGGGAAATTCAGGAGGCCGCCCATATTGACGGGTGCTCCAACTGGAAGCTGCTCACGCATGTCATATTGCCTTTATCCAAACCGATATTGGCCGTCATGGTGTTATTTTACGCTGTAGGTCACTGGAATTCCTACTTCAATGCCTTAATTTATATACGCAATAAGGATTTATATCCATTACAGCTCGTGCTGCGTGAAGTGTTAATGGTTAGCCAAGCAGACGCAGTTGACAGCAATGTGGGACTAGAATCCAAAGTGCTGCTGGCTGAGAGTATCAAATATGTGGTGATTATTATTTCCAGCTTGCCGGTACTGCTGATGTATCCTTTTGTACAAAAGCATTTTGTGAAGGGCGTTATGATTGGTTCATTAAAAGGATAAAGAATGGAAGGAAGCGTTGTGTTCATGCAAGCAAGAGCTAAGATCCAGGTGAATAAGAATCAAGTCGGTAATGACAGAATTAATCCTTATCTATTCGGGCATTTTGTGGAAGATATCCGTGATCATATGGATGCTATGTTGGCCTATCCGCTTACGGATATGGATTTTGAAAGTATGGACGGGACATATAGGGGGCTTTCCGGAAGCTGGCGTCCTTATACGAATGGGAAAAGTACAATATATGGTCTCGAGCCCGCTGCTACTCGTCATTCTGGACATAGTCAGCTGGTACGAATTTATAGCGACGACGAGGCGTACGCAGGCATAAGTCAAGCGATTGCTGTCAAACAGGATCGGGATGGCTATTCTTTGGTTCTGTATGCAAGAGCCTCTGTCGAAATTAAGATCGTTGCAGCAGAGATTGTGGATAGGAAGAGTGGAGAAGTACTTGGTTCCACTCGAATCAATATAGGAAGCCATAACTGGAAGCACTATGAATCTCGTCTTACGGTATTGCGGGATTGCGAGCATGCGGAATTCCGATTATATGTACCATCGGATCATGAGCGCTGGCGGGATCATGTATCCACGGGAATGCTTTGGCTGGATCATATTTCGCTGCTTCCTTCTGACAGTGCAGGCAATGTTCGCAAGGAAGTTATGGATATGACCAGGGACCTGAATGCCGGCATGATGCGGCTTGCAGGGAATTATATCAGTGCCTATCATTGGCAGCAGGCTATTGGCCCTGTATATGAGCGCCCCAGCGTCATCAATGAAGCATGGGGTGGATGGACGAATAAGTATTTTGGCACGGATGAGTTTATTGCGTTTTGCCGTGATTTGAATGTAGAGCCTCTTATTTGTGTAAACGATGGTTCAGGCACACCGGAAGAAGCGGCTGAGTGGGTTGAATATTGTAATGGCGGTTTGGATACGCCTATGGGAAAACTGCGGGCCGCTAATGGGCACGTCGAGCCGTATGGCGTGAAGTACTGGGAGATCGGCAACGAAGTTTGGGGAGCATGGCAGGTCGGGCATTGCAGCGCTGAGCAATTCGCAGAACGCTACATACGATTTGCCCAATCCATGAAGGCACGCGATCCCGAGATTAGGCTGCTCGCTTGCGGAGATGACAAAATGGATTGGAACAAGACTCTGCTGGATCGAGCCGCAGAGCACATTGATTATTTAACTTTGCATTTATATCACGGTTACAATCGATTTGGGATGAATGATCGTACGCCAAAAGAAGAACGTTATAAAGCGATGGTCTCTTATCCGGAATGGACGAGGGAAACCGTAAGGCAATTGAGAGAAATATTCAGTTCTACTAACCGTTATGCCCATCTGAAATTGGCAATCACGGAATACAATACGATGTACTATCCGAATACCATGCGCAAGGGGCTTCCCAATGAACATACCCTTGAAGCAGCAGCTGTCATTGCAGCCAATTTGAATGAGTTTATCCGAAATAGCGACTTGATCGAGATAGGCAGCTTTTCCGACTTAGTCAATGGCTGGCTTGGCGGCTGCATCCGAGTAGGGGATTTCTATGCGGATCAGTTTCGCGGTAAGTCCTCAGGCAGAAGCGAAAACTCTTTAATCGTTTATGGCACTCCATCCTATTATGTCATGAAAATGTATGCAAACAGAGACTTGGGCTATGTTGTTCAGAGTCATACCGAATGCGGCAGCTTTAAAGTGAATAGCCTTATGTCTACAGAGCCAAAACTGGATGACCTGCCGAATTTGGACGTCGTGGCTTGTACCAATGTTAGTGGAGATAAGCTGACGATCTTCATAGTGAATCGAGGCTTCGAAGACACCTTAACGGAAGTGCAGCTGGATGGCTTTGCCGAGTCAGGCAAAGCCCATCTATTGGAAATAACAGCGGATCATTATGAATGCATAAATAGTGCGCAAAACCCGAATTCTGTGGTCTGCGAAGGTCATGAATTATCATTTTCCAAATCTCAAGTGACCTGTCAGCTGAGGGCGTCATCCGTCTACGTATTGGAAATCACTCGCTAACAGGAGTAAAGGATAACTGGATGCTGCAAATTAAGAAGACATGGATATTTATGTTGGCTGCGTGTGTTCTTCTTTCAGTGATTTTGGCGATAAAGCCGCAGCTTTGGGGAAAGAAAGGGGCGGACAGGATGGAGATAGCCTTGCGTCAGACCTACCAGAATCCGTTCGTATTGGACCAGGAATGGGAGGATTATGGCATCGGGGATCCTTACATTCTTCGCTTTGACGGCAAATATTATCTCTACTGCAGCACGAAGGATCGCAGAGTCGGGGTCAAGGCATGGAGCTCTGACGATCTTGTGAATTGGCGCTACGAAGGTTTGGTAACAGAGGAAGCTGTCAGTGAGGGAGCTTACGCGCCGGAGGTCGTCTATTGGAACGGATCGTTCTATATGTACACTTCTCCGGCGGGTAAAGGACATTACGTCCTGCAAAGCGACAAGCCGACAGGACCGTTCCTAAAGAAGACAGACAATCTCGGTTTCACGATCGATGGCTCTGTTTTCATCGACGATGATGAGAAATGGTATTTCACCCATGCCAAATTCGGCGGCATTATGGCAAGCCTGATGTCTGATCCGTATACAATCGAAACGGACAAACAGTTGAACGCCTCGCTTGGACATTGGACAGAAGGTTCGATGATCATCAAGCGAAATGGACGTTATTTCATAACTTACACGGGCAATCACATATTTAGCAAAGGTTATCGTGTCAATTACGGGGTAAATCATGACTCTCCGATAGGAACTTATACAATTCCCGAGAACAACCCGATCCTGATTTCCACTGCGGATGATTTCAACGGTCTTGGCCACAGTGCGACGGTCATGGGTCCTGATCTGGATTCGTATTATATCGTCTACCACAACCTGATCGGACGTTCTGCCGAAGGCCCTCCCGTTCGAAAACTGAACCTGGATCGCCTCGTATTCAATGGTGACAAGATGTCCGTTCTCGGGCCGACGCACGGGACACCGCAGGAAGCGCCCGGGATGCCGGTTTTCTGGGATGCGCCAGGCGCTGCGCCATCCGGTGACAAGTGGGAGAGAACGAGTCAAACTGGGGGCGTCGAGACTCTGTTGGCACGAACGGGCACGGGCAGCCGATATACAGCTGAATACAACTTCAAATTGAATGATGTGCAAAGTGTTGGTTCGATTTCTTCACTGGATGCCATATTCGCATACGAGAATTCGGCTAATTACCGCACAGCCCGTGTGAATGAAGCGACGATGGAACTCTCACTGATCGATCGCGTGAACGGCGTCGAAACGGTTGTTGCGACGAAGCCGCTGCCGAAGGGGACCGATCTGACGAAGCTCCATACGATCCGCATCGAGTCGGGCAGCTCCGATACGATGCTCTATTGGGACGGGCTGCTCAAGGTAGAGCAACCCGCAATGGCCGGGAGGGCTGGCCGCATCGGATATGGTTGGCGGCAAGGGGTGAATCCGGAACTGCACTACACGGCCTTTGCGAATGAAGCGAACGGCAGCAGCGATATGAAAGTGATGAAACCGCTGCCCGGCGCGTTGGAAGCCGTTCATGGCGTTCGTGACGGAAACCCAGGCATTCGATCTGGCATAACGCCTGATGGCAGTGATGCTGTATTCTTGTCGAGCAAGGACGAAGGCCTCTCCTTCCCGATAAATGTTCGTGAGGATGGCAGCTATCTGCTCTCGGTTAACGCAGCCAAAACGTCGGCGGGATCAACGTTGGTGATTGAATCAAACGGCACGACTAAGGAGATTAAGCTTGACGCTTCTTTATTTGCGGGCGATACGGAGTGGACGAAAGTACCGCTGGGTGAGTTCGAGATGAAGAAAGGACCGCAATGGCTGTCACTGCGCCGGGCGAAGGGCGAAATCACGCTTAGGTATGTGGAAGCGAGTCTGACGGTTCCCGTGAAGGCGGAGTCGGTCATCAAGCCGACGGCCGTTGGTATTGTCAATCGATTCGGCGGTGATGCCGGTTGGACGGATTACACCGTAAGCTTCGATGTTACCCAGAAAGAAGCAACGGCGGATGAGGCAGGAGTCCTGCTGCGGACGACGAACGAGTCTGAATTCAAGGATCAGGTGAAAGATGCTTTCATGGGCTACACGCTGGCGTTTCATAACGACAGGGTCATTTTGAGGCGGGTAAGTTACGAAAATTCAGCGGATACGGCATCGGGCTACCTTGCGTTTAAGCCTGGTCAAACCCGCAGAATTACCGTAAAGCTGAAAGGAGCATCAATTGCTGTCTTCTCCGGTGATAACAACGAGCCTATCTTGAAGTGGACGGACCCGAATGCGTTTCTTTATGGCCGCGTAGGCTTGCGAGGCGCGTCGACGGCTTGGACGATCTCAGCGCTGACGGTAACTGACAAGAGTTACTAGTGTGAGCCCGGCACCACCGAAGGATAAGGATTTTGCTTTGGACCGCATGCGAGCGTATTGCTCGGTGCGGTTTATTTTTTATCATATAGAAAAGTGAAAGACCTCGATAGAGTCTCCATCGGAACGATTGGATTGTCACATCTTCAAACAAAAGAACGAATAAATCAAACAAAAGAACGATAATGGGCATTTGAATCAGATAGGCCTGCGTATTTCGAAAAAGAATGCACCATTTTCAAACATATGTCTGTGCGAAAATAGGCGCATTCCATCTAAGATGAGAGAGTAGGTTGTAATCGTTTACTAAACACAGGTGAGGGGTCATACGAAAGTGATAAACATTGAGAAATATTGGGAAAACTTAGATGTTCTGCATATCAATAGAATAGCTCCGCGAGCCTATTATATCCCTTATGCGGATGAGACAAGCGCATGCAATCACAAGAGAGGAAAATCCCCGTATTATCAGACTTTGAACGGACTTTGGAAGTTTCAGTATGTACGCAGCGTGAAAGAAGTGCAGGATGGTTTCTACGATGCCGATGCCGATGTGAACGGCTGGGATGACATGATCGTGCCATCCTGTTGGCAGGTGAACGGGTATGACCAGAATCACTACACGAATGTAAACTATCCATTCCCATGTGATCCGCCTTTTGTACCGAATGAGAATCCGGCAGGATTGTATGTCAGGGACTTTCAAATTTCCGAGCAGTGGGCGGACAAAGAGAAATATATGGTTTTCGAAGGTGTCAACTCCTGTATGTATCTATGGGTGAATGGCGCGTTCGTCGGATACAGTCAAGGCAGCCGAGTCCCTGCAGAGTTCGATATCTCACCATATCTGAAGGCTGGCAAGAATCGGATGGCGGTCATGGTGTTGAAATGGTGTGACGGGACGTACCTGGAGGATCAGGATCTGTGGAGATTTTCCGGAATTTTCAGGGATGTCTACCTGCTTGCGCGCAGCAAGAACCATATCCGGGACGTGTTCAACCGCCAGGAGTTGTCGGAAGATATGCGCCAAGCCACCATTCGCTGTGAGATTACAACAACGGGCGCTTTACCCGTCAGAGTCGAATTAAAAGATGCCGCAGACCAGATCATTCAAGAAGGAAACTCACTCATTGATCGAAGCGGAACCATCGAACTTCAAATAGACGAGCCCAAGCTGTGGAATGCAGAGCAGCCTTATTTGTACCAGCTATATGTTTACGCTGGCGACGAAGTGCTGCTGTTTCAAGTCGGTTTTAGAAAAATAGAGATTAAAGATGGTGTCTTCTTAATCAACGGCATGCCGGTCAAATTAAAAGGAGTCAATCGTCATGACTCGCATCCGGAGCTAGGGCAAACGATTCCGATGAATCATATGATCAAGGATTTAATCTTAATGAAGAACCATAATATTAACACAGTTCGTACGTCCCATTATCCAAACGATCCTCGTTTTTTAAATCTGTGTAACGAGTATGGGTTCTATGTCATCGATGAGGCAGATTTGGAATGTCATGGCGTGTTCCACGCAGGAGATTACCATATGCTGACCAAGAATCCGGCTTGGCAGCGAGCTTTCGTCGATCGGGCGGAGCGAATGGTGGAGAGGGACAAGAACCATCCTTCCATCGTGATGTGGTCAATGGGCAACGAGTCCGGTTATGACGTAAACCATATTGCCATGGCAGCATGGACGAAAGCCAGAGATCGTTCCAGACCGGTTCATTATGAGGGCATCGATCCTCGGCATAAGGGCAGCGCCGATACGGAAGTGATCGATGTGGAAGGACGTATGTATTCTTCCCCTGCTTATATTGATGCTTACGCGAGTGACGAGAACAGTACCAAACCGATGTTTTTATGCGAATACAGTCATGCGATGGGGAATGGTCCAGGTGATCTGAAAGATTACTGGGATGTCATCTATAAGCATCCGAAGCTCATGGGCGGCTGTGTCTGGGAATGGTCGGATCATGGCATCAAGACGCGTACCCAGGACGGCACGCCATTCTTTGCTTATGGCGGCGATTTCGGCGATCAACCCAATGACGGCAACTTCTGCATCGATGGGCTCGTGGACCCCGACCGCAAACCGCATACAGGCCTTTTGGAACTGAAAAAAGTGATTGCGCCAATTCGGGTAGAGGCTGCGGACCTGCGTAATGGAGTCATCACAGTGACGAATCTGTATGACTTTCAGGATCTTACCCATATCGTTATGACTTGGAAAGTGGAGAAGGATGGACGAACCACTGAACAGGGAGAGATGAACGAGGTCAATGCTGCTCCTCATCAGACGCAAACCGTAACAATTCCTTATAAGCTGCCAGAGTCGTCAGCAAGCAGATATTTCCTTACCGTAAGCTTCAAACTGCGCCGGGATACCCAGTGTGCTGCAGTAGGACACGAGATTACGTTCGAACAGTTCGAGCTGCCGGTTGTTGTGGAGAAGCTGCCACGAATCGAGACGAGTGCCACAATTGAGCTGCAGCAGCAAGATCACAGCCTAATTGTAGAAGGATTTGATTTCTGCCATGTTTTTGACCTGCATGACGGTACCTTCACGCGGATAACCAAGCATGGCGTGAATATGATTGAGGCTCCTCCGAAGTTCACGATTTGGCGGGCGCCAACCGATAACGACCGCAAAATCAAACGTTTGTGGCTTGAAGACAATTATGATCGTGCGGTTATGCATGTGTACAAGGCGGAGATCAGCAAGCAATCGCAGGCGGATGTGGAGATTACGGTTGATTTCTCACTAGGCGGTTATATTAAGATTCCTCTTCTTCATGGTACAGCCATCTGGAGAATCGACGGTACAGGAGCAATTGACCTGCGCGTGAACGTGAACGTCAGAGAAGGACTTACGTTCCTTCCCCGCTTTGGCTTGCAGCTCACGATGCCTGGCGGAACGGAAGAGGTGGAATATTTTGGACTGGGGCCGCATGAAAGCTACATCGATAAACGCCACAGCGTAAGAAAAGGCAAATATCTGCTGCGTGTGGATGATATGTTCGAGAATTATATTATGCCGCAAGAGAATGGGGCCAGATACGGCACCGAATGGGCGATTGTGTCCAATGAGCAGGGGATGGGCATGCGCTTTACAAGCAATGGCGAATTCAGCTTTAACGCGTCACATTATAGCCCAGAGGACTTAACGCTTGCTGCGCATGATGTTGAGCTGGTGAAACGGAAGGAAACGATCGTTCATCTCGATTACAAGATGAGTGGTGTCGGATCGAATTCGTGTGGTCCGGAGCTTCTGGAGCGATATCGATTGGACGAGAGAGAATTCCAGTTCGAGCTGCACATCATGCCAATTTTTAAAGAAGACGAATCATAATTCCTATAAAATACGTATGGAAGTGTCCCCAAAGTTGCTGACCTAGGGGACACTTGTTTGTCTATTCTCCTTGTTGGATACCATAAACACGATTTAATGTGATAAAATAGAGGTACTCGATGATTATTCTTACTCCATGTTGAAGAAGGCTGATAGGATGAAATCCAAATATTTTCCGTTGAATAAGAGCGTGAACACCAAACTGCTTGTTTTTTTCTTGATAGTAGCGATCCTGCCATTACTTACGCTCTGTTATTTTTCAACCAATAAGTCGTCCGAGATTGTGAATAAACAGTTTGGCAATTATGGACTTTATGCGGTAGACCAGCTCAAGCTTCATCTGGATGCCAGTTTAAAGCAAATGGATAATATTTCAGGAAATATATTAACGTACCTGATCTCCTCATCGATCGTCATTGATGATCATGAACCGGCTACGTATAGTGAGTATATAGAAGAAAAGGGATTAAAGCGGTATATGTCCTCTTTTGAGAACACCAATATATTAAGTGTGAATGTGGTAACGCCGAATGGAAGATTCATGGGCAACGATGGCATCGTAACGGAGCGGCTGCTGAACTCTGACTTTTGGCAGCAAGCGTCGCTGCAATCAGGTAAGCGCATTCTTATTCATCATCCAGATTATTATTCTTCTGCGCCTGCTGGTGATGTCATCAGTTTAATACTACCTATTAAGGATCATTATGGGTTGCCTGCACGAAGTAAAATGCTGATCGATATGAAAGCGGATTCAATCATGAGTCTACTAAAGGCATTTGAAGACGACACGAAAAGCCATTTGCAAGTCCGCAATTTGGATGGGGGGATCGTGCTGCAAACATCCGCTTCTTATGTCTCGCATGCGAATGACATCGTATGGTCGAAGCCGTTGGAATCGGAGAATTGGGTGGTGGAAGCCAGCATTCCATATCCTGTATTCTTCGAATCTTCCCGTATTATCTTGAAATATTCGTTATTTATTGCTGTGATGAGTCTGGTTCTTGGCCTTGTGATGGCCGGCTTCTTCTCTTTCCAGATTACGAAACCGATCAAGAAGATGGCGCAATCTATGCGCAGGTTCGGACAAGGCGAGCTTTCGATTCAGACACCGATCTATGCTTCGGACGAATTAGGTTATCTGAGCGAGACATTCAATCGGATGACGGGCCAAATTAGGGATTTAATCGATGAGATCAGCACGACGGAGAAGCTCAAAAGCGAAGCCGAATTAAAAGCGCTTCACTATCAGATTAATCCGCATTTATTATTCAATACCTTAAACAGTATTCAGTGGAAGGCTCGGCTTGCCGGTCAGACAGACATTCTCAAAATGCTGGAGCATCTGGTGGCGGTGCTGGAAGGCAGCTTTAACGTGAAGCAAGTGTTGGTGCCCCTGCATACGGAGCTTGAGATCATTCATCATTATTTGCAGATGCAGCGATACCGCTATGGGGATGTGTTTACGTATTCCTTACAGATCGAGCCTGATCTTGAGCAGCGCCTCGTTCCGCGTATGGTGCTGCAGCCATTGTTTGAGAACATCTTTTTCCACGGATTTATAGATGGTCAAGGTCATATCGCATTTACGATTAGTTCCAAGGATAATCACATTCATGCAGAGATTGTCGATGACGGCCTTGGCATTCGAGCGGAACATATGGCATTCCTTTCTACAGGTCAAGTCATTCCAGGGAAAACGGGTGGATTGGGGATGAGAAATGTGGATGAACGGTTTAAGCATCATTTTGGCGAACCCTATGGATTAGTTATCCATTCGGAAAGAAATAAAGGAACAAAGGTGAAGTTAAAATGGCCGAAAACACTGTAAACGAACCTTACATTAAAGTGCTCATTGTCGATGACGAACAATTGGTCCGCAAAGGACTGCGCCTGACAACAGATTGGCCCAAGCATCATATGATCGTCGTTGATGACGCGCCCAATGGAAGTATAGGCTGGGACAAGTTTCTGGAACACCGGCCGCATGTGGTTATTACGGACATTGTGATGCCAGAGATGAGCGGCATTGAACTCGCCCAGAAGGTGAGAGCGGAAGCGCCAGATACCAAGATTTTATTCCTGAGCTGCCATAAAGATTTTGAATATGCCAAACAAGGGATACAGATTGGCATTACGGATTACATCGTGAAAACAAGTCTGGATGAACAGAAGTTGGATGAGTGTTTGGATCGTCTGCACCAAGAAATTGCCAAACAGTTGTCTAAACCAACGGGTGCAACCCCTGATGAGCCTTCTGTAGAGCTTAGTGAATTGGATGAATGGCTTATTGATAAGAAACAGATGGCCAGAAATCAGTTCATGCACCGATTGGAGAAGGAATGGAATTGGATGACAGAAGGTGGTTACATGATCCATATCTTTCAAGGCGGGAATTCGCCTTTGAATCGGTCTGATGTATTAAGCGAATTATTCTTTACCATTGCAGAACAAGAGGAAATGCTGCTGCTGCAAAGCGAGGGTAGTTATTTCTTGTTCTGCCGCAGTCAAGGTCTTCAGGCTTGCAGTGAGGAGCTGCTGAGAAGTAAAATCAACAACCGCTCCATCTGTTGGAGGCAGGCAGGACCCATCACGAGCCCCGATCAGTGGATGTCATCCGTACATCGATTGCATCGTCTGAAGCATATTGAACAGGAGTTCGAACTGGTTAATGACGCGCATAAGGAGGATATTCTGAGCGCGATTGACTATATCGACCAGCACCTGTATCTGGATCTCCGGGCGGCCGATATTGCCAGCAAAATTGGCGTAAGCCGCAGTTATTTTAGCACGATTTTTAAGGAAGCGACGGGGTCCAGCATCATTTCATTTATTTCCGACCGGAAATTGGAAAGGGCCAAAGCATTGCTGCGGAGCACCTCGTTCCGGGCAGATGAAATTGCGGAGAAAGTCGGCATTAATGACGCCAAATATTTTTCCAAATGGTTTAAAAAGAGCGCTTCCTTGACGCCTGGCCAGTATCGGCTTCAAACAAAATGACGAGAAAACCAGACAAAAATGCACCTGTCCCTGAAGGGGGGCAGGCATTTTTTCGTTTTCGATAAAGATTACACTTTTTCCAAACATTCGTCGGTATGAAACCCTTTTCATCTGCTTTAACATAAGGATATAAACATACAGGGAGGCATTCTTCATGAAAAGAAAAAGTTGGTCACTCTTATTGGCAAGCTGCTTGTCTATAAGCTTAGTAGGGACAGCTTGTTCCAATTCTTCATCCACAGCAAATACAGCGGGCGGTGCTGCAAGTCCAGCAAGTTCTGACAAAAAAGTTAAGCTGGTGGTATGGATCTGGGAGTCGGCTAAAGTTGGTTTGGACGCAAACATGGAAGCGTTCCAAAAAGAGAATCCGAATATTGAAGTGGAATATCAAATCATGAAATCCACTGATTTATATCAGAAGTATTTGATTTCTTCGAACACGCAAGACGCAGTGCCAGATATCGTAGGTCTGGAATCTACCAATATGGCGCAGATGGTGCAGATTGATTCGCTCCTGGATATTACCAAACGTGTTGAACCGTATAAGGATAAAATGAACGCCTACAAATGGGAAGATGCGACCAAAGACAATAAAGTATACGCCATGCCTTGGGATAGCGGTCCTGTTGTGATGTTCTACCGCAATGATATTTTCGCCAAAGCGGGCTTACCGACGGATCCGAAGGAAGTCGCTCAGAAAATCCAATCATGGGACGATTACTACCAAGCGGCTAAGCAAATTAAGGAGAAAACCGGTGTTCTTATGTTCGGCGACTCCAAGACGAATTCCAGCAACCGTGTGTTTGAATCGATGATGTGGCAGCGTGGTGTCTGGTATTTTGATAAAGAAGGTAATGTATCGGTGGAAAAACCGGAAGTCAAAGAGATTACCGATTATTTGGTCAAAATGCAGAAGGAAGGTCTCGTCTACGATGCGCGCGCTAATACCGATCCTTGGGGGAACGCGATCAAGGAAGGCAAGGTGGCGACTGTAGTAGGCGGTTCCTGGCACGATGCGATTATAGAAGGGCAATATGCGCCTGATGATAAAGGCAAATGGTCCGTAACGACAATGCCAAAATGGTCCAAAGATGATAAGTATACAGGCGCGAATCAAGGCGGATCAAACTTAGCGATCAATAAAAATTCCAAGCATCCGGAAGAAGCGTGGAAATTCATTGAATTTATGTTAGGTAAAGATACGTCGCAAATTACTATGATGAAAAAAGCAGGTCTATTCCCATCTTTAACGACCACTTACAGTGATGCAGCGTTTAATGAACCATCCGCTTATTTTAACAACCAACCTATCCGTCAGGTGTATGCGGAGTCCTTAAAACAAACCTATCCGCTTGCTTATACATCGGATTTCCCGATGGCCAATAAACGGATGACGGACGTATGGGCGCAAATTTTCTTGAATAATGTGTCAACGGATCAAGCACTGAAAGCAATGGCAGACGAGCTTCGTCAGAAAACTAAAAGGAAATAAATCACTTTCGGCATCCTGCCCGATCAACGTATGCTTTGCTGCAGCCGTTTATCGGAGCGATGCCTCCTTTTTTCTTTTTACCCTTTAAGGAGGTACATTCATGAGAAGTCCAGGCTGGAAATTGCAGCTTCGTTTAGCTCCCTATTTTTACATTTCGCCCTACTTTTTACTTTTCTTAGTATTTTCGCTGTACCCGATTATTTATTCGTTCTATCTTAGCTTTACCGATTGGAATGGCTCCAAGGAAAAGAGTTTTATCGGCTTTGAGAACTATACAATTTTACTAAACGACCATACCTTCTGGCTTTCCCTATGGAATAGTGTTGTTATTTTCCTGCTCTATGTGCCGATCATGCTGTTCTTAGCTTTGATTTTTGCTAGTTTACTCAATGCCAATTGGATGGTAGGCAAGGGCTTTTTCAGGATGGCTCTGTTTGTTCCCAATTTTGTGTCCGTTGTTGCTGTGTCCTTTGTATTCGTGCTGTTGTTCAATACACAGGATGGGCTGATCAATACGCTGCTGTCGAATATGCACTGGACAAGTAAACCGATCCCTTGGCTGGAATCACCTTGGTGGGCTCGAATATCTGTCGCGATGATGGTGCTGTATCGTTGGCTCGGCTACAATATGCTGCTGGTGTTAACTGGTCTGCAAAGCATTCCTAAGGACTTGTATGAGGCTGCCTATGTGGATGGAGCGACCAAAATAAAAAGCTTTTTCCTGATTACGGTACCGCTTGTGAAGCAGATTTTACTTTTTTGCACGGTATTATCAACGATTGGGACCTTTTCCTTGTTTACAGAACCGTTCATTCTGACCAAAGGCGGTCCGCTTAATTCAACATTAACGCCTGTTCTAATGTTATTTAATGAAAGCTTCCAGAATTTTAATTTCGGCTATGCCTCTTCGATTGCGGTATGCTTTTTTATTCTGATGATGGTCATTTCTTTGATCCAGATGCGTTTGTTTGATGAAAAATAAGACATAAGGAGGGAACACTTTTGCAAAATACGGTCAGTCTTAACCGGCCGGTTAGGCCCAAATCAAGCCAGGGAAAGACACGATGGACAGCCATCATCATGTTTATTCTGATGGTCTTGGTCTCGTTTCTCATGATCTTTCCGCTGCTGTGGCTGTTCGGTTCATCCGTTAAGTCCATTAGCGAAATATTCACCAATCCACCGACCTGGCTTCCACATATATGGCAATGGAGAAATTTCACCGAACTTTTTGTCAACAGAGGCTTTGGTAGAGTAGCCTGGAACAGCCTGCTGCTTTCCAGTGTTTTTACGGTAGCAACCCTATTCCTATGCGGTTTGGGGGGATTCGCTTTTGCGAAATATCAATTCAGAGGCAAACAAGTGTTATTTGTTTTTGTGCTGGCTTCCCTGATGATTCCTCATGAGGCGACGATGGTACCGCTATTTGTCATTTATAAAAATTTTCACTTGATCGATAACCTCTGGGGAGTTATCCTTCCCGATTTGGCCAATGCGTTCGGTATCTTCTTTATGCGTCAATACTGCAGGTCTATTCCTGATGAGATGATGGAAGCAGCGCGCATTGACGGATGCTCCGAATTTACCTTGTTCCGTAAAGTCGTTTTGCCTAATTTGCGATCCGCTTTTGCGGCGCTGGGCATCATTTTATTCGTCAAACAATGGAATAACTTTATGTGGCCTGTTGTCATTCTAAGATCCAAAGAAAATATGACCCTCGCTGTCGCTCTGAAGGCGCTGGAGGACAGCAACAATACACCCTACCATTTGATTATGGCTGGCTCGGTGATCAGTGTGCTGCCTCTTTTAATCATTGTGCTTATTTTTCAAAAGCAATTAATTTCCGGCTTGACCGAAGGGGCTGTCAAAGGATAACAGCAACGGGAAGGAGCAGAATCGCATGACCATCTTGTCACAGATTCTTGAACACAAAATTATCAGCATCGTGCGGGGAACGGAACTGCAGCATATGCTGCCCGTCGCACTGGCGCTGCATGCTGGAGGCATCCGGCTGATCGAAGTCACAATGAACACGCCAGGTGCTCTGGAGGCCATTCGTCTGCTGCGCGCCGAATTCGGCGATGATATGGCGATTGGAGCAGGGACCGTACTCGATCCAGAGTCGGCACGAGCGGCGCTGCTTGCCGGAGCCTCGTTCCTCCTCTCGCCATCGCTTAACGTGGAAACGATACGGTTGACCAAACGTTATGGTGCAGTCAGTATTCCCGGCGCTTATACGCCTACGGAAATCGTGACGGCTTATGAATACGGTGCTGACATCGTGAAAATTTTCCCGGCTGACGCCATTTCGCCGTCATTTATTAAGAGTCTGCGAGGGCCCCTGCCGCAAATTCCGTTAATGCCAACGGGCGGCATCGATCTGGATAATATTCGCTCTTTTGTGGACGCTGGCGCTGCTGCCATCGGGATTGGCAGTTCGCTTGTCCCTGCCAAGTGGGATATCACTACCGATTCTTTAGAACAATTAACACATAAAGCAGCCCAATTCGTCAGGGCGACCCAATAGAGAGGAGCTATGATTTATGAAAATTACCGGCTATGAACTATTCAAAGTACCTCCGAGGTGGCTATTCCTCAAATTGGAAACCGATGAAGGCCTTGTAGGCTGGGGGGAGCCTGTGATTGAAGGCAAGGCAGCCACGGTGGAAACGGCTGTTCATGAAATGATGACTTATATCATTGGTAAAGATGCGCTTCGTATCGAAGATCATTGGCAAACGATGTATCGCGCAGGCTTCTATCGCGGGGGTCCGATTCTGATGAGCGCGATTGCCGGCATCGATCAGGCGTTGTGGGATCTTAAAGGCAAATATTATAATGCCCCTGTCTATCAATTATTAGGCGGAGCTTGCCGCGATTCGATCCGTGTCTATTCCTGGATTGGCGGAGACCGTCCCAGTGATGTTGGTCAAGCGGCTAAATCCATTGTTGACGCAGGTTTCACGGCGGTCAAAATGAATGGGACAGAGGAACTCCAGTATATTGATTCCTATGAGAAGATCGATCAAGTTTTGGAACGTGTTGCTGCTATTCGCGAATCTGTCGGCAAATATGTGGGTATTGGCGTTGATTTTCATGGTCGCGTCCATAAACCGATGGCGAAGATTCTCGCTAAGGAGCTTGAACCTTTCAAATTGATGTTTATCGAGGAGCCAGTCTTAGCTGAAAATAACGAGGCATTACGCGAAATTGCCCGGCATACGTCTATCCCTATCGCAACTGGCGAGAGAATGTTCTCCCGTTGGGATTTCAAGTCGCTGTTGGCGGATGGGTATGTGGATATTATCCAACCTGATCTGTCACATGCCGGGGGGATTACAGAGTGTAAGAAAATTGCCTCGATGGCGGAGGCCTATGATGTTGCTCTGGCACCGCATTGTCCGCTTGGACCTATTGCGCTTGCGGCATGTCTTCAGGTAGACGCAACAGCGCATAATGCGTTCATCCAGGAACAAAGTCTGGGCATTCACTACAATCAAGGCAGTGATTTGCTAGATTATATCGTTGATGGTTCTGTATTTGCGTACAAGGATGGCTTCGTCCAAATTCCTCAAGGGCCTGGTTTGGGTATTGAAGTGAACGAAGCGCATGTCAGGAAGATGGTGGCTGTTGGGCATCAATGGCAGAACCCTGTATGGCGGCATAAAGATGGGAGTATCGCCGAGTGGTAGGGGAATTCACACTTTGAGTTTGAGTTGAACCCACATAGTCTTTCGAATCAATGGAAACTTATTTTATAATTAGTTGGCCTAAAAAGAGGTTATCCCACATTAGGAATAACCTCTTTAGTTTCATTCTTATTTAATTCTATAAAACTCAGACAAAATAAATATGTTCTTCAATGTCTGCATATATTAGGGGGATTTTCTTGTCGCAAATGTGTATAAATTCATGATGGAAGGTAAAGACTAAACTAACGGAGAAGTATGACAAGTTCTGCTATAAGCGCCAACCAGCGTGAAAAAGCAGAAGATTACAATGAGTAATCTTAACTTTACAACGGAGGATGGGAATGATGGAACCAAGTATCCCGAAACCATCCCGCCAATACTCCTGCGCGCGTCATGTTTAACAGAACATGAGGTGTGGAGATCAGGTAGATTCGGCAGAACGAAGGCTAGAGCCATTCGAATAGAAAAGGTATGCCAATGGATATGCCGCGCGGCTGAAAAACTGGATATGGTGAGAATGTTCAAACAGACGTTCAAACAGACTGAACTGACGAACTTCCGAATGTACAGGTCTAAAGTTAGAGCATGTGGAAACATATGCACCTGCGACCGAATAAAGAAAGATGCTATGCCGAATACGAAAAAATGAGAGGTCGACCATTTCGTTGGTCGACCTCTCATTTTTCTATTGCGCAGTCAAAATTTGTGGACCTTCAGCCGTGATGGCGATCGTATGCTCATATTGGGCGGCGAGCTTGTTGTCCATCGTCCGTGCAGTCCAGCCGTCCGGATCGATTGTCATGAAGTAGGTGCCTTCGGTGATCATGGGCTCAATCGTGAACACCATACCTTCCTTGATACGGGGGCCTTTTCCAGGCTTGCCGACATGCATATAAGTCGGCTCCTCGTGCAGGTCGCGGCCGATGCCATGGGCGAGAAGGTCGCGCACGACGCCGAAACCGTGTGATTCCGCATGCCGCTGAATCGCGCTCGTCACGTCGCCTAGTCGATTGCCGGGCTGCGCCTGCTCGATGCCCAGGTCAAGACATTCCTTCGTGACACGCATCAACTTCTCGGCCGTCGGCGAGATCTGTCCGACCGCATAACTCCAGGCCGAATCGCCGAGCCAGCCATCGAGCTCAGCGACAGTGTCGATCGTCACGATATCGCCTTCCTCAAGTGGCTTATTGCTAGGGAAGCCATGTGCGATCACATCGTTGGCGGAGGCACAGGTCGCATATTGATAGCCCTTATAACCTTTCTGGTATGGCTTTGCGCCGTGCTTCAACATAATTTCCTCGAATATGCGCTCAATCTCGTTGGTGGTAATACCCGGTTTGATAAGCGGGGCGATTGTACGATGGCATTCAGCCACCACTTGGCATGCCTTGCGGATAGCGTTAATTTCATGCTTGCTTTTTAAAATGACCATGTTCGTATCAGGACTCCTTCGTAATAGCTTGCATAGCGAGTCGGGCGATTCGATCGACGTCCAGGTCGGAATTAACCGCATAGTAGTGCAGCCCACAGCAACCGACTAGCACGGCGAGCATATGGTCGACGCTGTCGTCTTCGCACTGGGCGATCGATTGGAGTGGAACATACAGCCGTTCCATAAATTTTCTTTTGGCGTGGTGTCGATCCTTTTCTGGCAAGCCTGCATAATGTTCAGCCGCCATTTTGTAGACGAGATATGCGCGGGCGTCCGACTGCCACAGCCGGAGCAGCGCTTTACAATACGTCAACAACTGCGGGTCATCCGGGGGGCTGCCGCTGATGTTCGCCCATTGTGCGATAACTTGCTCGCATCGTTCGAAGCCGCTTTCTAACACATCTTGTATTAATAAATGCCGATTGGGGTAATAATGGTACACTGTGCCGTAACCAAGCCCTGCCTCGCGGGCGACGTCGCGAATATCAAAGCTGCCGCCCGTGCGAAAATAGGAGAGCGCGGTGACGTCCAGGATCTGTTCTCTGCGCTGTATGCGTATGAGTTCATTTTGTTCTTTGGTACGGGGGCACATAGCGGGTTAACCTCCTTATATAGACCTGCAAATTTGTCAATATATAAATAGTAACGCATGGGGTGGAGAAATGCAAAAGATTTGTTGGTGTTCGATAAAACGAAGTACTGAACAATAAAGAACTAGACCGTAATCATAAAGTTGTAGACTGGGCGCTGGCGTTAACCTAACGGATAACGATTGTTGAACAAACCTAAAGAGGCTGCCGTGTGCAGCCTTTTGTGCAAACGGGCGGGATAACGAAACCTAACTTACACAATTAACATCTAAACAAGAGTGGGACTAAATGAAAGGAGTGTTCGTTTGGTCAATTTTGGAATAATTATAGTATTGTTTATAGGTACTGGGTTATTATTCGTCATACGTTCGAAATCGTCACAAAGGAGTTTAAGTTTGCGTTGGGTAGGTTATGCACTTATTTTAATGGCACTATTTCTTGTTGTTATTAGAATACTATTCAATCTCAATGAAGCATCACATTATCAATAAATATCAACATCTCAAGGTTAAGGGGCGGTGAACGAGAACTCCAAGTTCTTGTCCCGAGTCAGAGGACAAGAACTTGTTCAGATGACTGATCAAAAACGATCTAAAGAGGTTCGCGTAATAAGTATGATTCTCATGAACAGCATTAAACCTGAGAGTTATATATTCTCAGCTAGAAGAAGGTCTCTTATTAACTTTAAATGAACTGGCATGCAGATTTTTTTGATTAAGCAGGCTGGCTTTTGATTTTTGATGTTATCTAACCCGATCTGACCTAGCATTTCTATATTACCTTTACTAAGTAACTGGTTCACTATTCATCTTTCGTCCTTAGCCATTTTACCTGTACGCCCAAATTGGGCATAATATAATGCAGCTACGACAACGATAAGAATGGGAAGTATCAGGAAAATATTGCTATATACGAAAGTCGCACTGTTTTGTGGTATCGGATTTAAGTGAATGGTGGATGTGCCCAGATCTAGTATCTTGCCGATAATAGCTGTTGATGTAGCCGTAGCAATAAAAGTGACCATCGAGAATAATCCCATCCCTACGCCAATATTCTCTTTTGAGAGTGTACGTGAAACAGTGTTTGACATTGCAATTTGCATGAACGATTGACCAAGAATACCGAAAATGAGAAAGATCGCAATAAATACTGGCGACATACCAACGACGGAAGACAAAGAGATGAAACCGATAATAAGAAGTGCAGCTGCAGTAAACACAAGGAAACGATCTCCCTTTTCATCTGCTAATTTACCGCCTCGTCGACCCCAAAGCGCGGCCATTAAAGACGACGGCAACATAACTATTCCGATGAAAACCGGTGACAAGTGGTTTACAGAAGAAAGTAGCTGAGGTGTAATGAATGGAAAAGCAAAGCCAATCCCGATCATGACGAAAGTAATAATTAGACCGAATGAAAACGGTTTGTTTCGAAATATGGTTGGGTTTATGAATGGGTTTGGAGTATAGCGTATACGTAGTACGAAAAAAATGAAAGTAAGAGTTCCCCCTAAGGCAAGCCAAACACTTCCGCTTGTTAGAGCCAGTAACAAAATGGCTACGGTACCAGCCAGAAGTACTCCGCCAATATAATCCATTTTTCTGGTAACTCCCTTTTCATCATCTAAATATTTCCGATACATCGGCAACGTAAGTAATGATAAAAGCGAGATTACAAATAGTACCCGCCAGTTCCATGTACTGCTTACCACACCAGCGATGATCGGACCAATGGCCAAACCAAGTGAAAATCCGATTGCAACGGTACCCAATGCACGACCGCGCCTTTCAGATGTAAAGTAACGAACTGGTACAATCATAGAAATCGCCGGAATGACCGATGCACCAGCTGCCTGTACAATTCGCCCCACAATGACCATCCAATATTCACTAGCCACTAAACCGATGACAGACCCAAATGCAAAAAGTAGTAGACCAAACGTCAACAAATTCTTCAAGCTGTATCTGTCTGTCAATTTACCGTAAGTTACCGAGCCAATTGCATACACAATCATATAGCCTGTGATGATCCAACTCGCTTGCGATGAAGAAATTTGAAATTGTTTACTGATATTAGGGAGTACAATATTAAACATGGTTGCATTCATGACGGATATTATGAGTGTAAAGACAAGTAAACCAAGTAATAACTCTCCTTTATTTTTTTGAACGCTATGATTGGTTTGCATTGGAATGCCTCATTTCTATAAGATAAAACGTATTGATGAAATAAAGAGCCTGTATTCCATTGATGATTAAATGTTTCACCTGATTAAGCCGACAAGGTAATGTTTTAAATACTTCGCTGGCAGAGATGCTCAACGCTAATTTACTGAAAAGTCCTCAATTATGAGGACTTTTCAGTTTTTCTGGATATATTTTAAATTTTACTTTGTTTTTAATCTTGCTCCCACAGCTGCAAATGATGGTATGCTTCAAAATTATAATTGGCTGCTGGCAATTGGGGCATACATGATGTGGCTGATCGTTCAGCTTCACCACTTCCTCCGTACTTGACTCCGCATTGCATGGAGTACTGTGCTTTTCAAACCTTGTTGTGTACAAAAAAAAGCTCAAATACGCATAAGATACTCGGAATTTCTCATATGATTCTCTCCTATGCTTCAACATCTTGGGTTACTTGATTTCCCCTGTTGCCATGAGAACTGCTCTGCCCAGCGTATGACTCAACATGGTGAATCCAAGGAGAGCTGGCGTGGAATTAGGGGCGACACTGATATTTTCGACGTCCAGCGCATGAACAACAAAATAATATCGATGAGGACCGTGTCCCGCTGGAGGCGCTGCGCCGATAAAGCGATCGAGTCTCAAATCATTCGGTAGTTGCAGGGAGCCTTGAGGCAAACCGCTGGAATACTCATCGCCTGCGCCTGTGGGTAGCTCGGTAACGCTGGCAGGGATATTGATAACTGCCCAGTGCCACAACCCCGATCCAGTTGGGGCGTCCGGATCATATGCAGTTACGACAAAACTCTTTGTCCCGTCGGGTGCACCCGACCACTTCAAATGGGGCGAGAGATCTTTACTTCCCTCTAGTGTTGACATCTCCGAATAATGCTGGGCCGGTAGAGGATGTCCCTCCACAATGTCATTACTCTCCAACTGAAAGACTGCTACTTCTGGCAATTTGGAAAATGGATTGTTGTTCATTATAAATTACCTCCTTTTATTTTCATTTTCGATAATACATTAAATAATCGATTCTGTAAATGATAATCGATTTAATCATTTGTTATCGAATTTAATGTTTGTTTTTTATTGATATCGGTGTAAACTATCTAAATACAATTACGTATAATTATAATGTGCATGAAGGAAGGTGCTGCTTCATGGCCAAAAGAAATGGTTCGTCCACCTTAAGCGAGAATGTGAAGAAGAAACTACAATCCGATATTTTGACTGGACAATATGAACCAGGCGCTCCATTAAAAGTTTTGGAATTAGCTAAAGGTTTCGAAGTCTCAGTTGCCGTTGTTCGCGAAGCGTTGACGCGATTGGCGACTCAGGGTCTGGTACAGCAAAATCCTAACCACGGATTTTCAGTAAAGACGGCGTCGGAAGAAGAACTGAACAACATCATACAAGCGAGGTTAATCAATGAATCCGAAGCTTTACGCCTATCCATCGCCTATGGTGATCTCACATGGGAATCTATTGTAATTGCCGTGCATCACAAGCTATCGCAAACGACTGAGTACAAGGAAGTGAATGAAAAGCTTGTCGTCCGCGAAGAATGGTCTGAGATTCATCGTCAATTTCATTACGAGCTTATTGCTGCATGCCCTAATCCAGTTCTCTTAGATATCTGCAGCAACCTTTGGGATTTGAGCGAATTTTATCGGCATTGTTCACCCCAGCAACAGCAAGTTCGCGATGGACTCGCTGAACATAAGGCATTAACAGATGCCGTTCTTAGCCGCGATGGTGAACGTGCTACACAGCTCTTTAGAGCACACATCCAACTAACCTCTGAGGTCTTATTTGACAACCAATAAGTTGTTTATAAGATTCAAAAGTTTACGTCGAAACTTATCTTTTAACTGGGGAATTGGATAGGGACGGGGATACTTACTCAGGTGGGCTCCTCTTCGAGTTAAGTGCCTGTCAATACTCCTGTGCGCGTTATGTTTAACAGAACATGAGGTGTGGAGATCAGGTAGATTCGGCAGAACGAAGGCTGGAGCCATTCGAATAGAAAAGGTATGCCAATGGATATGCCGCGCGGCTGAAAAACTGGATATGGTGAGAATGTTCAAACAGACGTTCAAACAGACTGAACTGACGAACTTCCGAATGTACAGGTCTAAAGTTAGAGCATGTGGAAACATATGCACCATCAAACGATGGGGTGAGCGGCGTAAAGTAAGAAATTTTCCTATGAAATACGCTATGCCGAACAATGGCGGCATTGGTCTCACAGGCTTAGAGGAAGCACCTAAGTCCAGAAAGAATAGCTAGGATGTAAGGGACTTGGAAAGCAAGGGACGTTGCAACAAGGGCTGTTACCTGAAACGTAAGTTCGAATCATTAAAATCTTTGCAATCTACAATCAAAAAACTCGAGAACGCCTTATCCCAGATGACTCAAAGTGGCGCAAATACTACCTTAGTAAAGAAACGACTTAATGCTGTTTACATTGGCTTAGCTATTTTAGAGAATTTATGGAATCAAAAACCTCATCTATACAAACATGAAGATTTAGTAGAAGCTCACAATGTTCTTTGGGTTTAACCCCCCTCAGTTGAGAACAGTTACATTAAGTCGAAGCCTGGTAGTCCACAAAGAACGCTCTTAGAAAGAAGACTTAAGGCGTTGGTGCTAGTTGTTCAAGCGATCGACGAGCTATAGTCCAAATAACACGGAATCGAAGCCAAAGGAGAATCGTAAGTTGGATTGCGACTCTGCTAGTAGGGGTAATACCAGCATAGCTGTCACCACCCGCAAACGTATGGATAAAAGTGTAAAGAACTCTCCAAATTTGGAGGGTTCTTTTTTGCGGAGTGAGATATAGTACCAGTGGCGCCTGTTTGTTTAACTATCGTTCTCCTCCGTTAATTTTTCTTATTTATAATTATTCTTAAAAAGGATTGACTTTCATTTATATTTAATTATAATAATTATTATGTGAGATGGATTATCAATGGACAAGCAATTAACATGATGAAGGGAGTGAAACGCTATGTATGATGTCATCATTATAGGAGCCGGACCGGCGGGAGCCTCATCGGCCATTTATACAGCAAGAGGTAACTTGAAAACGTTAGTTATCGACAAAGCACCGAACACGGGAGCATTAGCGATCACTCACAAAATTGCCAATTATCCCGGCGTCATAGGCGATCTATCGGGCAAAGATCTGCTCGATACGATGCGTGATCAAGCCAAAGGCTTTGGCGCGGAGTTCATTCAGACGACGATTACGGCTGTGGATGTAGAGGACGAAACCAAAGTTGTCTTTACCGCGGATGGCATTTATGAAGGCAAGTCCATTATTATTGCAACAGGTTCTAAAGGACGCAATCGCATGCTGCCAGGTGAAGAAAACCTGTTAGGGCGCGGGGTAAGCACATGCGCCACTTGTGATGGAGCCTTTTTTGAAGGCAAAACGGTGGCGGTCATCGGTGATTCGGAGGAAGCTTTGGAAGAAGCGCAGGCGCTGAGCAAATTTACAGATAAAATCTATTTCGTTGTACCGCGTCCAGAGCTGCAAGGCGTACATCATGTTCCAGAACTGAAGGGGACATCCATTTTATATAAAGCAAAGCCGCTGGAAGTGTTAGGCGAGAAGCAAGTGGAGGGACTTCGAATCCGCACGAGCGCTGGATCGGAGGAGGTGCTGAAAGTCGATGGCGTGTTCGTCTTCCTCTCCGGCAGCAAGCCAGGCACCGATTTCTTGCAGGATCAAGTGCCTCTGGACGAGGATGGTTTTATGATTCTGGACAGCTCCATGCAATCCTCCGTTGCCGGAGTATTCGGAGCAGGCGAAGTCAGACGCACACCGGTGAAACAAGCTGTTGTGGCGGCTGCTGACGGAGCGATCGCGGCGATGGCCGTCGATAAATTTATTAACAAACGGGCGCAATTAATCCCGCAATACAAATAAACTCACACCCTAAGGAGATGTATATCGATGTCTAATGTCATTGTTTATTCCAGTACGAATTGCCCTTATTGCCAACAGTTGAAAAAGTATTTGAACGATCAGCAGGTTGCTTTTGAAGAAAGAAATATCGATCTGAACGATCAATTTGGACAAGAGCTGCATGACTTAGGCTTGATGTCCTTGCCTGTAACCGTCATTGGCGAGCATAAAATCCTAGGCCTAAACGTGACTAAGCTTAAAAAAGCACTGGCCGAAATCGCAAGCTAACGCAAGTTCATCTCAGCTAACCCAATAAATAGATAGAAAGAGGAGATCATACGATGACACAATTAACTTTACAACCGACACAACCATTTGCGAAATTAGGGCTGCCGGCTCCTTCCTTTTCACTCTTGTCGACCAAAAACATGGAGACTTTGGATGAGAAAATCACGCTGGAGGATTACCGCGGCAAATGGCTTATTTTCTTCTTCTGGCCATTTGACTTCACATTCGTTTGCCCAACTGAAATTACAGCTTTCAGTGACAATTACACGCAGTTTGCTGAACTGGATTGCGAAATTGTAGGTGCTTCCGTTGACAGTATTCATACGCACAGAGCTTGGACACAAACTCCGCGGGAGCAAAATGGGATCGGACCTGTGAATTTCCCATTGGTCAGTGACTTTTCCAAAGAGACAGCACGCAGTTATGGTGTTCTGGACGAAGAAACGGGTGCTGCACACCGTGGACTGTTCATTATCGATCCAGAAGGCGTACTTCGCTACCAAGTCATAACGGATATGAATGTCGGACGTTCCGTGGATGAAACGTTGCGAGTGCTTCAAGCGCTGCAAGCTGGCGGACTTTGTCCAGTGAACTGGAAACCGGGAGATAAAACATTGTAATAGGTTATGAACGAAGGGGCTGCCGCCAAAGATCTAACCGATCTTAGGGGCAGCTTTTTCCATATGTATTCGAAGCCGGATTTGAAGTATAATAGGAGAACTGGTTAGGAGTATAGGTGAAGACAGAAAGGTTAGATACATGATGCAGTCCATATCGGACAAATTATTTATGGGGTCGCTAATTCTTCTGATGATTTCAGTGGTCGTTAGCGGAATTGGCTTTCAATTCATCAATTGGCGCTCACAAGTGAATGATGAGCTTGACTCGGAAACGAAGGACAGCAGCTCGCGAAAGAAAGCGGTTATTGATCGGCAGGACAAAAGCCTGTCACGGGTACTGCGCTCTTATTTATTTTGGATTGCTATAGTGGGTATACTTGTTTCCATTGTTCTTTCTCGGTTATAGCCGATTGCACATTCGCAAGGCGTATAGAGGCTCTTTGAAGAGCTGATCTATACGCCTTATTTGCGTTTGATGAGGCTATTTAACCTGAATCTCGGGCAATGAAGCGTGATGACAAAATGATTTTCTCCGATTGCCTCCCAGGGTGATTCCTGCGATAAAGCAGGGTTTCAACGGCGCGAATGCCTAAGGATTCTTTGGCTAGTTCAAATGTGCTTAGCGGCGGTTGTGCGTAGGCAGCGGCTTCAATGTTGTCGAAAGCGATAATTTTGATTTGACTCGGTATGTCGATTCCTTTGCTTCCTAGGATAGGGATCAGATCGAGTGCTAGTTGATCGTTGGCACAAATGATTCCTTCAGGCATGCTGTCCGGGGTCAACGCAGCTACTTTCCGTTCTAGATAGGAGATTAACTGCGGCTGGCCATAAGGCACCTGCCATCTCTTTAAGGAATAAGTTTCCTCAGGACCGGCAATGTTTTCGATGGCTAGACGGCATCCCCACCAACGCTCCTTAAAGCTGACAGCGAAAGAGTCGTCGCCAACGAATACAAGTCGCTTCAAGCCCGCCGCAAGCAGCCGCTGACAAGCCATTTTACCAGCTTCTAAATTATTGTTCAGGACACAATCAACATCGACCAGAGGTTCAAAATGATCAATTAAAACTAGCGGAATACCGGTCTGTTTCAGCGAAATGACGGATAGGGATGGAAACGTACCAGCAAGCAAGTGGCCCGCGCAGTAGGCGGGATCCAAGTAGGAAGGGATTTGCAAAGAATCCGTGTGTCCCTTAAGGACAGGTACGATCAGATGCTCATACCCGAGTTCGCTGCTGGCTGTTGCAATGCCTGCGAGAACTTTGCCCCAGAAGGGGTTGTCCTGCTGATACATAGCTTGAATCCAGACCAATATGTAAGGGCTGACTTCTTTGGAAATAGCAGCTTGATCCTTTTCTGCTGAATCTGTCAGGGAGCTTTCTTTGCTTATCCTATGAGTCTTCCCCTGAATAAGGTAGCCCATAGCCCTTGCAGTCTCTTGAATACGCAACCGATTCTCGATGCTTACGCCCGATTTGCCGGATAACGCTTGGGATACGGTATATTTGGACAAGCCGAGCCGGTCGGCAATTTGCTGCATAGATACATGTTTGCTCAAACGAGACACCCTCTTATCAGGAATGGGAAAAACATAACAAAACTAACAAATTACATTTTTATATATAAAGTGAATGTTGTCAATGATGGTTGGAGTTTTTTATTGAAAATGAGTTGACCTAGAGAGAGAAATTGATTACATTATGATCACAACAAATATTGTTAGCCTAACAAAAATAACAAAATAATTCCGTGTTGGAGGATGAATATGAATAATTCGATCATATTTTATGATCCGTCGTTTCCTTATGAAGGGATTCGCCCGAGCAACAGTCATCTAGAGGCGTTAGCACAGTTTGGCCGCATCGCAGCAGCGGATGAATTAGAAGAAGCGCTGGCCCAAGGCGCAGCGAATTTGGTTCATCTCCACGGACGTTATTTCCCTAAAAAGGCATGGCAAGCCATCTTGAAGCATGTAAGAGCGGGCAAGGGGCTTATTCATGTGGGGAGTGCGCCTTTCCGAAATCCCGTTTATGCAGGTGCATCTGACTGGGAATTAGAGGCGGAACAAACAGCGTACCATCAGCAGCTTCAAATCCATGAAGTTCTGCCTGTTGATCCGTCACCAATTGCTCGTTATGCAGCACATTCAGAGCTTGCCTTGCTTGCTGGCAAAGAAGCACTGCTGACTGTTCAGCCTACGGTTGGTCTTGTTCTTCATGTAACACGTGCCGATGATCACCCAGGTCAAGTAGGTTCCAGCGGTCCCATGGATGCTCATCTGATCCCGCTTCTTAAAGGGATTTCACGTGAAGAACGAGAGATTGCGGCACCTATCGTACTTTTGGAAAATACGAAGGGGGATTTCGCAGGCGGTCGCTGGATTTTTGCAAATCTGGTTACTGATGATACGTTCTGGACACAGGGGGGGACAACGTTGCTGAAAGAACTGTCTGCCTTCACAGCCAGAGGTGTGACTGAAATCTGGTTCAAACCGAACTATGCGTGCTATGACCCAGGTGATCGCGCAGCGCTGACTGTGCAATTGCAAACTCTCGCCAATCGCTTCGGGGACAACTCTGAGAATACAGGTTGGACATTCACTGTTGAAGTGAAGAAAGACGGACATTCCGTGCCTGTGTGGACAACTGAATTCCAAATGAAAGCGTCTCGGGAGCTAACATATCATAAGGTGAATGTTCCGGTTGATATCGAAGCCGGCTATTACACGGCTGTTTGTACGGCTGTTGCGAATACAGGCGAAACGCGTATTTTTAACCAAGGCTACTGGGGCTATGATGCGCAACTGCTTCGTGAGGGCACACCGCTGTCTTGTGACCGCGACTATTTTAAGAAAGATGGACGTCCGCTGCCGATTGTAGGAATGACTTATATGACGAGCGATGTGGCGCGCAAATTCTTATTCATGCCAAACGTATCCGTATGGGATCGAGATATTGCGCAAATGGTTAAAGCGGGGATTAATTTGCTGCGCACGGGAATTTGGTCGGCTTGGCGTCAAGTTATGTTTGTGGATGGGCATCCTTATGAGGAAGTTCTGCGTTCCATTGATGCTTTCATTTTGACTTGCAAAAGACATAACATTGAAGTAACGTTCAACTTCTTTGCTTTCACACCAGAACTATGGGAAGGGGTTAACCCTTATCTGGATCCGCGCAGCGTTGAAGCACAAAAACGATTCATCTCTTCGATCGTTTCCAGGCATCAAAACACGACGAACGTGCACTGGGATCTGATCAACGAACCGTCCATGTTTAACCCGAACAAGCCTTTTGCCGGTCCCCAGTCAGCGCATGACCGCTTCGAACAGGACGCTTTTGTGAACTGGCTCGAGACTCGGCATCGTGATATCCGCAAGCTGCAAGAGCGTTGGAATATGACAACGGAAGAACTGCCGGATTTTGCAAGTGTGCGTTTACCGGACGTTGCTGATATGAATATGAACACAACCGAGACGCTGGAGAAAAAAGGATCTCCGTGGCTGGATTACACGCTGTTTACGATGGATATGCACAATCGCTGGGCGCATGAATTAATTGCCACAATTCGCAGTATTAATCCGGCGCATTTGGCGACAGTAGGACAAGATGAAGGCTTGGGAGCTCAGCGCCCTTCTCCATTTTTCTATGCAGATGCGGTTGATTATACGACGGTTCATACATGGTGGTTAATGGATCAACTGGTTTGGGACGGTATTTTCTCCAAAGCACCGGATAAGCCAAGTTTGATTCAAGAAACAGGGATCATGTATGTAGAAACGGCAGATGGCCGCGCAAAACGCTCCGAACACGAGCTGCGCAATATTCTTGAGCGTAAATATGCCTATTCGTTTGCAACGGGTGGAGCGGGAGCCGTTCAATGGATTTGGAATATCAACTTCTACATGAACAATATCAATGAATCCCATATCGGGGCGCTTCGGGCAGATGGAACGGAGAAGCCGGAAGCAGATGTCTCTTATGACTTTGGTTCGTTCATGGGCAGCATTCGTGACTTGTTCGTGGATCGAAAGCTGGAGGAAGTCGTAGCTGTATTCCCTTACTCCAATGATTTCTCTACGCGGAAATTAGCTGGCGATGCCACATCCAAACTCACGCGAACACTGGCTTACTCGATGAATGTGCCTTTCCGCGGACTTGGCGAGTATCATTTGGACGCATTGGCTCAAGCTCATCCTAAGCTGATCATCGTACCAAGTGCGCATAATTTCAGCGATGCTGCATTAGAAAAGCTTGCAGCACATGTGCGTTCCAATGGAGGCACTCTATTATTTACAGGGCCACTTGGGCTAAATGAATATTGGACACCCGTGGCGCGATTGACCGAGGTTGTCGGCGACACCGTGTTAAGCAACGTTCTGCGTGAGGAAGCTATGGTGCTGAACGGAAAGGTACATCCGGTTTCCTTCGGTGGCGATCGTATTGCGCAGCTGAATAAAGAGGTGGCTTTGTCGAGTGGAACAGGAAACAGCGGTACATGGAATTCCCAACATGGGGTCGTTGAGACCTATGAGCTGGGCAAAGGAAAACTAATCTGGTGTCCGCTTCCGGTTGAACTGAATGAACGAAGTGAAAGCGTCGAGGCGTTGTATCATTTCGCATTGGCAGAGGCTGGTGTGCAAGCTGAGCTCACTTGGGTTAAAGGCGGGCAGCTGCCTGGTGTTTATGGGCGGAAGCTCAGCTTTGCGGAAGGCTCCTTGTTTATCTTCGTATCGGAGTTTAGCGTAGATACCGAGATTGAGGTGAAAGATCCTGTTACGGGTCGGAGCTATGTTTTCGAGCTGGAAGCAGAGCGTACAGTCATGTTCGCGGCAGATACGGAAGGGAAATTGCTGGCAGTCTATCGCCAAGATCAAGTTCATATCGAAGTGAAATAGAATGGACAAAAGGCACTGAGTCGCCTAGCTGATAACGTTCAGCTGCGCGGCATAGTGCCTTTTTTAGAGAGGGGGGGCTTTAGGAGCTAAACGATTTCATCAACGCAGGTACCGCAGACCAGCTTTCCTTTGAAATAAGTCATATTTTCGAAGTTACCGCAGAATACGCAGGCAGGCATGTACTTTTTAAGTGTTATTCGTTCCGGATCCACATAAACCTCAATGGCATCGCCAATGTCAATATGAAGTGTGCGTCGGAGTTCAATCGGCAAAACAATGCGTCCCAACTCATCTACTTTTCTAACGATACCTGTTGATTTCATCAGAAAACCTCCCTGTTTATCTTCTTTTTTTCTAGCATGTAGGTTAATGTAGTTATTCCACATTTACACTTGAATTCCTTTTATTTACTGAGCCTTTTTTGAAATTTTTCGTCACAAAAAGACGGATTTCACACTGTTCATCCGTGTGTGAGATCCGTCTTTTTGTGATTTGGCTGAAAAGTCTGTCCCGCGAGGTTGTTTTTATTTCTCTAGTTGTTGATCTTTGGCGATTTGCTCTTGCAGCGCAGCACGCTTAGCTGTCAATTGTTTAACTAAAGCAGCTTGAGAAAGGTCAATGCGTTTGATTTCTTCTTTCATTTTGTTCATTCTGGACATTTTGCTGTTTAAATCGCTAGCCGAATTGCTTAGTTTGATATCTCTTTGCAGTTGATTCATTTTGGAGATTACTTTTTCTTTCTTCTTCTGTTCGTCGATGCTTTTCTGTTGATCCTCTGCAATCTCTTTTTTTAATCGATTTATGATGGATGAAGTGAAGCTTATGGACATTGGAACACCTCTTAGTTGTAAACTGTCTTCGGAATCATTCTACACTAAATATGGGGGCTAAGCGAGGAATTATCCGATCAGTTTAACATCCACAATAACTTCCAAATCCTGTTGACCAGCTCCGCGATAAACACCTTTGACAGGAACGATATCATTGTAGTCGCGGCCATGTCCCAATTTAATGTAACGCCAGTTGACTTCGCAGTTATTGGTAGGATCAAAGCCAAACCAACCGGAGCCTGGTATCAAGCACTCCACCCAAGCGTGGGAGGCTTGCGTGAAATCCGCGCTGCCACCCTGCAGGTCTCCTACGAAGTGATAGCCGCTCACATACCGGGTGGGAATACCTTTGTCACGGCAAATCGCAATCATGAAATGAGAGTAGTCTTGGCAAACGCCACGTTTGAATTGCAGCATTTCACTTACAGTGGTCTGAACGGATGTTGCCGAAATATCATACGTGAAATCCCGATTGATCGTTGTGTAAATATTACGCATCAGCTCATAGAGGCTGACGCCTTGATCGGGAATGGCGTCTGAATAGGATTTGATCTCAGGCGTCAGTCCTGTATAGCTTGTAGGCAGCAGGTATTCGGCGTATTCATTTTGGAAAGTATCGCTAAACCGCATCGCCTTCTCCTCATAAGGAGAAGCGATGTCCGAAGGGATATTGTCGTTGTCGTGCGTGACAACCGTAGACATCATTTTGATCGTCAGCTCACGATGAATAGGATTGACCGTAAAAGCATGCACGCGATTATGGAAGAAATCCGAGTAGGTGAAGAAAGCAGAAACTGGTTCGGTGGTAATGCTGTGGTGATAGCAGGCTTGCCGATTGTCAGTCAGCGGGGTTAACCGTACTTCATTGACACTGTCCTGCGCCGTTTCGGTGTAAGAATAGCGTGTGATATGCGTAATCTCCAGCTTCATCATGCGATAACCTCCTCCCGGGAGGGAAAAAAGACTTTCGACATCCGAATGCCCATGAGGTTGCAGGATTCACGGAGTGCTTGCAGCGTCATTTCCAATTTACCGGATAAAATATCGTCCTCATCCATGCAAGCGAGGTTTGCTTGGACTTTCCCTGCCAGCTTAGCTAGCTTGTGAACGGTATTGCCGAGATCCGGGTCATCTAATTGAATCCCTTTTAAGGAGCGTTCTAACGCTTGAAAGGAGAAGCTGATGGAACGTGGGAAGGTATCGTTAAGCATAAGAAACTTAATGATGCTGCTGAGGGTAACGGTATCGGCATACTCTCTGCGATAGGATTCATACCCGCTGACTGATTTCAAAACGGAAAGCATAAGCGGATAGGACGAAAGCTCTTCTCTCGCATAATCCTGGCATAAGGATTGAAGCAAGCGCAGCAGATTCTCGGCTCTTTCCAGATAGCGGCCGGCTTCTACGAAATACCATTCATTTTGGCGAGGCATGACCGAGGTAGCAGCCCCTTGAAACATCGACAGTGTATCACGAATAAAACGATAGAAAAGATGTGGAGAGTCGGCCGTGATGTCACGCACTTCTTTTTCTTTGAGCCACAAATACAAGCCGTTCATAATGTCCCATAGCTCTGCAGGCATTTTCTCGCGAATATTCCGGAGATTAGCGCGGGCATGATTCGTACAAGCGAGCAAAGAATTGGCATTGATTTTATCTAAAGTTATATATTGCAGGACATGCTGCTCGGTGAAGCTGCCGTACTGTTCTATGAACGCTGCGCGATCACCGATCGTATCAATAAGTCGGCTCCAGGATTGGCCGTTCGTGCTCTCCCGCTCCTCGCGGATATGATAATAGACATCGATTAACCTCGCATGATTCTCTGTTCGTTCTGCATACCTGCCAATCCAGAATAAAGCTTCCGCTGTTCGTCCCATCATGACCATATTCCTCTGGCCTCCAATCTTTCTTTAGGAATGAGTGACCCAAGTATCCTTGCAGCCTCCGCCTTGCGAGGAGTTGACGACGAGTGAACCTTCTTTCAGAGCGACACGCGTGAGCCCGCCGGGTATGACTTGAATGTTGTCTCCGGCAATGACGAAGGCTCGAAGATCAATATGTCTAGCTGCCATTTGACCGTCCATCATTACCGGGGCTCGAGATAATTGGATGGTGGGCTGAGCGATATACCGGTCAGGATCTGCGAGGATTTTAAGTCTAAAATCAGCAATTTCATGTTCAGTGGCCGACGGCCCGATAAGCATCCCATACCCGCCAGAGAGCGAGGTCTCTTTGACGACCATTTCGTCCAGGTGCTGCAGCACATGCTCCCGTTCCTCCGGTCTGGATAAAATGTAAGTAGGTACGTTCTTCAGAATAGGTTCTTCATTTAAATAGTAACGAACCATATCCGGCACGTAGGCATAAATGGCTTTATCGTCAGCCACGCCAGTTCCCGGGGCATTGACAATGTTGATGTTGCCAGCGCGATAAGCGTTCATAATACCGGCGACACCCAGCATGGAACTGGGGTCGAAAGCAAGAGGATCCAGGAAATCATCATCAATTCTGCGATACAAAACATCAATTTGGCGAAGTCCTTTGATGCCGCGAATATAGACCTTATGGTCAATGACAACGAGATCGTGTCCTTCTACAAGCTGAATGCCCATTTGCTGCGCCAAGAACGTATGTTCGAAGTAAGCAGAATTGTAACAGCCAGGTGTAAGCAAACCAATAACTGGATCGGATTTGCCGGAAGGGCTCAGTCTGCGCAGGGCGGATAGAAAGACATTTAAGCTATGTTCAATATCTTGAATCGAATGACTGAAAACAAGCTCCGGGAACAAGTGAGTCATGATTGAACGGCTTTTATACAAATAGGAGAAGCCAGATGGCGAGCGCAGGTTATCTTCCAGTACAAAATATTCACCATGCTCATCACGGATTAAATCGATGCCTGAGACAGTGACGTACACATCGTTCGGTATAGACAGCCGCATCATCTCGGGGCGGAAATAGCAATTGGACATGACCATTTTTCTTGGAATAATGCCTTCTTTCAGGATGTTCTGATCATGATAAATATCTTTGAGAAATAGATTCAGCGCCTTAACGCGTTGTTGCAGCCCTTTTTCCAACTTCAGCCATTCGTCTCGAGGAATAATGCGTGGGATAGGATCGAAAGGAATCGTGCGTTCCAGAGGTTCTGCTTGGTCGGGGCTATACAGGGTGAACGTAATACCTTCTTCCATCATGCGCTTCATGGTGGCCGATTGGCGCTTGTTTAAACTCCCCGCCTTCATGGACATGAATTGCCGGAAAACCGTTTGATAATGTGATCTTACCGAATAAGCATTCATAAACATTTCATCAAAAAACGGGCGCGGATCATAAGGGGTGGTGACCAGATTCTCAGGTTTAGACATCGCAGCTTCCTGGTTTCTTGAACGATGCATCGGAAGCTATCTATTGACGCGGGCCCGAAGCAGAAACCAGGCCTCCTTTCTGATCTGAATTCATTTTGATGTGAGAAAATATAACGCTAAAGATTGAAAAGAAACGGTTATTTCTTTCATTGTAGATTTTTCAGAAAATTATGTCAATATACCTGACACATAAATAAAACGACAAGAAATGCCGTGATTTTCGGATTGGATAATTATTTTGCGAAACATCACTTTTTGTCTTGCTTTACGTCGAAATCAGCTATAGAATGTCGATTAAGAAATGTTAAATAAAGTCACTTGAAATGTGACTATCGGAGGGGATTTGGGATGTTTGAATGGCTTGGAATTCGCAAAGGACTGCCATTGTGGTGGTCATATCGTCTGAATCGCGGTATCAAGGAGGATGTAGCCCATATATTTGAGGGCATTGCTCACACGAGAACGGACATTTTAAGAAGCTGGGTAACGTCCTATTGGGCTAATTTGGATCGTTTGTTGGAACAATTAACGGAATTGCTGGCAACTTCGTCAGAGAATCTGTCACAGGATGAGACGCATATTGAACGATTGCTATTCGCGGCTCAAAAGAGTGGTGCAGATTTATCAGAAATTTTTATTTTAAATGAAACAGCGACGGTAATCCATTCGACTTACCCTACACATAAAGGGAAGAAATATGACGCAGGAAGTGTACTTCACAAAGGATTAGAGGAAGCGCGTAAAGGTAATAAATGCTTATTCGGACCGTACTCGGACCCGTTGACCTTGCAAATTGGTCCCAGCACCTCCCCATTTCATGATGAAATGACGCTGACTTTTATCGTTCCCATGATGGAGAACGGGATTTGGAAGGGAGCTCTTTGCGGGCGTGTACCTAATGACGTGCTTGGGGACTTGATCCAGCGAGAGTCGGGACATGTGTATCCGGATTCTGGCGATAATTATTTGTTCATGGCTAAACCTGTTTTGAATACGCATATTGCCCCTGGCACTGCATTGTCCCGAAGCCGGTTTGAAGATCTTACATTTACACATGGTGACAATCTCAAGGATGGCGTACGCACGGATTATGGCATAGTTGGTGTGAAACAGCATACGGAGCTTGAGCTTATCTTTACGGATCCGGCTACTGGACAACTTCATCCGGGGGTTGCAGGAACGATTGCTAAGGGAAATAATCTATTCGTGGAGTTCCCTGGTTATTCCGATTATCGACATATTTCTGTCATTGGCAAGGGAGTCACCTTCCAGCTGCCGCATTGCCCGGATGTATGGGGGATGATGTGCGAAGGAGATCTGGAGGAAGTGTACCGGATTCGCAGTATCGATTGGAAATTGTTCAGCTTGCAGCTTCGCTATATGATCGGTTTTATCCTCCTTTCGGCCGCAGGCTTCTGGCTGTTGAATGGTCATGTTTCCAATGTGATCGGGGCAGCATGTCTGGCTGGGGGCAGTTTATTGTATGGCCTTATCGGGGCAAATCTGTTCAGACACATAGGGAGCAATCCGATTGTTAAGCAGCTCTCGCAGATTAATAAATTCATTCGACTAAATGCTGAAGGCAGCGGCGACCTGACGCAGCGTCTCAAGGTGCAGGAGTTCGCCGGCGATGAAACGCAGGAATTAGCCAAATGGATCAATAATATGATTGATTCGCTCGAAGGCATTATGCTGCAAGTCAAACAAGCGGCAGCCGAAGTTCAGGTAAGCCAAGAACGAATGAATGAATCGACAGGTTCGACGGAACAATCGACAGGACGTATGAGCACTCAGATTCATAATATGATCCGCTCCCTGCGCGGTCAGCTGAAGGATATTGATATCGCCAAGGATGTCACTCAAAATATGAGCGGCACCCTGCGTGAACTAGAAGAAAAGGCTTCAGGGCAAATTGCTGTGGCGCAAGACGAAGTGGGTCGTATCGGGGATAAAATGAATCATATTTCGGCCAAGGTGGCAGAAACGAATCGGGCGATTCAAACATTTTTGCAAACGACGCAGGAAATTCCGAAGCTGCTTCAGGTGATTGAGGAAATCTCCGCGCAGACGAATCTGCTTTCGCTGAATGCTTCGATCGAAGCAGCCAGAGTGGGAGAACACGGCAAAGGTTTTGCCGTCGTGGCTGGGGAGATTCGCAAGTTGGCTGATCTTACGAAAAAGTCGACGACAGAGATCAATGAGACGATTGAACAAATTGAACGCCACGCCAATGAAGCTTTCATTTCGATGGAAGAAGGCACGCAGGTTGTGCTGGAAGGGACGCAAATCGTTGCGGCGGCTTCAGAAATTCTTAGCAGCGCCAACGCCCACGATACGATGAAGACGCAAGTAGTGGAGGAAGTAGTGGCGCTGATGGAGAAGGTCGCAGGCGTGAGCAAGGAAAACCGCCAAATCTCTGCTGAGGTGGAGCGCACGGTTCAGGAGCTTCTGCAGGATATGCTTCACGTGCGTCAAACGACGGGGGATGTTGGGGCGATTACCGAATCGCTGCTGCAGCTTGTCAATCAGTTCCATTTGACAGAAAGTCGAGTACGTTAAAGGCTTATCCTGTGTAAATCCTTCGCATGTTAACGGCCCCCTCCTGCATACAATGATAATGCGGAAGTGGGGTAGTTTAATTGAAGGAGGATGTCTAATGATCGACCGTTTGAGCATTCGAACGAATAGGGAGACGACTTTGGATCCCAGCTACTTTCCAATGCTCGTGGAGCGCCTTAAAGAAGAGCATTTGCAGATGCGCGAGCAGCTCACCGAAATCCGTACAATGGCAGCTTCCTTATACTCCCTAGTGGATTGCTCCATAGGAATGTGTAAGCTGATTGAACTCCAGGATCGGATTCTCTACCTTGTGGAGGAGCTGGAGCAGCATTCGGAATGGGAGGAGCAGGATTTATTTCCTCAACTGCAAGCGTACTTGAATGGAGCGATGGCTCTCTCCTTCTCTCGTTCCATCACGGTTTTAGAGCAGGATCATGACTTGGCCAAAAGAGTCGTGCAGGCATTCGTTGATGGTGTGAATGCGATGAAAGTACCGATAGATATGGAGTTTCTGCATCTGATGGCATCTGAACTAATGACAGCCTGTCTCATCTTGCTTAAACATTTCACGTTGGAGGAAGAGCTGGTCTACCCGCTCATCGATCCAATCGTAGAACAATTGTCTTAGTACATACCAAGAAGGCCTTCCCATAAGTCCAAATCTTATTAGCAGGATATCTGACCTCTATGTTGAGGAAAGGTATCCTGTTTTCCTATGAAATTTAGTGACATTGGAGATATAACTTGATATTTTTTTTTATTTTGATGAGAATTATCGGAATATTAAAATAGTGTTGGTTTATAAATCTATGAATGCTAAAATTTAACTGATTTCATATTGGGGATTGAATGTAGGGGGGATGAAGATTGAAAATAGCGAAAAAGTTGGGTTCAAAAAAATATTTAGCCCGCATCTACTTATGGTTCGCTTCGTTAATTTTACTAGTGACTGCTATTTTATCGAGTGTCGTTTACTATAACGTCCAGGAAAAGGTTCTTGAGAGCGAATACAAGAATAGCCAAAAGCTTCTTGCTCAGACCAAATACAATATGGAAAATTTAAATAATATGGCTCGTAATCTAATTTTGTCGACTTACAACAATAACGATGTTAGGTCATTAATGTATTTGAATGATAACGAGACTTTCGATTATATGAATATTATAAACAAGCTGAAAAGCTCCGTTGTTTGGAGCAATTCGTTCGTCCACTCGGTATACATTTATAACAATAACAAGCAGATAAATTACTCCACATTCGGCGAATTTGTTCATCATGACACAGAGTGGGAGAAACTTTTGCAATTGCATGGGGGGGCTTTACCACCGCTCAAGCCGATTTTCCGGGAAATGAATGTGAGTCTCGACTCACAGCATGTTCAAAAAGAAAATGTACTTACATATGTAATGTATGAACTGACCGACGAGATGGGCCGTATGGATGGAGCCGTCATTATTAATATCAAATTAGAGTGGTTGTTCGATAATATCCAAACGATAAACAATGTTGAAGCGGAGCAGCTTAGTAAAATGTTCATTCTCAGTGACAAGCGCGATTTCATTGAAGTGAGTCAGGAATCGTCTGAGGAAGGAACTAAGCTGGAAGCTTTATTAAAAGAAAAATATGAATCTTTGGGGGAAACAGGAAACTACTTCACGGTAAAATTGGACGGTACTAAGTATTTGGCTGCGTATATCGCGGTTGATCATACCGGGTGGGTTTTGTTTAAAACGGTTCCTTACGATGAAGCGTACGTTTATTTAAATAAACTAAGAACCAGCATTATTATCATAACCGTCATTGTTCTGCTTGTGTCGCTATTAGTTCTTTTGCAAGTATCGAGAGGGATCTACAAGCCTGTCGAACAATTGGTTTCCCAGCTTCGTTCGAACCATTTATTCGGCGAGCAAATTGGAGCTTCGAAGGATGAGTTTATTTTCTTACAGGACGTTTACAGGAATTCCGCAAATCAACTGGGACAGTTCCAACTAGAGAGAGTCTCCAATCAACAACATAGAAAAAACCGCTTTTTAAGCAAGTGGGTATTAAACAGCCTATCGGTTTCCCAAGACGAATTTGAATTATTCAGCAAAGAGTACAAGCTTCCTTTCCGGCAGGAGCAAAACTTTATGATCTGTGTACTTAAATTTGATGATTATAAGAGCCTGACTGAAAAAAAGCTGGAAGAGAAAGAGATCTTGGTTTTCGCGATAATGAACATCGCTTTGGAATCTGTAAGCAAGGTATGTCTGGCAGAAGCAGTTGACTTGCGCGACGATCATGTTGCATTGATTCTACAGGCGGATATGCCGGTAGATATGTTGAAGGAGTCCATTTTACTGCAAATTCAGGAGTGCCAGATCTATTTGCGGCAGCGCTATAATCTGTCGATTACAGCATCGCTAAGTGTCAGTGTCATAGACCATACCTACTTAACAACGGCATATCAACAGGCGCTCTATGTATCCATGTATCGGTTCTTCTCCGGTAAAATGTCGTTGTTGACACAAGATTACATCACACAATTGGGCCAGATTCCCTCGATGGACCGGGTCTTGGAGCTTGAAAATCAACTGCTCGAACAAGTGCGCAATGCTAACTATCGAGGGGCAACCGATAAACTGGCTGTTCTGTTGGACGAAGTGAAAAAGTTGGAATACAGTGACATGATGTTGTCCTTGCTGCATACTGTGAACCAATTTAAGTATCTCGTTTATGAATTGAATAAGACCCGTCAAACACCTGTCAAAGTAAATGCTATTTTGATGAGCAAAGAACTGCTGGAAATAGAAACGATTACCGAATTTCAGATTAAATTAATGGAAGTGATTTATGAAGTTACGAGTAATAATGAGGCACAAAGTCAACAAGTCTCTGATGAAACGACCAAAGCGATCCGTATCGAGCAATTGATCAGCGAACGATATGCAGACATGAATCTGGGGGCTGCAGAGATCGCTCTGATCGTAGGAGTATCCGCCTCCAAGATCGGTAAGCTTTTCAAGTCATATAAACAAATGTCTATTCCTGATTATATCAACCGTGTTCGCTTGGAGAAGGCTGTTGAATGGATGGAAAATTCGCAATTGACGATACAAGATATTATTCATAAAGTCGGTTTTGAAAATGAAAGCTATTTTTATAAAGTGTTTAAAGCCAAATTTGGCACAACTCCCCGTGAGTTTATTGCTAAACGAGCTAAGGAACGAATGTGAGGAGCAAGACCGTTTACGTAAGTGTAGGCCACCCAGACCTTGCTGCGTAGCGGTTTTTTTGTATATCGATAAAAAAATGCAGTCATGGTAAGGGGGAAATCGAAAAAGTACGGTCGCCGAAACAGTTGGAAATAAAATGAGCAGTATACGGTTCCTTAACCTATGCTTTACGTTTGGGGTGTCAATCAAGCCGAGAGATTAATTTACCGAAGGAGTGGAACTGTGATTGCACTAAAGAAAGAGCTAACCTATTTGAGAAAAAACAAAAGCTTGTTTCTCATCTCACTTCCGGCACTGTTGTTTGTTTTTGTTTTCTCATACTTGCCGATGTTTGGGGCTGTGCTGGCGTTCAAGGATTTTAACTATGCTAAGGGGATTTGGGGAAGTGATTGGGCGGGTCTGGACAACTTTAGATTTTTCTTCACATCCCAGGATGCACTCAGAGTAACGCGCAATACGCTGGTGCTGAACGCTTTATTCATTATTATCGGACTGGCGGCCTCGGTCTTATTCGGAATTTTGTTAGCTGAGCTTGGAAGAAAAGCAGTGAGAGTTTTTCAAACCGTACTCTTTTTCCCTTATTTTTTATCCTGGGTAGTCGTGGGTTATCTCACGTACATCCTTCTCAATCCTACTTACGGTGCCGTCAATAAACTGCTGGAATGGCTGAATATATCGCCGGTTGATTGGTACTCTGATCCTAAGTACTGGCCAGTTATCCTGGTGCTCACGTATCTATGGAAAAATGTTGGCTATACGGCAATTATTTTCTATACCGGCTTGATGTCAATTGATCCAAGTTATTATGAGGCAGCTGCCATCGATGGTGCATCCAGGTTTCAACAGATCTTGCGTGTTTCGTATCCGCTAATTGTGCCCCTGGTACTGCTGCTTTTCATGCTGAATGTGGGCAAGATCTTCTTTTCCGATTTTGGCTTGTTTTATTTTGTTCCCCGCAACGCAGGAGCCTTATATGCCACTACTGATGTTATCGATACCTACGTATATCGTTCTCTGAGAGTCGTAGGAGATATTGGCATGGCATCGGCTGCGGGACTATATCAATCGTTTGTCGGGCTTGTGCTTGTCCTTATAACGAATCGAATCGTCAAAAAAATCGACAGCGAGAGCGCGTTGTTTTAGCCTGAAGGGGGAGATAGCTATGCCGATTCGAAGTCGAGCGCAGCAATGGTTTCAAGGTTTAAATCATTTGTTTTTCATATTAACTTCAATTGTGACTGTAATTCCGCTTATCTATGTGCTGTCCGTGTCCTTAACCTCCGATTCAGATATCGCTCATTATGGTTACAGCCTCATTCCTGAGCATATCACAGGCAAGGCATATACTTACCTGCTGCAAACTCCAAAACAGTTAATCAATGCTTATGTCATTACGATTATTGTTACGGTTGTGGGTACCATTTTGAGCCTCGTTCTAACAACCACTGTTGCTTACGTCATGACACGCAGAGATTACCGATACCACCGCATTACGACGTTTTATGTTTTCTTTACAATGCTTTTTAATGGCGGTCTTGTGCCTACCTACATGGTTATGACCAAGATTCTGCATTTACAGGATACGATATTTGCGTTATTCCTGCCCTATGGTGTAAGCGCATGGTTTGCCATGCTCATGCGTGGGTTCCTGATGGGTATGCCGTTCGAGGTCGTTGAATCGGCAAAAATAGATGGGGCAAGCGAGTTGCGAATATTCGCTGGCATCATAGTGCCGTTGTCCAAACCAGCATTGGCTACGGTTGGGTTATTTTACGCACTGGGCTATTGGAATGATTGGTGGTTGGCGATGCTTTATATTTCGGATGCCAATCTCATTCCCCTGCAGTATCTATTGCAAAGTATCATGTCCAATCTGGAACATTTGACCAGTCATATGCAGGCGGGACTAAATATTAATTTGGATCAAATTCCAGGCGAATCTGCACGCATGGCTATTGCTGTCCTGGCAATAGGACCGATGATGTTCGTGTTTCCTTTCTTTCAGAAATACATTGTTAGAGGTCTGACACTAGGTGCAGTCAAAGGTTAGGTTGTTACACTCATTTGGGTGTTCAATAATATAGAAAAAATTAGGGAGGCAAAGAAATGAAAACAAGAAAGTTGAAATCGACCCCGCTTGTATTAGCTACACTTCTGTTAGGTTCGGTCATGGTCGCAGGTTGCGGTAAAGCGGTGGACACCCCTTCATCTCCTTCACCAGCTGCCAAAGAAACAATGGCTACAGGAACAGAGACTAAGAAACTTGACGCGGTGACGCTCAAATGGTATCTGCCTCAGGGAGCTTTCCCGGATTCTAAGGCAGTATTCGCAGAGATGAGTAAAATTACAAAAGAAAAGATTAATGCAGATCTTGATATTCAATTCGTAGATTGGGGGAATTATGATCAAAAAATGCAAGCGGTGCTTGCATCAGGCGAAAATGTAGATCTGATGTACACATCGAATTGGACGAATGATTATGTGTCTGCAGTGAACAAAGGCGCTTATCTAGATGTCACGGATCTGCTCAAGAAGTATGGTACGAACATTTTGAAACAGGTACCTGAAAAAGCATGGGAAGCCCCTAAAATTAACGGCAAATTGTATGGCATTATTAATACGCAGGTTCTGGCGAGAACACCAGGCATGCTTATCAATAAAACGTACGCGGATAAATACGGCTTTGATCCGTCGAAAGCCAAAAAGATTGAAGATTTGACGCCATTCTTGGAAAAAGTAGCCGCTGGCGAGAAAGACAAATATGCATTTCGCGTGAAAGGCAACGACGATCAACTTAGTTATATTGGGACTGCGCTTGGCATTGAGTACTTCGCTGACACGAATCCAGGCGTGTTTCTGATCAATGACAACGATACGAAGATCGTCAATCTCTTTGAGACAAAGGAGTATGTGAACTTCCTGAAGCTAATGCATGAGTGGTATCAAAAAGGCATTATCCGCAAAGATGCGCCGACAATTACGGATCTTGACGCGGATGAGAAGGCAGGAAAGTATATAACAAGAACAGCCGTTTTGAACCCTGATGTACCAGCTAACCAAGCTGATCGTTACGGCAATGGGAAGCCGGAAAACGTCCTAACCACACAATTTTCTGCCCCTTATATGAGTACTGGTTCCATTATTGGCACTTTGACAGCTATTCCGCGAACGTCAAAAAATCCGGAACGGGCTATGATGTTTTATGATTTGATGTATTCCGATGCTAAGCTATTTAATCTTATGAACTATGGCATTGAAGATAAGCACTACAAAAAAACAGGTGAAGATTTGATTGAAATTATCCCGAACAGTGGTTACAATGTCGCTTCGGGTTGGGAATACGGCAATATGTTTAACTCTTATCGTACGAGCCCATTACAACCCAAATGGTTCCCGGTAGGTCCGGATATGAACAATTCTGCAGTCTTGTCCAAAGTGCTGGGCTTCAGCTTTGACCCTTCCAAGGTGAAAAGCGAGCTGGCGCAATGCGCCTCCGCTATTAGCGAATTTAAAGCGGGGCTGATTACCGGAGCGCTTGATCCTGATACTACGTTGCCGAAATTAAATGAAAAGCTGAAAAAAGCAGGCATGGATAAGCTGTTGGCTGAAATGCAAACGCAAATTGATGCGTGGAAAGTAGCAAATAAAAAGTAAGTTTTAAGAAGTGGCGGGGGTAGTATTACCTTCGTCATTTCTTAATTTAAGAATTGAAAATTACCACATTTATACTATTATTCAAATGCTTGTTTTTATCTTGATGGTTTTCAATAAAAAGTACAGAATATCGACGGTTTCAGATAAAAAATGAGCAGTATACGTGCGCTAGATTACTTGATTATATTGAATTTGTAAACGCTGATTGCTTGGGAAATAAGAATTGGAGGTGAGTGCATGTTAGCAGTTAGCAGACCCCCGTGGAGGAGTGATAATGCATCTATTGTAAAAGTAATTATAGGCTAGCTACTACAATGCACTAAAGGTTAGTGCTTCTTTCTGCAGGTTGTGTATGGGCTAGAAGTCGACTTCAGCAGACCCAAAACAGGAGGTTTTTTATGTTCAACAGTCATCGTATTGCGAAACTCGCTTTCAGGAAAACAGTTGCTGGTCTATTGGCGGCAAGCGTGTTCGTTTCTCTTCAAACAAATTTCGTCTTAGCAGCGCCAAACGAGCAATCATTGACCAAATTGCCGGGTGTTGTTGTAACAGCGAGCAGCGAGTTTAATGGCATGAAAGCAATTAGAACGATAGACGGAAACGTTTCTGGAGATGCCTATACCTGGACATCCAATCATAATGTAAGTCCGCATTGGCTGAAGATTCAGCTTCCATCCGACAAAACGATATCCAAATATGTCCTTCACCACAATGGGGTTTTTGGAAATAAGAGTTTAAATGGTTGGAGCTTCAACGTAAGTGTAAGCACGGACAATGTCAACTGGACTCAGGTGGATCAGGTGGAGGGCAACATCTACGATGTCACGCAGCGTACGTTGGCAGCGCCTGTTACGGCCCGTTATTTTAAAGTGGAATATGTCACCCCGGAGCAACCACTAGGACAATCTGCGGGTAGTATGGAAGCTCGTCTGGCCGAAGTTGAGCTGTTTAGCGGCAGCGATGCTGTGAGCAATTTATACAACAGGAATCCGGTCATTACGTTAAATGATCGAACACTCGGCTACACAGGCGATCCAGTCAATTGGTACACAAACGGAGCAACCACTCCAATTGCGTACAAGAGCGAAAATGCCGATTACACACAAATTCCGTTTACCTATATGTACAAGCGGCATGGCGTGACCGAAGCTTTCACAGAAGCACCTCCCTCCCAAATCGGACAGTATGAGGTCAAGGCTAAATTTGCTGGGAATGACACGTATAACAGCGCTGAGAGCAATGTTGCCCTCCTTTCTATCACCAAAGCAGCCATTCAACTCTCCCTTGATAGTCAATCCTTTACGTATACAGGAAGAAATGTTCCGATGGTAGGGACCGTGGTATATCCCATCAAGGTTCCTTATATTTACAAATACAAAGCGCTTACACCGGGTGCGACATGGAGAAATTCAGCTCCAACTGATGTAGGAACCTATATGGTCAAAGCGGTATTTGCGGGAAGTGATGTAGCTTTGCCTGCTGAGAGCAATGAAACGACGCTGACGATCCTTCCGGCCTCTGCGCAAACCAATTGGTCGGAACTGAGTACGCTCCTTTCAGGACTGACGGAAAAACAAACTGTTGAAGATAACAGCATTAACATTAAAGGCGGTAAGTATTTGGCTGCGAGCATGCTAATGGGCAATGGAACGTTCGGCGTTATCTCCGATGCCAAGAAAAATCAACAAAGTTATTTCCTTTCCAGCGGGGATGCTTTCGGAAGTTCAAAACTTGTGAATGCTCAGTTGACTTTTGCAAACGGAGATCCCATTGTGCCAGTTCCATCACCTCCGTCTCAAAATTTGTTTACATTTAATTCTTCAAGCTCTTCGCCTAGTGAACCACCAGAGGAAATCTATAACCGAGCGGTAGGCAATGCATTTGATTCGAATGAGCGTACGGAATGGCTTTCTACGACACAAAAAGTGTCGCAAACAACCGGAGTGCCCCGTCCTCTGGAGAAGTGGGTCAGTGTTCAAGGAAGCCAGCCGTTTACTTTCAACAAGATCGAAATCAAACATCATAGTCTGCTTTTTCCTGATGAGGCGAAGTACAATCTCTATAATTATGATATTCAAACTTCCAATAATGGAACAGCTTGGACCACGATTAAAAGTGTCACTGGCAGTGTATATTCGTCTGTCTATTCGAATACGTTTGATTTTGCTTCGCCGATTACCGCCAAATACTTGAGGGTGTACACAACGACACCTGTGAATCCGCTATATGAAACGCTGCATTTCCCCAAAGATATGACTTCCGCGCGCATTACAGATATTAATTTGTATAACAACGGCACCAATGTGATTAATCCGCCCAAAGTGAATGACGGAAGCTTCTCACACGAACGCGATATGTTGAATGCCGAAATCCGCAGCAAAATGAAGTATAACAGCAATTTGGTCAGCTACCAGACCTGGACGGCAGACGACCAGAATGCGATGTTTACGAATGTTACGTTGGACAGCTCATCTACCGGTCCACAAAAAGTGAATATCCAATTGACGAGTCCGGTACTTGCCGGAGTGACCAATACAGCGGGAACCGACGGCAATGCCATATGGTTGACCAGACACGACGAATCGGGATTTGTTTTCCGGGGAGCAACAGCAACCAAAGTGATCCAGGGCAACTATCAGATGGGAGCGAACAACACCATTGTCTTGACCCTAAATCCCGGCGAGACGGCGAAAATCGCTACCGTGTTGTATACGCACAGCGGACTGAAACAACCTGAAGGAACCAACACGATCTTCGTCACCAAAGATATCACGACCGTGAAAAATATCGCTGTACAGAAGTTAAATGCCGTAACGGAAGCATCGATCAATACAGCCCGTTCCTTTCACCTGAACTGGTGGAAAAGTTATTGGTTGAAGTCGTATGTGAAATTAGCCGACTCGGTCATCCAAAATTACTATTTCACTAGTCTTTATATTCTGGGCAGTGGGATTCGTCAAACGCCTGATTGGGCCGAGCAGCCGAATGTGGTCGGAGGTTTGACCGGCCTGTTCGTGACGAATGATAATGCAGCAGCCGACGGCAATGCCGTGTTGAACTATAACTATGAAGCACCGTTCTATGGTGTGCATTCCAGTAATCGGACGGATATGCTTCAGCCTTATTACGCAGATGTTGTGAATGGTTTAAGTTATTGGCAGCATGAAACGGCTGACAGAGGATATCAAGGCGTTCAGACCGGCAGACAACATAGACAATTAAGGGCTTTCTACGGAATGATGGATCCTGTGCCGGTTGCAAATGAAAAAAATCCCCGACTGTCCAGCGACCAAAAAACAAATGTCCTTCTCTATACGCGGGCATTGCTGTGGGATTGGCAGTACAACAGAAATGATGAAGATTTGAGACGATTTATTTATCCTTCCATTAAACAGACCATACAGTTCTACGTTGATTTTGTGGTCAAAAAAGAAGATGGTAAATACTGGGTTGAATATAGTGCGAATAACGAAGGGGGTTGGAACGTTAATGCCTCCATGGACATGGGCTACATCCGAACAACATTCAGAGATTATATGGAAATGGCGCAGCGCTTAAATGTCGATGCGGATCTGGTCGCCAAATGTCAGGAGATCCTTGCCAATTTGGCACCGATTCCGACAAGTACGAACAACCCGACGACCGTTAGCAAATTAGCCGGGCTTGGCTTTAGTAACAACAAGGAGATTTTTGTGGGAGGCGTTGAGAGCTATAACGCGATTCAAGATAGAGTATATGATTTGCCGTGGGCATCTTACATCTCGAGCAACAACCAGCCTGTTGTCCTGGAAGGCTCCGTTCATCCGAGTGAACTGATCCATATCGGTTCGGACCCTGCCATGCTTCAGATTGCCAAGGATACCTTCGAGTACGGCGACTATTTAAATCCGCATACGAATGGCGGCGCAGCCAATGGTTTTCCTAAATCGTACACGATTGCCGCAAGATTAGGATATAAAGCGGATCAGTTAACCGATATACTCCATAGAAACCTGAGCATGAATATCTATAGCAATAATTTCTACGAAGGCGAAAATTTTGAAGCTACCGGTACGCTGGAGAGTGTCAACAGCATGCTGCTTCAGAATGAATTGACCGATATGGAAGGCGGAACCTTCGAAATGCGCCTATTCCCGGCGTGGAGCAAAAACTACGATGCCAAATTCGTCACCTTGCGCGCGAAAAACGCATTCCGGGTTTCGAGCGAATTGAAAAACGGGAAAGTGCTGTCAGCCGAAATTATCAGCGAAGCGGGTAAACCAGTCACTTTAGTATCTCCGTGGGCGAACGGTATCGTTGTCAAAGACAACAACGGTAATACGGTCCCTGCAACGCAAGGCACGACGAGACATACCAATGAGGTTGCATATACATTCAACACCGTTGTCAATGGCACATACACGATTACAGAAAAACCATAATCGTGTAATGAATATGTAAGGAAAAGACGCTTCCATCCTACTTCTATTTTTGGTTTGGAGGCGTTTTTGCCCAAGATTCGGATTTGCAAAAAAGGCAAGATGAGATTCATCAGAAGGCTGGAAGGAGGTGAGGTTAGGTATCCAGGATACGAAGATGAAAATGGTCGTATCGAATGAAGTTTGGCTGTTGTGTTGATGTTTATTGCTTCTTTGGCGTTGACGGGCTGAGGCGCTTTCAAGCGAACCTCGGCGGCACCTTAATAAAGGAGGCTATTCTGTGATCAAAACAAATCGATTCGTCCAACTGGCCGTAAGGAAATTGATTGCCTGTGGAGTAGCAGCATGCTTGCTCTCATCTCTTCAAACAAATTTCGTATTTGCGTCGCCGAATGAGCAATCATTGACCAGGTTGCCGGGTGTTGTGGTAACGGCGAGCAGTGAGTGGAATGGCATGAAGGCCGTCAGAACGATAGATGGGAGCGTCTCGGGCGCTATCTCTACCTGGACTTCTAACCATAATGTTAGGCCGCATTGGCTGAAAGTTCAGTTTCCCTCAGATAAGACGATCTCCAAATATGTGCTTCACCACAATGGGGTAATTGGAGACAAGGGCTTAAATCCTCTAAGCTTCAAAGTGAGCGTAAGTACGGACGATGTCAACTGGACTCAAGTGGATCAGGTGGATAAAAACATCTATGATGTCACGCAGCGTACACTTGCAGCGCCTGTTACCGCCCGTTATTTTAAAGTAGAATATGGCACCCCGGAGCAATCTTTAGGACAAGCAGCAGGCGGTATGGAAGCTCGTCTGGCTGAAATTGAGCTCTTCAGCAGCAGCGATGCCGTGAGTACATTGTATAACAGGGATCCAGTCATAACCTTGAATAATCGGACAGTCGGTTACACGGGCGATCCAATCAACTGGTATACGGATGGCGCAACCGCTCCAATCGCTTACAAGGGAGGCGCTGACTATACCCAAGTTCCCTATTCGTATCTGTATAAAAAGCATGGCGTGACAGAAGCTTTTACGACAACTGCCCCATCCCAAATCGGCCAATATGACGTAAAGGCTACTTTTGCAGGGAATGAGACGTATAACAGCGCGGTGAGCAATGTCGCCCTTCTCACGATAACCAAAGCAACCGTCAACCTTTCTCTGGAGAGCAAGTCCTACACGTATACAGGAGTGAATGTTCCGATGACAGGGGCTGTTTCGTATCCAATACAGGTGCCCTATATTTACAAATATAAAGCGCTTACGCTGGGTGCAACATGGAGAAGTGCTCCTCCGATAGACATCGGTACGTATATGGTTAAGGCTGATTTTGCCGGAAATAGTGTGGCTCTCCCTTCTGAAAGCAATGAAACGACGATGAGTATCGTTCCAGCATCAGCGGAAGTCAATTGGCCTGAATTGAATACACTCTTGTCCGGACTTACGGCTATACAATCGACTCAAGTGGACACGGGTATTAACAACAAATATATGAATTCGGGCATGCTGATGGGCAATGGAACCTTCGGTGTCGTCTCCGATGCCTTGAAAAATCAGCAAAGCTATTTCCTTGCCAGCGGCAATGCCTGGGCTGGTAAAAAAATCATGAATGCCAGATTAACATTTGCAAATGGTGACCCCATTGTTCCAGTGCCTCCGAGTCCAAAACCTCCATTTACATTCGACTCCTCTAATTCCTCTGGAGATAATGAGGCGAATCCGCAAAATTATAGTCCCTCCTATGCCTTTGATTCGAATGAGGGCACGGAGTGGATATCTTTTACGCAAAAAGTTTCCCAAACAACCGGATTGCCGCGTCCTTTGCCAAAATGGGTCAGTGTTCAAGGAAGAGATCCATTTACATTCAACAAGATCGTAATCAAGCATCATAGTGTACTTTTTCCAGATGAAACGAAGTATAACCTCTATGACTATGATATCCAAACATCAAATAATGGGACCAGTTGGACGACGATAAAGAGCGTGACCGGCAGTGTGTATGCGTCTGTTTATAGCAATACGTTTGATTTTGCTGCGCCTATCACCGCCAAATACTTAAGGGTGTACACAACGACACCTGTAGACCCCCAATATGCAACGCTGCATTTCCCCAATGATATGACCTCCGCGCGTATTACGGATATTGATTTGTATAATAACGGCGCCAATGTAATCAATCCTCCTAAGACGAATAACGGACGATTCTCGCACGAACGCGATATTTTGAATGCCGAAATCCGCAGCAAAATGGAGTATAACAGTAATTTGGTCAGTTACAAGACTTGGGTCGCGGATGACCAGAACACCATGTTTACGAATGTGACCTTGGATAGCACTGCTGCGGGTCCGCAAAAAGTCAAAATTCAATTGACGAGCCCGGAAACTAGCGGCGTCACGAATGCTGGCGGAACCGACGGAAATGCGATTTGGCTGACGCGAGATAATGAAAGCGGATTTGTTTTCCGGGGAGCAACGGCAACCAAAGTGATCGCGGGTAACTATCAGATGGGAGCGGGCAACACCATTGTGTTAACGCTGAATCCGGGAGAGACGGCGAAAATTGCTACCGTGTTGTATACGCACAGTGGATTGAAAGGGCCGCAAGGAACTGGTTCTATCCTCGTTACCAAAGATATAACGACTGTGAAAAATACCGCTGTACAGAAATTAAATGCTATAACGGAAGCATCGATTGATACAGCTCGTGCTTATCATCTGAATTGGTGGAAAAATTATTGGTTGAAATCGTATGTGAAATTAGCCGACCCGGTCATACAAAATTACTACTACACAACGCTTTATATACTGGGCTCCGCCATTCGTCAAACGCCGGATTGGGCCGAGCAGCCGAATGTAGTAGGTGGTTTGAACGGTTTATTCAATACGAATGATAATTCAGCAGCCGATGGTCATGCCGTTTTGAACTATAACTATGAAGCGCCATTCTACGGGGTACATTCCAGTAACCGCACAGATATGCTTCAGCCCTATTACGCGGATCTCGTGAATTCTTTAAGTTTTGAGCAAAAAAGAACGGCGGATAGGGGGTATCAGGGTGCTCAAGCCGACAGGCATACGCTGCCAATAATGGCCTACTACGGAATGTTGGATCCTGCCCCGATTGCAAGCGAAAAGATCCCTCAATTGTCAAGTGACCAAAAGACAAACGTCGCTTTGTTCACCCGTGCCTTAGAATGGGATTGGCTGTACAACAGGGATGAAGAAGATCTGAAGAGGTTTATTTATCCCGCTATCAAAAAAGTGGTGCAATTTTACTGTGATTTTGTAGTCAAGAAAGAGGACGGTAAATACTGGGTATATAATAGCGCAAATAATGAAGGAGGATGGAACGTCAATGCTTCCATGGATATGGGTTATATCCGATCAACATTCAGAGATTATATGGAAATGGCGCAGCGATTAAATGTAGATGCGGATTTGGTTGCTAAATGCCAGGAGGTACTTGCCAATCTGGCTCCGATTCCGACAAGCACGAACAACCCGACTACCGTAAGTCAATTGGCCGCACTTGGTTTTAACCACAACAAAGAGATTTTTGTTGGCGGCGTTGAGAGCAGCAACCCCATTCAAGTGAAATACTACGATTTACCGTGGGCAGCTCAGATCTCGAATAACAACCAGCCTGTTGTCATGGAAGGTTCCGTTCATCCGAGTGAATTGATCAACATAGGGTCAGATCCTGCGCTTCTTCAAATTGCCAAGGATACCTTCGATTATGGCGATTATTTTAATCCCCATTTCAATGGCGGGACACTCAATGGATTCTCCAAATCGTATACCATTGCCGCGAGATTAGGAGTTGATGCGGATAAATTAACCAATGCACTCCATAGAACGCTGAACATGATCTACAATAGCAAGAAGTTCTACGACAGCGGAGCCTCTTATGAAAATAGCGGTGCGCTTGAAAGTGTTAACAGCATGCTGCTGCAGAACGAATTAAATGACATTTCTGGAGGAACGTTCGAGATGCGTCTATTCCCGGCATGGAGTAAAAACGTTGATGCCAAATTTGTTACCTTGCGTGCGAAAAATGCATTCCGTGTTTCTAGTGAACTGAAAAACGGAAAGGTGCTGTCAGCCGAAATCATCAGTGACGCTGGTAAATCAGTGACCTTGGTATCACCTTGGGCGAATGGCATCGTTGTCAAAGACAAAAACGGCAATACGGTCCCTGCAACGCAAGGCACTACGAGACATACCAATGAGGTTGCCTACACGTTCAACACCGTTGTCAATGGCGTGTATACGATTACCGAAGCAATTGCGAACTAGCGCGTATTAAAATTGCCGCTATCTGGCTCTTCTAGCCAGATAGCGGCAATTTGTTATATGCGGATGGTTATTTAATTATGAAAGACTCTCGCTCAGAAAGCCATTAAGCCTCAAGCGAGCTAAGCGTCTTCTCCTCGCATTCCTTGGAGCAGAAGCTGTTATGCTCCTCTTCACAAGCTTCGCAGCAGATGTGCTTCAAATGGCAGAGATCGTTGGCACAGTTAATGTAGCGGTCTTCCGCTGTTCCACAGTGGTAGCACTTGCCAACTACAATATCTTCCTCAGTCCGGTTGATCGGGACTGAAATTCGCTCGTCGAAGACGTAGCATTTGCCATCGAAAAGTCGGCCTTGCACTTCTTCGTCTTTCCCATAGGTGACAATACCGCCATCGAGTTGGTAGACGTCTTTGAAGCCTTCCTGAATAAGGAATCCAGATAGCTTCTCGCAGCGGATACCGCCTGTGCAGTAAGTCAGAATCGGTTTATCCTTGAAGTCTTGCAGGTTATTGCGAATCCACTCAGGAAATTCTCTGGTCGTCTCGACCTCTGGCCGAATAGCGCCGCGGAAATGCCCGATATCGAATTCATAGTGATTGCGCCCATCAAGTACGATAACATCTTCCTGCTTCAGCTTTTCATAAAATTCCTTAGGCTTCAGATGAGTACCTGTCAATGTGTTGGGGTTCACATCTTCTTCCAAACGGAAGGTGACGAGCTCTTTCTTGGGGCGGACGAACAGCTTTTTGAAAGCATGCCCATCATTCTCATCTATCTTGTAGACCATATCTTGAAACAAAGGGATTTGCCGCATCATGGCCATGTAAGCATCCGTTTGTTCAACTGTACCGGATAAAGTTCCGTTAATACCCTCAGGAGCAAACAAAATACGCCCTTTGACGCCGAGCTTTTTACAATAAGCCAAATGTTCACGGGCTAATGCTTCGTGATCCATAACGGTAACGAATTTATAATACAACAAAATGCGGTAAGGAGCGCTTTCACTTTGTACTGTCATGATTAACCACCTATACGTATAAATTGCATGCTCTGACAAAAGAAAAGCATATGCATATAGTGACATAAATCAGCACATTTTTCAATCGACCAGCAGATTTTGGATGATAGGCAAAACCTCTTCCATGGCAATTGCCAACGATTGCAGCTGATTCTCAATTTGCTGGGCTTGAATATCATCCGGTTCATTCGTTTGTTTGAGCATTTCCTCAAGCAGAGTAGCCGCGGCGAATACGCGAGCGGCAGATAGATTGCTGGACGAACCGCGCAAAGCATGTAGAAGTCCTATCGCTTCCTCATCATTGCCGAGATGAATGGCATAGGTTAAATCTTCGATGACCGAAGCAGTTTGAGCTACAAATTTGCGCAGCATCCCCTTATATATCTCCGTATTTCCACCAACCCGGGCCAATGCCTCTTCTGTATGAAGAATAGGTGCAGCCATCCTCCGGCTTTGTTCTAGAGACGCTTCAACGACAGCAAATAATCGATCGGGAATGATCGGTTTAGTGATAATGGCATTCATGCCTGCACGGATACAATCCAGCCGTTTCTCTAAGGTTGAATCCGCCGTGACCGCAATAATCGGGATCTGTCTCCACTTCGGTTGGAGTCGAATTCGTTTCGTTGTTTCAATGCCATCGAAACCGGGCATGTGAATGTCCATTAAAATCAAGTCAAAAGAGCTGTTTTCTAAATCTTGCAGGGCTTCGTAGCCCCCAGTGGCTACTTGAACATTACAATTCATATTCTCCAGCAATGTTCTGGCAACGGTTTGATTGATTTCATTATCTTCAACGAGCAGAACACGGGGTGTTGAGGCGAGCGCTTCCGTTGATATTGGGATCTCCTGCGAACTTGGGTCGGAAGCCGTCAGATTGCCCGCAAGTGTCAGCAGTGTCTGATAAAGCACACTTCTTGAAATCGGTTTAACCAATATCGCATGAGGAACGGCTTGCGCGGGAAGCTGCTCCAAGGCATCACGTCCAGGCAAGGTTGTATAAATAATGGTTTTGATTTGTTGGCGATTGCAGGCAGCCAGCATATCTAGCCACACGTCCTCCCCATACATGTCAACAGCTTCCATGTCCAGAAGAAGCAAATCGATGGGAATGACCTCGATAGCTCTCCGGGCTTCCTTCCAAGCATAAACCCCTGCCACTTCCGTGCACATCGCTTGCAGCGTTTGAACGAGGACGCGATTCAGGTCAGGATGATCTTCAACGACAAAAGCACGGAGCGGGAGCAGTACCTGTGTCTTCGCAGGCTCTGGGCAGAATGCAAAAGGAAGGCTGATTCGGAACTGGCTGCCTACGACTTGTTGGCTGGATACGGCAATCGTGCCGCCCATATTCTCAATGATATTTTTGGAGATGACCAGCCCAAGCCCCGTCCCGCCGAATTTACGGCTTGTCACATCGTCTGCTTGGACAAAAGGCTGGAACAGCTTGCCAATCTGCTCTTCATTCATCCCTATGCCTGAATCTGTGATCGTGAAGCCGATTTGGACATCTTCTTCGTGGAGCTGTTCGACTTCAACTCGCAGAGTGACTGTTCCTTGATCGGTAAATTTAACGGCATTGGACGTAAGGTTGAGAAGTACTTGATACAGCCGAAGGGAATCTCCGATAAGCCCCAGTGGCACGTCGTCTTGGATGTCACATATGAAATCAACAGGCTTATGTCCCAGCAGCACGCTTAGCGTCTCGCACACACGGTCAATCGTTTCATCCAATTGAAACGAATGATGCACGATCGCCAGCTTGTCTACCTCCAGCTTGGAGAAGTCCAGGATGTCATTAATAATTTGGGAAAGGGCTAGGGAAGACCTCGTTATTTTACTCATATAGTCGCGCTGAAGCTTGGACATGGTCGTACGCTCCATTAAGTGCGATAAGCCGACGATGCCATTGAGCGGCGTGCGAATTTCGTGGCTCATGCGAGCGAGGAATATCCCTTTGGTCAGATTAGCTTCATCCGCTTCCTGCTTTGCTCGAATGAGCTCTTGTTTGGCTTGAATCCGATCTGTAATATCTCGTGTAATGGCCGAGTAGTAAAGCTCTCCCTTTTCGGCAGGGAAATGGGGCACAATGATAATGGAAACAAAAATTTGCCGCTGCTCCTTCGTCATGACCTCCGCTTCGCATTCCCAGAAGCCTTTTTGAATCGCGGTTGCCAACCCTTCATCGAAATCGATATTATTCATAATATCAATCAAGTCCCTGAAATGCTTATGCGCCGTATCCCCTTCTTCTAAGCCGATAGAGCTTCTGCCAGCCTGATTCATATAGAAGATATGTCCGTTTTGGTCAAAAGAGATAATGGCATCTCTCGCACTTTCTACGATAGTAAGCAGCCTCTCCTTGGTTTCATTGCTTTCTTTGATATCACTGATATCACGAGCGATAAAAACGTAGCCTTTCAGAGCACCACTCGGATGTGTAATGCTGCTGACACTTAATTGCACGAAAATTCGGCTGCCGTCTTTGTGGCGCCAGATCCATTCGATATCTTCCTTTAAATGGCGCAAGGTTCGGATCACAAGAGCGGTGCAGTCTGCCGGCACATGTTCTCCTAGTTCAGAGGAGTATTGAGCGGCTCTTTCGATCAGTTGATCTTGATCCAACCACAAGAGTGGAGTAGCTTTATGAACATCGGCCAAAGAATAGCCCAGGAGCTCTGTGGCTCTGCTGTTGATATGATTAATTGTAAATTGAGGGTCCGTGACAATCATGGCATAGTTATTGTGCTGAATAAAAGCTTCAAACGGCTCGAACAGCTCTCTTAAATTCTCAATCATGCCATTGATGGAATGGGCAAGAGCGCCCAAGTCATCGTTGCTCTTGATTCTTAGCGGCTTGATGTAAAAATCACCTGCTGCGACAGATTCCGTTACATGCAGAATTTGCTTGATGCGCTTAATAATAAGCGTATTCGCTGTGAAGGAAATAAGCAGAAAAATAATCGCTGCAGCCAGTACGATCAAACCGATTGTTGACCATAGCAAAGGGCTGGCAGGAGCCTCGAAGTCTGAAACAGGCATGGAATAAGCCAAATACCAATCTAATTTCGGTACGCGTGCATAAAACCAACGGGCTTTTTGACCGCCATCGTAAGATTCATCCATATAGCCGGCATCTTGCTGAAACGCGGTTTTAAAGATAGGGGTCAAAGAAGGGTACTCTGTGAAGATGTTAAGGCCCAATAATTGCTTAGTAAAGGTATGGAATAAAACAAGTCCCTGGTGATTTACAATAATGATTTCACCTTTCTCAAGAGGCGTATGGAGATGTTCAAGAAAAGCTTGCTGCGCATCCAGAGAAAAATGGACAAAGCTTGTTACTTTATTATTTTCATCGAAAACTGGTGTTAGGATCGAAATGAGATACTTTCCTGTTATTTTACCGAAATAGGGGTCGGAGAGGCAGGTCTTTCCCTGAAGGGCATCTTGAAACCTCTCTTCATTTCTAATATTTAAGGTTTTTCCGGTGGTCAGCACTAATTGGCCGTTAAGATCGACAACGCCCATAGAAAAGTAGCGATTTCCGCCTGTTTCTAATTCTTGGGTCAAGTAGCTCAACTGCTCGCTTTGCGTTCCGTTTTTCATGACGCTTACACGACTGACAAGCTCAACCTCGGCAACCCGAATAGAGAGAAAATCATATAGGTTTTTTGCAGAATTGGACACCGAGGATATGGATTGTTCTTTTAACTGATCAATTAATTTGTTCCTGGACAGCACATAATTGGTAATCCCCACAACAGCAATCGAGATGGAAGTGATCAATACGAGGAGTGTGACAAGCTTAAAGCGCAAGGACGATGACATGAAAAACCTCCGGAAAATGCTTTAAATGTTAGGAAAACTCATAATTTAATAATGATTTTAGCGTAAGTCCTCTAATGATTCTCGATTAAACTAGAAAAAACAGGATGATTTGAGTATACAACATAGTTCGATCATTCATTCAAATTTGGAGGGATTAACTCATGCGATTTACAGTTCGAACGAAAATGATTCTGGTGTTTTCAATCATTTTTATCCTGATTGGAGGGTTAAGCTTCACGGATATGAGTCGGATGGGGGCCTTGAAGGATAATAACCAAAAGCTTACAAATGATTGGATGAAAGGGATTCAAATGATTGATCAGGTTCATTATAATTCTGAGCATATATTAACGCTCTATTATCAGAAAAAGTTAGAGCCTGATACGAAAAAACATGAGCCATTGGATGCGGGAATTGAGAAAGCAATTGGAGAGATCGATAAATTGTTAGCGAAATATAAGGAATCTTTATCTGGGCCAGAAGATGAGAAAGTGGCCAAACAACTGGATAAGGATTGGGATGATTTTAAAGCAGCTTATGTGACAAACAAACAGCTATCCGCGGATCCAACCAAAGTAAAGGAAGCTGCAGAAAGCTTTCAAGTCTTGTCGACATCCTTCGGCAAAGCGCAAAAAACGATGGCGGACATGGTGAAATATAATCAAGATGGCGGCGTGCAGGCAGAACAAGATAGCATAAATGTATATAATCAAAGCGTAAAAACATCACTTATCGTGTTAAGTATAATTGTTCTATTCATGCTGGCAGCGTGTTACTTTCTAGTCAGCAATATCTCCACCCCTGTTCGTAAAGCTTCTCAAGCCTTGAATCGGATTGCGAACGGTGATCTGACAATTGAGCCTATTCAAATTAAAAATAAGGACGAGATCGGCATGTTAGTCAACTCCGTTAATCTTATGGTGGAGCACTTGCGTCACTCGGTTACGCAAATGCTGCAAGCCTCGAATAGCGTAGCGGCCTCTTCACAGCAATTGTTCGCCAGCTCAGAGCAAAATGCATCTGCTTCGGATCATGTAGCTAAGGCAGTTCAGGAATTCGCAACTGGTGCTGATAGTCAAGCTCAAAGCGCGATGGAGTGCGGCAGAGCGATGGAAGAAATGTCCTCCGGGATACAGCGGATCGCTGAGACGACTTCCGATGTGTCTGATTTATCGATCACCGCAACGCAAATGGCTGAACAAGGAACCCACTCTATGGAGCGTGTCTTGAACAAGATGCAATCTGTCAGCGGATCTGTGAATGCAGCAAATCAAGTGATTCAAGAGCTTGAAAAGCATTCGCAGAGCATAGGGCAAATCTCCACCCTCATTGGCAACATTGCTTCACAAACGAATCTGCTTGCATTGAATGCGGCAATTGAAGCGGCGCGTGCAGGCGAAAGCGGCAAAGGCTTTGCGGTTGTCGCTGGCGAGGTCCGCAAATTAGCTGCACAGACGGATGATTCTGTCCGTGATATTACCCAGCTGATTTCAAGCATTCAAAGAGATTCCGTACGTGCCGCTCAAGTGATGAACGCAGGGCTTTCAGATGTGGAGGATGGTTTGAAGGAAGTTGGCGCCGCAGAGCATGCATTTGGGCAAATCGTAAGCGCCTCTCAAGAAGTGGCGAGCAAAATTCAAGAGACCGCGGCAGCTGCGCAACAAATGGCGGCAAGCTCTGAACAAGTTGCAGCTACTGTAGCAAGTGTTGGTTCCGTTGCGCAGCAAACAGCCGAAACGGCGCAATCTGTAGCAGCCGCTACAGAAGAGCAACTGGCTTCCACAGAGGAAATTACGTCTTCCGCCAAAAATCTGGCTGACATTGCGATGGATTTGCATCAAGTGGTGAATTCTTTTAAAATTTCATGAACAAATTAATTTGATATTTTAAACGTAAGCCTCTATTCACCTAATTATTTAGGTAAGATAGAGGCTATTCTCATAGCACATATGTGTAAGCGTTTGCATATACTATAGTAATTCGAAGCTTGCCTATTGACGAAGACATTTTTAGGCTCAGGCAAAATGTTCTGGGAGGTAGAAATGACTATGTATATGAAAAATTTATTATGCGCCTGTATGGGAATTTGGTTTCTGGTAAGCCCTTGGGTATTCGGTTTTGAGGCAAATGCTAGCGCCCTCTATAGCTGCGTACTGTTTGGGAGTTTACAGTTTGTATTAGCGATTTTGGCTCTAGGGAAATCTGGAAGCAAGGTATGGCCAAATTGGATTTGCTGTGTAATCGGCGTGTTGTTTATTTTTGTTCCCAATGTGTATCATCTGGAATTAATGGCATTTTTCTCATTTGTAGTGCTTGGCTTCATGACGATACTGGTGAATTATTCGAATCTTTATCCGGATCAGAGCTAAAGCTTCCACCGATTGTGTGAATAGCTTTAGGTTGGTTTATACTGGGTATATAGAATTGTCGTCAGTGGAAAGGATGAGTACGGATGAGTGAGAGCAATTTAACGCTGCATACGGATAAATACCAAATTAATATGATGTATGCCCACTTTCTCCAGGGGACAGATAAAGCGAAGGCCGTTTTTGAGGTGTATTTTCGGAAGCTTCCGTTCGAAGGGGGCTATGCGGTTTGTGCAGGTTTGGAGCGGGTGGTCCAGTATATCCAGAACTTGCATTTCGGTGAGGAAGAGATCGCTTACTTGCGGATGCAGGAAGAAAATTACCGAGAGGATTTCTTGTCCGCGCTGCGTGATTTCAAATTTCGCGGTGATTTGCAAGCTATACCGGAAGGCACGCTTGTCTTTCCTAATGTGCCGCTCGTTCGTGTTGTGGGGAGTATCTTTGAAGCGCAGCTCGTGGAGACAGCGATTCTCAATTTCGTGAACTACCAAACCTTAATTGCGACGAAAGCATCGCGAATTAAGCAGGTTGCGCCGAACGATGTTTTACTGGAGTTCGGGACAAGACGCGCCCAAGAGGCTGACGCCGCGATCTGGGGCGCAAGAGCCTCCTATGTCGCTGGATTCCATGCGACATCGAATCTTCGTGCCGGGATGCTGTTCGGCATCCCGACCAAGGGCACCCATGCCCACGCGTGGGTGCAGGCGCATGACACGGAAGAGGAAGCCTTCCGTGCTTATGCCGACGCGCTGCCGGAGCAGGTGACGCTGCTTGTCGATACTTACGACACGCTGCGCAGCGGTGTGCCGAACGCGATCCGAACGGCGCGGCGGCTACAGAGCCGCGGCAAGCGCATGAACGCGATTCGCCTCGACAGCGGCGATTTGGCGTACTTATCCCAGCAGGCTCGGCACATGCTGGATGAAGCGGGCTTTCCCGAGGTGAAGATTGTCGCATCCAATGATTTGGATGAGAACATCATCGAGGGGCTGAAAGCCCAGGATGCCAAGATCGACGTGTGGGGCGTCGGAACACAGCTGATTACCGCTGCCGATCAGCCTTCCCTCGGCGGGGTGTACAAGCTTGTGGCACGGGAGAAAGACGGTGTTATCGTGCCCGTCATCAAGATTTCAGGCAACCCGGAGAAGGTGACCAATCCGGGCTTCAAGGATGCTTATCGCATCATGAATAAGAAGACTGGCAAAGCAGAAGCTGATTATTTGGCGCTACAGCAAGAAGAAGATGTGAAGAATGGCGAACGGATCAAGCTATTCGATCCGATCCACCCCTACATCTTCAAATTCATTGATCATTATGAGGCGATTCCCCTGCTTCAGAACATTTTTGCAGGTGGCGAGCTTGTCTATAAACTGCCATCCTTGGATGAGATTCGCGCTTATCATGCTGAGCAGATGAAATCCTTCTGGCCCCAGTATCTTCGCAAGCTGAATCCGGAGGGCTACCGAGTGAATCTGAGCACAGCTCTGTGGAAGCTGAAAATGGATTTAATCCACGAGCATACGAGTATGTAAACAGAGCCAAAAATGGTAAACTAGTAGGTAGCGCACTCTTCCTAGAGCCGTCCTACTATTATACTTTTATTGGAGGTTATCTGTTTATGAGCACTCATGCCAATCAAGCATTCACGGAAGGTGTCATCCTCAATAATGGCGTACATATGCCGTGGCTGGGTCTTGGGGTTTACAAAACCAAAGAAGGCCAGGAAGTCATTCATTCAGTGAAAACAGCCCTTGAACTGGGGTATCGCAGCATTGATACAGCGGCAATTTATCGCAATGAAGAAGGTGTTGGACAAGGTCTACGAGACAGCGGCGTGCCGCGTGACGACATTTTCGTAACGACCAAAGTATGGAATGCAGACCAAGGTTATGAATCTACGCTGCAAGCGTTCGATGCCAGCCGGCAGCGGCTAGGTTTGGAAACGATTGATCTGTACTTGGTGCATTGGGCGGTTACCGCCACTTACCGGGAGACTTGGAAAGCCCTCGTTCATTTGCAAAAGGAAGGTTTCGTACGGGCGATCGGCGTAAGCAACTTCCAAATTCATCATCTCCAGCACGTTATTGAAGATACAGGCGTCATCCCTGCTGTGAATCAAGTGGAATACCATCCACAATTAGCACAAAAAGAGCTGCTCGCTTATACGCGTGAGCATGGCATTCAGCTGGAAGCTTGGAGTCCGCTGATGCAGGGCAAACTCGATGTGCCAGTACTGCAACAGCTAGCTGACAAATACGGCAAATCTCCGGCACAAATTGTGCTGCGGTGGGATATTCAGCATGGTGTCGTCACCATTCCGAAATCAGTTACAGAGCATCGCATTCGCGAGAACGCAGCTATTTTTGATTTTGAGCTAAGCGCTGAGGACGTAGCTCTTATTGATTCGCTTAATGAGAACAAGCGGATTGGCCCTGACCCCGATCATGTAACCTTCTAAGTGAACTGAACCCATATGCTCGGATTGTACAGAACCTAGCCGCAGGCTAGGTTTTTTCATTTCAACAAAGCAATCATCTGGAATACATCGCGATGGTCCCCGGGAAGCGTATAATCGGCGACTCTGAGCTGTGAAGAGCCATCTCCATCTAGGAAAAGCCCGTCGACCAGCTGTCCGTTCCCCACCTGTTCCAGCACCGCTGTGCGGAATTGCTCACCGGTACAAGGTGTAGGTGAAACGATAAGATAGACGTTGTTGTTATGATCGTAGACAATGCCTGAACGCATTCGCTTCTCGTCGATGACCGGCATCTCTTCGGATACGGCTTGTGCAGCCCAGCCATCCGGATTTTGGAGTCCCATGCTGACCCCTCCCTGCGCCCAGTAATGATTGCGATCCATCACCTTCAGATCTTCTGCATTTTCCACGACTTGAATCGTGAAGGTTTGGGCTTTCTCATCCCAGACGAGCGTCCCGCGTTTGCGGTCGATATTAAACCAGCCAGAGCCGTAGTCCCCCTGTTGTCCTTTGACAGGATGATCATTAATGACAGCGATGCTAAGGAGATATCCTTCCCAGAAAAACCCGCCATTGATCCCGTTGATCTTGGTGTCCACGACATTCGAAGTAATCGCTTTAAGTCCGATGTTCTCGGGCGGCGTGCGAATGCTATGGATCGTCACACCATTGTTGGCGTGGGTGATGCTATACGAAGAGTATGGGGGATTCGGGGTTGTTTTCACCCAGAGATGGATGCCTATAATAAGGGTCCATATGAAACTAGCAATCATGATAAGGAGGCAGATCAGTAAGTAAGGTGCGGGCTTTTTGGCAAATTGAGTTAATGGCATGAGGGCAACTCCTAATCTCTTGAATCAGCTTATTTCTATTAGTCTATGAATCCTGTTATAGAATATTCTATTTTAACCAAAAAAACCCTTCCGGCAAGTGAAATATCACTTAACGAAAGGGCATCACGCTTATGTAGGGATCATGTGTTAAAAAATTGGGATTCTAGCTTTATTTCCATCTTTCGCATATAAAATCGCTTCCGAACTAAACAAATCAACACGTTCAACGGAGTGAACCAAGTTCATCGTTGTGAATTTGTTATAACGAAGAGCGTTGATCAGAGAGGGAATTAATTTGTGGTCCGTTCCAATGAAATTAACAGAAATTGGCTTTTTGTTGAATAAAATATTCATTCTCACCTACAACTCATCTCCTTCAAGAAAATTAATTCAAATGAATTAGATATTAAGAATAGCATCTCTTTGATTGGATGTCCGTCGATTGGCGTTGTCGGAATCACACTACTTTTGTCGTAGTCGTGATTGCCGTACTTCAGCTATATGAAGAGCGCGACTCTTGATATATATTTATTAATATATTTACTAGAAAATGATTTGAGGGGGAGTAGTTTCTTAAGTGAAAAAAATGATTAGTAACGTAGTCCTATCATTTTTAACAGGATTGTTTGCTTATTACATACTAACTCGAACAATAACGGTAATAGCCGTACTAGTTTGTCTAGCAAGTGCAGGAATAGTTGCCTTAGGGTATCTCATTATGTATTTTATAAAGAAGAATCGGAGAGTGAATTAGCATTTACAAAAAAGCAAAGCCCGAGCGTTGAGGAATTATCCTGGGTGCTTGGGCTTTTGTATTATGAACGGAGGGCATTTATTTTTTGTCTGTAGATGGATACATGATAAGTTCAGCAAGATCAAGAATAATATTTGCATCCATCAGCAGATCTAATCCGAGAAGCCCATTGATGTCAAGTTTTTCATGCAATGATCCTATATCTAGTTTGAAGTTCTCAGAATGGAAAGTACCTAATTGGACAACATCAAACAATTTTCGAAAGCAGCTCTCTTCACCGCCAATACCGAAGGCAGTTACGATTTCATCACCAGTTTCAAAGTAGATTCATGTTGTACGACTCCTCGCAAGCCTCGAAGTGTACGCAGTTCAATTTTTAGTTCATTATTTGAGGTGTGAGATACAATGACCCCATCCTTCGCACTTAGCAATTCTCGTGTTGCTTCCTTCGGGTCCTGAATAGCTCGAATTAGGGCAACCTCGTCTACAAACTTGATGTTTCCATCCGTATGGGACGTAAGGATTTGCAGCTTCACATATTGATCGGGATAAATTGTGCGAACTTCTTCCCATTGCATAATTAGCGCCTCCAATTCGATTCTACTCTTTCATCTATTTTAGCAGAAATCGCACAATAAAACAGTTCCCTCTATTGTTGACGTTAATTATTGAAGTGCTTTCCCTATCCACTGCACTGAAGGATTTTAATGCATTGTTGACCCCCTGTCAAAATACTGTGAGAGATGTGAAACAACTGTTATTATTTTGGTAATACTGATCTTAAACATGTTACACTTGTTTAAGTCATATATTGAATGATCAGAAGGAGGTTGAACATCGTGTCAAATCCGGACGAGAAGAAAATCCACACTTTTCAAGACTGGCAAACATGGGATGGAGCATGGGAGTTAATCAATGGCAAACCCTATAATATGTCGCCGGCTCCAACCTCACTACATCAATTTATTGTTGGGGAACTTCATTTTGCCTTGCGGGCATATTTCCAGAATCAGAGCTGCTACGTGTTCGTGGCTCCATTTGATATATTTTTTAGCGAAAGCGATAATTACGAGTCGCCAGATCATGTTACACAGCCTGACCTCTCGGTTGTTTGTTCCAAGGATCAGATCACCAAAAATGGCTGTCTAGGTGCTCCGACGTTAATTATTGAAGTGCTTTCCCCATCCACTGCACTTAAGGATTTTAATGAAAAATTCAATTTATATCAGAAGTATGGGGTTCAGGAATACTGGATCGTCGATCCAGGGAACCAAACGGTTCATGTGTATTCACTTCAGGATGGAAGCTATCAGATTCGTCAACTGTATACGGAACAAGAAACCATACAATCCAACGTCTTCAAAGAATTGCATGTGCCAATGCCTCATTTGTTTGCATTATAACCAACTTAGTGGGCCGAAGTAGATGCCAAAGAACCTCCAAGATCACGATGATTTCGTGAAATCGGAGGTTTTTTGAGCTTACAGAAAACGCCGATGATGCTTCTTCCCATCAAAGCTGAACAACACCGGCTTATCCTCCACCATGGTATGCATATGAATGGTTTTCCCCCAAAGCTTGTAAATATAGGGCAAGGTTCTCTCCACATATTTGAGATCGAGCTCTACGCCTTCGAAAGCATGTTTCAAATACAGCTCGCCGCTTCGCTGGTAATCGCCATCCTCAACAACGATATAGGGAAAACCGCCGTTGACACGGGAGTAAATAAGTTGATCGCGCGTATTTTCCCACGTTTTATCGGTAATCTTCCACTCGGGGCCTTTCTTCTCGAACACATATAAATCAAGTTCTTCCACCAACGGTTTATTCAAATAATTGCGGATAAAAGAGGTGTCAGATTCGTACTCGCGGACTTCGAATATTTTGGCGCGGCCCTCTCCGGGCTTGCGGCCTTGGATTCGGATTTCATCCGGTGTCGGATCGTCCCAATGCTTCTCAATATCTTCGAAAATCTTAAGCCCGAGATAATACGGATTCAAAGTATGGCGGGAAGGAACTACAACGGATGAATTGAGCTTGGAATACTCAATGGTTTCCTCTTCCGTCAGATCCAGCTCACGCAGGATGTGTTGGTGCCAGTACGAAGCCCAGCCTTCGTTCATGATTTTCGTTTCCAGCTGCGGCCAGAAATAGAGCATTTCATCGCGGAGCATCGTCAATATATCCCGTTGCCAGTCTTCCATATAGGGCGCGTTTTCCTCAATGAAGAGCAAAATATCTTTCTCTGGCTGAGGCGGAAACCGTTTGTTTTCGTCTTTGTCCGTCGGTTCGGAAGGTTTGTTTCTCCCATCAAGATCCCACAAATCTTCATACCCATAAGTGGCCTCAGAACGGGCATTGGGTGTGGAGGCTTTATGTGTTTCCTGACGCTTGCGGCTCTGTCCATACGATAACGTTAATACAGGATCGATATGTTCTTGAATCGCGAGCACGGCATCAATAAATTGTTCGACCTCATCAATACCATGCTCAATCTCATATTGACGAATGCGCTCCGCTGTAGCGGACATGCTTTCAACCATGTTGCGATTCGTTTTGGAGAAGCGAACGTTATTTTTGAAAAAGTCGCAGTGCGCTAGAACGTGGGCGACAATGAGTTTATTTTGGATGAGCGAGTTGCCGTCTAGCAAGAAAGCGTAGCAAGGGTCCGAGTTGATGACCAGCTCATAAATTTTACTTAAACCGAGATCATACTGCGTTTTCATTCGGTGGAAATTTTTCCCGAAGCTCCAGTGGCTGTAGCGGGTTGGCATGCCATAAGCGCCAAATGTATAAATAATTTCCGCCGGACATATCTCATATCGCATGGGGAAATAATCCAAGCCAAACCCTTTGGCAATCTCGGTAATTTCATCAATGGCGTATTCAAGCTGCTGCATTTCGGTTTTCACTGAACAGCCACCCCTTCCTGCTTGGTAAAAAAGGTTTTTAGCGCTTTGTAAACTTCGCCTTTCTCACGGATGACATAATGCAGAAATTTGGGGTCATGGATATGGCGGAAAGCAGACATCAAGGTACTGCTGCGATTATATTGATTGACCTCCCCGTACCCGAACATATTGGAGCGCTCCATCAATTGGGTGATCAGCTTCACACAGCGTTCATTATCCGACGTCAAATTATCACCATCAGAGAAATGAAACGGATAAATATTGAATTGCGAAGGCGGATACCGCTTGTCGATAATATCAATGGCAGTCTGGTACGCCGAAGAACAGATGGTGCCGCCGCTTTCTCCTTTGGTGAAAAATTCTTCTTCCGTGACCTCCTTAGCCTCGGTATGGTGGGCGATGAACACAATCTCCACATTCTGATATTTTGTGCGAAGGAACCGCGTCATCCAGAAGAAGAAGCTGCGGGCTATATATTTCTCAAAAGAACCCATGGAACCGGACGTATCCATCATCGCGATAATAAGCGCATTCGAGTGAGGTTTCTCGACTTCATCCCATGTCTTGAAGCGAAGGTCATCCGGGCTAATATGATGAATACCGGGCGAGTTGGAGCGCGAGTTGCGACGTAGATTCTCAATGATCGTTCGCTTTTTATCGATGTTCGACATGATGCCTTTCTTGCGAATATCGTTGAAAATGACTTCAGTCGTCGTCATGTTGCGCTTCTCTTTTTTTTGCAAATTCGGCAGCTCCAGCTCGGAGAACAGCATTGCCTGCAGCTCTTCCATGCTCACTTCCGCTTCATAATAATCCTCGCCTGCCTGGTCTCCCGCGCCTTCACCCTTGCCCGGACCTTGCGCCGGCTGCGGATCTGTACCGAGCACATCGCCAACTTGGGAGTCGCCGTCTCCTTGACCGACATGTTTACCTTTGTTGAAATTGTATCGGAAGCGATACTCATCCAAACTTTTGATTGGCACCTTTACAACTTGCTTGCCATTAGACATGACGATACTCTCGTCAGTTACGAGATCGGGCAGATTTTGCTTGATGGCTTCTTTCACTTTCTCTTGATGCCGTGTTTGATCTTGGTATCCTTTGCGGTGCAGCGACCAATCCTCTTTGGATACGACAAATAGGGGTTCTGTCATGTGGGCCCTCCTTGGGGTTGATCTTTGGAATGATATGGCAAGCTTGACGCTGAAACAGACCTTGATGGGAATAAAGCTTGTTACTAAATATATTCAAGTGTGCTGGTGATATGTGGTATAGGATGGGAATTTCTCGTCAGAATAAAAGGGGCGGGAGGCGGATTCGTCATTTTCAATGGAAAACATCCAACAGGAACCCTATTCGAGTCTTGAGTACATTGGAGATACTGGAGTTTCTCCAATGGTATTCACGCCCGGCTGCCTAAATGGATCCTTTCCGCCATATTCTATTGGACAAATTCCAGTAGCACGCCTCAACCATCAGCCAGACGGGGAGAAACATTGGATGAAATCCAATGGAGAGAGACTAGAGAGGCAACCAGTGAGATGGCCGGCTGTTACAAGTACATAAAGATGTTATAATCAATCTATAAGTGAAGATAATTGGTGGTGATAATAATGGAAAAAATAAATAAATCCGAAGAACTTATGGAAACTATTTCTACTATGGATAGTGAGCATTCCGTTCGTCAGTTTTTTATACCTGGAAAAGGGATATTTACGGTTGTTCTTCAAGAGGAAGATCATCTTTCCATTAGTTCTGAAGTTAAAGTGAACCCGGAACTTAAGCGCATGATTAATGAAAGTCGTGAAGAATACAATCAAGGTAAGGGCATGTCAACTGCGGAGCTTTTAAAATCATTGTCCCCTAAGGATTTTGCTGAATGACTACTCGCTCGGTCAATGGGTTCAAACATTCGATTTCATCACTCAAGTTGTTTTGGAGTTGAAGATTACTTGAAGAATCCGGTAATTGGTAAGGCTTATACGGAGCGGTTTGGTGAATACAGGGGAATAACCCGTATTTTGGTTAGGGAATTCAGAGTTTATTTTGAGCAAGTAGATGACGTGATCGCCATTGCTGCTGTTTTGTTTCCGGGAGAAAAGTAACTAATTCATTTGCCATTCAAAAGTCTGCTTGATCTCCGCGGCAACATACATCGGAGATCAAGCAGACTTTTTAGTTGCTTTTGAAATCCCCATGAAACTAGACGTATCCATCTTTGGAATAATAAGCGCGCACGATGCGGCTTTACGATCTCATCCCACGGGTGATATTTGTAAAAGAGACATGGTTTGAACGATCACGCTTGGTTATAATGTGAGAGTAGATAAGATTTGAGACGAATGAAGCCCAGTGTGTATGCAACTTCGAGTTTTCATCTCATTGTGTTAAAATAAGGGAAATAGTGTCGAGAGCGAGGAACTTTTCGTGAAAGTGCCTGAACAGGATCATCGCTATAAATTGCAAGATCTGCTGGAGTGGGAAGGCAGATGGGAGTTAATTAATGGAGTACCATTTAATATGACACTTGCTCCCTCTACAACACATCAACGGATCTTAAGGAGTATGTTTCTTGAGCTTCACACATGCCTGCAAGGTTCATCATGTGAGGTTTTTATCGCTCCGTTTGACGTGAGATTAAGTGAAATAGAAGAATACGATAATCCCGATACGGTCTGTCAGCCAGATCTAACCGTAATCTGTAATCCAACTCAAATAGATGACAAAGGAGGCAAAGGCGCTCCCAAGCTCATCGTTGAAATATTATCTCCATCTACTGCGATTAAAGATAGAAACCAAAAATATAAAACATATGAAAAGTTTGGAGTTCTGGAATACTGGATTGTTGACCCAGCTCATCAAACGGTTGAGGTGTACGGATTAGAACAAGGTTTATTTCAAAAGCGAGAGGTTTTCGGAAAAGAAGACAATTTGCGTTCGTTTGCTTTTACGGCGTGTGTCTTTGATTTGGGAAGTATATTGCATAACGGAGATATTAAGTAGATTTTTTATGTATGGGAGCTGAATAAATAATGAATCAGTTGAAAGCGACTTCGGAGCAATGGAAAGGTCTTTTTGAGGCAGCAACAGCGTTTAAAAAAGCAGAATGCTGGCGTTATGTAACAAACAGTCATATTTTTGGTGTTGAGAACCCGTTCAACAAAGAGATAGGATATTGCTGCATTCTAGGCAATGGAGGCGAGATGTATGGCCTGGCTGTTTATTTAGGGACAGAAAGCCTGGAGACGTTGTTAAGCATGCTGAATGGGACACAGGAGATAGATCCGATGTTCTCCCAGCATTGCTTGATGCTTTCATTCGACTCTAGGACGGAGTTGTATCCCGCCGAGTTAAAACAAATAAAAAAGCTTGGTCTGAAGTTCCGAGGAGCGAATGCTTGGCCGACGTTCAGATTATATGAGCCTGGTTTTTTTCCGTGGCCGATTCAGAATGAGGAAGAGGTACTGTTTCTAAGTTTGGCGCTGGAACAAGCGATTGAAGTAGTCCAAGCATATAAGAATAACCTGGATGCTATTTTTATAAGAGAGGATAATGTTTTCCTAACAAGGGTTTCAGATGGAGGTAGGCAGAATTTGGTTTGGTCAGATGAATGGCTAAAACCAATGATTTTGGAGAAAGCAAATGCAAATGAGTATCTGGCAAATCCAATAGATGAGTTTCGTCTAGCCAAAGCAAAAAAATTGCTTAAAGGGTTTGTTGGGATCTGGGAAATAGATTGTTTTTTTTCGTATGTGCCGATTGACGAAGGTCAGAGGCCGTACTATCCGATGATAGGTTTGATCGTTGATCAAGAATCTGAACAAATCTTGCAATTCGGTTTAACTGATCAATCTGGAATTCAAGGTAAAATGGCGGAATTTCTCCTAGAGATGATCGAAAGAGTTCAAGTCGTGCCAAAAGAAGTATGGGTTTGTAGGGAAGAAGTTTTTCATTACTTAAAGCAAGCTCTTATCTCATTTGAAATTCAAGTGTACTTGAAAAGTGAACTTCCGGCTATGGAGGATGCGAGAATAGAAATGATGGATTACCTAATTGGCGGAAGAGGATAATAGCAGCATAGGAATGACAACAAAAAAGCCCGCTTAACCTCCCGCAGCCACGCTATGGAGATCAGGCAGGGCTTTTTAGCTGCTTTGGCAGCGCCCACGGAATCAGAAGTCCTCCATACAGGGAAATAGGAGTACCTAAAAATTTGACAACTAAGTATGGGAAAACTTCTATGTCCATCGTTTTAAACGTGATATAAAAAAGAGAGTTAATTGTCGAAGAACGTTGGTTTTCTTTGTCCAGAGAGGGGATGGAAATGAAGCGTCGTATTGTCCGATTAAAATTGTAAGCGTTTTCCGAAGAGATGGGTTCAATTTTATGAATGATCAAAAGGGGTGTTTAGAATGAGGTTGCAATTAATTAGAAAAAAAATAAGTATTCTTCTCTGTATGACGCTGCTGATCATGTTTATACTACCCGTACAGTTGATTACAGCAGCTACGTTAAATACGGCAAATGAATGGGCTGAGGATTTTGAAAGCTTTACGACGGCAGCAACATTTGGAACAAGTGGAAATGGGGACACGCAATTCGGCTGGAAATCAAATGCGGGTACGAATCCTTGGGGTATTGTTCAAGATGGGGCTTCCAAAGCATTAAAGGTAACGAATCCAAGCACAGCATCTACAACCGTATTTATTGGGGGAACAGGAAGTTACGTGTTTGATGCTACGGATGTGCTAGTATCTGCTGATATCAAAGTAGTGACAACAGGAACAATCGCCAGCCCTTCGGGTCAAGTAGGTATCGATGCGAGACAGGCCAGTAACAGCGATTACTACAGCTTGGTTATTAAAAATGGGAATTTGCAGCTGCTTAAAAGAACTAGCAGCACTACTGCAATTATAACGCAGCAGCCCATTCCCAACTTTACGGCTAATAAATACTACACTTTAACGCTGCTTGTAAAAGGCTCTCGATTGATCGGTTCCATAGCCGGCGGACCAACTCTCACAGTTACGGATACGAGCATTACTACCGCTTCGACTAAGGTCGGCGTTAATGCAACTTCGTCCATCGAAGCTTATATAGACAACTTTCATGCTATGAAAGTGTTTCCTAACGCGCCTACTGGCTTAACTGCGGTAGCTGCTGTAGACAATCAGATAAATCTGACTTGGTCTGGAGCCGTTGGAGCGGAACAATATACGGTGAAGCGCAGCACAACGAGCGGTGGTCCGTATACGACAATTGCAACCGTCACCGATGGGGTTTATACAGATAATAGGGTGATCAATGGTACCCAATACTATTATGTTGTTAGTTCTGTTGCCAAAGCCAACAATGAGGATTACATCGACGGGTTGATCTCTTCCGAACTTCCAGTCAAAGCTCTGGCCTCCACACAAGCTCCACCTGCTGCGCCGACGCAATTCCACGGGACGCCTGGTGACGGGCAAGCTTCCTTATCTTGGAATGCAGTAGACCAAATAACGGGCTATCATATCAAACGCAGCTTAGTAAGCGGTGGTCCATACGGCGCTGAAACTGTTGTTGGCACGGTATATCCCACTTTAACCAGTTATATGGATACAGGACTAAACACAAGCAGCACCTATTATTATGTGGTTTCAGCTTTTAATTCTAAGGGAGAAAGCCCAAACTCATCAGAGGTTTCTTTATATATAGCCCCGGCTTTAGACGCACCGGAAAACTTAACGGCCATCCCAGGATATAATTCTGCCAAGCTGCAGTGGCAGCCTGTCGTCGGCGCTATCAGCTATGTGGTGAAAAGAGCGAGTACCTCTATTGGTGCTTACAGCATTGTTGCCTCTAATGTTACGGACACCACGTACACGGATACGAATCTTCAGAATGGGACGACTTATTTCTATATCGTTCAGGACGTGAATGCAAGCAGCATTCATAGTGCGAACTCCAATGAGGCTGCGGCTACCCCGCAAATGAAATATGAGTTAGACGATACACAAATTACAGCCAGCAGCTATGATGGCACACGGGATCAAGATCCGGCTTCTGGCAATAAGCAAGTCAATGTGAAGGATGATTTAACGACTCGGTGGGGAGCTGATGGGAAAGGCCAGTGGATTCAATTCGACCTCGGTAAAATATCATCCATTGGATGTATAGGTATCGCTTTTTATAAAGGGAATGAAAGATCATATTCCTTTCAAGTTCAAGCCTCGAGCGATGCAGTAACATGGCATACCCTATATAACGGAAATAGCAGCGGTGCTGTATTGGAGATGGAAAATTTTGATCTGCCTGATACGGATGCGCGTTATGTCAGAATTATTGGGAACGGGAATTCCGCTACAGACTATAACGGGTACACGGTAGTGCATCTGTATTCCCCGAATCCGAACGGTCTGGTCAATGCGCCATATTCGCAAGGAACACCTGTGACGCCAAGATCAGCCGTACGCCCATCCAAAGCGGGTTTGTATAATCCAGATGGCACCGTACATGTACTGCCTGAACCAAATAAAGTAGTGGGAAGAACCTTGAATGTCAAGGACACTGCCTATGGCGCAAAGGGAGATGGCGTGAGTGATGACAGAGCAGCCATCCAAAAAGCAGTTGACAATGCCCAGCCCGGTGATGAGGTTTATTTGCCAAATGGCGTGTATAAATTGCTCTCTGCTCATCCTACGGATGCAAATTCCCATATCCGGCTAAAGACTGGGGTGAATGTCAGAGGAGAAAGCCGTGAAGGTGCTGTTCTGCTTTCAGATATGGATAACGGGTTTGGCCCTCCTAATGACACAGGTCATGTTACAAGTACCGGCATTACGGCAGGAAGCGGTAGGGTACTATTGATATTCAGTCTCAATAATATTGTCATCTCTAATTTAACGATTACGTCTACTTGGAATAACACGTATTCGACAGACCCAGGTATTTTAAGTCCTAGCAGTGGCGGTCCTAAGACTGGCATTTATATCGATCAAGCGAATGCAGCTTCTCCTGGGCCCAATAATATTGTGATCGATCATGTGATTTTCGAGAAATTTCAACAAATGGGTATACGACTTAGCAAAGCTAGCGATGTTACCGTGAGAAATTCCATCTTCCGCAAGGCTACGGATATAGGTCCAAGTGGATCGGGCTATGGCATATCCATCCAAGGAAAGCCGAAGGACGATCATTACGGTATGAATGATGATTCGCTGAACGCTTTGGTGGAAAATAACTTCTTTGATGGAACAGTTGCTTTGCGGCATGGGGTCATTATTGAGTACTATTCGCATAATAATGTTGTAAGAAACAATCAATTCTCCAGCACGACACTCGACTCTATCGACCTTCATGGAGAAAATGAGTACCTGAATGAAGTGTACGGAAACACGATTGACGGGGTACGCAGAGGAGCCGGTGTTGGCTTGGGTAATACAGGCGGCGGTTTCCCGAGCAATCACAGTGAATCAGGTCCATACAACTATATTCACGATAATACGATTAGAAATTCAGCAGAAGGCATTTCTCTCACGATGAATTCGCCTGATACTATCATTGAGAACAACAAGATTGAGCTTGATGATACTTTAATTCGTACAAACGACAATCAAGATATTATCGGGATTAGCATTTTGAATGCACCTAGAAGCGTTGTAAGAGGAAATATTATACAAAATTTCACCAAAACAGATCATCCGATTGTAGCTGACTATGATATCGGTGATACGAATGCCAATTTCGTCGGAGCTGGGGATCCGCGAGATATTCAACTGATTGGCAATACGATTGTTGGTAATGCCAATGGTATTAAGATTATCAAAGGGTCTGGCATGGTCATGCAAGATAACCATTTAAACAATACTCTTTATAACGTGGATAACTCTTCAGGAAATGTCGTCTATGACTCGCTAATTCATGCCTCTGAAGATGCATGGGTGGAGGCAGCGAATCCACAGCAAAATTATGGCACAGGATCTTCTGACAAAGCGAAGAATCTTACAGTGAAAAGCAGTGGTAGTGTCAACGGCATAGCTTATTTCAAATACGATTTGAGCGGTGTGAACGGGAAAACGAATGCCGCGCTGCAGTTAAGTGGAAAGCTAACAGACAGCAATCCAGGTGATGAAACAGTCGTCCTAAGCGTGTATGGATTGAACGATAGCAGTTGGAGTGAAAATACGATAAATTGGAGCAATTCACCCAATCATAGCCCGGGCAGCGCGGATGTCGCAGGCGAAGGTCAGACCGCTTTTTATCTCGGCAGCTTTACAATGAAAGGCTATAAAGTAGATTCTTATGATATATCCACCAAGACATTATCTGATTTTGTCCTTGCCAAACAAGGTGGTATGGCAACATTTATGGTTGTAGACTCGAAGAAACAAGGAATAAACCTAGAAATTTATGCAAAGGAAAAAGAATTTGAATCGCTCAGACCATCGTTGAAATTAGCTTCTTCTGTGTCAATGAACCCAGATTCAAGGGACACGCCAACTGTTATACCTAATACTAAAACGGATCAAGTCAGTACAATTAAATCAGAAATTAAAATCGTTGACGGGAAGCAGGTAGCTCTAGCTCAAGTAGACGATCAGATCATTGATGCTGCGCTGAAAAACAGCAGCAGCGGCAAGCTTATTCTAACAGTGGACACTAGTGTGAACGTAGATCAAACTAGGGTGACCTTAACGAACAACGCGCTGCAAAAAGTCGCAGCGGAGGCAGCGATCAAATCCGTAAGAGTGCAAACCAAAACAGGGAGCTATGAGCTTCCGGCAAAGCAGATCCATGTTCAAGATTTGGCAGCCAAGCTTGGTGTATCGAAGGACCAAATCACTGTAGAAGTGACTATTGGCAGAAATGCGGCTGAGGCGGAGAAGGCGAGAGCGAGAGCTTCCGCTCAAGAGGTGCTTGGCGCAGTCGAGTTTACAGTTAAGGTCATGTCTACGGACGGAAAGATGGTAGAGATTTCTAGCTTCTCGCAATATGTGCCGCGTTTCATTAATACGGAGACGGTTTTAGCCGGGCGTCCTATGGCGGCGGTTCGCGTGGAGACGGATAGCAACGGGAATGTCGTGTACCAACCGGTTCCTTTCACTGTTTCCGGAACAGAAGCTACGATCTACAGCAGAACGAACAGTACTTACTTGCTGCTGGATAACAATGTCACCTTTGCTGATGTGAATCATCATTGGGCCAAAGATGACATTGAGCGCATGGCGAGCAAAATGATTGTGCAAGGCGTTTCCAAGGCGGATTTTTTACCGGACCAAGCGGTAACCCGTGCGGAATTTGCCGCACTGATCGCTCGGACAATCGGACTGAACGCTGTCGCTTCGCCGAAAAGCCGATTTGCCGATGTTCGTTCCAGTGACTGGTTTGAGGGCCAAGTGTACGCTGCAGCGGAAGCAGGTATCGTAACTGGTTACGAAGATCAGACATTCCATCCGAATCAGTCTATATCTCGCCAAGAGATGGCAGTAATGATCTATCGTGCAATGAACTTTGCCGGATACACCAACAGCAGCAATCCAGGCGAGAAAATAACGTTTGTAGATGAGCAGTTGTTTGGAAATTGGGCAAGGGAATCCATTTATATCATCGCTAACAACCAAATTGTAGAAGGTGTGGCTTCTGGGAAATTCGATCCGGCGGCAATGGCGACTAGGGCTCAGAGCTCAGTCATTTTAAGTAGAATGCTATCCAAACTTCAATTCACTAATTAATAAATACAAAAGTCATCTTGGGCATTTATCATAAGCTCAAGATGACTTTTGTTCTTATCAGCAAAGTACTTTCACGTCGCGCATTCAAAATGTTTGTGTGACTAATGACTGCTGCGTCATTTTTTTGGTTTTCGTTAAGTTACGCAAAGTTAGTTTATTCGCCAAGTCCCAAGCCTGCTGCATATCCTCATGCTGGCTTGACCAATGCCAACTGCCATATCTTCCAATACTATAGATGCCTGCACTCTCCAAATAGTGATGAATGACTTTCGTTTTTGATGTATCTGGCAGACAATAATTGTGATCAAGATAAATGGCTTTCGTAGTGACGATCTCATCTGCATGACCGATAAACCCAATTTCAATAAGTTCCTTAATGATTGTCGGCACAATGGCTAATGCTTCCTCTTTATTGCTAAAAAATAAGGGAGAGCACTCAACATACATCGAACAGTATCCCAAAGGTGCTAGACTTGATTCAACATTGCTGTAGAAACCCACCCGATAAAAGTGCAAATGGGGGTCGGGAAAGTAAACCCAGCTCATGTCCTCTTGCAGTTGAGTTCTTTTCACCCCGAGATTCAAAATCATCCCTTTGCTGAATTTTAATTGTTTCGATAACGCTAAGATATGGTCATCCACATCGTTAATCATGCCAATTAATGAATTTAATGGCATCGTTGATACAATCGTATCCCATGACTCCGTTTCATTGTTAATGTTCATGGTCTTGTTTGTAATGTTGATAGACTTGACCTTTTTGTTGTAGTTAATTCGTAAATGATCAGCTAAAAAAAGGGGGATGCCACTCGCACCTATATCTCCTTTTGGATATACAAAATCGCCGTTATACCCAGTAACATTTCGATTCGTTCGAACATTACGGATGGTTTCGAATCTTCCGACACCAATCACTGACAGGTCCTGTATGCCGTACATTTTGGAATTATAATCTTTAAAAAATGAATCATATAAGGTTAAGCCATAGGATTGCTGCAGCATTTCTTCATAGTTCGTGTATTCATGATCATAATTGACCATTTGCAGCTCTTTTTTTACAGTACCTACAAATTTTTCGTCGGGGTGCCAGATATAACTTTGCTGAATAGGGAACTTGAAAAATTGTTCATGCAAATAAACAAATGCCTTGCGAGTATGTGCTTTTAGATCGAGACCTTTGAGGATATCCAAAACTGCAGGTGATCTTTGATAATGGAACCAGTGACCACCTACATCAAATCCAAAAGTTCCAACGCTTGTCTCTACTTTATAAGATAAAGCCTTCCCGCCGATACGCTCACAGGATTCAAGTATATTGACTTCATCTCTAGAAGCCTTTGCAAATGAAAGACCTGTCACTCCTGCTCCAATAACATGAATAGTCATTGTGTTCCCTCACCTTATTCTAAGCCTAAGCTTTGTATAATAAAATGATTTACTTTCCGCACATCGTATTTTCTCTCGGCAATCTCTCGGCTCTTTTTTCCCATAATGGGAACAAGACCGGGATCAATTATGAATTTCTCCATTGCCATAGCAAGCGATCGAGAATCTTTTGGAGGAATTAAAAAGCCATTTTCATTGTTTTCAACGGTTTCTCTGCATCCAGGGCAATCTGTAGTGACAACTGGCAATCCCATGGCCATAGCTTCCAATGTGGATTTTGGTGTACCTTCTCGATAAGAGGGTAAAACAAATACACTGGCATCGGCTAAAAATGGACGTACATCTGTTGTTTCGCCTAGATAATCGATGATTCCTTGATGTACCCATTCATTTATTAAGTCTCGCTTTATTGCACTAGGGTTATTAACAAAAGGACCAAGCAGTTTGAATTTAATATGGGGGTACTTTTGTTTTAGTATCTTTGCGGCTTCTATAAACTCAAAAATACCTTTGTCAGCTATAATTCTAGAAATAACTAGGAAGGAAAGAGGATTAATTGTAGGAGGAGAGTAGGTGAATTTATGTATGTTTACACCCGACCCATTTACAATTACCGCTTCATTGGATGTGCTGATTAATTGAAGAGATTTAAATAATAATAGATCGTCAGGATTCTCGAAAAAAATTTTATGACTAGTTTTTAATGAAAACTTGTATAGTATTTTCACGATAAGGAGAAGAATTTTATGCATCATTGTGTTCCCGATAAAAACGTACCCTATTCCTGTTACGAATGAGCATGTACTTTTTATTTTGGCCAACCGTGCGGCATATGCTCCATAAAGGATAGGCTTTAAAGAGTAACAGATAACCATGTCTGGTTGCAGGCTCTTTAGTCTTTTGACCAGCATGTAAATGGTGTAGATATCATAGAATACATTTAAGCCAGTGTTATTGAGTGGGGTTTTGATGAATTTGACGCCAATCGCTGCAAGCTCGTGCTGAAAGCTATCATCAGGTGCTAAAGCTATTATTTCATTCCCATCTTTCATTAAGTTTTCTAGCAAGTCCCAGCTAAAATGGATATAGTATTTAGAATAAGGAACAATAAATACAATTTTGGCCATAGTCCCTCCTTTAAGAATGTTGTGATTCGCTAATATCAACGTTGCTTAAGAGCCATCCGATTACGGTTAAAAGGATTGTGATTAGAAGGAAGCTATAGAGCGCCGGGCTGCCTGAATAAAAGAACATCAAGGAAATGGAGCCTAGTAATATACCAAATAAGTAGGTTGATATGACCGTACGCTTGACCGAATAACCGAGTTTAACTAACCGCAGCGCGAAATGATCTTTCGTACCCTGCCATGGCGGAATGCCCGATTTAATGCGTAAGAAAGAAATGAATATCGTCTCGAAGATGGGTATGCCAAGTATAATAACTGGCACTACGACCTGACTATTTGCCTGATATTGGAACATAGTTGTTGTTGAACAGGCAATGAGAAATCCTAAAAATAAACTTCCCGTATCCCCCATGAAAATCTGCGCAGGATTAAAATTAAAGATCAGAAATCCGAAACAGGCCCCCGCTATAGATAAAAACAGCAATGCACTCATGATTTCTCCGAGTTCCAGACAAATTATGGCTAGGAAAATAGATGAAATAGCAGCCACACCAGAGGACAAGCCATCCATGATGTCAATTAGATTAAAAGCATTAGACAAGCCTACTATCCATAGAATCGTTACAATAATGTCTAGTTGTTCTAGTCCGGTTAAGTGGATTCTAATTCCAATTAACCATGCCAAGGATGCCGCGATGATCTGAAAGGATATTTTAGTTAGAGGGCGAAGATTGTACATATCATCCGTTAAACCTGTCGCAATTATCATAAAACAGGCAATAAGCAAACCGATTAGCACCAAAGAAATCATCATCTTGTACAGTAAAATCATGAAGACAGATGTAATCAAAACGGAAATAAAAATAGATATCCCGCCTAAATAGGGCGTATTTATTGTGTGTGTCTTTAGCGTGGTATTCGATACATCTAGTATCCTATATCGTAAAGCAATACCTTTGACGAATGGCGTAAATAATAAGCTCAATAGAAAAGAAGTCAATAAAGTGATGCCTATAAACATATTTAATGGTTCCTTTCCTACGTATTTGTATTTAATTCTAGATACATATCGTATCATTTCATAGGTAAATAGTAAATTAATTTTCAAAAATTTCCCTTTTTATGGCCGGCTTGAGCACCGCGGCTGTACTTCGGAGATTAAGCGGAGCGGCTTCCTAGAAGGTTCCAAATCCTTCTGCCATTGATATTTTGCTATAATAGGCATATATTCTCAAACAGGAGCATTTGGACATGGAACTCATTTCGAAAATACGATCGCATTTACAATCTATAAAGAACAAGAAAGTGTCTCTTGAAGAATTAGAAGCCATAGCTCAACCGTGTACCTATGAAGAATTCTCTAGGTTGATACTAGAGCTTGAAACTGCGGGAATTCTCCAGATCGTTCAGCGTTCAGGGAGAACGGTTAAGCCGCCGTTTCTTGCCTATCAATATAGCGTGCAGAAGAGTCATTTCATGCAAGATATGCATAAGGATATCCATCGAGTCAGATTGCAACTGAGCCCATTGATAAACCTTGATGCTTACTATTCATTGACATCTAGCATTTGGGAGGAAGATAGGCCTTTTATTGAACGAATAGATGCTTATTTGAAGAATAATACGCTCCCAAGCATTCCCGCACCCGAACCGGAGCGAAGCTTCGAGCTTGTGGCTGATGAGAAGTGGATAACGGAGAAGCAGGGGAAAGAACTGCTGACCCGAATTGGCGTGTGGGACAAGCTGCTAATTCTCCCTGTGGATGATCCTTTGATGTTTGCTGTGAATCCATATGGCTTAGCAGGTGCCGTTCATAAGCATCTTATTGTTGAGAATAAAACGACCTATCAAGCGCTGCTGCAAGTTTTGCCGGATGTTCCGTTCGCGACGCTAATCTTCGGTGGCGGTTATCGCGTTACCAAAAGTATTGAGCTGCTGCCGATGCAGCTTCCGCTCAGAGACGCTGCTCATGAGTTCTATTACTTTGGCGATATCGATAAAGAAGGAATCCATATTTGGCATCTGTTCAATGAGCGTGTGCTTGCTCTATTTGGCAAGCCGGCTAGCCCGGCCCTTCCCTTCTATAGAGCATGCCTGAGCAGGGAGTCTGCTTCCGGCAAAGAAAACCAACGTGATAATGAGCAGGCGTTAGAGGCATTTGTGTCTCATTTTACAGAGCAAGAACAAATGATAATTAAGCGCTGTTTAACAGCAGGCGGTTATTTCCCACAAGAAATATTGCCTACACATGAGCTTTGTACGATTTGGAGGAAGACAGCATGGATTACGTAGAAATTGGTCAAGTTGTTTCCGGGTTTCGGGAGCGCATGACCAAGCTGGCACTTTTTGATCCTCTGTATGAGCTGCAGAGAAAGCGCCAAACAGATCGGCAAAATAAACCAATTGATTTCATGGAGCTTGGGCTCTTGACGCTGCTGTACTTCTTTGAGCAGAAGCTGATGCGCAACAATAAGGCGAGTGTCAAAGATTTAGCTGAGTTTCTTGTGAAGGTGACGGGGATTTTCATCGATTTGGACGATGTTGGATTCGAGGATCTCGCCAGACAGATCACGCAAGTGTTTCGCCCGACGACGGGGAAGAAACGGGATTTTACATTTATGAATTGGGAATCTGGGTTGACGGAGCATATTTATATATCGATTCTGAAAGCCAATGCCTTCGATCTAAAAACGAACACGCAGTATTACACGCTTGACGAGGATGGGTTGGAGCTTATTTTCGCGACCAAGGAATTTTATACGGAATTTCAACTGTCGATTCATCAGCTGGTGCTGCGTAAGCAGTTGGAAAAGGGCGAGTTCGAAGGCGCACTGCGACAAATTAATGAGATGCGGATTGATGTGGAAGCTCTGCAGGAGCGGATGGTCAAGCTGGAGCACGAACTCAAAAGAAATATCGTGTCGGAAGAAACGTTCGGACGGTATAAAGGTTTGCTGGAAGATATTTATTTGCGCTTGCAGATGGAGAATGAAGAATTTGAAGAGCTGCGGCAATTTGTGAAGGAAACCAAGGATCGTGTTCAGGCACAAACCGTCAGACAAGCGGATCAGCGGCCATATGAGTTGATTTTACGCATATCCAATGAGCTGGAGAAGGTGCATGGCGAGCATTCGGCTCTTTTTCATCAGAGTATGGTGCTCAAATCCCATGCCCTAGGCGCGGCGCAAGAATCTTTGTATTATACGGGGCTGGATTCGTTTAATTTTGATCAGGACATTGCTTCGCTTATCTTCAGTACGCCACTGCCTTTGGAGACGATGAAAGGTGTGCTGGCTCCGTTCTTGCCAGTTCAAGAGACGAAGATGTGGTCGCTTTTGACCGTATGGGCGGAGCAAAATATGCTCGAAGACGGCAGCGGACAGGAGCGGGATGACAAGTTCCTGGAGCTTGGCGGAGACAGCGAGGAGTATCGATATCAGACGATGCAGAAAAAGTTGTATAAGTTGCTTATGGAGCTGCTGCTGCAAAAGATGGAAGATCAGGGCCAGGTGGAATTGCATTCGTTTATTCAGCTATTTCAAACGAGCGAGCATGCCAATTTGCTGGGTGAGAGAGCTTTTTATGATTTTTGGATTTATTTGCATCAAAGAAGCCCCCTTCGCGCAGATGACGAAGCTAATCAGCCAAATGAACAGCAGGGAACGCTGCTGGAAGACATGTATATGCTTCTGGGAAGCCGCTGTTTGGTCATAACAGAACTTAAGGAAATTAGGAAGGTCAACGATAGATTTAGCATACAGAATATGTTGATTTCGTGGGGAGAACAGGATGACAATCGGACTTGAGAACGAAACAGTAATGAGGGCTTTTCGCATCTATACCTTGCTCGCTCGCGATAACGCGGTGGGCAAAGAATGGCTTCAAACCTACATGGCAGACGACGTGGTACGTGGACTTGTGGATCAATTTGCGCGAGAAGTCGACTGCGTAACGATCATTGCCGGCGAACAGCTGTATATGATACCGGAGACACGGCTATCGCCTTTTCATATGAACAACGAAGTGATTAAACGCTCTTATCTGCGGGCGAATGCCGTGAATGCGGATCTGTATTTGATGTATGTCAGCATCATTGTGCTGGTTGGCGCCTTTTATGACAGCTACCAAACGATGGAGCCTACGAGAAGTTTTATCGGAATTGAAGAGTGGACAGCGCTTGTGAATGAGCGAATTGCGTTATTGAAGGCTCATCCTGAAGCAGAATTAAGAGAGATGGAGCAAGAATTTTCCTACAATTGGACGGCTTTGATTGAAAAATGGAGCGCCATGGACGATATCAAAGAGACTGCGGCAAGGCAAAGCGGGAATACGATTAGTCGGGTCAGCTTTATGGACTCTGTCCGCAAGTTTTTGGTCGCGCAAGAGCTGGTCATCGATATCGGCAATCAGGAAATTACGTTGACCGAAAAGGCCAAAGTCGTGGTTCAGCGCTATTTTATGGAACTGGAATATAACCGTGGCATTTTAGAGTTTTTATATCAAAGTGTTGCGTTTGAGGGGGAGGGAAGCGAACATGCCAGCGATCTCTAAAATACGGTTTACGAATGTGGTCTATGAGGATGGAAATAAGCGCTATAATGACGAATTGTTTCATTTCGATGGGCATAATGGTGCGATTTTGCTGGAAAATGGCGGGGGCAAGACGGTTTTTATTCAGTCTGCCATTCAAGCCATACTCCCGCATGCGGAGCTTGCCGGACGTAAAATGAAGGACACGTTAAGTCTCGAAAACGGGCCTGCGCATATCGCGATCGAGTGGATTCTAAGTGAACGGCCGCGTCGCTATGTGGTAACGTGTGTCAGCTTATTTTTGACAGCAACAGGAATAGACTCCTATCGGTATGTGTATGATTATCCGGAGCTTGATGCAGATGCCATTGACCGGATTCCTTTTGTGAAGGAAAGTGCGGGCAGTCTTCGATCAGCCGATAAAGGCGAAATTCATGATTATTACCACCAAATGACGTCGAAAAAAATGAACGCGAAGCTGCCGTCCACGGTGAAGGAATACAAGAAAATATTGGAGAACGATTACCACATTATCGCCTCAGAGTGGGACCGCATTGCCAAAATCAATAGCTCAGAGGGCGGTGTTGAAAGCTTTTTTGATGAATGCAAAACGACGAGCCAATTGTTCGATCGCCTGCTGATCCCGACGGTCGAAGACGCGATGGCTGGTTATGAGCAAGGCGAGTTTGCCAATAATTTTGAAATGCACAGGGACAGCTTCAAAAAATATAAAGAGTTAAAAGAAAAAATCGAGGAAAATAAAAAAATTCTCGTTGAGTTGGATAGCTATGTGCTGCATTTTGCCAAAATGGATACGAAGCAGTTGGCCTATGCAGCCACTCAAGCTGAAACGAAGGCCTATTGGCTGCTCGTGAATGAGCAGAAGAAGGAGGAAAGCGCCAAGCTATCGCAATGGCATAATCAGATGTCAGAATGCGATCAGCAGCTGCAATTGTTGGCTCGGAAGAAAGAATCCCTTCACATTGCGAAGCAAAAGCAAGAGCTGGCTGCCTTGGAAACTAAGCTTAGATTGGTTGAAGAAGATGTTGAGCAGAAAGAAGTGCAAGTACGAGGTGCTAAGCAGCACTACTACTCTTTGCGTTTGGCTGATTACAAGCAGCAATGGACCTCTGCGGAAGAGCGGATGAACTATTTGCAGCGGGAGCTTGACCAGTTCGGCAATACCCAAGAAGAAGATGAACTTCGGGAAGCATGGCTGAGCAATAGTGGGCAAATTCGCAGTATTTACATGAAGCTCGAGCAAGAGCTGCAGGCTGAAGAAGAGAAACTTAAGCAGGAAATAGAGGCTCATCAGAATAGAATGGCCTTAGAAGAAACCATTTTAGCAGAATTATCAAACGAACTGGAACAGTTGAATAAACAGCTCATTGAACATAGATCTATCGTGCAGGCACGTGAGAAAGATAAAGAGGCGATAAGGGCCGACGTCTTGGCCAATCCTGCCGTTGAGAGCATGGAGGGCAGTATGACAGACTGGATTCTGCGCTATCAGAAGTTGGATGACAGCAATGTGCTGCTTGTGCAGAAGAACAAAGACTTGACATTTGGTAAAGAAGAAGGGCAGCGAGAGCTGGAAAGCGTAAGTGAGAACCTCAAGATCGCCTACGTAGAACGTGCCAGTTCAGAGCAAAATCTCGAGGCCTTTAAAAAAGAGCAGCACGCCATGCTGTCTGAAATTGCAGCGTACAGGGCTTCATGGGGGAGACTGTCATCTGTTTATGAGAAGCAGAGTTCAATTGAAGAGCGGCTTCGGGAGGATTTGGAAAAGCTGCACCTACAGAAGGAAGCCTACTTGCTCAAAGAGCGCCTGGCTTTCCGCTATATTGATGATTACAGCGAGCAATTCACCTTTTTTGCAGATACTTATGTGGCTGGCTTGGCAGACAAGTGGAGAAACCAGTTCGCGCTGCTGGAGACAGGAATTCAATACTTGCAGGGCTTGGAGCTGACTGAGCGGGCGATGACGCATCCCCTCTGGTCCGTGACGCTAATTACGACGGAAAATGAGGTTGAACGATTAGTTAGCAAGCTGCGGATGCATGCGGAAGATATGCAGTTTCCGATTCAAGTGATTTCTTCGCTGGAAGCATCGCAAATTGCCAATAGGGAAGTACCGGCAGCTGTGGAAGCCAGAGCTTGGGTTGAGCCGCAGCATTGGCGTGATAATGCGGATGAAACGGAATTTGCAAGCTGGAAGCACGCGATCGTCCACAAAGGGGAAGAGGTTCGAACGACGCGAAAAGAAAAGGAACGCGACTTGCAGCGCACATCCGATCTTCAAGCCTCTTTTAGCCGATTCATCATGGTATACCCCCTAGAGGTAGTGCAAGAAATGGAAAGATTAGTAGGGCTTAAACGTGAACGCGTGCGTGAACTAGAGAGCCAAGGGGATGCTGTCAGAAAATCTGTACATCAGGCTGACCAGATGATTCAGCAGCACAATGCCATTATGGATGAGCAAAAAGGCGAAATGGTTCAGCTGCAGATGTGGATTGAAAAAGGACGGAAATATGTCGAGCTGGGCAAAGAAATCGACGGCTTGAACGAGGCGATTGATCAGCTGGCTGAGCAGGCAGAAGATCAGCAAAGCAAATGGAAAAGCAGACAGCGCTCTCTGGAGCAAGTGAAGCTGCAGAGCGAATCTGTGAAAAACAGAATGAACAATGTGAGAACCGAGCAATCGAGTTTGCAGAGTCAAGATCTGTATAACGAAACTACGGATATACAGCCAATTGAAGCGAGTCATAGCCTGGATTGGCTCAAGACAGAAAGAAAAGATTTGCATCTCAAATTAAATCACATATCGCAAGGGCGCCAGCAGCTGGAAACCGAGTGGAATCATGCCAAGACCAGCCGAATATCGCTGGAAAAGGAGATGAATAAGCTCCGATTGGAACAAGCGGACTTGAAATTGAATGAGGATCTTGCTTACTCCATTACCGGCGAAGAACAGATGTCGCAGCTGCTGTCGGAGCTTAAGGATCATGAAGCACGATTGTCTCGCAACAAGGAAGAATTCACGCGAGTTGAGAAGCAATATGATGCGCTGGCAACAAGGATCAAGCTGCTCATTGAGCAGTTTGGCGCTGCCCATTCGGGCGGGCTGCCGGTAGTCTTCACGGACTCGCTCACTGTGGTGGATGAACAAGTTCAACGCGAGGATACACGTCTGCAACAGCAGAAGACAGGCCTACAGCAGCAGCATCTGCAAATACAGGCTCAATTAGGTAAAATCGAAGACGTTATCCAATACCTCAATCAATACAAAATCATGCACGGGTTTGAAAATCCGCTCATTCAGGCAGCATTTATCACGCAGGAGCAGAAAGCGGAATTCCCTTATGACCGAATGAACATCGTCAAAAAGTCAGTCCATCTACTGTCTGGCGTGATAAAGGAGTTGGAAGCCGAAGAATCATTCGTGAAAAAGGCCAGACTTCATTTCATTGATTTTTGCCGGAAACAAATCAAAGATGTCAAAATGAGAGAAATGGCTGAGCAAGGTGTCGAGAAAAAAGACAATTATCAGGAACTGACGCAATTCCAGCACAAAATGCACAGCAGGATTGAACGTGTCAATCACGTTGCTGAAGAAACGATGCGTACGCATAATCAGCAGCTCGAGCAGTATATCATTCATGTACACAGCCATATGAAACTGATTGCTTCAGAACTGCGAGACATTCCTAATAAAACCAGAGTCAAGGTTGAGGATCAGTGGAAGCACATTTACTCATTCCAAATTCCCGAATGGGATGAGCTGGAGGCCAAGGATCATCTGCGCAAGCATTTGGAATGGATTTTGGCCGAGCTGGAGAAAGGGCATTACCGCGATGACAACGGGCAGGAAGTGAAATCGACGGTTCGCAAGGAGATTGAAAAGTGGCTGGATACGAAGCAGCTGCTTCAAATTGTTCTGCAAGATCAAGCGATGAAAGTATCGTGCCGCAAAGTAACCAATGAAAACAACGTGACGAAAGCTTCTTTCTCTTGGGAACAGTCGAATAACTGGTCTGGCGGGGAAAAATGGAGTAAGAACATGACTTTATTCTTGGGTCTGCTCAACTATGTCGCAGAGAAACGCCAGCATATTCAAGCGAATATGAAGCGGCATCGTACCGTGATCCTGGATAATCCTTTCGGTAAGGCATCGAGCGACCATGTACTCAGTCCGGTATTTTTTATTGCCGAGCAGCTTGGTTTCCAAATCATTGCGCTAACCGCGCATGCGGAAGGCAAATTTCTCAAAGACTATTTCCCAGTTGTCTTTAGCTGCAGACTTAGACAAGCGGCGAATGGAAGCAAGCTGGTCATGACCAAGGAGAAGGAAATTAATCAGGCTTATTTCCGCGACCATGCGCCGATTACGTTGGAACGGCTTGGGGATATCAAACAGATCGAATTATTTATTTAGCTTATACACAACAAAAAAGTCTGCTTGATCCTCAGCTGTTAGGCTGGAGATTAGGCAGACTTTTTCTCTGAATCCGTCCTACGGATGTCCTCCTGAAGCTTTCATCAGCCGCTTGACGGTTTCAGCAGCTTTCACCTTAGTATCCAGACACGGAGATATCTCTAAGCGATACGTTCCTGCTTGCAAACAGCTTTTCAAGTCATCGATGGAGCCGCAGTCTGCCTGCATCACGTTCCATACACTGCCGAATTGCAGAGGATGATGCGTGTCGCTTCCGGCTACAACGGGGATTCCGAGTGTTTGACCTAGGGCGTTGACTTTATTTTGCATGACGTCAATGCCATATTTGTATAAATCCTTGGCATTCAAATCCAAGGCATCAAGCTGCTGGAGCGATGCATGCGGAATACCGGTTAGCGGATTATCCGCACGATAGGGATGCGCTCCAATTTTGAGTACGTTGTAAGATGAAGCCATGTCTAGCAGAGCTTCCATGCCAATGAACTGACCCTCGGCTTCATAGCCGTTCAGCTGCTGGCGAAGTTCACGGATGGTATCACGGCAAGCGATGAACAGGATGTGCCCGCCTTCTTTCACATCGATCTCCATGCCCGGAAAAAGCTTGAAGCCGTCGATATCATAATAATGCTGCTTGTACGCAAAGTGTTGATCCAGTGTCTCATAGATATCATTGAAACGAAGGGTGTTGAAGTGCTCGGTTAATGCTGTGGCGCTTAGTCCTGCCTGACGTGCTTCTTGGATGCTTTCCAGGAAATAAGAATAAGAAAACATTACACTTTTGGTTAGTTTTACGTGCGTATGAAAATCAATCTTCATCGTTGCAGAGCTCCTCCTTGCGGGATCAAACTTCCTGACTTGCGGTTGTAGACATTTACTTTTTCACTGGGAAAGGTAACCCAAACGGTGCTGTCGGTTTCGAAATCAGCCTCGCCAATGGTTTTAGCCATCAGGGTGACCTCGCCATGCTGAAGCTGAATCAATGTTTCTGAGCCAGCAGGAAATACGGAATAAATTTGGCAAGGAATGCCGCCTGGAATCGGTACTTCAGACAGATGAAGGTCCTCTGGCTTCAGCGCCAGGACAACCTCATCGTCAGAGGGCTTATCTTGCAGTGGGAGGTGGAGTAATCCAAGTTCGGACTGGATCTGCCACAGTTCCCCGGCCTTGGCAATCGAGGCTGGGACGAAGTTAATGCTCGGATTGCCAATGAAGTCAGCCACTTCGAGTGTAGCCGGATTGCGATATAACCCTCGCGGAGTATCGACCTGCACCAGCTGCCCTTTGAAGAACACAGCAATTTTCGTGGAAAGCGTCAGCGCTTCGACCTGGTCATGGGTGACGTAGATAATCGTTGTTTTCAAATCCCGATGCAGTCGTTTTAGCTCGGCCCTCATTTCGATCCGCAGCTTCGCATCGAGATTGGAAAGCGGCTCATCCAACAGCAAAATTGTGGGTTCGGTCACGATGGCACGCGCAATCGCTACCCGCTGCTGTTGGCCGCCTGATAATTCAGAGGGATAACGGTCTTTCAACTCCCGGATCCGCATCTTCTCCAGCGACTCTTCGACCTTGCGCTTGATGTCGGGCTTGCCCAGCTTTTTGATGCTGAGTCCGAACGCGATATTTTCATAAACGGTCATGTGCGGCCATAAGGCATAACTTTGGAACACTAGGCTAAGTCCTCTGTCTCCGGGAGCCGTATGCTGATGCAGGGCAGCGTTATCTACGATATTGCCGCTGATAGTAACTATTCCGGCATTGGGCTGCTCAAGCCCGGCGATAATTCGAAGCGTCGTCGTTTTACCGCAGCCGGACGGGCCAAGAAAGGTCATGAAGTCGCCTTCCTGTATCGTTAGGTTCACATTGTTTAATACGTGATTTCCGTCAAAAGTTTTGCCTACTTGCTTCAGTTGAATCATCGTCCCCATGTTATCCTCCAATACCTTTGGTCAGGTCCGCTTTTCCAATCTTCGTTGCCACGGCATATACCACCATGATAATGACGATGATGATCACGATGATCGCATTCGTCAGTTGAAAGAAGCCTTTTTCTGCATACCAGAAGGTGAGTGTAGTCAGCGTCCCGGTCTTAGGTGTAATTAATAAAATAATGGAATCCATCTCTTTCATGGCGCCAATAAAAACAATGAGAAAGCTGCTGATCAGACTATTGCGGCTTAACGGCAGCAGGATGCGGTAGAAACGCTTGAACCAGGAAGCTCCTTGCATGCGTGCCGCTTCTTCCAATTCTCCGCCGATTTGCAGCATGGCGCTGCTGCCGGCTCTTGTCGCGAACGGCAAATCCTTGACGACAGTAATCAAGATAATAAGCGATAAAGTCCCATACAGCGCTGGGAGCAGCAAGGTTGGTTTGGCGAACATCGAAATGTATATCGCGGCAAGCGAAATGCCTGGAATCAAGTAAGGCAGAAAGGAGACATGCTCTACCGTGCGGGCAAGCCGCAGCTTGCGTCCCCGTGACACGACATAGCCGAGAATAAGTCCGGCAACAGCGGCGCAAGCGGAAGAGACGAGCGCGATATGTACCGAATTTTTGAGCGCCAGCAGCAGCTCATTATTGCGCAGAACACCCACTTCACCGGAGGCAATTTTGAAATTGGATTCACCGATCCACCAGTGCAAGGTTAAATTGCTCAGGCTATAATTGCCATCCTTCAGCATGAACGTTTGCCATACAAGCAGTAGGAGCGGAGCAATGCCGATGAGCAGCATGAACAGCAGGATACCGACGGCCAGAGGCATTCTCCACTTGCCCAGCGGCGTAAGCGTTCTGCGCCCGCCTTTGCCGCCGATGGTCACGAAGCTTTTGCGTTTGCCGATCATTCTTTGATTCAAATAGATCGTCAGCATCGAGATCAGCATGAGAATGAGGCTCAGAATATACGCTTCCGTCACCATTCTGTTCCTCATCGCGCTATAGAGCATGGTAGAAATCGTGTAGTATTTAACGGGTAATCCGAGGAGCGCTGGCACGCCGAAGGAGCCCATTGCTTTGGTGAACGTCAAAATAAATGCGGACAAAATAGCAGGCAGTACTAAAGGAAGTGTAATTTTTCGTAAAATCGTCAGGCGGCCCGCTCCGAGCAGGCTTGCGGTTTCTTCAAGCTGACTGTTCATTGAGCTTAAAGCTACGGCGACAAGGAGATAGAAGAAAACACTGTCATGAATCGTAAGCGTTGTGACAATCGGGACATAGCCATAAGAAAGCCAATCGGGCGGCTGGACATGGAAGACAGCTTGAAAAATGCCTTCGCTGCCGCCGATTTTTTGATTTTTGAACACCATCATCCAAGCGATCGACAGGATCCAGGATGGAAGCATATGCGGCACGACCGCAAGGAAAGCGATCGTTTTCTTAAAAGGCACATCGGTGCGCGTGACAAACCAGGCAAGAGCCGTACCTAACGCCATAGAGGCGAAAGATACGACTACACTGGTGCTAATGGAGTTGAGCATGGGCTTATAGAATAAAGATTTGCTTAAATCGCTCGTTAGAATGCGACTCCAATGATACCAGGTGAAGTAGCCAGGTTTGGCATCCGGCGAGACGCGGACATCCTGCTGCTGCCACAAAAAGGTGGTCTTCACGATTTCCCATAAGGGGACAATGATCGTATAAGTAAGAAAGCAGAGTGCCAGCAAGCCGATGAGATATACCGGGTTCGTGAGTAGGCTTTTTGCCATATTGAGTGTGCGTCTCAGGTATAGGCTCGAAGTGCGGCCCCGGCCTTTGCTTAATTCCATGGATGTAATCTCCTTAGCAGGATCAGCTTGACCCTTATTTCAATTTGATGACAAAATCTCTGACTTTCGTGGCATTGTCGTAGAAGCCCTTATGATCATAAGCCCACATATTTAATTTCTCGTAAGGTATGGCATTTTTCGTTTTGACATCGGACCGTGGAACCCATGCGCCTAGTTCGTTGAAAGGCTCCACGCCTGCGCCTTGCCCGTCGGTTTCGCCCATCATCCAGCGAATGAACAGCTTGCCGGCATTTTCGTGCGGCGCATTTTTGACCATATAGAGATAACCGGCATCCGGTACAGAGGTCTTGGGCTTAAGGTCATAAATAGGCGCTACCTTGAGGCCGTCGTCTTCAATTTTGCGCTCGTCGCCAGAAACGGCAATCCCTACTGCCGGGCTTTTTGTGCCTGCTTTGCCGATAGCATCGAGCACGTCGCTGCTGCCTTTGAGAATGACGGGATTGTTGGCATACAGCTGTTTGATAAATTCATATCCGGCATTCGGAGTTCCGGTTAATTCAATGTCCTTACCGAATTTATCTTTATAAGCTTTCTTCATATCCTCACTGTTGACGACCATGGCGGTAAACAAGTCCATAAATGCAGGGGAGATTAACGGATCGACCAGGTATGATTTGCCTTTCCACTCTGGCGTAGTCAAGTCCCACCAATTGGAGACGGGTGCTTTACTGTAAGCTTCTGTATTGTAGTATAAGGTGCGCATTTCCAAATAGTTGGCATACCCGTCTTTGGTTCGAAACGGCTCATCCACCTTAGGCGCAATATCCTCAGGCAAATAGGTATACACGCGGCCAGGCTTCACCATTTCTTCGCCAACAGCACCGCTGACTTCTTTGGTAATAATGACATCGGCATTGTTAAGTCCTGCATCTTGCTCACGCATCAGCTTGTCCATTAATTCATTGGACTTAAGCTTGAATACTTCCACGCTAATGCCGGGATATTTGGCTTCAAACGTTTTCTTTGCATCGTTAGCGCGTGCGGAAGGCGAGTAGACAACAAGCTTGCCTTCCTTTTTTGCTTTTTCATAGAGCTCTTCCGATGTCTCTGTTTTCATTTTGGCTGCCGCAGTGGCTTGTGTGGTGGCTGCTGCTGTGGGCTTCACGCTGCTGTTAGCAGCTTGATCCTTCGGGGGAGCCGTTGTTCCGCAGGCAGAGAGAACGGATAGAGCCATGAAGCTGGCAAGCAGTGCAGTTGGTTTCATGAATGGATGCATAGTTTGGTAAACCCTCCTGATTCGTTGATAGCTTCATTGTAGATGACGTTTATTAAATGGGTGTAAAATACATGTGTTGAATATGTAAATTAAATTACAAGAATATAAATATGTAAATTATTTATCTATAATCTCGTTTTACAATGAAATAAAACTTACATTCTCTATTTTGTGAGTGGAATACGGTATAATGGAATCATTATTGCCATAAGGAGTCCTATAACCATGACGAAGAAGTTTAATTGGGATTTGGAAGCTTTGACCAAGAATCAGCAAAAGATCGCTGACTATATAGAAAAAAATGTGAGCCGACTTCCTTATCTGACCGAGCTCGATATGGCGGAGGAATTGAAAATCAGCATCGCTTCAGTGTCCCGTTTTTGGAAAGTAGTCGGCTACAAAAATTTGAAGGATTTTAAGCTGTCGCTTATTAGAAGCAACCCGATATCCCCGGCTAATAAAATGCAGCATACGATCGACGAGGTTGAGACCGAGGATCTGCCCGGCAGCATGCTGGAGCGCGGCATCCAGTATTTGCGAGAGACGGGCTCGGAGCTGTCGCGCGTGGATTTTCACAAAGCGGTGGAGGCCGTTTACCAAGCCCGCAGGGTCTACATTTTTGCGCCTGGCCCCTCTGAAGGTCTCGGGAATTTGCTGCAATTCAGGTTGAGTCGGTTCGGATTCGCTGTCCACATGATGGCCAAAAGTGGTCATGAGCTGTATGAAGCGCTGATGCACCTGAGCGAACGGGACACCGTAGTGATCTTCGGCTTCGTCAATATGCTGCCTGAGACGGATGTTCTGCTCCAGCATGCCAAAGAAGCAGGATACAAGACGATTCTGATCACAGATTGTCTGGTTTCGGAGATGAATGCGAATGCGGATATGGTCTTGTATGCGCTGCGGGGGCAAGTGTGGGAGTTCCATTCCATGGTCGCGCCAACGATGCTGGTCGAGAGTCTGGTCATCGGTGTCGGCATGCGCAGCAAAGAATCGGCGTTAGGCAAATTGGAGAAGCTCAACAAGCTTCGCAAGCGATATGCGGCACATATACCTAAATAATACCTTTACAATTCAAGGGTTGTTTGTGTAATGAAAATATAATAACATGAAAAATGTAATTTATTTTTCATTTCTATTGGAATGATAGTGAAAGAGGGTACCCCGTGATAAAGCAGGATCATTTGAAACTCATTGTAGATACAGCTCATACCGAAGAGCTGCCAGCACGATTTCGCACATCAAGATCACCTGTCTTAGACGTAGAGAGCCCAATTAATTTGAGCGGCTTGGCACAGCTGCAAGCTTCGGCAGGCGGCAGGTTTTCCTTGCAAGGCTTAAAATATATGAAGCAGGTTATTGGTGATCAGCCTATAACCATTGTTGATTTACGCCAAGAAAGCCATGGTTTCTTGAATGGTATGGCGATTAGCTGGTTCTCTGAGCATAATGCTGGCAATAAAGGCTTGCTGCCGCAGGAAGCGGCCAAACAGGAGAGGGAGTTGCTGAACGGGCTCAAGCAGCTGGATTCGATCCCATTTGCTCATGTGGAAGGCAAGTCGGTCGAGATTGGAATCGTACAACGTATCGATGAATGGCTTGTTCAATCCGAAGAAGAGCTGGCACATGCTGAGGAATGCTCCTATATGCGTTTCTATGTGACGGATCATCACAAGCCGTCGGATAGCGAAATTGATCGGTTTGTTGCGTTCGCTTTGGCACAGTCAGAGGCCAATTGGCTGCATTTCCACTGTCGTGGAGGCTCCGGCCGCGCCACTACATTTATCATTTTGTATGATATGATTCGCAATGCGCGTGCGCACGGTATTACCCTTGAGGATTTTTTCAGAAGGCATGCTCTCATCGGGGGCAAAGATTTCGGGAAATCGCTGCCTAAGCCGGATTCTTACAAATATGAACCGGCGATGGAGCGGATTCGATTCATCGGCACCTTCTACCAATACTGTTTGGAACAGGGTGAATTGGACTACAAGCTTTCTTGGTCCGAATGGCTTGATGGACAAACGATTTAAAGAAGGAGCATGAGCATGCATCGCATTTTGCTGGTTTCGGATATGGATGGGACGCTGCTGGATCGGGAGCAGCGAATCAGCGCAGAGAACGCGGAGGCAATCCGGCGATTTCAAGCGCAGGGCGGCTTGTTTACATTAGCTACGGGAAGAACGGAAGCGGCTGTCGCGCCGTATGTGCGCGAGTTAGGTATTCGCGTGCCGCTTATTTTATATAACGGAGCTAGGTTGTACTGTCCGGCCGAGGATAAGGTGCTCGAGGAGAAATATCTGGAGCTTGATCCATCCTTATGGGGAGAAATCGTTGACCTTGCGGGAGCCGATGCCGCCGTCCTCGTTTATCACTGTGGCAGCGTGTTCTCTGCGAACCGCAACAGCTGGTTGGACGCTCATGAACGGAAGGATGGCGTCGCCAGTCAGTCGATATCCGAGCTGGCTGAGTGGCCCTGCCCGATTACGAAGGTACTCATCGTTGCGGCAACGCCGCAAAAGGCTCTTCAGCTCGAGGAGCTTGTGCATAGCAGCGGATTGCCTTGCGAGCTGGTCTATTCCGAAGAGACCTATTTGGAAATTCTGCCATTCAAGGCTTCCAAAGGGGAGGCGCTTCAGGAGCTGATTCGCCATCTTGGCGTAGAAGGTCTTCGCACAATTGGGATTGGCAATCATCTGAACGATATTTCCCTCATCCAACAAGCGGATCTTGGTTATGCTGTGGATAATGCGCACCCTAAGCTGAAAGAGGTAGCGGATGCCCATACGGTGCATTATGAAGAGCATGCGCTTGCCGATATTATTCATCGGCTATTCGATTCCAATTAAAATAGAAGCACAAAACATAGGTCTGTTTAATCTCCCGAATTCGCACAAACGGAGATTAGGCAGACTTTTTAGTTTTTTAAAATCTAATAATGATAATCATTATCAGACTGTGCTATAATAGTCAAAGAATTTCGAATAGCTTTGATGTATTTGTAATAAGCAAGGCGTAGATTTGCTGTAAAAGGATATGGAAGCAAGCCTGAATTTAGCTTTCTTACCTTTTTACGCCTACATAGTGGAAGGGGATTATGTTCATGAGTTTACCCAGCGGAGTAGCCGATACTCCACGGCCCAAGCTTCGGACGCGGCCGTTCGTGGCTTCGATTATACTAATTGGCGGTCTTGCTGCTTTATTTCTCGGGCTTGCCGTGTCTGTGTCGGTAGGAGCGGCAGACATTAAACTTTCTATGGTTTGGGAAGCCATTTTCAATTTCAATCAAGAGCTTACACAGCATCAAATTATTCGCGAGCTGAGGCTCCCTCGTGCATTGGCTGGTGCTCTTGTAGGTATTGGTTTTGCGATATCCGGGGCAATCATGCAGGGGATGACGCGCAATCCGCTCGCAGATCCTGGCTTGCTTGGGATTAATGCCGGATCTGGCTTTGTATTGGCCATTTGCTTCGCTTTTTTTCCAGGGCTGCCTTTTCATTATTTGATCTTATTCTCATTTACAGGCGCGGCAGTTGGTTCAGGACTTGTATACGGCATCAGTTCGCTGGCCAAAGGTGGTCTCTCACCCGTGCGTCTTGCCTTGGCAGGCGCAGCGGTTAGTGCCTTGCTGCTTGCGCTTAGCGAAGGCGTTGCGATTTACTTTCATATTTCGCAGGATTTGGCTTTCTGGTATGCCGGTGGTGTTGCCGGAACGAAGTGGCTGCAAATCAAAATTATTTGGCCGTGGATTCTGGCTGGTGTCACTGGGGCTATCTGGCTGTCGCGTTCCATAACCTTGCTTAGCCTTGGGGATGAAATTGCTGCTGGATTGGGTCAACGAACGCGCTGGGTGAAAGCTGCCGGGATGCTGCTGTCGCTTATCTTAGCCGGTACGTCGGTATCGGCAGTTGGTGCGGTCGGTTTCGTAGGGCTGGTCATCCCGCATATGGCACGATCGCTTGTAGGCGTGGATTATCGCTGGATCATCCCCTGCTCTGCTGTATTGGGTGCGCTCCTTATGGTTGTAGCTGATATTGGCGCCCGTATGATAAATCCGCCATTTGAAACTCCTATTGGCGCTTTGATTGCGCTGATCGGCGTTCCGTTTTTTCTCTATTTGGCGCGTAAGGAAAGGAGGGAGATGTAATGTCTTCTCTCATAGATGTAGCCAACCGCAAACGTTCAGTAAGAGCCTATACCATGATCGCCATCTTATCCGCGGCGATTCTCATTGCTTTTCTCCTCAGCATGAATACAGGGTATATTCGGTTATCGCCAAGCGATGTCATTCATACTTTCTTCGGGCAAGGAACGAGCAAGCAAGAGCTGATTCTTTTCGAGTTTCGTTTGCCGCGGATTATTATTTCTGTGCTGGTTGGCGCGGGACTCGCTTTATCTGGGGCTATTCTGCAAGGACTTTCGCGCAATGCGCTGGCCGATCCAGGTATTCTAGGCATTAATGCCGGAGCTGGGCTTGCAGTAGTCTTGTTTGTTTCATTTTATCCTACCAATCTGGCCGCTCCTGTGTTTATGATGCCGCTTCTGGCAATGGCTGGGGCTGGGCTCGCTGCCGCTTTGATCTATAGTCTCTCTTACAAAAAAGGCATAGGCATTTCGCCAACCAGACTTATTCTGGTCGGTATTGCCGTAGCGGCAGGCATCAGCGCGGCGATGATTGTCCTGACGATCCGGATGAATCCGCAAAATTATCAATTTGTGGCGGTTTGGCTCGCGGGCAGTATCTGGGGGACGAATTGGAAATTCGTCTTCGCCCTGCTGCCGTGGATTGTCGTGTGTATCCCCTTCGTTCTATATAAAGCTCGAACGTTGAATGTTCTCCATCTGGGCGATCAGATTGCAAGCGCACTTGGGACACGTATCGAAAAAGAACGGCTCAGCCTGCTGGTCGCCGCTGTTGCCCTTGCGGGAGCTTGCGTCGCTGTCGGCGGAGGCATCGGCTTTGTCGGATTGATCGGTCCGCATCTAGCCAAGCAGCTTGTGGGACCGAAACATCAATATTTGCTGCCGGCCTCTATGCTAACGGGAGGGCTGCTGCTCATTGTTGCCGATACGCTTGCACGCTGGATTCTCCAGCCAACCGAGATTCCAACAGGCATTGTTGTAGCGGTCATCGGAGCTCCTTATTTCTTATATTTGTTGGCAAAATCCAAAGCTTGATGCAGGCTAACCCGAATGGAGGTAGAATTATGAGCTCGTCCCTTGTACATGTAATTGCTGAAAAGTTTAGTGTTACGACGGAATTTCATCCAGAACCGCTATTTGAAATAGCAGGGAGTCGTCTCTCAACAGAAGCGGGCATTGAAGAATTGGTCGATGCGTACTCGCCGCTTATGCTCGCATTGGAACCCGCGGCGGCTGGTGTGTATTTTATTAGCAGAATTGCCATGTTGAATGGTGCTATGCAGTATATGGTCTCGCATGATGAGTTAATTGATCTGGCTCCAGAGCTGTGGACCTTGCAAATTTATCGGCATGAGAAGGGGTATGTCGAGTTTCGCTATGTGCTCAGTGAAATTCGGTGGATGGAAGGTCCGCAGTCTGATCAGATCAGTTTATGGCGTGAAGAAAGGTTAAGCCATTGGTACGAAGCTCATATTCGGCCAATTGTGGAAGCGACTTCCCGTGCGGTGGAGGTGGATTTAACTCATCTCTGGAGACTGTTTCCGATGCGGCTTCGGTATATGTTTGACCAATTGGAGGAAGCGACTAGCTCGGAAGAGCTGTTAAAGCGTTACGAAGAGGATTGGACGTTCCTTACGAAAGGACTGAGCGGCGATCCGTTCGGGCGCAGCCGTAATCCCCTGGATGTGAAAATTAACTTTGTGGACTATCCAGGTGCTCCTGGCGAGCCAGATAAGCAGCTGCGGATGAAGATGGCATGTTGTATGTATTACCGCACGGAAGGCGGCAATTACTGCTATACATGTCCGCGCATGAAGCCCGAAGAACGGGCGGAGCGGAAAGAGCAATTGCGAGTGAAACTGGCGGAAGAAGCCGCCGCTAAGATAGCAGTGAACTAGAAAAGCGCCGATTCCCTGAGTTTAATAGGGTATCGGCGCTTTTCTTTGACGCTTTTTCTTACCGCTTGGCATGACGATTGATCGGCTTTTCTAAACCAAGATGATCACGCAGTGTTGTACCTTCATACTCAGTACGGAATAAACCACGCCGCTGGAGCTCAGGAATAACGAGATCAACGAATGCGTCCAGTCCACCTGGGAGGTAGGGAGGCATAATATTAAAGCCGTCACAGGCTTCGTTAACGAACCATTCCTCCATAAGATCAGCAATTTGTTTCGGTGTTCCTGCCATAGTGCGATGCCCTCTAGCGCCTGTGACTCGGTGAATTAACTGACGGACAGTCAGATTTTCTCTGCGCGTCATATCGAGCAAAAGCTGATATCGGCTTTTCCCGCCGTTGATTTCCGCAGCATCTGGCAATGTTGGCAGAGGTGAATCTAGCGGATAAGAGGAGAGATCAACTTTTAACATATTCTGCAGCATGCCGTAACCGACTGTGGGAAGAACGAGGTCTTGGAATGCGGCCTCTTTTTCTTGCGCTTCTTCTTCTGTTGAGCCTATGAAGGGAAGGATACCGGGCAGGATCTTCAGTTCCTCAGAGGATCGACCGTAAGCTGGTAGCTGGCTTTTCAACTGGGTATAGAAGCTTTGCGCCTCCTCCAAGGTCTGCCATGCTGTAAAGACAACTTCGGCGGCTTGAGCGGCAAAAGCTTGGCCAGTCGTGGAAGAACCAGCTTGAACGATCACAGGCTGCCCTTGCGGGGGGCGGTGTATATTCAGCGGACCCCGAACGGAGAAGTGAGTTCCCTGATGATTAATTTCATGTACTTTATCCGGGTTTACCCAGTGGGCACCGGCTTCATCCATAAGAAGGGCATCCTCTTCCCAGCTATCCCACAGCGCTTTGACCACATTGACGAATTCTTTGGCACGTTCATAACGGAGGGAATGTTCGAGATGCTGGTCGCGCCCAAAGTTCTTGGCTGTGTGATCCAAGCTCGTAGTGACGGCGTTCCAACCCGCACGACCTTGGCTTAAGTGATCCAGCGAAGCGAATTTGCTCGCGACATGAAAGGGTTCATTATAGGTTGTAGAAACGGTGCCTACAAGGCCAATGTGCTTTGTTGCGGAAGCCAAAGCCGACAGAAGTGTCATTGTTTCTGCCCTGACAGGAAGTGTGTAGTTGACAGCCCTTTCCCATTGCTCCGGAAGAACGGGAATATCTTCGACGAATATTAAATCAAATTTGCCGCGTTCCGCTGCTTGGGCGAATTGACGGTAGAAATCCAGCTTTAACAGTCCATTCGTATCGGACTCGGGATAGCGCCATGCTGCTACGTGGTGGCCAACGCCAAATATGAATGCTCCTAAGTGCAGCTGCCGCTGTTTACTTAATTTTCCCATCTTGGACCTCCTTGGAATGCAGGACTTCGCTGCTTGCGCGAGCCGCTTGGAAACGGCTTTGCGGTCTGCTCAGACCAAGGTGCTCGCGCAGCGTTGTACCTTCATATTCATATCGAAACAAGCCTCGGATCTGAAGCTCAGGAATCACATTTTGCACGAAATCCTCGAGACCGCCAGCTGAGTTCGGGGGTGTGATGACAAATCCGTCGCAGGCCTCTTTGGCAAACCATTCTTCGAGTTGATCAGCAATTTGTGAAGGGCTGCCATAAACGAGGCGGTGGCTAGAAGCATTTGTTAACGGTAAATGGGCAAATGTTTGCAGCGCTTCTTCTTCGGAAATACCGACAGCGGGATAGATGCCAGCCATCACTTTAATCTGGTCGGCGGACCTCCCATGTGCGGTAGCCAAGCTTTTTATCTTCTGATAAAAATGCTGCGCGTCTTCCAACGTCTGTGATGTCGTGAAGACGACTTCGGCCGTTTCAGCTGCAAAAAGGGTACCTGCCTCCGAATCGGCATCTTGCAGGATCACGGGTCTGCCTTGCGGAGATCGCGGCAAGTTTAAGGGGCCGCGAACAGCGAAAAATTCACCGCGATGATTAAGCTCATGAACCTTAGTGGGATCAGCGAAAATCCCGCTTTCTTTATTAGCCAAGATGGCGTTGTCTTCCCAGCTATCCCAGAGTGAATAAGCAACATCCAAGAACTCCTGAGCTTGGTTTTGACGCTGCTGAAGAGCAGGCGGGTGATCTTGATTGAAGTGATGCGCCTCAGCTTCGCTGCCGGAGGTAATAACCTTCCAAGCTGCGCGCCCTCCGCTCAAATGGTCCAGGCAACAGAATTCACGAGCTAAGTTGAAAGGCTCGTAATACGTAGTTGAAACGGCAGCTGCCAAACCAATTCGCGTCGTAATTCCCGCTAAATAGGATAGGAAAGTAAGAGGTTCCGGGCTTGGAGCCTGAGAATCGGCTAGATAAATGAAATCCAATTTTCCTTGCTCGGCCGAGTAAGCGAGATGCTCATAAAGCTTAAATGGCTCTATATGCTGAGCATCCGTATGGGTGTAACCCGATGGCTTTATGTGAGCGCGCGGATGAACGAGAAACGCGCCCAAATGCATAGTCTGCTTGGTTGTACGCATCTTTCAACCCTCCATAGTTGTCGTTTAGCTCCCGGTCCATACTTAAAAAGGCTCTCGCAAGCATGCCGTATTAGAACGGTGCTGGGAGAGCCTTTGGTGGACCAATGGGCTGTTAGTTATTGTGTAGTTAATCTAGCATATTAATTCCTATTAAACAAGTGGGAATTAAGTTTATTCGTTACTTTTCCTCATATCTGGCAAGCGCACGTTTAACGGTTTCCGCCATTCTTTTCTGCAAATGCTCGCCTTCTGTGACGCGGACCCGCAAACCCAAAAAGCGAATTTTGGTTAGCACGTACTCGGCTTCATTATTCATAAAAGTAAGCTGGATCGTATAGGTGTCCGTTGCTTCCTCATAGTTAACTTGCTTCTCGAAGCAAGAAAAGGCATAAAGAATCCGCGATAACTCGCGATTATACGTATTGACGACCTCGATTTTGGCTTGAATCTGGCGCTTTTGCAATAATTTATCAATGTTCGCGCCTATCTGTGCGATTCGTTCTGGAGCAATGATCAGTGCTTGGAGCGATTCGATATTATCGAGCTTGCTGCTCATCATTGCCCGGTTTCTGATATGGTACCACAGCAGATACCATTCCTTTTTGACCAGCGAATATTCCAGCTTATATGGAAAAGCCAGTTCATCTGTGAAAACCCGCTCATCTTTTACTCGATAGGTAAACTGAACAGCCGTTTGGCTGGCAATAAATCGGCGCAGCTCGCGCAGATGTGGATGATAAATGTGCTTCTCGCGACTGCGGGCTTTCTCCAGGAAAGCCTCCGTCAGATCGAAGGCGGGATCTGCTGCCAGCACGGACTGCAGCTTCTCGCGTGTGATTGGAGTGAAGGCATGAGCCGCAGTTGGGTGGTTTAGCATCGTTTTCAGCCAAGATCGCTCTTGCGATGTAATCATGAAAGTGCCTGAATCCTCAAGCCTTGCTATCATTTGGTAGTTAAATATCTTCTCAAACAGATTCATAATAAGCGCGAAGCGCCTCCCATTCTGCCATCATTTCCTTCCGAAAGAAGGGGGGCTCTAACACCTCACAGCTCGATCCGAAGCTGCGGATCCAAGGCTTTATTTCTGTCGTGCCATTGACCTGAATCTCAAAAATAAAAGCATTGTTCGTTTCTTCCGTAATGATCCCCCACTGCCCCTGAAGTTGGACACGCTGCTTGATGAAATTGGAGGGGGTATCGACCGGATTGAAGAATTTGACTTTCACAGTGAGCGTTCGTCCGGTATCGATGACCCAGCTATGGGTAATCCGCTCTTCCAATTCGCTGCACTTTTCGGTAAAAAAGTCCGAAGGGACAGGCTCGCCCAGCTCAATCTGTGTCATCCCTTCCATACGATATTTCTTAATCCCGTGCCTGGCATCATAAGAAAGCATATACCACCTGCCATATTGGTGATCATAGACGATTTTGAGCGGCAGCGTGGTTTGAAGCTTTCCTTCCATTTCCCGCTCGAATAATGGATTCGTATTTTTGGAGGAATAGGATTGATTATTTTTAGGTGAAAAATAAAAAAATGCGACCTTGCGGCGGCTCTTTATGGCGGAAAGCAGAATGTATAAGTGAGCTTCATCCAAAATCCTCGAATGATAATGATATTTATAGAGAAATGGCTCCACTTGCGCTGGTTTGGATGAAGTCCGATTCAACTGCTTTTTGAGTCCATCTCGCAGCAAATAACCTTGAACCGAGGGGACTTGCGTATTCGACATCACATCAACGAAGTCATAGAGATCAATCAGCTCATCCTGAGTTAGTTCCTGGACTAAATCATTATGGATGCGATAGCGATTGGGGCGTGGACCTGGCACTTTTTTGATTACACCGACGTCTTCTAAATATTTCAAATCGTTTCGGATGGTCTTCTCGTCAGGAAGGGCAGCCTCGGCAAGCAGATCTGCGCAGCATATATCCAACAGCTCCATCGCCGTAAGTGCTTGATCCTTCAAAGCAGCAAGAAGTTTGGAGATCCGCTGGCTTTCTGATTCTTTCAATGACTTGGCGCGGAACAAGAACAGCAGCATGGGATCTGTGGAGTCGAAATAGCTGTAGCGCAGCATCTCCGTGAATTCTTTCCTCTGTTCATCAGGCACCTGTTGATACATCGCGGCCACAATTTCTTTTAATCGGCGCAATGTTTTATCAAAGGTATGAACCGATATTCCGAGTCTTTCTGCAAATTGCTGCCGGCTGTACGCCCCGCTGGTAAGGACCAGCATTCGCAGAAACTGAATTTCTTTATCAAAGCTTTCTTTAGCCAAAATCAATCCCCCGCTCTGCCTAACAACCTGCTCTTATTGTAACAGGAGCATCATTTGGAGAAAATGGAAACTTTTTAGGTGTCGTCATACTTTCGCCATGTTCGCGCAGTCTGAAATAAGCGAAGATAAGTGCATAAGAACAATGGAGGTTAGTGCAATGGAGTTGAAACCAATCACACATGGAAACAATCATTATGAAATGCCCTTGGAGCACGGCAACCTGCATGTATTTGCAAATGCTGAAGTGTTCCAATCTTTTGAGGATAAAGTATTCGAAATGGCTGACAACAATCTGCGAATTCCGCGGGGCAAGCATATGAGCTACACGCCGGATGCCCACGTGGGGATCGGGACTTGTATCGGAACGACAGCGGTATGGGGGATGATCGATGGCTTCGTATCTCCTTCCATTGTTGGTGTCGATATCGGCTGTGGCATGCGGGTGCATACGACAACTTTGCATAAAGAGGACATTCAAGACAAAGAAATCCGCAGAACGCTGATTAAAGCCATCGAAAAATATGTTCCTACGAATGAACGGACCAATACGAACTATGCGGATATTGATATTATGCAAGTGGTAAAGTACGGGCTGAAGGGGCTTCCTGAGCTCTATAGATCGAACGAGCAATGGTTGACCCATGTTGAAGAGTCGACATTTAAGTTTGATCATGCATACCTCGAAAATTTGCCGCCCAAAATTCAAAAATATGCACATGGACAACTCGGGTCACTGGGGGGCGGGAACCATTTTATAGAAATTCAATATCTGGAGATCGCGGAAGCGCATAAGGATTTGGCGGCAAAATGGGGCTTGTTCGACGGTCAAGTTGTCGTCATGATTCACTCCGGCTCTCGTGCCTGGGGCGCTCGTTTAGGTCAAGAATTTACGAAGGTGTTCAGAGCAGTGATGCAAAGCTGGGGCGTGGAAAATCCGGACAGAGATTTGCTGTATGCTCCAATTGAGAGCCGAGAAGGGCAAACCTATTTGCATTTAATGTACTCGGCATTGAACTTTGCGGTAAGCAATCGACACATGATTGCCTATGGGGTGCAGGAAGCTTTCCGGGAAGTGTTCGGCGCAGAGACTGAACTGCCCGTGCTGTATGATTTGATGCATAACTACGCATTGAAAGAATTTCATCGTAATCAGCCGATGCTTGTTCATCGGAAAGGTGCGACAAGAGCATTGCCGCCAGGTCATTTCCTGAATACGGCAGCATACAAAGAAACCGGTCATCCGGCGCTCATTCCCGGCTCGATGGGAACCTCGTCCTACATTATGGTCGGAAAAGACGAAGGTGCGAAGAACTTCTACTCCATCTGTCATGGCGCAGGCAGAGCTAGATCCCGCAAGGCAACGAAAGCCTTAGTTACTGTTGATCAATTCGCCCAATCGCTCAAAGTGGGAACGGATGAAGAGATTCTGGTGAATCATCGTTCTTTGCAAACGATTCTGGATGAATGCCCACAAGCGTACAAAGATGTGGATCAGATTATTGATAGTGTAGTAGGCGCAGAGCTAGCGGATGTGGTGGCGACTTGTAAGCCGATGGTTGCGATAAAGGGTGTATAGAGGAGCGCGAGGGATAAGATTGGGTGCTATGAGAGGTTAGAGTTTTTTGATAATAAAATTATTTGATTAAAATTACACCGTATTCTTCAACAAAATGCATGCCTCTATCTTTCGTATAAAGTGATAATTCATAAATTCTAGCTGTAGCTATTATTAAGGCATCCGGTGTTTTAATAATTCTGCCGTATCGTTGTTTTTGCTCACGACGGATCTCTCCGGCGATTTGTGCGATTTCATTTGAAACCTCAATAAAATTGTCATTTCCTAGATTAATGATTTGTTCAATTTCTTTTGTATCTTTGGCTCCGCTGAGCAATTCACATTTAGAAATGACTGACATACAGAATATGACGCCCTCATCGTGTAAAAACTGTAGTTTTTGAGAAATTTCAGGGTCGGAAAGAATGAGCCCAATTGCAATATTTGTATCAAGAATAGCACGAACTTTACCAGTCATTTCTTGCCTCCTCAACATCTCTTGCCCATGCTTGTGCTCTTTCTTTGCTGAGTCCTTTTCCAAGTTCCAATAAGTTTTGTATATTCATGCTAGTAAGTTCTTCGGAAATATGTCCATTCTCTAAGTCGATGTTCACTTTTTTATAAGTGACATCCAATTTAGCAAGAGCTTCTTTAATTAGATTTAATGTATATGCATCTAGTTTTTTTGCCAATTCTAACACCCTCTTTCCGTAATTATGTTCTAAGATTAGAATAACAGCAATTCACTATCTGAACAAATAAGGCTTCGCATTAGCCAATGAAGCTTTGATAACTTTTATTGATAAGTATGATCACTATAATTAATCTTTCCGCTTGAAGCGGATTGACAGTTGCTGGCTTTGACTCGTATGATGTTTGTAAATGAATGGAAAGGAGGCCGACGATATGATTCGCAATCAAATTTCTATGAATAACCTGACAATTGAAAAGCAAATTTTACCCTCGGTCTCGACCGGACTTTTGACAAATACGTAGATAGGCATCGCATGGTGCATATTTCGTGTATAGAAGCCGTAGACGCTGTTTGGTCTATGGCTTTTTGGCGTTTTCCTAACACAAAGAAACATAAAGAAAGGGTGAGTCCCATGACATTTGATATCAATAAAATCGATCGTGAGCTGCAACGGATTGAGCAAGAGGAGGGTGTACGGATCCTGTATGCTTGTGAATCCGGCAGCAGAGCATGGGGATTTCCCTCGAAGGACAGTGATTATGATGTAAGGTTCATCTATGTAAGGCCAACAGACTGGTATTTATCCCTATTCGATAAACGAGATGTCATTGAGTGTCCGATCAGCGACCAGCTCGATATCAATGGGTGGGATTTGAAAAAAGCGCTCAATTTGTTCCGCAAATCGAACCCGCCGCTGCTCGAATGGCTGCAATCGCCGATTCAGTATTTGGAGCAGTACCGAATAACGGAGCGAATCCGCGAGCTATCGCCGCTCACTTTTTCCCCGAGATCCAGTGTGTATCACTATTTGCATATGGCTAAGGGGAACTTCCGGGAATATTTGCAAGGTGATTATGTGAAAATCAAAAAGTATTTTTATGTGCTTCGCCCAGTGCTTGCTTGTGGGTGGATCGAGGCGTACGGCAGTATGCCGCCGATGGATTTTGAAGAGTTGGTCCAGCGCATGGTGCCGGATTCAACATTAAAGCAAGAAATTATGACGTTGTTGACGCGGAAAAAGGCTGGGGTTGAATTCGACCTAGAGCCGAAAATTACGGTGATCAACGATTTTCTAGAACGACAAATCGCGTATTTTGAAGAAACCGCCAAACACATCGTTGTCTCTGAAGAAAAGCAGGATGCGGCATTAGATGCCTTATTCCGAGAGGCGCAGAAGGAGGTTTGGGGTTCATAGAGAGGAATAAACCGAATGAAAGAACATTATATTCAGCAGGTCCAGCTCCCGTCGGGGGTTGTACATGTGTATGCAGGGCCGGAGCTGTTCAAAGCTTTGGATTATCAAGTATTTCAAATGGCTAACAATAATTTGCAGATTCCGAATCAAGTTTATATGAGCTATACGCCTGATGTGCATGTCGGTGTAGGTACTTGTATTGGCACAACGGCTGTATGGCGAACTGAAGATGGCTATGTGTCGCCTTCTATCGTAGGAAGCGACATTGGCTGCGGCATGCGGGTGCATATGACGAATCTGCATAAGGATGAGCTGAAAGACGTGAAGCTTCGCCGCAAGCTGGTGAAGACGATCGAGAAGTACCTGCCGGTAGAGGATCATGCGCGCGGGCATTTCTCTGACATCCGATTAGAGCATGTCGTTACGAAGGGATTGCATGGCTTGCCCAAAAAGTACATCCCTGATGGCTATACGCCTCGAAAAGCAACTTCGCTGACGCATGTGGAGAGCAGTAAATTTAGTTTAGACGAAAATGCGTTGAATCGCTTTCCAGACTCGGTTTGGCATCGCTCGCATCGTCAGCTTGGAACACTGGGAAATGGCAATCATTTTGCAGAAATTCAATCGATTGAGATTGCGGAGGAGAATCGGGAGATCGCGGAAGCCTGGGGGCTTTTCGATGGTCAAGTTATTGTTATGATCCATTCTGGATCACGTGCCTGGGGCGGCTCGGTCAATCAGTACTGCAGCAGCGATATGCAGAAAGTGATGCGAATGAATGGGTTAGGTACGGCAGACCCGAAGCTGCTGTTCGCGCCCCTCGAACATCCGGCTGCTCAAAACTACGTCAATCTGATGTATGCTGCGCTTAATTATGCGGTAGTCAATCGGCATCTCATCGCTTATGCGATTCGTGAAGCGGGCAAGGATTTGTTTGGTTCCAAGTTTGAAATGACGACCTTGTATGATCTCATGCATAACTATGCATGGAATGAGGAGCACAGAGAGCAGTCTTATTTTGTTCATCGCAAAGGGGCGACGCGAGCGCTTCCCGCCGGACATCCGGGTAATCCGCAGCCTTATGCAGCTACAGGTCACCCTGCGTTGATTCCAGGTTCGATGGGAACAGCTTCCTATATCATGGTAGGAGCTCCGGGCGGTGATGCGAACTTCCACTCGATCTGTCATGGAGCAGGACGTATCCGCTCGCGCAGCGCGACGAAAAGAGTGGTTACACTTGAAGAATTTGCTGCTTCCATGCACGTAGGAACCAATGATGAAATTGTTGTGAACCAAAGGTCATTAGAGTCAATTCTGGATGAATCGCCTCAGGCTTATAAAGATGTCGATCAAATCATTGAAAGTGTTGTTGGGGCTGGCTTAGCAAGCGTTGTTGCCAAATGTAAGCCTATGGCGACAGTCAAAGGTGCAAAATGAATCAGCTGAATACGAAAACTAAAGTAAAAGAAGCAGGGGCAGCCGTATCCGCTCATGTGAGGTCAGATGGAGGCTCGCTAACCGCATATCGAGATTATGCTTACGTGCTCGAACGCATTCAAACGGTTCTGGGTGAACGATACGGGAAACACTTCGAGCCTTATATGAGCGATGACGGGAAAGAAGAGTATTGGGAAATGCTTGAGCAGGATGTGAAGAGAGGCAGTGGTGATGTCCATTTCGTCACGCGAATCTTTGATCATATGGAATCACGTGCTTTTGGCATGAGTGGAGAAAATGAGGCTTCAAGCTACTGCATCTATCCGACGCTGCGCAACAATGTGTTTGCTTATCCGGGATGGGGAATTGCATTAGCCAGAGTGCCTACCTTTCGCCTGCATGGAATTGGCGTGGAGGATTTCGTCTTTGCGGAAAATGATGCCAGTTTGCATCGTTTTCTGGAACATGCCAGACAGCGGCGGCGGGATTTGGACCGCAGGCAAGTGACAGTTTTCACCGATGGACCTCATGGGATGGAGAAAGAGCTGACTCCGATTACCCGCATGGTGGACCGTTCGGATGTTATCATGAAAGAGGATGTCAAGACCGATATCTATCGTTCCATCGATCAATTTTTTACGGAGGATCGAGCTTTTTTCAAGGAATATCAGCTTCCTTACAAAAGAGGGATTCTGCTGTACGGCAAGCCAGGCAATGGGAAGACAACGCTCGTTAAGTCAATTGCCGGCAGTGTGAAAGCGCCAGTCGCGTATTGGCAAATTACCGAGAACACCTGCAGCGATTCGATTCAAGAGGTGTTTCAGGCTGCGGCCAATATGGCGCCTATGATTCTGGTGATTGAAGATATAGACGCTATGCCGCAGAGAGCGAGATCCTATTTCTTGAACATTTTGGATGGCGCGACCTCCAAGGAAGGGATTTTCCTCATTGGGACAACGAATTATCCGGAGCAAATAGATCCTGCGCTTATGAATCGTGCCGGCCGCTTCGATCGAGCTTATGAAATCAAGCTTCCGGACATCGTGCTGCGAGAAACGTATTTAAAGCAAAAAGGGATGAGCAAGCTTCTAACGGAGGCACTCCTTCACATAACGGCAAAGCAAACAGACGGCTTTACGTTTGCGCAGCTTAACGAACTATATGTATCGGCCGCACTTCAGTGGCACTATGAGCAAAGCGTGGACATCGAGATGCTGGTGAAATCCATGAAAACGGAGCTGCATAAAGGGCAGACGATGTCGTGGATGAAAGAGGAATCGGAAATTCGGGTAGGATTTCTGGTGAATGAATGAGAGAAGTAAACAATTAGTTAGTAGGATGTGAATGATTTGTTAGATAAGGAAAAATATACGAAATTAAGCAAGTTTATGAGCAAAATGCTGAGGCATTCACCTGAAGAGTTTGGCCTAAGCCTCGACCCTGTCGATGGTTCTTGTCCGACAAGCGAGCTGCTGGGTGCCCTTCATAGGCAAACGAAGTGGTCGGGTATTAGTGTCCGTGATATCGAAGAGGTTGTGGAGCGTTGTGAGAAGCAGCGTTTTGAAATTAAGGGAGATCGTATTCGCGCTCGCTACGGACATAGCCATGATAAGGTCGGATATCCGATAGCTGCGCCTCCAACTGTGCTGTACCATGGAACGAATGTGCAAGCGGCCCCCTCAATTCTGAAACAGGGTCTGCGCTCCATGCAGCGCCATTATGTCCACTTATCAGAAGGACTTCATTTTGCCGAACTTGCCGGCAAGCGAAGAGGGGAACTAGTGATTTTGGCTGTAGAGGCTGAGAAGGCTTCGCATGCTGGTGTTGTTTTCTATTATGCAGGTAATGAAGTATGGCTTGCAGATCATGTGCCGGCTCAGTTCTGTTATTTGTATGAACATACCAAGGAGGTAGGAACTAATGAATCCATCCCTCATTGATATTGGTGTTAATTTGATGCATCGCTCGTTTGACACGGATCGGGATACCGTGGTTGCCAGCGCGCTGGAAGCGGGAGTTTCGCCGCTTATCCTCACGGGAACGAGCTTGAGGAATAGTGAAGGAGCGGCGCGATATGCCGAACAATTTCCGGGGAAATTATTTGCGACGGCAGGGGTTCATCCCCATGACACGCGGCATTGCACGGCTGTAACCCTAGGCAAACTGCGGCAATTGGCAAAGCTTCCGCAAGTTGTGGCCATTGGGGAATGCGGTTTGGACTTTAATCGGGATTTCTCGCCTCGCGATGTGCAGAAGAAATGGTTTGAAGAGCAGGTTAAGCTTGCTTGCGAGCTGCAAATGCCGCTGTTTCTGCATGAACGAGAAGCGCATGTTGATTTCGTGCGACTTTTGAAGCCTTACATCGGTTCTATGAACAAAGCGGTTGTTCACTGTTTTACAGGCACAATGCAAGAGCTTCAGACCTATCTGCAGCTAGGTTTTTACATCGGAATTACGGGTTGGATCTGCGATGAACGGAGAGGCAAGCATCTGCGTGAGCTTGTAAAAAGAGTGCCGCTTGATCGCCTTATGCTGGAGACGGATGCCCCTTTTCTAACACCTCGTGATTTGCCTGTGAAGCCTCAGGATGGCCGTAATGAGCCGCAATTTCTCCCCCACATTGCTGCGGCAGTCGCTGGTTGTTTGGGGAAGACGGCAGAAGAAGTGGTCGATGCCACGACGCGGACTTCACGAGAATTTTTTGGATTGGAATAAAAGATAGCTTAAAGCGCTAACTCAGTCTTACGATAAGACCTTCAAGCGCAGAGCTGCCCCACTCCGCATCGGTAGCAAAGGTGGGCTTCTGATGCCATGAAGTATCCAATTGATTTGTGACTAACGCATAAGCCATCGTGACACAGGCGGCGACGGCGTCGCAGGCATCCATCTGCATGCTTGGCTTCAGCCCAGCAATACATGTATAGACCGTATCCTTTACCTCAATGTGTAGAGGATATTTGTCATTGAAAGAAGCGATAAACGTGGAGAGCGGCATTCCCCTTTTGAGCCCCAACATACGCCATGTGTGGGAGGGATAGACTTCATAAACACAGGAACGCGCTGTATGCTGCTCGGAAAAAGGGTATACATTCACGCCGCTGCGCACTAAATGGGCAAGCAGCTTGAACCCGCCATAGGTGAGACCCAACATATTGATCGGCGTCTTGGAGAGTGGGCTTTTGGCGTTCAAGGCGGCATCCGTGCGTCGCGTTGGTGTCTGGGCTAGCGAGGATATGGCATGCTCAATCTGCTCTTTGAACTGTACTCTTGAGGTTTGGACGGCCAAGTTATAGAGCGATGACCAATCCGATAATGTTTCCAAGTGCTCATAGATGAACGCAGGATAAGCGAATGGCATGTCCATTCCCCAATAGGCTTGCTGAGTTGTAAGATGGTAGTAAAGATCCAGCCGTTCTTCACAATGGATGATGTCTTGGATGCGCAGAGTTCCAGCGGTTAGCTCTGCGCGTGCGAGGAAGATTTTCTCAGAGGGGTTAATCGCTCCGCTAAAATCACAACCATAAACGATTTTTGTCTGCATAAACTTCTCCTGAAATTTCTATTGGGTTCCATTCATCCATTTTATCATTTTCGTAGTATAATGTTTCTAATGACAAGTGGAGGATATCAAATGACTTTAATTAAGCAAATGCAAGCACCTGACGAGTTTGTTGGATTTTATCTTATCAAAGAGCTTGAAGTGAAACAAACGAATACGACGCCTGCCAAGGATTTCATGGACATTATTCTATGTGATGCTAGCGGGCAAGTTTCAGCGAAGATGTGGGATGTCAGCGCGACGGATAAAGAAACGTTCTTTCCTATGACCTTGGTGAAGGTCCAAGGAGTCATCCAAACGTACCGCGATAAGCTGCAAGTGAAGATTGGCCGCTTGCGCAAAGCGCTGCCTGAGGATGGCATTCAAATGACGGATTTCATCCGTTCAGCGCCTATTAGTCCAATAGATCTTATTCATACGATAAATCAAGTTCAGGAGAGTATCACGAATCCGACGATCAAGTCGATCGTTTCGTTCTGTGTTACCAAAGTAGCAGATAAACTGAATCATTATCCGGCAGCCAAAACGCATCATCATGCCTATTTTGCCGGTCTGGCTTATCACATCGTGCGCATGCTTGAGATTGGTGAATTTATTTGCAAGCAGCGTCCATTCCTCAATGCTGATTTAATTAAAGCGGGCATTATTTTGCATGACATCGCGAAGCCGGAAGAAATGATTGCACAGATGGGAATCGTTAGTGATTACAGTGTGCAGGGGAAGCTACTGGGACATATCTCGATGGCCTCGAACTGGATAACCGAAGCAGCGCTTAACCTCGGGATTGATCTACAATCCGATGTGGTCATTGGCCTGCAGCATATTGTGCTGTCCCATCATAATCTGCCTGAGTGGGGAAGTCCGGTACTGCCTCAAATTCCGGAGGCGGTTGCTCTTCATTATATTGATTCCATGGATGCGAAGCTGCAAATGGTGGAGGATACGCTGCTAACGACACCGGAAACTGAAGCATGGACACCGATGATTCGCGGTCTAGAGAATAAGGCGATGTATCGGTTGAACTTATGATAAATTCCTGCAAATGTGCATCCTTTTTGGTCATGGAAGGGCCCTAAACAATAGATTCCTGCGATTATGCAGGCTTTTGAGGCTTTTTCTGGATTAGAGGGTGGAAATACTAATAAAGCCTGCATAATCGCAGGCTTTACTATTTTTCAGCCGATTTCGTCGAAAATCCCTGCATTTTTGCAGGCTTTCGCGTATTGGAACCCTACGCCCTGAGCGAATGAAGGCGCAAAATCCATGAAATCTGGAAAAGCCGGAAAATCTCATTTTTTCAACTCACGCTCGTCGTTTACGTAAACAGCAGCAGATCTCGTATATAGAATTAAGCCTATAAGTCCCTTTATTTAGGAGCGCATAGGCTTTTTTGTGTTTTTCAGTGTGCGATCCTACAGTTCCAGTCCAGTGCCCTGCTTAAATCGTTTGATGACAACTTGGGTGTTGACCCGTACTACGCCTTTAAGCTTATAGATATTTTGATAAAGGAAGTCCTCCAGAGCAGCATCATCTTTGAGCAGGGCATGCATATGAAGTGAGCTCGACCCCGTCATTTGATAAATACTGATGACATTGACGTCGTCTGCCAGTAAATTCCCGACCTCTTCGACATACCGCGGCTCCACTTCTACCTCGAAAAAGGCGCTGACCACTTTCCCAAGCTTCGTCACATTCAAACGAACTGTGAAGTTCTCGATGACATCTTGTTCAATCAGATTTTCCACGCGCTTCTGAATGGCAACACGAGATAGATTTAGGGTTTCACCGATTTTGGCAAAAGACATTCGTCCATTCTCATGCAGTAATTTGATGATATCCTGATCCACTTGATCAAGGTGAGGCAGATCTAACATACGCTTATCTCCTTTGAAATCTAAAATATATACAGTTGTTGCTAGAAAAGAAGTTTTTGTATACAAAAAGCAAAATTACAGCGAAAACGAAGATATTGTTAACCGCAATGCTGATAATAAACACCAAAACGTAACTATTCAGTCTTTTCTTATTTACAAAGTTAGTTGACTGAATATTCGATCACGCATATAATCGTGTCAATAAACATAACACAAAAATAAGATTTTTTAAATTAATGTTAGATAAATTAACATTTTTATATTTCGAGGAGGTGGTCACATGTCAAATAAACTGATTTATAACGGCACCGTATTAACGATGAATGCCGCCAATCCAATATTTAAACCTGGCTATGTGTATGTGGAGCATGATGTCATCAAGGAAGTAGGTGAGTGGAAAACAGACGGAAGTATGGATCATCTGCTTGCGAAGTCTTCTTACAGCTACAATGCAGCAGGTAAAGTTGTTATTCCTGGAATAATTAACGGACACACGCACTTGTTTCAAACCTTCATGAGAGGGGTATCCGACCATTCGCCTTTAGCCCAGTGGCTTAAGGAAATTATATGGCCGATGAGCCTTGCGATGGAACCGGAAGATTTCTATTTGGCCGCATTAATTGGATGTATCGAAAATTTAAAATCAGGCGCTACGTATATGATGGACCATCATTATATTCACACGTATCCGGAGAACGACGCGAGTGTGCTGCGGGCGATGGTCGATTCGGGGATTCGAGGACATTTGGCTCGAGGGGGTTCTGATTTGGCTGGGGAAATACGCTTGCGGGAAACGGAGGAGATGATCTTTGACAGCACAGATCGCTTGCTTGATGAATGGGATGGTGCTGCATCCGGCCGTATTCGCATCGCTCTCGGACCGCTGAATCTGTACGGCTGTTCCAGGGGATACCTCGAGAAGGCAGCGCTTTTTAGTCAAGAACGCAAGTTAATCTCGCACGTTCATGTCGCTGAAACGAGTGAGCAGATCGACACTACGATGGCTCGCTATGGCCTGCGTAATTTGGAGCTGCTGAATGAAGTAGGCCTGCTGGGTGAACGAACGCAAGTCGTTCATGGGGTGTGGCTGGATGATGGTGAATTGGAGCTGATCAAAGCTAAGCAAGCTTCTGTCATTCATTGTCCAGTCTCCAATATGTATTTAGCTTCTGGTGTAGCCCGAGTGCCGGAAATGCTGAAAATGGGCATTAATGTTGCTTTAGGCACGGATGGACCGGGCAGCAATAACTGCCAAGACAATTTGGAGGTGCTGAAGTTCACGGCATGCCTGCACAAAGTGAATGAACTAGACGCGACGCTGCTGCCTCCGATGGATGTCCTGCGAATGGCAACGGTGAATGGTGCCAAGGCGGTAGGACGTAGTGCAGATTTGGGCAGCCTTGAGCCGGGGAAGAAAGCGGATATCGTAACCGTCGATATGTTGAAGGCGCATATAAGTCCTGTACATCGTGCCTCCTCATCTTTGGTATATAACGCTAATGGCAATGATGTTGATCTTGTCATGGTCGGCGGGCAGGTCGTCGTTGAACATGGGAGAAGCACGTGGATCGATGAGCAGGAGGTTTTGCAAAGAGCTCAGGCAAGAGTTGATATTCTGCGGGGCAAGCTGGCTGTACAGTACCCTATTTTCGCCATTATCGAGTAAAAAATAGACCACTGGAGGATGATTGTTATGGCATTAGAGCGACTGCAGGATCCTGTTCTTGAAAATGATTGGCACGCGGTATACCTGGCTTCTGAGCTGAAAGACCAGCCGGTGGGAGTTATTGTACTGGGGGAAAGAGTTGCCATTTACCGCTCAAGCAAGGGCGTACATGCGCTGCAGGATCTCTGTATTCATCGTGGAGCGATGCTGTCCAAAGGCTGGGTGCAGGATGACATTCTCGTCTGCCCTTATCATGGCTGGCAGTATAATTCCTCTGGTCAATGTGTTTGTATTCCGGCGCAGCCCAAAGGTGAGAAGATCCCGGCCAGAGCCAAAGCGCAGGTCTACGCCTGTGAGGAAAAATACGGCTTCATTTGGGTATGTATTGGTGAAGCTGCTGCGCCATTGCCACATTTTGAAGAGTTTGCCAATCCGGAGTATCGTCCATTGCCCTGTGGCCCTTACAAGGTTGCGGCAGCAGGAACACGCGTGATTGAAAATTTCACGGACTTTGCTCACTTGATGTTCGTGCATCAGAATCTGCTGGGTCACCCAGATTATGCGGAGCTGCCTGACTTTCAGGTGGTGAAAGAGAAGGAACGTATTTATATCGAAAATATTCCGATTTTCCAGCCGGTGGCTCATTCGGGTTCGGACAAAAAGGAAGGCACGACTTACGTTTATATGAAGGAAGTCTATCGGCCGCTGTCGGCGCGACTGTCCAAAGCGGATCCGAGCAATGGCCAGACCTTGTGGATTATGCTCACCGTATTGCCAGTTGCTGCCGAAGAATGCGTCGTGTTCATGATGGTTTCACGCAATTATGCCTATGATGTGGATGATGCTAACTTTATCCATTTCCAGGATATTGTTTTTGACCAGGATGCCAAGGTGATTGAGAGTCAGAAGCCGGAATTGCTTCCACTCGATCTTCAAGTTGAACTGAACCATAAGGTGGATCGGTTCTCCATTGCGTATCGTCGTTGGCTGAAGGAATTAGGCGTTAAAGTGGGGACGATATAGTAGAATGTTCGTCTTTTATGTAAATATATTGTAAAAATTAAACGGAGATCTTGGGATTCGAATGAAAAGACGTACTATTTATTGTGATTAAAAACAAAACGTAAGTAATTCCGTTGACGCACAAGGGCTGTGAATCTATATTTGACCTAAAGGTTGATACCTGATTTGTAGAGAAAACCAAATATGGAGGGGAAGTTCAAATGAAACGAATTCAATGTACGAACGTGCTTGTTGCCAAACGCCCAATGGTCGTATCGCTCAGCTTAGTGATGATCTCGAGTATGCTTGCTGCATGCGGCAGCTCAAGCACATCGGTTTCAACAACACCAGCACCATCTGCTGTGGCTGCGGCTTCCGCATCTCCGGCTGCCACAACAGCCGCTCCTAAGGCAGTAGTTCCATCGACGCTTGTTCTGAACTGGTTCGCAGAACCTGAGCATGGTGGAAACTTTGCAGCTTTGGCCAAAGGATATTACAAGGATGCAGGCTTTGATATGACGCTAATGCCTGGTGGCCCTTCGGTTTCTTCTACACAAATTGTCGCTTCAGGCAAAGCTCAATTCGGTATGGCGAATGGCGACGATATCTTGGTAGCCAGACAAGAAGGAATTCCCGTTGTTGCTATCGCAACTTCCATGCAGAAAAGTCCGCAAGCGTTGTTCTATCACAAAGATTCAGGGATTAAAGATTTCTCGGATTTAAATGGCCATAAAGTGTATGTGGCTTCAACGGCAAGCTTCTGGCAGTTTATGAAAAAGAAATATAAATTAGACAATGCTCAAGAAATGAAATATACAGGTCAATTAGTCAACTTTGTCAGTGATAAAAATGCCTTAACGCAAGGCTATGTGACAAGCGAGCCATTCACGTTGGAACAGCAAAAAGTTGAATTCGGAACCTTGCTCAATGCAGACTCGGGTTACAACATCTATGCTGGTGTGTATTTTACAACGGAGAAAATGATTGCTGAGCATCCTGACCAAGTGAAAGCGTTCGTTGAAGCTACCGTCAAAGGCTGGGATTACTACAAGGATCACTCCGAAGAGATCAATCCAAGCATTAAAGAGAAGAATCCGGATATGGGCTTGGATATGATGAAATTCAGTGCTGCCAAAGAAATGGATTTTGTTTTCGGTGGAGATGCAGCGACCAAAGGAACCGGCATTATGACCAAAGAACGCTGGGAAGAAGTGCAAAAGCAGCTCGTAGATGTTGGCATACTTAAATCCGCAGAAAGCATTGATAAAGTGTTCACCACACAATTTATGCCTAAAAAATAAGTAGAAACCTGGGAGGTGGCCGTATTGGCTTCTGTAACGAATCTGGATATCGTCAATGTTCGATTACCTATGGAGGATGAAGAGCGCTTATATCGCCTAGCGATTCGAGATGGCAGTTGGACGCAGATTCAGAAGCAAGAAGCGGATACTGCCCAGCCTGGTGCAGTTTCACTGGAACGGTGGACATCTGCTCTAGGGGCAGGCGAGTCAGGCATTCCGGTTATTGATTTGGAAGGTAAAATCATGCTGCCTGGCTTTGTCGATGCCCACATGCATCTGGACAAATCATTTTCGTTAACCTCGGTGGAAAACCTAAGCGGTACATTGGAAGAGGCTGTGCGGAATTATTCGCTGGCATCCCCATCCTTCAGCAAAGAGGAGATTAAGTCGAGAATCATGCGTTCCTCGTTGCAAGCATTGTCTTTTGGCACAACGCACATTCGAACTCATCTGGATTTCAACTTAAGAGCCTCGCGCGAGGTAGCCTTACGTACAATAGAAGCTGCTTTGGAAGCGAAAGAAGCGCTGGCACCTTACATCCGCTTGCAGCTATTCCCGATGTGTCCTTACAACTTCATGGCGCTGGATGTTGAAGCGATCGAGGAAGCTTTGCGAATGGGTGTGGATGGGATTGGCGGCGCACCACATTTATCATCAACGGCGAAGGAGGACATTGATTATATCTTCCAATTGGCGGAGAAATACGATGTGCCGATTGATCTTCATTGTGATGAAACCGATAATCCGAACATGCGGACGATTGAACACATTTCATTGAAAACGAAGTCTGAAGGCTATTCGGGAAGAGTGACGGTTGACCATCTATGCGCACTTGCTTCGATGACCGATTACGATGCCCATGGCATTATTGAGCGCATGGCAGAAGCTGGCTTGAAAGCCGTATCCTTGCCTGCTGTGAATCTGTATTTGCAAGGCAGACACGATAGCTTCCCTGTTCGTCGGGGAGTAACCAGATTGAAGGAAATCTGGGAAGCCGGCATTCCGATCGCTGTCGCTTCAGATAATATTCATGATCCCTTTCACCCGTTTGGCAGGGGGGATCTAATGCAAATCGCGCTCATTGGCTCCTATGCGGCCCATATGGGGCGACCTGCTGATCTCCGCACACTGCTGCGTATGATTACAGATGTTCCCGCAGAGGTATTGGGACTTCAAGCGCATAGCATCAAGTCAGGGAATGAAGCGAATTTTGTTGTCGTTGACGCCCATACGCCGGAAGAGCTTTTCACGATGCTGCCTGAACGGCGCTGGGTGTACAGCCAAGGGAGCTGGGTTCGAATGGCGGCTAGCCAAGCGGAGTGGCAGGAGCCAGCATTAGCGCAGTTTTGGAAGGAAGCAAGCGAACAAGTATCCTTTCATAGGCATGAATTCGCGAAAGGGTGAAGATTTCTCTATGGCGAACCTATTAGTCATTTATTACAGCGCATTCGGCCACGTCTTTCAGATGGCGCAAGCGGTTGCCGATGGTGCCAGTCAATTCGGGACTCATGACGTGCGAATCGTTCGAATTCCGGAAATGATTGCGCAGCAAAATCGGGTGATTCAGCAGGATAAAGAACGGCCGCAGGCCGGAGATGAAAAGCTGGCAAGCGCCAAGGCGTTATCCCATCAATTCCGACTGACAGATCGCTATAGTAAATATGAAGCAACACAAACCTTGCAGCAGGCAATTCGGTTTGCAACGAATGATGATTTGCGCTGGGCAGATGGCATTCTATGGGGATTTCCAACCTACTACGGAACAATGCCTTCCCAAGTGAAGTTATTTCTTGAAATGGCGGGAGAGCTTTGTATCGAAGGCGCATTAGAAGGAAAGCCGACAGGGATATTCAACAGCACGGCTTCGATACACACGGGACATGAAGCAGCTATATTGACGTCGATGGTGCCGTTGTTTCATTTTGGCATGATTTTCGTGGGATTGCCCTATTCGGAAAACCCGGAATATTTAACGGCGGATGCCATTGGATGTTCACCTTATGGCGCTTCAACTTTGGCTGGACCCGACAGTTCGTTATCTCCGGACCCAAGGGAACTTTTGATGGCTGCCAGATTGGGCGAAAGAGTTGCGGATGTGGCCGCTGCCTTGCAATTGTTTCAAGCACACAAGTAGGATCGCAATGAACGCAACTTTGAAAGCTTAAGATCCACTACTCACTTATGAGGCGGGATCTTTTTTCATACGAAGATGTGCACACCTGGCACACAGAAGGAGGTAGTCACCTTGGCATATAGTCGTTATACAGGGAAAGCATGGGATCGTCACTTTTTTCCTCGCCTAAGTAAACGGGAGGTTGCAGAGGTTCCGAAGGAAGATGCTCTGATTGTGCTGCCAGTAGGCGCTGTGGAACAACACGGACCTCACATGCCTGTCTTTACGGATACTTTAATTTCCGAAGTGCTATTAACAGAAGCTTTCGAGCAGCTGCCGGACGAGGTGAATATTTGGCTGCTGCCCGCGATTCCTTATGGGAAAAGCACAGAGCACCTAGGACATCCAGGCACAATTACGTTGTCGGCGATGACACTGATGGCTGTCGTGATGGACATTGCCAAAAGTCTCAGCAGAAGCGGTTTCCGCAAATTAGTGCTCGTGAACACGCATGGGGGCAACACGGATTTATTGAATATGATGGGGCGGGAAATTCGCATCGAAACGGGCTTGGCTGTATTTCGTCTAGATCCTGGCGGGCTTGGGGGCGCTGATGAATGGCTTACTCCACTTGAGAAACAAGCTGGTATTCATGCCGGTGACATGGAAACCTCGTTGGTGATGTCCGCCTTGCCGCATTGGGTTCATATGGAAGTGGCTCCCACCGAATATCCGAATTATCCCGAATCCCGTTATTTGGGACTCCGTAACCGCGCTTTTGCTTGGGTCATGGATGATTTGTCTGAATCCGGCATTTCGGGTGATGCCACGGCAGCTACGATAGCCAAAGGTCAGGGCATGACCATAAGGTATGGAGCTATGATCGCAGAGGCGCTCCTTGAATTTCAAGCTTTTGATATGAAGACATTAAGATTGGACCGATAGAGGCGAAACGCTACAACCAAAAGCATGATAAGGAGATGAAGGCAATGTCCATGAATTCTTCGCTGATCCATACACCTGGTAAAGATGCATACAATGCCAAATTTGTAACGATGGAGAATCTGTCCAAGACGTACCCGAACGGGACGATTGCTTTGCGGGACGTCAACCTAACGATTAAAGAAGGCGAGTTTCTATGCTTTGTAGGCCCGTCCGGCTGTGGTAAATCAACTATCTTCAAAATGATTACAGGGCTGGCTAAGCCAAGCAAGGGCACCTTGGATGTATTTGGCACAACGCCCAAAGAGGCGCGTAAGCAAAGCGATATCGCTTTCGTTTTCCAAGACCATACGCTCCTGCCGTGGTCAACGGTGGAAGCGAATGTGAAATTGCCGCTGGCTTTGCGAGGCGTGGATAAAAAAACACAACACGAAGAAGCGCAGCGAGTTCTCGAGCTTGTGGGATTGAAAGATTACATGAAAGTACTGCCCCGAGAGCTATCCGGCGGTATGAAGATGCGTGTATCGATCGCGCGAGCGCTCATTTCTCGACCCAAGCTGCTGCTTATGGATGAGCCGTTCGGCGCTTTGGATGAAATAACACGCCAAACGCTGCAAATGGAGCTGCTGAATATTTGGCAGCAGGATAAATCAATGACGGTGCTGTTCGTTACGCATAATGTATTTGAATCTGTCTTTCTATCGACAAGTGTCGTTGTCATGACGCCGCGTCCGGGCAAAATATCAGCAACGATCGATATTCCTGTCCCTTTTCCAAGAGACGAAAGCTACCGGACAACAGCACAGTTCAGCGATTTGGTAAGAGATGTGAATGCGGCTTTAGAACATGAATAGGAGAGGGTGACTATGCGAATGGCTATGTATACAGGCTGGGAAAAAGCGCTGAAAGAGCAGTTCAGTGAAGAGATCGTTTATGTTGATGACGCGACAAGAGAGAAGCTATCCAAAGACTATTATTGGTACTCCCCGGTACTTAATCGCCAGTTGGAGCATATCCAAGCTGCCGATGCTGTACTCATTCCTCGAAATGCAGATGAGGTGGCACAGATACTGGCTTTTGGCTATCAGCATCACATTCCGGTAACGGTTCGTGGAGCTGGCACCGGCAATTACGGCCAAGCGGTTCCCCTGCATGGCGGTATTGTTATGGACTTAAGCCGGATGGATGAGATTCTAGAAATCGGACCTGGATTTGCTCGCCTACAATGCGGAGTCAGGCTCAGTATCATTGACAAGAAAGCCCGTGAAGCGGGGCAAGAAATTCGCATTTATCCAAGCACCTATGTGAAAGCTACTGTCGGTGGATTCGTCAGCGGAGGCTCCGGCGGCATCGGGTCAATCACGCATGGGAACTTATGGGATGGCAATGTATTGGAAGCCGTCATCTATACAATGGAAGAAACACCGCAGCGACTGGTTATCCGTGGGGATGAATTAGTTAACTATATTCACAATTATGGGACGACGGGCATTATGACGGAAGTGACGATTCCTTTGTCACCGCGAACGGATTGGGCTCAAGCTATTGCACATTTTGATACCTTTGAGAACTCCATGCTCTTCGGAGAAGCCTTAGCAAGAGAAGACGCAATTCCCAAGCGACTGATCGCTCCAATGGAATGGCCGATACCTTCTTATTTTATTCCGTTTGCGAAAGTGATTAAAGCTGAACTGGCAGCTGTTATGCTTGAATTTGCTGAAGACAGCCTGCCGCTTGTTGAAGCTCTTGCTGCTCGTTATGGCGGCTGCATCGGTCATTATATTGAAGCGAAACAATACCGCAAAACGATCGGCGTGTCGGATTTTACATGGAATCACACGACACTGTGGGCTATGAAGACAGATGCTTCGATGACCTATCTGCAAGCTGGCTTTAAGCTAGATAGCTATATCGAGCAAATCCGTGAGCTTAAAGCCAAATTCGGCGATGAAGTGTATCTTCATTTCGAGTGGGTACGAAGCGGTGGCGCGATTACCCCAACAGCCCTTCCGGTTGTCCGTTTTCAGAGCGAAGAACGGTTGTATGAAATCATTGCCTTCTGCGAATCCATTGGCGTCAAGATCTTCGATCCGCATACATGGGTACTTGATCATGGCGGGCGAGGGGAAGTTGGCAGCATGGAACGCAAGAAACGGGAGAATGACCCAAGAGGGCTGCTCAACCCGGGGAAAATCATGGTTGAAACGTAACTAAGGGGGGGATGAACATGGCTGTAGATTCGAAATACTTGCAAATATTGCCCGATGAAATATTTCCTGCCCGCGAGCGGGCAGCTTGGGCAAACCGCCTCGAAGACGGGGCGTCCCCCGGACTTCGGCTGCTGCTGCTTTTTAAACATTTACTGCCACCGTTGGTCGCCTTTGTTGTATTTATTGGCGGCTGGGAGCTTATTGCCTATCTCATGAAAGCCCCGGTGTATCTCGTGCCTAAGCCTTCCGATATTGTGGCGGCAGCTATCGAAAACAAGTCATCCTTATGGGTATCCGTCAGGACGACTACGCTGGAAGCGGTGCTTGGCTTTTTCCTCAGTATCATTTTGGGGGTAGCGGGCGCCATTCTTCTGGCAAGCTCCAAATGGATTGAAAAAAGCGTGTACCCGTATGCCATCATTTTGCAAACTATACCGATTGTCGCCGTTGCGCCCTTGATCGTTATCTGGTTTGATGCGGGTGTGAATGCGATCGTCATCATTACGTTTTTGATCGGATTTTTCCCGATGTTGTCGAACACGCTAATTGGGTTGAATTCTACGGATCAAAATATGAGCAACTTATTTTATCTCTACAATGCCAATGCCTTTCAAACGATGTGGAAGCTTCGCATTCCCGCTGCACTGCCCTACATTGTAGCTGGTTTGAAAATATCTTGTACCTTATCCGTTGTCGGCGCCATCGTTGGCGAATATATTGCCGGCATTGGCGGAGGGCAGGGCGGGCTTGGATATGCGATTACTTATGCAGCCGCCCGTTTAAAAACACCCTATCTGTTCGCTTGTGGGCTTTCCGCTTCTGCGTTAGGCATTTGCTTTTTCCTCCTTATTAATGCTTTTGCCAAATGGCTGCTGAGTTCATGGCATGAATCCGAAATGAAGAAGGACAATTAATCAGCCATAAGATGAGGGAGGCGACTTCACTGTTGGATCTAGTCATTCGTCATATACGGCTGCTGGGTGACTCTGACAATCAGGGGCCGATAGATATCGGCATTAAAGATGGCTTGATTGCCATGATGGGAAGGTTTGATGGTCAGGCTGAACGAGAGATTGATGGCAGCGGGCATCTGGCGCTTCCTCCGTTTGTAGAGTCTCACATTCATCTAGACACTGTGCTTACAGCAGGGGAGCCTTCATGGAATGAGAGCGGCACACTATTTGAAGGCATTCGGCTTTGGCAGAAGCGCAAAGAGACACTTACTTATGAGGATGTTAGGAGCCGAGCTGAAAAGGTGCTGAGGATGCAGCTTGCGGCAGGCATTCTCCATGTGCGGACGCAGGCGGACATCTCGGATCCTCATCTTACAGCGCTGCGGGCACTTCTCGAATTGCGCGAGCGCGTCAAGCCTTATATGAATTTGCAGGTCATCGCCTTCCCGCAAGACGGAATTCCCGCATGTCCCGATAATGCGCAGCGACTTGAAGAGGCGCTTCAGCTTGGCGCGGATGGCATTGGAGCGATTCCGCATTTGGAGCCTACACGTGAGGAAGGACTGGCTTCGGTTGATTTCGTCTTTCGCCTCGCGGAGAAATACGGATGTTTCGTCCATGTTTTTTGTGACGAGACGGATGATGCGAACTCTACCTTCCTGGAGAGCACAGCGCATCTGGCCATGCGTTCGGGGCTGCGCGAACGTGTGACTGCCGCCCATGCCAGTGCTTCAGCGTATTATGGTGAAGCCTATTTTCAGAAAGTGCTTGGCCTATTGGTTCGTTCAGGGGTGAACGTGGTGTGCTGCCCGCTTATTAACAGTGCTATGCAGGGAAGATTTGACGGATATCCCAAAGGGCGAGGCATTACTCGCATTAAGGACCTGTGGTCAGCCGGCGTGAATGTCAGTCTTGCACATGATGATATTCAGACGCCTTTCTATCCGATGGGCACGGGAAGTATGCTCCAAGCAGCCCATATGGCGGCGCATTTGGGACATATGATGGGACGTGAGGAGGTAGCTGAGCTCGTGCGGATGATTACTATTCGTGCGGCAGCTACGCTGCAGCTCAAGGATTATGGCATTGGAGCAGGAAAGCCCGCTAATTTGATTGTGCTGCCGGGCCAAGATGCGATGGATCTTGTTCGAAAGCAGCCGGACTGTCGATATGTGATTAGCCGTGGCCGGATCGTTGCTGAAACGCAGCCTGCGAATAGCCGTCTATTTATAGCAACTTAAACTGATTTCACAGAGAAGGGTTGTCCCAAAGGTCGCAAGACCTAGCGGACGGCCCTTCTCTGTTTTGCAAATAAGAGCCTTTATGAGCTTCTATTTGCACAGAAAGGGATGATTTTTCATAGATAGAAGTCTCTGGAGGCTCTTATCGTCGGTGAAACACTTAGAATTCTCTGGTAAACAAAGAGATAAGAGCCTCTATAAGCTTCTATTTACTCAAAAAGGGGAGGTTTTTGATGAATAGAAGTCTTTGGAGACTTTTATTTGGAGGCAAGATCTCTCCAAATGTGAATCCTCCCCATTTCTATTATTGTTTTCCATTGTTTACAAGGCTATAAAGCAGGAAAGCATCGAAACCCGTCGAATCTATGCTATTGTAAATTAATGTAAGATGTCCTCGGGGAGGTGCATGTATGAAGTTAATCTTTGAGATGGTTATGAAGTATTTACTGGTTGCAATGATCGGTTTTGGAATCGTGGTACCTCAAGTGTATGCGGAAACTCCTAAAGAGAAGTTAACAATTCCGGATTGGAGCATCATGTGGGGTAATCCGCAAGGAGGAATTGAAGAGGTAAGGACCGCTCCTTCCAAGGAATGGATTACCGTTAAGAATGGCAAAATGTCCCCAGAAAAACCGGCAGAAGTTTCATCAGCATGGATTAAATTTCGGCTTCCAGCTCAAATTCCAATAGATTATGGCATTTATATTCAAGGCATTCATGCGCAGAACATCTCGATATACATGGACGATCGCTTGATTCAAGAAATCAGCTTTGATTTTGCATTCGATAAACAAAGAGTATTATTTCCTATTGGCAATGAGGAGGTAGGGAAAGTCGTTTATATAAAGCTGGAGACATCCATGGGTCGCTTGGATATACATTCAGCTATTATGTTAGATAACTATACGGTTTTGACGCGAGCATTTTTACTTTATGATTTTTTGAATATTATTTTAGGCTGTGTTTTTCTGTTCATAGCTTTGATCATACCCATAGGTTCTTTCTGCCTGAGAAAAGGTCGAGATACAAGTTGGGTTTTAATTAGTGTGCTGAATCTAACACTTGGCATTATTTTTATTACGTATTCTTCTTTCATATACATAAATTTCACGAACCATGGTGGTTTATATATTGCTTTGTTTGATCTATCGCTGGCTGTATTTTTGCCGACACTCACGTATTATTTTGAAAAAACGTTCGCTGATGGTAAATATAAACTGATACGCTGGTTTAGGAAATTTCAGGTTATGTATTCGGTTTTTTTAATTATTATTATGCTGGTTAATCAGTTTAATGGCTCTCGATTTAGCGAAGCATACTTTTTTGCTTCGGTTACTGTTTTGGGATATATAATGATTTGTCAGTTCATCCTCATGATTGGCTTCTCCATTCTTTTTGTAAAAAGGGGGAATAAGGAAGCGATCATTTTCTCAATCGGATTTGCCTCGTTAGCTTTTATGAGTGCACTAGACCTGGTATATTTCTATGCGAGTTCTCAAAGCTATCAATTTAACTTATGGAGATGGGGAGTAGTAGGATTCATTATCGCCACTATTGTCGTCTTAGGCAGGCGCTTCGCCATCAATCAGGAACAAATGATTAACTACTCCAAAGAACTCGAATTTTACAATCATCAACTCCAGCTTTCTGAAAAAATGGAAATCATAAGTGCCCTAGCAGCGTCAGTCGCTCATGAGGTGAGAAATCCTTTGCAGGTAACACGAGGCTTCTTGCAGCTTGTTGCAGCTAGAACGGATGATAAGAACAAAGAATATATGGGAATTGCGATAGAGGAATTGGATCGAGCCTCGGTGATTATCACAGAATTTCTAACATTTGCCAAACCGCAGCTTGATGAGGTCGTGGATTTAAATGTGTTCAAAGAGATTAACCAAATTGAAGGAATTATTGTGCCTTTGGCTACTTTACACGGAGGGCGAATTATCGTTAATGTCCCCAATGATCTATACATACGAGGAAGCTCTTCGAAATTAAAACAAGTGCTGATCAATATTATCAAAAACAGCATTGAGGCTTTCCAAGTAGATGGTCAAATTCATATATGGGCGTATGCGAAACACGGGAAAGTGTATATTCATATCAAAGATAATGGGGAAGGAATTGAGCCTACGCAGTTGATCAAATTAGGGGAGCCTTACTATTCAACAAAAACAAAGGGGACAGGACTTGGGCTCATGATTACTTTTCGAATCGTTGAGGCGATGCAAGGACATCTTGAGTTTCAAAGTCAGAAATATATCGGGACGGAAGCGATCATTTGTTTTCCTTCCATTGCTGTAAAATAAAAAAGGTCTGAGCTAACAAAGCGCAGCACCTTTTTCGTTTGTTATATGTTCCTGGAATAGCTCACTCCGTGATCTCAACAGTGTGAAGTGAGTTATTCCAGTTAATTAAATGTTTTTGAATAAATTTAAGACCAAGTATACTCAACGGCATTCGTAGTAACTAAAACCTTGGCAGGATTCGTGGGGATCACGAGAACAAACTCTGTAGAAGTTTCTTCAATGGCTTTAACTTTAATGTCATCTGGAAGTGTGATGTTAAAGGCTTGCTTCAATGCCGCTTTGGGATTAGCGATTAGTTGGTTCTTGAATGCTTCGTCTTCCCATGCCTTTTGAATAATTTGAGATCTCAATTCATTGGATGTCATTAGGAAATCCCCTTCCATAATTAATTGGTTAATTTTACCTACAAAAAAATTATAACACGAATATTCTGAGTAAACTAGCAAAATTATCTAGATTCAGACAAAAAATAGTAGAATCCGCCTGAAGCTAACTTCTTTCGTTTTTCTTTGATCTCTTGATTGACGGTTTGAATGTTCTTTACTAGCAATTCGTGGAAGCTCGTCATTTGGGACATAGAGGTCTGTAAACCAAGTAAATGTTCATGATGTGCTGTTGCAATTTGTCCATATGTATCTAGGAAATCCTTAACGTATAGTTGATCTTTAAACATATCCACAGTAAGCGTGTTTTCTTCTGAAAGTTGCATGTGCTTCCGCATGGAAGCTAACAAACAATTGTAAGAGCCATCTTCGATATCTTCCTCCCAGTCAGCCCAATCGTCCAGCATCTGTAAAGTCACAAGCACCTGCTCAACAGCAGTTGTCACAGCAGGAATTTGATCAGCTTGGTTGCTGAGTAAAAGCGCACCTGTGCTAGCATTTTTCACAGGACTGGCTTTCTTAGCGACTTTACTCCGATCTGTGTGGAAATAATCGGCATGCTGCTCGTTGGTGACAGCTTCAGCCCATTCAAGGACATAGGCATCATAGTAACTCCAAAATGGTGATGCTGCTGGAAACATTGCTCTATAAATAGTTAAGAATTGCATGTGGAATAGATTCGCGAGCGGCAGCTTCTCCCTATGCTCACCTTTGGTGGAATCCATAATATCGTCCTGAATGAAATAATAAAGCATGACGAATACGTTGGCTAAAGACAACTTTTGCACGTCATCCTGAGGCAAAACACTCATGTCCTTCATCCAGTATGGGAGTAAGTAGCAGATATAGTTCTTGGTAGTGCCTTCTTTACGGGCATCGAATTTAGCCAAATAAGCAAGCCCAAGTTGATCCAGAGGTGCCGGAAACGTGCTGACAATCTGCTTCGTTTGTGCGAATACGTCATGAAGATCTTGTTTATGCGCATCGAGCCAATCCATAGGCATATTCTCCTTTATTGGTATATTCTTGAAACTAGACTAGCACGAATTCTCGCAGGATACAATTCCTATTTTACTCCGCACAATCCGCGCTGTTCATCTATTCCTTGCAAGCCAGTTCACGGAAGTACATATTGTTCATAGCTCATTTCACCGATTAGTTCACTTACCTCAAGAGGCTTCACTATCCGGTTACGACAGGGCGATTTATGATTATCTCATTGCATATCGCTTGAGGGGGATCGAATTAACGATGATGAAACGACGAGGTTTTATTTATGAAATCATGACCAACAAAATCATGTTTCTCATGCTGCTGCCCACATTGATCTTCTTCCTTATTAACTCGTATTTGCCGATGGTCGGCATCTATTACGCGTTTACGAGATTTGATTTCAATGATGGGTTGTTTGGCAGTCCATTTGTGGGATTGGATAACTTTTCTTTCTTATGGAAGTCCGGCATTCTCATGAAATTGACGCTGAATACACTCGGCTACAACTTAGCTTTCATTGTATTTGGCAATGTATTCGCCATCCTCTGTGCTGTGCTTTTGAGTGAAATTCGCAGCGCGTGGTTTAAGAAGATCGCCCAGTCCGTCATGTTTCTGCCTTATTTCATTTCGTTCGTTATCTTAAGCGTCATCGTGTACAACTTATTTAATTATGAAAGCGGGTTTCTGAACACAACCCTGAAGGAGTTTAGCTCGAGTCCGGTAGACGTGTACAATACGCCGTGGGCGTGGGTGTTTCTGATCATTTTGTTTTATTTATGGAAAAATCTCGGGTACAGCATGGTTATTTATTTGGCGGCAATTACGGGGATCAGTGAGGAATATTACGAAGCCGCCAAAATGGATGGAGCAAATATTTTTGAGCGTGTATGGCATATAACCATTCCGATGCTGAAGCCAACCTTTGTGATCCTTCTTCTGTTCGCGCTTGGCAGTATTATGAAAGGCCAATTTGATTTATTTTACCAGTTAATTGGAAATAATGGCGTTCTTTTCAATGCGACAGACATTATTGATACGTATGTGTATCGTTCGCTAAAGGTTACGTTCGATGTTGGCATGGCAACGGCCGCAGGTCTTTATCAGTCGCTATTTGGATTTATTTTAATCATTAGTGTGAACTACATCATTCGCAAAATGAATGATGACTACGCTTTATTTTAGGCGGGGAGGAGCTGTAGGCGTGAGAATCAAGGATGAGAAATATATGTTTCTGTTTCAAATGATGGCCTATGCCGTTATTGTGGTTTCTTTTGTGGTTTGTTTATTTCCTTTTTTGATGATTATATCGGCATCGCTGACGCAAAATGAGTCGATTATCCGCAGCGGATATCATTTCATTCCGCAGGTCTTCTCGATTGAAGGCTATAGGACGGTGTTTCGATTTCCCGAGCAGGTGCTTAAGGCGTACGGTGTTACGCTGTTCGTAACGATTGTGGGAACGGTCACTGGGCTGTTCTTGATGACGATGGCGGGATACGTTCTCCAGCGCAGAGATTTCAAATACCGAAATCACTTTTCTTTCTATATTTACTTCACCACGCTGTTCGGCGGCGGATTAGTGCCTTGGTATATACTGCTTGCCAATTATTTGAAGCTGACGGATACGTATTCGGTCCTCATTTTGCCCGGGCTGATGAGCCCTTTCCTGATCATTCTGATGCGCAGCTTCATTAAATCGGCAATTCCTGAAGAATTGATTGAATCTGCCAAAATTGACGGCGCAAATGATTTCAAAATCTATTACAGCGTCGTGCTGCAATTGTCGATGCCAGGCATCGCGACGGTCGGTTTGTTCCTGGCGCTTCATTATTGGAACGGCTGGTTGCTTTCTTCCTTATTCATTAATGACCCCAACAAATATGAGCTGCAATACTACTTGTACAACGTTATCAACACGATGCGCTTTGTAGCCCAAATGGGCGCAGGCACAGGAGTTGTCATGACGGGAGAAATGCCGGCGGAGTCGACCAAGATGGCGATGGCGATTGTCGTAACCGGCCCCATTCTCTTCTTGTATCCCTTCGTTCAACGTTATTTCGTGAAAGGATTGACAATCGGTGCTGTCAAAGGTTAGAACCGAAGAAGGAGCACACAACTATCCTTCGCGGCTGACATAGATGTTCTCAATAAAGGGAGGATTCAAATGAAAATGATCGCTACACCTCGATTCTCAGCCCTGCTTTCCGGGGCGCTATTCATCACAGTTCTGAATGGTTGCAGCAGCAGCGCAGATCAGCCGAAGAAGGAGACTGTGGCACCCGCTTCGAGCGCAGCTGCAACAGCAGCAGCGGCGAAGGCGGAAGCTCCTAAGAGAGACAAGGTAGAGCTTCAATTCTACATGCTTGGCAACGCTCCCAAAGACCTGCAAATCATTCAAGATGAAGTGAATAAGTTGTCTTCCAAAGATTTGAATACAACCGTAAAATTCAATTACACGACATGGACCGATTGGGATCAAAAGTATAAGCTTCTGCTTTCATCCGGTCAGCAAGTGGATTTGATCTTCACGGCGGATTGGACGCAGTACCAATCCTACGCCAAAAAAGGCGCGTTCTTGCCGCTTGATGACATACTGCCTAAAGCTGCGCCAGGCTTGACGAAATATGTCCCTAAGGATATGTGGGAAGCTGTGAAGGTAGACGGCAAAATCTACACCGTGCCGGCGACATTCAAGGAATATGTCACGAATGGTTTTGTTTGGCGCGAGGATTTAAGAGTTAAGCATAATTTGCCAAAGCCGAATTCCGTTGAAACGTTCGAAGCTTACATGGATGGCATTAAGAAAAATGAGCCAAACATGCTGCCTTTCGCAAGCGGTGCAGACGGCAATCTCATCGTGGGCGGCCTTCGGGATATCGTGCATAACAGTGTAGGCTCACCGTTGTATGGCATAGGCATTAACTACAATAAGCCTAGCGAGGTCTACTCGTATTGGGGATCCGACGAACACCTTGGTGATATTAAGATTGCCAAACGTTGGATGGATAAAGGCTTTATCCCGAAAAACGTGCTGAATGTGAAAGACTCCACTTGGGATCAACTGGTGAGCGGGAAAGCTGCGAGCGAATTTGGCGATAATCCGGCGCGCTTCAACGATTCCTTGAATAAAATGAAATCCACGCATGCAGACTGGAATCTGGACTACTTCCCATTCCCGGTTGCCAAAGGGTATGCGCAGCCCGTACATCCTATTCATAATGGCTTCGCAATTCCGAAAAGCAGCAAGAATGCCGAACGTGCGCTGGAGTTCTATGAGAAGATGGTGACGGACAAAACTTACAATTGGCTCACTTCCTATGGCATTCAAGGTAAAAACTTCGATATTGATAATGGCTATTATAAAATGATTGGCGACAACAATTCGAACGGCTTCCCGCGTGAGGCGATGAACAGCTGGGCATGGCGGAATCCCGATCTGATGTTGTTCGAGAAAAGCTTTGACGGTGTCAAAGCGATCTATAAAGAGCTGGACAAAATTCAAAAACCGGATATCTTCACAGGCTTTGCTGAGGATTACAGCTCATATCAGGCTGAGAAGGCTGCTCTGGAGCAAGTGGAGAAGCAGTACTTGTGGCCTCTGCAAATGGGGCTTGTAGCCGATGTAGATGCAGGATTAAAGACGTTCATGGAGAAAGCGAAGCAAGCTGGTCTTGAAAAGGTGCAAGCGGAGTATAAGAAGCAATGGTTTCAATATATAAACGAAAAAGGCATTAAATAAAACAAACAGCCGCCATGCATACTTTGCAGGGCGGCTGTTTGTTAGGTTAAGGCTTGATTCTCAGATGCCATGACATCCGTTTTCCGATAATCGGTGGGGGTTACGCCAAAGTTCTTCTTGAACATGCGATAGAAGTAGGAGCTGTTCGTATACCCTATACGTTCAGCGATGTCGGCAATGGAGAGATCGGATTGCTTAAGCAATCCTTTGGCTCGTTCCATGCGCATTGTATTGATGACATCTACAACGGCCTTCAGCGTATTTTGTTTATACACGCGACTGATGTAAATAGGTGACATATCGAGCTCATCTGCAATCCAATTCAAGCATAAGTTGGGATCCCCGCAATTCAGCTCAATCATCTCATTGATTCTACGAATCAGATCGTCTTGCTTCATGCTTCGTTTATCATCGAGCCTTCGCTTCATTTCATCGAACGCTTCGAAAAAGACGGCTTCGATTTCTTCAATGGTTTCGAGCTGCGCTAGCGTCTGCCTAGAGATCGGCAAGATTTGGGGCAGGTCGAGGGAGTTGTTTTTGAAGATGGTATATAGGACACCGCTCAGGGTTATAGTTAATCGTGAGAGAGTGGCTTGGAATACACGGATTGGATAAGGGCGTGTTTCTTCTATAATGACGGCATACAGCTTCTTGGCTTCGCCAATCTTGCCGGCCATTAAGGCATCGACCAGCTTTTTCTCTTTTTCAACGGTGAACAAGTAGTCATCGGTTTCCGTGTATAGATGATCCTGCGATGCAATCAAGCAGCCAGGTCCCAGGAAGACGCGATGCTCGGATGCCTCGACGACTTGGCGGTACAGGGCTACGAGGTTCTGAGGCTGTGAGCTTTGCGGGCTGTACGTGATGGATAAGCTGATTTTGAGCAAATCGTTAACGGCCTTTTGAATTTGCTTCAGCAGGGCTTGCAGCATACTCTGATCCCCGTCGCTAGGCACGTTACGCTCATTAATGAGCAGTACCGTACGATCATCGCCCATATCAACGGTCTCCACTTGGAAGGCTTGTGAAGTGATCTCTGAACTTATGTTCATAATGGCATATTTATAAACATGAAGATCATCCTGATGATTGTGCCAAAAGGGTTGAAATCGATCAATACGAAGCAAGATAATTCGATAATCATCCTGAAAGTCAAACGAAATACCAAGCTCACTGCGTTTATCCCGCATCATTTTCGTCGTAACAGGCTCATGCCCTTGGAGCAGCTTACGCAAAACATCTTGTTTGAGAGTGAACAATGAATTGCGTTTATCGGACTCCAACGATTTCATTTTATTCACAATACGGTTAATCGGAATGTAGAGCTTGCGAGACAACAACCAGGAAATGAACAGGCCTACAGCGAGAATCGAAATGCCAATATAGATCGTTGTCGTTCGAATCGCAGTTAACTTTCTGGTAATGATCTCATAAGGGGTAAAGCGGATATAGCGCCATTCCAGCGAGTCTGGAGCAGTATAGGAAATTAAGGATTTGGTGCCGCCAACGGTTCCAATAAAGTATCCAGCATGCTTCGTACTCATAATCTGCTGTGTAATTGCGGATCCAGGGGCAAGCGTTATGGAAGGATCGAGTTGATCCCCAGCAAGCATAGTTCCCTTATCGTCGAGAATAAAGGAGTTGCTAGCCCCGTCTCCCCTTTGCTTGCCGATGTCTTTATTAATCCAATCGGTTGTAATATTGACGATAATGGCAGAATTTAATGCATTGTCGTTTCCAATCGCATCATAACAAAGATACGTGTAGACATTGCTTTTTTGGGTCGCTGAAGCATTTTTCAAATAGGTTCGCGGGATAGGAACAAACGGTTTAAATTCCTGGAAATGATCAAGAATAGTTAAGATATCCTGATCAACAAGCTCATCTTTCTTCATTAAGCCGTTTTGTCCTGTATTAGAAGAAACATACACATAGGGAGCTTTCGGGTTGTAGACATAGATGGAGGCGATATAGGGCATCGAATTCAAGTAATTATTCAGTTCTCTCATGGCAGCGGTCGTGTCATAAATATCGGGATTTTCATAAAACATTAATTTGGTAATATTGCCGTTGCGGTACATTTGAAATGTAAGCGATTGCGCGCTCTCCGTCATCGAAATGACCTCTCGGCTAGTTTGGGTTAAATTCTCTAAGTCAGTTTGATACACCTGATTCAAATTGATGTTCCGATAATTGACGAAATAAATCGTGGAGGATACCAGCAAGGTAAGGACTGTACAAAGTATTGTGCTAAGCAGAAGCTTGATGTACAGGTTGCGATTGTCTCCCGAAGTCTTTATGTTCATCGGCATTCCTCCCCTTAAGAATCTACGGATACAATAATTCCAATTATTTCTACCATATCACCTACTTGGAAACAGATACAAGATGAAATGATCCAACATGTATGAACTAATCAAACTATTCGCATTGACAGTGCACTTTTTTTTAGATACATTTGAAACAAAACGATTGTTCACAATATGAACGGAACGAAAGGAGACGAATGCGATGAGCAGCAGTGAATTTTTAAAATTGGAAAATCAACTGTGCTTTAGTCTATATGCAAGCTCTAGAGCGATTACACGAATGTACCGTCCATTTCTTGAAGAGCTGGGCATCACTTACCCGCAATATTTAGTATTGTTGGTTCTATGGGATCAGAAGGAAAGCACAGTGAAAGAGCTGAGTGAGAAGCTTGACCTCGATTCCGGTACGCTGACGCCGATGTTGAAGCGAATGGAAGCACAGAAGCTGGTTCAACGAAAACGATCCGTTGAAGATGAACGAGTTGTAAATATTCAAATTACAGAAGAAGGTCTTGCTTTATACGAGAAGGCGTTATGCATCCCACAAACCCTGCTTGTCTCAAGCGGGCTTTCTCCGGAAGAAATCTTCCAATTCAATGAACAGTTGAAACATATTATCAGCAGTGTAAATGCGTTTAAATAAAGGGGCGATGAATCATGCCTAGAATTACGATTAGAGGCTTATCCGTGGAACAAGTATGCCAAATCAGCACAAGTGTAGTGGATCAACTAGCCGTGATATGTGAATGTGAACGTGATTATTTTACATTGGAGTGTATCCAGCACACGGCCATCTTCGATGGTCAGATCGTTCCCGCCTATCCCTTCATTGAGGTGGCATGGTTTGAAAGAGGCGAAGAAGTTCGCAAGCAGGTTGCAAAGGCGCTAACGAACCATGTGCTTGGACTAGGTATTCCGGAAGTTGAGGTTGCTTTTACGACCTATGCTCAAGATGCTTACTTCAACAATGGTATTTCATTTAAGTGAGGATCAGCAATGAGTTACTTCTTTTACATCCTGGTTAACAACATCGTTCCTATCAGCATTATGATTGCCATTGGCGTGGCGATGTACCGCGCCTTCAAGATTGATATCAAGACGCTTTCGAAGCTTAACTTCTATGTGTTTTCACCTGCGTTAGTGTTTGTTAAGCTGTATGAATCCGAAATGAACTTGCATGTTTTGATGCAGGTTCTCTTGTTTTTTGTGCTTTTTTTCAGCCTGCTGTTTGCCGTCATCGAGATCTATATTCGGTTGAAGAAAATGCACCGCGGCATGCGGATTGCCATGCGCAACAGTGTTATTTTCTACAATAGCGCGAATTACGCGCTGCCGTTGAATCAAACTGTATTTGGCGGAAATGCTTATACCTTATCCGTTCAAATCGTTATTATGATCATGCAAACCCTAATTCCAAACACCTATGGTATCTACACGTTAAATGCGCATAAATCAAGCTGGAAGGCCACACTGAAAACCATTTTGTCCTTACCGGTGATTTATGCCATTCCGGTTGCGCTTTTACTGCGCTATTTCCATTTGCCGGTTCCGTCACCGATTCATATTCCGCTCGATTATATATCCAATGCTTTTATGGCGACGGCGTTGCTGACGCTTGGTGTCCAGCTGGGCGGAATGAAATGGGAATTTCACTTTTCCAATGTGCTCGTTTCCAACATTTTAAGACTCGCTGTGGGGCCGCTGCTTGGGTTCTTGGTCGTCTGGATGCTTGGCATCGAAGGGCTCACGGCTAAAGCATTGGTTCTTTCTTGTGCTGTACCAACATCCCTCAGCAGTGTGCTGCTGGCTATCGAATATGAGAATGAGCCGGAGTTTTCCTCCCAAGCTGTGTTTGCATCCACACTTTTTAGTATGTTTACGATCCCAGTCGTCATCTACTTTTTGGGTTTTATGTGAACATTGTGGGGAATCATGAAATAAGCAGGAGTTTCGACATTTTTCGGCGAAAAGGTTACATACTTGTTTAACTACGAATAGAGGGGGCATTTATTATGCGTTACCAATTCTGCCAGTATGTAACGATCGTCGACATGAATGAAGAAATTTTATCCGAAGTTTTATTTGAACATGGGGAATTCGAATCGAATGCGCTGGCCATCGGCTCATCTGTTGTTATTTATGAGCTGGGACTGAAGCAATTCGAAGTGGTTTACGACAAAAGAGAAGGTAAAACTGCTCGCAACAAGGTTGTAGATATCGAGCTTGATCTTATTAAGCAGCCAACGGTAACACGTGTCTATTTGGAGCCGGCTCGCCTCATTGTCGGGCAGCATGATATTGGTGAAGTGGAATAAACGAGACCTCGTCATTGAAAGGAAAGAATACCTATGATGAAAATTTTCTTATTGCTGGGCAGCTTGAATGCATTTCTTTCGGTTGCTTTAGGGGCTTTCGGAGCGCACGCTTTGAAGGCTAAGCTGACTCCTGACAAGCTGGATGTGTATCAAACAGGTGTGCATTACCACATGATTCACGCGATTGCACTTATCCTGATCGCTGTGCTATCAGATAAGTTAACGAACAGCAGCGCTTTAGTCAATGCGTCCGGCTGGGCTATCTTTATCGGTATTATCCTGTTCTCGGGCAGCCTTTATGCTTTGAGCTTGACAGGGCTCAAAATTTTCGGTCCCATTACACCGCTTGGCGGCGTAAGTTTTCTGGTAGGCTGGATTCTGCTGGCAATTGCCGCTATGAAATAAGACAAGAAGAGTCGGGACAATCCGACTCTTTTTTCTTCGATTTGTGCCTTCTTGCAGGAAAAAGCGCGCATCATGTAGAAAGTAGTCAATGACGGATACTCATTCTTCCTTAACTGAAAGGATGTAATGCATGGCTGATTTCAACAGCAATCAATCAGAAACGGATAAGCCACTCACTTCAGAATTCAAGCTGCTCACAAGCCATGAGTTGTTGCAACATTCATTTGATTGTGTTGTTATTGCTATGTCCATTGTCACATTGGATGGCAAACTACTCACCGTAAATTCATCGTTGTGCCGATTATTAGGGTATTCCAAACAAGAACTGATAGGTTTGCATTATCAGATATTTTTCTATGCCGATGATGTGGAAGCCGTTGCCCAATTGTGGAAGCAGATTCTTCAGGGAGAGTGTCAGTCATTTCAGGTGGAGAAGCGATTTCTTCATAAAGATGGTTCGGTCATTTGGGGCAGCTTGTCGGTTTCCTTCGTACATAATGAGGACGCTAGTCCGAAATGTCTAATGGTTCAAATCCAGGACATCTCAGAGCGAAAGTGTTACGAACACAAGCTAGAGGAAAGTAGAAGCAACTATCGATCCCTAGTCAAATACAATCCAGATATGATCTTTATGCTAGATGAGGCAGGAAAGCTGGTGGATGCCAATCCTGCTGTAGAAGCCATATCGGGGTATTCGAAGCAAGAGCTTTGTGGAAAGTCCATCCAATTCCTCATTGTACCCGAGTATTTGCCTCTGTTAAAAGGCATGTTTGAACAAGCGAAGCTAGGGATTACCGGGAGTGCAGAGGGGAAAATCTTGCATAAGCAAGGTCACCAGATCACGCTGGAGATTAATTTTATTCCCAAAATTAAACAAGAGCATGTGGAGGGAAGTTACCTCATCGCGAAGGACGTTACTAAGCGTAAACAGAATGAAGCGATGATTGATCAGCTGCATACCAAAAATCAGCTTATTTTAAATGCCGTGACCGATGGGATCTTCGGGATTGATGAGCATTTGGGGACTATTTTCTGGAACCAGGCCGCTGAGCGTTTAACGGGTTATACGTATGAAGATATGGTTGGCAGCAATGCTTATCATATTTTGACACGTACGAATGAATCCGACGAAGCTTTGCAGAGCCATATTTCTTCTGCTTTATATCGAACTATCCGTGATGGCATCTATGATTGCAATGCAAATGAAATTTTTTATAAAAAAAATGGGGATTCCTTTCCTGTTGAGTACATGACATCTCCGATCTTCGATGAAAATCAAATCATTGGTGTCGTCATGACCTTCAAAAATATTACCGAGCGTCAACACACGGAAGAGATGCTTCGCAAATCCGAGAAGCTGTCCGTTGTGGGTCAATTAGCAGCCGGTGTTGCCCATGAAATTCGCAATCCATTGACCTCACTCAAAGGATTCATTCAGTTTCTGCAGCAAGGCGCGGTAAACAAGCAAGAATATTATGACATCATGATGTCTGAATTAACCCGGATTGAATTGATTATTACGGAAATGCTTGTACTGGCTAAGCCCCAGCTCATACGCTACCAACCGAAAAGTATCGAAACGATTGTTCAAAGTGTCATCACCTTGCTGGAAACGCAGGCGAACATGAATAATATTCAATTCGTTGTCGTCATGGAGCATCGGCTGCCGCTCGTTCACTGCGAGGAAAACCAGCTCAAGCAGTCTTTTATCAATGTGATCAAAAATGCAATGGAAGCGATGCCAGATGGCGGGCAAATTGATATCCATATGCAGATGGCGGATGATACAACGGTGCGCGTCATCTTCAAAGACAGAGGCTCCGGTATTCCGGATCATGTCCTTGCCAGACTGGGTGAGCCGTTCTATTCCACGAAAGAAAAAGGAACAGGCCTTGGTCTGATGACGACAAGCAAGATTATTGAAGATCATCATGGTCAGTTAATGGTGGAAAGCAAAGTGGGAGAAGGAACGGTTGTCAGTGTGACGCTTCCTATCACCTAGAGTGAGCAGTAAGAGGAGGCTAATTTGTGAAAAACCGGCTCTATATTGGCGGATATATGTTCATAGTCATATTCGTTAGCCTTTACGTAAAGCCGTATGCTGCGTGGATTTGTGTACTTGCTTCACTTTTGCTGCTCATCATGCTGTTCAGAAAAAGTGAAAGATCAGCTACATTGATTAATGGAATATCGCAGGATCATACTTATCTGAATGTGCTCGACTCCTTATTTGAACACAATCCGAATGCGATTGGCATCTTTGATCAAGAAGGAAAATTCATCAGAATCAACATGGCGGCAGAAACCATTCTTGGCTATTCGGCATCAGAGCTGCTGCATCAGTCATTTATGAGCTTCGTGACCCAAGAGCAATGCGAGCCCACATCCAGTCAGATGGAACATGTAAAGGCTGGGACGCCTGTTACCTTCGAAACCGCAGTGCTCCATAAGAGCGGCTACCGCGTAGATTTGAACGTTACCGCTGTTCCTGTAGATTTGAAGCCCAATGCCAAAGGTAATATTCTGATATGCCAAGATATCACAGAGCGCAAGCGCGGCGATGAACAAGTACGCTATATGGCCTATTATGACGATATGACGGGGCTTCCGAACAGACGGATGTTCCGAGATTATTTGAACGAACGGCTTCATCAGACGAAAGCATTGGGTCAAAAGGTAGCCGTCTTCTATTTGGATATCGATCGTTTCAAGCTTGTTAATGATAGTTTCGGTCATGATTATGGCAATATGCTGCTGCTGCAGTTAGCCGAGCGATTCACTCGCGCTGTGACAGAGAATGACTATCTGGCTCGGACGGAAGGCGACGAATTTGCCTTTTTCTTTACCAATGTGGCGAATGCGAATGATGCAATTGCGGTTATCGCTGAGATCAATCGAGTGCTCGAAAAGCCTTTTCTTCTAGAACAGTATGAGCTGCATATCACAGCGAGCATCGGAATTGCCATATCTTCCGAAGATACCGAAAATGTCGAAGACGCGGAGATGCTTATGAAGTACGCGGATATTGCGCTGGCTAGAGCGAAGGAAAAGGGACGCAACGATTTCCAAATCTTTAATACCGATATGAAATCCGTGTCCATTAACCGGCTTAAGCTCGAGAATGAGCTGCGAAGAGCGATCGCCGGGGATGAATTTATGTTATTCTATCAACCCCAAGTCGATATTGAGACAGGCCGTATTGTTGGTGTTGAGGCCTTGATTCGCTGGAATCACCCTGAGAGGGGGGTTGTATCCCCTAACCATTTCATTCCTTTTGCAGAGGAATCCGGGTTAATCGTGCCGATTGGCGAATGGGTGCTGCGAGCCGCTTGCAAACAGAACAAAACATGGCAGAAACAAGGGTATCCTTTGATGCCGATATCCGTCAATTTGTCGATGCGTCAGTTCTTCCAGCATAATCTCAAAGGCAAAATCCGTCATGTGCTTGAGCAAACGGGACTTGAACCGCAATATTTGGAGCTGGAAATTACGGAGAGTATGACGATGGACGTGGATCACGCCATTCAGTCCTTGCTGGAGCTCAAAGAACTTGGCGTTCATGTCAGCATCGATGATTTCGGAACAGGTTACAGTTCCCTGTACTACCTGAAGAAATTCCCAATTGATAAGCTGAAAATTGATCGTTCCTTCGTTCGCGATATTATGGTCGATCCCAATGACGCGGCGATCGTTGCGACCATTATTGCTATGACCCATCACTTGAACTTGAAGGTCATTGCGGAAGGTGTAGAAACCGAAGAACAGCTGCATTTCTTGCATCAGAATCGCTGCAATGAAGTGCAAGGCTATTGGTTTAGTCCTCCTGTGAATGCGGAAGAATTAGAGGGCATGCTGAAGAACGGCGTTACAACTGCATGAAAAAGAAGAGGGTGTTCCTTGAAGTTCAAGGGCACCCTCTTCTTTTTTATGATGTAGCGACGTAATCGTCGATCTCGTTTAATTTGAACAAATACACTTTTTTCTCATCGACATGGTACACCGTTACATTCTGATTGCTGTCATCATAATTCAAAATCCGGCAAGGAAGATTTAGTTTAATCCCTTTACCTTTGATTACGGTCAACCGAATCAGTGTATTATTGGCTTTATACTTCTCCAATTGTTGGACAATAGCTGCTGCTGCTTCACTAATGGCTGCTTTCGCCTCTGGTGGTGCTGCAGCTAGTGGCGCCTCTACCGCCTTTTTACTTGTTTGCAAGGAGGGCGCGTTGTCTTTTTTCTTGTTTAATTCAATCAACTTGCCCAGGTCGATACCTTTGAGAATTTGATAATCTTTCACAGTGTTGGTATTTAAAAGATGAAGAAGCTTCTCCATGGCAAGACCATTGGTCGTCTCTTCAATTAGAATCTCTACAGTGAATAAATGTCCGTTAGGACTTATGTTTCCTTTTCCCTGACTCATATGGCCTCCTAGCTGTCCAAAACTGCTCATGCTTTAACTATATCATGATCTTCTGCCCAAACATAGCTCGCTTTTTGCAGGAATAGGGGAAAGTGGATCAAGAATGGGATTGGACTAGGAATTCAAATTAGGGTGAAACCAGATTTTTGATGTTATTATTAAAGAAAATTAAATGATGAGAAGGAAGCGAGCAAAATGAGGACTCAAGATCAAATTAAACGTATGGTTAATCAGCTGGAACAGACATTAAAGCAGCTTAACGAAGTAGAAAACAGGGGCGAAATCAATGAAATCCGAGCACAAATTGAAATCCTTGAATGGGTTTTGGATGCCCCTGTAGGGAAGTATCATGATTAGTAAATGGGTTGTTTACCAAAAAAATATAAAAAAGCCCCCTCATTGGACACCATGAGGAGACTTAATCTTGAGATTTTAAACGAATTAATTATCTAATTATTTAACACCAAAATATAGTTTTGCAGCAGCAATATCAGCTTCGTATTGGGCATTTTGCGCGTCGAGCTCCCATTGATCATGAGCGTTGCTTCCATCAATCCAATATTGTTGCGTTAGCGCTGTTAGATATGAGTTGTAACTATTGTAATCGTGAATGTTTACAAGTGGGTGGGCATACACAGATGAGGCACTCAAAATAGAAATAGCGACGACAGAAGATAATAAGATAGATTTAAAAAGTTTCACTATGATTCCTCCAAATGGTATATTTTGTATACACAGGTATCATATAGCATGGGGGAGCAGCCTTCAAGCGATTTACATATATATAACAATTTATGGCATATACGAGAGTTAAAAACGGACGAACAACAAAACCTTTTTCACACCGTACTAGCCGCGCTCGCATATACTTCTGTAAGACTGCGAAGAGGAGCTGTGCAGAGCATGATGCGCGTTGAACCCATTCTCCTTGAAGGACATACAGCCATTGCCATCGAGGTAAAGCTGCCCAAAACCACACTGCTGGTTGTAACGACGGATAAAGGTTATATTATGTGCGGAGCACTTGATGTGGGGCTGCTCAATGAACGCTTGCGGGACCGGAATATTGTAGCGGCAAGAGCAACGGGGGTTCGAACGATTGAGGAGCTTCTGGATGCACCGCTTGAGTCGGTGACGTATACGGCTGAGGACCTGGGGATTGTAGCTGGCATGACCGGTAGGGAAGCAATTCTGAAAATGATGTAACCATGTAACGGCAGAAATAGGACGCTAAGATCGAGAGATCTTGGCGTTTTTTTATGTTTCCGACCGGAGACGAGCTGTGAATCGCAACGAGCCACATATGTGGGATCATTGCTGATGACGCTGGCTGAAAACCTGCAAAAGTGCAGGCATTTTCAGAGAAATCGTCTGAAAAAGGGAAAAGCCTGCGATTATGCAGGAATTTTCGTGCTTTTCTTCCGATAATCAAGAAAAGGCCGGAAAAAGATGCATAATCGCAGGAATTTACCAATTTCGGCCTTTTCAAGCGAGAAAAAGATGCACAATCGCAGGTTTTTAAAGGTGCAGACTCACATGTCAGTACTGTTGGCGCTTGTTGCCAGCATTTCAGCCCCGAAATGAGGCGTTCTAGTAGTTTTTTCGGCTTGTGGAACAACCCTATTTGGCATCTGCCAAGCAGGGGCGAAATCAAGATGGCAAACGGGCGGAATTGTGATGGCACTCAGGGGAATCAAGATGGCAAACGGGCGGAATTGTGATGGTACTCAGGGGAATCAAGATGGCAAACGGGCGGAATCGTGATGGCACTCAGGGGAATCAAGATGGCAAACGGGCGGAATTGTGATGGCACTCAGGCGAAATCAAGATGACTCAGGAGAGAAATCAGGACGGGACTCAGGTGGGCTCAAGATGCTCACGAGCGGAAACCAAGATGGAGCATTCGCAGAATGGTCATTTTGAACAAAAATCCCTCGCGCTTTTGTGCAAAAAAATAAAAATAATTGCGGCGAGCCATTTTCCTGTATTTTCCTGCAAAATTGCGCCTTGAAGGCGTTGTTATTTTATTGACCAAGTGTTAAAATATGATTCGTCCAATATATAGCATGGGGGGAAACATAGTGAAAAAGCTAATGATGATCGTTTTGGCTGTGGGTTTAGCGGCAGCAATATCGGGTTGCGGTTCCAAAGAAAGCGGTGGCACGAAGTACAAATTTGCGACAGATGCTGCTTACTCGCCAATGGAATTTATGGATAAAGATAAGATGACTGGCTTTGATATCGATTTTCTTGCAGAAGTAATGAAAGAAGCAGGTCTTTCCTATGAAGTAAACAACATAGGCTGGGATACGATGCTGACAAGCGTGAAGCAAGGGAAAGAATATCAAGGCGGAATTTCCAGTGTTTCTATCACAGATGAACGTAAACAAAGCTATGACTATTCCATTCCTTATTTCGAATCTAAGAATATGATTCTTGTCAAAGAAGGCAGTCCGGTCAAAAGTGCGGCAGACTTGAAAGACAAGAAAGTAGCTGTGCAAATTTCGACTACGGCAGATACGCTGATGACCAAAATCATGGGTGATACGAACAAATCATTGAAACGTCTGGACAACAATACTCTAGCCTTGATGGAACTGGAAAATAACGGCGTTGACGCGGTTGTAGCCGATATTGCGATTGTTCGTGAATATGTGAAAAACAACCCCAATAAGAAATTCGTAATCATTGCGGATCCTACCAACTTTGAGTCCGAATACTATGGCATTCTTCTTCCTAAAGGCAGTGAATTGAAAGCCAAGCTGGATCCGGCTATTAAAAAAGTGATCGAGAACGGCGCCTACGCGAAAGTGTACAAAAAGTGGTTTGGCGAAGAGCCGGATACCAAAAAATTACTTGAACAAAAATAATAAGGTCAACAGCATGCGTGACTTCAACCTTACGCATGCTGTTGTTCTGTTACTGGCATAATAGTCAACGAAAGGAAGTGTGGAATGGATTTCCGTTTTGATATCATTATTGAATATATACCTTTATTACTCAAAGGGACCCTCTGGACGATAGGTATTTCCATTCTGTCCATCATGTTTGGCTCTGTCTTGGGCTTGGGTGTAGGCTTAAACAAAATGTCGCCTCGAGGCTATCTGAGATGGCCGGCAAGCATTTATGTAAACTTTTTCCGCGGCACGCCGCTGCTGGTCCAAATCCTACTCGTCCACTTCGGAGTCGTTCCCTTATTCATCGGAACAACAAATGCAATTATTGCTTCTATTGTTGCTTTATCTTTGAATTCAGCGGGCTATATGGCTGAGATTTTTAGAGCGGGTATTCAGTCTATTGATAAAGGGCAAACCGAAGCGGCGCACTCGCTGGGAATGACACATTTCCAGACGATGAAGTCGGTCATTTTGCCGCAAGCGATCAAGCGGATGATTCCTCCTTTCGGCAATGAGTTTATCGTACTCGTCAAAGATTCCTCCTTGTTTGCAGTCATTGCTGCTCCGGAGTTGATGTACTGGTCCAATGCTATGCGCAGCCAGTATTTTAAAGTATGGGAGCCTTATTTGACAGCAGCGCTTATTTATTTCATTCTCACTTACTCTTTAAGCAAACTGCTTAGCTATGTGGAAAGGAAAGTGTAGCGCGATGGGTGCAATGATTGAAGTTAGGAATCTAAAAAAATCGTTCGGGGATAACGTTGTTCTCCGAGATATTAGTGCGGATATCCAGAACCAAGAGGTTCTAGTTGTAATTGGTCCTTCCGGATCAGGCAAATCGACGTTTCTGCGTTGTCTGAATCTGCTTGAACAGCCGGATAGCGGAAGTATTTTGATTCAAGGGAAATCCATTATGGACCCGCTTAACAAAATCCATGAGATTCGCATGGAGCTCGGCATGGTTTTCCAACGGTTTCATTTGTTCCCGCATATGAAAGTTATTGATAATATCACTTTGGCACCGATGCAAGTGAGAAAATGGCCGGAAGACAAAGCGCGCAAGAAAGCGCTGGAGTTGCTTGAGAAGGTTGGGCTTGCGGACAAAGCGAATGCCCTTCCCGACTCGCTTTCAGGCGGCCAAGCCCAGCGTGTGGCGATTGCCCGGGCGCTTGCGATGGAGCCGAAGATTATGCTCTTCGACGAGCCTACGTCAGCCCTTGACCCAGAAATGGTCGGCGAAGTACTGGCGGTTATGAAGCAGCTAGCCAAAGAAGGCATGACGATGGTTGTTGTCACCCATGAGATGGGCTTTGCCCGCGAAGTAGGCGACCGCGTTATGTTCATGGAGCAAGGGGTTATCGTTGAGGCAGGAAAACCCGAGCAAATTTTCGAGAATGCCCAGCAGGAGCGGACGAAATCATTTTTGTCCAAAGTACTCTAGCAGACAATAGAATCAAGAGAGAGGGTCGCATGTCGATCCTCTCTTTTATTTTGTATCTTTTTTCCAAAAGATAGTTTTATAATAAGGTTACTACCCATGTATGAATGCAAAGGTGATTTATGCCATCGCTATATTCAGTTCTATTTAAGCGCTTTCAAATTCGCGTGTTTTTGTACTTGCTGCCGGTAACGGCACTTCCGCTTGTTCTCGTCATCTCATTATTTAACCATCAGTTCGCTGAATACAGCGAGAAAACGCAAATGTCTCAAGTGAACCAGACGCATGATCAGCTGTTGTTGAAAATGACACAGGAACTGCGTTTTACTGCTGAAACCACGCATCGCAGCGCAATGGACTATGGCATCATCCGTTATGCGAAACTGACAGATTCTGCAGCAAATGTGAAAGAACTCAAAGAATTGACTACTTATGCCAACAGCCTGCTCTCTGAACAAAGGCAGAGAAGCCAATACGTGGAGCAGGTATGCTTGACGTTACATGCAACGAACCGAACACTTTGCGCCCAAAGCTCGGAAGGAACGGAAGGTCTGGCTGCGCGCCTCAGTGGCCCCTACAAAAGCTTTGAGCCTTTGGCAGTGGAAAACAGCAAATCCAAAGGTTATTTATTGACCTATACGGAGCCAATAACGGATAAGATTAGCCTGCAAGAACTCGGCAAGGTAACGAGCTGGTTCAATATGAGCAAGTTGTGGAATGAGACATTGGTGAAAACCTCCAATCAAGGCTATGCTCTGATCGATCCGCAGCAGCGAGTGGTGTATCGGGATGGTGTGTATCGCGGAGATGAGTTTCAGGGGAAAAAGCCTGGCGATGATGTCCTGCAAGCAGATCACAACGTCATTTATTCCATGAAGCATGTGGATGTAGGCGCAGGGATGCTGTGGAAGTCTTATTATGAAGTACCTCAATCGGCAGCCTCATTTCCCTATTATCACATAGGGCTCTTCTTGTCAGCTACACTGCTTTTCCTTTTGTGCTTGGGCAGTTCTTTTCTTTTTGGAACCTATGTATCCAAGCCTTTGAATGTTTTGAAAATGCTGATGAATCGAGCGGAGCTCGGCGATTTGAGAGCCTACTGGACCAGCAAAAGCTCCAAGGAATGGATGCAGCTGGGTGACAGCTACAATCAGATGTTGAATCGGTTGGAGGATTTGATCAAGCAGGTGAAAAGGGAAGAGTCTTTGAAGAAGGAAGCGGAGATGGAGGCGCTCCATTATCAATTGAATCCGCATTTTCTTTACAATACGCTGAATACGATAAAATGGGTGGCGAAAATTCATAAAACGCCGCAGATTTCTGAGGTGGTCAGTGCGCTGGTTCGCTTGCTGCAAGCAAGCCTTGGCAAAAAGGGAGAGTTTATTCCTCTTCGGGAAGAGCTAAGCCTTATCCATGACTATATGGCCATTCAGAAGTTTCGATATGGGGATCGAATTCAAGTGGAAACGGAGGCTGATGCGTTGACTCTGGGGTGTTTAGTTCCGCGAATGCTGCTTCAGCCGCTTGTCGAAAACGCGATTATTCATGGGATTGAGCCAGCGAAACGAGAAGGCGTAATCAGGATTCGAACGTGGCTGGACCGAGATCTTTTGTTCTGCCAAGTGGAAGATAACGGGATCGGGATGCAGGTGAAAGAGGGCAGCTCAGGCTGGAACGCCATCCATGACTTGGGTGAATCACAAGCGGGCAAGATGCGGAGAGAACGGATGAGCGGAATTGGCCTTTCTCATATTCGCGAGAAAATTAAATTGTATTATGGCCCCCAATTCAAAATGCATATTGGAAGCAATCCGGGTGAAGGGACTACGATCCGCATGTCGCTCCCAATCCATCAAGAAGAGGAGTGAAGCTTAGATGAATGTGCTCGTGGTGGATGACGAACCGATTATTCGTCTAGGTTTACGTACGCTGGTGGACTGGGAGGCGAACGGATTTACGTATGCAGGAGATGCCGAGGATGGTCTGGAAGCTTGTGAGCTGCTGGATGCCTTGAACATAGATATCATCATTACGGATCTGATCATGCCGCGAATGGACGGATTAGCTCTCATCCGAACATTGAAAGAGCGGAATCGGCCGATCAGTGCTGTTGTACTTAGCTGCATGGATGACTTCACTTATGTGAAGGAAGCGATGAAGCTGGGAGCCAAAGATTATATGCTCAAACCAACGATGGAGCCGGAGTCGCTGCTTGAAATTCTGCGGGTAGTTAAGCAGGATTTGGAACTGCTGCACAAGGAAAGAAAGGAGCTGCAGAGCAGACAGCAGGAGCTGGAATCTACCAAGCTCATGCAGCTGTCGGCGAAGCTGCAGGTTTATATTCATACCGAACAAGGGGAGCCGGAGCTCCAGACGGCCTTGTTCGGTGCAGGAGAAGCCAGCAGCCTGGTCAGTCTGCTGCTGGATACAGGCTCCAGCGCGGCCGAGGCCGACTGGCGCTGGACCGGCTGCCTGGCGGCGCTGCCGCTGGCCGCCGGCAGTGTGCTGCTGCTCGTTCCCGCAGCAGCGCAGGAACCAGGCGACGACGCAGACGCCGTCGTCTATGCCGCAGCCGCGGCGCTGGAGCGCGCCGCGAAGGTCCGGCTGCCGCAGGCGCCGGACTGGTTCATCGGAGCCGGCGTCATCATCCGCCGGCTCGCGCAAGTGAAGCCAGCCGCGGCGCTGCACGCGCGGCAGCGGCTCGAGCGATTCTACAGCAATGGCTGGAATCGCCTGATCTTGCAAGCGCCGGATGCCGCGAGCCGGCAAGCTTCGCTGCCGTATGACATCCGCAGCGACTTGCTGCGCTGTATCGTTCACGATAACAGCGAGGGATATTTGCATCATGCGGAAGAGCTGTGCCGCAGATTGAAGGAGCAACGCCCGGATAAGGAGAAAGTGGTCTCCTTTATCCAAGAGCTGCTTGCCCTTGCTGCTGGCTACGCGCGCGAGCGCGGCTGTGCGGACATTGAACGTTATGAAGAAACGTTCGTTTACAGCAATGCGCTGAACGCTTGCAGCCGTTTTGAACAAGTGAAAGAACTACTGCTCCAAGCGATGAGAATGCTGATGGACAGCCGCTGGGCAGCAGGCAAGGAGCACCGGCATCGCTCGAACAACCCATTTATCCGTAAAGTGATGACCTATATGAGGGACAACTATGCCTCTCCGATCAGTACTTCCGATATGGCTGATCATGTCAGGCTGAGCCGCAGTTATTTAAGCGATTTATACAGCAAAGAGGTGGGGGAGTCGCTCAGTGAAACTTTGACCCGAATCCGCATGGAGGAAGCGAAGCAAAGACTGCGAACAGGTGAGATGAAAGTATATGAAGTGGCAGAGGCCGTTGGTTTCCCGGATGCCAAAACATTTGCCAAGACATTTAAGCGGGTGGTCGGCTGCTCGCCGAAAGAGTTTGAGAAGCCGATATAGGCACCTAACAAATAGACACCATATCCAACATGGACTGTCTATTTTTTTATCGCCTTTGGGTTTACATTTAGAAATAAGTTCATCCGAGCAGGAACAAACAGTAGGCTGATAAAAGAGGTGCTGACGTTGAAAAAGCAGGAAGATCAAGTACCGATGGTGCAGGCCATCGGGGTTACGCGTGTTTTTGGGAAAGGAGCTGGCGCCGTTCATGCGTTGAAGGGAGCGCATTTAAGCATTCCTAGGGGCAGACTTGTCGCGCTGCGCGGAAGATCAGGCTCCGGCAAAACTACGCTGCTGAATATATTAGGGGCACTCGACCATCCTTCGGAGGGTGCTGTTTATTTAGAAGGGCTTGAGATCAGCAGCTTGCCCGAATCTAAGCGTAATGAAGTCAGACGCGAGCAGATTGGACTCATCTTTCAATCCTTTGCCCTTGTGCCTTATATGTCGGCTTATGAGAATGTGGAATTTGGCTTGCGCATATCCGGAATTCACCCCAATCAATTCAAAAAGCTGGCGGAAGAAGCGCTTGATTTCGTGGGGCTGAAAGCCCGCATGAAGCATCGTCCATATGAGCTTTCAGGGGGAGAGCAGCAACGGGTAGCGATTGCCAGGGCGATAGCGCACAAACCGAAATTGATTTTGGCAGATGAGCCTACAGCGGAATTAGACAGCCGAATGGGTCTCCAAGTGCTGAAATTATTTAAGGATTTGGTGCAAGCAGGGATGACGATTATTATGACAACGCATGATTTGGCGATTATGGAAATTGTAGATGAAGTGTATGCATTGGAGGATGGTACCATTGTCGATGAAGGTTAATAAATTCGCTTCAGCTCTTGCTCTGCTAACAGGCGTTGTGTTCATACTTACCGGATGCTCACTGCTGCCTCGAGAGGAGGGGGCCCTGAAGCCGCCTTTAGTCAAACCCGTGAAAGAAAACTTTGAGCTGTATGAAGTAAAGAAAGGCAATTTGACCAAAAAAGCAAGCTTGGTAGGAACGTTCAAGTCGAGTCAAACAACCAACTACTATTTCAAAGAATCGGATCATCGTTTGAAAGCGATGCACATTAAGCTGGGGGATACGGTTAAGCCTGGCGATGTTCTGGCGGAATTGGAAGTGGGAGATCTGGAAACGCGAATCGCGCTGCAGAAGTTAAATCTGGAAAAAGCACAGATTGCAAGCCTGCAAACACAACAAACGGATCCCAATCAAACCTATGAGGCCCGCTTGAAAAAGATTGATGTGGAGGCTGCGCAGCTTCAATTGTCCTCCCTTCAGGAGCAATTGGGGAAGACAAGGCTCAAGGCTGACAGGGCGGGCATCGTTACCTATGTAACGGATATGCAGGAAGGAAGTGTTGTGGAAGCTTTCGGGACCCTCGTAACGCTTTCAGATCCGAATAAACTGCAATTATCTTATGAATCATCGGACAGCGGGGCACTCACAGGTATTGAGGTTGGCATGAATGTGGATGTGAAAATCGGAAATTCCGATAAGATCGTTCAAGGCAAGGTTTTGCAAACGCCTTCAAGCGCTCCGCTGACGACCAATAAAGCACTCGCGGAAAGAAATGCGAAGACGATTATCGCTTCGGTTCCGGAGGGCACAGAAGCGGTGCAAATCGGCGGCTCCGGCGACATGACTATTATTATTGAGAAACATGACAATGTTCTGGTTATTCCGAGAACAGGTCTTCGCAGTTATTTAGGGAGAGATTATGTGCAGGTGCTAGAAGGTGAAAGCCGCAAGGAAATTGATGTTGAGAAGGGGCTTGTCACACCGACAGAAGTGGAAATCCGCACTGGACTTAAGGAAGGTCAGAACGTTATTTTAAACAACTAACACTGTTTAGGAGGATTGCAATGGCTTTATTTCTGATGATTCTCCGTAAAATGGTCAAAAACCGCTGGTTGGAGCTTAGCCTTTTAGTCGGGCTCATCATTTCGGTTGCGCTCGCCAGCTCCATGCCGATCTACACCCATGCCATTTTGCAGCGCATGCTGATTAAGGATTTGGAAGTCGGGCAAACGGATACGAAGCAATATCCTGGACAAGTGTACACCTATACGTATTTCATGGAAGAAGCGGAAAAGGGGAGTATTAACAACCGGCTTCTGGCGGAAACAGATGCTTATTTGGTCGAGCAAAGCAAGAAGTTCGGTGTGCCTGTGCTTCTTTCTGCGATTTCGCGCAATACGATGCCTTTCGAGCTTACCCCAAGCGATCCCGCTAAAATAGATCCCAAAGTGAACCGTACCGCTGGACTGACGGCGATGTCGGATTTGGATCAGCATATCCGTATTGTAGACGGTATTGCCCCCGCTTCTGAACCGGTGAATGGTGTATATGAAGCATGGGTTTTTCCAGAATTGTTGACGCAATTCAAAATCGTACTCGGCAGCGAATTTACGATTGCCAGCAAGGATCTGAAGCAGCCTATTCGCATTAAGCCAGTTGCTGTCATTGATCGTTCCGATTACGCGGATTTGTATTGGACGAATAATATGAACGATCTGCGATCGAAACTATTTATTCCATATCCGCTGTTTGAGAAGGATTTCATAGCGAACAATACGTTCAAAAACTTATTTTCCTACATGACGATTGTCCTTGATTATCATCAACTAAAATTAGAAGGGATAGGGACGTATACCCAGGCGAATGAGCGATTGGACACCTTTTTAAGCAACAATTTCAATACGTATACGCTCAAAAACCCTGCCATCGCAACGCTGAAATTGTATGGAGAGAAAGAAAAGAAGCTCCGGACAATGCTCTGGTCCCTTAATGTGCCCGTTAGTATTTTGCTTGCTTTCTACTTATTCATGGTGGCTAATCTGATTACGGATCGGCAGAAGACAGAAATCGCTGTGCTGCGAAGTCGAGGAGCCAGTCGCTTGCAAATTGTGTTTGGCTATGTCGTAGAAGGTGTCTTATTAGGCAGTGTGGCCTTGCTTATTGGTCCTTTTCTGGGCCTCGAGTTAACCAAAATATTGGGGGCTTCCAATGGTTTTCTTGAATTCGTCCAGCGTGCTTCCATGGAAGTTAAGCTGAATCAAGAGGCCTATCAGTACGCGTTCTTTGCGGTTATTGCCTCCGTGTGCATGACACTGATACCCGCTGTTCTGGCTACGCGTGCTACCATTGTTGGGCATAAACAAACGATGGCGCGGAAGAGCAAGCATTCTTTTATTCATAAAACGTTTCTGGATGTGATCCTATTATCCGTCTCCATCTATTTATTGCAAAGCTTTAATCGACGCATGAGTGATCTGGTCTCACTGGGCCTAGATTCCATGGATATGAAAGTGGATCCTCTGCTTTTCCTTGTGCCTGCCTTATTCATATTCGCTATGGGCTTATTCCTGCTGCGTATTTATCCTTGGGTCATTCAATTGATCTATCTGATGGGTCGAAAATGGTGGCCACCCTATTTGTATTCCACGCTGCTGCAGGTCGGCAGATCCACGACACAATATCAGTTCATTATGCTTTTTATCATTATGACCTTGGCTACAGGTTTGTTTAGCGCAAGTGCGGCTCGCACGATGAACAAGAACATTGAAGAGAAGATCCGTTATAAGAATGGGGCGGATATCGTTCTGCAGACGAAATGGGAGAATGATGCGCCTCCGCCGCAATCAGCGCCGGCCAGCGGTTTTGGAGAAACCGAGAAAACCCAGCAGCCCCTAGTCAAAAAGCGCGTACAATATACGGAACCTCCGTTCCTTCCTTTCACACAGCTAACGGGAGTGGCATCAGCGGCACGGGTGTTTCAGAAAAAGGATGCCGTTATCACCTTGGGCAAAGAATCCCGTCAAACCCGGTTAATGGGCATTGATTCGGATGAATTTGGTCAAACGGCTTGGCTTCGCGATCATCTATTGGATCATCATTTCAATGACTACTTGAACCTGCTTGCGTCCAATTCGAAGGCTGTGCTTATTTCTAAATCCGTTGCTGATGAAATGGGAGCCTCGGTGGGGGATGTCGTTCAACTGGGGTGGGATGGGGTGGAAGGCGCTACGTTTATTGTTTATGGGATCATTGATTACTGGCCAAGCTGGAATCCCAATCCAATCTTAACATCAGCCTCCGTTTCGGGAAGCAGTTCTTCAAGCTCTGGCAAGCAGGTGAGGGCGGACGCGCCGAAGATCGTTATCGGGCATCTTTCCTACATTCAAAACAACATGGCTGTGGAGCCCTATGATGTCTGGTTAAAGCTGAAGCCTGACACAACAAGCCAAGCTTTGTATGATGAACTGGTGCTGAAACATATGTCTGTCGAAAATATGACCGATACGAAACAAATGCTGATCCGCACCAAAAACGATCCGTTTCAGCTGGCTGTGAACGGTGTGATGACGCTTGGTTTTTTGATAGCCATCGGCATCAGCTTTATCGGGTTTCTTCTGTACTGGGTGTTGTCGTTGTCTGGTCGGATTTTGCAATTTGGGGTATTCCGGGCGATGGGGATTTCGTTTGGCCAGCTAATTGGCATGCTTATTGCCGAACAGCTGTTAACTTCTGGCGCTGCCGTGCTCATTGGTATGATGACGGGTACCACGGCCAGCCGATTATATGTGCCATTATTCCAATTAACATTCGACTCATCGAGTCAGGTGCCGCCTTTCCAAGTCAGCTTTGATCCGAATGATCAATGGCATCTGTACGTCATTGTTGTAGTAATGATCGGCACAGGTCTTCTGCTTCTCGGTACGATGATGTCCAGAATCAAGATTCATCAAGCTGTTAAGCTTGGGGAGGATTAAGCATGATTCATTGTGAGAATTTAGTTAAAATTTATAAAGCTGCTGACATTGAAGTCGTTGCCCTGCAAGGGCTTGACCTCCACATTGCGGAGGGAGAGCTGATGGCGATTATCGGGAACAGCGGCAGCGGGAAATCGACATTATTGAACATGCTGGGAGGATTGGATCGACCTTCGGCTGGCAATTTGCATGTGGATGGGAAAGATTTGCTGAAGTTTAAGGAATCCGATCTGGTCAAGTATAAAAGAGAGACGGTTGGCTTCGTCTGGCAAAATAATGCGCGCAACCTGATTTCTTATCTGACAGCCTTGGAGAATGTGGAGCTGCCGATACTCCTGCAGGGACGGCGCAAGCGTCTGCGTGCTTTGGAGCTGCTGGAAGCTGTGGGCTTGAGCCACCGCAGAAACAACAGGCTGAATCAGCTCTCAGGCGGTGAGCAGCAGCGGGTGGCGATTGCGATTGCCCTTGCGAATCAGCCGAGGCTGCTGCTGGCGGACGAACCGACGGGCTCCGTGGATACGAAGATGGCGAACCAGATTCTCGACCTGTTCCGTGAACTGAACCGCACCTTTGGTTTAACCGTTGTCATTGTCACGCATGATCCTTTGCTGGCTAAGAAAGTAGACCGTGTCGTTGCTATTCGTGACGGCAAAACCTCCTCAGAGATATTAAGACGCAAATCTTATCAGGAGGAGCTGCTGGAAATGGAACAAGGCATTATTGCTGAGGGAGATTCACATGTGGAATATGCGGTTGTCGATAAAGCAGGCCGCTTGCAAATCCCGGCAAATTTGCTGGAATCCATCGGCGCCTCCGGTACGAACAAAGTTCGTGTTGCCATGGAAGATGGACGCATCGTCCTTCTTCCTCCGGAGAAATCGTAATGGGTTGTGTCGACAAGCTGAGCCAGCCGAAAAGGCCGGCTCAGCAGGGGAAAAGCATCGAACCTGCTCTGAGCCTGCCGAGAAAAGGCAGTCTCAAGCGCCAAAGAAGGCTGCTACCCCGCATATGTAGGCTGAGCCAGGCAAAAAGGCAGCCTCAGAAAGCTGCCTTTTGCAGTTTTATAAAAAACTGCCTAGCCTAACATCACCAACCGCGCGTATAAGGAATTGGCGCTTCTAATTCGGCGTGCAATCTGACCGCTGCTGTCCGTGGCCAATAAGGATCTCGCAGCAAAGCTCTGCCGATGAAGACAAGATCGGCTCGTTCGTTCCGGAGAATTTCTTCCGCCTGTTCAGGCTCTGTGATGAAGCCTACCGCACCCACGGCAATGTTAGCCTTGGCGCGGATTTCTTCGGCGAAAGGCACTTGATAGCCTGGATAGGTTGGCGGAACAACAGGGAATGTCCCTCCGGAGCTGACGTCGATGAGATCAACGCCCAATTCTTTCAGCTTTGCGGCGAAATAAGCGTGATCCTGCGGGGTAAGCCCGCCTTCTAAATATTCATGCGCAGAGATGCGCACAAAAAGCGGGCCGTCCCACCGCTTTTTCACAGCGGCAATAACGTCGTTTAAGAATCGGAAACGCCCTTCGAGGTCGCCGCCATACGCATCCTTCCGCAGATTGATAAGCGGGGATAGAAACTGGTTGATGAGATAGCCATGTGCAGCATGAATTTCAATGACATCAAATCCAGCCTGTTTGGCACGATGCGCAGCGTCGCCGAACGCTGTAATAGTCTCTTGAATTTGCTCAAGCGTAGCTTCATCCGGTGTTTTGAAGGTGTCGGAGAAAGGAATGGCCGAAGGAGCGATAATGGGCGTATCCAATACAGCTTTACGACCTGCGTGTGCAAGTTGAATACCAATATGCGAGCCTTGACCGTGAACGGAATCAACAACACGCTGCAACCCGGCAACTTGGGTGTCATCCCATATGCCCAGATCTCGGGGAGATATTCGCCCTTGGGCTGTAACGGCGCTAGCTTCCACGATAATGAGGCCAACCTGACCAACGGCACGCGTCGCATAGTGAACATAGTGCCAATCTTTGACTTCGCCGGAGTCGTCCGAGGCATACATGCACATTGGTGACATAACGATCCGATTTTTGAGGGTAACCTCTTTAATGGTATAGGGCTGAAATAGCATGCAAACACGTCCGATCTAAAATGGTTTAGAAAAATATGCCAATGTGATATATTGACTAGGACTGGATGTTTCCTTTAAAATAATTGTATACTATTCCAGTAGGAATTATCAAGTATAAAGAGGCGCCAGCGAAATCATGATACTTTTATCCTAGGAGGCATGTTTAAATGTCAGGTTCAGAACGCCAGTACTTACCGGAAACACTCGCAATTCATGCAGGTCAAGTCGTTGATCCAACAACGAATTCAAGGGCTGTCCCGATTTATCAAACGACATCCTATGTATTTAATGACACGGATCATGCGGCGAATTTGTTTGCACTGAAAGAGTTTGGCAATATTTATACGCGTATTATGAACCCAACGACGGATGTTTTCGAGAAAAGGATTGCCGCACTGGAAGGTGCTCCAGCAGCACTAGCTGTTGCTTCCGGGCAAGCAGCAATTACGTTCTCGATCTTGAACATTGCTGAAGCAGGCGATGAGATTGTTGCGGCGTCATCTTTGTATGGCGGAACTTATAATTTATTTGCAAATACGCTGCCTAAGCTGGGGGTTAACGTAAAATTCGTTGATCCGAGCAATCCGGAAAATTTCCGTGCTGCCATTACCGACAAGACCAAAGCGCTCTATGCAGAGTCGATCGGCAACCCTAAGGGCGACATTCTGGATATTGCAGCTGTAGCAGCGATCGCTCATGAGAATGGCATTCCACTAATTATTGACAATACGTTCCCAAGTCCCTATCTGCTTAGACCAATTGAACATGGAGCCGACATTGTTGTTCACTCTGCAACGAAGTTCATTGGCGGGCACGGAACGACGATTGGCGGCGTCATTGTGGATGGCGGGAAGTTCGACTGGGCTGCAAGCGGCAAATTCCCAGGTCTGACGAAACCGGACCCAAGTTATAACGGCGTTGTATATACAGATGCTGTTGGCCCAATTGCCTATATCATCAAAGCACGCGTGCAATTGCTTCGTGATCTAGGGGCATCGCTTTCTCCGCAAAGCGCATTCTTATTGCTTCAAGGACTGGAAACGCTGCATTTGCGCATGGAACGTCACAGCTCGAACGCGCTTAAAGTCGCTCAGTATTTAGAGGCGCACGAGAATGTCGAGTGGGTTAGCTATGCCGGTTTAGAAAGCCATCCTTCCTATAAGCTTGCACAGAAATATTTGCCAAAAGGTCAAGGCGCTATTCTTAGCTTCGGAATCAAAGGCGGCGTAGAAGCGGGCAAAAAGCTGATCCACTCTGTGGAGCTATTCTCCCATTTGGCGAATGTCGGCGATTCCAAATCATTAATTATTCATCCTGCCAGCACGACACATTCCCAGTTGAATGAGCAGGAACAGGCATCCGCTGGTGTATCTCCGGGACTTATTCGCCTGTCCGTAGGGACAGAAGCGATTGAAGATATCATTTACGATTTAGAGCAAGCGATTGCGGCTAGTCAAGCTTAAACGGCTGAGGTCAATACGAACTACGTCAAAACTTGAATCCTCACACCAATACGCATAAAATATGAGAAGGCTGCGATCTAGGCGCAAAACCTATTTGGCAGTCTTTTTTATTTTTAAATCTGCGATTTGTTCTTTGCAACTTTTGCGGCGGGTTTAAAGTCTATTTCATGTGTAAGTTTTTACAACGTTGAGGAGGCAGATTGTAGATCATGAATCAAACAATGAAGTATTCGCTGGCCATACTTTTGGCGCTAACCATAGTAACAGGGTGCAGCAACAAGGCGGAAGTCACACCAACTGTCAGTCCGACAGAGAAAGAGAGCTCTAAGCCAGCCACAGGAACAGGGACTCCTTCCCCTACAACCAGTCCTGCTGCATCGGCCAAAACCACACCCAAACCGACATCGGGGGCTACGGCTGCACCAACGGGCTCGCAGGCACCACCGAAGAGTGGAGCAGTTCAGGTTATCGCTAAGCCGGAAAGTGTCACGGTGTTAGTGAATAAACAAAATTCGCTGCCTTCCAGCTATGAGCCGACGGACTTGGTTTATCCCGATATCCCTTTTGTATTTGCAGAAAAAATAGAAAAACGGAAAATGCGCAGCACGGCTGCAGGTGCGATTGAAAAGCTTTTTGCTGGCGCGGAAAAGGATAATATCCACCTTTCCGGCGTTTCGGCCTACCGCTCTTTCGCCACGCAGAAATCCGTCTTCCAGCGGTATGTCCTGAAAGATGGCGAAGAGAAAGCGAAAACGTACAGCGCTGTTCCTGGTACGAGTGAGCATGAAACGGGACTGGCGATTGATGTCACAGGCAGTGACGGCAAATGTGCAGCCGAAGATTGCTTTGGCGGGACGAAGGAAGCGAACTGGCTTGAAAAGCATGCGGCGGAATATGGATTTATTATCCGTTATCCGAAAGGAAAAGCGGATATTACCGGTTATCAGTACGAGCCATGGCACATTCGTTATGTGGGAGTGGATGTTGCCAAAGAGATTGCCGCCAAGAAGGTAACGATGGAAGAATTTTATAACGCAGTCCCGGTTACCAAGTAGAAGTTGATGTCGCTATATTGCACCCTGATGTGTCGCTAATTCGAAATTTATCAACCTGCCTTGTCATGATACAATGAAACCAAGTCACTTATTTGGAGGATACTATGATAAAAGTAGCGATGTTAAGCTTTTGGCATGTACATGCAGGGGATTATGCGAAACAAGTAACGGAACATGCAAATACGGAGATTGTTGCCGTATGGGATGAGCTCCCGGCAAGAGGACAACAGGAAGCTGAGAAGCGTGGTGTTCCCTTCTATGAGGATTTGGGTGAACTGCTGGCCAATCCGGAAATTGATGCGGTTGTCATCGATACGCCAACGAACTTGCATCGCGAGGTCATGGTTGCTGCTGCGAAGGCAGGTAAACATATTTTTACTGAGAAAGTGATTGCTCCGACCTTGAAGGAAGTGAATGAGATTCTGGATGCCGTGAATGAAGCAGGCGTGACGTTAACAGTTTCGCTGCCTCGTTTGAATTCAGCTTCTACACTCGCAATTCAAGAAATTGTGGAGAAGGAGCTGCTAGGCACGCTCACCCTGGTTCGCACGCGCTTATCCCATAATGGCGGGATTTCCACCGAGTCTAATCCGAATGGCTGGTTGCCGGAGCATTTCTACAATGCTGAGCAATGCGGCGGCGGAGCGTTAATTGATTTAGGTTGTCATCCGATGTATTTAACACGTCTGCTGCTTGGACTTCCAGAAGCTGTAAGCGCTTCTTACGGGTATGTAACGGGGAGAGAAGTTGAGGATAATGCCGTTGCGACGCTTCAATATGCGAACGGGGCGATTGGGGTTGTGGAAGCAGGATTTGTTAACGCTTTTTCACCATTTGTCATTGAAGTTCACGGTACGGATGGCAGTGTGCTCTATTCAGAACATGATGGAAGAGTCTTGATTCGTTCCAATAAGCTTGCTGAGACAAATGGCCAATGGACCGCCTATGAGAATTGGCCGGCGGAAAGAATCTCTGCATTTGATCAATGGGTCAGCCATATCCAAAATGGAACTAAAGCGGAAACCAATATTCAGCTTGCTGTCGATTTAACGAAATTGATGGAAGCCGCCAACCAATCCGTTGCTAAGAAACAACAGATTCGTGTTGATTCCTTAACGCAATAATTGTTTCGCTCAGACAGGGAGGATGTTCATCTTATGAGTCAGCCATTCTATTTTGAACCCATGCTCGAAAATCCGACGGCCTTAGATCGTTTAGATTTGAGCTTCCGATGGGGCTCCTATGGTCTCAGGGTATTGCGCTGCCATCTGACATCCTTCCCTGCAGGAACAATTATCGATTTTCATCATCATTCTGAATTTGAAATTCATTACATCCCCTATGGAAAAGGCAGCGTGAACCTAGATGGTGTCACGCATGCCTTGCAGGAGGGGATGCTTTACGTTACAGCACCTGGAGTGAGCCATCGTCAGGAAGCGGACAAGGGCGAGGAAATGGGCGAGCTCTGCTTGCATGTGGATATTGTCAAGTTGACGGAAGAAGATCAAAGTGAGTTGACCAATGCGTGGGGGGAAGCTTGGGAAATTGCTGAAGCGGATGCTTGCATCCGTCAATTAGGCGAGCTTCCTCATGTTCCTGCTTTGGACCGTCAGGAAGCAATGAAATGTTTTCTTGTCGCCTACGAAGCATGGCGCAGCAATCAACTTGGGCAATACACCATCATCAAGCAGTCTATCGTACAGATGCTTTTACGGACAGTAGGTGCTTATAAAGCTGATCCGCACGGTTTAAACTTGCCTGCCCGCGATATGAAGAGCTACCGTTATCAGCTGGCGATCCAGTTTATTGAAGACAACTACCGGCGTCCATTAACGCTGGAGCTGGTGGCAGAACGAGTTCAAATCAGCTCAAGGCAGCTTCAGCGTATTTTCAAGGAACAGGCAAATCTCTCGTTTAGTGAATATTTAGAGCAAGTTCGTTTAAAGCATGTTTGCAATGAGCTGCTTCAAACCTCGCTAACACTAGAGAAAATTGCTGAAAGCAACGGCTTCGCCTCCAGTAATTATTTACATTATGTTTTCAAAAAAGCGCATGGCGTTACCCCCAACCGATTTCGGGATAAGGGTTTGCTGCAAGGGTGAAAACGTCATGAGGGATAGAACAAAAAACCTTTCATTCCACTTACTGTGGTTTGAAAGGTTTTTTTACTTACTGTGGGAGCTGCCCGAGCTTTACTCAAAAAGCTTGCGCAGATTTTCGGTATAAGGGGCTTGTACGATTCCTTTTTCAGTAATAATAGCTGTTACATATTCGTTAGGCGTCACGTCGAAAGCCGGGTTAAATACTTTCACGCCTTTTGGTGCTGTGCGTTTGCCGAAGCCTTGGGTGATCTCGTCTTCGTGACGTTCTTCAATCGGAATGTCTCCGCCTGTTGGCGTGTTTAAATCAATTGTGGAAAGCGGGCTCGCCACGTAGAAAGGAATTCCGTGGGCTTTGGCCAGCACGGCCACGCTGTAGGTGCCGATTTTGTTGGCTACGTCTCCGTTAGCCGCGACACGGTCGGTGCCTACGATGACGGCTTGAATCCAGCCCTTGGACATGACCGCGCCAGCCATGTTGTCGCAGATCAGCGTCACGTCGACGCCGGCTTGCTGGAGTTCGAAGGCCGTCAGCCGTGCGCCTTGCAGCACGGGCCGGGTCTCGTCGGCGAACACTTTGATGTTCAAGCCTTGTTCTTTGGCCAAGTAGAACGGCGCTAACGCTGTGCCATACTTGGCTGTCGCCAAACCGCCGGCGTTGCAGTGCGTCAGCACGCCGAAGCCGTCCTCGAACAGCGTTAACGCATGTTCGCCGATACGGCGGTTCGTCTCCTCGTCCTCCGCTTGAATCTTCTGCGCTTCGTCCAGGAGCGCTTCCTTGAAGGCAGCCGGGCTAACGCCCTCGGCTGCCAATCTTCCCGCATGCGCTCTGATGCGATCGAGCGCCCAGAACAAGTTCACCGCTGTCGGACGGGACGTCGCCAGATAGTCGGCTTGCTTCTGGACTTCCGCCAGAAGCCCCTCCACCGGAGCATCCACTTCACGGATGCCGAGATATACCCCATACGCGGCGGCGATGCCGATGGCTGGCGCGCCGCGGACTTTCAAGTGCTGGATCGCTTCCCACACCTGTGGGGCTGTTTCCAGCGGCAAATAAACGATTTCTTCCGGCAGCAGCCGTTGATCTAACAGATCAAGCTGCTGGCCGTTCCAGCGCAAGGATTGCAAAGCCCCTTGAATTTCCTGGTTTTCAGCCCCTGTGTTGGGCGATTCGATGTTGTTGTTTGTGTTTGTCATAGCGCAAATCCTCTTTCTACAGCTGATTCTTGGGTCACGATGGCAATAAGCTCATCGATAGAAGTTACTTGGCGATTGATGCGAATGAGCGCTTTGCCTGTATTTAATGCCAAACGCTGTGCTCGCTCCCTAGCCGCAGCATCTTCGATTTTATCAATATCGGCGACATGCGCCAGTCCGACAATACGGCGGACCATTTTGGCACCTGTGAAACCGACTGTGTCTTGAAGCAGATTAGTTAAGAAATAATCTTGGTAACCGGCCGTTTGGAAAACGCGATCTACGCCATGCTCGTTCCACAAGGCGCGGAAGTTCGCTTCGAAATGTGTCCAAACGTCTTTGACTGTTTGCAATAAATAGCTGCGATAAGCAGCGCGGCTCTCGTCATCCTTGCTCCAGCCTTCTTGCCCAGCGAAATTGAGGATAAGGTTAGCCAGCACAGCGCCAATATCGAATCCCATAGGTCCATAATAAGCGAATTCTGGATCGATGACTTTGGTTGAATCGGGCTTGATGAAGATACTGCCTGTATGCAGATCGCCATGGAGAAGGGCTTGCGCGCTGGTCAAAAATTTCTGGCGAAGAATCGCCACTTCAAGATGAAGCGCATGGTCAGTCCAAAGCTGTTCAGCAGCATCCCGAATCTGAGCTTCGATATTGTTCGTTTCCGCATCACGGTAAGGGTCGTCGAAGATCAGATCCTCCGTGATTTTGCAAAGCTCCGGATTGATGAACCGACCTTGCTGAATTTTTTTATCCTGCTGGTTTTTGCCCAAATCTGAGGTGAAGAATAATGTAGTAGCTAGGAAACGACCGATGTGCTCGGCAAAAAGCGGGTATTGGTTCCCTTCAATTAACCCTTTGCGCATAATAACATGGTCACTCAAATCTTCCATGACCGTTAGCGCAAGATCAGCATCATAGGCATATACATGAGGCACGAGATCCGGGTTCAGTGCTTCTTCAATCAGCAGCGCTTCACTTTCAATACGTGCACGATCCAGCGTTAACGGCCACGATTCACCGACAACTTTGGCATAAGGGAGAGCTTGCTTCAAAATGATACTTTTCCCAGTGGCCGTTTCGGATATGCGAAAAACGAGATTTAGGTTGCCGTCGCCAATTTCTTGGCTTTCAAGGTCAGCGCCCTCTTGAAATAAATGAGGAATTTGACGTGAGTACGCAATGGCTTGAACTTCCGTTAAAGGATGATAAGTGGACATATCGAAAGCCTCCTATGAGTCATTGGAATTAATTCCAACTAATTTACTGTGTATTAGTCATCTTTTCCTAGTATAAGGCAAAATGTTGCTGCATGAAATACAAACTTCGGAAATGTTGCATAATCTACATAAAAAAGTTGCTTCTAACGTAAATTAGCGTGTACAAGCATATTCGTCAGCAGTTCACCAAGACAACTAAGGAGGCTTTCATCATGAACACAACGCTAACACAATCCATCCCGGCTGTTCTCAATAAGCAAATTGCCAATTGGGGCTTGCTGTTTGTGAAGCTGCACAATTTTCATTGGTATGTAAAGGGCAATCAATTTTTCACGCTGCACGTTAAATTTGAAGAACTCTATAATGAAGCGGCTCTTCACGTGGATGAGCTTGCCGAACGGCTGCTAGCCATTGGCGGACAGCCAGCCGCTACGATGAAGGCGTACCTCGAGTTGTCGTCGCTTAAAGAAGCATCGGGAACCGAGACAGCGACGAAAATGGTCGAAGCGGTCATTGAAGATTTCACGATTCTTACCCAGGAACTGAAAGCAGGCATGCAAGCCTGTGAAGAAGTGCAGGATGAGACTACGTCGGACATGCTTTTGGCTATACAGACCTCTTTGGAAAAGCATCGCTGGATGCTGCAATCGTTCCTGGGCTAGTCCTCATTTACAAAATCTTCAATCTGAGCAAACATGTATCTGATAAAACAAGGCTATACTAAAAGCAAAACAGTTCCGGAGGCTATTGTCATGATGAAAATCCTGAATGTCCTGCTTGTTATGGCCGCATGCGCTTTTCTCCTCCTGATGGCTTTCGGTGCTGACACTCCATCTGAAACAGCGGATCCGAATCCGATGAAACAGAATCAGGATCAGTTTGCCCGAATCCAACATTCGTATTACGCAGAAACGTCAAAATAAAATAAATAGAAAGGGATGGCCTTTAGGGTCATCCTTTTCTTTTGTTTATGCTGACGCAGGCACTCGGTTTGTTTTGCTCCGCAAAATTCCTTATAATAAAAGGATTAATGTGGGGAACGAGGAGTTGGCGTCATGGGGAAACCAAAGGCCTTGAAAGAATGGGCATCGGCTGTTGAAGCTCTGGAAACGGGACAACAAATAGTTATTATGCGCAAAGGAGGTATTGCGGAGGAGACAAGAGATTTCCAAGTGGAATCAAATGATTTTTTTCTTTATCCGACGTATGAGCACCAGAGAAAGGAATTGCTGAAAGAAGCATACCGAGGCGTTATCGACGAGACATTAGCAGATTGGAGTGCGGAAGATACACACATCAGGCTAACCGCTTTTGCTCGGATGATGGAAGATATTGAAGTGAGCGATCAAGAACAATTGAATAAACTGTTTCCATTTCACATCTGGACGGAGAATTTCACGGACGAAAGATTAAAGTGGAAACGCAAAAATCCCCTGCATGTTATGCTGTTAAGAGTGTACCAATTGGAGCAGCCTTTGCTGATTCCAATCGAACAAGCCTATATGGGCTGCAAGTCATGGATTGAGCTGCAGGCAGACTTGCCGAACGATGCTTCGTTGGTTCCTGTTATAGGTGACGAGGAATTTGCCCGGCAAGTTTCTGAAATCAAGCAAGCTTTGGCGTAATATAAAGCAGCATTTTCAGAAAATGCTTGGTTTTTTAGCATAAGTGCCCTTTCTTGATTTGTCATAGTAAGTTATAATAGAATTATTCTAATGAGAATCAATGATAATCATTCTTTTTGATTGTCGTGTATCTAGTACATCTAAACATTATGGAGGCTTAAGAAATGGCGAATTCATCAACATTTACAATAGACGGTCTGAAAGCGAACGTCGAAGGAAAGGAAATTTTGAAAGGCCTTAGCTTGGAAATTAAGGGCGGAGAAATTCATGCCATCATGGGACCAAACGGTACAGGTAAAAGTACTTTGGCATCCGCGTTGATGGGTCACCCGAAATATGAAGTTACAGAGGGTTCCGTTACTCTAGACGGTGAAGACGTTCTGGAAATGGCTGTTGACGAGAGAGCACGCGCTGGATTGTTCTTAGCTATGCAGTATCCAAGTGAAATCACTGGCGTAACGAATGCTGACTTCCTGCGCAGCGCAATGAACGTTCGTCGTGGCGAAGGCAACGAAATTTCTTTGATCAAGTTTATCCGTCAAATGGAAGCGAAGATGAAACAACTTGAAATGAACCCAGAGTTCATGCACCGTTATTTGAACGAAGGTTTCTCCGGCGGTGAGAAGAAACGTAACGAAATTCTGCAAATGCTGTTGCTTGAGCCGAAATTCGTAATTTTGGATGAAATTGACTCCGGTCTTGATATCGATGCTTTGCGTATCGTAGCTGAAGGTGTGAATGCTATGCGCAGTGAAGACCGCGGTTTCTTGATCATTACGCATTACCAACGTTTGCTCAACTACGTTAAACCTGATTTTGTACATGTTATGATGCAAGGTCGTATCGTAAAATCCGGTGGTCCTGAGCTTGCTGAGCGTCTGGAAGCGGAAGGCTACGACTGGATCAAAGAAGAACTCGGCATCGTGGATGAAACCGTTGGTCAAGACGCGGAAGAATTCAAAGTTCCAATGAACACGACTGCGCCGAAGTACTAATCAGGAGGAATACCATGAGCACTCAAACAACACTTTCCATAGATTCTAACGCTGTCATCGAGCTCTCCCGCAGCAAGCAAGAGCCGGAATGGATGACTGCCCTTCGTACAGAAGGGTTAACGTTAGCGAATTCTTTGGAATTACCTGCACTAGAGAAAACAAGAATTGATCGTTGGAGCATTTCCTCCTACGGTTCCTATAAAACGCAAGCTCCTTTAACTTCCATAGATGCTTTGCCTGAAGTTGCCAAAGGTTTGGCTAACTCGGATAACTTGATTGTTCAACGCAACTCCGGGATCGTGTACAGCCAAGTTGCTGAAGAATTGAAAAAGCAAGGCGTCATCTTCACCGACCTGGAAACAGCGCTTCGCGATCACGCGGATCTGGTGAAGCCTTACTTCATGAAAGCGATCGAAGCGAACGAGAATCAGCTTACGGCGCTGCACGCAGCTCTTTGGAACGGCGGTATTTTCATCTATGTTCCCAAAGAAGTTCGTGTCGATATTCCGCTACAAGCTTTGTTTGTTACGGACGATGCAGAAGCCACATTTGCTCCTCACGTATTGATCGTTGCCGAGCAGTTCAGCTCCGTAACGTATGTAGATAACTATGTTTCTGCTCTGTCTGGAGCTCCATTGGTGCAAAACGGCGTCGTGGAAATTTTCCTAAAACCGGGCGCGCGCGTAAATTATGCGTCCATTCATAATTTGGAAGAATCCGTAACTGATCTGACTTACCGCCGGGCTGTCATTGATAATGATGCGAGCATGCAATGGGTAGTCGGAGAAATGAACTACGGCAACACCCTTTCAGATACAACGTCGATTCTTAAAGGCAAAGGCTCTGATTCCGATGCCAAAGTGATCTGTGTTGGTACACAAGAACAAAAGCTGAACCTGACAACACGCGCTGTTCATTGGGGGAAAGCTTCAACAAGCGATATGATTACTCGTGCCGTTATGAGAGATGGCGCAACCGCGATCATCAACGGAATTACCAAGATCGAAAAAGGCGCAACTGGCTGTAACGGTCAACAAACTGAGAAAGTGTTGATGCTCAGTCCCAAAGCGCGCGGCGACGCTAACCCGATCCTGTTGATTGATGAAGATGATGTTAAAGCGGGCCATGCAGCAAGCGTTGGTCAAGTAAATGCGGAGCAAGTTCATTACTTGATGTCCCGTGGTATTACGAAGGAAGAAGCTCAACGTCTAATCATTTACGGATTCCTGGCACCAGTCGTATCCGTTATTCCAATTAAGAGCGTTGAAGAACAGCTGCAAAGCTTAGTGGAGAGGAAGCTGGGACAATGAGACCTGCTGAGATACGTGAACTTTTTCCCATCCTAAAGCAAGAAGTGAACGGTCATCCTCTGGTGTACTTGGACAGCGCTGCAACTTCCCAGAAACCTATTCAGGTGATTGAAGCACTTAAGCATTACTATGAATGGGACAATGCGAACGTTCACCGCGGGGTTCATACACTAGGTTCTCGTGCCACGGATGCTTATGAAGGAGCAAGAGCTAAGGTTGCCAAATTCATAGGCGCTTCCAGTGAGCAGGAAATTATTTTCACTAGAGGCACAACGACAGCTATTAACATTGTGGCAAGCAGTTATGCGAGATCGATTCTGCGTGAAGGCGATGAAATCGTCCTCACGCCGATGGAGCATCACAGCAACCTGATCCCTTGGCAGCAAGCAGCCAAGGCGACAGGAGCCGTTCTCAAATATATTCCTTTACAGCCAGATGGCACGATTCTGCTTTCTGATGTTGAAAATGTGATTACGGATCGTACCAAAATCGTCTCGATCGTGTATGTCTCCAATGTGCTTGGCGTCATTAATCCCGTCAAGGAAATCGCCAAGATCGCTCACAAGCATGGCGCGAAGATTATGGTCGACGGTGCACAGAGCACACCTCACATGAAAGTGGATGTGCAGGATCTGGATTGTGATTTCTATGGACTTTCCGGACATAAAATGTGTGGCCCTACCGGAATCGGGGCATTGTATGGGAAGAAGGCCTTGCTTGAAAGCATGGAGCCCGTTGAGTTTGGCGGCGAGATGATTGATCATGTAGATTTGTATGAATCGACATGGAAGGAACTGCCTTGGAAGTTCGAAGGCGGAACACCCATCATCGCAGGTGCTGTTGGTCTTGGTGCTGCTATTGATTTTCTGCAGGAAGTCGGAATGGACACTATTTTTAAACATGATATAGAGTTAACGAATTATGCGATGGAACGTATGACGCAGATCGAAGATCTGGTTGTTTATGGGCCAACTCACAATCGTGCGGGGCTCGTAACATTCAATCTGGGCGATGTGCATCCACACGATGTAGCAACCGTTCTGGACGCGGAGGGAGTTGCTATACGTGCCGGCCACCACTGCGCTCAGCCATTGATGAGATGGTTAGAAGTAAGCAGTACGGCGCGCGCAAGCTTCTATCTCTATAATTCCGAAGAGGATATTGACCGTCTTGTGATGGCCTTACTAAAAACAAAGGAGTACTTCGGCCATGCAATTGGATGATTTATACCGTAGAGTGATTATGGATCACTATAAAACACCGCGCAACCGTGGGAAATTTGAGTCTGGCGAAGCCGTTACCATTGATTTGAACAATCCTACCTGCGGCGATAAAATTTCACTGCAAATGCAGGTGGAAGATGGTATCGTTAAGTTGGCAAAATTCACAGGTGAAGGCTGTTCGATCAGCTTATCCTCGGCATCCATGATGACGGATGCAGTCAAAGGCAAGACGATCGAAGAAGCGCTGAAGATGGCAGAAAATTTTTCTGGCCTAATGAAGGGCGAATCTGTAGAATTTGAATATGAAGATATAGAAGCATTATCGGGTGTGAATAAATTCCCTGCACGGATCAAATGTGCAACGCTGGCATGGAATGCGCTACGCAAAGGCATTGAACAATCCCAGAAGACCGATAACTAACGCGCAAGCGACGCATAGAGCAGCAATTCAAGCAATACCAAAGCACTAAGGAGGAATCAATCATGGCTAAACAAATGCCGGATCTCGAGGATTATAAATATGGTTTTAGAGATGAGCACAAATCGATTTTCCAATCGGGTAAAGGCTTAACTCGTGAAATCGTTGAAGAAATCTCCCGAATTAAAGGCGAACCGGAATGGATGTTGGAGTTCCGTCTGAAATCATTGGAGCAATTCTTCAAAATGCCGATGCCACGTTGGGGCGGCAACATGGATGATCTTGATTTTGACGATATCCAGTACTACGTAAGACCTTCTGAGAAGCAAGGTAAAACGTGGGAAGAAGTTCCTACAGAAATCAAAGAAACGTTCGACAAGCTGGGGATTCCAGAAGCGGAACAAAAGTTCCTTGCTGGTGTATCCGCACAATACGAATCTGAAGTTGTTTATCACAGCATGCAAAAGGAACTTGAAGACCAAGGCGTTATCTTCACAGATACGGATTCGGCGCTTCGTGAATATCCTGAACTGTTCAAACAATATTTCGGAACGATTATTCCACCAAGCGACAACAAATTCGCGGCGTTGAATAGTGCGGTATGGTCCGGTGGATCTTTCATTTACGTACCAAAAGGCGTGAAATGTGAAGTTCCTCTACAAGCATACTTCCGTATCAACTCCGAAAATATGGGGCAATTCGAGCGTACATTGATCATTACCGACGAAGAAAGCTTCGTGCATTACGTAGAGGGCTGTACAGCTCCTATTTACAGCACCAACTCCCTTCACAGTGCGGTAGTTGAGATTGTATGTCTCAAAAACTCCCGTGCTCGTTACACAACGATCCAAAACTGGGCACCTAACATCTACAACCTCGTTACCAAACGTGCGGTTGCCGAAGAAGGTGCTACAATGGAATGGGTTGATGGCAACATTGGATCCAAGCTGACCATGAAATATCCGGCAGTTGTGCTTAAAGGCCGCGGCGCTAAAGGGATGGTTCTTTCCATCGCAGTAGCGGGCAAAGGCCAGCACCAGGATGCAGGCGCCAAAATGACGCATCTGGCTCCGGATACAACATCAACGATCGTGTCCAAATCGATCTCCAAGCACGGCGGTAAAGTAACGTACCGTGGTCTCGCTTCCTTCGGACGCAACTCCCAAGGTTCCAAAGCGAACATCAAGTGCGATACGCTGATTCTGGATAACGAGTCCACGTCGGATACAATTCCTTACAATGAGATCATGAACGACAACATCACGTTGGAGCATGAAGCAACAGTATCCAAAGTTTCTGAGGATCAATTGTTCTACCTCATGAGCCGTGGTTTGACTGAGGCAGAAGCAACGCAAATGATCGTTATGGGCTTCATTGAGCCATTTACGAAAGAACTTCCAATGGAATATGCTGTTGAGATGAACCGTCTTATCAAGTTCGAGATGGAAGGCTCCATCGGCTAATCGATTAGACCATACAAAAACCTTCAGCTCCACGTTTTGGCGTGGTGTTGGAGGTTTTTTGTTGTTGGTTTAGATGTTGTTGGTTTAGATGTTGTTGGTTTAGATATTGTTGTTGGTTTAGATATTTAGATTTAGATTTGTTCTACTTGCTGCTGATCTGTAGGCGGGCGGCAAAGCCAGGTGGGAGGATCTGTCTGCTATGCCGCGGCAAGGTGGCAGCCGTTGGCTGCAGCAGCTTGAAAAGCCTGCAATTGTGCAGGCTTTTTCAGTAAAATCGCAAAAAAGGAAGAAATGCCTGCAATTGTGCAGGTATTTCTTCCTTTTTTGAGCTGAAAACGAAAATGAGCCTTAAATTGATGCATAATCGCAGGAATTTACCAATTTTCCACATGAATGGAGCTAAAAAGATGCACAATTGCATCTTTTTACTTACTCCCTCTGAAGCCCCCTAATTAGATTGGAGTCATCAATATGCAATAAGGTACAATATTGGTGAGGGGGAATGAGATATATGAAAAGCAATATCCTTTATGATGAGCAACGGATCAAGGTAGCTC
>NZ_JABMKZ010000099.1 GCF_013204855.1 Paenibacillus alba | reverse complement strand
CGTCGAACAACTCCTCAACAAACCCCCACCCATCCTCTCCACAGCTAAAACGCAAACTTTTTAGCTGCAAAAAGGCATTCCTCGTCCATTCGCCTCACTCTTTGTTCCCTCTACTTAGGATGTTCATCCTATGTAGAGCCATTTATGCGCATGCGGCAGCACCCCTTAGCCTCGGCTTTTGCCGGACAAAGGGGTCTTTGTATGCCACTTTTCCTAGTTTCTTAACTATGAGCTTGATGTTCACCGACATGGCCTTCAATTTTACCGTGATGCGCAGGTTATCGCGACCTCTTGTTTGCGGATGTCTCAGCGCATGGTGGTTCGCAAGCTCATTGTTTGTCGGTTCAATCTGTCCGCGTTTGCGTAGAATCTCTTGTCCTTGTTGGCTCTCGTTGAAACGCTGCGCTTCCTCATAGACTTCATAATAGTCACTTATGAAAATACTACGTCCCATTTTGCTTGGGGTGCACGTTTCTTTCAGCGGGCATTTCGCGCAGATGCTTCCTTTGAAGTTGTATTGCAAGCCTTCCCAGTTTTTTCGGACATAAAACTTCGTTGTTGTTTGCTGCGCAGGGCACGTCACTTCTTGTTTTTGCACATCGTACGTGAATTGGTCATGGCTAAGCATTCCTTTTTGGTTTGCCGGTTTGAACACAGGAGCTACCACCTGTATCCCTAAGTTTAACGCGTCGACCTCTGCGCGGTAGCGTCCAAATCCATATAACGTATCTGCCCCTACGTACTCCGGAACGATGTGGTGATGCGTCACTACACTTTGGAGTAAATGGGCCAAGCGATCACCATCCGCTTCATTTCCAGGAACGGGCTCTGCGTCTAAAATGAACCCCGAAGCGCTCGACTCCACAACCTGAATTTTGTCCCCTGTAAAAGG
>NZ_JABMKZ010000098.1 GCF_013204855.1 Paenibacillus alba | reverse complement strand
GATAATGGGGAGATCCAATACGAGATCTATAGTCCCAATGAGGGCAATGAAGAAGTTACTGTACACAGTGAAGGAAGTATTTTGGTTTATACGGCGGAAGATACAGCGGAAGATACACCGGTGCTGGATATAGAGGCGCTGATCGAAAGTTGTCATCAAAAGGAACTGGCCTCGAAGCAATGTTACGAAGGGTTTATAACGATGGGAATGGAGTATGGCCCAGCCCATAAGGGGATTGAACGAATATATGTCGGACAAGGCCAGGCCATCGCAAAGTTAAGATTGCCGGATGCCATAGCAGATACGGAAGAACAGTTTAAACTACATCCGGCATTGATCGATTCGGCATTGCAGGCCACCCTAGGTGTATGGGCAGCCTCTGACCCAGCTAAGCCAGCCTTGCCATTCGCCTTGGAGGATCTTCGAGTAATCCGGGGATGTAGCTGCGAAATGTGGTGTTTCGTCCGCTACAGCGCGGGGAGCCGGGCCGGGGACAAAGTCGAGAAATTGGACATCGATTTGTGCGACAGTCAGGGAAAGATTTGTGTGCAAATGAGAGGGTTTTCATCCAGAGTAATGGAAGGAGAGGAGCTAGGGACGGCCATCCTTCGACCTTATTGGAGGGAACAAGCAGCAGACGGGCCGGCGGAAGGAGCAGCCAAGGCGGAGCATTTGGTCGTGCTCTGTGAAGGAGACAGCAGGCTGGAAAGTTACATTAGAAAAGAAATGAAGGTCCGGTGTCTGCTACTGGAGGAGGCGTATGATTCGAACGGGGAACGATTCGACAGCAGCGCGGCGCGGGTATTTGAAGAGGTTCAGCAGTTATTTAAGGAAAGGCATAAAGAGAGGATATTGGTTCAGGTCGTGGTACCAAGCGAACGCCTGCAGCTGTTTGAAGCGCTGTCAGGCTTGCTAAAAACTGCGCAGCT
>NZ_JABMKZ010000097.1 GCF_013204855.1 Paenibacillus alba | reverse complement strand
CGTGAACTTCTAAAAAAGAGCAACCCCGCTTACAAGACAAACTTGAAATAGCCGATGAAACGATTAAGCGGGGCTATGCAACGGCACCTGTGCTACGACTAATCGGCGTTCTTGAATCTACCTATTATGCTAGAAAGAAGCGATTGACCGAGCAACCGAAACTTGGAGAAGAGACTGTTGCTGTAGGACGTCCCATTCCCAAATACTCATTGACGACGGACAATCTGAGGATTAGCGATGCACAGATTGAAGAATGGCTAATGGAACTCGTTGAGGGTGAGGAGCATGGTTACGGCTACCGTAATTTAGCTCATGCGCTTTATGTGCAACATGATCTTATCCTCAATCATAAGAAAGCTTACAGGCTCTGCAAAAAGCTAGGGCTACTTCAGAACAAGCCAAATAAGAAGTTTAAGCATCCAAGGCGTATCGCCAAAAACCGTTTAGTCACTGGGCCGAACCAACTTTGGCAGATCGATATTAAATATGGCTATGTACACGGCTATGATCGTTTCTTCTTCCTTTTTGACATGATTGATGTATTTGATCGTTATATTGTTGGATATCACCTAGGGTCAAGCTGTGATGCAAAGGATGTTTGTGCAACTGTAAAACGCGCGCTAGAGACTCGTCTGAAGCCCGGAGAAGCCGCGCCAGTCATACGTTCGGATAACGGACCTCAGTTTCTTAGCCATGCGTTTGGTGACATGTGTTTGGACGAGAATCGTCCGATCGAGCACGAGCGCATACCGCCCAAGACGCCCAACATGAACGCATACATTGAGTCATTCCATAGCATTATTGAAAGAGATGTATACACAAAGGAGTACTTTGAAACATTTGAAGAAGCTTACCAGAGAGTACACACATACATTGAATTCTACAACCAACGGCGTTTCCACGGAAGTCTGCACAAAATGAGTCCAAGTCAGTACCATGAGGCTTGGAAAGCTAA
>NZ_JABMKZ010000096.1 GCF_013204855.1 Paenibacillus alba | reverse complement strand
TGATCTGGACCCTCTGTCAAGGACACTTTAAAAAACTCGATTTAACCTAGGCAGCTAACAAAAGATGATTCCTGTATTGCACAGGGGTCATCTTTTTTAATCCCCATTGGTATCGATTATTGTTGTAGTAGCGGATGTAACTGTCAATCTTACGTTGTAGCTCTGCTAAGGTTGGACAGCTACGATGGTCAACATGATCCTTCATATGACCGTAAAACGACTCCTGTGGCGCATTGTCCCAGCAATTTCCTCGTCTAGACATCGATTGCCCTAATCCCTTTTGCTTTAAAAGTTTTTGGTATGTGGGACTCGTATAATGACTTCCTTGATCCGAATGAATGAATGCTTTTTTGTGCAACTTCAATTTTCTTTGCTTCATGAGTGCCTCGATCGTGTCTGTAGCAATGTCCAACGTAAGGCTGTTGGAAAGGTTGTAAGCAAGGATCTCTCCCGTTGAAGCGTCTAGTATGGTCGACAAATAAGCCGTCTCTGAGCGGCCGTATGGGAGATAAGTGATGTCGGTGAGCAACGCAAGCCCAGGAACACCTTTTCTAAAATTACGATCTAAACTGTTGGGAAGCGTTCGATGTTCTTGAGTCACCTTTGCCATGCGTTTGTAGGGATTAGGTTTTCGATGTGGACAAACGAGGTTAAATTTCTTCATAAGTCTGCGGATTCTTTTCAAGTTGTAGATCACGCCAAATTCGTTCTCAAGCGTCATTTTAATAGAACGAGAACCCTTTTTAAAGCCCTTTCTATGAAAGGCTTTCTTGATCAGTTCTCCTGCTTTGGCATCCGAAAGAGACCGCTCTTTACGGGTTTCTACGGCCTGGATGTAGTTGTAATAGCCTGAGCGAGATACGTGTAATAAATCGCAGAGGTAGCGAGTTGTACGTCCCAAACCTTGACCTACAGTCTCTTTAATTAGCTCAAATAACGTACTCTTACTTAGGTTCTTTCCCTTTGCTACCAGCAACCTTTCTTTCGTGTCTAGCTTTTTTAACAATTCCACCTGAGACTCAAGGAGTTTAATTCTTGCTTCCTGTCTTGCAATGACTTCATCTTGCGTTAGTTCACGCTTTAGAGGACGTCCAGAAGCTTCCTTACGAGAGTC
>NZ_JABMKZ010000095.1 GCF_013204855.1 Paenibacillus alba | reverse complement strand
CGGAGCATAATCCGATCAATTTCTTCTATATTCATTATGCCTCTCACCTCGTTCACTCTAAGTATTGGTACTATCTATTAAACCAAATTTTAGAATTTGAATAAGGTCCTGAGTAGTAACCGATTGTGCAGGCTTTTGGTTGATGGAGCAGCTATTTGAGTAAAATTCCTGCGATTGTGCAGGCTTTTGAGGCTTTATTCTGATTATAGGGTGGAAAGGCTTCAGATTCCTGCATTATTGCAGGAATTTTTACTTTTCATGCGATTTCTATGAAAAAGGATGCATTATCGCAGGTTTTCAGCCTTTGTGACCTGTACATCTATATGTTCAGATACCTCGGTCATTCGGCATGGGCGGGGGATGAATTGCAATCGTTTACCCTATAATGTGAAACCAGTTAGATACCAATAGATGAATGACTCGGAGGTTCTAGGATACAATGGCTGGCAAACCTAAACGATCAACCTTTCGAACTCGATTGGAGGATATGGTCACATCTCTTCAACATGATATCGTAAACGGAAATCTCAAGCCTGGTGACTATTCAGCCTCCGAATTGGTGCTTGCTGAGCAGTTTCAGCTTAGTAAAAACTCGATTCGCAAAGGATTGAACGTCTTGCTCAATCAGAAAATGATCGGCAAAGTGCCTCGAATCGATACGCGTATTGCCGTTCAAATGATTCCTTTTTCCAATTCCTATTTTTCGCAGGATTTAGCTGTAGCGCTGGAGTGGGACGGGCTGGATCTTATTACTTTAAATACACAGAACTATGAGTCAGTAACCAAGACCGGAACGGCAGGCAATGTATTTGTTGGTCAGGCCTTCTCGGTTCATGATGTATCGGGAGATAATCCCGACCGTTCGTTTCTATTCCGATATGAATGTTACTTTTCAGGAGCTAGAGGCTATGCGGCAAATGTTTAAGTTATATTGGGTAAATTTTTATTATTTTTCAGTACCTGCCATAGTTTGAAAAAGATCCTTTAAGTTGAAGGGATGCAGGCAAGACGGTTTGTTGACGTTCAGGTAACCAAGATTAGCCTACTTTCGGTTCGGCCCCTTAATTATGGAGTCCATCTGCTAAATGCTCTCGCTCTCGCAGTTTTTCATTTTTCTCATTTCTCTAAACACACTAAACCGAAATTTCTATGGCTTCTAATTTTTTA
>NZ_JABMKZ010000001.1 GCF_013204855.1 Paenibacillus alba | reverse complement strand
TTTTCCAGTATTATTCAATTATCCAATGAACAGCTTTGAACACCTCGGGGTGCTTTCGAGGACGGCCTCTCTTCTTCTTTCTCTTACGCCCTGTACTAGTTTTTGTCTTTACCACAACCAATGCGTCCTTCCAATTGATCAGGAGCTTGTCGGCATGGGACAACAGTTTTCTTAGAAGAAAGAGACAGGTTTCCCCGGTTTCGGTGCTTAAACGAATGAGTTCCACCATGGCATAAGCGATCAGAGACAAGTATATTTGGTTCCATACGGCAGAAGGCTTGGTATTGTAGAGCTTCTTCAAATTCATATTTCCCTTCATGGATCGAAAGAACAATTCGATTTTCCACCGATACTTGTAAATATTACTGATTTCCTCTGCAGAGAGATCCCATCGATTCGTGAGTACCCGAATCCGCACCAACTTCTTCTTTCGATCAACAAACGTGTACTCCACCAGCCTCAGCCGAAAGACTTCCTTTATTTTTGGCTCCACGATATCCACATCGGCATCTAAAATGACGGAAGACTGACCTGTGACGCTTCTCGTTTCCACAATCTTACACTTGCTGTTCGCCTTGATGCGAGCCACGAAGCGGATTCCTGTTAGAGCCCATTGTTGGTACGAGGCGTAATGGATGTACCCTCGGTCAAACACATACGTATAATTTAGCTCGGCCATTAGTTTTGTGGCGACTTCTTGATCCGAGACCGCAGCGGTAGAGAGGACGACTTTTCCAGGACAAACACTGTCGTGACTAGCGGCAACGAGCATGGTGTGCATTTTGACGGCATTCTGAGTCTCAGAAACGTAGGCCCATTTGCCATAGATGGGAGGGAGTCGGATTTCTGAAGAGTCAATAATCGCTAAATGACCCACGGAATCGAGTCCAGGTTTCTTCACGTAGTGAAAGGCAATGGCTTGATAGAGAGTCTGGAAGATTTCTTGGAAGAGCTCTAAGGGAATATCCTCCAATTTTCGGTGGAGAGCGGCCCCCGAGATAGATGGCAGGTTAAGCCAGTCCTGAAACCATTCGGTCACCCTCAGATGTTCCGCGATATCCTCGAGGGTCTTTCGAGAGGCAAGCGTTGCTTCAAGAAAGAGAAGAATGGCTTGACCGGTCTTTAATTTGCAGCGATAGTCCCTGAACAAATCTCCATAGTGAACATTGAGCCATTGAAGGCATTGACGCATGACGGTTTTTGTTGGTATATTATCCATGGGTGCTCCTTTGGTCGGGTAACATGCCTCATAATGACCATAGGAGTTTTTTTGTGCATCGTCCAGATAAATACATCAATTAATCCCATATTTAGGTAGTAATTATAAATTATTTAGACGATACTTTTTTCGGATTTCCATGTTAGGTTTGATGCAAAGCTATTG
>NZ_JABMKZ010000094.1 GCF_013204855.1 Paenibacillus alba | reverse complement strand
ACAGCTTTGAACGGCAAAGGCGAGAACGTGAAATATGACCTGAACCTATATGATCAATACGGCGGTTCCATTGCCTATAACTCCTTAAGTGATTACAGTGCAACAACGTTGATCTGGAATGACTTTATCGACAGCAAAGACGTTACCTATGAGATTGAAGATAACGGCAATGATATTCCGGAAGTGAAAATCTCATTGATCAACGATCTGGATAAAGCCGGCGATTTCAACTTCACCGTGTTTAACCAAGCGGCAACAGCGACAGGTAAAATTACAGTGAATTCAGCTAAAGTAGCTAACAAAATCCAAATTGGCGACTTGAACGATGTGATTGCAGCTGGAGATAAAGACGTCTATGTTCCTGTGATCGCTTATGATGCTCAAGGCAACCAATTGAGCACAGAAGACCTGACTAGCGAACAAAACGTAAAACGGATCTCTGTATCGCTTTCTGGCGCTGTTGGCGACAATGACGCAACAAGCGTTTCGATCGAAGATTCCGGTGAGCACAAAGGCAGCATTAAACTGCATGAAGTGAAAGCTAACGCCAAAGGCGCGGTTTCCATCACAGCGGTTATTGCAACAGCTAATGCGAGCAGCACAGCAACCAAAACGTATACGGTATCCGATGCACGTGTACCTGATCACTTCAAAGAAGTAACAGCACCTTCGAAATCCATCGTTCCTGGTGGCGAGTCGAAGTTTGAGTACAGCGTGATTGACCAATACGGACAAGTCTTGGATGATTCCTTGAACGTGAACACAACAACCGGCTATGTCGATGCAGCAGGCAGCCATTATACGGTTGAAGTAGGTGCGGTAACGTCCAGCGCCGTGAACAACTCTTCTTCCAATACCAATGCGTATGTCCTGGCGCCTGTTTATGGCAAATTAGACGGAGTGAAAGTCTATGACAACACAGGAGCAAACGACTTTAAGAAATTCAATGATGAGTTCAAATTTGTGACGACAGCAGCTGCGAAAGATGAAAAAGTGGAATTCACAGCACGAATCATGAAAACAACACCGGGAGCAACAAGCCCAACTGAAATTGCTAAATTAACAAAAACAATGAATGTTGCTCAATCGACAGAAGACTTGACGTATGCGGTGAAAGAAGTTGGTTCCATCTTCAACACGCTTGATAGTGGCATCATTGACGCAGATCACCAATACGGAACTTCCTTGACGATTACTAAAGGAGAGCAGCTATCTGCGGCATCCAGCTTGTTAGCGAAAGAAATCGAGATTACTGCTAAAAACGCCGCTGGCGACTTGGTTGAGCTTCCGGCTCAAATTACCCAAGTTACCTCTTCTAACAACAGCGTAGCGCGTGTAGAGCTTGGTACAGGCGATAATGCAGGCAAAGCCTTTGTCATTGGTAACAAAGCAGG
>NZ_JABMKZ010000093.1 GCF_013204855.1 Paenibacillus alba | reverse complement strand
TTAATAATCGAAGTCAAGGCAAAGTATCCAATTCAACCTCTTTTAGGTTCTGGATCTATTTGCTTCGAGATAGGGATGGGGCCTAGTTCGCACATGTAAGCTTCAATGCAAAGCTATTGGCTTATTTCTGATTTTAGGAAGAAAAAGCTCGAAATTCCTGCATAATCGCAGGCTTTTCCGCTTTTCGTGTGAGTTTGTTGAAAAAGCCTGCACTTTTGCAGGTTTTGGCTAGAATGGGTCGGGCAACGCCTAAACACGAAACAAGAGAAGAGCCTATAAGGCGTTTTTACCTATAAAACAAAAAAAGACCTTCAACTGGTCCTCGGTGTTTGCTTATAAAAGTGAGTCATGTAGGATTCGAACCTACGACACCCTGATTAAAAGTCAGGTGCTCTACCAACTGAGCTAATGACTCAAGGAAAAATGGAGGCTGATGGATTCGAACCACCGAACTCGGAGAGAGCAGATTTACAGTCTGCCGTGTTTAGCCACTTCACTAAGCCTCCAGATACGAGATACCTGTACTGCGTGATGCAGCACAACCATCTCAATGGCTTTGGACGGAATCGAACCGCCGACACGAGGATTTTCAGTCCTCTGCTCTACCGACTGAGCTACAAAGCCTTATGTATTTCATTTCAAGCTTGTCCAACTTGTAAAAAATGGCGGAGCTGACGGGATTCGAACCCGCGGTCTCCTGCGTGACAGGCAGGCATGTTAGGCCACTACACCACAGCTCCGCATTAAACAATTCTTAAAGCTTACACTTTACTTTGGAGTAAAATGGTGCCGTCGAGAGGACTTGAACCCCCAACCTACTGATTACAAGTCAGTTGCTCTACCAGTTGAGCTACAACGGCGTATAAAGAAAATGGTGGAGGCTGACGGGATCGAACCGCCGACCCTCTGCTTGTAAGGCAGATGCTCTCCCAGCTGAGCTAAGCCTCCGACTGGATTGGTTTTATGGTAGCGGCAGAGGGGCTCGAACCCCCGACCTTACGGGTATGAACCGTACGCTCTAGCCAGCTGAGCTACGCCGCCACATAAAAGGTGTATATAGTTGGAAACTGGCGGAGAGAGAGGGATTCGAACCCTCGCACCACTTACGCAGTCTAACCCCTTAGCAGAGGGTCCCCTTATAGCCACTTGGGTATCTCTCCAAGCTATAATACACATAACAGGAAATAGTATTCCCTGAAAACTAGATACGAAACGTGCGTAAAGTTAGAGTTTCTTAGGATTTTTGTCCCAATCAAGTACTCGGATAGCTATAAAACATATCTTCACTTGCTTGGGTACTTAGGTTAAGCCCTCGACCGATTAGTATTCGTCAGCTGCATACGTTGCCGCACTTCCACCTCGAACCTATCAACCTCGTCGTCTACAAGGGGTCTTACATACTGG
>NZ_JABMKZ010000092.1 GCF_013204855.1 Paenibacillus alba | reverse complement strand
GGTAGCGTCAAGAAGTTTGTGTAATAGGTCTTGTAGGGTTATTCATCGGGACGATGAATAGGTTTATTGTCTGAACGAATTCAGGGGGATCCCCCTGAATTTTTTGGATTTAAATCCCATTTATTTGAGTTCTTCTTTTTCCTTGCTCTCAGGATTTGGAATGGTAGGATACCTTTTTTCAAAAAGCAACGACAATGCCTCTCTCGTTTCGGGATCATTAAATCCTGTAATAACTCGGTTACCCCATCTTTCATTGTGAGCAATCGTATCCAAATAGATTATTTTTTCAGCAGCTTCAACATTGGTTAAGCTATTCATAGGACGTAATCTTTTCCTAAATTCTTTATTGGTACGCTCGATCGGATTAGACGTGTAAATGGCCTTCTTTATCTTTGCCGGATATTTGTAAAACGTCAGCAGCGTAGGTAGATTGGTCTCCCATGACTCAATCTCCTTGGGGTACATCTTCCTCCACTTCGCCTTCACTGTATCAAAACAAGCCTTTGCTACCTCCAAATCCGGGGCATTGTAGATCGTCTTTAAATCATTCAGAAATTCCGTCTTGTCTTTTACTCGAATCTTTGGAAAAGTATTACGAACCTTGTGAACAACGCAGTGCTGCACATCGGCCTTTGGGTAGGCTTCTTTAAATGCATCTTCAAGGCCGATCAGCCCGTCAAATACACCTAAGAGTACTTCTGTCGCCCCACGTCGTTTGAGGTCTCCCAGCACTTCACGCCAACCATTAGCACTTTCTTTGCCGCCAATATAGAAACCCAGAATATGCCTGTAGCCTTGTTCGTTAATGCCCATAACCAAATAAACGACTTCACTATCAACCGTGTCGCGTTTCAAGTTAAAATAGAAGCCGTCTAAATAAATCACCGAATACCGTTTCTCCAAAGGGCGTTCTTGCCAACGCTGTACGTCTTCTAGTACGGTACTGGTGATGTTACTAATGGTGGTCGGCGAGTACTGCGTGCCAAACATGCCTTCGATAAAACGAGCTACATCACGAGTGCTCATGCCGCCTTTATACATATGAATGACGGCCTCTTCAAGCCAACCATCACGCCGCTGGTACGGCTCAAAAAGCTGAGTTTGGAAGTTCCCCTTACGGTCTCTTGGAACTTTCAATTCTTCGATTTTCCCATACCGTGTATCGAGCGTGCGCTCGTAGTAACCGTTCCGGCTATTACGAATTTCTGGCTGTTGTTCCACTTGAAGAAATTGATTCATTTCTTCTTTCATGATGAGCTCAAGTTTTTCTTGGATCATCGTTTTCACAAGATTTTCTAGTAGATCATTTAAATTATTTTGGGGTATAGTAGTCATTGAGTAGGGCTCCTTCTTGGTGGTGTGGTAATCCCGAGAATACCCTACTTTTTTGTCATTTGCCTATACTCCAAATGTTGGTACACAAACTATTTTACTTCATC
>NZ_JABMKZ010000091.1 GCF_013204855.1 Paenibacillus alba | reverse complement strand
AACTCCCTCAGAGAATAGGAATTTTCTCACGAATGCTCGCTCATTCGCAGGATTTCAAAATACATGTTAAATAGGAGTTACGGTGTTTGGGTTCTGTGTGGCAGGAAGTTCCGTTAGAGCGCATGCGGGAACAGAAGGTGCTGACGTGTTTACAACATCTTCCATAATAAAGGTATAATGCACGCGTCTCTCCACAAGGTCCTTGGGGATTCACTCTCCCAAATCTCGACGGGTCTATGCCCTCACATTCCTTCGTCCTATCTTTCCAAGGTGTGGAGTCCGATTAACGTTAACGGAACGGGTCTATGCCCTAAAGCTGAACAATCTCGGTACTCCGTGCTTTCTTTGTGAGATCCTACGAATGAGCCAATCTACGTGTCAAGGTTATGATTTACTTTTTATGCTGCTAATGGTAGCTGGGCTTTATCCATGGAGAATGTTTGCCCTTCTCTTGCCATGGCTACAAGCATCCGGGTTAGTTTCCCAATCAACTTCATCATGGACTGCATTTTCGTCATTCGTTTCACTTCGGTATTATGAGCATGCAAGGCTTGAAACGCTTCATTGAAAGATAACAGGTGAAATACTGTGAAGTAGAGATGCTTACGCAGAAGTGAGTTGCCTCGTTTGGTGAGCTTGATTTGCCCCTTATACTTGCCTGAACTTCGTTCTGCTAAGTTCAATCCTGCCTTCCGTAATAACTGATTTCCGTGAGACAGATTACGTAAATCCCCGCCAAATGCCAAAATAGCAGCCGTTGCAGGGACAGAAGCACCCACAGATCGAACAAGATCTGAACAAGGAATTTCAGGAAGTACCTTTTCAATCATCTCGTCCGCTTCATCAATGATTCCGCGAATTCTTTCATACTCTTCGATGAGGTGCGTTAACTCCCATTTGTCTTCTTCAAGGGCAGTAGTGTCTCCAACGCTATGTCTAGCCAGTGATTGAAGTTCCATCGCCTTGTTCTTACCTCGCACCCCGCCAGGTCTGGCCATATACTCACCCCAGATCTGTACGATTTCCTCTGGAGTTAGCTGCAATAGGTCAGAAGGGGCTGGGAAGCGGCGCAAAGTAGCCAACGAACGATCGCTAAATATATCATCAAACGCTTGTCTGTATTCTGGAAAACGGATATCGAGCCAGCGGTGGATTCTATTCTTGATCCGTCCTGATTTAACAACCCAGTGCTCTCTGTTTGTCACCATAACCCGTATGCGGCGGAATGCTTCATCCTTTGGAGAGAAGGGCGTATAGAACCCACGACTCACCGCATCAGCGATGACAAGAGCATCTTTTGGGTCGTTCTTGGAAGGAGAGTTATCTCTGTTTTCTTTATTACGTTTGGTTGTCATCGGATTGACAAGAGCCACATCAATTCTTTGATCCACCAACCAGTTGGCAATATTGAACCAGTAGTGACCTGTGCTCTCCAAACCTACAACGATGT
>NZ_JABMKZ010000009.1 GCF_013204855.1 Paenibacillus alba | reverse complement strand
GGTCGGCTACGCATCGTCGCCTTGGTGAGCCGTTACCCCACCAACTAGCTAATGCGCCGCAGGCCCATCTATCAGCCACAGATTGCTCCGTGTTTCATAATTCTCTCATGCGAGAAAACCAATTATCCGGTCTTAGCTATCGTTTCCGATAGTTATCCCGATCTGATAGGCAGGTTACCTACGTGTTACTCACCCGTCCGCCGCTAAGCATTTCCCGAAAGAAATACTCCGCTCGACTTGCATGTATTAGGCACGCCGCCAGCGTTCGTCCTGAGCCAGGATCAAACTCTCCATAAAGATCTCCCCAAAAAGTGAAGCGAACCTCCGAAGAGAATTCCGATTACTTTCCGGGGGCCCCATAAGGGTCAGACAATTGCTTGTCCTATATCTGAAAGCTGAAATGCTCAATTGACTTGCTAGCGAGATTTTACAATCTCTTTTTTGAACGATTGCTCGTTCGTGCTTACTCACTCGTTGTTCAGTTTTCAAAGATCAATTTCTTTCGTTCACTGCCGTGTTACCGAAGCAGCGAGAAGTAATATACCATGTCGAAATTTGATTTGCAAGCATTTTTTTTAATTCTTTTTTTGAATGTTTCATGCTGCTGAAACCAACGTTAAATCGACAGATTAGCAATATACCATGGTTCCAACAGGATTACAACCTCCTGAGCAGACTTTCTCATCGATATCGCTAACTAGCCCTCTAACATCAACTATGGCAATAGATTTGCAATAATTTTATCAAAGCCCATGAATTTGATTCGTTTTCCCTGACGCCTGATCATGCTCCTTTTCTTTTATTATATGAAACAAGTTTTTAGTGTTAATGGAGTCTGAAGTTACGCCTCAAAAATGCAAAGAGACCAACAGCTTGTGCTGCCGGTCTCTTAACGCATTATCAGAACTCCACAACTTCAACGTTATCTGCGATAGCTATTTGATTATAAGTTCGGATACCGATTTTTCCTGCTGCAATGCTTGTATCTTGTACCGATAACCGCTCAACCCCATTGAGATAACCTTTAATCGTACTTCCCATCATAGAAAGCTTGAGGTTATAAACCGTATCCAGCGATATCGTTAATGGCAAATAACCCAATTCCGTAAACGTTCCGTTCACCTTTTTGAGCAATTGCAATTTACCCTCACCTTTATTCAAGCGCAAATGGTAGTAATTATTGTTGTCCATATATCTTCCGATAACGCCTGTCGCTGCCCCGGATGCTGTTGATTTCAACTTAACGTCCGCTTGGACGTCATAGTTCGTCCAAGCCGTATTTCCCGTCGTTGTAAGTGCCTCGCTTGCTGTGTTGGCAGACTGTTTGTAGGCATACGTCGCATCCATAACAAAGGACCAGCTTCCGCTGCTGGCGATCCAACCTTGCGCATCGCCGTCTTCGAAATTATCCGTCAGCAATGGTTGCATTTGAGGATTTTCTGAAAGATCTGGAGTCGTCGATCGAACATTGGAAAGTCCTGATTCAACCTCATTATTCAACGCGCTCACAGCAAAATAATATGTCGTGCCGTTCGTCAAACCGGTTATCGTATACTGGCCGACTGCAGCCAAATTGACGTTTACAACCGATGTCAGCGAACCTGCAGAGGTGCCATATTTCACCCTATATCCTGTCGCTTTCTCCACATTGTTGAAGCTTAGCGACACTTGGCCGTTACCGCTAACTGCCGAGTACAGAACCGGATTGGCTGTCGCCGCTGTGTCCGCTTTAGGCATAACAGACAATTCCTCAGACCAACCGCTTGTTCCGTAGTACGTCCCGTTAACGGATTTATCCATCTTCACTCGGAAGTAATACGTTATGCCATTGGTTAAACCACTGACTTTAAAAGCTCCATAATTCTTAATGTTATTCAACGTCTGAGTGTAGTTTCCGTTTGAAGTTCCATACTTGATCGAATACGTTGTTACATTGTTCGATTCATCGGCGAAAGTGCCTGACGCACCCGTATAACCAACATAGAAACCGCCATCCACACCAACCGCTTTCCACAATTTTGGCGGCAACAAACGCTGCGAATCCTGCGGTGTTGCGTTTACAATCCCGGATCCTGTGCTGTCTCCTTTGGCATTCGTCGCGACAACCGAAAATTGATAAGCCGTATTATTCGTCAGACCTGCAATATCAACAAAATCGTTGATTGTTGCAGCTGTCGTTTTGTTTAATATCGTTGTCCCGTATATGATCTTATGGGACTCTGCCCCCTCTGCTTTGTTGAACACCACGCGGACCCCGCCATCTGCAGGGATGATTTCCATGATCATAGCCGGTTTTGGCACAGAGAAGTAAGCTTCCTGCTCTTTCACTTCATGCTGCGTTGGAGAAACGACGGCGAACCGCTGCTTCAGAACGCCTGCTGCCGGAACCTTCCAAGAAATCGTCGTTGACCAGGCTGCATCTCCAGGATGCAGAACAGGAATATCCGTGATGCCTCCGCCGGTAACTTGATTGTTGTTATCGAAAACTTCCCATTTCAGCTTGTAATCATTCATCGTATACGAAGGCAAATCTATTGCGGCTCTAGGCGACAAGGTGATTTTAGTTGTTTGATCGGAACCGGCAGGAGATGGAGCCGCCGCCTGAACAAGATCAATGGATCGTACAGGACTGTTGGCATTTCTAAACTTCTCAAACCATTTCTTCTTCTCTCCCCAAACCGTCACTGCGCCCCAGGAACGATTTTGCGAAGCTGAGCTGCTCGTATAAGCACTTCTATAATCATTGTAAGTCCAAACGGAGGCGCCGATCACTTGCGGAATATTCTTGTAGGCATTCAGAACGGATGCAGGATCAAACGTGTTTGAGTCAGGATCTTCGCCTGTGAGACCAATGCCATACTCCGATACAAAAATAGGCTTGTTTGGGTATGTGCTAGCTACGCTAGATACTGATCCAAAACTACCGTACATGTTGATGAAAATAATATCCGAGAATCTTGCAGCGTCGGTTGTAAGTTTATTAAGGATTTTGTTAGTCACATAAGTCAGAAATCGGGAATTATCAAGGTTTTGTCTCACGAAATTAAACATGTGCTGTACATAATCATCTGGCTTCGTACCTGAAGCGATTTCATTTGCGACGCTCCAGCCGATAATACTCGGATGATTGTAGTCGGCTTCCACCATGTCTGTCACCCATTTTTCGGCAAGAACATGGCCTTGCTGATTCGTATTTGCCGGCGCATTATTACCCCAATACGGAATTTCCTCCACGATCAATATCCCGATTTCATCCGCATAGTCCAGTAAATCCGGGTCCTGTTGAGTATGAAAAATACGGGTCATGTTTACGCCTGCTTCTTTCATCGTATCCAGATCCCGTTTGATCAAATAATTGGGCTGGGTGTTGCCGTTCACCCGATCATCCGGCACGCGATTCGCCCCATTCAATCGGACAGGCTCGCCGTTGATTTTGAATTGTCCCGTGTTCCACTCGATTTTGCGGACACCGAACTGATTCAAAAGTTTATGTTTCAACATGCCGCCCTCGCGAATTTCCGTTTCCATGCGGTACAGATTCGGATGATCGAAATTCCACAGTTTAACCAAATTGGCTGGCAATGTCGTTTGCAGCGACAAGATTTGCTGCGCACGGGCAGCAACGGCTCCCGACGACGTGAATGCGCTGTCATTTATAGAACTCCAAACTAAATTTCCGGACGATTTATCATAGATTTTAGAACTCACCGTTAATATTTTGCTTGTTGCAGAAAGGTTTTGCGCCTTCACATCCACTTTGATGGACGCAGTACCGTTCGTTAGATCAGGTGTAGCAGTGATGTGCTGATACATCATTTTCGCATCTTGATTGATGACTAGATCCACATCTCTGGAGATGCCTCCCCAGTGCCACCAAGCGCTTCCATCCCACGTTTCCGCTAAATTATTCACTTTCACCACAACGATATTCTCAGCGCCATATTTCAATAACGGCTGGCCTGCGCCATCAAGCAGCGGCGTTCCGTCAGACTTGCTGACCAAATCCGCTTCGAAAGCCGAATAGCTACCCCTGTGATCGCTAACCACCTTGACACCATTTACCCAGACACTGGATAAATGTGCGACCGCGCCGAATTGAAGGCGAGCAGGAAATCCCTGCGCATCGGCAGGTACAGTGAACGCTCGCTGATACCACGCCGTTCCTTTGTATTCGCTATATTTATTTTCTGTATCCCAGTTCCCTGGCACTTTCATGGGCTCCCAAGCGGACCGATTAAAGGCGGGACTAAACCATGACTCGCTCTCCCCCCTATTAGAAGGATCTGTGATGAAGTTCCATGTTCCATTCAATGATATTTTGGATTCACCCGTCACTGGGTCTGGCCCGGCCGCTTCAACCCTTTGCACCGCTTGAATGTTCAGGAGGCCAAATAATAGTACCACCAACATGAATGCGCTTACAATTTTCGCTAATAACTTCACTGTCATATCCCCTTTCAATTAGGACTTAAATCCTCGTAATTGTTGTTGCCATATGTGAGTTAAAGCCAGCGGAGATCCTCCTCCTCTCATCAGCTTGACATTGTTTCTCTTATACACACCCAACTACGGCGTTACCCCAGTCGTTCGTTCGAACTAGCTGAGATCAAGAGCCGTTCCAGCTTCGGCGAGTATCCAAACTATATCATCGGCCATGATTTATTCGAAGGAACAAAATCGTGTTCTTGTAGCACAAAAGTTTGAGTTCACCTGAACTGCCTGAACAAACTGGGCGTCATGCCGAATTCTCGGCGATCCCCGCCCTGAATCTCCCCTTTTACATTTCAACTATTTTGCTATTCCACGTATATATCTATTAAAAATAGCCAAGTCTAGTAGCTATAACTCTATTAATTTATCTAAGAGGAGGAGCTATCATGTTTCGTAAAATTCGGTTTTTGACTTTAGTACTTCCTATATTGATTAGTTTATCTCAGGTGGAACCCGCTTACTCTTATCCTGTCGGTGATGAGGATTTGGGTCTCCCACCCTCTTACAGCATGTCATCCAGTAGAAGCGCTGCCGAACAAATCGAAGAACCTGCACCTGCCCATGTGCCTTCTCCCAGACAGTACCAAGTGAATCGAGGAGATACACTTTATAAGATTGCACGAGATTTCGATGTGGATGTCAGCATGTTAATTGCGAGCAACGATATTCAAAACCCTAACCGTCTTACCATAGGGCAGAGTATAACGATTCCAATCAGTGAGACAAACGGCGGCTTAACAAATGAACAACCTAAAATCATTCAAAAAGTGATAAACACAACACTCACAGCCTATACGGCAGGATTCGAATCCACAGGTAAAAAGGCATCTCATCCTGAATACGGAATCACCTACAGCGGCAAAAAGGCAAAAGAAGGCCGCACAATCGCCGTGGACCCCGCTGTGATCCCGCTAGGATCGACCGTTTTTATTGAAGGAATCGGCATACGTAAAGCCGAGGATATCGGTTCAGCCATTCGAGGTTCTAGAATTGACGTGTTCATGAACGATCTCAGTGAAGCTCAGGAATTCGGCGTAAAGAAAAATGTGAAAGTTTACTTATTAGCAAAAGAGAATGTGTAATTGTCTTGCAAATGATTATATGAAAGAAAGCCTCCATAGCGCCAAGTTTCGGCGACGAAGGCTTTCTTGAGCTGCTAGTACTTCACTATGTAGCCAATACTTGCTTTGAAATGTTGTTTACTTGCTGAATCTCGTCAGTAGAAAGGGTGAATTGCATCGCCTTCACATTTTCCTCGGCGTGATGCATTTTGGATGCGCCTGGGATGGCGAATACGGTGTCCCCATGCGCATGAATCATCCAATTCAGCGCAATCTGAGTTGGCGAGGCATCGTAATTATGTGCCAGCTCCTCGAGCAGATTAATCAGAGGCTGCGACTTACGCAAACCGGACTCGCGAAAGGCGGACGTCCATTTGCGAGGACCTTTGATGGCTTTTACCAGCGCGGGATTCTTATGGAACTTGCCGCTAAGGATACCCTGCTCAAGCGGAGAGTAGGCAATGATGGCGATACCCAGCTCTTTTGCTGCGTCCATGATGCCATTTTGCTCAATACGGCGATCGAGCAAGCTGTACTTCACTTGGTTCGAAATGAGCCGGAGCCCATGTTCGCGAAGTACACGATCGGCTTCTCGCATCTTCTCTGCGGAAAAGTTGCTAACGCCTACATTCTTGATGTGGCCCTGCTTCACAAGTTCAGCCATGGCATTCATCTCGCTGCGTACCGATGAAAACGAGTATGGTTGATGAACCTGATGCAGGTGAATTGTTCGATGATCCAGCAAGCGCATGCGTTCATTGATCGTCGACGTAATGCTGCTAGCCGTGCGGAATACCGGCCACCATTTCGTAGCGATATGAGCGCCATTCGCCAAAGCACCTGATTTGCGCAAAGCTTCAGCCAGCATCTGCTCGGATTGTCCTTTGCCGTACACTTCAGCCGTATCGAACCAATTGATACCGCCTTTCAGGCTGGTTTGAACGATGCGAAGTACATCATCTTTGCCCAGAGCCGGCCAGAATTTGCCGACCATCCCTTGCGCGTTGCTGAACTGCCAGCAGCCAAGTCCAAGGGGAGAAAGCGCTAAATCCGAGCTGCCCATTTTACGCAGCACCGTTTTACCGTCCATGAACATCCACCGTTCTTTCTTTATTTTGAAGTTGTATGTTGTCGTCGTTTCATGTATCTAACTTCTATTATAGGCTTAAGTTGGAAAGCACACAACGCGGGGACGATCACTAATTTGTATGGGTGCGGTCGCAGGTGCGGGTAATCGTGTTGGTACTGGTACTGGTGTTGGTGCGAATACTGGTGTTGGTCCGGATACTGGTGTTGGTGCTAGTACTGGTGTTGGTCCGGATACTGGTGCTGGTGCGGATACTGGTGTTGGTCCGGATACTGGTGCTGGTGCGGATACTGGTGTTGGTCCGATACTGGTGCTGGTGCGGATACTGGTGCTGGTGCGGATACTGGTGTTGGTCCGATACTGGTGCTGGTGCGGATACTGGTGCTGGTGCCGGTGCTGTTGCTACTGCTGGTGGTGTTAATCTGGGGGCCACGCATACGCTTATCGTTTCGGTTGCAGGTGCGGGTGCCTTGGAGCTTATAGCTCTAGCCATGACTATGACTCCACTTCCTTTGGCTCTTAGCTCTGGCTGCATAAATACCTGCAATTGTGCATCCTTTTGCGCTTGGAATAGCACATATTTCATATATTCCTGCGATTATGCAGGCTTTTGGGGCTCATTTCTGATTTTGGGATGAAAATGCTTGAAAAGCCTGCATAATCGCAGGCTTTTCCTCTTTTTAAACTATTTCGGTGCAAAAGCCTGCACTTTTGCAGTTTTCCACTCCTCTGATGGTGGAATAGGTGGCCGCCGCCCCATCGAGCATATAGTGTGATGCTGGATTTCAGCGTCTGGATGATCATCCGGGCTGAGTGTCGGCGAACCCATAACGGTGAATAAACTTCTGGATAATCATACAGGTTGAGTGCTAATCAATCCCTCAAGGGATTCCGCCTCTACACAATCCGACGCCTTCATTTTCGAGGCTGTCTCAAAAGTCAAAAATGACTGCGAGGCAGCCCTTCTGCTTTAGAGCCTCCAACTGGTACCGCCAGCCCTAACTGCAACCGCATCTGTAATTGCAACTGCCTATTCAACTGCCCCCCCCCCCCAACCCTGTTGCCAAGTTCCGCTGGAATAACTCCAGTGTTATAGGGTTTGAGAGGTGGAAACGATACTTTGGCTGGAGTTTATCCAGTGAAATGCAAAAAAACGTCCTCCTAGAGGCCGCAAACCCAAATTCCACTGGAGTAACTCCAGTGTTATCTCGGGTTTGAGAGGTGGAAACGATACTTTGAGTGGAGTTTATCCAGTGAAGTGCAAAAAAACGCCCTCCTTGAGGCCGCAAACCCGATAACACTGGAGTAACTCCAGTGTTATCGGGTTTGGAAGGTGGAGAAACGATACTTTGACTGGAGTTTATCCAGTGTGAGATGCAAAAAAATTCCTTCCTGGAGACAGCCTCATCGCCTTCATTTTCGCGAATCCCCAGAGGTATTCCGTCTATTCACTTTCCATCGCTTTCATTTCTCGCGAATCCCCAGAGGAATTCCGCCTCAATCAATCAAACGATAAAGAGCCAACTATCCCCATATAACGCAAAAGCAACTCTCGATTCCACGATCATCGTGGAACCGAAGGTTGCTTTGCGAAGTAGGCTGAAGCATGAACACCGCACATTGACTGATTGGGCCCAGCCTATTATTTACACATGCACCGCGGCAGTGGATTCTTGCTTCTTCGTGGCATCGAGTCTGCTCGTACCCACGAACAACGCTGTGATGACACCGATGATGCCGACACAAATGCTTAAGATAAAGCCGTGATTGATGGCTTTGGCCAATGCAACTTGCAGGAACTGCCGGATTTCCTGCGGAATTGTCCCTCCTGCCCGCATGAGCAGCTCCGGATTTCCTAATGTACTGATTTTATCCGCGGGAATGCCGACCTTGGCTGCTCCGTCCAAAATAAGCTGATTGAGATTGTTATTTACAATCGTCGCCATAATGGAGGCCCCCATAATACCGCCAATGCTGCGCCAGAAACCAACAATGGAGGAGCTGACGCCCATATATTTGGGATCAACATTGGCCGCAATTGAGCTTTGCGCAACGCTCATCAAAGGACCGATGGCGCCAAGCCCCAGTAAAATCATCAGCCCGATCATGTAACCGCTGGACGCATCCGGGCCAACATTAACCAACAAGCATGCTACTACAATAGTCATCAGCATACTAATCATCATCAGTGTGCGGAATGCAAACTTGGATTGTAAGAAGCCGAACAGTATGGCCCCGGCAATTAAGGAAGCCATCATTGGCGTTAATACGCCATTCGAATTAGCATGGCCTAGTACGCCAACTGTAAAAATAGGCAGATACGTAATGGCTGAGAACATAAGAACACCTTGACAGAAGCAGATGATGCTAGTTCCCAACACCATTTTGTTTTTGAAAATACTAAGCGGAAGCACTGGTTCAGGAACTCGCAGCTCGACCAGGATAAATAAGGCGCCAACGATTACAGAGACCGCAAACAAGCTAATTTCCTGCCAAGAGCTCCATGCGTAATTTTTGCCGCCCCATTCCAAGGCAAGCATTAAAGAGACTGTTGTAATAATGAGGAACACCGTTCCCAGGTAATCGATTTTGGGTTTGCGCTCAGAGCGCGTCTCTTTCAAGGCAATCATCAGAACGATCATTGAAGCCAAGCCGATTGGCACGTTGATATAGAAATTCCATCTCCAGCCAAAATGTTCGGCAATAAAGCTGCCTAATTGCGGACCTGCTACAGAGGAGAGTCCGAAGATCGCTCCGAAGACGCCTGACATTTTGGCCGCATCCTTCGGATCGTTAAAAATGGTATAGATAATGGTGAAGCTTATTGGAAATAAGGCGCCTGACCCGATGCCTTGAATGACACGGAACCAGATAAGCTGATCCACACTCTGAGCCACCCCGCATAAGGCAGATCCAAGCAGAAACATCCCGATCCCAATCATATAGAACATTTTCCGGCCGAATAAATCAGACATTTTTCCGAATACTAACATGGTGCTTGTGGCAGCCAACATATACGCCGTAAAGACCCAGCTAATTTTATCAAAAACATTGAAATCTTCGCTTAATTTACTAATGCAAGAAGCCACAATTGTATTATCCAAAGATGACATTAATAAACCAAGTGCCATAGCCAGAATGATAAGCTTCTTGCTTGAACTTGAACCTGTCACATTAATCCCTCTTTTCTTCGTCTTCTATTTGCTCCATTTGGGTCAGACCTTCTTGAATCGTTTCCAGTTTGGCCTTAAACTCTTTAATTCCAATTTGAATGCAGATGATTTGAGCAGGGTGCATCTCCTTGTGATAAAGCGAATACGTCTCATTCAACTGATCAAGGTGCTGCTGCGTTTGTATTTGAACCTTTTTCAGCCAGGTGATAACTTGCTCCGTTCCAACGTATTGGCCAAAATAAAGCCTCATTAAGAAATCTGACTTGACGCTGTCCCCTTCCATAGGGCTTGATAAATACGTTTGAAATTGGCTTTTTCCTTTCTCCGTAATGGTATACACATTTTTATTCGGCTTGCCTTCTTGCACAACACTTTCCTTCGTAAGCAGTTCTTCCTTCTCCAAGCGATGCAGAACTGGATAGATTGTTCCGTAGCTCGAGCTATAGAAATAGGAGAATAACTCCTCAAATAATTGTTTGATTTCATAGCCCGTTAACGAACGTTTCATGAGCATACCTAGAATGACATCCTGACTGTTCATGGTGCGGCCTCCTTTATTTCACTTTTTCATTTATATTACAATTATTAATATATCATATCAATATATACTGTGTCTATATATAAATGTTTATTCAAGCAAAATAAAAAAACCAGTTCTCCCTAAGGATTACTGGTTTGCTACGTAACTATGAATCGGTTTGCTTCGTTGCAAGGAAATCTTCAAATTGCTCTGCCGACATCGGCCTGCCAATGAAGTAACCTTGAATATAATCGCAATTAAGGTTCTTTAATTGGAGCAGCTGCTCCTTCGTTTCCACGCCTTCGGCAATGACGGATAAGCCTAGACTATGACTCATCGCAATCACAGCTTTCACGATCGTTCCGGCATCTCGGTCATTCCCTGTCATATCGCTAACGAAAGATTTATCAATCTTGACATTATGCAAAGGCAGACGTCTCAGCAGCATTAAGGAAGAATGACCGGTACCGAAATCATCAATGGCAAAACGAATCCCGCAGTCAACGAGCTCTTGCATCATCTGACAGCTGTACGCCATGTTCTGAATGGCCGTCGATTCCGTAATTTCCAGGCAAATGGACGATGGGGCAACTCCGATTTCTGCTAACACTTTCTTTACCCATTTTGAAAATTGCTGAATCTGAAAATGCTGCGCTGAAATATTGACGGACATCGTGAAGGAAGGCAGCCCTTGGCGCTGCCATTTCTTTAATTGGCGGCACGCTTCCTTGAGCACCCAATCGCTAATGGGGACAATGAGGCCGTTTTCTTCAGCAAGCGGGATGAAATCGGAAGGTGCAATCATCCCAAACTCGGAGGACTTCCAGCGCAAAAGTGCTTCCACGCCAGTTACTTTATGGCTTATGGCATCAACCTGCGGCTGATAGTGCAGCTCGAATTCTTCTCTTTCTATCGCCTTACGCAGCTGGTTGACCCGATTGAAGTTCTGAACGAGATGCGTGCTGAAGGCTGGTGTATAGAAACACACTTGATTGCGCCCGTTTTCCTTGGCTTTGTACATCGCCATATCCGCATGTTTGATTAACATTTCTACGGTAAGTCCGTCTTCCGGATAGAAACAAGCCCCGACACTTGCAGACGAATACGCCTCTTGTCCCTCAATGAGGATCGGCTCAGACAGATGGCTAATAATCCGCTCAGCCATCCGTTTCACCTCAGCCGAGCCGTGAATCGCAGGCAGGATGACGATAAATTCATCCCCGCCCAAACGTGCGATCGTGTCCTTGGAGCGCACACTCTTACGCAGCATTTCTGCTGTATGCTGCAGCAGCCTGTCTCCGGCATGATGACCCAATGTATCGTTAATGATTTTGAAACGGTCAAGGTCGATCATCAGCACCGCGAGCATCAAGCCTGCCGCTTTGCTTTTCTCCATCTCCTCTTCCAAACGCTCCTGCATATACGAACGATTGGGCAGCCCTGTCAACGTATCGTGGTAAGCAAGTCGAATAATGCGCTCTTCGTCTTCTTTCTTCTTGGTGATATCCGTGAACGTGCCAATCATCCGAATAGGTTGGCCTGTACGATCACGAATCACTTCACCGACGGTGTGCAGCCACATATAACCGCCATTGGATTGACGAACACGGTATTCAAGCTGATAAGGAACGCCATGCTCGAAATGCGCTTCCAATTTACAGCGAATGTTGGTCACATCATCTGGATGAATGAGATCTTGCAAAGATAACGGGTCCGGCGTTAGGTGCACACCGATACTTCCGAGCATTTTATACACACGATAATTCCATTCCATCTTATTGGTGAGAAGATTCCAATCCCATATCCCATCGTTCGTATTGCGAGATACGACCTCTAGATTCTCCGCCAGCGAACTGACTTGCCGATAAAGTCTTTCCCGCTCCAATGCCGCTGTTAAAATCGTATAACTATGCCGTCCTAAGTTGTTTATGAATAAATGGTTCAGTGTGTGCAGCGGCCCGACAAGCACTAGAAATCCCCAGTCCTGTGTTTCACTCGTAACCGGATGAACGAGAACAATATCCCCTCCCTCTGCGGAAACGGATACAGGGAAATTGTCAATAGGCGGGAACGCGGCTATCGAATATTCCGAACCAATGGCAGGAAGCGCCTCATTTTTCTTGCTAAATACACGATCGATGACAAGACGCTCCGAGCCAGCGTCTCCCGCTTCCCATAGCGCTAAATATCCCCAATGCGACGAGTTCCAAAACAAGTTGGACAGCTCTACCTTCTCATCGGAAGTAGCTCGAATCAGCCCTTGGATAAGCTCATAATTGGTGAACTCGATGTCTATAAGTGTAGAGCGCAGGCTTTCAACGGTTTGAAGCGATTCCTCTAAGCTTTGATTCACATGCTTCGTCTCGCCTAAGCAGCCGCAAGAAGACCGTTTGACTAGCGAAACGGCTATCGTCGTTATCCGCTGCTCAGGCACTTCTTTGCCAATCAGCATACGAAACATAAGATCACAGGCAGCCTTCGCCAATTGACTATGCGGCTGCTTAATTGTGGTAAGCTCGAAAGTCCGATAGGCCGCTTGCTCAATATCATCAAAGCCAATGACCGCAACCTGGCTAGGCACGTCGATTCCTCGCTCCCGCAGCCCTATCATCATGCCGAAGGCATTGGAATCCGAACCGGTTACGACAGCTGTGAAGGGATGACCATTATCCAGCAAGGTGAAAGCAGCCTCTCTGCCGGCATTCTGCATATCGCTGGGCAAATCAAGCACAAGCTCCGAATGATACGGAAGCCCCCTTTCCTGCAATGCTTCTCGATAAGCTTCATAACGCTCGCGTTGATCATAATGAGCCATCGCCGCCGCGAACGCGATCTGCGTGTGTCCATGATCGATTAAATGAACAACAGCCTCTTTCATACCGCCTCGATTATCTATAACCACGGAATAAAAGTCGGAGGCTTCTTCTTGGTAGCCAATAAATATGATCGGTTTCCCCGATTCTGAAATCGTTTGCATAAATGAATCACTGACAGCTTTCAGAATGATAATGCAAGCATCCATATGCTCAGCGAAAACGGGATGTGCCGTGACTGTGTCATGCGGATAATTCATATATGTTTGAATAATTGTCACTTGAGCATCGTAGGCTCGTGCTTCTTCGTTAATGGTTGAAAGCAATTTACCAAAATAATCACCGTCGACATGCGGCGTATATACAGCAATTCGGTAGCAGTCCGGTCTTATTGTCAATGGATTCCCCCTGCTTTCGTCTATGGTCATCATGGTAAAAACTCGTATGTATGCTAGGCTATAACCTCCATTTCGACATCGTTTGACGAAAATCCTTCGTATGTCGGATCCGTCATTCTTAACCAAACGGTTATTTACTATATTTATATTGCCTACTTACTAATAATAATCTATAATAAAACTGTAATTATTTTAAATATAGAAGGGAAGTACAATTAATGTCTACTGTTTTGTATATTACCGCACACCCGCACGATCACCAAACATCCTATAGCTTGGCTGTAGGTAAAGAATTTATTGACGCTTACCGTGAAGCGAATCCTTCCGATGAAGTCATCTATCTGGATCTATACAAAGAAGATGTTCCACAAATCGATGCTGATGTGTTCAGCGGTTGGGGAAAACTTCAATCCGGTACAGCTTTTGATCAACTGACTGATGCAGAAAAAGCAAAAGTTGCACGCCTAGGCGCACTTGTAGACCAATTCGTTGCTGCTGATAAGTATGTCTTTGTCTCCCCAATGTGGAATTTCTCCTTCCCTCCAGTTTTGAAAGCATACATTGATTCCGTAGCTGTAGCAGGTAAAACATTCAAATACACAGAAAACGGTCCGGTTGGCCTACTGACTAGCAAAAAAGGATTACATATCCAAGCTAGCGGCGGTATCTACTCCGAAGGTCCTGGTGCTACCATGGAAAGTGGCTTCAGCTACTTGAAAAAAATCTCCTTGTTCTTCGGTATTCCTTCTTTCGAAGCTCTTTTCGTTGAAGGTATGGCACTCTCTCCGGATCAAGCTCCGGCGATTAAAGAAAAAGCAATCGCTAAAGCCAAAGAGCTTGCTTCCAGCTTCTAAGCTTGGCATAACAAAGGCTGCCGACACACGTGTCGGCAGCCTTCTTTTATCTGATTGCAGGTTGATTCTGCTTCTGGTACTTCTCAATCATCTCAAATATAACGCCAGTTTTTATCGGTTTACTGATGTAATCATCCATACCGGCTTCCAAACACTTTTCACGATCACCCTTTAAGGCGTTAGCCGTAACCGCAATGATGTAAGGCATTTGTTCCGGCGGCAGCATGTCCTTGATCTGTTTGGTCGCATCAATCCCGTTCATTTCCGGCATGCGGACGTCCATGAAGATGATGTCATACCTATCATAAGCCAAGGCTCGGATAACTTGATTGCCATTTTCAACGATGCTTGTCGCATGGCCCATCTTTTCAATCATTTTGGTCAAAATAATCTGGTTAATTTCGTTATCTTCCGCGATTAAAATTTTCAATGGTTTCAGCGCAGTCGGCTCCTCACTGGCAGGCAAATGAGTTGGCTTGGATTCATCCTCAAGTTCCTTCAACCAAATCGTGCACACGAAAGTTGCCCCAAGCTCGTCTGTATGTTCAACCCAAATATCTCCGGACATAAGCTCAACCAGCTTCCGGCTAATCGCTAACCCTAATCCCGTTCCCTCCGATTTACGTGTCATAAAACTCTCCAATTGATGAAAAGGATCAAACAAATAGATCAACTTTTCCTTCGGTATGCCGATACCGGTGTCTTTAAATGTAAATTTGAGCTGGCGCCTGCCGTTCTCGCTTCCCCCATCTTCAACCCGAATGCTCACTCCGCCACTCAGAGTAAACTTAATCGCGTTGCCGATGATATTCAACATGATCTGCTTGACACGATCGTAGTCGCCTAGTAAGGCATGGGGAATATCTGGCGGGACATCTATGTCAACATAGAGATCTTTCTCCGTTGCCTTAGGCAGCAGCACATCGCGGGCCTCGGCAATACAATCTCTGATATCCATGGATTGCATTTGCAGTTCTGTTTTGCCGGCTTCGATCTTGGAGAAGTCGAGAATATCGTTAATAATGGTAATGAGTGTATTGCCGCTTTTATGAATGATTTCAACATACTCTTGCTGCTCATCATCCAATTCCGTCGTATTTAGAAGCAAATCTGTCATCCCAATGACGCCATTCATGGGGGTTCGGATTTCATGGCTCATCATGGCAAGGAACTCACTCTTGGCTTTGTTTGTTTTCTCAGCGGCTTCCTTGGCAATTAGAAGCGCCTTTTGCTCGGTCATATCTTTGGCAATGACATAATATCCGGCGTTTTGCTTATTGATAATGATCGGGGCTATCGTGACAAGCACCTCTACGTCATGGCCGTCTCTATGCCTAATTTTATTAATATTTCGCTCTGCGGTGAGATCTTCCATCGAGTTGGACAAGATATGGCTTACGTTTTGTTCACTGATGAATTTGGAGATATTCTCTCCTCTCATTTCTGCAATGCTGTAGCCGGTCAGCTTCGCTGCCATCTCATTTGTGTTAATGATTTTGCCATGGACGTCCAAGGAGATAACAGCATCATGGTTGTATTTCTTCAAAGAGTTGTACCGCTCTACCGATTCTTGCAATTTCAACTCATTTAATTTGCGCTCCGTAATATCTTGAGTAGTTCCATTCATGCGGGTCGCGCTTCCATTCTCATCGAACAACACCGAAACGCGTATTTGCATATATTTAATTGAACCATCGGGCTGCAAATTGCGGAATTCTAAACTAGAAGAACCACCTCGCTTGGCTTGATCCGTGAAGGCTTTGAATTGCAGTTGATCTTCAGGATGAATAAGCGTGATAAGAGCCGTCGGGTCCGTGGGCAAGCTGTTTTTTGGCAAATTATAAATGCGGAAAAATTCATCTGAGAAGCTAATCTTTTGTTCCAGGAAATCAATTTCCCAACTTCCCAGCGCTGCAATATGCTGAGCCTCTGCCAGACTGTCCTGATACGTCTTGCGCTCTGTAATATCACGGCCTATCCCTAATATGTTCAGCAGATGACCTTGCTCATCCCGAATAAGTTTCGTGGCGGTTTCCAGCCAAATATAGGTACCATTTTTATGACGTGCCCGATATGTAAATATATTCTGGTCGATCAATGACGTGGACTGCATCTGTAATAAATCATCCGGGTGGTTTAATTCCGTACTCTCTCTGCCTATTAATTCTTCAGGCTCATAGCCCAATAGATCGCAAATTGATGGTGATACATACTGAATTTTACCGTCAGGATTCACAAAGGTAATAATATCTTGAGCATTTTGCGAGATCAGATCATACCTATCTTCAATCTCTAACAATCTTTGATGTGTCGCCTTTTTCTCTGAGATATCAATCATATGAATGATAAAATAGAGCGGGCTCGCTGTCTCATCACGAACAACAGAAATCCTTACGGACGTCCAGATCAAGTTGCCGTTTTTCTGAAAACATCGCTTCTCTATTTCATCAAAGCATTCATTCCCGCTTAGCAGCTCTTCGAGCCGTTTGCTCACCCTCGGCCAATCTGCCGGATGAGTAATTTCCTGGAATGCAAATCCTTCTGCTTCTTGTTCCGTATAACCCAAAGTTTCATAGAAAGATGGATTGACTTTACGAATCATTCCATCGGTAGACACCAAGGCTATCGCATTAGGCGCGCAAGTAAAAACTTGTTTAAATACTGGATCACGATTGAAATCGATTTTATGCAAGATTATTCCTCCAATCATTTCTCCGTCTTTGTCCCCATACCCCTATAAATTAGGGCGTATTTGGTTCCATTATGGCATAAAACAAATTGAATTGCAGGACTTTATCCACAATCAGCCTTCGTCCTCCGCATAAATCATTTTAACTGACATTCCGCCATCTATCGTCAAATTCTGGCCTGTGATAAATCCCGCTTGATCGCTGGATAAATACAAACAAGCTGAAGCGACATCTTCCGGCTTCCCCACTCGGCCTACCGGATGCTGGCTGCGATCTATCTCGGAATGGACAGGCCTTTCCTTCTTGGAACCGCTCTGCCAGTCTCTTACCTCGATCCAACCCGGTGAGATCGCATTAACGCGAATGCCGTAATCCCCTAAACTAACCGCCATGGCGTGAGTTAAGGCAGCGATACCACCCTTGGAGGCGGAATAGGCCTCGGTATTCGCTTCAGACATGTACGCTCTCGTGGAGGCCATGTTAATGATAGAGCCCCCTTTGCCACTCTCCTTCATCAGGCGAGCCGCAGCTTGCGAACAGAGAAACGCGCCTCCCAAATTGACCGAAATCACCCGGTGGAACTGCTCCGCCGTCAATGCCAATACGTCTTCGTTATGCATGATTCCTGCATTATTGACTAACACATCAATGCCGCCTAATTCCGCAGCTGTGCGTTCCATCCATAGACGGACTTCCTCTTCCTTCGATATGTCCAGCTTCATAAATAAAGCATCATTCGTATAGGTTTTCAAGAGGCTCAGCGTCTCCATACCAGCATCATAATCTACATCGGCGATAGAGACACGATAACCTTCCTTGGCATAAGCCAAAGCTATGGCGCGTCCTATTCCTTGACCGCCACCTGTAATGGCTGCAATTTTGGGCATATGATTCACTCCTTTTCACTATTTTACCCTATCTAATCCTTAAACATATCATTCACACAATTCTAGCAAAAAAAGACCGCCACCTTATCGCATAAGCGAAGGTTGACAGTCCTAATTGGATTCGCCTCTTACGGAGCTTCAATCCATGCTTTACTCATCCGCGCAAGCGAGATCTTGCTCCCTGCGGGCCTCTTTTTTGACTTTATTGTGAGAACGCTCTCACAACTAGTTCAATCATACTTACTCTCATCCCCCTGGGTAATCCCTCTAACTTGACTTTAAGGGGGCTTCTTTTTACTTATTGCCCTCTACCGTTTCCTTCTCCCTATTTGCTGAATGATTTTATCAAAATGATAAATAAGTTTGGCTTCAATTATTGCGTAGATTCGGTCACTCTTCTGTGACTAGGTGAATATCCTGCATATGAGTACGCGACAACAGGAGGATAACCCTTATGTACCCCATATACCCTTATTATGGTGAAGAAAAGAAATGCGAGCTGACTCCCCTATCTTTTCCTCCGCAGCATCAAGACCGTCAGCCAGGCTTTGAATATGTAATGAATCCGCTGCCGATCTCGGATAACCCGTCTTATGTCGGAAGCGGCAAGCTCTTGGATAAAGTAGCCATTATTACAGGGGGCGACAGCGGTATTGGCCGCGCAGTGGCCATTGCCTTCGCCAAGGAAGGCGCAGATGTGGCCATTCCTTATTTCGATGAACACGAGGATGCCGCGCAGACTTCCCGCATGGTGGAGAAGTATGGCCGGCGCTGCTTGCTTTTGCCGGGAGATCTGCGCGAAGAAGCTTGGTGCCGGGAAGCCGTCTGCCAAACCGTCGAGCACTTCGGACGATTGGATATCTTGGTCATTAACCAAGGCGTACAATTTCCTCAGCCGAATATTATCCATATAACACGTCAGCAGCTGGAGGATACGTTCCGAACGAACATCTTTCCGAATTTCTTCCTCACCCAAGAAGCATTGAAGCACTTGAAGCCAGGAAGCTCTATCATCAGCACAACTTCAGTTACCGCTTATGCCGGAGCACCGCTCCTGCTTGATTACTCCTCCTCCAAAGGAGCGATCGTTTCCTTTACGAGATCACTGTCCCTGCAATTGGTCCAGTATGGTATCCGAGTGAACGCCGTTGCTCCAGGCCCCATCTGGACTCCGCTTCAACCAGCCAGCTACTCGGCCGAATATATCAAAACCTTCGGTGTTGACACACCGATGCGCCGTGCAGGCCAACCCTTCGAGCTGGCTCCAACCTATGTCTATTTGGCATCGGACGATTCCGGCTATGTGACAGGTCAAGTGCTGCATGTAAACGGTGGCACGATGACAGAAACATAAAGCGCCTGAGGTCACTGAAAGAAAAGCTGCCAGCTGGCAGCTTTTTCTAGTATAACGCATTTTATATGGTAAAATAGTGAAAAAAAGTAATAGAGAAGGAGACTCCGCTGTGATCCGAACGAAACTAGCGTTAACGCTCTTATTGGGAATAAGTATGGCGACAACAGCAGCTCTTCATCAAGCAGCAGCTTCTGAATATGAAGATACTCCTACGGAAGCCGCAGATGGGATTCATATTCCCAAGAGTTTGACGTTGCTGGAAAATACACCCTATTATGTAATTCCCAATGCCTTGAAAAATAAAGCCGAAGGCTCGTTCTCTCCTCAGGTGGTTGAAGTTGTAGAAGCCGAATCAGGCTGGGCAACCAATCCAAGTTGGTGGAAAATTCATACCAGCAACGGTGATAGGTGGGTGAAAACATATCCACAATCGATCGATGTGCCTCCTCCTCCCTCCATCACGCTGCTGGAGAACACGCCGATCTATGCAAACCCCAAAGACAATATCCCCTCTTCGGCCGTGTTGTCTCCGCAGGAGGTTGTCATTGCGGGAGCCGAAAAGCAATGGTTTTATAGTCCTTCTTATAAGGAAAGCAGAGATAAGTGGCTGAAGATACAGACAAGCTGGTTGGGAGATCAGTGGATTCATTTGCCTGTCAAGAAAATCGGTTCCTACCAAGCTGCAAACAAGAGAAAATACTATGCGCACGTGGAAGTTAGCGACTTCCCCTTTATGAACTATCCTTCATCGGAACAAGATGCAACTTACATTGAAAATCAGATTCTAAGCGAAGCAGGGGAATTCCGCTCTCCGGCAGGCAGCATCTACCAGATTCATACGGATAAAGGGCTGCAATGGACTCCATACTCCGGTCAGCTTGTGATAGACAAGGATGACACGATCCAACGTCATTTGCCAGCTCCCTTATTTCCTGCCCCTTCCGAGTATGCTCAGGAGCCGATCCTAATTGCCCCCCAGACGCTCAAGGTATTCGAGGAGATCCAACCCTATCAGTTCAACAGGGCGAATAACGTTTGGTATCATGTAAAGGCCAACGAAGGCGAGGGCTGGTTCAATCCAAGGTTCGCGGATCCCGAAGATGCCAAGCCTGAAAGTGCAACCATTGAATTGCGTTCGACCACGACGGGACTGCTTCGCTATCCGGATGAAAATATCCTTTTGAACAACGGTATCCTAGGCCCCCAATCCTTACATCCGCTTGCATCTTGGACCAATTCAGACGGCATTCAGTGGTTTCAAATATCTACATTCCTTGGCAATGCGTGGATTACACTGAATCCTCAGTTGGATCGCATTCATCCAGCCGGCAGAGAGCTGGATAAGCCTATCATCGGTGATATAAGCAGTAAAGGAGCTTTATACCTGAATGACAATAACCTTACATTCGGTAACGCCAAAGTAGGATACGATTTAGACGGACAGTTATATCTCGATTCCGCCTTTCTAGCGAAAATGTATCATTACGTCCTATCGGGTCCGAGTCAAGATAACAAATGGACATTCGACGATGGTTTAGGCTACTCTTTTCAAATAAAGCCCGGCGAGCAAGAAGCGGTCCTGTTCTGGCAGGGTGGAAACCCGCGAAAGCTGCCGCTATCCACTGCTCCAACAAGCTCCTCAGCTAATGGTGTGCCCAATCTGGGCATCGAAGATATGAGAACATTGTTGGGCGCCTCCACACAGATCCAGCCGAATCACAGCGAGGTCATCTTGAGCGAGGTTCAATATACGTTTGAGGGCTTCAATCCGCCTGCTGCGGTGGAAGGCAATACTTTGCATCTTTCCGTCCTTAGCTATGATAATGAAAGATTAGCCCCCTACGAAGTAAGAAATAGCTTAAAACTGTACGTCTACGATCGGAATTCAACTAATTCGCCGGGGACATCCTCCGAACCCGTGGTTGCCTCCAATCAGAGACTCTATTACTTGAACTACACCACCGTACTTAACGATATTTCCTTAAATAAGCAGTTGAAGCCAGGAGTGAACCACTTGAAGGCCGTTTTCAAGGTGGGAGAACGTGTGCTTCTAGAGCGCGACTTCGATGTACAGTCGCAATGACCTTAGCCCAACCCCTTCAGCAGCCGCTGGAGAGGTTGGGCTTTATCATAATCTGGTGATATCAATTCTGTTATTTCTTCACGGTTGCATACCAGTCATTCACTTCTGTGAAGCTTGCGTCTCCACCTGATGCTTTGAATTTTGTAATGAACGCATCAATACCGCTCATCGGCTCAGCCCCGAAAATCAGCTTCGTTGTATAATCGCTTGACATCGTATTCAATTGCAGGAAGTTTTTCGAGAAAACGGCCATATACGGCGCATAGCCTAATTGATCGACGACTTTCGTCGACGCCGGTGCCAATCCGTTCATTAGGTTCCACCCATCGAACAAACGCATATCCTTGCGCACACGAGCCTGCCAGTACGTCGGATAATTTTTGTCATCCGTACCCATCAAGAAGTTGTTCGCTTGGTTGCGCTCATCCGTAAAGATCGGCTGAATCGGCGTATACGTACCGTCTTTGAACGTATAATGCTTGTTTTCCTCGCCGATCGCCATCTTTTTGAAGGTTTCCTTCTCAAGCTTGGCGTTCATCCACTTAATCGCATCTTCCGGATGCTTGGATGCTTTCGGGATGAACGTAATGCGGTCAAAACCTCTGGCAGCGGATAACGCCGCTTTGCCATCTTTGCCTTGTAAGGCGGACAGAAAGCCAGCTTTCGCAGTTGGAACATTTTTGACCAAAGCATCCATGATTACCGGTACATCCGACCAGTTCAACATAATGATCCCTGCTTTGCCGCTTGTGAATTTCTCTTTGGCGGTAGCATCCTTGTTCGCTGCAAACTCTTTATCGATTAAGCCTTGTTTGAATAAATCGGCAACGAAAGCCGTATAGTCCTTGAATGCCGGATCCATCACCCGAGGGATCAGCTTGCCATTCACATCATTCCAATAGTTCGGCATGCCGAAAGCGCCTACAATATTGCTGATGAAGGAGGCTTCTCCACTCATGGTCAGCCCGATATTCTTGTCGCCGTTTCCGCCTGGATCTTTCTCCTTGAAGGCTTTAAGGACAGCCACAAGCTCATCAAGTGTCGTTGGCATCTTAAGGCCCACCTTATCCAACCAGTCCTGACGAATAAACAAGCTGGTTGAAACCGCATTTAAACTTTTCGTTGGAATTCCATAAAGCTTCCCATCCACTTTGGCTGCTTCCAGCGCTTCCGGGTCAACAGACGCTTTAATGTTGGGTCCAAATTTATCAATAAGCGGTCCCAAATCGACCAAAGCGCCTTTTTTGGCATAATCGGAGTAGACTGCTTTGAAATCCGTGGATCCTACTGTTGTTATGGCATCATAGGGTTCGCCGGAAGCGATCAGGATATTTAATTTATCCTGCGGTTTATCCTGCGGCAGCATGTCATACTGAACTTTGTACCCTGTAGCTTGCTCCAGGAATTTGGCTACCGGATACGTATTGTAGTCATCCTTTTGCCAAATCTGCAAAGACTTCAGTTCAGGCTTTGGACCTGCTGCCGCAGGCGCTGCGGTTGCAGCGGTGGATGCCGCCGGTGAAGATGGGCTCCCGGAGCTGGCGCCTCCCGAGGAACAAGCGACAAGCGATGAAGCGGATAAACAAGCTGTAAGCGTGACGAGCATCAGCTTTCTGTGTTTTTTCAACATACATAAACCCTCCCTATGTCATTATGTAACTATATCATTAAGCCTACGATGAGAGCATCTAGGGCGTTAACGCTGCGTTAGCCTTTCACAGATCCAATCAGAACGCCTTTGACAAAATGCTTTTGCAGGAACGGATATACCAGCAGCATGGGAATAATAGAGGCAATAACGGTAGCCGAACGAATGCCTTCCGGTGATATATTCATCATGTCATCAACGCTTTTATTCAGTGCGGAAGAGCTGTCTGCATCCATAACAATATCGCGAAGATAGAGCTGCAAAGGCTTGAGGCCCGGATTGGAAATGTACAGCATCGGGTGAAAATAGTCATTCCAGAAATACACCGCATAGAACAGCGCGATCGTCGCAATCACCGGTGTGCTCAAGGGAAGAATGATGCGGAACAGGATCGTGAAGTTACGGGCGCCGTCCATTTTGGCTGACTCCTCCAGCGCTTCCGGCAACGATTCATAATAGCTTTTGATGACCAGCATGTTGAACACACTTATTAGAGCTGGCAGCATCAAGGACCATAGATTATTAATGAGATGGAGTTCCTTCATGAGCAAATAGTTCGGAATAATGCCACCGTTAAACAACATGGTGAAGATGAACATGAGCAGGATGAACGGTATCCCGGGAAGATGTCTTTTGGATAAAGGATAAGCTGTCAATGCTGTCAGTAGGATGGCGAGCACGGTACCCACGATCATCACCAGCAAAGAAACCGAAATGGCATGCAAGAATTGGCTGGATGACACCACATATTTCATCGTATCTAACTGAAATCCGACAGGAATTACGCCTACCTTACCGGAAATAACGGCGGATTCATCACTTAATGCTTTGGACAAGACGTTGACCATGGGCAGCAGCGTAAGCAGCCCGGATAGCAGCAAAGCCGCATACACACATACATCCATGGACCAATCGCCAATTGTTTTCTTTTTCATCGCTGCACCTCCTACCATATGCTTCGCTTAACCACTTTTTTGCTAAGCTCGTTGCCCAGCACGATCAAGAGGAATCCGATAACGGAATTGAATAAGCCTACTGCCGTGCTAAAGCTGTAATCCTGCTGACCCAATCCTTGGCGGTAAACAAAAGTTCCAATCACATCACCGGATTGATAAACAACGGAATTATACATCGTTAAGATTTGCTCGGTTCCCGCTTCCAGCAAGTATCCCAGCCGCAGGACAAGAATCAGGATGATCGTTGGGATGATACCTGGAAGCGTAATATTCAACATCTGACGAATACGCCCTGCTCCATCAATGGATGCCGCTTCATACTGTTCTTGCTCAATACCGGCAATCGCTGCAATGAAAATGATAGTGTTCCAGCCGGATTCCTTCCAGCCAGCCGTAAAGACGATCACACTTCGGAAGAAGTCATTATCCAGAAAAAAGGAAATCGGTGTGCCTCCGAAATATTGAATCACATTGTTTACGAGGCCGCCGCTGGGGGAAAGTATCGTAATAAACAAACCCGAAATGATGACCCATGACAAGAAGTGCGGCAAAAAAATGATCGTTTGAACCGTTCGCTTAAACCAGCTTCTGCGCACTTCATTCAGCAGCAGCGCAATGACAATCGGTACCGGAAATAGCAAGACGAGCTTGTACAAACTGATCAGCAAGGTGTTCATGAACACTTGCAGAAATTCATCCGAATGAATCAATTTCGCGAATTGCGCCATCCCTACCCATTTGCTTCCTGTGAAGCCATCGAAAATATTGAAATCCATAAACGCAATGATGATCCCATACATGGGCGTATATTTGAATAGCAGCAAAAACAGAAGTCCGGGAATCAGCAAAACATAGAGATCTATATTCGTGCGGAACAGTTTCCACCTATTCTTGCTGACCTTCGCCGTTGCGACACGTTGTTTCACTTCCGCTGCTGTGACACTCATATCACGCTCACCTCCAAGTTGTATATTCGTATTATAAAGGGGACTGGTCTTGCAGCTGTAGATGGTGATCTTTGTGTTTCTGGTACTTTTGTAAGGTCTTTATGTATAAAAAAAAGCATTCCTCGTAAGAAAAGGAATACTCGATGTTATATTAAGCTTCTGATTCATGAGACTGGCAGCGGAATCGCGCCGTAATCGTAGTTCCCTCGCCGGGACTAGATTGGATGTGCAAACCGTAGGCTTCTCCTGAAAAAAGCTTACTTCTCTCATTCACGTTATATAATCCGTAAGAGCTGCCGGAACCGTCATTTCGCATCGTTGGCCTAGGCTCCGTTAACAGACTTTGGGCAAGCTCAGGCTCCATGCCAATGCCATCATCTGTGACAGACAGCAGCAGGTCATCCCCTTCGACGACAGCTCGAATCGTAATTTTCCCGGTTTTCCCTTTGGATTTCCGTATGCCGTGGAGAAGGGCATTTTCTACAATGGGCTGCAGTGTGAGCTTGGGGATGTAGAAGGAGTCCAACGACCGCTCCTGTCCTTCTGCTCCCCCATTGTCATGAGCAACGCTAGTTTCAAATTCAAACTCGAAGCTTTTGGGAAAACGCGTCTGCTGAATTTCCAGATAAACCTTCGCCAGCTCGAGCTCATCGGTAACGGTGACGACATCCTTGCCTTTGTTCAAGCTAAGCCGGAAATACTTGGCTAACCCGTCAATCATTTGACTAATGTCATGAGCTTTGTGACCGATAGCGATCCAGTTGATCGTATCTAATGTGTTGTACAAGAAATGAGGATTGATCTGCGCCTGAAGGGCACGAAGCTGGGCCTCACGCTCCTGCACCTTGGATTTGTACGTCTCCTCCATTAAATTCCTGACACGATGAATCAGATGATCGACGCTTTTCTCCAGTAAGTTGATGTCCCCATCTGACGTACCATACCTCTCATCCAATCCCTCAATACCCTCTCGTTTAATCACTTTAATGACGGTTTGCACGCGACGATTCATCCCACGCACAATAAAAGCCAGCAAAATAAAAACGAGAATAAGAAACAGAACCGTTACCCCTGTTAATGTCGCCACACTGGAAATTTGATTTAACGAAGCGGCGCGTGAGCTAATCCCTTTCTTCGGAACCTCTGCTACCAGCTTCCACCCTGTTGCGCTGATCGTTGTATAAACAACATACTGCTGGCTGTTATCCTCCTCTATGGCAGAGACACCTTCATTGCTTTGTTCAATCGTATTCAACACGGCACTTGATTTCAGCTTCGTTCCAAGCAACGATTTATCGCTGTGCAGGACAAGGGTTCCGTCAGGAGCCACCAAGAATACCTGCTGCTCGTTGTTCAGCTTAATATTCGAGAGGATATTCTCTAGAATTCTCGCATCCACATCAATCGATAGAATCCCAGATATATTGTCATAGTGGTCAGGATCACGCAAAATACGAAGGCCTGAGAAAATATAAGGGTCCTCATTCGGGATGTCAATAAAATGTTCCATGTAGGCACCCGTCCAAACGAGAAGCCCCCCGGCATTCAGTACATCCTTGTACCACGGGCTTGCTTTGATACTTTCGTAGGGGAAGAAATTCACTTTCTCATGCGAGAACAGCTTGCTGTCATCGACATATAAGCGCACACGGAACACATTCAGATTCGTTCTGGCATTATCCACCATATAACGCAGTTCATTCAAGGCATCCAATTGATCGCCATAAGAGGCCGATGTTCGTAAATAGGTAACCAGTTTCGGATTCATAAATATCGCATTTGATGTATCGCGCAAGGAATTGATTTGGTGATTCAAATTAATTTCCGCCTGCTTCAGAGTTTGAAGCATCGTTCGCGTCACTTCTTCTTCCAGAATACGCGAATATCGCTGGGAGTAGGCATACAGGAAAATGGAAGCCGGGATCAGGATCAGCACAACATAGGCGATCAGCCAAAGTTTTGCCGCAAGAACGCTTTTGAAAATCATGGATACGTAAGTCCAGCCTCGATGTATCATTTGCCCTACCGCCTCTACATCACTTGATCACGAAATGAGCTTGGGGTAAATCCGGTATATTTTTTAAATATTTTGCTGAAATAGCTTGGATCGGAATACCCCACTGCATAACAGACCTCATAAAACTTATTGCCCGGATCTTGGAGCAGCTCCTTGGCTTTATCCACACGCACCTTCGTCATATATTCATTGATCGTTTCGCCTGTCTCCTGTTTGAAAAGAAGGCATAAGTAGGTGGTGGAAAGGAACACTTCGGCGGCAATATCCCCGACCTGAAGATTATCCGCAAATCGCTTATCGATTAAGGCACGGGTACGTTCTATGACATTTTTGGCTTTGCCGCTGCGCTTCTCTCCGATGCGCCCGCAAACCTCAAGCAAGCGGTATTCAACCAAGCGTCTCAAGTCATCCAAGGTCTCCTGTTGAAATACCTTTGTGAGCTGCTCGTTCTCTACATTCTCGGCACCTTGTTTGTGAACTTGAAGCTCCAACAGAATCCGGCTCGCGAGCAGCAGCAGCTGCAAGCTTAGATTGCGTCCATAAGCAATACCGTCTGCACGGCTGTGAGAGAGTGCAAGAAAGATCGCGTGAAGCTCCTCGCGCACCTTGGCGATATCTGCCGCTTTCAGGGCAGATATCATTCGCTCATTCTGCGAGGCATCGAACCGATAAATGCTGTCCTCGCGCTGTTCTAGATTATCCATGGAAATAATCTGATTCTTCCCGAGAAACCAACGCTGATCGGCTGCTTCCTTCGCTTGGGAATACGACTGAGGTACATTGGCAAGCTTGGAAACGCGCTCACCTACGCCGATCGTCACACTAATTTTCAAATAGCTGTAAAGACTTTGGCGAACTTCTTCCGCTAAAGTAAACAGCAAGCTCTCTTGGTCCTCATCCACAATTCGAAGAATGCCCACGAATTCGCCGATTTGATTTTCGAAGGCATAGCCGCCAATCTCTCGCTCAATCAACTCTTGCACAATATTAATCACAGAATAGGAGAGCAGCTGCTGATCTTTTTCTGACCGAGTTCGCGCCACCTCAGCAGCATTATCGATACGAATCACAATAGCTAAATAGGCTGTTTCCAGCGGAAGCTTGAGCCCGAGGAATTGAATGCGATCCTGAATCCGTCCGGGATGCTGGACTCCTTCTCGAATTAGCGACATCAGGAATTTCTCCCTAAGCAGGGGCATGCTCTGTATCAGTTTCACTTGCATATCCTCAATGAGCTTCCGCTCTTGCTTCTCTGTCCGTAAGGTATCGACCACTCTTTGGATAACGACAGCCAGCTCGCTCAAATTAACAGGCTTGAATAAATAATCTACCGCTTTCACTTGCAGCGCAGATTTCAAATATTCAGCATCATCATGGCCGCTGACAAACACAATTTTGATATGCGGGAATCGTTCACTCAGCTTATTCGACATCTGAATGCCATCCATATTCGGCATACGCACATCGGTCAACACCAAATCCGGCTTCTCACGTTCAATCAGCTCTAAACCAACGTCGCCGTCATCCGCATCCCCAATCACTTCAACTCCATAAGCTTGCCAATCAAAATAGTTGCTCAGTCCAAAGCGAACAGTCGGCTCATCGTCGATAATGACAAGTTTATACATCTCGTATTGGCCCCCTTATCACAGCAGTTCTTTATATTATAGCTTGGATAAAGCCGAGGCATATAGGAGGATCTTATGATTTCTGGTCTTATCTTGTGATAGAGGATGCCCTGTTCGTGGAAGCGACGGAAGTCGTACTCCCTTCATCAAAATCGCCTTGAATGCGAATATGTTCAAATGGCAGCGTTGGATTGGCAATTCGCCACAGCATGCGATCCGCAGCCCTATACCCCGTCTCGCTAATGGGCAGATGAGGTCTTGTGAGCAGCGGAAGCGAATCGGACTGTTCATTCAGAAATCCGACCAAAGAAATATCCTCGGGAACGAGCCACTCCAGCTCCTGACAAAGCTCGTAGACCGTCTGTACCTCATGGTCGATTCCGCAAATAATCGCACTTGGCCTATACCGCTCCATTTGAGCCTTTAGCCCAATACGCCACTGTGCCAGATCAGTTCGTAGACCGATGGAATGCTCAGTAGGATCGATTGCGATCCCTTCCGAATTCATCGCATGGCAGAAAGCTTGCCAGCGCAAAATAAACCCCCGCTGCACTTGAATATCCCCTACATACAGGATTCGCTCATGCCCTAGGCCTCGCAAGTAAGCTACCGACTGAAAGGTAGCCTCATACACATCCCAAATCACACTATCTATTTTCACACCTGGAGGAGGGAAGCTGAGCAAGATCCGCGGTATTTGAAGCTTAAAAAGGGCTGCCTCCCACGCCTTAGGTACTATGCTGGGCGCAATAAAGATGCCGTCCGCGTAGATGACGCCATGCTCCTCCAGCCACTCGGCCATCCTCTCCTCCCTTATGTTCTGAGGCAGCATCAGCAGCTCGATGCGATGACCGAAAGAGAAAAACCGATTCTGCAAACCTTGCAGCAGCAGTCGATTATATGCAACGGACTCAGCTGTTTGCACCAAAAGAAAACGCAGCCTTTCGTTCGGATAAGGCGCAATATGATCCAGTCTAAGGCTGCGAATTTGATCCATCGTATAGTAACCGAGCTTTTCCGCTGTATGGACAATAAGCTGCCTGGTCGATTCGGACATGCCGTGTTTCCCTTTCAGAGCTTTGGATACGGTTTGGACCGTCAGCCCAAGCTCTTTGGCAATCGTTTTTAAGGTAACAGCTTTGCGGGTTGGCATGAAAAGTAACCTCCATTGTGTCCAACATAATGTGCGTATTTCCCCGTAATCATATCACAGGACCATTTTTAAATTAAACAAAAGTTAAACTAGTTCCTCCGAAGCTGAACACTATAATGAGAAGCATAGCCATCATAAAACTACCGTGAAGGCAGACGCAGCCTAGTTGGCTGAAGTCTCCCACTTAGGAGGAACATCTGTATGACACACACGCTGGCAACTACCAATACGAACGTCGAGTCGATGACCATCCCTGCTCAAAAGCTTCCGATCAGCCACACCCCAGACGTTGTCGTTGTTGGTGGCGGTGCCACAGGTATTGCAGCGGCAATCGCCGCAGCCCGCAACGGGGCAAGCACGCTCTTGATCGAGCAGCGCGGTTATCTGGGCGGCATGGGAACGGCAGCGCTCGTTCCTGCCTTCTGCCCGTATACCGATGGCGAGAAGCCGGTCATTCGCGGAATTGGTCTCGATTTGCTGGAGAAGATGAAGCTGGCAGCGGGCGACGATTTCCTTAACCGCTATAAAGAACAGTTGGACTGGGTGCCCATCGATGTGGAAACGCTGAAGCGCGTATACGATAAGGAAGTATTGAACAGCGGAGCCACAATCCTGTTCCATACCGTCGCTGATCAGGTGCTGCTAGACGGGGAGCAGATCAGCGGGCTTGTGATCAGCAATAAATCCGGACGCTCCGTCGTGCAAGCCAAGCTGTATATTGACGCATCGGGCGATGCGGATCTTGCCGCGCTGGCTGGCGTGCCTTTTCAAGTCGGCGGGGAGAATGGCGAGCTGCAGCCAGGTACGATGTGTTACGTGGTGACAGGTGCTGACAAAGGGCGATTCGAGCAGTTCATTCTGGAGACGGGACAGCATCCACAGCTGGAAGCGCTCGTGACTGAGGCGCAGCTGAACGGCGACCTGCCGGAGGGACGCAAGCGGATCTCAGGTATGTCCTGGATTACGGATTCCACCGTTGGCTTCAACTTCGGACATATCTTCGATATTGATGGGACGAAAGCCGAGGACTTAACACGTGCGGCGATCGAGGGACGACAGCTAATTGACACGCAAATGCGGTTCTTGCGCAAGTACGTCCCTGGCTTTGAACACATTTTCCTTGTTCATTCCGGCGACCAGATCGGGATTCGCGAAACTCGGCGCATCCAAGGGGATTACACGCTCGTCGTAGAGGACTTCTTGTCCATGCGTACCTTTGAGGATGACATTGCACGCAATTCCTACTTTATTGATATCCATTTGGCTAATGCCGGGGCCACGATGACCATCAAGCATCTGCCAAAAGGCAAATCCCATGGCGTTCCTTATCGCTGCATGCTTCCGCAAGGCAAATCAAACCTCATCGTTGCCGGACGCTCGGTATCCTCCGATCGCCCTGTACAAGGCTCGCTTCGCGTAATGCCGAACTGCTTCGCCATGGGCGAGGCAGCAGGTGTCGCCGCCGCAATGGCCAGCGATCGCAGCGTTGGCTTCCGCGAGGTGTCCATCCCTGAGCTGCAGCGGAAGCTGGTTGAGCAAGGCGCCTACCTTGGCGAACGGCCAGGCCATGAGGAGGCCGATCAGACCGTTGCTGCTGCAGGAGCCATTACCTTTGAGGAAGAGTGCAACTAAAGGAGGACGTGCCAGCATGCCAAAGAAATGGGAAGGCGCAGCGTGGGGAACCCTCGGTGACAGCATCACAGAAGCAGGAGGTTATCAGCCGCTCGTTCAAGAGGCTCTAGGTTTTGCGCGTGTCCTGAATTATGGCAAAAGCGGCTGTCCGATGACAGCGGGCGGAGAGCGTGATTACGGAGCAACAACACATGTTGGAAAAACGATAGATGCCTCTCTCGACTGCATTACCATCTTCGCGGGCGTAAATGACTTTCGCTTGGATAAACCCATCGGGCAAGTCGGGACAGCCGACATCTATACGTATTATGGCGCTTATACTTCGCTCATCGAGCACATCCTGACGACTAATCCACGCTGTCGCCTTAGTCTATGGACGCCGCTGCAGCGGGATAAAGATGGCTATGACATCTTCACCGTCAACGCAGCAGGCCATCGTTTGCTCGACTATGTCGAAGCTGCTCTCCAGCTTGGCCAGCTCTATGCGCTGCCTGTTCTTAATCTCTATGCCCAAAGCGGGCTGAATAAGCTGACTTTGCCCTACTTTACCTCGGATGGCCTGCACCCGAACGAGGCTGGGCATCGGCGAATTGCGGACATGGCCATTCCTTTTTTGGCTGGATTGTAAGGACCAAGGCAATCTGGAGGGTGGGCTCTCCCAGACAAACTGCCCTCCTCTAGGAATGGGAGGGAGGGAACTACAGTACGCTATTCAGCGGAAATAACGGCTAAATAGGCATGAATGGGAACTGGAGTACGCTATTTCCCCCAAAAAAGCTTGAAAACGTGGGAAAACGACGATATAGCGGAGCCTAGTTCCGTTTGGATTACATCAGGGGCATTTCGAGCGAAATAGCGGACCCTAGTTCCGCTTCGTTGGTGATGAGCGCCGCTTCATACAAAAAAGAAGGATGAAAGAGCGCCGCGCTCCTTCATCCTTCTTCTCATTTCACTTTCAGCATCCGGCCTTTGCCGTGCGGAATCACCATCGGCGTCCCGAACAGCGGATCTTTGGCGACCACACTCTCCATATTGAACACCGATGAGATCATCGCTTCATTCACGATGTCTTCAGGGTGACCTGAAGCCCATACTTTCTGCTCTTTAATGGCGACCATATGATGCGCATAACGGCAAGCCAAGTTAATGTCGTGCAAAACCATGACGATGGTACGGTTCTCGTTCTGGTTGAGCTCGAACAGTAGATCGAGGACATCGACTTGGTGGGTCAAGTCCAGATACGTTGTTGGCTCATCCAACAGGATCGTATCTGTGCCTTGCGCCAATGTCATCGCGATCCAAGCTCTTTGCCGTTGTCCGCCGGACAGGGAATCTACCGTTCTCTCCGACAAATCCGCGATACCAGTGGACTCCAGTGCCATGCGCACCATGCGCTCATCCTCCTGCGACCACTGCTGGAGCCAGGATTGGTACGGGTATCTTCCCTGCTTCACCAGCTGCAGCACCGTTAAGCCTTCGGGAGCTATAGGACCCTGCGGCAGAATGGCTAAACGCTTCGCGATCTCCTTCGTGGAGAGCTTGGCGATTTCGTGGCTATCCAGCAGGATGGAACCCTCTTTGGGCTTCAATAGACGAGCCAAAGAGCGCAGCAAGGTGGACTTGCCGCAGCCGTTGCTGCCCACGAAAACGGTCACTTTTCCTTTTGGGATCGTCAGATTCAGATCATTAAATATTAAGGTATCTCCATAGGTAAGACGAAGATCTTTGGCTTCCATGGCAATCATGGTACCCTCTCCCCTTTATGTTCAATTTAGTGATGGTGATGGCGATGGCGATAAAGCAAGTACACAAAGAAGGGGGCACCGACTGCAGCCGTAAACACGCCTGCCGGAATATCCAATGGTGTAAAGGCCGTACGACCAATCCAATCGGCAAGAAGTAGAATTAAGGAGCCTAACAGCGCCGAGACAGGCAGCACTCCGCCGAAAGCAGGGCCTACCAGCTTGCGGGCAATATGCGGAGCCATCAATCCGATGAAGGTGATCGCTCCCCCAATCGAAACCGCCGCGCCAGCTAGCGCAACGGAGATAAGAAGCAGGATGAGGCGATGCTTTTGTACACGGCTGCCAACTCCGGCCGCCATATCATCGCCAAGCTCTTGAACATTCACATGCCGTGTGTACAGAAAGGCAAGCGGCATTAAAATCAGCGTCCAAGGAAGCAGCGGAACAACATCTTTGGCCCAGGATGTGCCGTAGATGCTGCCTGACATGAACGTCAAGGACTTCTGCGCGAGAATGTACGGCGCCGAAATGAGCAGCATATAGGTCAATGCGGTGAACGCGGCGGTCATCCCGATGCCGATTAAGACGAGACGAAGCGGCGCTACGCCTCTTTTCCAAGCCATCGCATAGATCAGCAGCGTCGAGACAAAAGCCCCCAGAATCGCGCCGATCGGCAGGAGATGAATGCTCACTGTCCCTGCGAAGAAGTAAAAGAAAGATACGGCGCCGAGTGTCGCGCCGCCAGTGATGCCCACGATATCCGGAGAAGCCAGCGGATTGCGGATCATCCCTTGCAGAATCGCTCCCGAAACGGCAAGCGACGAACCGACGAGAATCGCAACGACGATGCGCGGCAGCCGCAATTTATTAATAACGACCGTATGAGAGCTGTCATTGCCAATATGGAGCAGCACTTTCAGTACGTCCAGTGGTGGAATTTTGAGACTCCCGCTGCTGAGACTGATCACGGCGACGACAAGCAGGAGCACAGTAAGCAGGAGCGTCACCCAAACGACTTTCCGGCTGATTAAGTAAGAGAAGCTTCTGTTTCTGACCGAGAAAAACTTGCTCATTTGGTTTCGCCTCCTTTTCGCGCGATATAAACGAAGAAAGGCACACCGATAATTGCCGTCATGACCCCAACAGGCACTTCCTTCGGCATAGCAATAAAGCGGGCGCCGATATCCGCAAGAAGCAGGAGCAATGCGCCCAGAACCGCGCTATAGGGGACAATCCAGCGATAATCCGTACCAACCAGATATCGTGAAATATGTGGAATAATGATTCCGATGAAAGCGATTGGCCCGGCCACGGCCACGGAGCCTCCTGCAAGAATGATAATGATGACAGCCGCGACACACTTAATATACGCCGTATTTTGCCCAAGACCGGTGGCTACATCTTCTCCCATGCTCAGTACGTTGATATGCCGAGACATGATAACAGCAAGAAGCAGAGCACCGATCATATAAGGATATACGGCATTCAGCATGCTGAGCTCTCGTCCAGCTACAGATCCAACTAACCAGAATAACGTCTGTTCAAAAACTTTGCCATTCGTTAATTGAATGCCCTGCGTCAAGGAGGAGAAGAAGGCGGTCATTGCTGAGCCGGCCAGTGTAATTTTGATTGGCGTCATCCCATCTCTTCCCAGAGAGCCGATGCCATAAACCGCACCTGCACTAACGGCAGCTCCAAGGAAAGCGATCCACGTCAATCCGATGAGGGAGACATCCCCGAACCAAGAAATGGTACAAACGATGAAAAAAGCGGCCCCGGCATTTACCCCAAATATACTTGGAGAAGCCAGCGGATTCCGCGTCACAGCCTGCATATAAGCCCCTGCCACAGCAAGTGCTGAACCTACGGTTGCAGCGATCAGGGCGCGAGGTACGCGGGCACTTTTTATAATAAGATGCTCGTTCGATCCATTAAAAGATGTGTAAGCTTCCAAGACACTCCTGAGTGGAATTTTGGTAACGCCAAAAATAACACTGCAAGCCATTGCGATTAAAACCAGTATGAAAAAGACCACTAAGCCTATCCATTTGAACTGTTTGGTAAAAATGCCAGTTGTCATCTAAATCTACTCCGCCCACTATGTATAGTTACTTTGACAAGTTGATTTTATTATTGTAGGAGACCTCCTGAATGATGTCAATGATTATGAATATCATTTTCAATAAAACTTGACACCTCGTCAATAAAAGTATTATATTTATTCACGTGAATGATAATCATTATCAACATAAATGTTTTAGGGGGATATTAGACATCATGTTTACGAGCAAAAAGAAAACCCGTTTCGCGAAATTAATTACGGCAGCACTTGCGGTTTCTCTACTTCTTGTTGGCTGTGGTCAGAAAGCTGTCGAAGACAACAAAGTTGCCAAATCGGCATCGCCAGCCGTCGAGGAAACACGCACCATTAAACACGCAATGGGCGAAACGCAAATCAAAGGAACTCCAAAACGCGTGGTCATCCTGACCAATGAAGGAACAGAAGCTTTGCTTGCTCTTGGCATTAAGCCTGTCGGCGCAGTAAAGTCCTTCACAGGAAACCCATGGTATGATCATATTAAAGCCGATATGGAAGGCGTAACGGTGCTCGGTGAAGAGTCACAACCGAACGTGGAGCTCATCGCCGGACTTAAACCAGACCTTATTATCGGTAACAAGCTGCGTCAGGAAAAAATTTATGACCAGTTGAAAGCTATCGCGCCAACCGTTTTCTCTGAAACCCTGCGTGGCGAATGGAAAGCGAACTTCTCTCTGTATGCGGATGCTTTGAATAAGAAAACAGAAGGCGTCAAAATCATTGCTGATTTCGACAAGAAGATTGAAGATTTCAAACAAAAAGCAGGTCCTAAGCTTCAAGAGAAAGTGTCCGTTGTCCGTTTCATGGGCGGCAGAACACGTATCTACCTAGCTGATACTTTCACTGGCATCATTTTCAAACAAATCGGAATTGCACGCCCGGCAACCAACTATAAAGATACTTTCGTAGAAGAAATCACCAAAGAGCGCATCCCTGAAGTCGATGCTGATATGATGCTTTACTTCACGTATGAAATCGGAGATGGCAAAGGCAACAAACAAGCGGAAGACTTCATGAAAGATCCGCTATGGCAGAACCTCAGCGTTGTGAAGAAAGGCAAAGCTATTCAAGTTAGCGATGCGATCTTCAATACTGCAGGCGGCGTACGCGCAGCTAATTTAATGGTAGATGAGCTTTACAAAATCTATGGTGTTCAAAAGTAATTGACAATAGGAAGCAGCCCTCACGTAGTAAATCTACATGAGGGCTGTTTTTTTCTGTGTTAAGAGTGTTGTGCGAGTTGGCAATAAACCTGCGATTATGCATCTTTTTATCTTAAAATGCGCTTAATCTCCTGTATTCCTGCAAAAGTGCAGGTATTATGACCTCATTTTAAATATCGGGAGAAAATCTCTTGAAATTCCTGCACAATCGCAGGTATTTCATCTTTTCAAACGATTTCACCAAGGAAAGCCTGCACTTTCGCAGGTTTTCGGCTATTTTCAACGCCTATTGAGGCAGTCGCTCCCCTTATCCTCCTCAGTTAGGCGCAACCTCTTCTGCCCATTGGCTAGTCCAATAGGTTGCAGGCACGCTGCCTGTTTGTACATATCCCGTTAGTCCTTCGGTGTGCATATACTGGCCATTTGCCCGATTCTTGTAACGCTTGTAACCGGAGACAACTTCCTCTGACCAGTTGCTTGAGGCATCTGTCGTCGCTGCGTTGCTGTATTCCACATTCCCTGATGCTCCTGCAATCATGTAATTTCCGGTCCAGCGGTTTTTGAAACGAATATAGCCGTCTGCCGTCATCTCTTTGGTCCACTGTGAGCTCCAGTAGGTTGCCGGGACTGTGCCATATTGCACTTTGCCTGCTTGCTGCTCGATATGCATATATTCGCCGGTTTGGTGGTTCTTGAACCGATAGTAGGGCTCTGGGTAGCCTCCGTCCTTTTTCCATACTCTTACATAATCGACATTCCACTGTTTGGGAAAAGTAGCATTGTGAACGCCAGAACCTGCGTCCGTATAGATGCCTAGAATCATCCCCATCGGGTTCTGCGGCGCTTGATTAATCGTCTTGTACAACTGATTGTCATAATAAAATTTCAAAGAAGTCGGTGTCCATTCCATCGCATACACATGATACTCCGTGGTTGGGCTGCCTGACGGCACTGGGTCTTCGTTCAAAATCCAATTGGTAGAGAAGTTGGGATCGCCCCATCCGTAAGTAGCAATTCGCCAAGTTTGAGGCTTGCTGAAAAAGGATTCAATAATGTCGATTTCATCATTCTTCGCGGTATTGCCGTTCGCATCCTGATCATCCTGAGTACCTACCATCCACCACGCTTGATGGCCGCCGCCACCCACATTGGAAAACTTAGCGCGAATCTCAAAGTAGCCATATTTCGTGCTGTACCCGTTGAAGGTTGGTTCGTGATGATCATTGGGCATGGATGAATTGAAACGGTGCCACCAGTCTTTTTCATACGTTTGAATGCTTGAAATCTTCACGGTGCTGTCATAGCCAGGATTCCATGCCGGTGTGTCCGCATCAATGCGCTCCACTAAGCTTCCATTCTCAATCGTATAGCGGGCCGCTGCCTTCGACTTGTCACTTGTCCAATGAGGAAGGTAATAGGGCAGCCATTTGTTCGTGTCCAGTGTAGGACTATTGAATTCCTCTTGGAAATCCAGCGAATACCCCGTTTTGGTTGTGGGATTGGCCGGAAAGTCGGCGGCAAAAGCCTGAGGGGCAAGCATCGCAAGCAAAAATGAGAGCACAAGGGAAAGTCGAAGCACTTTCTTAAACTGCAGCATCATGAATCTTCATCCTTTCTTTATCCATTTTGTTGCCTAACACGTTGACGTCAGTAGCATATAGCCCCTCCTTTGGTTTTTTCGAAAGAAATCGCTTTCACGAATAATTATAAAAGCACATACTAGTGCCAGCCTATCTGAGATTTTTTGGATAGATACCACAAATCGGTTTACTTTGGGCAAGGCTGGGCGCTCCCAACCTTGCTGTTCACGTGACTACACCTCTATTTCACCTTAGGGATGACAACATGAACCTGCGTCCCGACTCCCGCTTCGCTTAGGATGTGAACTCCATAGCTCCCGCCAAAATATAGGTGGATTCGCTCCTGCACATTGCGCAGCCCATAGCCGCCATTATCTGCTTCAAGTAAACTCGCCTGAACGGCAGCCTCCATTCCCTTGCCGTTATCCTGAACGACGAAGTGAATCCGCTCTGCTTCCTCTGATACTTGAATACGAAGCAGCCCTCTGCCGTCTTCCTTCTCATCGAGCCCATGAATGATCGCGTTCTCCACGATTGGCTGCAAAATGAAATTGACCGTATCGAAGTCATAAACAGCGTCCTCAATATCATAAACCACATCAAATTCATGGTCATGCATCATCAACTGGATGTCCAAATAGGCGCGGATGTTATTGATTTCATCACGAATGTGGGTAAGCTGCTGACCTTTATTCAAACTCGTTCGGTAAAATTTGGACAGTGAATTCGCGACCTTGCTAATATCCATCGCATCAATCTGGATCGCTTTCCAGTTAATGATGGACAGCGTGTTATACAGGAAATGTGGGGAGATTTGGGCTTGCAGCGCCTTTAATTCCGCTTCTTTTTCCAGCATCCGGGCTTCAACCGCTTCTTGAATCGAATCCTGCACTTTCTTGACCATGCCTGCAAAACTCTGCGTCAATTCACCAATCTCATCCTTCGCAGTGGAAACGATGGGGACATCGAAATTGCCATTTTCTACGATGCTGATTTTCTTTTTCAACGCGTGGATCGGCCGTACCAATGTTCGTGAGAACAGCCAAATCATGAGCAGCAGCACGGCAAGGCACAGCAGCACAACGGAAGCAGTCGCTTTCAAAATATCCTTCGTATCTACAATCATGCTGGCCGTCGGCATAAAATAAGTGAACGTCCAGCCCGAGCTGGGCAGCGAGCTTCGCGTCATCAAATACTCCTTGCCCTGCATGCGGAAGGATCCTTCCGCTTGACCTGCGATGGTCTTAATCGCACTTTCACTTAACGTGGAGGCCTGTTCTCCCGCATAAACGACCTGCCCTTTGTTGTCTGTAATGAGAATACCGTATTCGCCATCATACACCTGATCGAGCTTTTCGAACATTTTATCGTAATCAATTTTTACGTAGAGTACGCCAGCGAATGTGATGTTGTCACTTTTCTGGATATTGTGCGTGGCATAAAGCAATTGCTGCTGTTGTTCGTAGAACCACTGTGTTTTGTTTGCTTTCTTCGCTTCTTCGTACCACGCTGCATGCCGGACCGCATCGCTGGGATAGATGAAATTGCCAATCTGTTTGCCTGTATAATCGGAGTAAAAGAGCACATCCTTCAACTCTCGATTAATGTTGATGTAGTACCAAATCGTCGGCTCGATATTGTCGTTGAGCTCTTTGGTATAGCTGAGAATATCCGGCAGCTCCGAGCCGGTTACCTTTTTGACAATTGGATTGAACACCATGAATGAGATGAAATCCCCGGCCTTTTCCATCTTTTGATCGACATTGAGCGCGGTTTGGCTAACGGTGTGGTTCATGCCGATCATCAACTGCTTTTTCAGATATCCTTTGGACGACTCATACGCATACATCCCAAGCGCCAGAATAGGTACAATAGTGACGACCAGATAGGTCATTATTAATTTCTTCCGAACGGTGCTGTTGCGAAAATAAGCTAAAAGCGTCTTCACGGTATACGCACCTTGTCCCTGTATTGGGTAGGCGTCACGCCAAAATACTGTTTGAACATGAGGCCAAAATAGGACAAATCAGAAAATCCCACCATTTTATACACATCGTTAATTTTATAGTTGCTTTGATCCAAATAGGCTTTGGCTTGCTCCATCCGGTACTGATTAATATATTTAACGACACTGACACCTGTCGCTTTCTTAAACGTATGGCTGAGATAGCTGGCGGATAAGTGCACGCGCTTAGACAAATACTCCAGACTCAAATCCTGCTCAAATTCCTTCTCAATAATGCGAAGCACATCTTCAATAGCTCGTCTGCGTGACTCCGAATCCGAGTTGTCAGCACTTCCCTGCACTAGCTCCGGCAAACGCTGCTGCTCTTGTCGATATGCCTTCTGCCATTCTTGCTGCTCCCGCTTAGCCGCCTGCTCCTCATCAAGCTGCTGAATGACAGCCTGAATCACCGATCGGAACTCCTCCGGTTCAATAGGCTTTAGCAAATAGTGCGACACTTGCAGGGAGATGGCGGTCTTCGCATAGTCGAACTCCCCATGTCCGCTGAGGATCAGAATTTTGAGCTGCGGCTTCAGCGCTCTGGCTTCTCTTGCCAATTGAATGCCGTCCATGAAGGGCATTTTGATATCCGTGAGCAGCACATCTGCCTCATATTCCTGAAGCATTTCCAGGGCGGCTCTGCCATGCTTAGCCTCCTGAATTTCAAAAGGAAAAGCGTACTTATTTAGAAGGAATTGGATGCCTTCCCGCTCAATTTTATCATCTTCTGCAATTAACATCCGGTACATGTGACTCCCCCCTGTCTCCCATTTTATCAAGCAAAATTGATGGCGTACATACAGGTGCTGAGTGCTGGCCGTGAAATAGCAAACAGTTCTCAATCTCCCGATTGAAAACTGTCATTGACTCGCCTTCTTTCCATTAACCTTTGAGCGCTCCGGCCGCAACACCTTTAATCATGTATTTTTGCATCAGTAGATAGAACAGCAGCAGCGGCGCCACACCAAGCAGCAGCATGGGAAACAGGCTGGTCCAATCCACCGAGAACTGTCCGATGTTGCGAAATACTTCCAACAAGATGACGTTGTTTTCCCGCGACTGCAGAAACAATAGCGGATTCATGAAGTCATTCCAGACATTCAAGGTGGTCACAATCGCGACTGTCGCGATCACAGGCTTAAGCAGCGGAAAAGCAATTCGCCAGAACGTCCCCTGCACCGAGCAGCCATCCATGAAAGCAGCTTCCTCCAGTTCCAGCGGCACAGACGTGCTGATAAAGCTGTGAAACAGAAAGATCGCGATGACACAACCATTTCCAATGTTCACGACAATTACGGCAAGCAGATGATCCATCAGCCCTAAACCGTTAATCAGCTTATACAAACTGATCAATCCCATTTGAAACGGAACCATCATCCCTGCTAAAAATAAGTAAAAAATGAACGTGTTGAGCGCATGCGTACGTCTGGCTAAACCATAGGCCGCCATGGATGAGAAAACGATGATCCCACTAACCGAAGCCCCCGTTACGATCAGCGTATTCAGAAAGACTCGTGGGAATTTCATCGCCTGCCAAGCCACCATGTAGTTATCCAAATTAAAATGACTTGGCCATGAAAGTGGGTTTATCGTTGCTTCACTCGGCGATTTGAACGTCGTGACGATGAGATAATAAACCGGGATAAAAAATAACGCAGCAATCGCGATCATGAGAATCTCTAGAGAGCCATTCATCACCTTCGCTTGGGTGGAAAGTCTCATCTTCATTTGATTCGCTCCCCCCATTTCCCCAGAACACGCATCATAACGACCGTAATGACCATGACCACAAAGAAGAACACAACACCGGATGCTGCTCCCTTGCTGTAGAAGCCTTCATTAAAAGAAGTTTTAATATACGCTGTCATAATCGTCTGCGTCGCATTGCCTGGACCACCGTCCGTAAGCGCAAGGATAATATCGAATACTTTTAAACCGCCAATCATCGCCGTAACGGCCACGACATTAACCGATGGCTGCATCAAAGGCAGCGTCACTTTCCAGAACTGATTCCACTTGGAGGCCCCGTCGATGTCGGCGGCTTCGTACAAATCCTTCGGAATACTTTGCAGGTTAGCCAGAAAAATAACCATCGCCCAGCCGGTCCACTGCCACAACTGTGTGAATACGACCGAATACAGCGCTAAATCGGCATCACCGAGGAAGTTGATTTTCGCCAAACCGAGCCCTTGCAGCCCCTGATTGATTAAGCCGAAATCCGACGTAGACATCAGATAATTCCAAAGGAATCCAATAATCAGCGGGCTGAATACAGCGGGTAAAAAGAAAACAGAACGCAGCACATTCCGTGTCAGCAGCTTGCGGTCGAGAAATACGGCTAGCACAAGGCCAAAAGCCGTCTGAAAAACAGTCATTAATACCGCGTATATAATCGAATTTTGGAAACCCGCTATCAGCAAATCATTATGAAAAATACTCAGGTAGTTTTTGAAGCCAACGAAGCTCAAATTCGTCATTTTCGAAACGGAGTAATCGGTCACACTGTAATAAAACATAGATAGGAACGGATACACGGAAAACAATACATAAAACAAAAGCGCAGGCACAATCAATAAGCCATAGTCCAGCTCTCTTCGCAGCAGCTTCATTCGCACAGCATTCAACCTTTCCAGAAAACTTACGGCGGCTGCTTCATCCTGCAAAGCGCCGCCGCAAATTTGATTCTATATTCGCTTTACTTTTTGATGACCTCGGCCATTTTCTTATCGGTCCCTTTTAAAACCTGACTAACATCGCTTTTGCCACCCAGCAGCTCTTGCAAGTGCTTGCCGTAATCCTCAATCATCGATTGAGCATTGTCTCCCCAATTGTTCCACGGCGCATAGACGTTACCCGCTTTAAAAGTAGCTTTGACACTTTCATATTCAGCCGGCATCTCAAATTCTACGCCTTTCAAGTAGCTGCTTCCGCCCTTGTTGTCGTTCCAGAAAGCCTTCTGCCCCTCAGGTGTCGAAATCAGATCGAACACTTGCTTCACTGCATCCAAGTTCTTGGACTTGCTGTTCGCCGCGAAACCAACGCCCGGCCCGCCAATTAGCCAACCTGGTCCTGCTGCAGAGCCGTAGAAAGGGAACATATCCACTTTGATATTCGGATTTTTCTTCTTAATAGCTTCCATCGCCCACGGACCTGACTCCCACATGGCCGCTTTGCCTGTTGCGAATTCGTCCAACGCCTGATCGTAATCCACACCCAGCATATCCTGCGTAATGTAGCCTCGTTTAATCAATTCCGACCATTTGTCAACGGCGCCGTTCCAATTGCCTTCCAAGGTTTTCTGGCCTTGACCAAACTGGACGTCGAACGTTTTGTTTTCCGGTTTGGACAGGAAGTCATTCATGACGAGTCCCATCGACGATTTCATCATGGGTTCCCATGATTTCGCGCCCATTGCTTGCGGCTTGATGCCATTTTTCTTCAAGGCTTCATGGAGCTGAAGCTCTTCTTCAAACGTGGTCGGCGGCTTTAGGCCAAGCTTATCAAAAATCTCTTTGTTATAGAAAATCCCCTCAAACCAGCTAATCCCGGGAAGAGCGTATAGTTTGCCGTCTTGCGAGTACACATTTTTGCCTGCATCATTATAGCGGTCGGACAGTGAAGACAAATCTGCCAAATAGCCCAGCTTCGCATACTTGGCACTTGCCGGAGGGCTCACAGAAATAATATCCGGGCCGGACTGCGCTGCCAATTGCGTAGCCACGATGTTGTCGAACTGTTTATTATCGATAAATTGATATTCGAGCTCAATATTGGGAAGCTTTTGCTTAATCAAATCCAGCAGTGACTTCACGCTGTCTTCTTTATTCCAATAGGCCATTCTGACCTTCACTTTATCTGGCTTGCCTGCCGCCGGCTTCGTCGAAGCTTCAGCATTTGGCGTCTGGGAAGCTTTGGTATCGCTTGCATTTTGACTGGAGCAACCCGTAAGCGCCATAGAAGCAGCCAACCCTACGGATACAAGCATCGTCGATATTTTTTTCACAAAATGACCCTCCCGCTATCTATAAAATGTCGTCGCATGAACTGAACCGGTTCTGTCACTAAGTATATCCAATGCGGCGAACGGACAAAATCTAAGATTTTTTGGAACAGTATGATAAAACAGCTTTCTGTGGGTGGGTAGATCGGACTAAAAAAGCTACCCTCACTCCAAAGCAGAGTAGGTAGCTCCATTTTCAAACTATTTCAACTGCCTATTCAGTACTCTTTCCTGGTTTATCCCCGATCAGTCCCAGCAAAAACATTTGTGAAAAAGCAAAGCCGCCATACGTTTTGGTTACAATCGAAGGTATGGTCAGATCATTCTCCAGATAAATGGATAAAATGAGCTGCGTAAACTCCTTCTGGTTCGTTAAGGAGTATTCCTGCAATTGCTTCGCAAAGTCTTTGCTGACTTGCCCTCTTCCCCCAAGTGATTGCTGCAGCTCATACCCAGCCAGATAGAGAGCAGCAGCTACCGCTTCATCCGTCTTCTGATGCTCAGTCACATAGTTCGAAATCCAATCGCGTACAAGGGACGATGTATCTTTATTGTTTTCTTTGGCGGCAGCTTGAAAACTCTCTTTCAATTCTGTTGATAAACGAATGTGCAAGTTCGTATCCATTTCGCTCATACCTCCAATAAAAGGATAAGCTTAGTGTACTATTTCAGTAAACACAATGTCAACACAACGTGCATACATTTAAAATACAGCCTCTGTGCGGGCAGCCGCCCTTGCTCTTATCCGCCGCTTTTTGAAACACGAAGCTGGATACTTCGGACCAGCATTTGGCAAGCTAATTTGCCAGCTATTACTCAAACACTCCACTTCGCTCTATCTCCTGCTTTCTCAACCAAATCTTCAGCTTCACAACTTCCGTACCTGCAAGCATCATGATTCCGACGCCATGATTGTCATTGGTGACGGTGAGCAGATCTTTTTTATAATAATCGGCTGTAAAGGCATAACGCGATCCGCTGCACACACCGTGAACATTACCTTGGCCGTCTATAGCCAGTCGAGTCAACGCTCGCCATGCTTTCAAAGCTGCGCCGACAAAGCGCTGAGGCTCTTGGAGCCAACCAAAGCGCACACCACGCGCAAAGCTATACGTAAACATCGCCGTGCAGGAGGCTTCTTCATACGCCTCAGGATCATTCAGCACTTGATGCCAAAGCCCGCTGTCTGCTTGCAGCTCCATGTATCCTCCACATAACTCGTTGAAAAACTCAACAAGCGCAGGCCGATTCGGATGCTCGGATGGCAGCACCTCCAACACTTCCGTCAGGGAGAAAAGCGTCCAGCCATTTCCTCGTCCCCAAGGAATTCCCGTCGGCACTTGGTATTTAAAATCAAACACATGAGACATAATCTGTTGATCTGGCATGTACAAATACTTGCGGAATAAGAGAAACTGCTTGGCTGCCTCATCCAGCGCCTCGCTGCTGCCCGTGATCCCGGCATAGCGGCACAGAAACGGCGTGCTCATGTACAAATCATCCGCCCACATCGTATTCTCGGAATATTCGTCCTTGCATATCCGGTAAAAGGCGCCATCTTCCTTCCGTTCCAGCCGATGCAGAATGAAATCCGCGATACGCTCCGCTATGGGCAAGAAGCCAGCATCCTGCTCTTCTTTGAAGGCTTCCAGCATCGCGGAGCCAAAAGACCCGCAGTTGTCCAGCATTTTCATCATCACCAATTGCTGATTCACTGCCGGGAAACCGTACTGCTCCCGGTCCCACAGGGAGTACTCGAACATCTCGGTGCAGCTTCGGACATGATCCAGCGCATACGCAATCATATCCTGCCGCTCCAGCAAGCGGCCCGCTTGCAGCAGTCCGTAGATCGTTACCCCCAGCGGATAATCCCAACGCGCGTAATTCGTAACGTTGCCAACCGTCCATTTATTGCTCAGCATCGCATTCTCATAGTATGGACGCAGCCAAGCATCGGGTCGATCCAGCCGCCAATACGTTTTGGCGTGGGCGTATACATCTGTCGCATACAATTGATCCGTCCGAATCAATTCCGCAACGTTTAACTCCACATCATCATCTAGTGGCCCCACATACAACCACGGTTCACTCGAACCATGAACCTTTCGAGGAGGGAGCAAAGGAAATCTTTCACCAGCACCACCTGAAGCACTTGCACGCAAGGTGCAGCCCCACGAAGCATCCCCGCTTCTGCTGCGGATAACAAGATCGTGCAGCCCCGAGGACAGCTGCACGTCTACTCGAAAGCTGCCCTCATCGATTAACTCCACGACTCGCGTCCCATCCACCCAAACGGTCAGCGGCCCCGTCGAGCTGCCTTCCAAGGAACAAAGCTCGCTCCTATAGCTGGCTTGGTCCAGCTTCGTCCAGCCGTAGAACTGCTTGCCAGGCTGCACGCCAAATAAGCGCTCGCCAACCGGCATCGCAAGCTCGCTCTCGCTCCAATCGCACCTCGGGAGCCAGCGCAGCTCACCCTCCTGCTCAGATCCCAACGCATCGGGCAGCGAAGTGTTCTCGAACACATCCCGGTCCACCGGAGCGGAATATATCCAACCGGCTTGCCCTTGTCGTTCAGCGAATGGGGTCAATACATGGAGAATCCGCACCTTGGCTTCGTCAGACCCAAACAGACAGCCGAAACCGGCAGCGGTATGCTTAGCTTTGATGAAGAGACGATTCCAGCCCTTGACGAAATTGAGATTCAATTTCATGCACGCATCCGGCTTGATTTCATCAATGACATTCGAGCGATACGCCAGCTCGTCATTAAAATATAACTGAATCGGACCCAAACATTGCAGCAGCACATCCAGGTTCCGTTCCCCGTCACTCCAAACCAGCCCATAAGCGTAGGCATACTGGCCCGGCTTAGCTTCAGGCCATCTGCTGCCAAGGTTCAGATCGTACAATCCTTGCGCATTTTGCAAAATGCCGGAACGATAGAAAGCGCGAAAAGCAAAAGGAATCGGAGAATTCGCTCCTATATAGCGATCGGCAAGCACTTTCAATGTGCGGCTATCGTCCTCTCCCAGACGGGAGTGAATACTTTCCATTTCATTAAAATAAGTTGTCATCTCGGGCTTCACCTCCTAAAGCAAACGGATCTTACATGTATAATCGAATGGCGTTACCAAATTTACATGGACATATTGGCAGCCTGCTGGATGCTGATCTTCACGCAGAACAGGCAGTAAGTGCTCATAGGCACCTGAGGATATCTCAATGGCTTCGCCTTCAACTTCGTACTTCATTGCGCCGCTTTTCAGGAAGTACTTCCCTTCTCCGACATTCTCCAATCCCATACCGCTAACTTGACCTTCGTCTCCCAGTATAAAAGTTAGCTGCGTAAATACATCTTCACGCGCATCCGAATGAATGCGAATCTGCCACTCGGATTCACCAGCTGTCATTTCCGCCTGAATTTCATGGGTTTGCAAATGCGTCATTGGCCGATGCTGATGCGGCAGCAGGTACCAAGGGCTGCCTCCTGTTTGATTCCGTCTATCAGGCAAATGCTTACGCGGAATAGGCCCGCTATACCCTTTTTCCATGATGGTGCTCAGCTTGTAGCTGCCCGCTTCGGCGGTCAAACGATCAAACTTGATGATGCCTGGCGAAAAAGAGGTGGACAGCTTGATGCCCAGCAGTCGAACTTTCCCGTGACGAAGTGAGAAAAAGGATGGCGCCAAAGGCATCATTGTCACGCTAAGATCGTGATCGCGAATGCGCACGATGGGGGCACCGAATGCAACATGCATGCTGCTGTGCTGAATCTTCATATGATGGCCAACACGTTCCATGCGCTGCAAATGCTCATCAATCGGGTGCTTCTCGTTAATCATCAGCGTATATTGCTCCGGCAGCTCAGCGCGTTCTAAATCACGAATCGCTGTGTCAGGATACAGCAGCAGACCAAGCAGTGCGTTGTTATTTACGCCTTCTGCTTTGCGAATAAAAGTGCCCGCATAATCGGACATCGCCGCAAACAACGGATTGCGGTCATGCGCAGCCATAAGCCGATAAATCAAGAAATAGGTTGCCATATCATAGGTCTGCCCGAAATCTTGGCGTCCCGAATAATCCGTGACGACTTCACCTGAGGGATGGACTAAATACATCATCATGTTCAAATTGCGGCGCACGCCCTCCAAGAGCTCAGGACGGTTTAATAATCGTGCTGTATGATAGAGCGCAATATCGCTGACCGCATTGTAGATGCCATTACTCCGTTCAGTCCACTCGCCATCTTCCGTAATATCCAGGCCCTCTGCCAACCATTCATTAGCTCTAGCTGCCAGCTGAGGCATTGGAAAAATGTCAAACAGCAGGGCAAGAGCTGCCGTTATTACCCAACGATGGTTAGGCGTATGGCAGCCACCGGTCAGCATAGCTGGAATCGTTCGTTCCAGAAAAAGCTTTAGCTTGGCCTGAGCAGGTTCCACTGCTGCCCAATTCTGCTGCTCCAGCAGTTGATACATCTGCGTCACGCCGCCAACGACGAAACCTGTATCCGGCGGCGAATTATAGTTCGTGGAGCCAAGCGACACAGTACCATCCGGATGCTGGCGATTAAGCATAAACTGCGCAGCCTTGTCGAGTGCTGCCAGCAGCGTTTCGTCGTGATAATAGCGCGAATCCTCGTTCACTAAAGCCGAAACCCAGCATGCCATGATGCTTGGAGAGCTCATATGACTAGCGCGGGCAATCCCCGTTTCATCCCTAATACCGCCGTCATATTTGGAACTGGGATCAAGGATTTGAAGCGGCAGCGTAGACGTGGTGTAATCGTCGTTGATCTTGACTAAATGATGATAAATAGCATCCATGCGGGTCACCTTTTATCCTTTCAGCGCTGAGATTTTGGTTGTGATCAATTGATGACTTTCGTCAATTTCTGCCGGCTGGCATACAGCCTTTAATTCATATACTTTCACCTTGGCGAAATTGATCGCTTCCAGAAAATGATCGAAGTACTCCAAATCCTTGCTGTGCACATACGGGCACCAATGATCGGACAATTCCAGCGTTTCATGGATATGAACGCCATAGATATATGGTTTGACCTCTTCCAGCTCTTTCAAATTGTCATACAAGCCCATGCGATCCATCATCATGGCGTGCCCGATATCGTACCACAGGCGTACAGGTCCGCCTTTCAAATTCTCGCAGATCGTCTTGGCCTCCATAAGCGACGGCATCTGATAACAGCGCGATCTTGTTTCAATGCCAAGCGCGATATCCCAGCCTTTTTGCGCAGCATGCTCGCTGACGATTTCCAAACTTTCTTGAATCCGTTTCGTATATAAGGGACTTAAGCGCTCGCGACGCTCCAGCATCTCTTGCCACAGCTGTTGGTACGCTGCTGAATCCTTGCCCTGTTCACGGTAGAGCTTTTTTAAAGCTGAATCGATATTGTCGTCAAAAGGCACCTCGCCTGGGTGAACAACGACGGCTTTGGCCCCGTACCGATTGGCATATTCCATCGAACGAATCAACAGCTCCACAGAGCGTTTGCGCTTCTCTTCATCATCGAAACCCAACATGACAGAGTCCGTATCATAGTCCTTATCATCAATAAAAGGAAAAACATTATGCACGCTGGATACGCCTATTTCACCTTTTTCAATCATAGGCTCAATCGTTCGCATCATATCTTCGGTCACGTTATAATTCAGTTCCACGTAGCGAAAGCCGAGTTCCTTGATCTCTTCGATCATCTCTCTGCCAACCGTGTGCCTTTTAATATTCCAACAAGTTGAAAATGAATAGCTGCCTTTATCTACCATGGTTCATCCTCCTTAAGCTTCATCCAACGTCCAAAAACAGAAAAAACCAGACAGCCCATGCCAACCTGCAGGGGATGAACTGGCCTTTTCGCAAGAGATCGTTACTCTGAAAGGTCACTCAGCCGATAGGCCGTACCGGATCGGGCCGACAAATTGGAAGCTTCCATTAAACGGGTTAAATCACGTGCCAGCTCAATATTCTCTGCTGCCTTCGTCCCAGCCTGAATATGAGATACCCATTGCTCAAAAGCGGAAGCAGTCGGAGCTGCCGCATCCGCCACTTCCTGCCATCCGCTTGTTCCACCAAGCTTTGCACTGCGAGCAACCAATTTGTTATCGCTTCTGTCGTACATAATGCTGCCTTCCGTGCCCTGCACCTCGATGTTGAATTGCGAATAGCTGTTCACGAACCCAGCTTCAACGATTCCCAAAGCTCCACTGGCGTAATGCAAAATCGTCACAGCGCTATCCTCCACCTCGCGCCCTGTGATATAGCCATATCCAGCGCTTACGCTTTCGGGCAGTCCCAGAAACAACCTCGTCAAATACATCGGGTGGCAGCCGAGATCGATCATCGCGCCGCCTCCGCTCTCTTGCCGCTCGAAAAAGTGAGCAGGCAACGAGCCCTGCGGATTCGCTTCTGTCGGCAGCGCTCCGTTATGGGCAAGTCGTATGCGAACTGTCGTTACTACACCCAGTGCTCCTTCATGAATGAGGCGTTGGGCAGCCTGTGTAAAACCTGTGTAGAGACGCGGTAGCGAAACCATAAGCTTAATCCCGGCTGCTTCTACAGCTGCCAGAATTTCGTTGCATTCTTTCGTTGTAACCGCAACGACCTTCTCTGTGAAAATATGCTTGCCTGCCTCCGCTGCGGCGATCATCACCTCGCGATGCTGCGTAGTTGGCGTAACGACAATGACGGCATCCAGATCCGGTTTTGCCAAAAGGGCCGACAAATCTTCATAGAACGGAACCCCGAGTTCCTCTGCCTTCTGGCGTCCTCTTTCCGAGCTTTCATCCCATACAGCGATAATTTCCGTATCAGGGTGCTCGGCGGCCATACGCGCATAATCCTTGGCATGAACATGCCAATAGCTTAAGATGGCGACTTTTATCATGTGGACAGCCTCTTCCCTCTGTTTAGTCAAAATAGACCGCTTTCCCCGTCCGATTCGATTCATAGATCGCTTCCAGAATCTCCGACACGACACACGATTGTTCCGGTGTTACGACAGGCTCTCTGTCGTGAATAACGGCTTCAATCCATAGACGGATTTCCTTATCCTGCATGCTTTCTTTTTTACCTTCGTAAAAGTCTGCGCCCTTCGCTTCGAATTGCAGCTGATTCATATACAACCGGCTATGGTTTTCACCGTTGATGCGCAAGCCATCCTGCATATCTGCGCCGCCTTCCGTACCGCAAAGCGTGCATTTCGCTTCTTTCGTATCGAGTGTATTTAATGCCCAGCTCGCTTCCACCATAATGGTTGCGCCATTTTTCATGACAATCATGGCAAATGCTGAATCTTCTACTTTGAATTTCTTCGGGTCCCACGGCCCCCAGGAATTGGCGGCATTTTCTTTGCGGGAAAGCTTATGATAAGCAGTGCCCAGCACTACCTTAGGTTCATAGTTATTCATCATCCACAGCGTCAAATCGAGGGCATGTGTGCCAATATCAATCAGCGGGCCTCCGCCTTGCTTCTCTTCATCCAGAAAAACACCCCAAGTAGGCACGCCACGTCTGCGAACCGCATGTGCTTTGGCGAAATAAATCTCGCCCAGATCACCATCCGCAATAATTTGCTTCAAATACTGACTGTCAGCGCGAAAGCGATTGTTGTAACCAATCGTCAATTTTTTCCCCGTACGCTTAGCAGCTTCCACCATGCGACGAGCGTCCGCAGCTGTCTTCGCCATCGGTTTCTCGCACATGACATGCTTGCCTGCTTCCAAAGCGGCAATCGAAATTTCTGCATGTGAAACGTTAGGCGTGCAAATATGTACGACTTCAATAGAAGAATCATCCAGCAGCTCCGAGTAGCTGCCGTATACCTTTGCATTAGGCGCACCGTACTTGGCAGCCGCTTCCTGAGCTCGTTCGAGTGAGATATCATAAAATCCGACAATCGCCACTTGCTCTATTTTGTGCAAACTGGGCAAATGTTTCCCTAAGGCAATACCACCACAGCCAATAATGGCTACGTTTAGCTTACTCATTCCCGTTTCCTCCCAAGCTGAAATGACTGTGACAACGATGCCGAACCGTCAAGGGAAATCCGTCCAACTAACGGTGTAACGGACCTCCCCACCCTGCCCTGTCTCGCTAACCCTATAAATTACTTCACTTGCTCCATTTGCTGTTTCGCGATAGCGAGCACATCTTTGGCAAGGAATGCTTTATCTTTGTTTTCTTGGTACCATTTGTTCATGAAATCTTCGAGCTGCTTGCCGCCTGCTTTGTCCCATGCTGCCTGGGAATCCTTAATTGCTTGTTCAGGACTGTATTTGCTTCCGCTAATAATCGCTTTAACGAAGAGATCGCCTTTTTCCTTCAAAATGGTCGTATTGATAATTTGCAGATCAGCGTTGTACACCGGCATATGTTCCCCAACCGTGAGACCGGGATACTCTCTTTGCGGGTCAAAGTACACTTTTTGAATCTCTTTATACATATCCATGGCAGCCTTTTGCTCAGGCACCTCCGCATTAAAGCCGCTTAGGACAAAGCTGCATTTATCTTGACCCGATGAGTAGAACATTTCGTAGTCGCCCGCATAGCCAACTTCATTTTTGGATTTAGCTGGATCAATCGCTTGTGGACAGCCATTGGCTGCTTTCTTCCAGTGCGTTCCTTCATCGCCATTGATCACTTTCAAAGCGGTTTCCGGCTTCATCATAAAATCAAGATAACGGCCTACAGCTTCAGGATCTTTGGCCTTGGCATTGATGACAGTCGTCATTTGAACCGGATTGTCGATCGCCCCTGTGAACGTACCTACCGGTGATTTGGGATAACCTAATGGCGCAATATCCGCTGTCGGAACATTTTTCTTCAAAGTTGGAAGGTCGTTCATCATGAAATCGTACCAACCTCCGGTAAATTTCACATAAATCCCGATTTTGCCATTCAGGAAGTCTTGCTTCGCTTTGGCGCCATCTTTGTCATTAATATAATCCTTGTCGATGATCCCATCGTCGTAGAGTTTCTTTTTGAAAGTAAGCGATGCAAGCTCATTGTCCCACTGACGAATAACTTTGCCATCCTTCACGCCCCAAGCCAATAAGTCCTTCGAAGAGCCTTCACCGAAGATTTCATTAATTGCTTGCTCGGAATACGTACTCATATTCAAGCCATACGTATCTTTCTTTCCGTTGCCATCCGGATCATTTTCCGCAAAAGCCTTCGCTACCGCCATCAATTCATCTGTCGTTGTAGGCATCGAAAGATTCAGCTTCTTCAACCAGTCGGTTCGAACCAGCAGGAGATGAGCAGGCACAGCTTCTTTTACTTTGCCAATTTCGTACAGCTTGCCGTCCGGCTTCGTTCCTGCCTTTTTGAGCTGCGGGTATTGTGTCAGCAATTTTTGATATTCAGGCATGTATTTTAAAATGTCATCAATCGGGAGCAGCTGCTTTTGATCATACAAACTGCCACGGAACGGCGTATTATACTCACTGACGATGTCCGGCGCCGAACCGGAAGCAAAAAGCACATTTAATTTCTTCGTTGAATCGCTGCGGAGAATCGGCACATACTTCACATTTTCCGGTCCATTCTGGTTGATCCATTTGGTCCAGCGATTTTCTTCGTACGATCCTTCTGAGGCTGGAACCGCACCACGATCATACATCGTTGCCGTGACATCGCCACGTTTGGCCGCACTTGATTTGGCTGATGCCGCTGCAGTTGCAGGCGTTGTTGTTTCCTTCTTGTCGCTGCTGCACCCCACCAATGTTGCCCCTAATGCTACGAACCCTACTGTTACACCCAACCACATTTTCTTGTTCGTCATTCGCATTTCCCCCAATTCATTTATTGTGAAGTTTTGTTAAACGGGAACACCTTATTAGGCAGACCTTTCAGAAGATCAACTGCGTCAGCCATTAACAGATTGAATATCATTAACCCTTCACAGACCCCAGCATGACGCCCTTCACAAAATACTTTTGGAGGAAGGGATACACAACCAGCATCGGAACGACCATAATTACAACGCCGACAGCCTTAACCATCTCTGTTGCTACTGCGGCTTGCTCCTCGTTATTCAAAGATGGCGAATTCAGAAGATCGTTTTTTTGCAGCATCGCCTGAACGATAACCGTCAAATTCTGCAAGCTGCTTTTATTAATGTACATCAGCACGTTCATGAAGGAATTCCAATAACTAATCCCATAGAACAGCGCTAATGTCGCCAGCATAGGGAGTGACAATGGCAGGATAATGCGGATCAGAAGCGATGTATCGCTGCATCCGTCAATGCGGGCTGCTTCCTGCACCTCATAGGGAATATTCTCAAAATAGCTGCGCATCAGAAGCATATTATACGTACTGATGAATCCCGTAAGCCAGATTGCCCAATAGGAATCAATCAAAGACATTTGCTTCACAATGAGGTAGGTTGGGATTAATCCCCCCGAGAACAGCATCGTAAACACCATAGCCAATACGAGATAGCGACGCCCTATCAGATAAGATCTTGATAAGGGATACGCTGCCAGAATAGTGCCGAGCAAGCTTAACACAACGCCGACCAGTGTAATGACAATGCTATTGCGAAAGGCTTGGAAAGCCGGGCTCGATATAAAAAAGATTTTATAGGCAGTAAACTGTATACCAACCGGCCAGAAAAAGACATGACCCGAGTCAACTGCCGATCGTTCGCTAAGCGATAAGGCCACGATATGAATAAACGGCATCAGGCACGTTAAAGCGATAACCGCGAGCAGTACATAGTTAATGGCATAAAAGATCTGTTCTCCCCGTGATATTTTCATGGGCTCCTCCTTTTTGGCTTCTAGAATAATGCTTGGTCAAATTTACGGGCAATCTGATTCGCAATCAAAACAAGACTACAGCTAATGACCGATTCGAAAAGCCCCATCGCCGTCGTTAAGCTGAACTGCGAGCTGCCCAATCCTATTTTATAAATATACGTACTAATCACCTCAGACACGTCAGCTACAGCCGAATTCTGCAAGTTGTACACTTGGTCAAAGCCAACCTCCATCACACGCCCCATCGCTAGAATCAGCAGTAAAATAATCGTGTGCCGAATACCCGGCAGCGTAATGTGCCAAATTTGCCGCCACTTCGTAGCGCCATCCATACAGGCCGATTCATAAAGCGAAGGATCAATCGTTGTCAGCGCAGCGAGATAAATGATCGTACTGAATCCCATTTCCTTCCATACACCAGACCCAACAAAAATCGCAATCCAAGAATGAGATTCATACAAAAAGGTGATCGGTTCCATATGCAAGAGCTTGAGCACTTTATTGATAGACCCGTAATCCGTCGCGAATAAGGATAAAACGATACCGGAAACGATGACCCAGGAGAAGAAATGAGGCAAGTAAACAATCGTTTGCACCCATTTTTTAAACCAGGACTTGCGAACTTCATTAAGCAAAACAGCCAAAATGATCGGCACCGGGAAACCCACTAGCAAGCTAAGCAAGCTGAGCCAGAACGTGTTCCATATAATTTGCAGCGTACTTGCGCTGGAAAACAAGAGCTTGAAATACTTCATCCCAACCCATGGACTGTGCCAGATGCCATCTGCGAAGTTGTAATTCTTGAAAGCGATCACAAGACCGCCCATCGGCCAATATTTGAACAAAATATAATAGGCGATCACGGGGATCAGCATGATAAACAAAGGAATATTTTGTTTCAGCAATCTTCTTCTTCGTATTAGCGCAGCTTCTCTAAGCCGCTGTACATCAAGGGTGACAGGAGTTTTCTCTAACCTGCTGCTCATCACTGCATCGCTCCTTCTTTGGTATACCCTAATTATAGAAGGTACTGCCGATAGATCCCTTAAAAAATTATAGATAAAACTATAATTTCATTGGTTTTGGTGGGGGGCTTCGGCAGGGGCGCAGTGCCGGACCACTTTAAGGCTGAATTTCAGCCTCTCAGACACCAATTAGGGAGAATCCTTGCCTTTCTCCTTCTGTAAGGCTGTTTTTCAGCCTTATGGAGATCCTTTCCAACTTTCCCTCCACTTTAGGGCTGAATTTCAGCCTTACAGCCACCAATTAGGGAGAATCCTCACCTTTCTCCTTCTGTAAGGCTGTTTTTCAGCCTTATGGAGATCATCTCCAGCTTTCCCGCCACTTTAGGGCTGAATTTCAGCCTCTCAGACACCAATTAGGGAGAATCCTTGCCTTTCTCCTTCTGTAAGGCTGTTTTTCAGCCTTATGGAGATCCTCTCCAACTTTCCCGCCACTTTAAGGCTGTTTTTCAGCCTTACAGCGGGGGCTTGCGCCTCGGCCGCGGGCATAGCGCCGAATTTCAGCCTTATAGCAGCTGGATCGCTGCTGCTGTAAGGCTTTTCTCAGAAGCAGGATCGGCTGCTGCTACAGCTGCCCCCTCATTATTGAAAAAAGAACTGTCCCCAAGTAGAATATTCTACTTGTGAGACAGTTCTTTTCAATTAATGCATGTCACCCGGTGATGCCGTGGATTGACGGATCATCAGCTCCGGGCGCAGCACAACGCGTTGTTTTAGTTTCGATTCTTTTTTCAGCTCCTGAATCAGCAGGTCGACGACCTTCTTCCCCATCGGCTCAATCGGCTGAGCGACCGTCGTGAGCGGCGGGTCCGTCACCGAAGCCAGAATCGTGTTGTCGAAGCCAATCACCGATAGCTGCTCCGGTACCTTCAAGCCCAGCTGCTTCGCAGCCTGCAAAGCCCCGATAGCCAGCATATCGTTGCAGCAGAACAGGGCAGTCGGCCGAACGGCAGCCGACTCTTCCAGCAGCGCAATCGCCTGCCGCTTCCCATCTTCCACCGTGTAGTGGCAGTTGCGCACACCGCTGTCCGGCAGTACAACACCCGCTTCCTCCAACGTGTTCCTGAACCCGCGCACCCTCTCACGGCTGCTGATAACTTTGGCATGCTCCGCCAGAATAGCTATGCGCGTATGCCCCAAGTCCAGCAAATGCTTGGCCGCCAACGCGCCGCCAACGCAATCGTCCACAACAACGGTATGCACGCCGATGTCCGGCATTTCTCTGGCGATCATCGCAATCGGGATCCCTTGCTTCATTAGAGGCGTCAGCATCTCCTTGTTGTCCATCCCGGTCCCGATGATCATGCCGTCAATGCTTTTCTGCTGAAGCAGGTTCAGGTAGCGCTCGACCCGTTCGTCCTTATTGTCTGTGCTGCAAATGACCAAGCTATAGCCCAAATGATGCCCTTGATCCTCCACCGCCCGCGCAATTTCCGCGAAAAAAGGATTCGATATATCCGGCACAAGCAGTCCCAAAGTAAATGTCTTCTTGCCGGTTAAAGCCGAAGCGATCACACTTGGCTGATAATTGAGCCGCTCCATCGTTTTGAGAATTTCCGCGCGCCGTTCTTCGCTGATTTTCCCTTTGCCGTTCATCACCTGCGACACCGCTGCAATCGAAACCCCAGCCTCGCGGGCGACATCATAAATTGTTGCCTTCATCCTATGACCCCATTTTTCCCGAAGAATACTTGTTTGTCTTCTATTATGCAGGGGCACAAGGGAAGTTGCAAACGGCCTACTCCTCCACTGGCTTCGCCATTAGCCAAGCATGCTCAGGATCATTATGGAACTTCCAGGTACGCGATGGGCCTGCCATCACATTCAGATAGTAGACATCATAGCCGGGAGGAGCACAAACCGGATGATAGCCTCGCGGTACCAGAACAGCTTCCCCATCCTTCACCAGCAGCGTTTCATCCAGAGAACGATCATCCGTATACACACGTTGGATCGCAAAACCATGTCCGGGATCGACGCGATAATAATACGTTTCCTCGAGAAAAGACTCCTGCGGAAGCGCATCCCGATCATGTTTGTGCGGCGGGTAGCTCGACCAATGCCCATTCGGTGTAAAAACCTCAACGACAAGCAAGCTGTCGGCTGGTTCATTTTCCGGTAAAATATTATGAATTTGCCGCTCGATATTCCCGTAACCGCGGGTTTCAACCCCCACATGGCTAGGTTCAATCAAGCGCGCAGGATAACCGCCAGCACCGGGAGCGCTGCAAATCGCCAGCTCCACAGCTGTTTTGGCAGCAACTTCATACTGATCATCACTTGGGACATAGACCGAAAACGGCGGAATTTTCTCAAAAACGTTCATCCGCTCTCCGATGTCACTCCAGCTTGCTTCCTTAGTTTGCACGTCCGCTTTACCGCTCAGCAGCACTAAGCAAACCTCCTGCTCGCCCGTAACACGGCTCAGAGATTGCCCCGCCGCAAGCCGTACAATTTCAAAACCGACATAGTTCCAGCCCCCGGATTCCGGCGTTATTTTCAAAATGCTGCCCTCAACATGAGGATGTTCCAAAGGTTTCACAATCAGATTAGGCATATCCCGCAACTCCTCCCCTCAAAGCGCATTCTGCTGCAACAAAGCCAAAGCTTCGGACACTTTCACCGGACGACCCAACCTGGAAGATAGCTTGGCAGCAAGTGCAATCCGCTCCGCCTGCATCCCATCATGACCGTTCACAGGTACAGCCTTATCGTTCAACAGACAATCAATAAAGATCTGTGTCTCTTCCATATAAGCAGCTTGATAGCGCTCGAGGAAAAAATGCAGCGGTTTCTCGCTCACAATCGCATCTGCGGTGCTGACCACAGCCGTATTCGGATGATCGTTGGCAACAGCCACGCTGCCTTTGGACCCGAACACTTCAACACGCTGATCATAGCCATAGACGGCTTGACGGCTATTGTCGATGACGCCAAGCGCGCCATTCTCGAAGCGCAGCGTGACTATCGCCGTATCCACATCCCCATGCTCAGCAAAAACCGGATTAATCAGCACATTGCCCTGCGCATACACCTCTTCAACCTCGCTGCCAGCTACAAATCTAGCCATATCGAAATCATGAATCATCATATCCATGAAAATGCCGCCCGACACCTTAATATAATCCTCATGCGGCGGATTCGGGTCACGGGAAGTAATTTTGATAATATGCGGGTTCCCGATCGTCCCTTCTTGGACAACCTCGCGAACACGCTTAAAATTATGGTCAAAACGACGGTTGAAGCCGATTTGCAGCTTCACGCCGGCTTTGTTCACAGCAGCAATCGCCGCTTCCGTTTGCGTAATATCCATGCTGATCGGCTTTTCGCAAAAGATGTGTTTGCCTGCTTCAGCCGCTTGCTGGATTAACGGCACATGTGTGTCGGTCGACGAGCAGATGAAAATAGCATCAATCTCTGGATGCTCGATCAATTCCTTGCTGTCCTTCGTAACTAGGCCAATTTGGCGCGCTGCCGCCCAAGCCTCTAGCTCAGGACCGGCAAATAAATCACTCACCGCCACAATGTTCACTTGCGGCAGTCGCAGCAAATTGTCTGCGTGGATTTTGCCGATTCGCCCTGCACCGATGATTCCGATTTGAATAGTTTTCATGATAAACTCCTTCCGGCTTTGCCTGCGCTGCCGAACAATTGAATTTTGGCTCTTACGGATGCCCCAATCGCTTCCCGCGCGGGGATTAAATAATTCCGCGGGTCATAGGCCTCCGGATGTTCATTCAAAAACGATCTTATGGCGGCTGTACAGGCAATTTGATTGTCTGTGTTCACATTAATTTTGGCTGTTCCGCAGGCAATAGCCTGACGAATTTCTTCATCCGGCAAGCCGCTTCCGCCATGAAGCACGAGCGGAAGACCCGTCACTTGGCGGATTTCAGCCATCCGTTCGAAGCCCAGCTTGGGCTGTCCCCGATAAGGACCATGCACGGAACCAAGCGCTGGCGCCAAGCAATCGATGCCTGTTTCCTGCACTAAACGCACGCAATCCGCCGTGACCGCATACATGCCTTCGGCTTCATCGACGACCAAATCATCCTCGCGTCCGGTAATCCGGCCCAGCTCAGATTCAACGGAAACGCCGAGAACATGAGCAGCTTGTGTCACTTGGCGGGTAACTTCGATGTTATGTTCGAGCGAATGATGCGAAGCATCAATCATAACGGAAGTAAAACCCGCGTGAATCGCCCGGATGCACACCTCATAACTGCTTCCATGGTCTAGATGGAGCGCGACAGGCACCGTAATGCCGTAATGCTCCATCAACGATTTCACCATACCCGCGATGCAAGGCAGCCCGCCCATATAAGGAATGTAAGCCTCGCTGACGCCAAGAATGACGGGCGCTTGCTCCGCCTCGGCAGCCAGCAGAATCGCTTGCGTGAATTCCAGATTGTTTAAATTAAACTGTCCAACCGCATATTGACCGGCTAGCGCCTGATGCAGCATCTCTTTCATCGAAACAAGTCGCATGAGATTCTTCCTTTCTGGGCCTACCAGCGGGCTGTGACCATTTTTTTGCGTGTATAGAATTCAACGCCATCCGTCCCATTCGCGTGCAAATCACCGTAGAACGACTTTTTCCAGCCGGAAAAAGGGAAGAACGCCATCGGTGCAGGAACGCCGAGATTGACGCCCAGCATACCCGCATCAATCGTTTCGCGGAATTGGCGGACATGGCTGCCATCTCGCGTGAACAGGCAGGCCCCATTGGCGAATTCCGAGCGATTGGATAACGCAATCGCTTCTTCCAGCGTTGCCACCCGAACGATGGAAAGCACAGGCGCAAAAATTTCGTCCTCCCAAATTTTCATGCCGCACTCCACGTCATCAAAAATAGTCGGACCTACGAAATACCCCTTCTCGTCGGATGCCTTATCCTTGCGTCCGTCGCGAATCAGAATCGCGCCTTCTTTTTCGCCGATCTCGATATATTTCAAGGTCCGTTCTCTATGCTGGTCGCGAATGACCGGCCCCAAGAACACGCCCTCGTCTGCGCCATTGCCCATCGTGATGCGGTTAGCCGCCTCCGTTAGCTTGCTGACAAGTGTGTCAGCCACATCGCCGACGGCTACGACAACCGAGCAGGCCATGCAGCGCTCGCCCGCTGAACCAAAAGCCGCGTTGACGATTTCCTTCACCGCGATATCCAGATCCGCATCCGGCATCACAATCGAGTGATTTTTGGCGCCGGCTAAGGCTTGCACCCGCTTGCCATGGGCTGAAGCGGTTTTGTAAATGTATTCGGCTACCGGTTGGGAGCCAACGAATGAAATCGCTTTGACTTCAGGATGCTCCAGAAGTCCGTTCACGACATCGTGCGCGCCATGAACGATGTTCAGCACGCCGTCCGGAAGACCGGCTTGTTGGAACAGCTCCGCCAAACGGTTAGCCAAGTGCGGCGTGCGCTCCGACGGTTTCAGCACGAAGGTGTTGCCGCAGGCAATCGCCAGCGGGAACATCCAGCAGGGCACCATCATCGGGAAGTTAAACGGTGTAATACCACCGATGACCCCGATCGGATAGCGGTACATGCCGGATTCCAGATTCGATGCGATATCGGGCAACTGTTTACCCATCATCAGCGTTGGCGCTCCTGCCGCGAATTCGACGCACTCGATGCCGCGCAGCACTTCGCCGTACGCTTCGGTGTAGCTTTTGCCATTTTCACGCGTCACGATCCGCGCAAGCTCTTCCCAGTTGTCGACCAGCAGCTGCTGATATTTGAACAAAATGCGAGCCCGACGCGGCACCGGCGTGCGGCTCCAGGACTGGAACGCCTCTTGGGAGTTGCGAACGGCTTGATCAACTTCCTCCTTCGTAGAAATGGGAATGTAAGCAAGAATTTCTTCCGTTGCAGGGTTGTATACGGGTTCTGTTTGTGTGGATGCGGAAGCGATCCATTCGCCGCCGATCCAATTTTTCAAAGTTTCTGTCATCGTGAAGCTCTCCCTTTTCAGTCAATTAAGAAGCTGTAATTTCGCCGCGGTTGCAGCGTTCGATATAATCATCCACCTGTGCAGCCGTTGGCATAGCATCTGAGCAGCTGTGGCTGGAAATGACGATACAAGCGGCTGCGCTGCCGTATTCCATACTTTTTTCAATCGTCCAGCCTTGCATAATGCCATAGATAAAGCCTGCCGCGTACGAATCCCCAGCCCCAAACGTCTTCACAACTTTAGCTGGGAAGCTCTTCGCACGGTGGCCGACACCGTCAGGCGTATAGGCAATGGAGCCCTCTTTGCCGTGTTTGATGATGACGATTTTGGCCGAATAGTCGAACCATTTGGCCGCTGTAATCCGATCATCCTTCTCTGGGTTCGTCTCGAAACGTTCCATCATGTCGAATTCTTCGCGTGTGCCGAGGATAATATCGCATTTCTCCGCCGCCAAGTTGTAGTAAGTTGCTGTCTCTTCCGCTGATGTCCACGTATAGGGACGATAATCCAAATCAAATACGATCACTGCGCCATGCTTCTTCGCATAGCTGAGTGCTTGGAATACCGCTTCACGTGAAGGGCTTTGTGCAAGGGCCGTCCCAGAGATGAGCAGCACCTTCGCCTGAGCGATCAGCGATTCCTGAACCTCCGCAGGGGTAAGCAGCAGATCAGCCGCATTGTCGCGATACATCAGAATACTGCAATCGGTAGGGCTTTTGATCTCGGTAAAAGCAAGCCCTGTGACAGCTCCCGTTTGATCGGTCACGACATTCGTCGTCTCGATCTGATTGCGCTGCAAGTAATCCTCGATGAAGCGGCCCATTTGGTCATTGGCGATTTTGCCGATAAAAGCCGTTTGCAGGCCAAGTCTCGCCATCCCGATCGTGATGTTGGCCGGAGAGCCTCCGACATACTTCGTAAACGTCATCGTCTCTTCCATCGGACGGTGAATTTCGTTAGCGTTCAAATCAATGCACAGTCGTCCTATTGCGGCAAAATCCAGCGGCTTATCTAGCGGAAAAGTCACGTAGGTCATCGAACCATTACCTTCTTTCTTGGGGAATAAGAGATTGGATATAACGAAGTGCATTTTTGGCATATTCATAAGGAGGATGCGTAACCGGGTCTTGCTCACCTTCGAGCATCGCCCATCCTTCATATTTCCGCTCCAGCAGCTCTTGGAAAATCGGCCCAAAATCAAGGCAGCCATCGCCAGGAACGGTGAATACGCCTTTTCGAATACAGGTCACAAAGTCCACTTGTTCCGCTCTCGCTTCATCCAGCACCGCTTGACGAATGTCCTTCAAATGAATGTACGCGATACGGCCGTAATGCTTGCGCAGCACGGTCAGCGGATCTGCCCCGCCGTAGTAAGCATGGCCCGTGTCAAAAAGCAAATGCACAAGCGCAGGATCCGTCATTGCCATCAGCTTGTCGATTTCCTCCGGGCTTTCTACCACTGTACCGCCATGATGATGATAGGTTAGCTTGAGTCCATATTCCTGCGCGATGGCCCCTGCAAGATTAAGCCCCTCAGCCAAGCTCTGCCAGCCTGCCTCATCCAGACGAAGCACTTCCTTCTCGTTAGGCGTCCGGCGCGGATCAAAATGGAGCGAGCCCCCCACTTCCGCCGTGCTGATGACCGTGCTGCCCATTTCTTGGAGAAACTGCGCATGCTTGCGATAAGCGGCAAGCTCCTCGTCGCGGTAGGCAGGATCGGAGAAAAGCACCGATTTCCACTGCGAAACAAGCTGAATGCCCCGCTTCGCGAGTTCTTCTTTTAACACGGGAATGTCTGTTGGATATTTGCGCCCCATCTCGGTGCCTGCAAGCCCTAGTGCTGCTATATCATCTAAAATTTGTTCATACGTCGTATCTGCGCCATGCTCCTTAACATCTTCACCCACCCAATTAATCGGGTGCACGCCCAGCTTGAATGGAAGCTCTGTCATCGTTCAAATCCCCTTTGTTGGTTAAATAGGTTTGGCCGCTTGGATGCGGTTCTTCATTTCTTCATGCGCTTTAAGCACCTTTTCGCTCTCGGACACCTCTGGCACGCCTACTTGCCACCAGGATTCATAGCCATCCGTGTTCGTTCCCGGCACAACCGGAATTTCGATCAAGGTCGTCACGGTTTCTTCCTTGGCTTTCAGCAGCGCTTCCCTAAGTTGTTCAGGCGTGCCTGCTTTGTAAGCCTTCGCTCCCAAACTGCGGGCATGCGCCGTAAAGTCGATCGGCATGTAGCTACCTGTCAGCTTGCCTGTCGCCGCTTCGCGATAGCGGAATTCATTGCCGAAGCCATCGCTGCCGTGGCCTCTTTGCAGGTTGTGAATACACTGGAAGCCGTGATTATCGAACAGCAAAATCGTGATTTTGCGGCCTTCCTGCAGGCTGGTCAGCAGCTCCGAGTGAAGCATCAAGTAGCTTCCGTCTCCAACGATGGCATACGCCTCGCGATGGGGATCAGCCAGCGCCACGCCAAAAGCGCCGCTTACTTCGTATCCCATGCAGGAGAAGCCGTATTCCATGTGATACGTTTTGGGCTCGGTTGATCGCCATAACCGGTGAAGATCGCCTGGGAGACTTCCGGCTGCACAAACGACGACCGCTGAGGGGTCAATCGTTTGGTTTATCACGCCAAGCGCGCGCGTTTGCGCCATGCCTTCGGCGTGCTCCATGGCATACAGACGATCGACCTCCTGCTCCCACTCTGCTTTCAAAAGCTCCACATACCCGCTTTCGTAACCGCTCTCATAGTAATGAGCGGACAACGCGTGGAATAAGGTGCCTAACGTTTCTTTGGCATCTGCCGTGATGCCAATGCCGTTTAATTTGGACGCATCGAAGCCGCTGATGTTGATATTGATAAACTGCGCATCCGGATGAGCAAAAGCTGATTTGGATGCCGTTGTAAAATCGGAGTAACGCGTCCCGACGCCGATGATCAGATCAGCTTCTCTCGCGATGATGTTCGCTGCGCGAGATCCTGTCACACCGATCGCCCCTACATGCAGCGGATGGTTCCATGGCAGGGAGCTTTTGCCTGCCTGCGTCTCAGCTACCGGGATGTGAAAAGCCTCAGCGAACTCAGCCAGTTCCTTCGTCGCCCCGGCATACAGGACACCGCCGCCAGCGATGATCAGCGGCCGCTTCTTCCCGAGCATCAAATCCACCGCACGATTCACAGCTTCTCTGGCTGGAGGCCGCCGATCTATGTAGTGCACGTGTTTGGCAAAAAAGGCTTCTGGGTAATCATAAGCCTCAGCCTGCACATCCTGCGGAAGCGCTAGTGTAACAGCTCCTGTTTCCGCAGGATCGGTAAGCACGCGCATCGCTTGATGCGCCGCCGTCATCAACTGCTCGGGACGCACGATGCGGTCCCAGTATTTGCTGACGGCCTTGAAAGGATCATTGGCAGACAGGCTGTAGTCTCCTGCGACTTCCAACTGCTGCAGAACCGGGTCTGGCTGTCTGGAAGCAAAATTATCCCCCGGCAGCAGCAGCACCGGAATCCGATTAACAGTTGCCGTCGCAGCGGCTGTCAGCATGTTCAACGCGCCTGGCCCGATAGAGCTTGTGCAAGCGTAAATTTGCAGGCGGTTCTTTTGCTTGGCAAAAGCCGCCGCCGCGTGCACCATGCCCTGTTCATTTTTCCCCTGTATGTAAGTCAAACTCCCTGCGCTGCGTTCCAAGGCTTCCCCGATGCCGGTCACATTGCCATGACCAAAAATGCCCATGACGCCCCGAACAAATTTCGTTTCATGCCCATCGACTGAGATGTACTGTTGATCCAGAAAGCGAAGCAGTGCCTGGGCCATGGTAAGACGTATCGTATGAATGGCTTTCTCCCCCTCAAAGGTAAGGTAAAGCGCTTAATCTTTGTGGGTTAAGCGCTTAATCCGATGATATAACATATTTATTTCCATCGCAATCTTTATTTTTTGTGTTATCCTTTAGGTAGCAAATGCCTCATCTGCGTCGCCCTATATATTCTAAAAATGATTGAAACCGAGGTCATTACGATGCCTAATTGGATGCAAGCCTTGCTTGGAATCAACAGAAGCTTTCGCGTCAAACTTATCCTGAGCTTGTCTGTCATTATTCTTTTGTCCTTTGGGATCACCGGCTATTTAACGTATCAATACAACCTGAAGCTGTTTGAGGAAGAGATCAGCAAGCAGTTCTCTCGCACCAATGAAGAGGCTTTGGCCAAAATGGAGCTTAAAGTCCAGGAGATCATCCGCATCTCCCAAACGATTGTGTTTAATCCCCAGATTGAACAGGTCATTAAACGCATCAATTCGGCCGAAGATGCAGACGCTTTCAATTTGTATTTTGACAAAAAGCAGATCGAAGAACAGATTTTCCAAATCAAATCGGACGCCCCTTATATTACCGGAATGTATCTCTATGATCTAAACGGCAATCCTTCTTATTTCAGCTATACCACCTCCACCATTAACAATTTAAGCGACGAGGTCTTTCAGGTCATTAGCTCCAAATTGAGCGATACCTCCGGCAATCTTGTGTGGACAAGCATGGCCTTGCCCAGCTCTGTTGAGCCCAGCGGCTTCCGACAAACGATCATCATTGCCCGTTATATGAAAAATAGTGCCTTGAATACGTATGGTGTGCTCGTCATGGCGATGGATGAATCCTTTTTCTCAGGGTCGCTCAAGGAGTTGACGAAGGATGGAACAGGTGAAGTGTATTTGTTTAACAATAACAAGGAACTGCTTTACAGCAACGTTACGCAAAATTTGGCCGAGAAGCAGCAGCTTCTGGTTAATCTCAATCAAACCCAAGTGATGGATAACCATTTGTTCGTTCAAGGCGAATCCAAAGCCACTTCGTTTAAGCTGGTAAGCGGAACTTCTTTGACGGATATTCGAAGTAAAAATAAAGCCCTTTCGCAAAGAATCGTCTACTCGGGTTTAATCAGCATTATGCTTACCAGCATCCTGATCGTCTTGTCCACGGGGAAATTGCTGCGCCCGCTTAAGGATTTGTTGATGGGACTCCGCAAAGTTCGCTCTGGCGACTTCGAGGCCCGCATCGAAATTCGCACCAAGGATGAACTTGCTTATATGGCCGAAAGCTTCAATGCCATGGCCGAGCAAGTCGGGCGGTTGATTAAAGAAGTCTATATGACGCAGTTAAGCGAACGGGAAGCCGAGCTGAAAGCGCTGCAAGCGCAGCTGAATCCGCATTTTCTGCATAATATGTTTAACGAAATTTACTGGAAGCTTTATTTGCAAAATGAGAAAGAAACCGCCTCTTTGATTGCAGCGATCTCCGAAATGCTCAAATACTCGTTAATGCCTGTCAGAACTCCAACGAGCGTACGGGAAGAATTGCAGCAAATGCGCAACTATTTGAAGCTGCAAACGGAGTTATTTGAAGCGAATTTAGAGACCATCATTCAAGCAGATGAGGATATTCTTGACTGTGAAATCATGCGTTTCCTGCTTCAACCGCTCGTCGAGAATGTATTCGTGCATGGCTTCCGCAACAAGGTTGCCCATAAAGTGCTAGTCATTAGAGCTCGCAATGCGGATGGATTTCTGGAAATTGAAGTGACTGATAATGGCTGTGGCATGGATGGATCCGCCATTTCACAGCTGCTGGGTGAGAAAGGGGCCGCTTTGCCGCAGCGTTCTGACGGGCGTGAAAGTCTTGGGGTGCGAAGCGTCGTTCGCCGCATTGAGTTAGTCTATGGTTCACCCTACCGCTTGGAAATTATGAGCGTTGTGGACAGCGGAACGACGATGCGTCTTCTTTTGCCTTATATCACCATGGAGAACGGGGGCCTGGCATATGCCGAAAGGTAAAGTGCTGATCGTCGAGGATCAGCCGAATTTCCGCATGGGACTGCGGAAAATGTTTGAAGACGGCCAACAAGGCTGGACGGTCGTTGGCGAGGCAAGCAATGGTCAGGATGCGCTTGCGTTAATTGAGCAGGTGCAGCCTGATCTAGTGCTGACCGATATCCGGATGCCCATTATGGATGGAATCGAGTTCGTTGGTCATTTGCGGCAAAGTCATCCCGATCTGCTTGTTATCATTTTGACCGGATACAAAAACTTCGAATACGCGCAGGCCGCCGTCCGGCTTGGGGCGTTGGATTTATTAATTAAGCCATGCACGGAACAAGATGTCCAGCAGGTGATGAGCAAGGCATCCGAGCGTTTTTATGAAAAATATTCGAAACAGCAGCAGCAGTTAGGGCAGCAAAGGCAGCAGCAGGATCAGGAGCTTCGTTCCGCTCTGCTGAACTTGCCTTACACCCATAGGGCTGATGCCGAGAAAAGTCTCGACAGTATGCTCAGCAACAAAGAATTGTGGCTGCTTCAGATGAATAATGAGGATTTAGCCATCAAAGATTACGGCATCAGTGATATGCGTTTAATTCAGTTTGCCTTGTCCAATATCGTGGAGGAGCTGCTGAAAGGCTCGGGACTGGATGCTCGTCTTCTGCTCGTGGAACATGACCGTTTTGTGCTCGTTTCGGACTACCATACCGTGAATGCGGCTATACAGGAAGCCATTCAGCAGGCGTCTTGGGAATATTTGAAAATCCATCTCAACATTCACCCCATGGGAGCTGATGTTTCAGCCAAGCAGTTGGCAGAACGCTATGTGCAGTTCAAAGAAGCCGCCCTCTCCTCTGGCGGAGCTCCGGGCACAAGCGGAAGTGAAACCAGCAACGGATCCAGCATGACCATGACGCTGTCGCTCAACCAGTCAAAGGTGAACGAACTGGAGGTCCAGCTCATGTCCGCCATATTGATGAACCAAGAAGAAAGCCTTCAACAGCTTCTTGATCGCTTGCTGATTGAGCTTTCCAACGCCACGCTGGCAGACATGAAAATTCAGGCGCTTTCGCTTTCCATTGCATTGCTGGGAACTATTCAAAAACAATTAGCACCTGAGGAACAAACCTCGCTGGCTCGGATTCCCGGGGACATGCCTCAAACCCATTGGACGGCGGAGGAAGTCGGCCATTGGGCGAGCGAACAAGTAGCTAACTTCTTGCTGCTCTTCAACAACTGGCAGGCGTCCAAAAATGACAATCTGATCGAGCGGGCTGTCAAATATATCGAGGAGCATTACAACGAGGAATGCCGGTTGACGGATGTCGCCTCTCATATTCATCTGAATGCCAGCTATTTCAGCGTATTGTTCAAGAAATCAACGGGAGAAAGCTTCACCCGCTTCGTCACTCGCGTCCGTATGGACAAAGCGGCCATTCTGCTCCGCAATACGGACATGAAAATATTCGAAATTGCTTGCGCTATCGGCTTCGATGAGCCGAACTACTTCACCAATGTGTTCAAGCAGCAGTATTTGATGTCTCCAAAAGAGTATCGGAATGGTCGTTTGGCTCCGGGTTGAGCCTTCTTATCCGAAAAATAGAACACCAGAGGTTCGTTAGGATGCTCTTTGCCTAACTTCGACGAATGAAGAGGAGCTATCGGGGCTGATTAAGAGCCTCTAAAGACTTCTATCTACTTTAAAAGCGGCCTCTTGAGCGAAATAGGAGTCTTTGGGGGCTGCTATTTGGCGCTCAGGCGGCAGAATGGGGATACTTTGGCCGATTAAGAGCCCCTAGAGACTTCTATCTACTCAAAAAGCGGCCGTTTGAGCGAGATAGGAGTCTTTGGGGGCTGCTATTTGCTGCTCAGGCGGCAATTGAAGCTATCGGCCCGTTTGAGCGAAATAGGAGTCTTTTGGAAAAAACCGCCTCTCCATAAATTGGAGACACGGTTTTCTTGCTACTTTTGCGACAGTTAATACAGCAGAGCAGCTTGACGCTTATAATGGTCCTCGATTACAAGGCATGCCATCGCTTCTACCACGGGCACGACTCTTGGGCAAATACAAGGATCATGCCGTCCTTTTGTCACAATGACTTTTTCCTCGCCATTGACATTGATCGTATTCTGCGGCACGGAGATCGACGAAGTCGGTTTGACCACGACGCGAAAAACGATGTCTGCGCCCGTACTGATGCCTCCGATGATCCCGCCTGCATGATTGCTGCTGAACCCTTCCGCATTCATTTGATCATTATGCTCACTGCCCAGCATGCTTGCTGCAGCAAAACCTGCACCAAATTCGATCCCTTTGATAGCTCCGATGGACAGCATCGCTTTGGCTAATTCGGCATCAAGCTTATCAAAAGCCGGCTCGCCCAGCCCTGGATGAACGCCGCGAATTCTGCATTCTACGATGCCGCCGCAGCTGTCTCCAGCTAATGCCAAGGCTTCAATCTTCTCAACCATTTTCATCGCTGCATCCGGATCACACGCTCGAACAGGATTGGCTTCAATCGCGTCCTCTATAAAATCACGACATTTGATCCCGCCGATTTCCGTTGTGTAGGCGACGAGGGACACGCCTCTGCGCTCAAGCAGCTTGCGTGCGACAGCCCCCGCTGCTACTCGGGATGCCGTTTCTCTGCCTGATGCCCGGCCGCTCCCTCTGTGGTCGCGTACGCCGTATTTTTGCAAGTAGGTAAAATCTGCATGACCAGGCCGGAACGAATTTTTGATATCATCGTAGGCTTCAGGTCTCATGTCCGTATTGTATAAAATAATCGATAGCGGAGTCCCCGTTGTTTTACCTTCAAAAGTGCCGGAAATGATATGGATTTTGTCATATTCCTTGCGAGGGGACGTCACGGAGGATTGCCCTGGCTTCCTTCTATCCATCTGCACTTGAATGTAAGCCTCATCGATCTCAACGCCCGGCGTCACGCCATCAATAATGACTCCGACGGCTTCTCCGTGGGATTCACCAAACGTTGTAATTTGAAATCTCTCGCCAAATGTGTTGCCAGCCATATTGCCCATCTCCTAATCAACGAATGTTGGATCTCTATTCCTTTATTTTAGACATTTCGTTGGCATAAATGAAATTGGAATAATCGCCATTTGGCATAGAGAGCATTTATATCACCTTTATGACCCGAAACAAACTTGCCCACGTCTAATTGGTAATAAAAGGGGGTAAACGAATGATTATCCAATACCGCATGTTTACGATGATATCCCTCATAGGATGTATGCTGCTTGCTGGATGCGATTCAAATGAAACCAAAGTGGCCATGCAGTCATCCGCCCAGCCAACTCCTCAAACGGTCCCAACTTTGCCGCCCAGTTCAACCGTTGTGGCATCGGCAGCGCCAACATCCCTGCCAGATTCGGTGCTCCCAGCCAGCCAGCCAACCCCTGCTGCCACAGTCGTTCCATCTCCCTCAGTATCAGCTAATCCGACGAAACCGCCAACCGCATCACCGAAACCTCAGCCAATACCCGTTCGCTTATTCCCAGCCAGCATCCTAACGATGGACCGTCAGGAAGGTTTAGGTATGCAAGACGGCAAACTGCTCTATACGAAGAATACAGGCAAGACATGGGAGGTTAAGATCCCAGACGGTATGCAGATCAAGGATCGCCTTCTCACGGGTGATTTCTTAAGTCCGTTTCTGGGCTTTGCCTATTATCTTACAGATGCCAAGCAGCCGAAGCTTGTTGCTACCCAATGGTTGCAGGATGGCAGCAGCTTGCCCGCACATTGGAAATCAGCAGCTTTGCCAACGGAAGAAGCATGGGAAACGTCAACTAACGTTTCGGTGTACAGCAACCTCAGCCTCACTTACCCTGATCCCAGCTATGCACTCCTTACCTCTTCTCCCGCAGCGGGGCTAATGGGAAAGTCGCTCTATCGGACAGATGATCAAGGCACGTCTTGGCAACGAGTCAGCGATATCTCCAGTGCCATCAATGGTTACCCGACTGGTATCGCTTTTCCCCATTCCAATGATGGCTGGATAACAGCGACCTATCACGGGCCAGACAAATTCCCCTTATTCCGTACCCAAGACGGCGGTAAAACATGGGCAGTTCAGCATGTCGAAATTCCCGATGAATTTAAAAATGGCTACGCCAACACATTCTCTCCCGTTTTCGATCAGGAAGGCGATCAGCATGGGTTGTTTATTGCTCAATTTGCACTGGGTGATAGTAGAACCTATGTCCCCTACGAAACCCATGACGGCGGGAATACGTGGCTTCCGCTGAAGTACCGGTTAACGGATGTGCAAGAATCTCCTATTTACCAATTTGACAACATGATTGAAGGGCGTGCCATATCCACGGATGGCAAAAGCATTTATACCATGAGAACTTATAACAAGGAGGATTGGCAGCAAATTGTACCCAACATCATCTTAAAAGATGCGAAGCAATTTTTTCTGAACATGGACGGATTTGGCTGGGTTGTTCTCAATGGACATTTAATGATTACGATGGATGGCGGCAGAACGTGGAGCGCTCCCTAGTCACGATAGGGAGGGCTGATACTTCACAGGGTACGATTTAGTGAAGTAAAACGATTCACAAAAATTTATTCCGATACTCTGACGGCGTCAAGCCGTACTGCTTTTTGAAGCTTTCCCGAAAATGATCCTGATCCGCATATCCGATCCAGTCGCAGATTTCGTAGATTTTAATGGCAGGATCCTTCAGCAGCCGGGCAGCTTCCTGCATGCGAAGCCGAATAATCCAATGGTTGATCGTCATGCCGGTTACTTCTTTAAACAACAAGTTTACATATTTATCGCTTAAACCGACGGAAGCCGCCACATCGGAAAGCGCCAGCTCCTTGCGCATGTAGGATTCCTTCACATACTGGATGGCCTGCTCGACCAGCTTCTTCTTTTTCAAGCTTCCGGTCCACTCCCCGCGGGGCAGCGCTTCTGATAAGTTCGGAAGCTGATCTTTGGCTGTTTGTTCCGCCATCGTCAGGGCGAGGCGTTCTTCCCTTTCTTTGCGCAGCACCTCAACGGCATTCGACAGCACTTTCTCAATCTCGCTGGGGTCGATCGGCTTCAGCACATAATCCAGCACTTGCAGCTTTATAGCCTGGCGGGCATGATCGAACTCATTTAGTCCTGATAAAATGATGCAGCGAATATCCGGATTACGCACTTTGAGCGCTTCAATTAATTCTAATCCGCTCATTTTCGGCATCCCGATATCGGTCAGAAGCAGATCCGGCTCCTCGCGCTCCAGCCATGCCAGCACTTCCTCTCCATTCTCTACAGCGCCGAGCAGTGTGATGCCTAACGCATGCCAGTTAATAGCATGGATCAATGTCTCACGAACGATTTTCACATCTTCGGCAATCAGCAGCTTAATCATTCGCAGCATCCCTTCTTCCTGTCTTCTGCTGCCTTGGATACGGCAGTACGACTTCAACACTAGTACCCTCAGGTACTTTCACATAACGCAACCCATAGGTTTCGCCGTTATACAGCTGAATTCTCCTGTGAACATTCAAGGTGCCGTAGCCGGTACCCGCCTCGCCTGCTTCACCGACTTCTCTTGCTGGCTGCTTAAGAAGCATATGATTCATCTGATCTGCCTCACAGCCCCGGCCGTTGTCATCGACCCGCAGCACAAGTCCCTCCCGCTCCAAGCGGGCTGAAATCGTAATCCGGCAGCCCCTTCGGCCGTCCGCAAAGCCGTGTTTAATCGCGTTCTCCGCGAGCGGCTGCAAAATAAGGTGCACAATGGTTGTGGATAACAATTCCTTGGGGATGTGAATCTCCACCTGCAGATCGTCGATCATCATCTTTTGAATATGGAGATAGGCTTCCACCTGCTTGATTTCCTCTTCCAAAGTGATCCACGTTTGCCCACGGTTCAAACCATACCGAAATACATTGGCTAACGAACGCACGATGCGGCTCGTCTCCTGATCACCCGTCATGATCGCGCGGCAGTTAATGAGATCCAGTGTGTTATACAAAAAATGGGGATTAATTTGGGCATGCAGCAGCTCCAATTGAAGCTGTCGTCGTTCAATCTCTTCCGTAAATGATTTCTCGATCAGACCATGAATGGTGACGAGCATCGAAGCGAACTGCTGGTTCAGCTCGTCGATTTCATAAATGCCCGTATTCTGATAAGGAAGCGGTTCTTTAAACTCCACCACCTCCGGACGCTGGATGGCCGTAACCAGTCTTGTAATAGGAACCGTTACCCGGACAACAATTCTGCGGAGCCAGAACCCGGCAATAAGTAAGGCAACAGCCGCTGTCACAGCGCCAAATAATGAAATGGCAAAGGTATACTGGCTGAAATGGCTCTCTGGTACGACCGCAAGCAGCTTCCACCCGTTCTGAAGCGTCTCGAACATGACTCTGTGATTCTCTCCGTCAATTCTCGTAACGATGGACCCCTTGGAATCCTTAAGCGAACGAACATAGGGAAGCGCTCCTGCATCGTCGAGAAAATCGTAGCGTTCGCTGTAAATTACTTTGTCAGCTTCATCCAGCAGTAGATGATACCCTTCCTCAAGCCGGGCATTGTCAAAGATCCCCCTGATGCTGCGCGTATCTGCTCCAACAATGAGCGTACCGATATTTCGGCCGTCCTTGAGGCTTGTTTTTTTTCTCGCCGAAAAGACCATCGCTGTATCGGACTCTGTCCTCTGGCTCCACCATATGTTCTGTCGTTCCCCGCGGCTTAGACTTTGGAACCACTTCTGATTCTGCAAATCATCGTTCTTAAATATCCCCGTGATGGGGGAAAAATGCTCAGCTGCCATGGCATACAAGCCACTGCCCGGCTCCAATGCGACTGAAACCACGTATGATTGCTGCGCAACATTCCCGGAGCCGAAATCATTCAGTAAAGACAGCAAGGATAGATTCTGTAAATTGGTTTCAAGCGTATACAAATCGCTGACAGCTTCATAAGGCTCCTGATATGTGTTCACTAACAAATTTTCTATAGATTGATTGCTCAGAAAAAAAGCAGCCACATTATTCATCGTATCGAATTGATATTCGATATTACGGTAAACAAATTTCATGGACTGCTCTGCCATCTTCAGCGTATGGTCGTTCTGCACCCGGATGAGGATGTAGCTGGCCGCCGTTGCAAACAGGGCAATGAAGGTGACAATCAACACAAATATCGGAAGACTGAGCCGTGACAATAACCCTGAGTGACCGCTGCGTTTCTTGAAGCGAATCGCCATGCCTGACATCCTCCTTCACCTTAATGATGGCAAAAGCCCCCGCGCCGGCTGCTGCCGAACGAGGGGCTCCATAAGCTTTTATCCAGAAATAACGGGGTTTATTTGCCTGATTTCTTTTTGAAGGAAGCTTCCAGCTCGGTAAGAATCTGAGTGCCGCCTTGTGATTTCCATTTCTCTGCGAAGTCATCGAATTTCTTGATGTCCGCGCCCATAATAATTTGCGTAAAGACGGAATCCCGCAGCGTGTTCAGTTCCACAAGCTTGGTGATTTTCGTCGGAGAATCCAAGTAATTCGAAGCATCTGTAATTTGAAATTTATTGTTGATGGCAACATCCAACGCCTGCGACTGACGCAGCGGCAGCGATTCCAGATAACGCGGCCAGCCTTTCAAACCAGGAGCGAACAAGTAGCTTTGAATCCCTCTGAAGTTCCCATTCTTATCCTGCTGAGTCTTAGGATCGATCAGATCCGTAACCACTTTCATCTTGCCATTGTCGATCTTGTAGTCTTCACCTTCAATGCCCCACACGGTCAGCATTTGATTCTCCAGCGACAAGGAGTTCTCTATGATTGCCAGCACCTTTTTGGGATCTTTGGTCTTGGCGCTGATTGCGTTCATTTGGCCGAATGGCGCGCCTGACGGAGCAACCGCTTTACCGTCTGCACCAACAAGCGAGCTGTTCAAAGACAAATATTTGTACGGTACATTGGACTGATCCGGCAGCTTGCCGTCAGCAGCCAATTTGCCGCTTTTCTTAAGTTCATTGCTTTCCACTTGTGTGTCATAGTCATTTGGTGTGGACCACCAGCCCATCCAAGAGAACAGTTTGCCGCTGTAAAGCTTCGCCCGCAGCTGCTCTTCCTTAATGGTAGCGAATTCTTTATCAATGAGTCCTTCTGCGTACATTTTTTGCAAATACTGCAGGGCCTCTTTCATTTTCGGATCGATATCATAATTGCTGAATTTGCCGTCTTTTTCCGTGAAATAGCCCGGTGTTACGCCAAATGCGCCAAAAATATGATCAAATGAATTGTTCGCATATTTCTGCTGGCCAATCTGTGCCGTATAGCCGCCGAGTGGGATGATATCCAGTTTCTCAGCTTTAACTTTCTTCAGCAAGTTGTAGTATTCATCCAGCGTTTTGGGTACTTGAGCGCCCATCCCCTCGACGAAGTCCTTGCGCAGCACAACATTCCAGCGATAGCCTGCACCTGGTCCGCCTTGATAAGGAATCCCGTAAATTTTACCATTTACTTTGGCTTGCTCGAAGACTTCCTTCGGCACTTCCTTGAGGATATTCGGCGTATCTTTCTCATTAATGAGACTCGTCAGATCAACGAAAGCGCCTTGCTGCGCATACTTTTGGAAATCGTCGGCGAAATCAATTCGTACGACATCGGGAATGTCACCGCTCGACATTTTGAGATTAAGCTTCGTCTTGTACTGCTGAACGTCCACCATCTCCGGAGTGATTTTGATGTTCAGCTTTTTCTCTACGGCTTGCTTCACAGCATCCTTAGTAGGATCATAGGGCTTGGATATATCTTGAGCCTTCAGCCATTTCAGCTCGTAAGGCTCCTCTGTTTTCGGTGCCGCCGATACCGCGCTGGCGGATGTCGTAGGCGCAGCAGGTGCCGGATCGCCGGTCTTGCTGCAGCCTGCAAGGGTTACAGAACCTGCAAGCAGTGCAGCAAGTGCGGTATACGACCAAACTTTTCCTTGATTTGACATGAGAATTGACCTCCTTGAATTATATTTTATTTTGGCCTCAATGGGAATGAATCCGCCAAACAAATCACTTAGCCTTTGACAGAGCCAATCAACATCCCCTGCTCGAAATGCTTTTGAATAAAAGGATAAATAATAAGCATCGGCAGTGCCACGATCACAATCGCAGCCATTTGGATACCGATCGTCGGCGGAGGCGTTGAGCCTGCCGCTTCAAGCAGCTCCGGCGGAAGGCTGGAACTGGCAATAATGGTGCGCAGGATGAGCTGCACGGGCGCTTTGTGCCAATCCGTCACATACAGCATGGCGTTGAAGAAATCATTCCAATAGACGACCAAGTACAGAAGTCCGATCGTGGCGATAACCGGTTTGGACAGCGGCAGCACAATTTGCCAGAGGATTCTGAACTCCGAAGCGCCATCGATGGAAGCTGATTCTCGCAAGCTCTCGGGAATGCTTTCGAAAAAAGATTTCATAATAATCATGTTGAAAGCGCTGTAGGCCATGACCAGCATAAGCACATAGTTGGTGTTCAGCAATCCTAGCTGCTTGATGGTGATGTAGGTAGGAATCATTCCGCCTTTGAACAGCATGGTGAAGACGAAGATGAGCATGAAGATTCGCCTGCCCGGCAGTTTTTTCTCTGCAAGCGCGTAGGCTGCTGTTGTTGTCAGAAACAAGGCGAGCAGGACGCCCCCCGCTGTATTGCGGATCGTATTGCCATAGGCCGTGAAGATCAGCGAGCCTTCCTTTAACAAGTACGCATAATACTCAAAACTCAGCGAGCTCGGAAACAAGATCAGGCCGTTCTTCTCGCTGAAAATATGATAGGGCGTCACGGAAACGGAAATCACGTACCAGAAAGGAATGACAATAATGATCGTCATGACCGTTAGCACAAAGTAATTCGTGGTGACAAAGGCTTTCTCGCCTTTCGTTAGCTTCATCGCATCTCTTCTCCTTCGTCAGAAAATACCGGAATCATTGATTCGCTTGGCAATTTGATTGGCTACCAGCATCATCACTAGCCCAATGACACCCTTGATCACGTCCGCTGCGGCAGCAAGGCTCAAATTAAATTGCTCAATGCCAACACGGTAAATGTACGTATCCAGAATATCTCCGACTTCAAAGACCATCGGATTGTACAAGTTGATGACCTGATCCAGCCCTGCGCTCATGATATATCCGACTCTCAGGATGAAGATGACGATAATGGTCCCGGTAATGCCCGGCAACGTTACGTGCACAATTCGCTGAAACCGCGACGCGCCATCGACAATAGCAGCTTCATAGACCTCCGGGTTAAGCCCGGCGATCGCCGCCATATAGATGATGGCCGCCCAGCCCATCTCCTTCATCGCATCCGTGACGACCAGAATCGTCCGGAAATACGCGGGTTCGACCAGTAGATAGGCGGGATCGCCGCCAAAAAACTCAATGATCTTGTTAATGACGCCCGTTTCCGGCGAAAGGAGCAGCGTGATGATTCCCCCATAGACGACCCACGATACGAATCTGGGTAAATAGACGGCTGTTTGGAGTGTCTTTTTGAACCATACGAGCCGTATTTCATTCAATGCAAGCGCTAACAAGATGGGACAAAGAAAACCGCTGATCATTTTGTACAAGCTGATGAGCAGTGTGTTCTTGAACGCATTCATGAACATATCCGATTCAAACAGCATTTGAAAATATTTAAATCCAACCCACTGACTTCCCGAGAACCCCTGTATCGCGTTATAGTCCATGAAAGCAATGCTGATCCCGTATAACGGCAGGTAATCAAAAATGAAGACCCATACCAATGCGGGCAGCAGCAGTACATAAAGCAGCTTGTACGTCCATATCCTCCTTATCTGCCTCGATAGCGACGTTTGTGTGGTAGTGGTGATCTTGGCAGTTATCGGTTCCATCCGTTTCCTCCTGTCCGCTCTCTCTCCCTACGCTCTCTCTGTAATGAAAGTGTTTACACTAATTAGCTTAGCGGAATTTGACGGAACGGAAAACGGGAGCGAAGGACGAAAATACAGGGGAAAAGTCACAAGTATTGTATTTTATTGCGTGAGCACATGCGCTCTTAACGTTTCAATCAAAACTTGCAGCTGAGGCAAGTTCCTATTTTTTATTTTATAAGCCAAATACAAATCATTCGTCACCCCGTACGATTGGGCAATAATTTTTATTTTATTGGCTTGCAAGGAATTTCCGAGCATATAGGTGGGCAAAACACTAATCCCTGCTTGATGCTCAATGGCAGACAGAATCGCATGCAGATCCGGCAATACGAATATAGGCTGCAGCTGCGGCCTTTTTCCAAAATGCTCCCGCCAAAATCGTCGGATAATCGGCAGCTCTTGACCATAAGCAAGCCAGTTTTGTACACAGAGCCACTTTTCCTTATTCTCCGCTTCTTCAAACTGCTGATCATCAAAATCCGCAGCTGCCACAACGACAAATTTTTCTTGAAAATAAGGAATATACTCGATGCCTGGAGCTGACAGCTTCTGCGAGGTCACAATAAGATCAAGCTTATCTTCCAATAATAACTCCAAAATATGAGCAGCAATTCCGTATTGAGCAATGACACGCAGATTAAAACGGCCGAGATGCGGGGCTACTGTTTCCCTAAAAAGCTCATGAGACGAGCCGATTCTTACCACTGGCAGCATAGGGACAGCCGCCGAGTTGAAATTTCGCGTTGTTTCTTCAAGCGCCTCAACCAGAGGAGCCAATTGCGTGTAGAGCTCCTTCCCTCTTTCCGTGGGAAATATTTTTCTCGAGGCTCTTGTAAATAAGGGCTCTCCAACCGACGCCTCCAAAGCAGCCAAATGCTGACTCATTGCAGGCTGCGTCATAAGCCGTGCTTTGGCCGCTTCCGAGACCGAGCTATGCTTGTATATGCTGATGAAACTGCGGTACCATTCAAAATCAACCATATATGATTCCTTTCCAGATCGTTACTGGGTATATTAGGTATGAACAAATTCTATGAGAAAAAGAGCCTCGAATCAATCTCGAGACTCTCTGTTCATCTGCATCCTTCCCCAGAAGGTGAAGAGTATGCCTAAGCAAGTAACCAGTGCCGCTACCCAAGGGACGGCCTGAAGCCCCCCTCCAAATTGATAGTCGATCACGACGCCTCCCAAATAGGCACCCAACGCATTTCCGAGGTTGAACGCGGCTATATTCAACGTAGATGCCAGCGTTGGCGCTTCCTTGGCTGTATTCAGCATGTGCAGCTGCAGCCCGGGAACGATACCAAATGCCGCTATTCCCAAAACAAAGATGGTTATCAAAGCGAGCACTTTGTTATGATCCGTCAAAGTGAAAACAGCCAACACAACAGCCAATAGAATGAGAAAACCAATTAGCGAAGGCATCAGCTTCCGATCAGCCAGCTTTCCGCCATAGATATTACCTATTGTAATCCCTACGCCAAATAAGACAAGGATATAAGATACCGAACTTGGCGAAAATCCTGTTATATCCACGAGAATCGGGGAAATATAGGTGAAGGCTGTAAATACACCGCCGAATCCAAATATCGTCATCAAAAGCGCTACGTGTACGACGGGCCGCCGCAGGACGCCTAGTTCCTGCCGCAAGCTCGAAGGCTCCGCTTTGACTTTCGGGACAAGCAGGATGATCCCTACCAGCGCGATGACTCCCATCAAAGTAATCACCCAGAACGTTGACCGCCAGCCGTAAGCCTGTCCCACAAAGGTTCCGATGGGAACACCCAGAATGTTAGCCAAGGTCAATCCGGTAAACATGATCGCAATAGCGCCAGCGCGCTTCTCCTTGGGAACCAGCGACGCTGCCACAACAGAGCCTACGCCAAAAAAGGAGCCATGCGTCAGCGCTGCAATGATGCGCGCAATCATAAGGATCGTATAGTTGGGTGAAACGGCTGCCAGTGCATTGCCGGCAATAAATACCACCATCAACAGAATCAGCAGTGCCTTTCGCTGCATCCGATGCGTGGCAATCGTAATAAACGGTGCTCCTAAGGCGACTCCCAGTGCATAACCGGTGATGAGCAGACCTGCTGAAGGTATGGATACATGGAGATTCGAGGCCACTTCAGGCAATAAGCCCATAATGATAAACTCGGTCATCCCAATGGCAAAAGCCCCTATGGTAAGTGCGTATAAAGCGAACTGTGACGCTTTGCGCATAGCGACTGAAGAATGATTGAACGTGCTTTCTGAATTCATGAAGCTCCCTCCTTACTTTTTGTACAACCCTAGTGTAAGTTCAGACCATTCATAATACAAATTATGATTTTATAAGTTAATCATAAATATTTTTATCTATTATGCCGTCGTCAGCACATAAATATGAGAAAACAGAAAAAGTCTAGCAAGAAGAACGAGTTACTGTTCCTCTAACTAGACTTTATATATTCGCAATACGAACGAGAGCTCATGACAGTTCGAATGCGTCACCTGTACGTGTTAACCAACTCTTTAGCTCTTCTTCCAATGAAAGCAGCAGCTCATCTTCCTGACATTCCGTGATGATGCGTGGATTTAACTGATACGGATCTTGTTCATGATCATACAGAAGACGCTGCGGCTCAGCTCCAGGCACATATCCTTTATGCACGACATACGTATAACGTTCTGTACGAAGGCCTCGCCAGCCAAATAGCCGATTGTCCAAACCACAGGCAGCGTACTGCTCAATCGTATCTTTCCGTCCAGGAAATGCACAGATAAAAGCGGAAGAGACCTCCGTCTGACTTTTCCCCAAAATGTCGCCTGACAAATCCAGTCCCTCCGCTGTGGAAGGAACGGGAATACCAGCAAGACCAAGCAATGTAGGCATAATATCCACACTGTTAAAAAGCAGATTCGTGCGTCCCTTCTCAATCGTGCCCGCCCAGTTCATCAGACAAGGTATCGCTATGGATTCTTCATGCCAGGAATGCTTGGCCATGAAACCGTGCGAGCCCATTAATTCCCCATGATCCGAGGTAAGCACGATCAATGTGTTCTCAGCAATTCCGAGCTGCTGGACTTCCTGCATGATGCGGCCGAACTGCTCATCCATTCCGGTTACGGCCGCAAAATAATCACTTGTATACCGCTGCAGCGCTTCATCTCCGCTTTCAAATGGCTCACCCGTGTGCGCAGCAAGATGCTCTGCACGCACATTGGGACGCAACTTCAGCTCTCTTCCCGTGTAAAGCTGCTTGTATTTCTCAGGGACAAGCTCGAATGGACTATGGGGTGGATTCCAGGAAACAAACAAGGCAAATGGCTCGCTGCCGCTCCCTTTGGATCGTATATAATCAAGTGCGACATCCGTTTCATGCTCAAGCGACCATTGGTTGACCTCTATCATATCCGGTGTGTCTTTCCAATAATGCGGTTCCATGTGATCGTCATAGGCTCCATAGGAGTACCAGAAATCAAAACCGTGTCGCTTCGCACCTGGCGGTGTGTACGCATCCCAATCCCGCGCACCGGACACAGGCTCTGGGCTGAGATTTTGCTCTGGCAGATCCAGATGCCATTTGCCGATATAGCCCGTCTCGTAACCCGCTGATTTCAGCGCATCCCCGATGCAGACCTCGTCTGGACTCAGCATGACATCCGCACCGATTTTGCAATTCGTGTATACCCCCGTCGATTGCGGATACTTGCCGGTCATTAATGCAGCTCGGTGCGGGGAGCATAAAGGTGTACATGAGAGTGCATGGTTGAAAACCAAGCTCTCTTCCGCAAAGCGGTCTATATGCGGGGTCATCACAGGATCTTGGCCCATGAAACCAACGGCCTGCTTCCTCCACTGATCAGCGAAAATATAAATGATATTTGGCTTCATGTCTGACTCACCCTTTAACCGCACCAGCGGATATTCCTTCCACGAAATGGTCCTGGGCCATGAAGTAAATAAGGATCGTTGGCACAATCGCACAAACGGCTGCTGCCATTAACGGTCCGTATTCGGTGGCATGTTCCGATTGAAAATGCTGCATACCAAGCTGAAGCGTAAACAACCGATCCGAGTTCAAATAAATTAACGGCCCGAGGAAATCGTTCCATGCATGCATGAACGTAAAAATGGTTAAACTCGCAATAGCGGGTCGGATCAACGGCAAAATAATGCGGGAATAAATACCAAACTCACCCAAGCCATCAATTCTGGCCGCTTCCGAGAGCTCCTCTGGAATGGACATAAAAAACTGTCTGAACAAGAATACCCCAAACGGGCTGAAAGCTCCCAGCAGGATTAATGCCCAGTGTGAATCCATTAAACCCAGCTTCTTCATGAGCATGAACTGGGGAATCATCATGACCTGATAAGGCACCATCATCGTCGCGACATAGAGGAAAAACAACTTATCCCGTTCCGGGAATTTCACTTTGGCGAACGCATAAGCGGCTGTGGAACATGTAATAATTTGCAGTAAGGTGGTCAAAAGCGCAATTTTGATTGTATTCAAATAGTACGTAAAGAAAGGCAGCTGCGTCCACACCTTCGTATAATTGGACCAGTAGAAATGGCTGGGTATCCACTGAATCGGGAATCCGAATATCTCCGCTTCCGATTTCACGGAGGCAGAGAGCATCCAGAGGAAGGGAACAATCATGGACAAAGAGATCGCGATTACGATCGCATACAAAGCTATTTTTCTAACCCATGCCCCAGTAGGCAAACGTTTCGGTAGGTTGATGGATGTCTTCCTAGGTTCTACGATTGTATTCAAGTCGGCTTCTCCTTTCTCTAACCCGCTAAACTCGTTAGGAATAGTTCACCCAACGTTTCTGTCCTCTAAATTGAATCAGCGTAATAACAAGGATGATGGCAAAAAGCACGTAAGCCATCGCAGAGGCATATCCGTATTCGAATCTTTGGAATGCCGTATAATAAATATCATAGACCAGCATATGCGTCGAGCGTCCCGGACCGCCTTTGGTCAAAACGAACACAAGATCAAATACTTTGAACGAATTAATAATTCCCATAATGATGGTGAAGAAAATAACCGGCGACAGCATCGGCACCGTAATCTTGCGGAATTGCGATACCTTCCCTGCGCCATCGATTTCCGCTGCTTCATAGAGATCCTTCGGAATTCCCTGCAATCCAGCTAAATACAGCACCATATAGTAACCGATGGAATGCCAAATGCTGACGATAATAACCGAGATAAGCGCCCAATGCGTGGAGGCTAGCCATGTGGGCGGATGATCGACCCCCAAGCTGCGCAGCATGCCGTTAATCGGCCCCATAGTTGGGTTGTAGAGAAGCTGCCATACGACGGCTACGGCTATCGTAGCTGTTATGTGAGGCAGAAAGATGGCGGTACGAAATATTTTAATGCCTCTCAATCCTTTATTGAGGGCAACAGCTGCCAAGATCGCGAGTAATAACGTAACCGGTACGGATACGCCCGTCATGATTAAACTGTTGAGTAGCGAGATGCGGAACGTTTCGTCACTCCATAAACGCACATAATTCGATAATCCAGTGAATTGGATGTCGCCAAAGCCATTCCATTCCGTAAAACTCATGAGAAAAGATGCGCCTACCGGAAAGCAAATAAATAATAAAAATCCAATGATATTCGGAAGCAAAAATGTGTAACCGATGAACCGATTGCGCCGTACTTCTTTGCCCGTTTCTCTCATATGCTTCACCCCTATGGAAGCAATCGAGCTTCGCCAACTTCGGCGAAGCTCGACCGTCTCATTCATGTCTTTTACTTCTTGCCTGCTTTGAAATCCTTCGCGTATTTATCTGCCCATTCCTTTTCTACACGTTGGGCAATTTTGGAAATTGCCTGATCCACCGTCTGCGCGTTGGTCAAAGCCATTTCCCCTTCTTGCTTATACACGTTGTTGACCAGAATATTTTTCACGCCTGGCAAGAACGGATATTCCGGATATTCCTTTTGTTCCACGAAATAGTGAATGTTTTTAGGCTTCATGCTGCCATCACCGATATACGTTTTACGGATATCGTCATTGATATAGCCTGTCAAGAATCCTTTGGCTGCGAATTGCTTCGCGCCTTTGGCTCCCGTCATGAATTGAATGACCTTAAACGCTTCTTCTTTGTGTTTGGAGTTTTTGTTCATCATTAACGACACGGGTGTTGCCAGACTTGTGTTCGCCGCCACGCCATCTGGATGCGGAACTGGAACGACATCCCAATCGAAGCTGATTTTCTTCTCCGTTTCCGCTTGTCTGAGCTGTGCGACATGCCAGTCACCAATCAGATTCATGGCAACGTTGCCCTTTTGGAAAGCCGAATTATAATGTGCGGAAGTCGTAATTTGCTCCGCCCAGCCCATGATCGAGCCGTCTTTTTCCATATCCATGCGGAATTGAAGCCCTTTCTTGAAGGGGGTTAAATCCTTATCGATAATCGAAGCGCCGGTTTGAACGCCTTGCATATACCAGGTTTGCGCCCATGGATGCAGGAACGCACCATATACTTTGTTCGCGCCCTCGCCCTTCGTCATTTTCTTCGCGAGCTCCCGGAATTCATTCCAAGTCATATCTGCTTTCGGATAAGGAACGCTCGCTTGATCAAACAGTGTTTTGTTATAAAACAACATCCAGTTGGACTTGCGGTAAGGAAGACCAAAAACTTTATCGTTAACTTTCAACGAGTCATAAAGCGGACCATATCCGGAAACGTCAACATTCCCTTTTTTGATATAATCATCCAATGGCTCTAAGATGCCTGTATCCAAGAAAACATCCATATTGCCGCCGAACAAATCAATGTCTTCTCCGGATGACAGTTGCAGACGAAGTTTCTCATAGTATTGAGCCTGAGGAACGGTTTCAAATTGTACTTGGATCGTTGGATTCTCTTTACTAAACTCAGCATAGGCGGTTTTGAATGTTTCCAAATCGTCCGTTAATACTGTAGCCTTCAGGTTAACCTGTGCGGTTTTCGCCTCTGGCGAAGCCGTATTTTTATCGCCAGTCGTTTGCTGTGTGGAACCACATCCGGCAAGCAAACCTACAAGCACTGAGCCCGTTACCACCATACTCCAACTTTTTTTCATTTGACTATCACCCTTTTTTTGATATGATTTGAATGCGTTTTCTATATTTTGAATTATACGTAGATTCAAAGTCCATCGACAGGTGAAAGTTTTATTCCCCCTTTTTTTGGCCAAAGAGAAAGAAGTGATTCCTATGCTTTTCATTACGCTTCTACTGCTAATTTTTACTATTTTATTTACTTACAAAAAACTAAATAATGCCTCAACCCGCTTCATGTATGGCATCATTATCGGTTGGATACTTTCTTTCGTATCCTTCACCCTGTATTTGAGCAAGTTCAACTACTATTTCAACGTCATTCATAGTTTCTTTGATTTCAGTCCAGGTACGTGGAATTATCTTGTCTTAACCAAATTTAATCCAAACTGGCTTATTCGTATGCTGAATGTGGGGGTAAGCCTGTTTTATTGTTCGCTGCTTTGCTTTGCGGTATCCTTCACCAGGAGCCTCAGCCACAGAAAACAGCAATTCGTCTACATTGGTGTTCTGACCTTTTTCATCGTACAAACGGCTTATTATGATCCTACTCTTCACATCGCTTTAACCAATTGGAATGATAGTCTACCGTACCTAAATGCGGTTGAAGCTATATTTAAAAGCTTTCGCTACCTCTTTCTTTTTGTTGCATTTGGCCTGTTAGTGAACTATTATTTGAATTATCCGAAAATTAGATTCATCAAAAATCTTACCTTATATCATATTTTGCTATTCATCCCGCTTGTGATTATTCACTTGTTAATCTTCTCGTGGGCACCAAAAATACTAGTAAAAGCAACATTCCTGGATGGCTATTACAACTACTTGCAGCCTCCGCTTGGTTCTCAGCCAATTCTGCTGTCTGTGTTTCCCTACGCGATTTATTTGACACTGATCCTGATGATCTTCATCGTTTACAAGTTCAATTCCATTGAGAATTATCGCAAAAATCGCGATATCCAGATTAATAAAAGCATTGACACCGCAACGTTGGGCACCCGGGCTTTCACCCATGCGCTCAAAAACCACTTGATCGCGATTCAATCCGAGGCCGCTTATTTGAAAGATCGCCATCAAGCGGATAACGAATCCGTGTACAGTCTTGAACTTATTTTAAAATCATCGCAAACAGCCCTTGCGAGCATTAACGATGCCGCTGATAAATTAAAAAACATGAATTTAAATCTTCAATCCATGTCGATCGAGCTGCCTATACAGCAAGCACTGCTCCAGCTGCGGGAGCAATCCAACCGCTGCCAAGTCGACTATCGACCAAGCTCGGTTCCCGCAAATTGTTATCTCGATTACAGCCATTTCACGGAAGCCATTTACAACTTGCTGATCAATGCCAATGAATCGTTGCAGTATCGCGATGATGGTCTCATCGTTGTAGAAACGAATCAGCAGAACGGCTGGGCGCTTATCCGCATTTCTGATAATGGCCCAGGCGTAGCCGAGGAAAATTTAGAAGCTATCTTCGATCCGTTTTTCACGACGAAAGCTTCCGTAAACAACTGGGGGATCGGCTTGTCTTACTGTCACAAGATCGTACTTGGCCACGATGGCAAGATTCTGGTGGAAAGCAAAGAAGGTCTCGGAACGACATTCACCCTATTCCTGCCGATTATCTAATGTTCATGGAATGCTAAAGAAAGGGGTTCATGCGAATGACACAACTACAAATGCGAATCCTCATTGCGGATGACATGGAAGCCCACATTAGAAGACTAGAGAGGACATTCTCTGGGCATAAAGATTTTGAGTGCATCGCGCGCGCTTCATCTGGCAATGAGGCGGTCACGCTGGCTGCTCAGCATCAGCCCGATGTCATTTTGATGGATATCGAGATGGAAAGTCAATATGCCGGAATTCACGCAGCTAAGCAGATTCACGAAAAGCACCCTCATATCAAAATCATCGTATTAACCGTTCACAAGGATGAGAATTTCATCTTTGCCGCCTTTCAGACGGGAATCACGGACTACTTGCTGAAGAACGCTTCAGATGTAGAAGTCATTGAAGCCGTTCGGGCCGCTTTTAAGAACGAATCACCGATCCGGCCGATGATCGCCGAGAAGATTAGAGAAGAATTTGTTCGCGTCAAAAAAGCAGAAGCCAGCTTGCTGAATATCATTCAGATCATCTCCGAGCTGACTCCGAGCGAGCTGCAGGTGCTCCGCCTCCTGTGCGAAGGCAAAAAGCGTAAGCAAATTGCCGAGGAACGCTGCGTTGAGTATGAAACGATCAAGAAACAGATCAATTCCATTCTCAAAAAATTCCAAATGCCCGATGCCGCTAAAGTGATTCAAACGATTAACGATTTGCGCATTTTTGAGGTTATGAGGAAGCTTTGATGTTGGTTTGTGGGGAGGAAGCTGCTTCTACGCGCTAAGACTGCCTTTTTCGCCGTCTCGGGGCGGGGGCGGGACTTTTTTCTTGTTGAGCCTGCCTTTTTGGCAGGCTCGGCTTGCTTTTCCGGGATGCTGCTTTTCCGAGCTGAGCCGGCCTTTTTCGCCGCCTCAGGGCGGGGGCGGGGCTTTTTTACTGTTGAGCCTGCCTTTTGGGCAGGCTCGGCTTGCTTTTCCGGGGAGGAAGCTGCTTCTACGCGCTGAGACTGCCTTTTTTCGCCGTCTCGGGGCGGGGTGGGGACTTTTTTCTTGTTGAGCCTGCCTTTTTGGCAGGCTCGGCGTAATTTTACCAGTAGGAGGCTACTTCAATCCAAAAAACACAACAAGAGCGTAGCCCAAAACCGAAAGCAATACCGATCCCACCAACCCCGCAGCAAACGACTTCATCCCCATGCGGCGAAATGTGAGTAGATCAACTTGCAGTCCCAGACCAACCATCGCCATGGCGATTAGCATGTAAGCAGCTACAAGGATCTGAGTCGTCAAGCCAGCGGGAAGTATCCCCCATGTGTTGACACCGCTCATAGCAAGAAATCCAACGATAAACCACGGCATCGGAATCGATTTCCAGCTCGCCTTTTTCACTTCGCCACGCTCTTTTCTTTCCATCCGGTTCGTCCAGATGCCGAGCACAATAGCGACCGGTACCAAGAGAGCAACGCGCGTTAATTTCACGATGACCGCTAAATCAACCGCAGCTTTGCCGCCAGGAGCCGCAGCCGCAATGACATGCGCAACTTCATGAAGCGTTGCCCCCGAGAAAATACCGTAGCCTTGCGCCGTCAAGCCCAGTACAGGATAAAGAAGCGTGTAAGCAAGTGTGAACAGTGTCCCCAATATGGCAACCGTGGCTGCCGCTACAGCGGTCTCTTCCTCATTCGCCTTAATTTGTGGGGATATTGCGACAACAGCAGCCGCACCGCATATCGCCGTGCCGCAGGCCGTCAAGATGCCCAAGCGCTTTTCTACCTTGAACATCTTCGTAAGCGCATAAACAACAACCAGTGTAAAAACGATATTGATGACGGCAATCGACAGCACCTTTGGACCGGCATGCACGATATCTAGCAAATTCAATCTTATGCCCAGCAATATAATGCCATATCGTAAAAGCTTTTTGCTTGAGAACGATACGCCTGTAATGGTCTGCCGGGGGACGCCGATGATGGCCTTCCAGAGGATGCCGAGTAAAATGGCTATTACTAGCTGTCCCATTATATTTAGAAATGGCGATTCGGCCAAATATTTGGCGGCAACCGCAAGCATGAACGTTAAACCAATGCCTTGTGCAAATCCGAAACCTTTGTGTTCTCTTCGTGGTAAGACGTAGGCGTGTGCCATCATCCTCACTCCCATCTTCAAGCTGCTCTGTGCTGTTCTTCTAACCTCACTATAAAGCGAACCGAACGATAAGTGAAATATCAATATCCTATCTCTATCATGAGAAAAACTGATGATAAACTTGTCGTTAACCCCCTTCCTTATGTAGAATATAAAGACTAGGGGGAGATGCAGATGATCGTAGAAACACTTCGTGTTTTTGTAGCCGTTACCGAACAACGCAATTTCTCCCGAGCAGCGGAACTGTTGAATTTATCCCAACCGGCCGTCTCGCTGCATATTCGGAATCTGGAGAACGAATTCAGCTCCAAGCTCATGCATCGTTCACCTAAACATGTCATGCTCACAGAAGCTGGTGAAATTCTATATCGGCGAGCCAAAGAAATTCTTGCTCTTTATGAACAAGGAAAGCAAGAAATCCATTTGCTGACTGAAAAAGTAACAGGGGCGATTCACATTGGCGCGAGCTTCACGATTGGGGAATATATTTTACCGCGCCTGCTTGCCGAGTTTGCACATCAATTTCCAGAGGTCGAGATGTCCGTTACGATTGCAAATACCGAGGAAATTACCCAAGCGCTGAAGGCGAACAAGCTTGACCTCGGTTTAGTTGAAGGGCAAGTATCACCGAATGGGCTCCAAGTTTCCTCGTATATGAAAGACGAAATGATCTTAATAGCGTCTAATTCCCATCCTCTCGTTTCCAAAAAAACGGTAAAACCGGAAATGCTCCACGACCTCACTTGGATTTTCCGCGAGCATGGATCCGGTACTCGGTCTTTCAACGATCAGTTTATTCAGGCGGCGGGGCTTCGCATCAAACGCTCGTATGTGTTCAACAGCAGCCAGGGCGTTAAAGAAGCCGTTTCCGCTGGGCTGGGGATATCCATTCTCTCACGCTGGATTGTGCGCAAGGAGCTGGAATCCGGGGAAATTTGCGCTATCCCACTCAGCCCCAAGCTGCCGGAACGGAATTTCTGGATCATTCAAAATCAGGATCATTCACCTACGATGGCGATCCAAATGTTCCTGCATATGCTCCTGCAGCGCGCGTAGTTTTGTTAGTTTTCACCTGCTGCGGCGTATTTATGCCGAATGCTAGTAAGCCGGATGCCTCATGAGTGGCGTCTGCTCCAAAACCATGCGCAACCAACCACATCGGCAATATCCGTCGCTCCCCGAACTTAAGAAACCTGCGAAAATGCAGGCTTTTTCGAGGGAATCGCGTGAAAACAACAAAAGCCTGCGATTAAGCAGGCTTTTCAAGCTTTTCCATCCCGATATTGAAAAAAGGCCTCAAAAGCCTGCAGATTCACAGGCTTTTGGAGATTATGCATCCTTTCCAAGATAAAAGGATGCATAATCGCAGGAATTCCCCAATTTAGAAGGTTCAGACATCTACGAAAGTGGGGCAAAAGCAAACTTTCCGCTCAGTCAGGACGCAAGCACCCTCTTTCATCCTTTCAAAGGAACAACCAAACTAACCACCGTTCCTTGCCCTTGCTCGGAGCGAATGTCCAGCCTGCCGCCAATACTCTTGGCTCGCTCTTCCATGCTGAAAAGACCCACGCCTTTGGCTGCCTTATTCCTCGCAAAGCCTTTACCTTTGTCCTCCACACGTACTAAGACTTGGGAGTCCATCTCCTGCACAACAACCGTCGCTTCCGACACGTCCGCGTACTTGGCAATATTGGTAAGCGCCTCTTGAATCACGCGGTAAATGACCGTTTCCTCAAGCGCTCCCAGTCTGCGGGACAAGCGGCTGTCCAACATCACCCGAATCCCGTAATGATTGGTATAGTTTTCAATATACGTTCGAATCGCAGGGACAACCCCTAAGTCATCCAATACGGAGGGCCGTATTTGCCAAGCCAGACTTCGCACATCTTCAATGATGCCGGAAACCTGCTGTCTAAGTGCAGTCAAATCCGTGCTTTTGGCCTCGCCCTCCCCGATCAAGCGATCCATTTGGATCAATAAGGAGAATAGACTTTGACCAATGCCATCATGCAGCTCGCGTGAAAACTTGCGGCGCTCTTCCTCCTGAATGCGCATGACCTGCGACATCATCAGCTGGAGTTCTTCTTCCACACGCTTTAATTCCGTTACTTCATTCCGAATGGCAAGATACTGGTAGGATTGCCCCTGTTCGTCCACGAATGGCACGATCGTTGTATCTACCCAATAAAAGCTGCCGTCTTTGGCTTTATTTTTAATTTCGCCGCGCCATACCTGCCCTGAGGAAATGGTTTGCCACAAGACAGCCATGAACGGCTTCTGGTGATAGCCAGAATTGATAATCCGATGATCTTGACCGAGCAGCTCGCTCCGGGAGTACTTGGAAACTGCGCAAAATTTATCGTTTACATATAAAATCTTCCCTGCATGGTCGGTAACAGCCACAATGGAGGATTCGTCGAGAGCAAATTTAACATGGGATAATTGTTTAAGCGCTTGTCTCAAATCCTGCTGAAACAGGGAATCCGCGATATGCTCGTCAAGTCGATTTAATAGGTTCAGCACATTCTCACCGATGACTTCTGGATACGCTCTGTTCTTATCCTCACTCAAAGTTCAGCAGCCCTTTCTTCACAGCGAATTTCACCAGCTCGGGTCTCGTCTTGAGTCCCAGCTTCTCCATCACATTGCTTTTGTGCGACTCTACCGTTTTGACGCTGATAATCAACTGTTCGGCAATTTCTTTATTCGAGAAGCCTTTGGCAATTAGCGCCAGAACTTCTTTTTCGCGCTCCGAGAGCGTGTCGAAGGTATCTTTGTTTTCACCTTGCTTCAAGCGTTCGATATATTCATTCATGAGCCTCTTCGTCGCCGTAGGATAGAGATAAGCATTTCCCGCAGCAACGGAGCGAATCGCCGTTAACAGCTCCTCATGCGGCGAGCTCTTCAGGATATAGCCTGATGCGCCGACATGAATAGCCCGAAACAAGTACTCATCATCGTCATGCATGCTCAAAATCAAAATGGCCAAGCTTGGCATTAATCGCCTGAGCTCCGCTGTCGCCGCAAGTCCGTCCATGCCAGGCATATTCAAATCCATCAAAACAACGTCCGGTTTAAGCTCCAGGGCGGCCCGAATTCCTTCTTCGCCGTCCGCCGCTTCTCCAATAATTTCGATCCCCTGCTTGCCATGGAGCAGCATGATTAAACCCGATCTAACTACAGCATGATCATCCACGACCAGAACCTTCAATATGCGATACCTCCTAGTAAATGGATAATCACTATCCCGATCCCATTTTCTTTTTATTTGCCCTAATCATAACAAAAAAAACGAATTCCAGTAAGGAATTCATTTGGCAGTCTCTTGTATGATTCCTTCCAACAAAGAAGCTAGTGTGGCAATCTTCTCCTGCGCTGCGAGCAACTCATTTACTTCAAAGTTACTTTGTTTGCGCTTACCTAAATAAATCAAGCCAACAATCTGGCGATTCGCAGTCGTCATAAGGGGAAACACGGCGGCGGATTGCAGATGTTCAGCAAGCATCATCGGACAATGAAGTCTTTCCTGACTATTTTCAGCACCCGCACCGTCGATCTTGACCCACCTGCCCAGACGCAGAGCGGTACCTGCCAATCCATGTCCTGCCCGTATGACCATATATTGATAACGATCGTTTCTGTTTCCCCATACATAATCCCACCCGCCGCGACCTGAATGGCCCTGAAGAGATGCCAATGCCATGAAATCGCTTGACGTCAAGCTTTGCAAAAGCGCTAATTCTACTTTCAGGCTTGTATCGCCAATTGCCATCTCCTGCCACCTCCTTTTCGACGAAAACAGTTAGATTTTCCTTTCCTACCATTGTAGACCTTTCGACGCGTCTTGTAAGTCAGGGAAAACCCTGATTTTCGTATCAGGATTTCCCGCCTTTTTCCCCTAAAAAGATCAGCGTACCTCCCGATAACCAAAAACCGGAAATACCGTTATGATGAAGATAACAAAGAAACGTTGAGGAGTTGGTCCTTATGGCCATAAATCATACATCGACTAAAGGATGCCGCACTTGCGATCACACGGAAGTCCAAGCGAATAAAGGGATTATGAAATATTTCTCTGCAGCCAATTTCGAAAAGCTTCAAAGCATCATGTATGTGAAGCATGCAGCCAAGGGCGATTTCCTATTCAGAGAAGGCGACGCAGCCGACAAATTGTTTTATGTCCGCAAGGGCGGCGTCCGCATTACGAAGCTGTCTGAATCGGGGAGAAGCTTTATCCTTTATTTGCATCAGGAAGGTGACTTGTTCGGGCAGATGGACCCCTTCCAAGATTCTATGCAAAGCTTCAGTGCCGAAGTGACCGCAGATTGTGAAATTGGCGTGATTCAGCGCAAAGATCTGGAGGTGCTGCTTTGGCAGCATGGGGAATTAGCGATTGAGTTTATGAAATGGATGGGGCTTATGCACCGCATGACGGAAACCAAATTCCGCGATTTAATGATGTATGGCAAGCCAGGCGCGCTTTGCTCCTTATTAATTCGATTAAGCAATTCCTATGGCGCTCCCACCGGTGACCATGTTCGAATCAACTACAAAATCAGCAATGCTGAAATGGCCGATATGATTGGAGCTACGCGAGAAAGCGTTAACCGCATGCTGAGCGATATGAAAAAGGAAGACGCCGTCGATTTCCACAACGGACTCATCACGATTAAGAACCCCGCTTATCTCCGCGATATTTGCCACTGTGAAAACTGCCCTCTGGACATCTGCCGCATGTAGGTGAATAAGGATTTTTCCCTTTATGACATAAAAAGGACTTCACACTTCATTCGAAAATGTGGAGTCCTTTCGCTTGTGCTTCTCTATTTGATGACAAGTACAGGAAGCTTGGCATGCTGAACTACATTGTGGCTGACACTGCCAAGAACAAACTCCCCAATACCGCTAAGGCCTCGGCTGCCGATAATGATAAGATCAGCTTGGATCTCATCGGCATAGTCGAGAATTTCCTTCGTAATCGCCCCGCTTCTCACTTCAATATGAATATTGGAGAAGTCCGTAATTTTCTCTTTAATTTTCCCAATGACTTGCTCGGAGTAATCCAAATAATTCGTTTCGATCACAACCGGCGGGATGACAACCGAAGAACCTATGACATACGTAGGAAGATTAAAAATATGAAGGATATCCAATTTCGAGTAATGGTTCAATTTGGCCAATTTCAACGCCGTATCCAGCGCCTTGTCTGCAGCTTCAGAGCCATCGTAGGCGACTAAAATTTTTGAATATAACATATCACTTACACCTCGTTTGTATGATGTTTTCGTATAATGAATATTACCCTCGGACACGATGTTAGAAACATCCCTATCGCTTTATCTCACTCAGCATTTGATTGGCAACCGGGAAAAACATCTCTTCTTCCGCTGCCAAATGCTCGGATAGCACCGAACAGGCCACACTCAGCAGCGAAATGGCTTTCTTCAGCTTCAAGCTGTCAGCCCCCTTGCAGGAATCGGCATATTCAAGAAATGAGCGGACAAATCGTTCCGCTTGCTTGTGATCCTCTTCCAACACCCATGTTGAGGTCAAAAAGGTTGGCTCCATCCCTTGATTCGCATAATCAGCTAGCAGGGGCAGCACTTCTTCTTCTTCCCAATGCTCGTGCGCATCAAGCTGTTTCATGAACATTTCCATTTGCTTGCGGATATCTTGAAGCAAGCGCTTCGAATCTTCCGAGCCAAGCCTGCTGACCATTTGACTGGTCATATCCTGAACATGGTCAAGCTCCTTTTTCAGCGCACCATGTTCGTCTTTCAACCGCGTTAGAATCTGTTGACATCTAGGCATCTGTGCCTGATCCTGCGGCAACCCAAGGTCCACAACCATCTATAATTCCTCCTTTTATTGTCAGCTACGAGAAAAAGGATTCCAGATCGGTTAATACATTCTCAGTCAATGGAAAAATAAGCTGTTCTTCCATGGTAATGTGATCGTTTAGTATTAAGCAGGCCTGCACCAGATGTGCTGCGGCATCGGCTAATTGCTTCTTCACAACGAATGAAGCAGCATCAAGAATGGCCTCTTGAAAAGACTGGATAAACGAAAGGCCAAGCTGATGATCCTTTTCCAATACCCAGAATGAAGGCATCATCGAGGGCTGCGGTTGACGATCAAAATACGTGAACAGGAACGGGAATAACTCCTTTTCTTCCCACCCTGCATGCTGTTCCAGCTCATCCATGAATTGATCGCTCAATTCTTTGAGCGCTTGCACCAGCTGTATACCTTTCGCCAAATCATCGATTAGAATCAATTCTTTGGCACTGTGTTCAATCATCCTTAGCTTTTCTCTTAATGCCTCATGTTCGTCCTTCAAACGATCCGTCGCATAGGCTAGCTCCGCCGGATTGGAAGATGCAATCCCCGATGCGTAGCCTGCCGTATAGATAGCCATACCTACTCCCTCCCCTATCTACCGTAAGGATATTCCTGCATCAATGAGCCCCTTCGCCCTAATAACTTCTTGATCTGATGGCGTAGGACAAAGCTCGAGCGGATATTCCTTCCCCATCTGGCGCCATTTGTAGACACCCATTCGATGATAGGGGAGTATCTCCAGTTTACATACATGATCTAATGAGCCAATGAACTTGCCGAGCTCGATTAGATCGCTGCTGTCATCCGTCCATCCCGGCACGAGCACATGACGAATCCAAAATGGCTTGCCGAGTTCGTCTAAATAATGCGCAAATCGTTTCATGCGATCGTTGGGCTGAGCCGTAAGCTCGATGTGCCGATCGGGATTCAGCTGCTTCAAGTCGAGCAGCACCAAATCCGTCACTTCCAACAGCTCCCGAGCATGACTTGGTTCACAGAAGCCGTTTGTATCCAGCACCGTGTGCAGCCCCCAGCGCCTCTTGCACTCGGCGAATAATCGGGCTAGGAAAGGAGCCTGCAAAGTCGGCTCCCCGCCCGTCACGGTAATCCCTCCACCCGAGCTTCGATAATACGCCAGATAAGGCTCTATCTCATTCATAATCTCCTCGACATCCATCTGCATCCCCACGTTCATTTCCCATGAATCCGGGTTATGGCAGTACTTGCACTGCAGCGCACAGCCCTGCATGAATAGTACAAAGCGAATGCCCGGACCGTCCACGGTGCCAAAGGTGTCGAAGGAATGTATGCGTCCTTTCATATCGCTCTGCACTCCTCTCTTCTTACATCGCGCCGTGGAACGTACGATGGATGACATCCAGCTGCTGTTCTCTGGTCAGCTTGATGAAGTTTACCGCGTAGCCAGAAACGCGGATCGTCAATTGCGGATACTGCTCTGGATGCTCCATCGCGTCCAAGAGCTGCGCCCGGTCAAACACATTAATATTCAAATGATGACCCTGATTCGCCATATACCCATCGAGCAGTGAAACCAGATTCGATATGCGCGTCTCTTCCTCACGGCCAAGAGCCTTGGGCACAATCGAGAATGTGTTGGATATCCCATCCAAGCAGTGCTCATAAGGAAGTTTGGCGACAGAAGCCAACGAGGCAAGCGCCCCCTTGCGGTCGCGTCCATGCATCGGGTTAGCGCCAGGCGCGAAGGGTTCTCCGGCTTTGCGTCCGTCCGGGGTGCTCCCCGTCTTCTTCCCGTATACGACATTCGAAGTAATAGTGAGTACGGACATCGTTGCTACTGCGCCCCGATACGTCTTATGCTTCCTGATCTTATTCATAAAGGTTTCCGTCAATTGAACAGCAATCGCATCTACCCGTTCATCATTGTTGCCGTATTGCGGGTACTCGCCCTCAATCTGGAAATCAACCGCAATCCCTCGTTCGTCACGGATCGGACGGACCGTCGCATATTTAATCGCGCTAAGCGAATCAGCGACAACCGACAAGCCCGCGATGCCTGTAGCCATCGTGCGTACAATTTCACGATCGTGCAGTGCCATTTCCAATCGCTCGTAGCAATATTTATCATGCATATAATGAATGACGTTAAGCGTGTTTACATACAGCTTCGCCAGCCACTCCATCACGGTATCGAATTTCTCAGCAACCTCTTCATAAATCAGAATATCGGATGTTAAAGGCGTTAACTGAGGTCCTACCTGTATCCCCAGCTTCTCATCCACACCGCCATTAATCGCATAGAGCAGCGCTTTGGCCAGATTGGCGCGGGCGCCAAAGAACTGCATCTGCTTGCCGATGCGCATCGCGGATACACAGCAGGCAATGCCGTAATCATCGCCATAATAAGGCCGCATCAGATCATCATTCTCATATTGAATGGAGCTGGTCTCCACAGATACCTTGGCACAGTAAGCTTTGAAGCCCTCTGGCAGCTGCGATGACCACAGCACAGTCAGATTGGGTTCAGGAGCGGGGCCCAGATTGTACAAGGTATGCAGGAAGCGGAAGGAATTTCTCGTCACTCGCGCTCTGCCGTCCAGTCCCATCCCGCCGATGGATTCCGTAACCCAAGTGGGATCTCCGCTGAAAAGTTCGTTGTAATCGGGCGTGCGTAGAAATTTGACGATACGAAGCTTCATGACAAAATGGTCCACAAGCTCCTGCGCTTCCACCTCCGTCAACGTTCCAGCGCGCAGATCCCGCTCGATATAAATATCCAGAAAGCTGGATACGCGGCCTAGACTCATCGCCGCGCCATTTTGCTCCTTAATCGCAGCCAGATAGGCGAAATACAGCCATTGCACTGCCTCACGGGCATTCACCGCCGGCTTCGCGATATCGGAGCCGTACGACTGAGCCATCTTCTTCAGCTCCTGCAAACTGCGAATTTGTTCAGATAGCTCTTCCCGCAGTCGAATAACCTCTTCTGTAATTGCGTCCACTTCCAATTGCAGAAGATCTTGCTTCTTCTCCTCGATCAGCCGGTCTACCCCATACAAGGCAACACGTCTGTAGTCACCGATGATGCGGCCGCGGCCATAAGCATCCGGCAAGCCAGTAATAATGGCAGCCTTGCGCGCTGTTTTCATCTCGGACGTATAAGCGTCGAATACGCCTTGATTGTGCGTTTTGCGAATATCCGTAAACACTTGTATGATTTCTTCCGGCAGCTTGAAGCCATAAGCCTCACAGGCGTCAATGACCATGCGAATCCCGCCAAAAGGCTGTACAGAACGCTTGAGTGGAGCATCCGTTTGCAAGCCGACAATTTGCTCCTTGCTCTGGGCGATATAGCCTGGCGCATGCGAGGTAATGGAAGAGACCGTCTGAACATCAATGTCCAAGACGCCTCCATTTTCTCTCTCTTGGTTGGTTAGCTCGCTGACGATACGCCATAGCTCTTTCGTAGCCTCTGTTGGCCCCGCCAAGAAGGAATGATCTCCTGTATATACCGTCAAATTATGATCGATAAAATCTTTCACATCGACGGCTTTCTGCCAGTGTCCTGACACGAATCCATCCCAACAGCTGCCTGCCTGTATTGTCTCTTCTCGTACTGACATGACGACACCTCCTAAGAAATTGTGGGGGATATTCGCGGCATTAAAATTTACCGTAAAAGGCATTCCGATACACATCAGCCAATTCCGTGACTAACGGCATACGCGGATTCGCCGTCGTACATTGGTCTTCAAAGGCGCGATCCGCCAAGTAATCCACACGTTTCTCGAACTGCTCTGCAGCGAAGCCAAGATCCTGGAACTTCTCCGGAATACCGAGAATGGCGTTCAGCTTGCGGATAGCCTCGATAAGGCTATTTACGCCTTCTTCCGTAGTCTTCGCAGGAAGTCCCAGCATACGGGCAATTTCGGCATAACGTTGATCTGCTATGAAATGATCGTATTTCGGGAACGATGTGAACTTGGTTGGCTTTTGAGCATTATAGCGAATCACATGCGGCAGCAAGATCGCATTCGTGCGTCCATGGGCCGTGTGGTATTCTCCGCCCCATTTGTGCGCCAAGCTATGATTAATGCCCAGAAATGCATTGGCAAAAGCCATGCCGGCGATCGTGGAAGCATTATGCATCTTCTCACGCGCAATGGGATCTGCTGTAGCAAATGACTTTTCCAAGTTTTGGAACACTAGTTGAATAGCCTTCATCGCCAAACCATCCGAATAGTCATTAGCCATTACCGAGACGTACGCTTCAATGGCATGAGTCAGGACGTCCATCCCTGTGTCGGCCACCGCTGTTTTCGGCAAACTGTACACATAATCAGGATCAATGATGGCTACGTCCGGTGTTAGCTCATAATCGGCGAGCGGATATTTGGTATTGCCCTTCTCTTTGTCCGTAATGACGGCGAATGACGTTACTTCCGAACCTGTCCCCGAGGTCGTAGGAATCGCGACGAATTTGGCTCTTCGCCCTAGACGCGGATATTTGTAAACCCGTTTGCGGATGTCCATGAACTTCTGCTTCAGGGCATCGAAGCTGGTATCCGGGTACTCGTAGAACAGCCACATCGCTTTCGCGGCATCCATAGGCGACCCGCCGCCCAAGGCGATAATGCAATCCGGCTGAAAGCTTGCCATCTGCGCCCGGCCTCGTTCCACCGTTTCCACAGACGGATCAGGCTCCACATCAGAGAATACTTCGATGTACACGGGAAGCTGTCGCTTGCGGAGATAATATTCCACACGCTCTACGTAACCCAGCTTCACCATCATCGGGTCAGTGACGATCATCACCCGCGTAATGTCGGGCATTTTCTCCAAATATTGCGTTGCGCCTTTCTCGAAATATATCTTCGGCGGTATTTTGAACCACTGCATATTGACCGTACGGTAGGCCACCCGCTTCACATTGATCAAGTTCACGGCACTCACGTTAGAGGTGGTCGAGTTATGCCCATAAGAACCACAGCCAAGTGTCAGGGATGGCAAGTTTGTATTATAAATATCGCCAATTGCGCCATGCGTGGAAGGCGAATTAACAATAATGCGCCCCGTTTGAAGCTTGCTTGCAAACGCCTGAATGACCTCTTCATTCTGCGAATGAATCACAGAGGAATGCCCCATTCCGCCGAATTTAACCACTTCTACCGCTCGATCAATCCCCTGCTCTGCGTTCTTCACCTTGTAGCACGCCAGTACGGGACTTAGTTTCTCCGCCGACAGCGGGTAGGCTTCACCAACACCAGCCAGCTCCGCGACGAGTATTTTCGTTGCCGCAGGCACCTTAATGCCTGCCATCTCAGCTATTTTCACAGCGGATTGGCCAACAATGACTGCGTTAACCGCACATTTCTCCGCATTGATCACAAGGCCGGAAACAGCTTCGTTTTCTTCTTTATTCAAGAAATAACAGCCCTGATCGACCAGCAGCTTCCTTGTTTCCGCATAGATGGATTCCTCGATAATGACAGCCTGCTCAGAGGCACAAATCATGCCGTTATCGAACGTCTTCGACAGGATCAAATCGTTGACAGCCTGCTGAAGATTGGCCGTTTTCTCAATGAAGCAAGGGACATTCCCAGGTCCGACCCCGAGGGCCGGCTTGCCGGTGCTGTAGGCCGCTTTCACCATGGAAGAGCCGCCCGTAGCCAAAACCAGCGCCACATCCGGGTGGTTCATCAGCAGTTGAGTAGCTTCTACGGATGGATGCCGCACCCATTGAATGCAGTGCTCAGGCGCTCCAGCCTTAACGGCCGCCTCCAGCAAAGTTGCCGCTGCTGCGCTGCTGGATTGCTGAGCCGACGGATGGAATGCGAAGATGATCGGATTCCGCGTTTTCGTGGCAATCAAAGATTTGAACATCGTCGTTGAAGTCGGATTGGTGACCGGGGTTACCCCCGCGATAATGCCGACCGGCTCAGCCACCATTTGGTAATTCTCGTAGTGGTTTTCCTCGATAATACCAACCGTCTTGTTATTTTTGATGCTATGGTAAATGTACTCTGTCGCGAATAAATTTTTTGTAATCTTATCCTCATAGACCCCGCGACCGGTTTCCTCCACAGCGAACTTGGCGAGAACCATATGACGGTCAATGCCGGCCAATGCCATTTGCTGTACAATTTGATCTATCTGAGCTTGATCCAGCTTGAGAAACTGCTGCTGTGCTTGCTTCGCTCTAGCTACCAGTTGGTTCACTTCTTCTTGTGCAGAAAGCTGTTCGGCGATTTTTGCTTCTTTGGTTGCCACGATTCATCCACTCCTTTATTGGTTAAACCTGTCTGCTGCCGTCTTCTGATTGGTACGCCTTTAGATTAACCTTAATCTGGAACCTGAACTATGATAAATATCACACGTTAAAGCCCAATCCCATGAACATCTTGTGAATACAATCACACATTAGTAGAGAGACAAAGCAGCAGTGCTATTTCAAAATAACTGCCGCCCATGCTGCAAGATTTCATAATCCTCAAATGTTTTGATATTCGTGACAAAATTCAAATCAATGCCATTCTCTTGCAGGAACCGATCTCCCATTTCGCTCCAAAAAACATGGTTTAATAAAGCTGACACGCTGGTCTCACCTTGGTTCAGGAGCGGTACAATATGAGAAGCGCAAGCGCGATCGTAAATCCCATGCAGCGGAAACACCTCTCCGGCTACGAAAGGAACAACCGCTTCAAATCCATCCAGCTTTCTTTGCATCAACAGGTGCCCGGCTTTACTGGAGATAAAGGGCATGTCGCAGCCAACAACCCAAACAGAGGCATTTTTGGCTAAAGATAAGGCTGCATGCATGCCGCCAAGAGGCCCGTGGCCAACAAAAAAATCCGTAATAATACGAACTGAGCGGTCTACGATGTTTAAGTAGGGTTTGGGCTCATTGGTCACAACAATCATCTCTTCGCATATTTCCCTCATGGTTTCGATTTGCTGCGCAATCAGAGGCTTTCCGTCAAACGGAAGCAGTGCCTTCAGTTCTCCCTTCATGCGACGGTTTGCTCCACCAGCCAGAATCACTCCTGAAAGCATATCCATCACGTCTCCTTCTCCAAGTGTTTTGTCTAGTTCAACTGTAGACAAAATTACTATGCCTGTAAGTGAAAAATGTCACACTCACCTATAGGTCCAGCGCGTACAAGCAGCCATGCATCAAAGCAAAAAGCCTATTCTTGGTCCCAACTGCTGAGTAGGGAGAATAGGCTTTTTTCCAAATATCATCATGTTAGCAGCCCTCAGCTTATCTGTATTTAGGCTTTACATGCAGTCGATCGGCGATCTTGTCGAACCATTTGTGGAGATAAGGCAGAATCACATGATCCACGCCATATTTGCCTGCATTAGCACCAGCCGCCAAGATGATGAAACCAAGCAGCATTAACCATGGATTCGTGCTAACCGTCCCAGCGAACATATACATCACATTCATTAGAACACCAAAGAAAATCGCTGTCGTTGTTAAGGCCCCTATGAGTAAGCCTATGCCGACCAAAAGTTCACCCCATGGAACCAGAACATTAAACCAGCCTACATGCGGAAGCGCGAAATTTTTGAGGAAAGCAACGTAATTGCCATACACCATATCCGTCGTTCCGGCCTCCAGAACCGGTTTAGCGATGGCTCCTTTTAGGAAGCCTGTTGCATCAAAAGCTTTGTCTCCTGTGATTTTATGCCATCCAGCTATCATCCATTCCCAACCTACATACAAGCGAATGATCGTCAACAAGATGGCCGCGTAATTGTTCTCTCTTAACCATTTCATCATGTGAACCAACTCCTTCGTTCTTTATGACTTGATTATAGCTCTCCGAAAATGAACCGTATGTGATAAAAATCACAACCTTAAAAAAACCTTTTCTTTATAATAAGCTTCATACTCATTAAGGTAAGGAATAAAGGAACAAGGAGAGGATCCATGATGAAACACGAAATCACCGTACATTTTAAAGTTATTCATTCGGACAAAAGCTCGCTGCTAAGAGGCATCCTATTCTTAGAAGAGAATCAGAAGCCAACCTTGTACGACTATGAACAATGTCTTAAAGCTTGTGGTCATGATGTTGCTTTAGTTGATAAAGAAAATGTCATTTTCAAAGCTAGGAAGCCTGGTGAAACCTATCTCATTCATATTTTGGAGGAGAGAGAATCTACGGTTCGAGATCAAATTGTCGAAAATTTGGTCAGAAATTTGATGGGCTGATTTGCTCAGTAGACGAAGAGGGCGGTTTTAGCTTACGTGGTTTGAGCAGTTTGGCTCAGATCCATGAATCTCCCATATTCCTGCGTAATTCCTGCAATTATGCAGGCTTTTCGTCTTGTGCATAGGCCAAAAGCGGAAAAGCCTGCGATTATGCATCCTTTAGAGAGCTTTTCTCCTTTCTTCGGAGGAAAAGCTTAAAAAGCCTGCATAATCGCAGGCTTCTTCATGTTTCTATACGATTTGATCGAAAAAGCCTGCACTTATGCAGCTTTTCCACTTGAACCTCTAAATCTCATAAAACTTGTGACCGCAGACGGAACAGAATTTGGTATCCGCCAGAACAACTTTTCCGCAGACACATTCCTTTTCATTGCGAGCTTCGCTTATTTTCTGTTCAATCAGCGCTATTTCCTGCTTGATAGAAGTAATGCCTTCGCACAGATCAGCCACATCTGTCTCCGATTGCGCTGCATTACCAGCAAGATGAGCTGCATACACGGATTCGCCAATCAAATTATAGTGCTTTTCAATCTCTTTTTCCTTTGACGAAATTTGCGTCTTCAACTTAGTAATCTCTACCGTTTGCTGTGCTTTTTTCGCAGCGTCAGTTGCTCCCTGTTTTACTTTATCAAAAAAAGACATACGTACACTTCCTCCCTAGACAATTTTCATCTTCCTAACGAATCATATGCTTACGCTGACCAAAGTAACACCTTCGCCAGATCCCTTAGGGACCGCTGCCAGAGCTAACGATAGACCATCACCATGCATCCTTATTCAGGTAAAAGGTATACCAATTATCTCCGCTTAATCTTCCCTGTCCCTCATGCCAAAAATTGTATTTACAATCACATAGTACAATCATAGCATATTTCCCATTCCCTTGCCCGTCCTGACGAACAGTTGAAGTTCACCGCTTTGCTTCATGTGATATTCCGTTGTTCGGTGATGAAAATATGAGATGAAAGAAAGACCATATGCTTTCGCAATATGGCCTAGTAAACTCAAGTACTTGGCTTAATGCTTGAAGATTTCCTACAACTGGCGTTTGATCTGCCGGTATGACCGAAACCGTAACCTTGCCGTCTGAAGTTAAAGCATCTGCTGGGGAGGGAACTCGGCTTTCGGAGACTGAGACTGCCTTTTTGGCTGGCTCGGCTGCTTTTGGCGGTGGAAGCTCGGCTTTCGGCACTTGAGGCTGCCTTTTTCGCTGGCTCGTCTACTTTTTGCGGAGGTAGATCGGCTTTCGGCTCGTGAGACTGCCTTTTGGGCAGGCTCGGCTACTTTTTGCGGAGGTAGATCGGATTTCGGCTCGTGAGACTGCCTTTTTGGCTGGCTCGGCTGCTTTTTGTGGAGGTAGATCGGCTTTTGGCGCTTGAAACTGCCTTTTTCGCTGGCTCGGCTACTTTTTGCGGAGGTAGATCGGCTTTCGGCTCGTGAGACTGCCTTTTTCGCTGGCTCGGCTGCTTTTTGCGGAGGTAGATCGGCTTTTGGCGCTTGAGACTGCCTTTTTGGCTGGCTCGGCTACTTTTTGTGGAGGTAGATTGGCTTTTGGCGCTTGAGACTGCCTTTTTGGCTGGCTCGGCTACTTTTTGTGGAGGTAGATTGGCTTTTGGCGCTTGAGACTGCCTTTTTGGCTGGCTCGGCTGCTTTTTGCGGTGGAAGTTCGGCTTTCGGCTCGTGAGACTGCCTTTTTCGCTGGCTCAAGCTCAGCTTGCTGCTTTCCCCCTTCCGAGACAGTTGCGGATACCCTTCATATACAAAAAAGGAGCCGCCAAATGGCAAGCTCCCTCCATATTTCAATCGTTTACTTATGAATTCCAATTGTCACAATTTCACAGGGTCCGATGGGCAACGCCATCTCGCCTTCAGCATCAACTTCGAGCATTGTACCGTTAGTTTCCATAATGGTACTCTTGTAGAAGTTTTTGTGCGGAATGTTGGATTGGACTTTGAGCTCGGTGTTGCTTGAGCTCATGTTGTACCAACGGAGCAGCAGATCGCCGGTTTCTTCGTTCATTTTCATTGAAGAAAACGCCATCTCGCCGCCTTTCCACTGGAATGGCGTATACGTAGGTGCGATACGTCCATTGTGAATGCCCGTTTGACATAAGGTCCACGGAATTTGGAACTGATAGGCTTCCTCATACGCGCCGAATTGTGTGCCTTCTCCGTTATGCGGAATAAGGGACAAGCGGACCGTATGCTCGCCTAAACACTGCGCTTCCGGTGTTGGGAACAATCCCCAGTCGCCTAACTCGCCCACAGCACGAAGCAGTGTTACTGCAATTGTATTGCGTCCATCACGCAAAACTTCGTATTCGTTCAACCCGAGGTTGGCAACGACCAGACCTGCATTTGCATTTGCACTCGTACTTGCACTCGCACTTGCACTTGCACTCGCACTTGCACTCGCACTTGCACTCGCACTTGCACTCGCACTTGCACTTGCACTTGCACCTACACTTGCTCCTGCACCTGCACCTGCTCCCGCCTCGCAAACCTCAACAAATGCCTGCTGATGCTGCGTATTGCTAGGGTTTTCCCATTCAACCGCCGGCACGTTGTCCCGCTGCGAAATTTCAAACATGGAATCAACGCGGTGAACATCCGCACTCAAATCAGTCGGGAACAACATCCGCAGCCGATGATCTTTGGCCTGATTGTTGAAGGAAGATTCGATCTCAACCCCTTTGCCACTGCGGCTCAGACTGAGCACGGTGCGAATCTGCATCGGCACCATTTGCGCAGAGCGCTGCGCTTTGCGATGCGGGTAATAGACCAAATCACGCTGCTCTTCTTCCAGCGTTTCGTTACCCGACGCTGGAATGGCCCAGTCGTGAATAATTTCAACAGAAGCTTGATAGGCTGTATCCTGCAGCACGCGAATTTGTGCGAGCAAGCCGTGAGTTGTCAAAGCCTTCTCACCATCCGGCTGTCTAAACATATATTCGTTGCCGATGTCCCCCGTGTTCTCATAGACGCCCAAATCCTGGTAGGTACGGCCATTCTTCTTATCTGTCATGGAGAAGGAACCGTTATCCGCGATTGCGATCTTCACTGTGTCATTTTCCATTACCCGATCTCCCGCAAGCAGTGAGGAATGGGCCAGTTTGGCTTCCCGTTTCACCCAGGCGTATGTCTTCAAACCAAGCGCAGGAACCTTCTCTGCTTCAAAAGTCACTCTCACTCTGCGGCACATATACGGTTGACGGAATTTGTCGTCAGGCAAATCGTAGCCGAACTGTAATCCCAGATCCTCGAACGTGCTTGGAATCAAATTCCCATGCTCATCCACAAGCACTCTGCCTGACAGATCCGCTGCCTTAACAAAAGCGCTGGCTTCCTCAAGGGAATAACCATCCCGGAAGTACAAACGCAAAGCATCCAACTCGATGCTCACTACGCCTGTACGCTCCCACCCTGTTGTATTGAAAACAACAACAGGCACTGCGTTTTCGCCGGCCTGAGCAAAACGCGACGTATCAACCACATCCGCAATCGCTTGCTTGCTGTCATCGACGATCGCTTCCGCGACATGGCGGCTTTTCTCAAAGCGCGTCACCATCTCTCGGTGTACTTCGTCCACGGAACAGCCGCAGATGCTGTCATGCGGGTGATTCTGCATCAATGTCTTCCACGCGTAAGTAAACAGATGATGGGGATACTTCTCCCCAGCTTTAAGAATATGTGCAAAAGCAGCCAGCGGTTCAGCTACTTTTTCCAGCATGGCTTGCCCAAGCTGATTCATCTGCTTCAAATAAACACGAGCTGACGCGGTGTTCACAAGCGTTGACCAGCCGTCCGTCCGCTGACTGCGCAGCTCGCCTTTTACCGTCGAAAGCTCCTGCTTCCCTGAACGCTGAACAGCCTCCAAGTAATCATTAAAGTTCGAATGAACAAAAGTCGTATCCGGGAACAGCTCGCTGGCGACTCGAATCGCTTCCGGCAGGTCTAATTGAACCGGCTGATGATCACAGCCATTCATGAAGAGCAGCTCGCTCGTCGACGCATATTTCTCGGCATCCGCCAGCTTGCGCTCCCAATAGGCCTTCGCTTCTTCGCGGTCTACAGGAATTTCATTCCCATTGGAATACCAGTTGGCGAAAAGAATGCCAAGCACTTGGGAACCGTCAGCTCCCTCCCAAAGAAGTTCCGAGAATGATGATTCATAATCACCATCCGAGACCGTATTGTTAAAGCCTGTTGGCTTGACGCCGCGGCCAAACAAAGCATTCGTGATGCCCGACTGCTGCATCAATTGCGGTGTTTGTCCTACTAGACCAAACGTGTCGGGGAAATAACCGATTTTGGAAACTTGGCCCACCTTTTTGGCATCTTGATGACCAATCTGCATATTGCGTACATTAGCTTCACCGCTAGTCAGGAATGCATCTTGCAAAATATACCAAGGCCCAATCAGAATTCTGCCTTCCTGAATCAATGTATGCAATCGGTCCTTCTGCTCTGGTCTGACCTGCAGATAGTCCTCTAGAATAATCGTTTGTCCATCTAAAAAGAAGCTGCGATAATTCGGATCCTGATCCATTTTATCGATCAAGGTATCAACCAGCTTAACGAGACGAACATGGTGCTTCTCATAAGGCAAATACCATTCCCGATCCCAATGTGTATGGGAAATAATATGAGCGGTTCTCTTCGTACTCATCGTTTAACTCCTCTCAATATGGACTTCGTTCGGACGGTATACGGAAATGAGATGGCCACCCGCATCTGCTGCAAAAAGAACGGAACGCTCTTTCTCCAGTGTGAACGCATAAGCAGCCCCGGTATCCGTATCCTTCACTTCGATCGTCACGTCCCAGGCAAACTCGGATACAAATACGTACAGGAAGCCATCCTTAAAGCTTAATTTTCTTCCGTATACGCCTGCGATATCGCCACCTTGCAACCAATGCAATCCGCTTGCAGCACCCGCTGACTCGATGGCATGCCGATACAGCTCGACTAACGTATCCGTTCGCTCGTTCAATTCTACAGGTAGCGGACTCCAAATCAGTCGGCCTTCCCCAAGCGGTATATCAACAACGGCATCACCAGTACTGGATTCTGCATTTCCTGCTCGCACTTCCTTCGCGATTTCAGCGATCCGGCGCTGTCCATAAGAAACCGGAAGCGCAGCACCTTGCAGCTGTAGTCTTTCTTCTCTGCGTACATTGTGCAGCTCGGCGGATCCCAGCTCCTCGGTTAGACGCGGCGTTGGTTTCCAATACGCATCAAGGCTGATTGGCCCCGTTGCGAGCAAGGTCGCGCCCGTACGCTTAACAATATCGACAAGCTGATTCCAAGCTTGCTCATCCAGATTGTGTGCACTCGGGAGCAGAATAAGCTTCGCCGGCTGTTCCTCGAGCACATCCAAATGATATTCCGAGGCGCCGCGGAATGGCATCTTCATCTGATACGCCAGCACACGGGTCATTCTGGTTGTTGCATCGAAGGCCAACTTCCGATTGGAGAAATCATTCGAATAAGGGAAGATCGCGACGATGTCCTCCAAGGCCCGATCCTGGAATAGATCCTTGATTTCCGCCATAAATCGACCAAATTCATAAGAGACATCCGCTTCTGGCTTCTCCGTACCATCGGCACGAAGCGCACCGATATGCGACTCATTCGCATTATCCATATAGAAATTGGTGTTCCAGATCCAATGAATAGCTCCTGCGCCTCCGGTTGAGAAGGCATAGGCATACTTGCGCTCGAGTAGGCTCCGCAGCTCGATCTCCGAGCGCTTCGCCCGTCCATCCGGCGTTTCGACATACATGATGCCTGTTTCTTGAATCACATTCGGCTTATGCGCTGTTTTGGCGAAAATACCATCCCAAACGAGGTTGTCATTCAACCACCACGAGTGCACAGTTGTGTAATCCACCGCTTGCTCATAGAAGAATGGGGAAGGCCGCTGAGCGCCAAGCGCTTCGTCCTGACCGACCACAACAAGATGATCCGGGCAAATTTCCTTAATCGTATCATAGAGCTCTTTGGCCCAGCGATTATGCATCTCCATTGAAAATAAACAGTAATCCAGCCAGCGTGTTCCTTTTTTAGCCCGGTGCATGTCCTGAACGTCAAAATTGATTTCTGCCACTTCAGGAATGGCTGCTGCTTCAAAAGTCGGAAGCTGCTTCGGCGACATATTCCATCGCTCCTGAAGAAGCTCGATGTGCTTGTGACGCTGCTTCAGCCACTCGACAAAAGCTTCCCGTTCATAGATATCCCGACTGGAGCGCGGACCATCGGAAAAGATTTGAGCCGGATCAAACATCGAAGGCTCGTTGATCAGATCCCAATCCACATGTGTTGTCGCACGATGGCGAGAAACAATGGAGCGGATAAAACGCTTCTGTGCTTCTACGCTTTGCGGGTCCAGATAGGGATTAACGCCCTCCCACGTCTCAGGCGTGAAGGAGAAGAAGGTGAAGGTCACCTGCAAATTGTGTTTTTTGGCGGTTAAGAAGAAAGCATCGATCGCTCTCAGCACTTCTTCCGACGCATGTCCGTCCACCTGCATGATATTGCGGTAAGCCGTCCAAATTCCTGTGCGTATCCAGTTGATCCCTGCCTTGGCCATCTGGGCCATATCCCGATCCCAAACATCGGCGTTGGGCAGGAATAGAAATTTGCGTGCCACATCCGAAGTCATATAGGTCATACCGACAACTGGCAGCGGCTGTCCATCCTTGATGAAATAATCGCGACCGCAAGCAATCGGTTGTCCCTCCGCAAGAAGCTGGTGATCGTGTCCCCAGAATCCTTGACGAAGCACGCGAAGCTCCCCATCCTCGGATGTTGCCGTGCAGGTCACTCGGTATAAACCACGTTGTATATCAAGCGGTACCGGAATGCGCACCACGTTGAATTCTTTGTTTACTTGAGCCGTCATCTGGTGATTCCAGCCTGCCTGCTCACCCTTTTCATGCTCGACACGAAGATCAAAGGTCCAGGTCTTCGAAGCGGCGCCTTTGCCAAGCAGCTGCGATTGGATCGTCAGCATCGCATGTTCACCTTGTTCAAAGCTGGCATAATTCGGCTTGATCCACAGCTCGGTAACGCCCTTCGCACAGAACGATGCCCAAGCCAGCAAGGTTTGAGTGCCCTCTTCACTCCAAAACGAAGGACTTAGCGGGACATTGACGAACATCCAGCGCGAACCTATGAACTCACCGCGTGTGTTCTCCCAAAGCACAACAGGCGCTGCGATCTCGCGGCCTTCCTTGCCGATGCTTTTCAAAAGCGGATAAATCTGTGTGCTCATCGTCCCCGCTGCACCCATTTGATGAGGCAGATCGCTGTTGCGCGTCGTATACGGCACCATATTCCATGTATCCGCAAGCGCAAACAGAGATTCCTGCTCTTGCAGCAGTGGGATCGTATCTAATGCGGTATAGGAACGAATAGGAGATCCTTCGACACGAAGAATCTCATGAATATACAACTGTTGATGGTAAGCTGTCTGCTCGCTCTCCACCATCCAGCCGCTTCCTTCCCGGCGCACAGGGCGCTTAAATGCAGCGCCGCCAACGCTTAGCAGCCCGCCGCCGCGCTGCAAGAACGCGAGAATATCGGGCCATGCCGACTTCGGAAAATAAGGAGCATGCAGATTGACGAAGCATCCGCCCTCTGCCTTGCGAAGAGCCTCGCCTAAGCGATCGGCCCCAACAACCTTTGCGCCTTGTGCTTCCAACAGCTCTTTCTGCACATCGCAGAAAGAGCTGTTTGGGAATCCCGCTTCATGAAAAATAATGACGGTTCGACTCATAGATGACCATCCTTCATTGCTTTATACACTAATTGAGAAAACAGGCTGTTCGACCACGCGAACCATTTTCGTGTAAAAATCGTTGGATCATCCACATGAAAACCCTCATGCATGAAACCCGTGTCTGCATCTGTCGCTTCAAGCATGGCAATCATCGCCAGCTTTTCTTCCACCGTGGAAGCCGTTATGCCTTGCATGGACAGCGCCATATGCCAAATGTAGTCGTCAGGCGTATGCGGGCTGCCGATGCCTTTGGCCACTTTGCCTTCGAAATAGAACGGATTCTCTTTGCTAAGCGCAAATTGTCTTGTGTTCTGATAAATCGGATCATCAGCAGATACATAGCCCAGATAAGGAATAGACATAAGCCCTGGCGTTCCCGCATCATCCATGAGGCAGTAGTTGCCGAAACCGTCCGTCTCATAGGCATAAATCGGGCCAAACGTCGGATGACGGTAAATGCCGTATAATTGGATGCCATGATCAATATCCGCTTCAAGTGCTTTCAGCTCTTGGAGGAAATCCATATCCCTGAACACCCACTCCGCGAATTCTTGCATATGGCGCAGGGCTACAACCGCGAACATGTTCGCCGGAATATTGTAGTGGAAGTCACAGGCATCGTCGCTGGAACGAAAGCCTGACCAGACCATGCCCGTATAATTCACCGGCATTCCGAGCCCGTTATTGCGCAGCGAATCCGTCGGAATTCCGTTATTGCGGGTGAACCGATATGGCGACTTTTCAAAATGATGCTGCTCTGTTTTGAACAATTCATAGATCTTGAACATCGCAGCTTTGAATCCGGCATCGAAAATATCAGTTAGCTCGGTTTCCTTCCAGTACGCGTAAGCCAATCGCATCGAAAAGCATAAGGAGTCGAGCTCAAATTTACGCTCCCAGACCCATGGCGACATTTCCGTTTGGTCGGCTTTATTCCAGTGCCAATCATTGGCCGATTCGTTAAACGCATTCGCATAAGGATCAATGTGGATGTACTGAATATGACGTTTAATCAACCCGCTAATAATGCGCTGAAGCTCTGCATCATCCTTGGCGAACGGCACATAATGCATCACTTGCTCGACGGAATCCCGCAGCCATGACGCAGGAATATCCCCCGTGATCACAAACGTGGTTCCATCCTCCATTAATTTGGTCGTTGTCTCCAAGGTATTAGGAAAACAATTTTTGAATAATTGCAAAAGCTTCGGACGATGCGCCAGCTTCTCCTCGGCTTCCTGCAATACAGCTTGAATCGCCTTAGGCAGCTCCAGCTTAGGCATCGGAATTTTCGGCAGTCTGAATTGTTCCACGGTAAGTCCTCCAAATCTATCTATTCACGAATGTGATTTTCCTCTTATTCTTTCACAGCACCGATCGTCAAACCTTGAATGAAGTAACGCTGGAAGAACGGATAAGCAAAAATAATCGGCCCGGTAGCCAGTACGACCATCGCCATCCGTGACGTATCCTGCGGCAGCGATTGCAGCAAGCCTATGCCCACAGAAGGATTGCTCGTGTTCTGGAGCAGGAACTGCATGCTGTTCTCAATACGCATCAGCATTGACTGCAAAGGCACCAAACTCGGCGTATCAATATAGAGCAGCGCATTGAACCAGTCATTCCAGTACCCCAAGGTACTGAATAGGCCAATCGTCGCCAACCCCGGAAGGGACAGCGGCAGCACCAGCTTGACGAAGATGCCGAATTCGCCGGCACCGTCTATTTTGCCAGATTCGATAATCGCATCCGGAACGGATGTACTAAAGAAGGTTCGCATAATCATGATATAAAATGCATTGCCGGCGAGCGGCAAAACTAACGCCCAGAGCGAATCCTTCAGTCCGAGCAGCTGCGTCATTACAATATAAGTCGGCACAAGTCCGCCGTTGAACAGCATCGTAAAAAAAGCGAAAAAACCGAAGAAATTACGAAATTTAAAACTTTTACGTGAAATGGCATAAGCAAAGGTAGCAGTTAAAAGCAAACTTACGATCGTCCCTACTACCGTCACAAGGATGGTAACGCCATAGGACATAAGCAGTTGATCACCGGCTTTGAAGAGATAGCGATAAGCTTCGAAACTCCATTTCTCCGGGATAATGCGGTACCCGTTCGTGTTCAGCGATTTCTCGTCCGTAAACGATATGATCGTCACAAACAGAAACGGGAACACACAGGCAATGGCGAAAAGTCCCGCGGCAAGATGTGCCATTATATTCAGTGTGGGCGGTAATTTATGAAAATCACGGGGTTTCTTCAAAGTAGCTGTTTTCACGTCAAAATTCCTCCTTTCATCGAAAAGTGATTAAAACAACGCATTATCTTTATCAAATTTTCTAACAATATAGTTGGATGTCATAACGAGAACAAAACCAATGACAGATTGATACAAGCCTGCGGCTGTACTCATGCCGATTTCTCCCGTAGATTTAAGCCCGCGGTAGACATACGTGTCAATAACATTCGTAACCGAGTATAGCGTCCCAGAATCTCTAGGCACTTGCAGGAACAAACCAAAGTCCGCATAGAAAATACGTCCGATAGCAAGCAGCGTCAGAATCGTCATCAACGGCTTCAGCATCGGGAAGGTGATATGTTTGATCTGCTGCCATTTGCTCGCACCGTCGATCATGGCTGCTTCATAAAGTGATTTATCGATCCCCATAATTGCCGCCAAATACACAACACTGCTGTATCCGACCGATTTCCAGAGATAAACGAGAACAATAATAATAGGCCAATACGTCTTGTCGTTGTACCACCGAATAGGATCGACACCGAACCAAGGAAGAATATGATTAAGCATTCCTTTATCCACGCTAAGGAAACTGAATACGAAATAGCCGACAATAACCCAAGATAAGAAGTAGGGTAAGAACATCCCTGTTTGATATAACTTCGCTAGTTTTTTATTCGTAATTTCTGACAAAATAATAGCTAACCCGACGGATAGCACTAGTCCCAAAACAATAAACACAATGTTGTATAAAAGCGTGTTGCGCGTAATGATATAAGCGTCATTCGTACTAAACAAAAATTTGAAATTTTGCAGTCCTACCCACTTACTCTCTATAATGCTTGCCCAAAAACCGTCACGGCTATATCGATATTGCTTAAAAGCAATCACCATACCGGCCATCGGCAAATAAGAGAAGAACAGGAACCAAAGCGTTGCTGGCAATGCCATAAGCAGCAGCACGCGGCTTTGTTTAACATCTCTAAAGAATGCTCCTATTCTCTGCATACTTTCCACCCCTCACCTTAGTTGCGAATAAAAAGATCAGGTGAATGCAGAACATTCACCTCATCGCTAATGTAAACTTATTTTTTACTTGCAGCTCTCCAAGCATCAACTTGGCTTTGCGCTTCTGCCATAATTTTATCCAGACCAGCCGCTTTGAACTTTTCATTCGCGAGCGGGATATATTTATCCGGATCAACAGTACCTGTCATCAGGGTTGCCCAGAACTCTTCTTTTACGTTTTGAACAGCCGCGATTTCATTGATGACCTTGGTTGGATCGAAGTTGAAGCCAAGCAGCGGCGCAGGTACGCCCGTGTCATTGAACTTCTTGAACTCTTCCCATTTGTTCTCTGGATCTTTGACATCTTTATACGTCAACAGAACGTTACCAAGAGAGAATGTTGGCATATCGTAATTTTTGGATTCCGGTAAGTTTTCCATTTTGTCGGTACCGACTTTTTTGTAATGCACGCCTTCAATCCCAGAGTCGATCATATTGCGCAATACGGGATCTGTATTCAACAGGTTCAGGAATTCCATAGCTTTCTCCGGATATTTCGAATTCGCCGAAATCGCCTGCATAGAGCCCATAACGGACCAGTTGTAAATTAAAGCCGGGCTTGCTTGCTTGGAAACAATCGGGTAGCCGTAGCTTGCCGACCACAGGTTGTCAGCGAATGGTTGGTTTGTCGCTTTATCCGAGAACCATTTGCCCGTTACTTGGACATCATTCAGCGAAGTCAACGTGGATGCTTCCGTCGGAACGTAGCCCGCTTTGTAATACTTGTTCATTGTTTTCAGAGCTTGTTTCATTTCTGGTGTATCCAAAATGTTAACCACTTTGAAATCTTTATTGTCTACGCTCACGGCCATTGGCATTTTCTCAATAATGTAATCATATGGCACGTATGGCATGTAATTTTTATCTACGGCTAATCCGTAAACGTTTGGTTCTTTGGCTTTAATCGTTTGAAGCAGCGGCTCCAAGCTTTCAAGTGATTTCACGTTATCTAGATTAAGGTTGTATTTGTCTACCAGGTTTTTGTTGAAACGCCACACGTCTTGAGCTGGCAGCTCTTTGTTGGCAGGTACGCCGTAATTATGCCCGTCTACCTTGGAGCCGTTCAGGAACGCAGGATCTAACGCTTTCACGATGCCTTGTCCATTTTTTTGCAAAAGCTCGTCAATCGGCTTGAATGCGCCTTTACGTGCGTTTTGTACGTAATCAAATGCCCATGAAGAGGTAAACATAATATCCATCGGTGTGCCGGATGCTGTCATGACTTGCATTTTCTGTGCGTAGTCGCCCCAGTCCGTCATATTCATCTTCACAGTTACGCCGATTTTCTCAGCCGTGTACTTGCTGACTTCCGCCATAACGCGGTCAACATCTTTTTGCGGTGTGCCAATCGTATACCAAATTAACTCTACAGGTTTATTTGTTGACGCATTGCCTTTCGCATCGCCAGCGTCTTTGCTGCCGCACGCGCTAAGCGTCATTGAAACAGCTAACGTCAGTCCCAGTGTAGTGACCAAGTTTCTTTTCATCTTGCTCATGTTGTATCCTCCCTAATGAATGCTTTATTGATTACGCCCAAGGGGGCTATATTTACAGTACCGCATGAAAGCATTTACAAATAGACGATAAAGTAAATGAACCTTGTCTAAACTCAAGAAAAAAACGCTACCAAAGCGTTTATATAGTAAAAAACAAGGAATGGAGAATAGAAATTAGGCTAGGGTTTCTGTTCAAATATCATACCCAGTGCCATTTACATTTCTCCATTTAAAATAAAGTAACAGCTTGCAGGTTAAAGTTATCAATAGCCTTTTCCATTATGTCCTGATTGATGGCAATATATCTGAGGGTCATGATTGCGGAGTGATTGAAGAAATGGATGCCAGAACTCTTTCTTGTGGTGTGGGAACCAATTCGGTGCGCAGCGTGTGTGCTGCGCGACGCCCCCCCCCTCTAAGCTACATGCGCCCGAGCTACCGTCGTTACTTCAGCCAAATTGACGGTAAACAGCGCATGCGTTCTGGCGCACCTTTCATTCTCCGCGTAATCTGAGAAGATCACGGCAGAGCGGCTTGCTAAGTTCCTTCGCAAGCATAGCAACAACGCTTGCTCGACGAAGAAACAAGCATTCATCTGCGTGATGCGGCGGCTTGTGAACATCGTGTATGGGATACTCAAAAGTAAAACGGTGTATCGCCTGTCGGAACCGTTGAAACAAGATGCAAAATGAATTTGTGAGCCGTCTTTTAAAAAAAGGTGTGGACGAAGCTCAACCGTAGGGGCGAGAGCCAATCTTGGTTTTGATGGGTTGGAGCTTTCCTGTAACTGGCGGGTTAGATGGAAAGTTCCGCTTAAAACCAAGAATGTGCTGATAAACAACTGAAAATTGTTCCAAAAACCGTAAATAAATGCTATTTTATGGATAGGACTTCTCTGTCTTTGAGGGTCGAGCTTTATAGCGTAAGATAGCTATGAGGGGCAGATTGATAATCCGTTAACGCTAAATCTTTACACTTATGTTGGGAATAATCCCCTAACTCGTACTGATCCAAGTGGTCATTGTTGGGGACCACAAGTAGCCTGTGATTATGTAGGCCAGTGGAAACAGGCGACTGTAGAGCACCTAACGGATATCAAAGACAATGCTTTTAAATATTTAGGTTACTATTATGCTACTGTTCTCTCTTTAGCTGGCCCCGACATTATAGCCGAAGGAATTGCAGAGGGGCTAGTAGCTGTAAAAGCAGTACAAGTATCAATTCCAGCAGTAAAAGAAGCTGGACGATACTCCGGCGCTCTAATGAAAGTAAATAAACCCGATGCAGCAGCCGATTTATTAGCAAATAGAATTGGTGGGGAATCCAGAGTGAAGTTTGCTAATGACCCATCAGGAAGAGAATTTGATGTGGTAGGTGATCAGTACGTTGCCCAAACAAAACCTGCGCTAAAGAGCCTGGATAAGCAATTTAGGAATCAGGCTAAGGCTACGATTGAAGCTGCACTAGAAACCGGTAGAAAGGCATATTTCCATTTTGAAGGACAGCCCGCCGACAGTGTTCTGCGACAATTAAATGAATATGCCGGAAGGTATAAAACAGAAATTATTATTGATATCAATCCTTTGAATCCATAGTAAAGAGGGGGCATATATGTTTGAATATCACGGATGGGCTACAATTAGAGAAAGTACAGCAGATGACGATGAAATTAAACTTTTAAACGCTGTCAATCGAATACATGAATATATAAATGACTTAAAATGGGATTCAGGCGTTATTGATTTAAAAGCAGTAAATGGTGAGTTCCATTTTTGGCTTTCTGGCCTCGATAACCATAGGCCAAGCGGGAAATACGACCCTATAGAAATATATAAATTTATTGGTAGTATTTCACCCGGTTCTTATGGGTTACTTTATTTTAAAGATAGTGACGACATCAACAATCAAAATAACATGTTTAAAGTAGTGACCCTAAAGCGTGGAAGGATCATGGAAATGGAGGATATGCTTCTTTCACCTATTATTCAAGAAATTGAAGATGAAGTTTAATAATTATTTCATCTAGCATCACCTTGCGATTAACCTCGCAAGGTTTTTCTTTCATCGCGCTTCCTAATCTCAAAGCGCATCAAAATACCGAAGGATCAAAGCCCATGCCTCCGGCAACCTCCACAGCCTCACTGTGCCTTATGCAGGGATAAACGGCTTGCCCCCAAGTTGATTCCTTGCAGGGATGGCTTGCAGTCTTTCAAACTCATTCGGACAGGCTACGCTGTCAGGAGTGGTTTGAAAGGCGCAAGCTCCCTGCTCAGTGAATCAACAGCGGCAAGCCGTTTATGCGCATAAGGCCCAGCGTGAGGCGTTTCGGTTGCCATCGGCAGCGGCTTTGATCCTTCGGATCGGTTTAAAACCCTCGTTCGCGCCGCGGCCAAGGACAGACGGCTTTTTACAAACGCGCTCCCGCAGCGCTTCGCTCCTCCCCCCTTTTGGGGCTGGATACGCTCATGCTCCTGCTGGCTTGCTCCTCACCTCGACCCTTATTCACGGCTGCACAGGCGTCCTCGGTCGATTCTCCTGCTTCATGATGCAGGTGTCTGTCCAAACAACGCTTGGACAGACAGGCATCAGGGTAGGAAGGGGAATCGATCGGCGAGGAAGCCGTTTGCCACGAATAAGGGATCGGTAAGGATAGGCAAGCCAGCAGGGCATGAACATGTATCCAGCCCCAAAGCGGAAGAAGCGAAGCCAGGGAAGTTGGGGTTTGTAAAAAGCCGTCTTTGTCCTTGTGGAAGCCGCGATCGGGAAGGTTGATCTTGGTTGTCAGGTCACAACCAAGGATTCAGTTGCTTTTTCTTCGAAGCCTAGGCAGAGAAGTTTTTCTTCAAAGCATAACCCGCAAGGTCTCCCCCCCCCATTTTTTGAATGTTTTGCTTCGAAGAACTGCCTAGTAAGAAGCTGAAATCCTTGATCTTAAATTCTCCCCTCCTGTTTTTTTTGATTGTATTACTTTGAATCCAGAAAACAACAAAAGACAAAATAACCCAAACTCATTTGATTTTTGTTATTATACTTCTATTGGTGCAAATCGTTGCTTTAGTGTTATTGCCAAAATTATTAAGCTAAGCTAGATACCTCTACAAATGCAAAGAATATCGTTTGGATTAAATATCGATTAATTTAAATAGCATAGTTAAGTCAAAAAGTAAGGATTATTATATGATGAAACTATTAGTTCTGTGACGGAAATCCCTGCTTCAATGCCTTTTCAGCCCTTATTCTAAAAGGGTTCTAACGACGAAAGAGAAGGCGGCAGTCTTAATAATTAATATTAATAAGAGCAGTGTGACAAATTTTACACTCGGGGAGATATATGAATCAATATAGTAGCTGGATAAAGCAATATTTTTATAAGCAAAACAAATACATGTTAGGTCAAGAATTAAATGAACGTATTCAAAAAAAATTTGGTGTCACTGCTGTTCACGCCAGGAAGATTATTCAACGTGCTGTAGAGGATCACGTGATTAAATCTAGCGCACCTGTTACGTTTGGAAAAGGACAATATGTCTATTGTTACTACAAGAGTGTATTGCATAAGAGATACATTTTGGAAATTGCCGAAAAAGAACGTCCTCCTGTTTTCCGTTTGTTAACTGCCATTGAAAAGTGTAATGGTGTAATATCGTTTTACGAAGCCTTGAAAATTACTGCAAGTCCGTTAGATGGCACAAAAACAAAAATGGACACCCTTTCCAATATATTAGACGATCTCAGTACACTTAGGCTTGTTAAAGTGATAAATCACGAAGGAATCAAATTCATCGTTGAAGATTATATGTCAGAAGACCACGCGTATCAAGCAGCGATCCTACATAAAGCTAATATGGAATTAGATTGCGCACTTCTACCTGATATGTTACGATGGCTAACCCTTCATAACTTTATAGATAATCAGAGTTATATTTACCGAAATAAGACCTTCCCCTCAAAGGGAGCGGAACAGAATAATTTCGTTTGGGATGCGTATGCCTATACTAAAGTAACAGGATATAATACGGTTAATTCAAGCAATCAGAACACCGAAAATAAGCAAATGTTGGTTGTATTAGATATGGTGATTCACCGGGAGTATGATTCAATGGATGTTCAGGGACTGTATAACAGGCTCCAGGGCGTATTACATAGTTCAAAAAATAAAAGGAAGGTTTTACCTATCGTCATAACTAGAGATATCTCAATATTCGCAGCAAAGCAACTAAAAAGCCTAGGATTCCTACATTTCGGCATTTCTACTATATATGGTGAAAGAATACTTGAAATCATTACGAGTTTAAAAAGAATCAAACATTTGCAGTTATTAAAGTATTCAGAGTCCGATCAATTAACAGAATTTGTTGCTAATACGCTGCTTACTATGGAAGAAAGTGGGCAAGAAGGTAATTTGCAAAATATTAAGGGGGATTTATTTGAAGTATTATTATATCCGCTCATTAAGGCTTTATATCCTAATGGTTCAATTGAATCAAACAAAATATATAAGGATGTGAATGAAGAAGGAAGTAAATTTCCGCATGAATTTGATGCGATAGTTATTGACCGGGGTCTAAAAGAAGCTATCGTATTTGAGCTAAAGGGACATAAATCAAGTAAATTCATACCTAAAGGTCCTTATGATAAACGTGATACAGTCAAATGGTTTTTCAATAACACCCTACTATGGGCAAAAAAACATTTAGAGAATGAGAATCCGCATTTTAAAGTAACTGCATGTTATATGACGACTGCACAATTTACCAAAGATGCCGTGGAGTTATTAGAAAGTTATAACCAAGGAGATCTTAAACCTAAATTAGCTGAAGTATATTACGATGGATACAAACTTCTACAATTAGCTGAATCCCGTGGGCTCGATCATATCAACAAAATATTGAGAAAACATTATATTAATAAATCGGATTTTGTAGACGGGTCTATTCCATTTTAATTGAGGAGAGAAGTAAGCTTTGCTGTCTATTATTGCGGGGCTTTTATCTGAAACTGATTATATTATATACATAGACGTAAACATTAAATAGCATAGTGTATAATAAAACCTACAAAATAAAATTCTATACGCAATAATGCTCCCAGATCGGTTTCCATGACCTGAGCCTGGTCTAAACTTAGGCTCAGGGGGATCATTTATATGGTTCATGAGCGTTAATTATCCCTTTTAAAATCCTTAAAGACCGCGATAGTAGTGAATTAATGGAGGATGTTCATCATCATCCGGTGTCATATGGTTCACTATAATTTGTTCCTCATTTAAATAATACTCTTTGAGCGATGTTTCTTCAGGTCCAAAATATTCCTTATCAACAATGATTAGCTGCCTATCCTTAAGTTCAGTTGCAAATAGTTGATAAATAAAACGATAGAACCCTTCAAATATATCTTTGTTTTCGCGTTCACTTATATTTTTCATAGGTGTATCTATCATTAAGAATGAGGGAATTTCTATCTCTTTTTTAGCTGCAAGTCGATGAACTGCAAGAGCAAAACAGCATTTAAATATCGTTTTCTTTCCACCGCTGCTCAAATTAGAGAAATTCATCACAAATAAATCATCATGTCCCATCCTTGCGATATGTGGGATAAAGTCGGTTGTATTTATTTCTACCAAATCATCTTGGTGGATACCTGAGAACCCTACTTGCCAAAGATTATCGAGAAAAAGATCTTTAAGTTCCTGTAAGTTAGTCGCATCTTTTTCAGCTTTCGATCTTGCCTCTTTAAGCTCCCGTTTTATCCTCTCCTCTTCGACACTTAAACTTTCAACTTCTTTATAAAGTTGTTCAACCTTAGCGGGTAGAGGTAATAGTTTCATTAGAGATTCCTTTCTTGCCTGGATGCCGCCAATCTCCCGCTCAAGTTCTCTTGCAAAAGCCAAGTATGCAGAATCATACTCAGATTCAAGCTCTACTAAACGTTGATCTATTTTTATTTTTTCTCTTGAAATGTTCATTCGTTCCAGCTCAACTGCATTCTTTTGACGTTCAAGTCTTATTAAGGAGTCTTGAAGTTCAAATTGTCTAGTCTTCAAATCAACTTGAAGCAGTTCAGTCTCCTCAAAGCTGGTTTCTTCTTTGATCTCTTGAGTACAAAGTTTGCAATGATTAATTGGAACCTCAAAATCTAAATCTTGTCCACACTCCGGGCACGAGCAAAAAGAGACGCCTTTTAGTGCTATTTTCGCAACAACCGACCTGTTTACTTTCATTGAAGTAATGTTGTACTCGTTTTGTAGTCTTTTTCTTGTCTTTATTTGATCCTCTATATCCAAAAAAGCTTTTGATAGTTCCATTAATGTTCTTGAATAGGCCATAGCAGCGGCTTTATATTCATCGACCAAATGGGTGTTCTTTTTAGTAATTGAATTTTTAAGTTCACGTAACTCTTGCGTCTTTTTCTCAAATTCAACATTCAATTGTTCTAATTCAACTAAAATTCCTGATGTTTCAGCAATATTGTTTTCTTTCAAAAAATTGTTTATCTGGTTGGCTGCTTCCAACTTCGACGCTTTTGTTCTTCTTGTTTCGTAAAGTTCACCTTCCAAATAAGCAACACTCTCTTGATGAAACCCCAGTAATAGTCGCATAATGTCACGACTTTTATAGCGTTTATAATCATGCTCTTCTCGACCTAAATAGTAAAACGAGCTGTCGATTTCATCTTGGCTCAGATAGCAGTACCACATAAGATCCCTAAAGCTCAATCGAATTAATTCGGTGTCCTCCCGTAATTTACTTTTACGTACTCTCGGAGGTTTAATATCGCATAAATAAAATATAAGATCAGATAAATTGTAAACAGAGCTAGAAGGGATAATCGGAATCCCATCCTTGTTAGGCGATATAGGAACAAGAATTCTCCAACTTTCCTCGAAACCTGAATCAATCCATGTTACATTGACTTGATTTGAACCCTTATCTCTGCTAAAAACCACATGTCTAAAGTTGTTTATTAATACATCTAATTCAGCCCCATTAAACTCCTGTTGTAACGCTGGTGTCTGTACTAGCTCATTCCCTAAACAAAAGTCGATAAGTTGTAATACAGTTGACTTACCTGCGCCCATCTTACCATAGAAATAAGTGATTGATTTAGCAAAAGGAACATTAATAACAGCTTTTCGACATCGTAACGAAAGATTAACCAACCGAATATTCACATTTAAAAACTCCTCAAAAGTTAATTGCTATTTCAGATACAGCACGATCCATTAGTTCATTTAATTTCGCTGTAGATAGTTTCAAAATATGAGCTTTAATCAATTTGCTTTGTTGAATCATTTCAACAAATACTTTTTCCTTCGATAACTTTAAAACAACGCTGGCTGCATCATCAGTCAAACTAAATTCAACTTTCTTACCAATCAATTTCCATTTAATTAAGCATCTAGCTTCTAATAACACAAGTAAGCGACGAAAAGTAGAACTCCACGGACTATATCTAAAGTAAAGCATTTTAGTTTCGATGTTATCTTTTTCTGCTTCCGACAATTGAATAACCTTAGTACTTGATAAATGGGTTAAAGCCCGTTCAAGTGCCGCCGGATATCTTAACAAGAAATCTAATTTTGAAAGCGTGGATACTTCCAAAACGGTTGTTTGATTTTTCCCAGTTAAGATATGCATCAGAATCATCAATCTCACTAAATGCAAATCTTCTTGGTCATCAACAGATATTACATATTCAATTAGTGATTTAGTCACGATTTTTCCATCCTCCAATCGGCTCTTTACTAAATGCAATCTTACATTCATTTGTGAGAACACCGACTAAACCTTTGAGAATTTCATAAGGAGAATGAAATACATCTTCCTTACGAGTTTTGGAAATGTCATTAAGCCGATCTTCAATGTTTTGAAGCATGTCAGTCCCATATGGTGTATCTGCTTTTCTACACCTTGACTTAGCCTCCACAGACTGATTAGTAACAATTGTTCTAATCTGATGATATTCACTTAAATACTTCATCTTGTTCTCAGCCCTATAACTATTTTCAATAAAATAATCTTCTGTGGCCGCTCGTAAATCATCCATAACGTCAATATCTTCAACATCTACAAGACCACAGGACATTTTGTATCGCATGAGTTGGCTTGATTCTGAAGGAGTTATTCCGTCAACGCTACCACGAGTGCTTAAAAAAACTCCACCTTTAACATTATCTTCAACAAGTAGTGAAACAGTATGCTTCGTAATCCTTTTAGTATTTATTTCCTCCGCATTTACAATAGAACTTCCACCAATTAACGACGAATAATCTTTCACTGCATTCTCGACCCGCTTTGAAGAGGCACTATAAATTTTTTCGCATAAAAGGCGATGAATCATTCTGATTTTTTCAATAGCAATACCTTGGCATGCTTTTGACTTGCCTATGTGATCATTAATTACTTTTGCATCAATGTCATCCATTCCCGGGCCATCTTGGACATCTGTAATTGCTAAGACACTTAATATCTCATTCATTGATGTTCCAGTTTCGCCGACCAATACTTGCAAATGTTTATTTAAGTCTCTAGGAGTGAAATCTTTAGTCATTCCCTTCTTCACCTGATTTAGTAAATGAACTAGACTTTTTCCTGTTTCATCTTTCCTAAACGGGCAATTCGAAACAATAGTAAATCCTGAAAATTTATTCGGAAACTGTTTTGAGAGCTTAATAAAACGAATTAGACTACCAGTAATAGCACTATCACCTATTTCAAATGCTCCGTCTGTTAGTTGCCTTGTTTTAACTTGAATCCCATGATATGTTCCGTCTTCTCTAACCGCCAATATATCTTCATGATGTTCACAATAAAGTTCTTTATAAGGTAAGATTCCGTTGTACATTTCAAATGCAATTAAAGCTGTATATGTGTGCTGGTATCTGAATCTTTTTTGTGTCTCATCACCGGGATCAGTAGTTGATAAATGTTCATGTGGCAATGGATCAAAAGAAGAGACAGGATCAATATTTTCATTCAAACTATATCTCCTCCAATAAGTATTGCTAGGTCTTTTGAATTATAGCAAAGTACTATTTCTACATTTTTTTTTTGATTTCCCTTTAAAATACACAAACGCATATGGATTGTTTGAAAAGTTCATTTCTTTAGCTCCACTTTGAATTTAATATACGTACGGTCTAAGCTCACTTCTCTGAAATTTCCTAGGTGGACCACTATGTGTTGTAAGCCTACAGCAAACGACGTTGTTAGAGCATTAATTTCACAAGAACTCTCCAGGATCAATGACATCAATTTGTAAATCTATGAGCTTATACGCTAGTAGGTGCAATAAAGCTTCAAACATATGTTCATACTTCTGCAATTCATCATTTGCAAATGTATAATGTTTGTTTTCATGAACAATTTTATTTCTAAAGTTGTTCAGCTCGAAAAGTAGTGTAGAGATATCTTTACCTATCTCAAGCTTTGTTAGTTCACTTACTCTCTTAAGAATGGCTTTGGGATTACCACTAATACATATTTTCGCTGCTCTTCTTGAAAGCTCATTTAAATAATCCTCTCTTAATGGGTATTCAATGAAATCATTTAAGGAAAACCCTAATTGTGACTTAAGCCCATCACCTAGAGTATTAATATATTTAATTTTTTGTGGGTCATTTGCAAATACACAATAAAAAAACTCTTCGAATGAATTTTCAATAAGTGTTGATATGTAGACTATCATTTGGTTGCTTAGTAGCTCGAGTGAATATAATATATCTGCTTTAATGCCCTCATGAATGACTGGTCTGTGTTCATCATCTAGTGGTGTATCTATTAAATTCCCTTTATCATCTGCTCTTAGTCCGTGTTTATTAGTAAATATTTTCATCGCATCTTCATCATTTACATATTCAATAAGTCTGTAATAATTTAAATTCGAAAAAAAGTTTTGCCCCCATAACCTACCGAAATTAAATTGTGCTTTCATGTTTTTTTAATATCTCTCCTTAGAAATTATTGTATAGAATTGCTATTCTGCTCCTACTACAAGTTAGTTTTTTATACATATAGGATTATCATACCAAAAAATAAAGTAATTTGGGATATTTTGTCGATTTCAGCTTTGAAGCATAACAATCCAAAAAAAAGAGAAGAGCGTTTAAGATCAAGAGTCATTGTTTTTATTAAGTAGTTCTTCGAAGGTATACATTCAAAAAATAGGGGGGGGAGACCTTGTGGGTTATGCTTTGAAGAAAAACTTCTCTGCCTAGGCTTCGAAGAAAAATCAACTGAATCCTTGGTTGTGATCTGACAACCAAGATCAACCTTCCCGATCGCGGCTTCCACAAGGACAAAGACGGCTTTTTACAAACCCCAACTTCCCTGGCTTCGCTTCTTCCGCTTTGGGGCTGGATACATGTTCATGCCCTGCTGGCTTGCCTATCCTTACCGATCCCTTATTCGTGGCAAACGGCTTCCTCGCCGATCGATTCCCCTTCCTACCCTGATGCCTGTCTGTCCAAGCGTTGTTTGGACAGACACCTGCATCATGAAGCAGGAGAATCGACCGAGGACGCCTGTGCAGCCGTGAATAAGGGTCGAGGTGAGGAGCAAGCCAGCAGGAGCATGAGCGTATCCAGCCCCAAAAGGGGGAAGGAGCGAAGCGCTGCGGGAGCGCGTTTGTAAAAAGCCGTCTGTCCTTGGCCGCGGCGCGAACGATGGTTTTAAGATCCGAAGGATCAAAGCCTCTGCCGACGGCAACCGAAACGCCTCACGCTGGGCCTTATGCGCATAAACGGCTTGCCGCTGTTGATTCACCGAGCAGGGAGCTTGCGCCTTTCAAACCACTCCTGACAGAGCAGCCTGTCCGACTAGGGTTTGAAAGACTGCAAGCCATCCCTGCAAGGAATCAACTTGGGGCAAGCCGTTTATCCCTGCATAAGGCGCAGTGAGGCTGTGAAGGTTGCCGGAGGCATGGGCTTAATTTTTGCTACGCTTGGAGTGGGAGTTATTAACGCTAGTACAATAAAACAGCAGTGATATAAAAAAGACCACCAAGCGCTATGCAAGGTGGTAGATATAGCAGGTATTCACTACTTTAGTGAGTAAAAATTTTGAAAAGATTCACTGGTCGATTGAATTTTTATCCATTGAAAAAAATCAACTATTTCCTCATCGGACCATACATCATAATTCACGAATTTTTCCCGCGGATACTGCATTGAGAATTGAGTAGTTCCTAAAATGAAGGTAACTTCATTTTCATTTTTGCCAACTATGAGATTAATTTTTACGTTGGAATCGAACCTATGGATGCTATTATTTATAAATAAGAAAGGCCCGTTAATAGTTGCAAATACTCCAAAGTAAGTATTCCCTACTCTAGAATAGTAACCTCTAGTAATATGAATATCCATAGTATCAGAGAGTGCTATTTCCCGGAAGACCCCTAAATCTATCGAGTACTCACACATATACTTCTCTACTTTAAAGTTTTTTAAGTATATTATTCCTCCTAATTCTCCAGCCATTTTTTGAACCCCTCCAGTAGTTTATCTACATCTTCATTTGGACTTGCGGCCTTTTCAATAATTTTACTGTAATCTCCGTTGTATTTTTCTACTAGAGACTCAAATGAAGGACCAAGTGGGTCTCCATATCTGTTAGTGTTTACCTCATATATATAATTCCGTAGTTCCTCTGGAGTCAAATCTTTATACTTAACACCAAGATCACGCCTCGTTTGATATAGCGTCCTTGCAATAGTTTCATCCGACATGTTACCTGCCCTTAGCTTGTCAACTTGAGAACTTAAATCTCTGACTTCCTGCTCATAGGATTGCCTTAAAGGATTACTCTTTATGCTATTTCCAATAGCTTCAATGTCTACTTCTTTTGAAGTTTTACTGAAAACCCCTTTAACACCATTCCATATTTTTTTAAAGAAGCCAGGTGACTTTTTTGCAATTGCAATTGCACCCACAGTAACTCCAATTTCAGGGCCTGCATAATCCATCGCAGCTTGGCAGAAGTCACATTGTTCGTACAACTTTTTTGCATCTTGATAATTTTGAGCTGCATTCTCAGGACCACAGAGAATAAAAGTACACCATGAATGCCCACTTGGGTCAATCCTGGTTAATGGATTGTTCTCAACATAAGTATAAAGGTTCAAGGACAAAGGATTATTTATCTGTCCTTCGTTACTATCTTCATTAACAAACCGCCCCATACTCGGATCATACCATCTCGCGCGTAAATATTGCAGCCCAGTTGTATTATCTGTCATCTCTCCACTATAACGGAACGGCTGCGCTACTGTTTCACTCGTTGTTAGCGGATTAGCCCACATGTCATAGGTATAAGTGTTTAGCGTATTACCGCTGGCATCGGTTAATCCCACAACATCGCCATGCCCATTTTATCTTTGATATCCTTGTATGGATAAAAAGAAGGAATTCTATTTTCTGGAGCGTCTAAAGTAATAGATTGCCCACAGAATAGCATTCCTGAATCCTCTGAGATAGCGGTAGATGAATAACGAACCCGCCGCCACAACAACAAGCCCCAAAAATGAATATAGTTTCAATTATGTTCTTCCCTTTCAACAATAGTAAGATACTTCCATCTTACCATGTCAACTCACTTCCGTCTGTACTGGCATCACATACGCCTGCTTCGTTTTCATCATCCAGAACACCACATTTACTAGCTTACGCATCACACATACATAAGCTTGATGTTTGGTCTTGCCTTGTTTCTGCTTGCTCTCGCCATTCTGCTGACGTTCAGGCAATTTGTACAGTCTGCCATTAAAAAAACGTCATCGTGCCAGATTGCTTTGGTCATTTAGTAGATGCATATTAACCTTGCTACACATAAAACAATCACATCATGAGTCCCACGAAAGATATTAATATTTTAATCTTATGGCTCATACTTTCTGAACGGTTATTTACATTGTTAGCGATACCGCGGCAGAAAAAGAAGAACCGCCAAGCGATAGTCGCAAGGCGGTAGGAAAAGATGTTATTTAGGCTCGACCCTGCTTATCTCAAAAAAGTCCCCACCTTTACTAACAATTAATGTATCCTTATCTTTAATCATGAAACTGCCTCCAATGTTATTCTTGCCAACACCTGGCCAATAATCAGAATAATTTGGATCTCTATATACGTCTATCCATGTAACAGATTTAGCGTTTATTCCCAATTCCTCAAAATCAACACCATTAATTGATGAAAATCGTTCTTTTGCAACTACAGTCATTTTATAATACGGATTTTTAAGGATATTTTCATCAAAACTTGCAGTTTCGGCAGAATAATTAATTTTTTTTCCTTCTAGGTATTGTATATCGGCATTATCATGTGTAGAGATAGAGGCACTTGCTAGAACCCCCTTAACAATCCAACTGCCGAAAAAAATCTCGTCTGTTTTACTAGTGCTTTCATCAGGAATTTGTGAATTTGTTTTCTTTTCATCTGTCTTAATGTTTAAAGAGGTTTCTTGAATTTGTGATGTCGTATTAAGCACTTTCTTTTCAGAGTTTTGATAAGTGCAGGCTGTACCAGTAAGTGCGAAGAACAGTGTAATTAAAGATATTGCTTTACCTAATTTCATTGTTTATTTCTTCCTTTCATGGTTTATTCCATAATATTACTTATAGCCGCTTGGTGCTTTGGGATAGTCTCGGTTATATTCCCCGCTCATGAAAATCTGCCATTCGTCCATTCTTCTTCGGTAAAGACCTGCGGATTTAATCTTTCCTTCATCCGTGGTAACTTTAACAACATCTAAAAAAGCTTCTTTCAACTTATCTGATGGATAATCTCCTGATTTAATAATAATTCCAACATCTTGGTCCTCATTGATTAACATCCCTTCACCTGCGTTAAAGACAAAACTAACAAGTGCATCGAACTGTTGCTGATTTAATTTTACGTCATTTTTAGCTGCCCAGTCAGCAACTGTTTCTACACGTGATTGTAAATCTTTTAGGAGTAATTCAAGAGCCTCTTCCTTAGTAATCCCACTACCAAAATTTTCTCCTTTTTTAATGACGTGTCCATATCCAATGGTTAAATTTTTGCTATCCTGTCCACGATACGGTTTGCCATAAAATTGCTCATAGTTGGCAACGAAATAAACTAGCTTATCACTCACTTGTGAAGGATTGTTATTGCGTCTTTCGTAGTAATTATCGTCCGCCTTTTTATTTTCCTCGGAACTGCAACCCTCACATTCAAACTTATGACCAGTTGGATCTTTGTAAAAGATAGGATTATTGCTCACATACGTAAACCTATTTTGACTCAGAGGATTATCAATTTGCCCAGCATACGTATCCTCCTGCACAAACCGCCCCATACTCGGATCATACCATCGAGCCCTCAAATACTGCAGCCCAACCTTATCATCCATCATCTCACCGCTATACTTAAACGGCTGTGGCAGATTTTCCTGCCGGCTCACTGTGTTTCCGAATACATCATACGAATATGAATTCAGTTTCGTCGTCCCAGTACTATCCATCATGTTTACCACGTCACCATGTCCGTTTTGAAGATAGTACGCCTTGCCTTGACCGTCCTCTCGTGCGACAAGTCCTTGACCACGAATGTAGCGTGCTTTTAACGTAGCCACGCCACCTACCACGTTCGCTTCCGCTATAACCTGATCGCCATCCCAATAGTAGCGTGTCTTCTGCCCATTCTCCGTTCGCTCCCAAAGCAACCCATCACCGTTGTACTTGTATGCAACATTCCCACCACTCGTGAGAGCTACATTCGTAAGACGATCACGCTTATCAAATGTACGCGTTACATCTGGACTATCAAACGGATTACTTGTCGTCATGCTCGTACGATTTCCACGATTATCGTATCCATACGTCTCATTAAATTGATCGGAAGTGGAGATGCGATTCAACGGATCATACGAGAAGTTGTTTGTGTTTGCAGGAACTTCTGGATCATTACCTATTTTCTCTGTCCTAGTCTTCTGATTACCGTTGTTATCATAGGTGTAAGTGAATGTGTTCAGCGGTGTACCATTAGATTTCTTCTCAGTTAGAGAACCAATACGGAGCCCATCATAGCTAAAGTCTGAAGTTACTCCATTGCGCTGTGTGATCTGCTTCAGCAAGCTATTGTTATAATACGTATATTTCGCATCATAATCCGTTGTAGTACTATTGTTCAAGAAATCCGCAGATGGAGCTACAATATCCAATCGATTCCTTGAATCATAATGATAATACGTATTGACCCCAAATGGATCATTCATGACAAATCGATTTCCCGCTGCGTCATAATCATACTTAATAGTTTTACCATCTGGATATGTCTGCGTACTCAATGCACCTGTAGATAAACTAAAATTGTATCCCGTAGTTCCAGTGCCATCCACCATTTCAGTACGTCTTCCAGCAAGATCATACCTGAAACCAATTTTCTCTTCGCTGGCAATAGGATTCCACGAAGCATCCGTGATTTCTTTACTCTTTAGGAAGTTCCTATTATCAAATGTGTATTTAAAATAATTCAAATTACGATCAATGAGTCCTGTTTGGTTGCTATTCGCATCATAAAAAAACTTTTCCACTTTGCTGTTTGCATCAGTCGTTTGGATCAATCGACCAATTTCATCATACTTCTTTAAGTTCGTCTTACCGTCTGGATAAGTTACCTGTAGCAGGTTACCCAGATTGTCGTATTGATAAGAAGTGGGTTCGTTTTTCGCATTTAAAACCCTTGTTAAACGCCCAATTGTATCATAATTGTAAGTCGTTGTATTTTGTGGAACTTGATTGTCTGTGGCTGTCAGAACATGACCAACATTATCGAAGGCAAAGGTACCCAGTGTCGTAGTTTTAGTTCCACCACCAGCAATCTTTTTCGTTTCTTCTTTACTTGTAGTACGACCGCCTTTATCGTAATACTCCTTAATTACGTAGCCTTCTGCATCTGTGCTGGTTTTTGTGTTTATTACGCTAGTATCGTCATAAAGAACACTTGCTGATGAACCCCCTGGATACGTGATCAGATTCTGACGACTCCACTGGTCATAGCCATAACTCGTTTTGTTCCCCAATGCATCTTCAGTTGCTTCCATACGTCCATATTTATCATAACTGTACTTCGTTTTAGATTTATAGATGCCGCGATCATTAATACCAGCATCTACTTTCCATCCAAGCGGATTCCATTTCGTAAGGGTTTGAATGCCTGTTTCGTCCGTTTGCTGTACCTGATTTTGAAAATCAAAGTAATCCACTTTCACGAAACTGTTATCAGGATGGATCGCTTTCGTCACACGACCAATCGCATCGTATTCATAAGTTGTACTTTGCGTTTTGCCATCAATAAATGTTTTTAGTTGTCCGCTCGCTGTGTTGTATTCGTACTGCTTAATCATAGTCGATGACGCGCCATTGGCATCTTTTACTGCAATTGTTTGCTTGGTAGGAAAGGCCCCGTTATAAGGAGCAGCCGCGTTATACTCCGTTTGAAAAGTGACGTAGTCTGTTGCATTTTTCTTTACTTTTGTTTGTAAGGCATTCCCGTAGGAGTCATAGGTGTCATTAATCGTTTCTTGCAAAACCGTTCCCGTTAAATTGCCCTCATGTACACGTACCGTTGTCACATTCCCATGAATAGGGTCACGAACATATTCGGTGTATTGCGTTTGGGAATTTGAGACTGGTCTAGTTACACCCACAAGTAGAAAAGACGCAGTATCGTACGTGTAAGTTGTTGTATTGTTCAGCACATCTACAGCACTAGTTACACTACCATAGTCGTTATAGGACTGTGATGTGGTCATTGTTGCTGGTACTGTAGCTCCTGTTTCAGTTTTAGCTACTGTGGTCGTGATAGGTGATGTCCATTTTCTTGCTTCATCGTACGTATAATCCGTTGTATTCGTGTAGGTTTTACCACCGTATTGAGACGTTGTCACGACTTTGGTGTTGTAAAAAACGGAAGGCGTATCCTCATTAAAATAAACCTTTTTATTAGTAAATGTCGTCTTGGTTAATCCGTTATCGACAGCTACCGAGAACTCCAATGGTGTAGTTGGGTTATATGAACTTCCAATATCGCTTAAAGGGTATGTGATATCTTTGTGATTTACCGTTTCCATGCTGTTATCCGTTTTCGTGAATACTTCTTCGCGAGATTTCACACGAAAGACTTGATTAACTGAATTGGTACCAGTAAAACGTTTGGTCGCTGTATCTTCATATTTATAGACCGATTTAGAACCCGTTGGATGTGTGACACCAACAAGCAGTGCATAGGGATTACTTGTATTAGGCGTCGTCCCAGTTAAGCTAAACAGCGCATCTTTCAGATCGTAATCATAGGTCGTTGCTCGCCCTACTGCATCAACCACTTGGTTAAGTAGTTCTTTACCATTTTGAGTTGTTTTGTAATACGTTACGGTTTGTGTTCCTTTTGTAAGAATAACGGAAGCTGAACCGTATGAAATCAAAATGGTATTGCCAATCGCATCCGTTATCGTTTTCAAGACAGAACCATAAGTAGCGTTATTTTCATACGTAAATGTGACTTTATTATTGTATGCATCGGATATCTGGAGGAGTTGACCACTCACACTGAAATGCTGTTTAACATTTTGAAGCGATTTCACCACATAAGCAGATGCAATTCCATTCACAGAAACAGTTGTATCTGAAGTAAACGTAAGGTCCTTCCACGCATAACCAACTAAGTTATTGGATGCATCGATTTTGTAAACCCCTGATCCTCCAAGGTGAAGGAACTTATTACTACCACTTATTTCAATATAGGAAATATTCCATGTCCACCCTTTACCAATAGGAAAGAGTTTCTCATCATTTGGCTTTACGGTTCCGTTGGTGTTACCATATGCAACCATTTGATTAAGCTGCGATGAGCCACTGTCATACGATCTAGTAAGCGTAAATCCAAGTCCATTTCTGCCAGGAAGACTCATATCTGATGCTTGCATAGATAGCCCACCAGAGAGCGTAGAGACAGTCTCTTGATCAAGTTTAATTGAATATGGAGCTTCGTCAGGGTGGGTGTTCACATAACTGTAATCAGGTACGGGATCAGATGTATCCGCAGCAGTTGTTACCATAGTTTCATAACTTTTCTCACCGAGAGAACTATCAATCTGGCTCTTAGCTTCTTTCGATTTGTTTACAAAACTCGGCTTAACCTTATCTAAACTTGCTTTAATTTCCCCATTAGACTCTTTCTGATCTTGTAAGGCATTCTCAGCGTCATCTAAGGTATATCCTTGATCAAGAATACCTTGAATATCATCGCTGGAGACGGAGAAGGAGTCTTTCATTTTCTTTTTACGCTTTTCAGTAGCATCATTTTGTTTTTTTTCCTGCTTATCTGAAGTCTCGGCGTAAGACACTGTGCTTGCAATTGGTAGATTTGATATTAGTAGAGTAAAGAGGAGTGTAATTGAAAATACTCTCTTTAATAGTTTATTCATTGTCTCACTTCCTCTTAGTTACTGGTCGTCGTTTTGCTTGTGATATTACCGTTTGAGTCAAACTGATAATTCGTTTGATTCGTTACCGAGTACTTATTAACTTTCAGCGTATACGGGTTTCCGCTATAATCACCACTAACACCTACTACTTTAATGTAATAGGTCGCACCACTAGTAACCTTATAAATCGTTTCTTCTCCAGCTCCAACAGTACCAATTTGACCCGATGCGACAAAGTTCATACTGGCATCGTAAACGTAGACATCATAGTTTTTCCCAGTAGGAATAGTTAAGGTAACTCTATCCATACCTGCGGCAGGTGCAACATACTTGAAGAAATCAACATCATTAGCTGAGCTTATAGAAGATGTATATGGCGTATTGTAATTGATACCAAAAGCTTGTGCTGATGTATCATTTGGTTCGTAGGCGTTAGGAACGATTAGATTATTCCTTGTTGCTGCGGTTGACCATTCCATACTGTCATTTACATTAATTTTAAAATTCCATGTTCCATCAGGTATAGCTGGTGTAGCAAAGGATGTTGCTGCACCTGTCTTAACTCCAGAATCATAACCTATTGTTGCCCAGTTGTCCTTCGAACCCTGAATACGGTAGCTTGTTTGAGCTTGCCCATCGGTATCCGTATAAGTCCAAGTGAAGTTAAGAACATTATCTGATATCGTTTGTCCGTCAGTGTACGAGGTGACAACTGCTGTAGGTAAGTTGTTTGTCTTGAAATAGTACAGTGGTGAAAATGATGATACGCCACCTTTGCTATCCTTAACAGCGACTTTCCAGCTGTACGTCGTTCCACGAACTAGTTTGTTTGCTGGAATCGTATAGGATGTCGATCCAGAATTAACCCAACCAGAGTCATTGATTAGCGTAAAACCGGACGCATCATATATTTGTACATCGTAAGCAGATTGGGTATCACCATCATCAGGGTCTGAAAATGTCCAATTTAAAGTAAGAGGCGTGACAGTTACTAAGGAAGGTATTGATGAAGTCGCGCCTCCTGGATTAAGGCTAGATGGTATATTAGGAATATTGTCAATTATGATTGGTGCTGAGGTTGTATTTACAACGCCTCCATAGTTGTCACTTGCTGTGATAAATACGTTGTTATATGAAGCAGTAGTTAAATTATCGTTATTTACATTCCATTGCAATGCCCAATTTTGTATAGTTGATGTGTTATGTACGATCGTTGATTTTGTAACACCGCCTATCGTCGCACTTATAATTATGCTATCGTTATCGAGATCACTTACTACTCCATAAATAGAAACAGTATTGGGAACGGAGTTTTTAAAAGCTATCTGTGTGGAAGTATTATTAATATTAATTATGGGGTTTTGATTTAAGTATCCCACGAATCTGAATGACGTACCTCCTTCCGTCTGATAGTAAGATATTGCTCTTGCGTTCACTAGTGATGGCCAGGATGTTGTTACATCTGTTGCTGGCTCCCCATTGATAGAAACTTTTATTGTATTATCGTTATACAAGACGTATCTGAATAATGTACCTCCTTCCGTCTGATAGTAAGATATTGCTCTTGCGTTCACTAGTGATGGCCAGGATGTTGTTACATCTGTTGCTGGCCCCCAATTGATAGAAACTTTTATTGTATTATCGTAATACAAGACATATCTGTATTGTGTACCTCCATCCGTTTGATAGTAAGCAATTGATTTTGCATTCACTAGTGATGGCCAGGATGTTGTTACATCTGTTGCTGGCCCCCAATTGATAGAAACATTAATTTTTGAGTCAACTCCCGCCGAAAAAATCAAAGCACTAGTAGTATTTAGATTCCCATAAACATTACTATATACATTCCCCGAAACATTAGGGGAATTAATAATGGTATGTTGATTTATCAATGCAGAAACATCAAGGACTCCATACCCATATTTCAGATCTTTTGCGGTATTACCTGAGTTCAATACATGCTGATCCAAGGCGCTTCTTAACTGGGTGTTTGTAAGCAACGAATTCTCTTGCTTTAACAAAGCTATCTCTCCCGAAACAAATGAAGATGCCATAGAAGTACCTTTAAAAGTCTTATAACCATTATTAAGGTAAGTGCTATTGACGTTCATCCCAGGTGCAACTATTTCCAATTCATTTCCCGTAGCCGAAAAACTCGCTCTCTGATTATTTTGATCCACAGCACCAACTGCAATCACCGAGCTATACTTCGCAGGATATTGTAGCGTATCCCCTGTACCATCCACATTTCCTGTATTTCCAGCAGCAGCTACTAGCAACAACCCGCTTGCATAAGCCTGATCAACTGCATTATGTAGTGCTGGAGAGTCCACGCTAGTTGTGATACTCATATTAATGATGTCCATTTTATTTTCTACGGCATAATCGATACCTGCGATAACATCAGACAAGTATCCTTTACCTGTAGAATCCAGAACTTTCACAGCGAATAAATCTGCATCTGGCGCTACACCAACAACACCAATGTCATTGTTCTTTGCTCCAATAATTCCCGCTACATGTGTTCCATGACCAAAATCATCATCATATGAAGTTGTGTAATCTACGAAAGAAGCACCACCTGAAACTACTAAATCCTCATGATGTGTGTCAATACCTGAATCCAACACAGCAACTTTGACACCTTTGCCTGTATATCCATTCTTCCAAGCATACGTTGCATTGACGACAGATACGCCCCAGTCCATTGCTTGTGTTGATGCAATCTGGAGTTGAATATCTGGTTCTACAGACTGAACCGTGGTATCTTTCTTTAGCTTTTCAATTTCTTTGGAAGTCATCTTTGCTGATATTGAAGCCGAATGCTTCTGTTCCCTTTTAATCTTTCCTTTGATGAGTGATTTGTCCACTTTCTTCTTTTCCTTAAACGTAACAATAACTCGCTGTTCATCATCAATTAAAGTTGATTGTGTGGAATCACTCTGAGTTGTCGCAACAGCAACAACACTAATTGGACGAATGTTCTGATCTAGAATCACCCAATTACTAGCTACACTCACATTATCAGTAGGCGACGCGACAACACCTCCAAACGGTAGTAAGCATAATAAAACTGAACTTAACGCTAAAGTTGAGACTTTCTTTTTCCATTTCCCAATCATTTAATGACTCCTCTCGTTATTTTATGACATAGACTTTAATATACCGTACATTAGTTCCCTTTTCCTTGAGAATTACTGTCGAATAAAGTCGAAATAAACGAAATTTGCATCAAATTTTGAAAATTAAAAATAACCCTCTCGAAAATGAAGAGGGTTACGATCTATACAAGGCTATTTAATAGGGGCATTACGATATATCCTTACCACACACTCCACATGTATGGAAACCGTGAAAAGAATAGCTGTATGCCCTTCCTTCGGAACACATCCTCTATTAGTACGCGGCTCCATTCTTCAGCTTCGCCACAGGAGCAAGTTGTATAAAAACAATCTTTGCAGCGCGCTCATCGAAAAATATCAGCAGATTCAATAAAAAAAGACTGCATCTAAGTTTTCCCTAGAGCAGTCCTCTATAATCCGTCGGAGAGATTCCCACATACTTTTTGAACTGTTTATAAAAGTAGCCCAGCTCCCAATAGCCGACGTCTTTGGCGATAACATGCACCTTCAAATTCGTCGTCTTCAGCAGCTCTTTAGCCTTCTCGATGCGAAATCGGTTGATATACTCCGTGAACGTCTCATTAATTTCCTTATGAAACAGCTGTCCCAAGTAGACCGGATGAATATGATAATGAGCCCCCAGCATTTTAAGAGACAGCTCCTCTGCATACGATTGCTGAATGTATTTCAGCACTTGCTGCACAATTGGGCTTCGCACATCAGAAATCAAGAAACCTATCGTCGTTTCGGCAATTTGGAGAATAGCAGCTTCCAGATCTTCCAGTGTCACTGCACTTCTGATTTGGCGAAAAGCTTCATTATAGGCTTCAAGCTCCTCGGTATGACGGATCGCTTTGATCTCCAGCTTGAAATGGATGACCATCTCCAGCGCAATATTCTGAAAATCATGCGGCGTTATCCCAGGCAGTGCTTGAATCATTTTAAAATCGTTCTGAATCTGTTCACGCAGATTTTCTTGATCTTTGGCAATAATCAGCTTCGCATAAGCCGGCCAATCGAGGATGGAGAAGTCGACCTTGCAGTTATCCGGATTCATTGCCTGCACGTTGTAATCCATTAGCTGCAGCTCCGGGTAGATCCAGAAATACTCCTGAGCTTTCTTGGCCGTTGCATAGCTATGCGCAGCTTGCTCCGAAAGCGGCTCGACACTGCCGATGGAGATGCGCGGCGGGCAATCTTGCAGATCTGTCAGAAGCTGCTGAAGCAAGGCAATCAGTTCTTGCCTTCCCTGTACCGCGTCGTCGAACGACGCAAGCAGAACGATATCTCCGTCCATATCGAAAAATGAAGTGATCCAGCTGTATGGCTCCACTTTATCGGAAATGAAAGCCACAAGCTCATCGGAGCCAGCTGGCATGCGCAGGACAGAAGCTGCCAGATAAGCACAATCAAGGTTGATGCCCAGCATGTCTGCACGTTCGGAGAATTCCAGCGGCGCTATCTGATGCGTTAACCAACGATGCAGCGTGTTATCCTTCAAAATCTGTTTGCTGTACGCCTGAACCAACTGATTCTCGTTGACCGTATTCAGCTTCTCGACGGTATTGTGAAGCGTTGCTTTCAGCTCTTGAATATTAATGGGCTTCAATAAATAATTCTCAATGCCCAACTGCATGCCTTCCTTCAAATACGAAAACTCATCGAATCCGCTGAGCACGATCACTTTCAAATCTGGATGAACGGTTCTCGCATGGCGAATAAGATCCAGACCGTTCATGACGGGCATCGAGATGTCCGTCACCAAAATATCCACGGACGTTTCCTTCAAAGCGTCCAGCGCTTTCTGTCCATTGCTGGCATTGCCCACAATCTCCAGTCCCGCTTCGGCCCAATCGATAATGTCGTACAACCCTTCGATGATAAAAGGCTCATCGTCCACAAGAAACACCCTAAACATCATACACCTCCTGTCCGCCGTCCATCGGCAGCCATATATCGACTATCGTGCCTTTGCCTGGCTCACTTTGCAGCTTAACGCCATATTCGCTGCCATACAGCAGCTTCACTCGTTGATGAATGCTGCGCAAACCGAAGGATTCCCCTTCCGATTCCTCCGCTAGAAAGAAGACCTCCAGCTCCTTCAGCCGTTCGGGCGTTATGCCATTCCCGTTGTCTTCGATCTGCACGTGCAGGAAATCCTCGACCTGCTTCACTCGGATATGCAGCTCATTATCCGTACTTTCGCTGCGCAAGCCATGTACGATGTAATTCTCGATAACTGGCTGAAGCGACATTTTCATCACGCGAATCGCCCCAAGCTTGCGGTCCCACTCCATCGAATAAGTGAACTTGTCCTTATAGCGAATTTGGAACAGCTCCAAATATAAGCGGCATGCCTCCAGCTCGTCCTTCAGGGTGTACATTTTCTTCTGCTGTACGAAGCTGCGAAATAATGCGGACAAGCTGTAAATCATCTCCCCGACATCATGAGCACCCTGGGAAATGGCTCTCATGCGAATAACTTCCAGTGTATTGTACAGAAAATGCGGATTAACGCGGGCTTGCAGTGCCGTCAGTTCTGTATGCTTCTGCTTAATATTCGCTTTATACACCCGGTCGATATACAGATTCAACTCTTCGACCATCTCGTTGAAGCTTCGAGAAATCTGCCCCAGCTCGTCCTCTCGCACATCGGGAATCCGTACGCTCAGATCCCCTTGTTTGACCTTCCGCGTGAAACGAATGATCTGGTTCGTCCGCTTGGCGACACTCATCACAACGAGGAAAGGGATCAGAATAGCGAAAAAGATACATATCGCGCTAATCATCAAGATCGTGCTCCCGATCCTCCTTGAGGAGGCTTCCAGCTCTTTTTGGGGAATGATGCCGATAACGCTGAAATTTCCCTTGCTCTGCGTCAGCTTCATCATATAGTCGCTTTGATTAGTACCACTATTGTCATACATTGCGTTAATTTGCGCCATATAGGGATACGGCTTACCGACGTACTGATCCGAAGAATCGAATAACACGCCGCCATCCGGAGAAAGCACAAGAATTGTCCCTTTCAGTTCGTCCTTATCATTACCCAGCACCTTCCAAATGCCATCTGTGCTGAAATATACCGTCTGCTGTCCAATATTTTTCAAGGTTTGCTTGTCGCTGATCGGTGTTCGGATTGCATACAGATTGTTGTCCCACTGCCCTGCGGCTTCGCGAACCCAAACATTTGGCAGCTCGACACCTTTGCTTTCAAGGGCCATCACTTCGGGGATGTAAGAGCGGGCTCGATTCGTAGGCACGATCTTCAATTGCCGGTTATGCCCCAGCACATACAAGGTCTGCTGATCCGCACTGTATAAGAGTAGATTGCGTATATCTTCGTCGTCTTCCACCTGATTTTTAAAATATTGCAAACCATCATTCCACATGCTGTTGCCGCCTAAATTGTACTGCTCCAGACTATGCTGCACATACTCCTGAAAAGGGTGCTGAAGCATAAAAGACACTCCCGCGGACAGCGAGCTGTCACGATACAAGCCAAACAAAATAGATTGTGCGGAATCATATTTACTTCCTAAATATTGATTAACGTTCGCCATTGCCTTCTTCTGTATTTCCAGTTCGCGATTAATTGCCGCTTGAGACATCGAATGATACATAAAATAAGAAAAGGAAATGATAGTAACGACCGTAATCATGGAAAAAAGGAGAAGCAGCCTCATGAACAAATTATTTTTCAAATAATTGTGATACATCTTGCGAAATCCCATCTAGGCATCAACTCCTGCTGTTAATCGGGATCATTATAACATATCCATCTTCGCTCACGAATTTCCCAGATCTTTGGAACGCAGCTTGCTTCTTAGTGGCGTTCCTGCCGAGCTGCTTCCCTTTATTGTTTTTCAAGTATGACGAGCGCATGGACACTCATGCCTCCACTCCCCATAGCGCTTTGGCTGACTACTTTCCATCCCTGAGCTAGTAGTTCATTGAGTTCACCTAAATTATTTTTTTTGTCAGTCACGTAGTTAACTATTATCGCTTTTTGCATATCGCCTACAGCTCCCTTTTAACAATTTTTGTATGCTATTATCATACTACTACTCGCTTGAAAATACGAAAAGGGATCATCACAGGTGGCTTGCCACTCGTGATGATCCCTTTTCCGTTCACAGACAACCAGTTGGTGCAGCACTCTTCCTCCATATCGCCGAAAGACAGCCTTATCACCAACAAACTACATATTCCCATGAGCCATCAATTGCTTACGCGTCTCGCCAAAATGTCCACTCGACTTGCGCAATTCTTGCATTACTGTCGAGGAGTCGACTTGGAATTGGAGCATCAGGATTGCCACTCGCGCGTCTCCGCTTGCCATGTCGCAATAACGGCGGGCTACTTCCTCGTTGACCTGAGTGGCTTCCATGATGATATGGATGACGCGTTTGCGCAGCTTGTCGTTGGTTGCTTGCACGTTCACCATCAGGTTTTTGTATACTTTCCCCAGACGAATCATCGTGGCGGTTGATATCATATTCACCACTAATTTCTGGGCTGTTGCGGCTTTCAAACGGGTTGAGCCCGTCACAACCTCCGGCCCTACGCTCACCTCGATCGGGTAGTCCACTGCTTCGCTCAAAAGTGTATTGGCATTGCAGGAGAGGCCAATTGTCGGTACGCCCATTCGTTTAGCCTCTTGCACAGCACCGAGTACATAAGGCGTTTTGCCGCTTGCCGCAATACCAACAAGAACATCTCGGCTGCTTAATTGCTTCCGCACTTCGTCTCTACCTGCTGCTTCATTGTCCTCCGCATCTTCAACAGCTTCGAATATGGCGCGTGATCCCCCAGCGATAATCGCCGTCACCAGCTCTTTCTCTGTGCCAAAGGTTGGCGGGCATTCAGCGGCATCCAGAATGCCCAGCCTCCCGCTTGTTCCTGCCCCGATATAGAATAATCGTCCACCGCTGGCAAGCCTCTCTACAATAACCTCAATGGCACGTTCGATCTGCGGAAGCGCCTCCTTGACGGCTAGCGGAACCTTCTGATCCTCTTCATTCATTAAAGCAATAATATCCATTGTGCTTAACATGTCCAACTGTTCACTTCGTTCATTGCGCTGTTCTGTCGTTAATTGGATGTTCATGGTGTTTTCGTAAACTCCCTTCCTCATCTGTTATTTCACTGCGCCTGCTGTCATTCCGCCTGTAATCTGCCTTTGGAATATGAAATAGAAGATCAGCACCGGCACCATGGCAATGGTCAGCGCTGCGAACAAAGGCCCCCATTCCGTCCGATACTGCATCTCGGCTTGCATAACCGCAATACCGACAGGCAGCGTGTATTTCCCCGGCGTATTGATAAAAACAAGCGCCATAATATATTCATTCCAAATATTCAGCACCGTCACAATAGCAAGCGATACGATGCCTGGCTTCGCAAGCGGAAGCATAATTCGAAAAAATGTGCCGTAATGATTGGCGCCGTCAATAGCAGCCGCTTCTTCCAGCTCTTTGGGCAGCGTCTTGAAGAAGCCAACTAGCATAAATACACCAAATGGAACAGCGGTAATTGCATATATCAACATTAACCCGCTTAGCGTATTGGTCAGATGAAGATCATTCATTAGGAAAAAGAGTGGAATAATGCCCAGGAAGGCCGGAATCATTTTATAAGCCAAATAGGAAAGAAATAACACGTTGCTTCCTCGAAACGTATATCTGGCAATGACATAAGCCGTAGTTGCCGACAGTAACACGCCACAAAAAGTGCTTACGACTGTTACACTTATGGAATTAAGAAAATAATTCCCGAATTTATATTTCTCCCAAACATACGAGTAATTCTCCCATAGCAAAGGGAAGTTCGGCAGCGCCCAAGGGTGATTGAACAGGAACTGTTGATTATCCTTCAGCGAAGCAATTAACGTCCAAATCAAAGGATAAATGACACAAGCGGACCAGAATACTAAAATGACAGTCATACACCAGGTCAGAAGATTAGATTGTTTCATCCGATAGCTCTCCTCATGTCAATTCGATGGATTCTCTTTTCATCAGACGCTGGAGCGTGATCGTTGTAATTAAAGCGATGACCAGAATCAACACCCCGATGGTTGCTCCATAGCTAAAATTACCGTAATGAAAGGCCTGTGCATACAGATAGGAACTCATCACCTGAGTCGCATTATCGACGCCGCCTTCGAATGTCATGATGCTGACGATGATAAATGAGCCGCTGAGGGTCGTAGTCACAATCCAGATGACCGAAGTCTGAACTTGTTCCCATGCCAGAGGAAGCGTAATATTCCAAAATTGCTGCCACTGCTTAGCCCCGTCAATATTCGCCGATTCGTATAGTGATTCAGGAATATTGAGAATACCTGCGATAAGCAAAATAATCGTAAAGCCGATACCCGCCCATATCGAGGTTGGCAGCAAGGCAAATATGGACCATTTTTCCCCTAACCACGCGAACTGAAACGGTTTACCCGTCACACCAGAAATAAAAGAATTAATAAAGCCAATGTTGGGATTATAAATAAACCGCCATAGCACACCTACAACAACAACCGAAATGACATTCGGGATGAAAAAAACGGAACGGTAGAAGCCTGCGCCTTTAATTCGAAAACGCGTGAGCGCAACGGCCAGCAGCAGGGTAGGAATCATAAAACCGATGACTTTGCCAATAACAAGAATATAGTCATTACGGATCGTTTTCGGGATGACTTCGTCGTGAAACATATTCTTATAATTTTCCAGCCCGATGAAGTTGTAGGTTTCGGAACCACCAGACCAATCAAACAGGCTCAAATAAATCCCTTTTAGCATGGGATATACGAGAAAAACACCGTACAGAAGCAAAGTTGGCATTACGAATGAGGCGACAAATAGTTTCCGCTGTGCTTTAGATCCCAGATTCAAGTCATCCTTCCTCCAATCAAGTTGCTATCTATTCTTTCTATTTATTCTTCTCGCGTTGTTTGGCCGCTCCGTCTTCAAGGCGTTTGGCCCATTCTTCTTTATTGATTTTGCCGGTCACCAAGGCGAGCGTGGCATCCTTTTCGATCTTGAACAGTTCTTCCGGCAGCACCGGAATTGGCGCAATGATTACATCGGAGGAGGCAAAATAAGTGCTGGCTTGCTTCACGAGCGCGCTGACTTTATCCGCTTTGCTTAGATCTGCTTTCACATTCAGAACAGATCCTGTCAGCTCTGCCCAAGCTAAGGCTTGCTTTTTCGTAAATACGTATTGCAGATACGCTTTGGCCGCATCAGGATTTTTCGCCTTTTTGGCGATACCCATTGTCGCTGTTGAAGGAATAACGATGGATTTTCCGGCTTTATCCTGGACAACGGAAGGAATGAATCCAAACTCAAATCCAGCAGGAATGTCCTTCTTCATTTCGTTTTCAATCCATAAGCCATTCGGGATAAAAGCAGCCTTGTGCTGCAGGAACTGCATTTGGGAATCAGTATGGTTCAATGCTGCAGAACTGCCTTCGATAAATCCTTTCGTATTGAGCTCGATCAGCTTATCCAAGGCTTTCATGACAGGCTCGCTTTTGAACACCCCGGTCTCCAGCGCATTAATCTTGTTAATGATCGCAGGATCACTGCCATTAGCGGCAACGATCGCAGAATTGAGCAGCCCGCCAATGATATATTGTGGATAAACACCAGTATGGATATAGGGTGCCATTTTGCCGGAATCTTTCACTTTCTGCATAGTGTCCATGAAGCTAGGCCAATCTTTCGGCTCATCCCAGCCATTCTTGCGCAGCTCAGCCTTGTCATAGAAAGTGCCGTACGAACCGAAGACGAGTGGCAGCGTGTAGGTTTTGCCTGGTTGGTATTCTTCCGGCTTGCTGAACAGGACATCCAAGATTTTCTCGCCATCGGCGTTTTTCGCATCTTTGAGCCAATCGGTTAAATCCATCAATTGATTATCAATAAACATCTGCCTTGCATTAGAGCCTGCGCCATTGATGAACATCAGATCCGGCGGATTGCCCTGAATCCAGCGCGGTTTCATCTGTTCGTTGATTTGCGGCCCTGCTGTTTGTGTGATTTTCAGTTTCGGATTCAGCTTCTGGAATTCATCAATGGATTGCTTCCACCAAGCATCTCCGTAGCCGCCGACAAAATACTGGATTTCCAGCTCCCCAGTCAATTCTTTCGTTGCTGCCGTTTGCGCATTCGTGACAGCGGGACTTGCACTTGCCTCTTTTTTGGTGTTCTGCTGACTGCAGCCCGTCAATAATCCAAACGTTACCATAACACCCATAAGACTTACGCTGATTGACTTCATTTTCATACCATCGAGCTCCCCTTTTAATAAAATAGATGACATCGTCTTGCGAAGAAATCACTGCTGTTTATCTGGTTGAAGGTTTACATCTGCATCCTTATTGCCGTGAATACATACCTTCTATTCAAATCGGCAAACTCAGGATTATATATAAAAAGAAGCAACAAAGTTACTTCCTTTGTATATCTCCTACTTCTTTGACTGCTGTTTCACAAAATTAATGCCAACACGAACCTCATCCAGCAATTGGATTGACTTCTCATAATTAGCTGTCAGCACACACATGAATAAAATATCAATAATATGCAGCTGAGCCAGTCGCGATGAAGTTGCCGCGCTGCGGAATACCTCTTCCTGCTTGGAGGAGACGTATAAGTTGATATCTGCGATTTCACTTATTGGCGATAAGCCGTAGCTCGTTAAGCTGATGGCAACCGCGCCTCTGTGCTTCGCTAGTTCCAACACTTTGCCAACCTCATAAGTCTCCCCTGAGAAAGAAATGCCAATGACGACATCTTGCGGGCCCATTTGGGCAACCATCATCGCAGATAAATGAAAATCAATGCTGGACGTCGTTGACGGGTTAATCCGCACGAATTTGAGATGTGCATCTTGGGCAATAACACCTGAAGCGCCTATGCCATAGAAATGAATTCTTCCGGCATACTGAAGCACCTCGACGGCTTTGCTCAAAGCTTCATAATTCATGATCTCCGCCGTTTCCTGCAAGGATCGAATGCTGTTGTTGGTAATCTTCTGCACAATAGACTGCTGAGACTCATGGGAAGCGAAGTCAGTGAAATCGGCTTCTGACGTGTTCCGCATATCTCCAGCTACTCTGAGCTTTAATTCTTGAAACCCGCTAAGACCTAACGATTTGCATAATCGGATCACGGCCGATGCACTCGTAGCGCTTAATTCACCTAATTCATTGGCTGTGCTGCGTATTGCTTCATGGGGATTCTCCAGAATATAAACGGCAATCTTACGCTCCGAGGGCGGCAACTGTTCGGCAATTTCCTTCAACATAATCAAGCCGCCTGATAAAGATTCGGCCAGATGATTTTCTGCCATAAGCTTCCCCCTAAATGGTTGGTTTCGAGATTGCTTCCATAGCCACTATAATGGCGCCCTCTACAGGATCTGCATAAGGCGGCTGATATTGGCCTGCTCTATGTACGCTTAACCCTTCAACAAACCGGTTCTTGATAATATCCGAGTAAGTAAATATAGAACCTGCAACGGTCACGGGGATCGCTTCATGAAATGATGCGGACTTCCTCATTAACCCGCGAACCAGTTCAACTAGCTCGTCTCCAGCTTCGCGCAGAATTTCCACTGCCACTCGATCTGAATGCGTGGATGCTTCAATGACCAATCTGGCTAAGCTGGCAATCTCGTTCTTACTCTTTCCCTCACGATATATATAATGAATGAGCTCTTGTTCACTTGCAAGCTGGAGCGTATCCAGAACCATTCCGGTTAATTCCGTTGGCGACTGCCTGCGATCATAGGCTTTGCAAACGGCTTTGAGCGCTTGAAGTCCAATCGAGTAACCGCTTCCTTCATCACCGAGAATATGGCCCCAGCCTCCGTTATAAACCAGATGACCCGCTTGGGACACGCCTATCGCATTGGAGCCCGTACCGCAGATAACAAGAATACCTTCCTTATCCGCAGGCTGCATAGCCCCGCGAAGCGCGACATACAGATCGCTTTTCACCTTATAAAAAGCATCTGGATGCAGGTGCAATCGCTGACCCAATTGTTTGAGCTCATGTTCAACCATCAATCGATTAGCTTCCAGCCGTGTACCGGCAATGCCAGCGCATAGGCCAACAACGTCTCCCTGAGGAATGCCTTGAGCTTCCAATCCATACTGTACAAGCTGATGAAGTCTATCAGTCATTTGCTCAAAACCGACACTCAGCGGATTCGTCCCCTCCCCGATATTCACTTCTCTCTGAGGCTTCAAAAACGGATCATAATCCTCTACTTTCTGGAAAACGCATGTCGTTTTGGTGCCGCCTCCGTCAATCCCAATGACATATGGCACAATCGGTTCACTCCAAGTGGATAGGATGGGTATAGGTCAAATTATATAGTCACTAAAATTGCATGTCAATAATATTTTAAAAATTCTAAAATTTTATTTCAGAACAGAAAAATAAAAAAAGCCCTATTCGCTTTTATCGCGAACGAGCCCTGTTTCCATTTACCATTCATAGTCCTAAAATGACATCCAATGCCCATATTTGGCCAAAAACTCTTCCTTCTCTTTATAGTCCGGCATCACACTTCCGACACGTCTCCAAAAGGAACGATCATGGTTCATGTGCAGCAGATGACATAACTCATGGATGATCACATAATCAATCACTTCAATTGGAGCCATAGCTAGACGATAATTGAACGTCAGCTTTTTGGCTGAGCTGCAGCTGCCCCACTTCGTTATAGATTCCACCACTTCAACGGTTTTGGGTTTTACTTTCAGTTGAGCTTGATATTTGGGTATGCGTTCCCCTACAATCTTCTTGCAGCTTGAGAAATAAAACTTCTTGAGGTTTTTTTTCAGCTCATCTTCCGCTAACCCCTTCGTTTCTATTAACTCATGAAGACTATAGGCTTTCCCCAAATGAAGAAATTTACGATCTGGATACGCTGGTTGTTCAACTTCATTGTCCATCAGTTCTCAAGCCTTTCATTCTGTCATAACCTTCATGCACACGTATATTCAATCCTTCTTCAGGCAAATGGCTGTCGATTCTCTTACAATCAATTCCGGCTGCAAAACGACCGAGGTGTTTCTTTTGGACCCTTGAATCAGCTTCAGCAATAGACGGACAGCGTGCTGCCCCATTTGCTCCATAGGCTGACGAATCGTCGTAAGTCGCGGATGAATTTCAGCAGCAAAAACTTGATCATCATAACCAATAACCGAAAGATCGTCCGGTATCTTGTAGCCCTCGCTCTGGAAAGCCTCCATAACGCCAAGCGCCAACCCATCATCCCCTGCAAAAACGGCAGTCGGAATAATTCCGCTCTGCATCCACGCCTTGGCTACATCGAAGCCGCTGCGAATGCCAAAAGACTCCGTATGCGTAACGATCAGCGGCGATAGCCCAGCATCCGATAAAGCTTTCTCATATCCACGTTTTCTTTCTCTAACGCTTAGAAAATGATCAGGTCCGCTTACGTGCGCTATGCGCGTATGTCCCAGTTCAATCAAATGCTTGGTTGCTTCAAGACCGCCTATGTAATTATCAACATTCACCGTCAAGGCTCTTGAGTTGGCAACATGGTTATCAATAATAACGAAGGGGATTTTCTTTCTTTTTAGCTCCATGACATAATTCTCTTCGTCCAGAAGCGAAAGAACAATGATACCATCCACGCGATCCTCTTGAAATAAGAAATTGGTCTTTTGGTCCGGATCACCTTCGGTTCGAGAGAAAATAGACAAGGCCAGGAAATAACCGCTCTCTTCCAAACTTTGATTCACCGTATGAACAATCCCGTCAAAAACAGTATCCTTTAACGTTTCCAGCGTAAGCCCAATTAAACCCGTTGAACCACGCGCCAGACTGCGGGCAGCAGAATTCGGCCGATAGTCCAGATCCTTAATTGCTTGCAATACCTTCTGGCGATTGCTCTCCCGCACTGTCCCTACGTTATTCAAGACTCTAGACACAGTGACGAGAGAAACACCCGACTTTTCAACTACATCCAAAATGCTCACTTTTTTCATTGCTACCGAGCTCCCTGTTCCGATAATTACCTGTATAACCTAGTATAACACAACATGCTGATTATATAAGCGTTTACACATCTGAACAGTAGGAAAAACCCAGCTGCTGGACATAACCCTTTGGGAAAAGGAACTATGATCCGCTATATCACTTAAAATCCGCTATTCGCCTCCGAAAGGGAAGTACGTTCCTCTATTCCACCTCTCTAGCGTGAAATTCCAGCAAATTGGACAAATTAGCGTACTATAGTTCCGTTTGACGGGCCAAATGGCTGTTTAAAGGATGAATAAGGGAACACAGTTCCCTTTCCTGAATGCGATCCCCCAATCCATCCCTAAACGTAAAAAAGCCAAGGAAATGCTCCCGCATCCCCTGGCTTTCTTCAACATTATTTCAATCCCGCAGCAATGGCTTTCCAGAACTTCTCATCTTCCTCGCCCATGGCATAGACCGAAACACCTGCAAGTTCATAAGTCAGCGTATAGTGCGTTTTGGTCTTGATGCTCGTTTCATCTTCGTACCAGACCACATGCTTGGAGCCGTCTTTCGCCGTATACTTGAAAGTCATTGATCCTGATGCGTTATCTCTTGTTGGCTTGCCTTTGGTGCTTGTAATCAGCTGTGGAATGTCTTTCCACGGAATTAATTTGTTGCTGCTGTTCGTCTTATCCGACAAATTCCAGTCGTTTCCGTAAGCTGGAATACCCATGATGACTTTCTCTGAAGGCACATAAGTAATCGAGAATTTAAGCGCCGCTGTCATCCATGGCTTGCTTGCCACTGAACCTGGGTCCGCCCACACGCCATGCTCGTCATAAGTCATTACTTGGATGAAATCTGCATAAGTGCCAAGTTGTTCATAATCGAATGCGCCCGACCAATCGTCAGCAGGGTCATCGGTATCTTTGGCAGGAACAGAGACCATCGTTAAATACCCTTGCGCTTTCATAATACTGGCAACGTCCTTCACAAAGCTGGTCAGAGCATTGCGGTCGCTTGCCAAAACAGACTCAAAATCAACATTAATCCCTTTGTAATGATTCGTTTTCACTAAAGCAACCATATTAGCGATCAACTTTTGTTTGGCGGCAGCATTGGTTAATACTTGATGAGCGGCATTGCTGTCCCAATCTGTTGCTCCATAGTTGGATACCAAAGCATAAGGCAAGATACCAACGGAATTGGCATAATTCACCGCTTGCGTCGGGATGGTTCCAACAATGTTGCCACTTGCATCGGTATTGAAAGTATCTGTGGAAATTTGATTGATGTAGCTGTGATAGCTTGTAAGAGCTGCAGCCGAATCATTCGTGTAATAACCTAAAATAATTGGAGAGTTCGCACTGGCTTTGGCAGAAACACCGGCTGATAGGGTAAATACAAGTGCAGCAGCTGTAAGAAAACTAGCCATTCCTTTGATTTTCATAGACATAATTCCTCCTTTGGTTTGGAAAGCATGCATAGCGATTAATGGATACCTTTCATCGTTACTGCCTATGTCCTCCCTTCCAGCGTAGTCAACTCCCATTAAGCTTCAGCAAACTGCGGCAGATAAGCCTTGTTTTGCTCTAGCATTTCCTTCAGCATACGATCGGCAATATTGACCGAAGGTATGAGGGGATGATGGCCCAAGGCCTGAAGCGCCAGACTGCGGTCTCCATGTACAGCCGCTTCAATTGCGAGCTGCTCATAGGTTTTCACAGCATGTATCAAACCTTTGACTGAAACCGGAACATAGGAGACAGGCAAAGGAATAGGCCCCTGCTTCGTGACAACACAATTCACCTCAATACAAGCATCTTGTGGCAAAAAGTCCAACGTATGGCCATTGGCCACATTCAACGTTTGAATATCGCGTGAATCATTATAAAGTGATTTCATGAGATTAACAGCGGCTTCCGAGTAGTAGGTGCCTCCACGCTTCTCAAGCTGCTTCGGCTTCTCTGCCAAATTCGGATCTTGGTACAGCTCGAACAACTCATCTTCCAAGCGTTTGACAACCTCTGCGCGCGTGCCTTCTTTCTTCGACGATGCTATTTGATCTTGCAGCATTTCCTGCGTTAAATAAAAATATTTCAAGTAGTAGGAAGGAATAGCGCCAAGCCCATGGATGAAATCGGCATTCCACTCGGATTGCGGGACATTTTTCGCCGAATATCCCTCTTTCAGATCGAACAGCTTCTCCAGCTTGGAATCACCGTCAACGCTAACCTTCGTCACCCAGTTCAAATGATTAAGACCCACGAATTCCGCATAAATCCGCTCCACCGGAACCTCGAATAAAGCGGACAGCCATTTATAAACGCCTGTAGGCGAATTGCATAAACCAATCGACTTGATCTTCGAATATTTATTAATCGCTTCGGTGACCATCCCTGCCGGATTCGTAAAATTAAGCAGCCAAGCCTCGGGACACAACTCCTCCATATCCTTGCAAATATCAAGCAGCACGGGAATTGTACGCAGCGCTTTCATCATCCCCCCGGGACCCGTCGTTTCCTGACCAATCACACCATATTTGAGGGGAATCGTCTCATCCCAGATTCGTGCTTCAAGAAGGCCGACACGCATCTGAGTAGATACGAAGACGGCTCCCTCCAGCGCTTCGCGTCGATTCATCGTCAAATGAACCGTCATCGGCAATCCAGACTTCTCAACCATTCTTTTGGCTAAACTCCCTACAATTTCAAGCTTGTGTTGGCCTGCGGGGATGTCTACCAGCCAGATTTCCGATACCGGCAGCTGCGCATGATTGAGAATAATCCCTTCGATTAATTCCGGCGTATAGGAGGAACCTCCCCCAATAACAGCAATCTTCAATAATTCACTCATGATAGACGACTCCTTTGATGTTTGTTATTTGACCTAGCTTTTCATAAGTCGAAGCGGCAATCGTCATTCCGTCTTTCTCCATGGCTAACAGGATGGAACCGACCACCGGCTCTACTGTCAAAATGTTCAACTGACAACCAGGAGCTGCCTCGCGAACCTCTTTTGCAATATAAGGATGAATGAACTCGCCATTTCCTTTCGTTAACACGCTGCCTGCCAATACAAGATCGAAGTTCTCATCCTGCATTAGCAAGCGTTCAATGACGGATCTGGCGGATAAACCTAGTTCAGCGCCTTGTTTTTGCAAAATTTGGATAGAAGCCTGGTCCCCTCTTGCGGCGGCATCGAAGATCAGCTTCGTCAAGTCCGACGGAATCCGCTTATGAAGATCAAGAAAATGATGAAACATCTCTTCAACAGAACCATAGCCCAGCGTCTGTAAAATTAAATCCGTCAGCAAAGTGGGCTTGATGCGCCCCTCCCATGCCCGAATGACAGTCCGAAAGGCTTCAATCGAAAGCTCGCTGCCTCCGCCAAAATCGCCAAACGCATAACCAAATCCGCCGCACTGGATCATCTGACCATGCTTATTAATGCCAGCTGCATTCATGCCAGTTCCACAGATGAGCACAGCGCCATATGGCTTGGCTGTTCCCGCACGCATCGCGATAATCGTGTCACATACGATATGGGCATTAGCAAATCCATAGCTTTGAATCATGGGCCTTAATATGCGATAGTCCGCTTCTCGATCGGCCCCCGCTAACCCAAACCAGGCGACACGTATATCCGCAGGCTGAAGGTTCGCTTGATTAAGGGCTTGAAATACGGCATCTTTAATGTTCGAATTGGCTAATTCTACATTGATTTGGTGATTGCCTGGGCCGCTTCTGCCGCTTGCCAGCCAATTGCCGGTTTCATCTGTAAGGATGGCGTATGTTTTCGTGGCGCCTGCATCCACACCTAAGTAATAGTTCAATCCATTTCACTCCCACCATCATGGTTACTTTTATCTCTGTTTGTAATTAGCTGTTGAATGTCTGATGATTAGCTGGGGCTGCAAGAGCACTGAACTATTCCTTGGTGCGCCGCCAATGAGCTTAAGCAAAAGCCGAACCGCTTCTTTGCCCATTTGTTCCACAGGCTGACGAATCGTCGTGAGCTGCGGATGGATCTCAGAAGCAAATAGCTGATTATCATAACCGATAATCGATATATCATCCGGAATGCGGTACCCTTTGGCCCGAAATGCATCCATTGCGCCTAATGCGAGCGCATCGTCCCCTGCGAATACAGCCGTTGGAACCACTCCTGCTTCGATCCACGCTGTTGCGGCTTGAAAGCCGCTGCGAATTCCGAATTCGGTATGAGCTACCGCAAGTGGCGCAATGCCGGATTGCTCCAATGCTTTCTCGAAGCCGCGTTTGCGTTCTCTGACACTAAGAAAGTGTTCGGGGCCGCTCACATGAGCGATACGGGTATGACCTAACTCAATTAAATGCTTGGTCGCTTCGAATCCCCCAACATAATTATCAACATTCACAGTTACAGCTCTGGTGTTATCATCGTGATTATCAATGATCACGAACGGAATGTTTTTGCGCTTCAGCTCCATAACAATTTGCTTCTCATTCAGTGGAGAAAGCACGATAATGCCGTCGACACGATCCTCCTGAAATAAGAAGCTATTTTGCTTCTCAGCCTCTTCCTGCGTCGGTGAGGAAATGGATAAGGCTAAGAAATAGCCTTTCTCCTCCAAATGTTCATTCACCGCTTGAACAATATCGTGAAAGACCGAATCGTTCAATGTAACCAACGTGAGCCCAATTAATCCCGTTGTTCCACGCGCCAAGCTTCGCGCAGCTGAATTAGGCTCGTAATCCAATTCTTTGATGGCTTGCAGCACCTTTTGCCGATTGCTCTCGCGAACCGTCGTAACATTGTTAAGAACCCTTGAAACCGTAACTAGAGAAACACCTGACTTTGTGACAATATCCAAAATACTGATCTTTTTAATTGCAATCGAACTCCCGTTTCGGTGATTTTATTGTCGTTCAATTCGATCCAATTGTTTAAACGTTTATACTTAAGGGGGATGATGCTACTCCTTCAATCCCCCTTCTGACAATCCGCTCACGATATACCGATACAGAAATAAGGAAATAATGACCGGCGGCAGCGAAGCTACGAATCCTCCGGCTGTCATAAGGCCCCAGTCGATACTGTGTTTGCCAATAAATTCTCGAACGGCAATGGGTAGTGTTTTGGAAGCATACGTTTGGCTGAAGGCACTTGCAAAAATAAATTCATCCCACGAATTCAAAAAGGTGAAAATAGCGGTTGCGGCGATACCTGGCAGCGCCAGGGGCAAGATGATTTTGTACATCGTTTTGAATTTACCGCATCCATCCATGTAGGCCGCTTCTTCCATCTCTTTGGAAATGGATTGAAAGTACCCGCTCATGAGCCAAATAGCAAAAGGCAGGCTGGTTGCGATATAGGCAATAATCAGTGCCCAAGTCGTATCCAAAAGCGGCTTCGTGTGCAGGATAATGATTGAGGTAAACGGGATGGATAAGGTTAATCCCTCTCTCATCATGATGTATAGCGGCACGATAATACTGATGGAAGGCAACAGCTGCATAGCCAAAATAATGAACAGCAGTGAGACCCGAAACGGAAATTTGATTCGCGCCAAGGCATACGATGCAAATACGCCTACGAAAATTGTAATCGCCGTTGTCCATAAGGAGACCGATAAACTATTTTCTAAGGCATGCACAAAATCTTTGCCTGTACTCCCTTGAAATAGCTTCACATAGTTGCCAAACGTCGGCAAATGGGGGAACAAATGCCCGGATAATAGCTCTTGCGATTGGCTGACCGAAGAAATCATCAAATACAGAAAGGGTGAAAGCGTAAATATTGTTAGAAGTATAATGCCCAACCACAAATAAATGGGGGGAATCAGCTCACTTGGACTGACTTTAAATAAACGAACTCTCCAAGATGGGGTTCTGCTTGCTGCCTCTCTGCTCACCGTTCTTCCCCCTTACTGTTCTTTCTGCTGTTTCTTCAGCATGATCATATAGATGACAATGAAAATTAAAATGAAAATGGTGGAAATCCACGCCATCGCTGACGCTCTGCCTAAATAAAAGTAGCGGAAAGCAAAGTTATACGTTAGATAACTAACCGATGTATTCGGATTTCCTGTAAAAACCGTTAAAATGTCATACACCCGAAATGCGCCAATTACACGCAGTACGAGAGCAATCATCAATGAGGGCATCAACTGCGGAAGTGTCACATGCCATATTTTCTTCCAAAAGTTGGCGCCGTCAATGGCTGCAGCCTCATACAAAGAAACCGAAATAGATTGCATGCCCGCCAGAAGCAGCAAGGTCATAAAGGGCGTCATTTTCCAGATATCCGTTAAAGCTGTGAAAAAGACTACCTTGCCGGAGCTGGAGAGCCATACTGGATTCGTATCAGCTCCCAACACATGCATGTTATGCAAAATAGTGTTCAAAGCGCCGTACCCCGGCTGATAGATCCAGTTCCACAGCAACCCATTCACTAACGTGAGCATCGCCCAAGGAATAATAATAATGCCTCTAAAAAACGATCTGCCAATGAACGTCTGATTCAGTACAAGGGCGCATAGAAAACCGATAGCCAATTCAAGCGCCACTGAAAAAACGGTGAAATAACTCGTATTTTTCATGGAAATCCAAAAGTCCTGCAGTACTGAAATGTCTATATAATTTCTCAAACCTACATATTCAATGGTCGAGCCGTCCATCAAATTGTATTTAAAAAAGCTCCAAACCAGCGACTGTACAATAGGTAAGATAAATATTCTTAACAAGAGATACAGCGTAGGCGCCAGCAGGAGGATCGCAAATAAGATATCCTTCCGTTCTTTTTTCGAAGAAGGAAATAGGCTTCTTTTGGTAGCAAATTGACTTTTGAGCACGCTCATCCCTCCACACCCTGCTTTACTTAGCTGCTGTTTTTATGGCTTCGTCGATTTTCTTGGAAGCTTCATCCAACGCTTGTTGAGGAGTTTGGTGCTTCGTCAAACCGGAAACCACTTGATTGGATAAAATATCTGCCCATTCGACATAACCAGGCGCATTCGGACGATTGTGGCCATATTGGAATTCCGGCATAATTTTGCTTAATGATTTCGTTGTATCCGCCTTGATAATCGCCTCGTCCGTGTAAAGCTCCTGCAGTGATGGATACGTACCGGTATTCGCGTAGAACGGCACTTGGAACTCCCTTGACCCGATCCAGCTTAAGAACGCAAGTGCCGCTTGCTTCTTCTTACTTGATTTCATAATCGCAATGCCTTCAGACCCTGTCACGGAGGAAGAAATTATACTTCCTTGTCCTGGCAGCAAACCTACGTCGCTTTGATTAACCACTTTGGATTTCGTTGGATCATTCAGATCAGGGTACATGTTCTCCCAGTTGCTCATCATAGCAATTTTGCCAGCCATGAAAGCATTTTTCACATCTTCCTCTGTCCACTGCAAGCTTGCCGGGTCCACCGTTTTGTCCGTATTGATGAGGTCCGACATGTATTGAAGCGTTTGCACGGATTCTTTAGAATTAACAGTAAGCTTGCCATTGTCCCCAATCATATTGCCGCCGAAAGCGTACACCATGCTGACATAATCACAAATTAAGCCTTCTGCCTGCTTCCATGCCCAGCCTGATCCGTAAACGCCGTTCGTTGTCAGCTTCTTCGATACTTCTCTAAATTCATCCCACGTTTTCGGCGGGGCGTCGTAGCCTGCTTTTTTCAACAAATCCTTGTTCCAGTAAAAATGCTTCGTGCTTGAATAATACGGAATTCCCATCAAGTGATTATCGAACATCGCTGACGAAAGCGAAGATTGCGTGTATTTCTTTTGGACATCTGCCGGAATAACGTTAGTCAAATCCTCGGCAATATTCCCTTTCAGAAATTGTCCCGCCCAAATGGTATCCATCTCAACAACATCAATATCGGACGAATTCGATAATGCCGCTGTCGTTATTTTGCCATATAGAGAGTTGTAATCTACGGCGAGCTCATTGACTTTAATGCCTGTTTTCTCTGTAAATTGCTTAAATAACGTTCCAATCTTACCATCCGTATCAACGACGAGAACGGTAATTTCTTGCCCTTTCAGCGAAGGATCATTCACTTTATCCCAGCTGAGCTTGCTCGAAGCCGCAGCCGTGGATACTGCTGAAGTTTCGGTTGTTTTCGCCGTCGATGCTGCATCCGTGTTGTCCGTCTTGGTTGGAACCGTGCTGCAGCCCGCCAAAAAAGCGCTTACTGTTAAACATGAAACGATACTTTTTAGCTTTGCATTTTTCAAATAGAACCCCTCCTCATGGTAAGAAGCACTTGCACCTTTATGTGTCAAAAGTATAAACGTTTATACTTAATAAGTACATAGTAGCCTTTTTTAATTAGGGTGTCAATATGTATTAATTCGCGTGTCAGGTTAGCTTACAGCAGCTTGTCTTTTAGGGCGATATCCATTTAAGCCGCAATAACCATTGCCATAGCTATTTCCCGCTATCCTCTCCGGTGTCTACTAAGTTCATTGTATGCCCAGCTCTTCTTTGCAAAGGTGAACATCGCTCCACTGCGCTTCTCGATTCCGCAATAATCAACGCGTATGATACTCCCTGGCGCAAAAAGTACGAGTATCCTCGATATTGGCAGCTGATTTTCTAGATAAACCTGCGATTATGCATCCTTTTTTTCTCAAAATAACCTTTTTCCATGAATTCCTGCATTTCTGCATGTATTTTCGCCCTTTTCTCGAATTTCAGTGAGAAAAGCCAAAAATTCCTGCACATTTGCAGGAATTCCCATTTCACGAGCGTTTTCGCTGAAAAAGCCTGCATTATCGCAGGTTTTCAAAGTCACTCGCTACATGCGATATGCTCGGGGGAACCCGCAATCTCTGCAATCTCTGCACTCTCCCGTGCCCATCGGAGAGTAAAAATGGGCCAATTCAACTCAGCAGATGACTCTACTGAAGTGAATTGACCCTACTTAAACTGCAATCTTTATTGTTTTAAACCAGCTGTCAATAGATTAAACAGGATTTGAGCAGCCTCAGCACGCGTAGATATGCTTTGCGGTTCGAATCTATCCGCTGCTCGTCCTTGAATCAGGTTTAGCGCTGCCGCCTTTTGTATAAACTCAGCCGCCCACGAGGATACTTGCGCTTCATCCGCGAAAGCATGGACTGCTTGGCTTACGACCTTACCGTTCTTGTACTCATAAGCTCTTACAAGCAAGGTGACCATTTCCTCACGAGTCACCAGTGCGTTCGCATCGAATACTGTCGCACTCTTGCCTTGCACAATTCCTGCCTTCACGGCGATAGCTACTGCATCCGCATACCAATCGCTGAACTTCACATCGGCAAAAGTTGTTGCGCTTTGGTCCGTTAACTTCAGCGCTCTCACGAGAAGCGCCGTGAATTCAGCGCGTGTTACGCTGCGCTCTGGTTCGAAGGTTGTCGCGCTCGTTCCATTCACAATTTGCTTCGCTGCGAGCTCCATGATGACAGCGGATGCCCAATGGGTGGATGGTACATCGGTGAAAGTTTTGCCAGCTTCGAGCACCGCATATTTACTAAAGTGACTAATCTCGGCTGTGATGACACCATGGCTGTAAGTACCGCCAACGTATTCAAGTTTCCCGTCATCTGCAATATAGTAGATACCTGCCAATTGCGGATTCATGGCAGCAGGAACCTTGAGCTCAAGTAGAATTGGCTTATCGAACTTCGACAGCTCAACCATTTTCCCGTCAGATGTCTGAATGTATAAATGAAACTCATACACAGTGCCAACTAAGCGATTATCGGCATTCGAAATCCGATTGCTTTGCTGGATAAGCTCCTTCGCGTTGGCTTCAGCCAATTGGTCCAGCTTCAGCGTTAGCATTGCACCCTTGACTTCATCCCTACTAAGCTTACTTGTTAGCTGCGTAAACACATTGGATGGAATAGAAAGTGTCAATGCTTCGGATTTGATCTCCAACTGATTAAGATTAATCAGCTCGGCCGTATTCCACGGAAGTCTGATTTCTGAAATATGGCTTGGAATTTCGACAACCGTTTTCCCATTCAGACTGTTCGTAAGCTGCTGATTTGTAATGGTCATGATGCCAGTGTTGTTATTCGCAGTCGTCGTCGTTCCTGTTGATGTTTCTGTCGACCTTTCGCTTCTACCACTGGATGTTTGTTCATATACCGTAACGATACAAGTAGCCGTGAATCCTCCGTCGGCTGTTGTTACTGTGATGATTGCGCTCCCTGCTGCTGCCGCAGTTACCCTGCCGTTAGCGTCTACCGCTGCGATATTCGCGTTGCTTGTGGTCCACGTAACGTCAGGGTTCGTCGCATTGGCTGGAAGTACCGAAGCTGTTAACACACCGGAATCACCTCGCGTCAAATGGAGGGTTGACTGGTTAAGCGTGACACCCGTCACAGCCGTGTTCAGTACTGGCGCTTGCGGAGTCGCGCTGACTTCATTGGAAGCTTCGCTTATTCCTCCAGGATTGACAGCTTTGACGACAAAATAATAAGTCGTGCCGTTCATTAAACCAGCTGCCTCGTAGCTGTACACGGAGCCGCTGACAGATATAAGCGGTGCATTGCTGTATATTCCTGATGCCGTGCCTATGAACACTTGGTACCCCGTTGATCCTGCCACCGAATTCCATTCCAGATTGACGTGACCATCGCCGGCTGCTGCGGCCCGCAGCTCTGGCGCACCTGGCGCCGATACTTGCGGAGTCCCGCTGACCTCATGGGAGGCGTCGCTTGTCCCTCCGGGATACACGGCTTTCAATACATAATAATAGGTCGTGCCGTTCACTAAGTCAGTCGCATCATAGCTGTAAACATTCCCGCTCACAGTGGATAGAGCAGCTCCATAAACACCGTCTGCTGTTCGTTGATAGACGGAATAGCTTACTGTGCCCTCCATAGGTCGCCAGCCGATAATAACGTGGCCATCTCCAGATGTTACCGTTCTAATCGTTGGCGGTGTAAGCACTTGGCCGGATAAATCAATGATCACACTTCCAATGGCGCCGGAGCCGTCGTTCGCTGCTGCCGTGACTTTGACCTTTCCGTTCTTCATAGCGGTCAACAATCCATTGGCGCTGAGCGTTGCTTTGTCGGTTGCTGAGTTATCTGAGTTTGCAAGCGACCATGTCAGCATTTTGTTATCCGCAGTCGCAGGCAGAATGGTGGCGGATATTTGCAAGATGCCGCCTTTTGCCGTAATTGCGGTTGTTCCCTCTGCTCCTGCAACAGCAATAGAAGTAATAGGATTCCAGAACGGCACTAAGGTATTTGCTAATTTGAAATCCGAAAATTCCGCTGTTTTCACAGAACTTGTCGTTAGTTTGCGTACAAATATCCCTACTTTGGGACTGGACATCGGCGTGGCGAACGAGAAAGTGTCGGCAGTAGTCGTCCACGACATTCCATCATAGCCATAGTAACCTGTGTAGCTATTCCCTGTTTTAACAATTTTCAAATATACATCTGGTGTTGGTGTTAAAGAAGAATCCGCATAGTCCTTATCGAGTTGTGCAAGCGTTGGGTTGGATTCCCCCTTGGAGAATCTGATCTTCTGCGTTGTTGTGTTGCCCGTCGTTTGTCTGCCCAATGTAATGAATTTGCCATCATCCTGATAAATAATCAATCCTGCCCATTCATAGTTGGCATCAGGCGCAAATTTTAATTTAGTTGAAATCGTAAACTCAGTTGTCCCTGGATCTCTCACAAGAATGTTGCTTGGCTTGCCCGTTTGAGTCCAGCTTCCGTTCAATGTTTTGAGCTTCATGATATTGCCATTGCTGCGATCAACTGCCCAATTGCTTGGCGTTTCTCGCACCCATGACCATCCGCTCTCCAGCATGATCGTTTGACCGCTGATTGTGATCATCTGAGCCCCTGAAGTACCGGTACCATCAGCAGCCGTCGCTACGACTTTCACTATGCCATCTTTGACAGAGGTCAAAAGTCCGCTGCTGCTAATCGTCGCCCTATCCGTTGCCGTTCCGTCTGGCTGATAAACGCCCCAAGTCACCGTGATAATATTCGCATCGCTGGGCTGAACCGCCGCAGACATTTGCAGGGTAGCGCCTTTGGTTGTAATGGTTGTTGCATTGCTGGCTCCGGTTACGGTAATTCCGGCAACCTTCACAATCTGGCCGCTGATGAGGATGAAGGCTTCGCCTTGCACACCTGATCCATCATTAGCTGTCGCGATCACTTTGACCGTGCCGTTTTTGACAGCTGTCAACAGGCCTCCGCTGCTGATCGTTGCAATATCCGTAGCGGTTCCGTTCGAATTGACAACTGACCAGGTGACTGCGCCATTATCTGCATTCGCTGGCGTTACTGTGGCCGACATTTGAAGCGTGCCCTCTGGCGCAGTAATCGTCTTCGCATTGCCTGCTCCAGTTATGAGAATATCGGTCACAGCATGATTCGGGGCAGCAGCAACAGCAACCGTTGCAACAGCCTGAAGAGAGCTGCCAGGCACGGTTCCATTTACCGTAAAACGGCCAGCAGACGCATAGCGGGAAGGGGGAATAGTCTCCCATACTACAGCCGCTTGTTTCGTTGTAGCATCCTCAAAAACTTGCGTGACAAACGCAGGCAATATTGGCGCTTTCCCGGCAACGGTCGAAACATTGACCGCAGGAATACTCGCCACAGATCTAGGTATGTAATCGGCCAGCGTTGTTCTCATTGCCCCTTTTCTCACCGTTGATCCCATCGCATTCACAATATGTGTAATTTCGCCAAAGCCGCTCAAAAAGACCGAGGTCGCATGATGAATTTTGACATCTTCCTTATCTGGAACCTCTATCCCGCTTTCAAGCTTCACCTCTGCGTCTCTAAAAAACGAATAAATGCCCAAGCCATATGCATCATGTGAATTCACTGAATCCGCCACTTTGTAAGAGGCATAGCCATTCACCGTTCCTCCGCTGCTCATCCAGCTTTTTTGGTCGGGAACATCATAGGGGATTTCGGTTTGATAAAAGAACATTTTGCCTCGATCGCCGTTCCATAATGTCTGGTACTCGTGAAAATGTTCCACAAAAAGTCCGTAAATCGTGACGTCATTTCCATTGACAACCATGCCATTAGTAGTGATGTTGGAATCCCATGCTGCGCCTGTGCCGTGATCTGCGCGCCATACCCAGAAATGATCGCCGATGACATTGTTGCTGTTAATTTCGATACAGACCTCCGCTTTGGCAAGCGCATCCCCGCCTACTCTAAAAAAGAGATCGTGCAGCGAGCTCGGATTGCCTGCATGATTCGCGGAGCTCCCTTTGGGACCCAACTGCAAGAGGACAGGCGAGCTGACACTGCCTGCTTCGAATAGAAGCCCGGCAATTTTGACGCCGTCCACATCCGCTACCGATAGAGCCACAATGCCATTGTCCGAGTGCAGCGTTGCAAGGCCAAGACCAAGTACCACAGTATCAGGTTTCGTCACTTTAATCGTATCTGCGAGATGATACACACCAGGTGTAAGCAGCAGGTTCTTCCCTTGATCCAGTGCAGCATTAATGCTGGCTACTGGGGTTGAGGGATCTGCAATATAAAATTTTTCCAATGAAATTGAGGCTGGCGTTCCTGAATTGGAGCCGCTGGCCCAACTGGTCCCTTTGGTGTTAGTCGTCACATTCGGGACTAGCACATTATACTGATTTGCCGCTGGATCGAAAGTCAGAAATGGTTTTTCGCGAATAACAGGCGCTTTATCCACAACGGTATAAGCATTTGTAGGCCAATCTTCCACAGGCGCATTCACCGAGCCGACAATCGTCGTATTCCACAAAGAGCCTGTCCAATTTGCCCACTGGCCGTTTCTCGAGAACCACTGCTGCTGCGATCCGGAATTTACCGTACCATCAACCACCGTATCCGCCAAAAACCCGCCGCTTGCCCATCCGCCTTGATCATGCAAGGTCAAATTGCCTTTGACATGCAGACGTCTCATCGGTGCTGCCTGTGAAACTGCCCATTTCATGTCCCCGCCCGCAGGGGCTACCGCCAAATTTTCGATGGAGCGCCAGAAGTTTTGGGTCGCATTATGTGCGGCTGCCCAGTTGGCATCAACCGTTACCCCGCCATTAATGGTCACATCATCCGGCACTTGGCCCAAACCTGACACTTGTGTGTAGAAGCCTACTTTGAAATTAACATTGTAGGAGGCAGGTGTAGGAAGTCCCTGTGCGCTGCGTCCTGGCTTGAACAGCATCGCGAATCGCTCACTGCCGAATTGATTGGTTTCCTGCTTCGCAAACACTGCCGCACTGGCCGCTTGAATATCGGCTGTTGGTGTTGATGGATCAAATACATAGACATTAGGACCAAAATCAGGCTGTGTTAACCCTGAAGCTCCAACTGATTTAGTCGATTCTCCATCAGCACTTACGGCTGAAACCTTGTAATAATATCTGGTATTTGGCGTCAGACTCGTGTCTACATAGTTTTGTGAAACGATGTCGGAGCCGTTAATCTTGATGTAAGGACCGTTGCTGTTCAAGGAACGGTATACGTTATAGCTGGCTGCTCCTTGCGCGACTGGCCAAGATAAGCTAATTGAATTTATCGTTGTTGCGGTCTTGTCAATGACAGGCTGCTCTGGAGCTGCTCCTGCATAGACGGCATAAGTAATGCCAGACCCAGCTGTAAATAAACTTATTAAAATCGTAAAGGCAAGAATTGCGGATAAACCTCTTTTGAACACGACGCCACCTCCGAGTAAACTCTCTCATTATAAAGCGCTTTCATTCATTTCAAAACTTTGCTTTGATCCCTTCCTTTCCAGATATCCAGCGTACTATTTTCAGTATAGCGATAACCAGATACGCAAATAAGCAAACAAATTAACCAATATGACCATTATTTTTACCTATTGAGCAAAAAGAACCTCCGCATAGTTGCGAAAGTTCTTCTACAAATATCAGTTGTTCTCTATCATAAAGAACATCAGCCCTATTCACTTCTCAGTGGCCTGCTAGTTGCAACCGCTATACAGCGAAACTCATATTGGCCTTCGAATACCTCCAGCTTGGTCCTGTCACCGGCTTGATAATGTCTGCACGCGCAATAGAAGTGATACAGCACACCGTTCCAATAAATAACACTAGACTTATGAGCATGAATTTCGTCAAGCTCGCCTTGCTCCCCATAAGTAATTAAAGGCTGCTTGGCAATTCGCCAGTTATGCAAATCGTCAGATACCGCAAGAGCTCCCTGTGCATGACGGCCATCAAAACCAAACGCAAAATTCACCCACTGCTGTCCATCATGTTTTATACAAGGATCGCTGATAAATTGACTGTAAAAACTCCCCTCCACTGCCTCCAAGACAGGATTCCTTTCATAACGTTCCCAATGGATCAAATCGCTCGAGACTGCAAGGCCTGTCTCTTCTTTCCACGGCCACTCGTCATCTCGCTTGGCATTGTAGAACATCCAATACTTGTCATCATGCTCGATCACACAGCATTTGTATAAACCTGCCTTCTCCCAGTCCGCTCCCTCTTTATTTGAAAAAATAGGCTCGTCCAGCCGATGCCATTCCAGCAAGCTCTCATCCTCCGTCCATGCCAAACCCATCACGGCTCCGCCCGCTTCATAGCCCTGATCCGGGTAAGCATGGTAAACCATCCAATAGCGGTTATTTATCTTTTTGAGCCGTGGGAGGTCATACAAGCTATTGGATTCCAGCAGCATCCAAGATCCCGCAGCACCTATGTGATCCCACCTTTCCTCCGCCATCAAACGTGGGAGAATAATCGCCTTATGTTCCCAATCGAGCAAATTGGAACTTGTCGCCAGCGCAGTTTGATAGCCCTTTCCATCAAACCCGACGTACATCATATAGAAGCAGTCTTGATGGACAAAAACAAAAGGACAGTCCACAGCCTGCGAGTCAAAATTCCCCTCCAGTCCTGATCCGCTCAGTACCGGACGGTTAAGCTTATATGGTGTATGCAGCTGTGCAAGCTGCTCAATTTCTATTGTCGACATTAATGAGCCACCTAGCTTTCGTATCGTATAATAGGTTTCCTGCAATTATGCATCCTTTTGAGCTTGAATTTGCTTATAGTGATGGAATTCCTGCAATTGTGCATCCTTTTGGAGCCTTTTCCTGACTTATCGAAGGAAAAGCTTGAAAAGCCTGCCTAATCGCAGGCTTTTCCACTTTTCATGCGATTTCGCTGAAAAAGCCTGCACTTTCGCAGGTTTTCAGACTCCGCACCAAGCTTCAATACACTCTCTGGATACCCAGAGGCACCCCCGTTCAACCTCTGCTCATCAATTCACTTTCACAACAATCTTCTCACTAAGCGCTGCTCCCGCATGATTAAGGAGCTCGCCTTGGTACTCATAAACACCTTTCGGTTTATTCCGAATAGTGGATACGGCGGTCTGTGCGCTTGGGGTTTGATCGGCAAGCATCCGCGTATCGATTAGACTGCCGTTCTCATACAGTCGATATTGCGTACCGTTCGTGCCCCACCACATGTTCATGCTGATTTGGTAGTTTGCTTCTCCGCCCCAGTTATCATGGGAGAGTACGGGGGCAGCCGGCGCCGCTTGCATAACGGTCACTGTATGCACCTCGCTTCTCGTCGTGCCCGATGCATTGGAGAGCTCCGCATAGTAGCGGTAGGTCCCATTTTCTCGGTAGGTGACGGATGTTGCAGTCGTTTGGGCATTCGGAGAATGCGCCATGAGGATTTGGGTATCAATCAGCACGTCATTCTCATAAAGCTTATACGTACTGCCGTTATTTCCCCACCACATATTCATAGTCACCGAATATTTCCCGTCCTTGAGTCCTGTAGCATACCCATGATCATCGGATAAATAAGGCTTACCCGGCGCCCCTCCCGGATTTGGCGGAGACAAGCGCTTAACCGTCAAAGTCCCGCTACCCTCGCTGCCAGCATAATACGTCGTATCATTCCGGCTGAACGCAACTTGAACCTGGTACACGTTCTCTTGGTCTGTACTGGCAGCCACTTGAATTTTGTAATCCAACGTCGCTGCTCCATTCATGTCGGTTACAGCAGTTCCAATGACATTGCCATACACGGCAAAAGACACACTTTCACCAACAATCGGTTGACCGTTATGATCCAGAAGCGATGCCTTTAGCTTCACTGTATCGTTCACTTGTCCTTCTGCGCTCGATGATGCCAACAGAGTGCTGTGGTACAGTTTGAAAGGAATTGTTTGCTCCGCAGCATGCCCTGCTTGATCCACAGCTTGCACAGATAATGCATAATCTCCTTTCTCAGCTATAGGCGTTCCGGAAGTCCATTCCTCGCCATTCAATTTCATCTGAATGTTCTTCAAATCACCGTCTTCATCGTCGACTTTCACGACTGGAATTACTTGATCCGTGTAGCTCTCCCCTGCCGCAACCCCTGTAATAGTGATCACCGGAGGCGCTGGATCTTTGATCACTTGAACAGTTCTAAATTTCTTCGGATCTTTCGTTTCACCAATCCCGGAACCCCACTCGATATACCCTTTGCGACCGGTACCATCGTTATCATTGACTAGCAATGAGAAACTGAAGGCTCCCTGTGTTTCCGGTTTAATCGGCGCAAGCTCAGCCCATGGGAGTGCAAGCTCATAGACTGTGAGCTTCTGTTCTTCATCTCGCGATACTTGCAGCGATCCGTTCGTTACAAGCTGTCTGACGCTCGAGTTAGGCGACAACCAGCGAAAGATTTGCGGTCCCACCGGCGTCTGGGATAAGCCAAATTCATAGGAAGCCAAGTTCTCGCCAGGGATACCGGCCATAGCCGCAAACTGGAGGCTATCGTTTTTCCAAATTTCCTCTCCGCTGGCAGGCGTGTAATGAACATTGTCTTTGATTTTCGCTGTCAGATACAAATCGTTCTGATCCCAGTTCAACCATACGCTGCCATCCAAATCCGATGGGCCTCCGTAGTTTTGCATTTTTACCGTCCCTTGCGACAAAAGGGCAAGCGGCGCCGACGCTACAATCTCAGGGTCAGGCAAGCCGTCAATGTGTACCGTGCCGGGAAGAATCGGATTGAAATCCAGTTTCCCCGCGTATGTGAAAGAATTTTTGCCATCAAACTGGACAGTCACCTGCGCTTGGTTGCTAACGCCATACGGAAAATTGCTAAGTGGAATATCAAACGTCTTGATCGTGTCTGGAGCAATCACATAGCTTAAATCCTGCGTGCCTGACTGGGAGCCGAACTGCCAATTTGCTTTTTTGACAGTTAGACCCTGCTGTTTGGAATAATTCCGAATTTGAATCTTCAATGCTTCTGCTTTCGTATTCACATCGGTAATGACAGGAATAACTCTTGCGCTATAAGACGGAAGCGTCTGGATAGCATGTTTCAGTCTTCCGATGCGACTTCCGTTTGCCGTCAAATCGCCCGTTACATAGCGAATCCCTTCTTGGCCCAATCCAGACAGAGCGAATGGCTGCGAAGTCTTCTGACCGGCTCCCGCGTAGAGTGGATAGGATGATCCTTCCACCGCAAATGATACAGCGATAGGCGATGAAGAGGTATTGTTCGCTTCCACGGTCAGTGCGACGGATTCCCCCGTTACCGCTTCTTCTCCGAGCACAGCGAATGTTGAGTCGAGCGCAATGCCGTCGATGTCGCTTTGAATATATATAGGCTCCGCAGTTAGGGTCATATACACCTTGCCGCTAATCGGCGTGAAGGTTTCTGTATTACCCATGATATCCGTAATTTGAATCGGCACATCCGTCTGAATAGCTGCCTGAACAGGCGTATTGGCCCAGACGACTCTTAGCTTCTGACCGTTTTTATCAAATCTATAGCTGTTTATCCCTATGCCAGCTGTTTCCTGCTGGACAAAGGCAGCGCCTGTCAATTCTCGGGTCATCGCACCGTATGCCGCATAAGCGGGTTTCGGCGTGAACTGGCCCTTGGGGTCATTCTGATGCCGAAGGAGACCAAAATTATTTTCGCCATAGTCGGCTTGCATGCCATCGTTCATCAAATCATACCAGAATACTTTCTCGATCCCCGCGCCCAACGCTTGCACATAAGCACGAACCAAATAATCAGCTTGTGTTTTCTCGTCTACGCCCGTAGCGCCAATATGGGTTGGCCAGCCAACCTCTGTAATCCAAAGCGGTTTGTCTTGACCGTTATTATACGTCCGGATCAAGCTTTTGGCGTCAAGAATAGCTTGCAGCATACCATCTGACGTTCGATTGTACGGGTGAATGGAAACGGCATCCATGTATTGGAGCCCGCCGAGCTTAAATACTTCCTCCATCCATTTAATATCTACATTTGATGCCATGCCAACTACCGTCACGTCTGGTCTGGCCGCTTTCACCGTCTCATAGGTCTTCTTCAGCAGCTTAAAATAATAGTCTGGCCGTGAGTCTGCCGGGCCGTTCCCTCGATCCCCGAACCCGCCATTGAACTCATTATAAACTTCCACCCATTCCATCTGATTGCCGTACAAATCCAGCAAAGCCTTGCCATAGTTGGCAAACCCCTGACGTCCTTCGTCCGAATAAGGGGTGCTGTCCTGGTCATAAAATGGATTGGTGAAATCGAACGTGATGAACGGCTTCAGTCCGTCTTGCTGCGTTTTCCGCATAAAAGCGTCACGGCCTGGCGGCTTCTGATATTTCCCTTTTTCATATTCAACATCGACCCATGTGATTTCGTCACGGAAATTTTTGGATCCGGCGCGTTTCAACAGTGCGCTTAACTCAGGCGTCCATCCATCACTTGTTCGTGCAAGATGCGTCGATACCCCAAACGGAGAGTTGTTCGCTAAGGTAGGGTCATCAGCGGCTAAGCGAGCAAACGAAATATCCTTGCTTTGAATCATTTGACCCTCTTTCTTCGCAGCAACGGATAGCTTAAAATAACCAAGCTGCTGTAGGGGAATCGTCAGATTCAACTGCCCGTCCTGCACCGCCTCATTGCCTGCCAATACTTGATGATCCAAATGATCATATACGCTCCAGCTTACCGTATCTCCCCTTGTTGCAAGAGGAAAAACGGCGGACTCATTCGCCAGAAAAACATTTCCCATGCGAGACTGCTGAATGGACAAATCCGGGAAGGAACCGGTCGCAACGACATTGTCGAAGCGGATATCCCCACTTGTTCGGCCGCTGACCAGCCCTGACTTCTCCACCAAGAGCGCGATTCCCTGAGCCGGACCATGCCAAACCCCATCGTTGGCTCCGTTGTAATGCAAATAGCTTGTGCCGGCGTTAAAGGTCCACACTTCGATTTTTTGCCAATCCCCGGTAGGTGCCAAGGCGATTTTCTGCTGATGCACCTGCCCGGTCGAGTCCCTCGCTAGCAGCAGGACCACCGTATAATCGGCCGTTTTGACCCAAAACGCCAGTTTCTTCATATCCATAGGCGTAGAAAAGCTTCGTCCGAGCGAAACATTCAGCCCGCCGGTGCTGAAATTCCCGCTCAGCTTGCCTGAGTAAGCCCCCGACTTAACCTCGGCCGTATCCCGGATATATTCACCCTTGGCTCCGCCTTGCGAGGCCAGCGTCCATATATCGAAGCCGTTCTCGAAGGTGCCGATTGCGTTCTCCCATACGGTCTCCTGAGGCGGCGCCGTTACCGACACATCGTCAATCCAAGCGTCTCCGCTCGTTTTGCCGCCGATCAAGTTGGACTTCTCCAGCAAAAAGGAGATTCCACCAGCGGGACCGTGCCATTTGCCGTCATTGGCGCCACCGAAATGCAGATAGTTCGTGCCGATGTTGAAGGTGCTGATCTCGATCTTCTGCCAATTGGCACTCGCCAGTGCGATCTTCCGCTGATGCACCTGTCCGGTCGAATCAACCACCCGCAGCGTAAGTGCAGAGGCGTCAGCCGACTTAACCCAAAATTCCAGCTTCTGCATATCCAAGGGCAGAAACTTTTTAGCGATGGCCACATATTTGCCGCCCGCACTGAAATCGCCGTGCAGCTTCCCCGCAAAGGTCCCGGATCTCGGTGCCGACGCATCCCGCTCATACGCGCCTTGAGCTCCCGGAAACTCAGTTCCCAGACCGAAATTCCAAACCTCTTCCTCGCTTTCAAAATTGCCGATCGTTGTATTTGGCAGCGGTTCTGCCGCATAAACGCTCGTGTTGTCGAGCGCTTGCAGTCCAAACATAGGTGTAGTATACAATAACGAGATCAGCATCAAGCTTAACATCCATTTTTTTATCATAAGTAAACTCACTCCCTCTCATCATTGAATGCGTTTTCATTTTTGACCAACACTAGCAACCTATCCTATCTAATCTTGCTTCGTTGAGACTCCCCACCAGTACTTCCACGGATTCCAGCTTTGACGATTGGTTGCAAGAGCATGCATGGCTCACTTCCTTTCTAATATTAGCCTATCGCGATTCGGCTTGAACCTACCATAACAACCGCCTGTTTATATGGAAAGTCTCCCTTTTTGCAGTTCTCTGCTTCTTTTGCTTGGAGGAACTACACATTTTTTGCGCTTATATTCTTTTCATGACAAGGCTAAAGAAAAACGGCTTCGCCGCCCTGAGAGATCAGCCTCTTAGTAGCGACAAAACCTGTTAAGGGAACTGTAGGACGCTATATAGGCAAATAGCGGGGATGCTATGGCATTAGCGGAACTACAAGGTCTTATTTCCACGAAAAACGCTGAATTTGCCTTGAAACAGCAAAATAGCGGACTGGAGTTCCCTCACCCCCGCGATATGGATACTTTTGGCTAGAATAGCGGACTGGAGTTCTCTCTGTTCGCACAAGGCGGCTGGAGTAACTCCGCGCTCACTCCAAAACATATAAACTCTTATATATTAAAAAAATCCGAGCCGCCAGCAAATCGGCAGCTCGGATTTTATCAAGATTTATCTACGTAGTTATTCATCACTAACATCGCTGCGCCTACAACGATCGACTTGCTCTTCAATTCGGAAGTCAGGATTTTAAAGGTGTCGCGAAAAGGCTCCCATACCACCTGACCGCACTGTTCTTCGATCAAAGGCACAATCTCACTATAATTTTCTACCAAATCACCGCACAAAATGACGGCATCGGGATTGTACATGCAGACGATATTGTTAATGGTTATGCCAATGTAAAGCGAAGTTCTGGAAATAATGTCCTGAGCCCAATTCTCTTCGTTTTGTGCCGCTGCAAACAACTGCTGCATATCAGCAGTCTCCTTGATTCGGTTGGCTTCATGCAGAATAGCCGACTCGTCGATATACGTTTGCAGACAGCCTCTTTTGCCGCATTCGCACATATTGCCATTGGGATCCAGCGTTGTATGCCCTAACTCCCCGGCACTGTTTGAACCCCCGCGAAAAATGTCGCCATCGATGATCAAAGAGGAGCCGACTCCGGTGCCCAACTCAATCAATGCTGTCTTTCTCGATCCTTGCGCGGAGCCTAGTAAATACTCAGCAAGAATTTTCACTTTCAAGTCATTGTCAATGACCGTAGGAATATGCAGCTTGTCCTGGATCAACTGGGCGAAAGGGATATTTCTCCAACCTAATGTCGAGGAATATTGGACGATTCCCCGATCATGGTCGATCACACCAGGCACGCCGATGCCGATGCCGATGATTCTCGACTTATCGAGTTTTTTATTCGCAATAATCACGTTAATCGTTTCGGAGATTAAAGCAGCCGTAGCTTCAGGGGTTGCCTTCAAAGCGGTATGCTCAACCCGCTCTTCATGGAGCAGCTTGCCGCTGAATTCCATGACGCCGAACTTCATCACCTTTTTACCAATGTCCACCCCAAATGTAAATACTGCTTGAGGGTCTATATCCAGCATAATGGCCTTGCGCCCAACTCCAACCGAGGTTAACGCGGTTTCCCTCACCAAGCCTTGTTCACATAGTTCGCCCACAATGCGCCCTACGGATGTAGGGCTCAACTTCGTGATTTTGGTGATTTCCGCCCGGGAAATAGGCCGACGCTTTTTAATAATTTCCAATATCATCTGCTTATTGTGCAGTCTGATAACATCTTGGTCATGCTTCTCAATTTTTTTCATTGACTTGGATTCCTCTTCTTTATTCCACCCATGTTAATAAGTTTAATGTTAACAATCCTGTACATCACAGTCAACCATTTGCATCACGAACTATTCGAATATTCTTAATATTTTTAATTTTTCCCGTATCGATCTCATCCAGCGGATTATTATTCATCCGTACCCCTCTGCCGAAATGAATCTCTTTAACACCTGTTGCTTGAAGGAAAGCGGGAATTGCACTTACCGTCAATCCACTCCCGGCCAAAATCCGCAGGTGAGAAGGGGCCGTTTGCTTAACAAGCTGTCTTATTTCTTCTTGTGCATCAAGCACATTTGGCTTACCTCCAGAGGTGAGCACACGGTCAATTTGGCTATAAGCCAGTAGTTCCTCTAGAGCCTTCTCTAGATTGCTTACTTCGTCAAATGCGCGATGAAAAGTTACAGATAACCCTTCGGCCTCATCCAATAATCGGCGCAGCGTCTCATGATCAATCCTACGCTCCGAGGTAAGCGCTCCAAGTACAATGCCATAGGCGCCAATCCGTTTCACTGTCTGTATATCTTTGATCATCACGCTCAGATCTCGCTGGTCATAGCAAAAAGATTGGCTATGCGGGCGAATCATCACTTGAACAGGAATGGTCGTGCTGTGCACAACCTCGTCAATTAATCCGTAGCTAGGCGTTAACCCACCCTCTAGAATGCCAGTTATCAGTTCGATACGATCTGCACCGCTCTGTTCAGCCAATACAGCATCCCTCACTGTAGTTGCAATAACTTCCAGCAACATCATTCTCTCTCCTCCTCATTGAAGTCGTTATCCTTTGACTGCACCCTCAGTAAGACCTGATACGATGTATTTTTGGGCAAACGCGAACATAATCACAACTGGAATCAAAGATAAAATACCCGCTGCGCTCATTTGCCCCCAGTTGATATCAAATTTTTGCACAAAACTGCTTAGTCCTACAGGGACTGTTTTGGTGCTTTCGCTATTCGTAAACATAACCCCGAAAAACAAATCATTCCACGCGCCCGTAAATGCGAATACAAGCGTAGCAACAATTCCCGGCCGCATAATGGGCAAAATAATTCGAATCATCGTTTGAAACTTGTTGCACCCGTCAATAAGAGCCGCTTCCTCGAGTGATACAGGAATTCTCTGAAAGAAACTGGACATCGTCAGTAAACAAAAAGGAATGTTCATGGCCGTATAAGTAATAATCAACGAAGGCAGCTTATTTAACAAGTGCAACTGGCTGAATGAAATGAAAAGCGGGACTAGAATGACCATTACTGGAATCATTTGAGTTGCCAAAAAAGAAATAAGAAATACCTTTTTGCCTCGAAATGAATATCTAGCCATACTATAACCGCCTAGAATAGACACAAACAACACCAGGATTGAACTGCTCATACTAACGATAAAACTGTTCATAAAATAGTGCGGAAAGCTGGAATTCTGGAAAGTATCCATATAGTTCGCAAAAGTTAGATTTTGCGGCCACAGCGTTAGCTTCCCGCTATAAATTTCCTGTCTATCCTTGAGAGAAGTGACTAACATCCAATAAAAAGGAAACAAAGCACCAATTAGAAACAATGTTAACGCAATAACTCGAGAAACTGTCGGGGTTGCATTACGAACATAGGAGACCATTAGAAATCACCTGCATCATCATATTTAGTCGTTTTCAAGAAAATTAACGTATAAAGAATAAGGATCGCCAGCATCATAATTCCCAAAGCGGAGGCTTGCCCGTAGTCAGTCGTATAGAAGATTTTATTAAATATATAGGAAGGCAAGTTATGAGAAGTATTCGCTGGCCCCCCATTGGTCATGATGTAGATCAAATCGGCGGAATTGAATACCCAAATCACTCGGAGCAGCAAGGTAATAATAATCGTCGGTTTGATATAAGGAATCGTAACTCGAAACAGTTTGGTCATTCGGCCTGCCCCGTCGATATCCGCAGATTCATAGATATCTTTAGGAACGTTTTGTAGAGCAGCAAGAATCATAATTCCGAAAAAAGGCACTCCATACCATACCATTGCAGCGATGACTGGGAAAATAGAGACATGTGGAATAGCCAAAAAGGGGATGCCTTTTTCCAGAATTCCGAATTTCACCAATAAGTAGTTAATAAGCCCATTCTGTTCATTAAACAACCACTTGAAAATCATCCCGATTAAAAAAGCAGACACAGCCCAAGGCAAAAAAACAATAGATTGGTAGATGTTTTTCCCTTTAAACTGTTTATTTAGCGCTAGTGCCAAAATGAATCCAAGGACGAATTGCAAACCTACCGTTAGGACGACCCAAAGTACGGAATTCCCTAATATTTGAGGGAGATTCTTGTCTTCCAGCAATGATTTGAAATTTTCAAAGCCTGAAAAGTGAATATTGCCCGGCTCAAATAAGACATAATGCATAAAAGCAAGCTTAAGTCCTGATAGTAACGGATAAGCAAAAAAAGCTAGTATAATCAAAACAGCAGGAGCGATTAATAAATAGGGCTCATATGATTTCCATCGAATTGCTTTTAGCATGCTTTCTCTCCCCGCCTTCTCAATACTTCAGAATAGACAACCGAGGACTTTTCCGCATCCCCGGTTGTCTTTATTCCTTCTAAGGATTTTCCTTCATATAAGCCTGTTGTTCTTTCGTTAGGAAATCCGCCAGATGCTTAACGGTATCCTCGAGCGATTGCGCTTTTGTCAAATATTTCTGCGTTTCTTCCACGGCGAACGTTCCCGTGAATTGACCCAGCTTCGTCAAATGGCTTGGCGGGCCTGCAAACACAATGTTGGAATCCGCCATGGAACCTGCGTACCCTGCAATAGGACCTTTGTTGAAGAACGGATCCTTCAGATTATCTTTGTAAATCGGAATCGTAGAATTTTTGATACTGTACTCCAGATTGTTCTCCGGAGAACTTAAGAATTCGATTAGCTTCCAAGAAGCGTCTTTATTTTGCGATTTGGAGGACATGGCATATGCCGCTGTGTAACCCCAGAAAATATAACGTTTGCCGTCATCTGCTTTGGGCATTGGAACCACATTCCAAGTGCCTTCTTTCATATTTTTCTGAGCTGTCGTAATAACCTCTGGCGTTTGATTTAAAATAGCGGTTTGACCGTTCAAGAACCCTTGCACCATCTCATTGAAGCCCCAGTTAACAGACTCTTTGGGAGCATTTCCGTTTAAGTAAACATCATAGAACTTCTTAAAGGCCGCAGCGCCTTCAGGTTTATACAAAATCGATTTGCCATCCTTATCAAACCAACTGTCAGAATGGACCGCCGCCATCACATATTCCATTGCGCGAATAACGCCATTGGCGCCTCCCCTGAAAGAAATACCGTATCTGTTTTTCGCCGAGTCTGTGAATTTTTGTGCTAAATTAAAGTAATCATCCCATGTCGCGATAGTCTCAGGCATATTCAGTTCTTTGAACCAATCGCTTCTTATAAATAAGCCCTGCAGCAAGAATCCATCCGGAATCGCATAGACATTGCCTTTGAATTTGTTTCTCGCTTGCTTCGTGGCTTCGGTCAAATTATTTAATTGATCCCATTTGTCATAAAAGGGCTGCAGGTTCTCGATATAACCAGCTGAAGCCATCGCTACCAAGGAAGTATCATCAATACTCAATACGTCAGGAAGAATGCCAGCAGCACCCATAGTCATCCATTTCTTGTTCGCGTCATCCCAAGGAACAGACGTATACTCAACTTCGATATTCGGGTTTTTCTCTTGAAATTTCTTCAAAAGTCCCTGCATAAGCGCAGTTCTTTCCTGGCTTGGAAGCGGATCAAGGTACGAGATTTTCGCTTTCTTGCCTGTCGTTTCTTTGGCGCCTGTGGCTCCAGTGGCTTTGGCCGCTTCATTCTGCCCGCTATTCGTAGAGCAGCCTGCTAGTGCAAAAGTAAGTACAAGACTGGTACATAAGGCTAGAATCGTAGCTTTTTTCTTCATTTTATAACCCCTCCTATAATTTAATCTATGTTAAAATCTAGTTTCTAAAGTAAACATGGCTTTGTTCGTTCCAATAATTTTCTGATTATCGTTAATCATGTCCGTTGGCGTAAGTTGATACATTCGATCAATCGTCTCTTGGTTGCTATAGCCAATCTGCTCAAGAATAGATGCCGTAATGATGGGCCATTCATCCTCAGAACCATCCATTACTTTAAGCGCGAAACCTAGCTTTTCTTTTTTCAAGCCAAAGCAGTATACGCCTTTAGCTCCACCCTTAGCGACAATATTGGGATCCATAAGTAAACTGGAGCAAATTCGCTCTGAGCCGGCAATCATCTCATAATGCTCGTTCATAAGAGTGGTTATTCGGATGACGGCGGATCGAATCTCAAGATTTTCAATCACCTCTGGACAAGCCAGCTTCAGAAAGGCAGTCGCCAAATGCTTGAGAGGAATGGCGAACACTGGAAAACCGCAACCATCCGTACCTATGTGGATCTGTTCTCTAGGACATTCTGATAAGTAAGCGAGTGTGTCTACGATCTCGATTTGAGCAGGATGTTCAGGTTCAAAGTAGCCTTCCGCCTTATATCCCATTGTTTTGCACAAAGCAAGGATGCCAAGATGTTTGCCAGAACAATTATGATAAATCGAACGTTTGGGCTTCTGCGCCCTAAGCATGGCTTCTGAGGCAGGCACGCTTAAGGGGTACGTGGGATGACAGACAAGCGCTTCTTCTCCCACCCCAATTTTGGCAAGCATGGATTCCAAAGCTTCAACATGGAAGGACTCCGCACGATGGGAACCGATCATAATAGCCGTTTCTTTATCAGAAAGCCCAAACTTTCTATCCGCGCCGTGTCTAATGACAGGAATTGCTTGAAATGGTTTGCCGGATGACCTTAAATAGGTTACTGATTCCACATCCCCAACTGCGTACTTAACTGCACCCGAGATGGAGACTCCGCATATATGCCCGCTATGCACGCATTCCAACGCACCTCCACGATACTCTTCAACTAATGTTTGATCCATTCGTCTTCCCCTCTTTTGCGTTTAATTTCTTGGTCTAATGTTGTTGCGGGGTAATTAATCCATGCATGTTATTAATTATCGAAAAAATGTAATAAAAAAAGAGTAATACCAGTAAAAATGAGAATAATAATCTGTTTTCCTTTTTATTTATTCCAGTGATGTTAATAATTAAATATTAACAACTCACCTGCCTATTGTCAAACGTTTTTTCATTATTTTGTTAAGTAAACTAACAGGTAGCGCTTTCTCCGTTAAGATTCACCAAATATAAGACAATTGAAAAATTATATCATGTCAACTAAGTTGACTTAACCATTAAACAAGAATAGAAAAAACCCTCCCACTAATAAGTAATCTAGCTTTGCTAGAATGGAGAGGGTTTCATATTCTTTTCGGAACCGCCGAAATGTGATATACCTATTCAACCGCTTGCTACGATTTCCACAGAAGCTTCCTTCAAAGCCTCCTCCAATTCCTGATCAGGGCGGCGATTTGAGATTATACGATCCACACCATCCAGCGACGCGAAGGAAAATAAATCTCTCATGTTATATTTCGTATGATCCATAACAATATTCACTTCGGAAGCTTGCTCGATGACAAGCTGTTTGATTTCTGCTTCATGCATATTGGAATTGCTGAAACCATGCTTGACTGATACGCCAGTGGTACCGATAAACACACGGTCAAACGCCATTTTAGCGATGGAACCGGCTGCAATAGGACCGACCAACGTTGACGTTTTATCCAAAAGCATGCCACCAACTACGATGGTAGAAATTTGCTTTCCCTGAAGCTCAGCAGCAATATTTAGGGCATTCGTAACAACGGTAATGTTCAGTTCCGGCTTCAAATATCTGGCTACCTGCAGCGTTGTTGAACCTCCATCCAGAAAAATCGAATCACCAGTGGCGACAAGCTGAGCAGCTTGCAAGCCAATTCTCATCTTCTCCTCCCTCATTAAGCCCGTACGATCCTGCAGCGCAATATCCTTGCCTACGAGAATGGCGCCGCCGAATGTACGCCTAAGCAGTCCCATGAATTCAAGCTTTTCTAGATCCCGGCGCAGCGTCATTTCGGTAACTTCAAATTTATCTTTCAATTCCGCTATTTTAACTTCGCCGTCTAAAGCCATTCGATCCAAAATTTGCTGCTGACGTTGGTTAATGGTTTGGTTATGTGTCATCTAGAGCCCCCGTTAGTTATCTTCAATGACTCTATTATCGCTATAACTCCCTTGAGGTTCAACCTTAAGTTCTCTTTCAGCGTCTCACCACAGATTTGTGATGGGGCCCGATCCATAAGCCATCCTCATGCAGGACCCAATTAGGCAAATTAAGCTTCATTTCACGTTTGGCCCAACCGCCGCTGATTCGGCGCCACACTTCCGATCCGTCTGGAATGCCGCTTGTTGCATCTGCTCGTTCTACATTGCACGCACCGACACCAACAGCCGTATGAAGGGTCGCTTCTAATGTTAAGCCCCTCATAAGGCCAAGCAGAAATCCCGCAATCGTACAATCACCAGCGCCCGTAGTTCCCGCGACATCTACCTTATAGGTGGAAGTTATCAGCTCGCTATTCGCCCAATTTACGAGGTGATCTTGCGCCGGCGCGCATAGTCCCATTGCCAAAAGTCGACTTTGGTCAGAGGTGGTGCGCACATACAAGCCATGCTCTCCTAATTTGAGTCCAACGATTGCAGCGCCCATTTCCAGCAGTTCTTGCGAAATTTCAGAAAGAAGGGCTCCGCTCGCCAAGGGCAAGAGATCCCCAGCGGGAGCCGCTTGCAGCAATTCATCGTAAGTTTCGCGATGCAGCATATAAAAAATTTCTTCAAAGCTAGGCAGAAACACATCGACATACGGAAGTGCTTTGGCCAAAATCGCGCGCCAATCCGCCTTGCCTGCGTCGGACTCGGGATCAGGCTTAGCTAAATCAAGCGATACGGTCAGCCCGTTGTCCTTCACCTTTTTAAGCAACAAAGCCATTTCATGACCATCGTTTTCATACATTTTGCGCATTAAAGGCGGGTATCCAAAATGAAACAAGCGCGAGCCTTTGAGCTGTTCAGAACTAAGATCTTCCGCCGAGTAGGTATCGTTGGCACCTGTTGCATGCAAGAAGGTCCGGTCTATATGCGGAGGACTAATCACAATGGAATAAGAGCTGATCTCGTTAGGAGACACAATCATGCCATCAACTAATGCCGCGCTATGCTGTCTCAAGATGGTCAGAATAGCTTCACCAAACTGATCCTTTCCGATTTTGCCCATTAGATTTACCTTGCTTCCCAGCTTGTGAAGGGCAATTCCTGTGTTGGAAACTGCCCCTCCCGTTGCAATGACAGCAGGACCAATCTCTACAAGTTTACCTGGAACGAGTAAAGCCCCCATACCTGATTGCTTCTCATAAATAGTCGGTATGATATCCAAGCAGATATGCCCAGCAATGATCACTTCCGCTTCGTTCTGACTCAAAGCTAATCCCTCCAGTTGATCGGTATCGTCTGCCCTGTCCGGTTCGATTCCAATGCGGCTGTAAAAACCTTATGGCTTCCTGCTGCTTCTTCTGGCGTTGCACAGTAGAAAGGCTGCTGCGTATCGCTGCCATGCGCCAGTTCATCACAGAAAGCTGCCCACATTTGGAGAATCGAATCCGAGAAGCCGAATTCAAAGATACCTCCTGTAATCGTGCCGTACGCTGATTTATATGGTGCGTCTTCGACATGCCATGCTTGATTTCCGCCTGGTGTATAAGGCAAGGAAGCTACTTGTTTAGGATTTTTGGTCGTAAATTCTGCCGAGAACTCCGTACCTGTAATCCGGATAAACCACGTATTCGCGTTGCCTGGAGCAATCCGTTTCGTTGATAGAATCATCGGAAACTGTTGGTCTTCCAGTTCAACGTCACAGGCAAGAATCGCATTGTCCCACGTCTCACAAGGAACCATATTTCCCTTTCCATCCGGTCTTTCGGGTACGATTTTGGACAATAAGGCCCTTACTGACTTCGGCTTCCAGCCATACCGCATAGGCAGGTGCAGAACGTGCATCCCCAAATCCCCCATGCATCCATATTCGCCATTCGTCGCGATTCGCCTTTTCCAGTTAATCACTTTGGTCGGATCGAGATCGCTGGAATGCCAGAAGCCCGCTTCGACTTCAATAATTGTACCGAATTTATTGTCTTGCACCCATTGAAAGATTTGCTGAGCTCCCGGATAAAAAGGAAATTCAGAGGAACAACGAACGATAACGTTAGGATGTTTGATAATGGCTTCTGAGATGAGCCGGTTGGCTGCCTGATCAATGCCAAAAGGCTTTTCGCCCAGCAAATGCTTGCCTGCTTCAATAATGTCGATGTAGATTTGCGCATGCAGATTGTGCGGAACAGCGCAATAAATGGCATCAACAGAAGGATTAGCAAGAAGCTCCTTATAGTCTGTGTACGCCGCTTCTACGCTTGCAATGTTATCCTGGAACCACTGCGTAGCAGCGGCATTCGCATCGCATACGGCCACAATCTTTGGTTCAAAATCAACATGGGTCAGATGACACCAGCGGGCTGCCGCGCTAGCGAACTCTTTCCCCATTAAGCCGCAGCCAATAACACCAAAACGAATGATTTTTTTGGACATGTTAGCGTAACCTCCTTTGGGATGTTATGAAGTTAAAATAGCAAGAGCCTGCTCTGCGGAATTGCCGTGGTGAACAATGGACATCAAGGCTTTGGTCATGCCGGCTGGATTCGGATGCTGGATGACATTACGGCCATAGACGATGCCAGAAGCGCCTTGCTCCATCAAGGCTGCGGTACGAGTCATAATTTCTTCATCGCTTGCTCTTCCGCCGCCGCGCACAAGTACTGGGATTCCGGAAGCTACTTCAATAACCCGGTGATATTCGTCTACATGGTCACAAGGATCGGCTTTAATGACATCCGCGCCCAATTCCACGGCTTGGCGTACGAGGGGTAAAATTTTGTGGATATCGCCATCTACCATGTAGCCGCCTTTGACTTCATTCGCCAGCATAACCAAAGGTTCTACCATAAGGGGCATGCCGTACTTTTCACATTCTGTTTTTAAAACGGAAACATTACGAACACATTGATAATGCAGCTCCGGCTGATTCGGCAGCAGCAGCAAATTGACACAGACCGACACAGCGTCCAGTCGGACAGCTTGCTCAATCGCCTTATCGATAAGCTCACTAAACAAGAATCGCGGCAGCTCGCTTCCATAAATATTAGCTGCATCTGTACGAAGTACGAGTCCGGGTTTCTGGCTGCCCGGGATGGATTGGAGATGTCCAGCCTGCCCAACGCTTAGTTGTATGCAATCGGGTCCTGCTTCTACAATCGTTGTGATCGCTTGCTTCATATTCTCAATTCCAGCTAGAAAACCAAACTCATTAAAAAAACCATGATCCACAGCCACATCAAAGCATTTCCCCTGCTCACTAAACATTCGGTTTAATCTTGGTTTTAGCGCCAATGAAAGTCACTCCTTAAAATAATTGTTATTTCACAACGAAAGTTAAGTTCGTTAATAACCTTAAATGTTGTTTTATAACATTATAATAAGTTAATTTCGAACATTCGTCTATAGAAAATAAACCACCCGGAATGAATCAGGTGGTTTAAACTAATTTTATAGGGTCTACTTTAGATTGCTTACGTCTATAATGCCGACTTGAAGCACATCCTGCGCATCCGAAAATGTGAAGGCAATCTTCCGGCTGTCCGGGCTAAAGGACGGATGCGGATGTCCAGGATGCATCCCACGGCATGGCAGCTCGCATAACAGGGTAGACTGTTTCGTAGCCGTGTTGATTAGCACGATTTTGGAGATGCCTGGCTCCTGTGTATCCGCGACCGCATACTTGCCATCAGGACTGATGCCAACATGCCAATACCGATAATCCCCGTTAATGAACTCGCTATGCTCGCCCTGCCGATCTACAAAATACACGCCTGTAGGCTGATCCGGACTATGCGGATACTTCACGAAATACAACCCGCTCCCGTCGAACGCCCATATTTCGTGGCCGACATACTCGACAGGCAGTCCGCTCTCCGCCCTTTTTTGCGAAAAGAGATTGCGCATGTCTCCTGTACGCGTATCAACCACCCATAGCCGATCCGGAATCTGCTCCGTTGCGCCTTCATGCGAGAAGAACACCTGCTGCGAATCGGCCGGATTGATCATCGCATGATTCGCCACCGGATAAGGCTCGTTAAACCGCGGACGAGCTGCTTCGCGCACCTCACCGCTGACCGAATTCACCGTGCCGATTACCCAATCGGCTTCCTGAGACTCAGCACCCTCGGACGGATGAAGCGCCTCCTTCCAATACACGCCAAGCACCTTGCCGTCGTTCGTTATCGACAAGGGCCCAAAGAACGTGCAGTGCTCTTCCAGCTTGCAAATCGTACGCCGCTGCCCGCTCCATGCATCAATTGCGTATAGCTCATTCTTGTCCAATAAATATAAGATATCATCGCTCGAAACGGCCCCGCTTCCCCAAATCCGACCTTCCTCCAGCACCTGCCTATGACCCGTTTCCGTATCAAAACGCACGATATTGCCCTTCCACGTCTCCCGATCCATGTCCGTATACGCAATGAGATGCCGGCTGTTCGACAACCAGGACATCGCCGTAAAATAAAGATGACCCGTATCGCCTGCTTCCGAGCCTAGTGCGACGATCGGCAGCCCTGTGATTGTATCTGTAAATGATGTTTGCTTTAGCATCATCCGTACCTCCTGTTGCCTTATTATTCGGTGGGATCGCCTGTATCCGCAGCGCCCTCTGCTCCTCTGAGCAGCGCTCGCTCCCGTTCCCGATATTCGCCTGGGGTAAATCCCGTGCTTTTCTTGAAAATTCGCACAAAGCTGTTGACATTCGTGTAGCCGACCACCCCTGATACATCTCGGATCAGCATATCGCTGCCAGCGAGCAGCTCCTTCGCCTTGCTCATGCGAATATCCATCAAATAATCGATGAAATTTCTTTCCGTCTGCTCCTTGAATATGCGGCTCACATGCGACACACTTAGCTTGAACTCGCTTGCCAAATAATTCAGTGACAGATCACTGTGCATATAATGGGCGTCAATAAAAGCGGTGATCCGCTCAACAACGTCATTTCGCTCTCGATTGCTGCGTCTCTCTTCAATTAGTCCTGCATAGCGGCCAAGCTGCTCGATGACGTAATCCGACAACTCGTGGATGCTTTCATATTGGCTCAACAGATCGAATAATCGATGCGACGGCGCCTCCTCGAGCAGCGACGGATCAATCTCGCCTACCGCTTTGGCTGCCTTCATCATAAAATGCACCACAAGCTGGCGAATCATATCAGGCGCAGCGCCGCTGCCAGCCATCTCGCCGAACCAACGCTCCGTCTGCTTCGTCATCTTCTCGCCATCGGTCATCCGCAGCGAGTCAACGATCCCATCAGTTATGCCAAGCAAGCGCATAAACTCTCCGCTCGCCGGCTCCCGGATATCTTCGCTGGATATAATGGAATTGCCGCCGAGAATCATTTTGTACGACAGTGCCGACATCGCATCGTGATAGGAATGCTGCAGCGCGCCCAAATCTTGCGTCATGCGGCCGAGCCCAATTGAGATCGTCTGTTTGAACTGTTCTTCCACATAGCTCTTGATCATTTCGGCAACCGCCAATGCCCGCAGCAGATTCGCCTCGCCGTTATCTTCGTCAAAGCTGATCACAATAACCACCATACCGTCCCGCGCTTCAATGGCGACTCCCCGGTACTCGGTGTTGATCATCTCCTCCGCCACATTACAGAGGGCGTAGCTGTATAAATGAAGATCCTCAGGAGTCGCAATCCCGGACTTTCCATCGAACTCGGCAGCCATTGCGATATATTGCACCGCGTGCAGCGGAAAGCCGATTGCTTCAAGGTTGGGCAGCAGCTCGCCCGGATTTTTGCGCGCGCCGATCAGCGCATCCATCACCAGCCGCCATTTGATCACTGGCTGTGTTTCACGCATTTGCCTGTACATACGATTGCTGTCTTCTAGTATGTACGACAAGGATACTTCGATGCCGCTGAATTCATCGTCTGCCGCATACTCGCTTCTTCTTTCATTGCCGCTATACGCCTGCAGCTGTTTCGTCACATTCGAGAGGACCCGGTTCACAGGCCGGAACATCCAGCTGTTCAGTACAACTGCCATGCCCCCTGCCAACAGCAGGAGAATGATCGAAATGCCAAACATTGTGTTCCGTATCTGAACCAGCGGCTTACTAAGCTCAGAATCGGATACCACGCTTACAATTTCCCAGCCTGTATACGGACTTTTCATATAAAAGACGGTTCTGTTGATCCCGTTCATTTTCGTACGGAACTGCCCTTCATCCCGCTTAGTCATTTCATTGGACCAAAGCACCTCGCCAGCAGACGTGCCGATCAACGATTTATCGGAATGACTGAGCACAGTGCCTTGCTCATCTGCCAGAAACAAGTAGCCCAGCGAAGGATCAATCGCATTTTTGATCAGATTGTAGATGGATCGCTCATCAACATTGAACGCAACTGCGCCCTTCCGGTATCCTTCCCCATGTGTCAGCGGATAGGAGCGAATGAGCGTCATGACGTTCTGCCGAATCTTCCCCGTCTCATCGATAGACACCTTTCGCGTACCGATCCACTGATAAAAGCCTTTGTAGCTTTCGAACTCACGAATCCATTGATAATCAAGGCCCGGCTCCGCCGTTTGAAACGGATTCGTCTGTGACCAGCGCTTTTTCGCATAGGAGTACAAATCGATGGAAAAAATAGTATCGTTGCTCAGCAGCATATCTCCGATCCGGTTGTTGATCGTGATGGTATCCTGCTGATCCGCAGCATCATCCTCCATGAACGTCCGCATATCCCGGCTGCGCAGAAATTGCATCGTTTCCGCGTCGATCCCTTTCAGCACCAACAGCAGCTTATCATTAACCTCGTGGAGCAGCGACATATTCGTTCGCTCGACTTCAGCCTGAAGATGATCGGTCGTGATGAAATAAGACAGGCCTGCTGTCGAAACAATACATAGGCTCAAAAAAAGTAAAATGATCGACATAGCGCGCTTCGAACGGCTTCTCTTTTGTCGCCAAAACATGCCTCTGCCCCCTCGAGTTCTCGAAAATCGCAGAAATAACGGGACCGATAAGGCCCCATTCATTTCTACTGTGAGTTATTTGAAATTTGCTTTATTTTTTTCATACCATTCTTGGGCAATTTGATCTGCCTTGTCGCCGCCAGCGCTTTTGTATTCTTTCCGTATCATCTCAAGCGCTTGCTCTGGCGTAATATCGCCTTTGACGATCGCTCTTGTGCGAATCTCGACCAGCTTCAGCTCGATGCTTGCCAGCACATTGCTGATTTCCGGCGAATTCGGGGAAAACGGAATATCCCGACGGAACGGCACGCTTAGCGCTGTCTTCATCGCTTCAACGTTCAGCTTCGCCCAGCGCTGCGAAAGCGGATCCGGTGCGGCTTTAACCATCAAATCCTCCAGCTTGAACGTCTTCGCATCATTTCTTAAGATCGCATACTCACCGGCATAGGCAACTTCCTTCTTATATTTGTCCGCATCCAGCACCTGAGGAACGCCATTCACTAATTTGAAATGCGTGTTCTCAATACCATTTGCCAGTGTGTACCAGCCTTTATCCAGCAGCCAATCGAGATATTGGATCGCTGCCTTCGGATTTTTCATATCTTTATTGAACGCGACATAAATATTAGCTGGCGTTTCTTGGTAAGCGCCAAACTTGCCGTACTTCGTTGAGAAAGCCGGTAACGGCACCGGATTCGCATCCGGGAAATTCTTCATCAGATCCTTCATATAGGTGTCAATGCCATTGCCAACGCTGCCGATCAGGATGCCTGATTTGCCTTGCGCCCAGTCCGCCATCATCTTCTGGCTATTTTTATCCGTCATATATTCCTTATCAATGTATCCGTTCTCATATAGCTTGCGTTCGAAGCTAATTGCACCCACATTGCGGTCAACGAGCCTCGAATTAACCATTTTACCGCCCTCGAGGTACCATTGCGTGCTATGTGTCGCATAGAGGCCAGCGATTACGTTAGGCCAGACATACATCGATACGACAGGGGCGTTCGTATTCCCGGACAACCCCTTCTCTTTGAAGGCCTTAGTCACGGCAAAAAACTCTTCCTCCGTCGTTGGCGCCTTCATGCCTACCTTGTCCAGCCAATCCTGACGAATCCACATGCCGCCATTGGCTATCCCATTCAATGGCCTCTTTGTTGTAATCCCATATATTTTGCCGTCAAATGTCATCAGCGGCTTCAAATCCGGATTTTCATTGATATAATTTTTAATGACTGTGCTGTATTGCGTGATGTAATCATCAATCGGTTGAACGACGCCCTGTGAGACAAGCGTACCGATATAATTGCGGTCATAATCCCAGATTAAATCCGGCGCTTCACCAGAGGCAATCAATGTATTCAGCTTATCCTGCGCCTGGTTGCGAGGAACCGGCACATATTTGACCTGAACGCCCGATTGCTCCTGAATCCATTTGGTCCAGCGATTCTGTTCGTAGGAGCCTTCTTCTGCGGCAACGGCGCCGCGGTCGTACATCGCAACGCTAACAGCCTTCGGCAGCTTATCGTATTTATCTTCCGCCTTGCCTGCCGCGGATGGAGCTGGACTGCTGCTTGCTCCTTCCTCGGTCTTACCGCAGCCGGTTAAAGCTGCTCCCAACGTCATGGCCAAAATCGTGGAGCCTAACACCCATCTTTTTGTTCTCTTCATACAATGACCTCCCACATGGATTGATTATATCACAAGGCGTTTGGCGCCATTATGAATAGCAATAAGACAATCTGCGTTCAACAAGCTAGCCTTTGACAGAGCCCATCAAAACGCCTTTCACGAAATACTTTTGCAGAAACGGATAAATAATCAGAATCGGCAGCGAAGCCAGCATCGCCGCTCCCGCACGAACACCTTCCGGAGGCAGCGCGTTGTTCGTGTTCGCCAAATCTCCGACCAGCAGGGCGGGATCGAGGTTGTCGATCATTTGGTAGAGCTTCACCATCAAAGACATTTGGGTTGAGCTTTTAATAAAAATAAGCACGTTGTAGTACGCATTCCACCACCCCACCGCATAAAAAAGCGTCAAAGCTGCGATAACCGGAAGCGCCAGTGGAAGAACGATACGCACAAGGACGACCCAGTCCTTCGCCCCATCGATGGCCGCTGACTCCTCAAGCTCTCCCGGCAGCCCTTCGAAGAAGGTCTTCAAGACGAAAAAGTTGTACGTGCTGAGAAGACCAGGCAGCCAAAGCGACCAATACGTATTCATAAGCCCCAAGCTTTTAATGAGCAGAAACTGCGGGATCAGCCCTCCGCTGAACAACATCGTAAAAATAATCATGCCGAGCACCAGTCCCCGTCCGCGCAGATCCATTTTGGACAGCGGATAAGCGGCCATGATGGTAACCAGCATATTTAGCGTGGTACCAACAACGGTCATCAGAACCGTATTTTTCATCGCCATGAACAGTTGTCCGTCATCAATCAAGTTGCGATAGGCATCCCATGTGAACTGTTTGGGCCAAATCGAAACACTTCCGGCACGTATGGCCTCACCCGAACTAAGGGAAACGGCCAGCACATTCAGAAACGGAAATAACGTCGAGAACGTGCATATCGCTAAAATGAAATAAAGCAGTACGCGGGGCAAGCGCTCTTTCCAAATGGCCATCCGCAGCCCCTCCTTTCGGTATTTATATTTGCCTTCAGCCGTACGCTCCGCTACCATAACGCTCGCTCTCCCATCGCTCGAATAACGCGATTCACTAGAAGCACGAGCACCAAGCCGACGAGGGATTGGACCAGCCCTATCGCGGTCGTGTAGCTGTATTGCAGATTGACGAGACCAAGTCTGTAAATGTACGTACTCATCACGTCGGAAACACTGGTCACCATCGGATTGGTCAGCGCCCAGATGTGCTCGAAGCCCACGTCGAACATCCGGCCCATCTGCAGAACCAGCATGAGCGCGATCGTGCTTCGGATGCCAGGAAGCGTTACATGCCAGATCTGCCGCAGCTTGCCGCCGCCGTCCATGCGGGCCGCTTCATACAGATGTGGATCAATGCTCGACATTGCCGCCAAATAAAGAATCGTACTAAACCCTGCATCCCGCCATATGCCGGAGAACACATAAACGAGGGGCCACCAAAAGGTGTTTCCCATGAAATAGATCGGTTCAAGCCCAAACGCCTTCAGTACATAATTGACAAACCCGCTGCCCGGGGAAAGCAGTCCGATAACGATCGTGCCGAGAATAATCCATGATAAAAAATGCGGCAAGTAGAGGAGGTTTTGCACCACTCGCTTGTACCATTCCACGCGGATTTCGTTCAGCATGATAGCGAGTGCGATCGGCACAGGAAAGCCAAAAACCAGTCCATATAGATTTAGTAGAAGTGTGTTGCGCACAATCTTCAACAGCTCGGTGCTGTGCAGCAGCCGGGTGAACTGGTCCAGCCCCACCCATTTGCTGCCCCAAATACCGTCAGCTAATCGAAAATCCTTAAACGCAATGATCTCCCCATATAAAGGGAAATACTTAAATATGATGAAGTAAGCGATTACCGGCAGGAGCAGCATATAGAGAAACGGTCTGCGCTTTAGATCTCTCCATAACGATCTCCGTGATGCCTTCTGTTTGGCACGATCGGCGACTGGGGCATCTACGGCTGGTTGTGCAAGCATACTTCGTACACCTTCCTTTCTGTTTGTCAGCCTCTTGCTGCGATTCGGCTTGAATCCAACATAACAACCGGCGACTTTTCTGGAAATCTCCACTTTTTGCGACCTCATGCATCCTTTGATCGGAGGCATACACCTTTTTTGATCCTCTATGCCATTGATGATAAAACCCAGGCAAATGGCGCCTGGGTTGGGAATGGGAGGCTATTGAGGAAGTATAAAGTGGGGCGGATATCTGGGGGAGTGCTGCGAAGTACGGCGAGTTGCAGCTAGGTGCTGCGATGTGTGCGAATGCGGCGGGTTGCGGCTAAGTACTGCGTTGTGTGCGAGTTCGCCGGGTTGCAGCTAAGTGCGGCGATGTGTGCGAGTTCGGCGAGTTGCGGCTAAGTGCTGCGTTGTGTGCGAGTTCGCCGGGTTGCAGCTAGGTGCTGCGATGTGTGTGAGTGCGGCGGGTTGCAACGACAGTGCAACAACTTGCAGCGGCGTTCAGCGACTTCCAACCACATACTTATCGGAAAGCCTGCGATTATGCATCTTTTTTCTTGTTGGAATAGTCTTTAACAATGAATTCCTGCAATTATGCATGCTTTTGAAGCCTTTCTCTAACTTTAGGACGGGAAAGCTTAAAAAGCCTGCATTTTTGCAGGGATTTCCGCTTTTCGAGGCTATTTGCTTAAAAAAGCCTGCACTTTTGCAGGTTTTGCCACTTAGAAGACTCAGTTGGACCTATACGCCCCCAATCAATGGAAGCATGGAAGCAGGAATTTCCAATTCTGCCCCAGTGGAGCGGCTTCAACACTAAGATGGCTTATGAGGTTACCTCACAATGTGCCGCGGCACCGTAGTTGAGCAGGGCCCAGAAAGCACAACCAGCACTGCGACAGTCGGAATCTATCTCCGGCAGTCTTCATCTCCATCACATCCCATCTACTACAAGCCATACACCCAACTCCATCACACACTCCATCTGCTACAAAGCCACACATCCAGCTCAATCACATCCCATCTATTACAAGCCATACATCCAACTCAATCACACACTCCATCTACTACAAATCACACATCCAACTCCATCACACTCCATCTACAGCAAGCCACACATCCAGCTCAATCACAAATCCATCTACTCCAAGCCACACATCCAACTCAATCACATCCCATCTACAGCAAGCCATACATCCAACTCCATCACACTCCATCTACTACAAGCCATACATCCAACTCCATCACACTCCATCTACTACAAAGCCACACATCCAGCTCAATCACATCCCATCTACAGCAAGCCCTACATCCAACTCCATCACACTCCATCTACAGCAAGCCCTACATCCAACTCCATCACAAATCCATCTACTACAAGCCCTACATCCAGCTCAATCACATCCCATCTACTACAAGCCCTACATCCAACTCCATCACAAATCCATCTACTACAAGCCCTACATCCAACTCAATCACATCCCACCTACAGCAAGCCACACATCCAGCTCAATCACAAATCCATCTACTCCAATCCATATCCCGCTCAAAACGCAAAGAAAACCCGCATCATCCATGAAGGATAATGCGGGTTTCTCTTTGCATTTAATGACCTACCATAATTGGAATTTCTGCGCCATCCTTGGAGTCGCCTTCCGCTCTCTTCGGCTTCTTAAGCATAAGTCCGAGCAGACCGCCAACAACCGCGATACCGAGCAGAATTAAGAATGTGTAGCCAAAGGAAGAAGCATACAAGTCTAAATCCGGCTTTTGCTTGCCTGATTCGATCATGACATTTTTCATTTTCGTTGTGAATATCGTCATCAAGATTGCAATTGCGAAGGACATCATTACTTGCTGCGCTGCGTTGGTGAGCGACGTTACACGTCCAACCAAATTCTGCGGTGCGGATTGGATCAAATGGTTATTGAGCGGCATCATGAACAGTCCCATTCCCGCGCCTAGCAGAGCAAGCGGAAGCATAACGGTGCCTACCCCTGAATTGCCAGAAATATTGGATAGCAATAAAGCAGAAATTGTTGTAAGTGCCATACCCGCCAACACGAGCGGACGTGCTCCGAAGCGATCTGACAATTTGCCGCCGATTGGCATAAACAAACCGGATGCCAGTGCTTGCGGCAGCATGATTAGTCCGGTTTTGAGCGGGCTATAGCCATGCGCTTGTTGTAAATACAGCGGAACAAGGAACATCGTTCCGAACATTGCGATCTGTGAAATCCATTGCACAATGATTCCTTTGGTGAAATTGCCTGAGCGGAATACCCGAAGCTCAAGCAGCGGATTATCGCGTCTTAATTCCACGATAACGAATAGAACAAGAGCCACGATACCTACGCCAGAGCCGATCAGCGTATCCGGAGATGTCCAGGTGGATTTCCCGGTAACCGGGTCAATCCCACCGCTGGAAACACCATATACCAGAGCTGCGAAGGCGATAGGCCCTAACAGCATGCCAAGTAAATCCAAGGATGCAACCGACTGCCTTTGGATATTCGGCAGCGTACGAATTCCGAGGATAATCCCGATGACACCGATAGGAAGGTTAATCAGGAAAATCCACTGCCAGCTGTGATATTCAACTAACCAGCCTGCAACGACAGGTCCAAGCGCAGGACCTAGCAAGATAGGAATCCCCATCATGCCCATAACAGCCCCTACTTTCCCCGGTGGAGAAAGGCGATAAATGAACGCCATGGCAATCGGCACAACAACACCGCCACCTAAGCCCTGGATGATACGGAATGTAATCAACATTTCAACCGTATTGGCCAAGGCACATAGGCCCGAGCCAATCGTGAACAGACCTACGGAGATCAGAAAGATTTTCTTGGCGCCAAATCTGTCGGAAAGCCAACCCGCTAACGGAATGACCGCGGCTTGCGCCAGTGCATATCCGATTACGGTCCATTGGACCAAGGACAAGTTCAGTAATTTAAATTCTTCCTGCAGCTTGGGAAGAGCAACGTTAACGGCCGTTCCGTCCAAAATAACCATGAAAATCCCAACAACAATGGCGACCAATGGTCCTAAAATGCTGCGCATTGAAAACGGGGCTTCTTTTTCTGCTAATGATTTATCTGAAGACATGTGTTCCCTCCATCCGATTAGAGCATCCTTCGCTGTCTCTCTCTTGTCTATCCGTGACCGCGCGATGCTTAGCGGTTCATCCGTGACTTGTATGACCTGCAAAGGTATGCCAATATTACGGACAATTGTCCGTAATACCATGATGCTAACGAAATATGCGGTATTTGTCAATACGCCCAAAGGTCTTCAGGACACGGCCCTTGTCACATTTTCCAAGCTGATTCAACGATCATTTCCTGCTGAAAAGCAGGATGGGCAAAGGAAAACACCCCTGCCTCGCGGCTTGCTTCGCCCGGTTTAATCCCAGAAATATGATTAGTCTTTACAAAACATATGAACTTAAACAATAATTAAAAAAAGCTGACACCGGTTAAATACCGATGCCAGCTTGCTTGATTTGTATAATTATTGAATAGCCGTCTCAAGCGCGACAACGATCATGTCGTTAAACGTCGTTTGACGTTCTTCCGCCGTTGTGTCCGCTTCACCACTAAACAAGTGGTCGCTTACCGTAAGGATGGACAAGGCTTTAGCTTGATGCTTGGCAGCTAGTGTATATAAGGCCGAAGACTCCATCTCAACAGCAAGGACGCCATATTCAGCCAATTTTTTGACAGGTTCCATGCTTTCTCTATAGAAAGTGTCAGCCGTAAGGATATTCCCTACTTTGACCGATAATTGTTTGTCCAAGCTGGCTTGGTAGGCTTTCCTCAGCAAATCAAAGTCCGCACTAGGAGCAAAGCTGAATCCTGGGAATAGACGCTGGTTGGCACTCGAATCCGTGCTTGCTGTCATCGCGATGATCACATCACGAACCTTAACATCCTGCTGAATACCCCCGCATGTACCTACACGAATCAGTTGCTTGGCTCCATACTCGCGAAGCAATTCCGTGACATAGATGGAAATAGAGGGCACACCCATGCCAGTCCCTTGAACGGAGATTCTTTTTCCTTTGTACACGCCCGTGAAACCGAGCATGCCTCTGACCTCATTATAACAGTGCACATCCTGCAGAAATGTTTCTGCGATATATTTCGCACGTAAAGGATCACCTGGCAATAGGATAGATTCGGCAATCTCACCTGATTTAGCATTAATATGAATACTCATTCGCAAACCGCTACCCTAGAAATAAAGTAACGGTATTCACCTCCATGGTCATTAATTTATCATTCGTTCCTCAACTACTATATCAGACTTCCGGGAATCTTTGGTGGATATTCTCGCACAAACTAAAGCCAATAGGACAAAAGCAACACCTACCCACGCATTATAATAAACGGAAGATTGCTCAATAACAATACCTCCGATCGCTGACCCAAGCGCAATTCCCACATGGGACGCTGAGCTATTGAAGCTTTGTTGAATGTCCGAAGACTCCGGTGCTAATTGAATCAAATAGCTTTGTAAAGCCGGGGTAATAGACCAGCTAAGCAAGCTCCATAGGATCATAACAATAACGCTAGTGTAAATAGAAACTGTCGCAAATGGCATAAGAACCATCATAACGGCAAAACTGCTAACAATAAAAAAAATGCTTTTTTTCGGTCCAAATCGGTCCGTAATCCAGCCGCCAATTCCACCCCCGGAGACCGCTGCAATGCCGAATAGGAAGTAAAATAAGCTGATAGATGATGACCCTAGATGCAGTACTTCCTGTAGAAAGGGTGTTAAATAGGCATACAGTGTTAAATGTCCGGTTAGCATCAAAATAGAGATCATATGCGTAAATATGATTCTTTTATTTTTCAAAGAGGCGAGCTGCTGTCGCAGCGGGATCGTCACCGTTGCCGGTGTCCGCGGCAAGCCCATTTGGATCAGCACAAACGACATGATGGAAAGAATCGCGATCATCACAAAAGGAGCGCGCCAGCCAAACTGGTGGCCAAGCAGCAATCCGAGCGGAACGCCCAGCACTAACGAGCCGCTTACCCCCATATAAATGACACCGATGGCTCTGGCTCTGTACTTCACCTCAACGATCTGCGAAGCCAGTGTGATGGACAAAATGATAATCAGCGAGCTGCTTGCCGCGGAAAGGATTCGCGCAGACAGCAAAATCAAATAGCTCGTGCTCACAATTGAAATAATATTCCCCACAATAAAAGCAAATATGGCAGACAGATAAAGTTTTTTGCGTTCAACTTTTACCGTAACGGCTTGCAGCAGCGGTCCCGTGAGCGCAAAGGTCAGAGAATACAACGTAATCAGCTGACCTGCCGCACTAATGGAAATATGCAAATCCGTTGAAATCAGATCGAGAATACCTCCAACAATCAATTCCACTGTCCCTGTCACAAAACAAGCAATCGCCAAGATGAATACTTTATAATTCACTTCTACCTATCTCCTCCTCTTCCGATGGCTTCTATCCTTGGTTCTAAATCAAGATTCATCTGGAAAAAAACAAAAAAATCCTGATTACAAAAAAAGGGCAGAATACACGCTTTCTTCGTAATCAGGATTTTACGGTTCCTGGTAGAGACCCTCAAACCATATCATTGAGGTTATACGGTATGGAATTTATTTAGCAATAATAGTATGGGTTGAATAAAAAGTCAATGTATTTTGTTCGAGCAGTCGAACAATTAGGCAAGCAGCATCGCCAGGCGTTCCTCCGGGCGCAATTGGGGACAGCTAATGCAATAACCATGACTTTCGGAGCCATGTTGTATCTTGTAAGCCAAACAACAATGCCCGCGAAGCAAGAGCGGAGCGCCCTGCCACTCTGGATGTTCAAATAAGTGAAGCTTGACTGCAAATACATTGCCGCTTGTTGGCTCAAACAACACATCCCGATCTGCGAGGATGAGTCGCAATCGTTCGGTTGTCCGCCAGAGGCTCTCATCCGCTTCTAATCGGGTGTACAGATTTCTCAGGTTATGTGAAACTAAGGACCACATCACCTTGATACTTGCACCCGTAGAGGCGGAAATCGCTGCAAAAATGTGCTGTAAATGCGATTGCAGCTGCAGCACGTAGTCAACCAATTTAACTCTGCGCTCCTCGTGATGCCATGTAGACATCCTTGGCGAGTCTTCAAACTCTGTCTCATATGCCATCGCCCCTGCACTTGTCACTCTGAATCTTACAATCTCAGGAGATGCCGCCAACGGCGTATCGAATAGACTGATGGCTGCGAAGAGTCCCATAACGAACACCGAATAACGTTTGGCAAATAAGGTACCCACGACCCTACACTCAGGATCTCCGAGCTGGGCTGACTGCTGACGAAGGATCGGAGATCGTGAAGCTTCATCCAACAGCTCCGCCGCAGAGTATGGAAACAAATCATCTACGGAGCCCCGAATCGAGGTCGCAAAATAGCGCTGCAAAGAAGTAGTCAGCTCATTTCCGAAGGAAGCCGCGGTGTTCTCCATTATGGAATGATTTTGGATATTTCATCTATAATTTCTCCGCGACCGATTACTCCCCAGCCTTTAAATAGCCAAAAAGAATCCGTTTCATATAACTTGTTGTTTAACACGGCAGCGTTATTTTTCCACAAGGCACTCTCGTTCATGCTCTTGCGGTTGTCCCGCCCATTCGGATCGACCTCGAGGAAAATATAGTCGGCTTGCAGTTCAGGAATCTTTTCCATGGACAAGTCTGCCCGTTGATCCTTTGGCGTGAGCGCCGATGGAGCAAATCCTAGATCATGATACAACAAGACATTGGTTGGGTGTCCATTTTGGGCATAAAGCTGAAGATTTTTCTCTCTTACGCGCAAATAGGCAAGCTTCTTATTGTCCAGAGCCTTGATCTTCTCTCTGACTTTCGATGCTTTCACTTCTAGCTGAGCTATTTGCTCTTTGGCGACATCGACTTTATCGTACATCTCCGCAATGGTTAATAAATCTTTGGTCCAAAAGGTCGTATCGCTTTCGTAGGCAAGCCATTCGTTCCCAAGAACAATCGTTGGCGCAATTTTTTGCAGCTGCTCATAGGTCTTCTCGGCCGTTCGGCTCTCAATGAGAATAACATCCGGATCAAGCTGTGCAATGGCTTCAAGATTGGGACTATCTGCCGAACCTACAAGGGGAACACCAGTCAGCTTACTTGCCAAATAAGGCAGATAATCGCCCCCATAACGCACCTCTACGTTGACACCGCTCGGTTTCTCTCCGATGGTGAGCAGGTGATCGATATAAGCGGCCGACAGAACGACAATCTTATTAATCTTCGCAGGAATGACGGCCGTCCCTTTGAGATGCGTAATCGTTCGCGTTGATTTATCTGGAGTGGCCTTCTTTTGTTCTTGCTGAACCGGCCCCGTGTTACTGCTGCAGGCTGCCAGCAAAAATAAGAGGGTGACAGCCATGATTAATGTGGTTAATTTAAATCTAAACATGTGTTTGCCTTCCCCATTTCTGATTAATAATAATAATCATTATCATTGTAAGGAAAGGCAATCGGTTTAACAATGGATTATTCCCCTCTTTTTGCTTGAACAATATCACCATGCTGCAGTCGCAATTGGTCGGCTATGTGATTCATCGCCCACATTCGCCCGGTTGGCCCCAAGGTCTTGAACAATAAATCGCTGGCATCATAAACCTGATGATTCCTCACCGCATCAAGTGACGCCCATTCTTCAGAACTGAGCAGCAATTTCAGCCGTTTTCTGGATTCCTCCGTTGGATCCGTCATAAGAAAAATGTGATCAGGATTAAATAATGTCAGATCCTGCAGTTGAAAATCAATGGCCCACTCCTCGGCGGGAAAGCCGCTTGGCAGCATTAAACCAACATCCTCATAGAGGAGAGACCCCGTTTGATTCATGGTACCGTATATCCGGTAGAAGGTCGGGCTGACTCTTAAATAATACGCAGTCTGCTTTCCCCATCGTTCTTTGATTTTCTTCTGAAGAGCTTCTTTTCGTTCCGTATACTTATCAAGCCATATTACCGCTTGCTGTTCCCTTCCCAAAATACCGGCTATATACGATAGCATCATCCCGTAATTGTTGGAATGCTTGAGTACCGCCGTTGGCGCAATATGCTTAAGGACCTCATCCTGCTCCAAACGGTCGCTTGTAAGGATAAGATCAGGCCGCGTTTGGATAAGCTTATCATAGTTCAGTTTGACGCTGTCGAGACGGACTACGCCATGATTGAATGCATTCAGAGTTGGCACCGCATAGGTTCGTGATACCCTCTCTACATAGGATAGGGCGGCAACCGGCTTTAAGCCCAGTGTTAACAAATAATCATCCACGCCATAATACAAGGCAGCAATTCGACGGCTCTTATCCTTCATATACAGCGTTGGCGCTGTACCTTCCGCCTTCTTGAATACCCGACTGAAATAATGCTCATCTTTATACCCTACTTGCTGGGCGACATCCTTCATTTTCTCGGAAGAGAACAGCAGCTGCTTAGCCTTTCTCATACGCTGCTTCTGCACGTATTCGATGGGTGTCATATTCATTTGATCCTTGAACGTTCGAATAAAATGATTCGTGCTATAACCTGCCATACGGGCTAATTGATCGATTCTCGTATCCTTCATGTAGTTCTCATTCATGTACGCAAGGGCAGCCTCCATTCCCACTGCTGCTTCCAATTCATTCCCGTGTACACGATCGCCAGCCATGAGCAGCATAAGCAAATTGTGCAAATCATACTTTTGTTTTATTTTGTTCGGCGCATGCGAGTCATAGTGGGGACCGATCAACGAATCTGCAGCCGCTTTGACAACACGATCATCAGAAGCTGCTTGAAGCTTGCCGCTGCAAATAAAATGGGGTCGCTTCACGCTCCACTCTTTGTGATGTTTGCTCAACTGAATGCAAGAGAAGAAGATGATTGTATACTGAATTGGGTCTGCGAAATGAGACTTCCCTTCCACAATCATTCCGGGCACTAGGACAAAGAAATCTCCTTCCTTAGCCATATACACCACTTCATTAATCGTAACAACACCCCTACCATTCGTTATCACACAGACAGCATACTGGTGAATGGTTCTCTTTCGCAAAAAACTCCCTTCTTGTCCTTGATATCTATATATCCGAATTGAAGAGATAAATAAGTTTTCGAGCAGCAGGCTTGAATTAGGGTCACGCATTGTTCATCAGCCTTTCTAAGACTCATCCTTTTGTTATTTTAGTATACTACAAACCTAATATTGAAAGGCTAAACGACGATATCTATGGTAAAATTGACAAAAACGCATGTTTAGGTGACCATTGATGCAAAATTTAACCGACCAAGAAACGAAATGGGTCCGAAAAGTTTGGATTTCCTACTGGTATATAATTGGCGTGCAATTTGTGGCGCAGCTTTTCTCCTATCTATTTTTGCCCTACGATGCCAAAGTCGTTGAATTCTATTTCTATGTCCTGCTGTACCCGACTCTCAAGATGAGTCTAACCGTAAGCCTCGGCTGGGTTGTCAATAAGGCCAAGCACAAGTATTCCTTCCATACGTTATTAATCGCTGGTACGATTCTAGCTATCCTTATCATCAAGTTGAACACGGACATTCGTATTATTTCGGCCCTTTTTTTACTGCCGATTTTTGTTTCCGTCATTTTTTATCGCTTTCGATTAACTTTGTTTTCTGCCATTTTACAGCTGGTCGGGTTTCTCTTTGTATACATCACAGACGAAAGCTACCGCAACCACTTATCTAACTTTGATCTAGTTGCGATCCCCTGCTTTCTCGGACTATGCACATTACTTGCTTCTATCATTATGATCAGAGGGCGTGAACTGCAGGAAGCCTTGCTGCATACCATGACAGCGAAGCAAGAATTAATGATTCAATATGCCATCATACGCAAGCAAGCTAAGATGGATTCACTCACGAATTTATATAACCAAGCATCTTTCTATGAACATTTCGACATAGCCATGGCATACGGAGGCGATCGCAGCTCCTCATTTTTTCTTGCTTTAATCGACATCGACAACTTCAAAGCCATCAATGATACGTACGGGCATCTAGTTGGAGATGTTGTCCTTTCACGCGTCGCCAAAGTCATCAAAGAAACAATTACCACGAATGATATTGCTGCACGATACGGAGGCGAAGAATTTGCGCTGCTGTTGTTTGAAACAAACTTCGATAAAGCGATCAAGCTTGTCGAAACGATTCGGACCGCCGTGTCCAGCTTGCAGCATGAGGAGATGGCCGGAACCAACGTAACCATCAGCATAGGAATCACAAGCTATGAACCTGCGATGAGCAAAGAAGCCCTCTTTGAGAGGGCTGACATCAATTTATACAAAGCGAAGCGTACCGGTAAAAATAGAATCGTCACCTAACAACAAAAGTTAGACTTCTTGATTCGAACAAATCCGATTCCTGCCATCCATTTTAGCCTTATACAGCGCTTTATCTGCTTGCTCAATCAGCTCTTCCTTCGTATCTGGATATGTCGCAGCCCCGATTGAAACTGTAATCTGGATTCCATGACCATCATGCAGGACGAATTCGTGTTTGCTGATGGCACTTCGGATACGATTCCCAACGACTAGCGCGTGCTTGTGCGGCAGATCGTACAGCAAGACGGAAAACTCCTCTCCTCCATTCCTCGATACAATATCAAAAGAACGTGAGGTCTCCTTCAATATTTTGCCAAACTGCTTTAACACGATATCCCCATTTGAATGCCCATATGTATCATTGATCTTTTTGAAATGGTCAATATCTATCATCAGCAAGGACAAGGTTTCATTCTTCTCCATTGCTTTCTCCATCGAAGCATTGAACACTTCATCAAAGGTTCGATGGTTGTTTAACTCTGTCAAGAAATCGAAGGTCGCAGCCCTTTCCATCCGTTGAAAATGGGATTTTGCTTTGACAAGGAAGGCCGTCAAATACCCCGAAATTAATCCTCCAATCGTCATCATAATGATATAAATGACCACTGGCAAAGTACCCTTTATTCCCATGTTTATGTAAAACGCAATGGCTGTCAGAAGATTACAGACAATGAGCGAATAAATCCATTTTTTCCAAAATGTCAATTTCAGCATACCTATAACACCAAGCACTGCCGCAATAACAATGGTATTGGAAGCGGCTACAATGGCTGAATGGCTGATGACGCCAAAATACAACAACCTCATTAGGGAGATAATCAGGCCCGTGATAAGGGAAGCATAAATACCTCCGAAAAGCGCTGAGAATACAACGGCAAGCTGTCTAAAATCGAGAATTGTTCCATCAAATTCAACAGTAAAGACCATTAATATAATCCCTAGCATACCAGCAACAAAACCTAGCAGAACTTTCGTGCTCCATGACGCACTCGCATCCAGATTTCTGTTCTTGAAGATAATTTGGCTCGTTAGAAACAAATAAGCTGTAACAATGGCGAAATTGGCAATCAAATCTTGAAATATACCAAGTAAAGTGTTAGTCATATAGCCACCCCCCTTGTCCTATCTTAGCACCAACATGTCAAGAGTTTATTAGGTTATGGCTATCTTTTTCAACCTCGGATGCAATGTTTAAGACTCTTCTATGCATAAAACAAGGGTAAATTATGGATACTACGGTAAAAGGTGATGTGTATGGATCTCCCAGGCTCAGTTGATCTTTTCGAGGAAACCTTGAAAAGGCTGCTCCATAATTGTTCGGATCTTGTCGTGAAGCATGCTAATGATAGCCTTACGCTCATTTATTTCGGTAATTTAATTGACTCCAATCTCGTTCACCATCAACTGCTCGGCTCGCTGCAGCAAATCCGGCTAGACCCCTTCTCCATGGAGGGGCTTGCCCAATTAATCCCGGTCGGCCAGACGGAGCTTACTTGTGAAATGGAGCCGGCGATGACCTTGCTGCTGCGTGGTTGGACAGTCGTCTATAAAGTTGGCTATTCGGACGCCCTACTGGTCAACACCGCGAAGCAGCCCAAGCGCACGCCATCCATAGCCGAAATCGAAACGAATGTAATCGGGCCTCAGATCGGCTTCACCGAATCGCTGGAAACGAATGTGGGTATCGTTCGCAGCTATATAGCCCATGAAAACCTGTGTAATGAATCACTGGAAATTGGTGAACTTACGAGAACTCAGGTGCAATTGCTGTACTTGAAGGATGTGGCTGAAGAGCAGACCGTCAATACGCTGCGTCAGCGTATTGCTGACCTCAAGATAGACGGCGTTATCGGCAGTTCCGTGCTGGTGCAGCTAATTGAAGATAATTCGATGTCGATCTTTCCTCAATTGATTTTGACCGAACGGCCTGATCGTGTCAGCTTCAGTTTATTGGAGGGCAAAGTAGCTCTCCTTGTGAATGGCAGCAATTTCGCTATTGTAGGACCAAGCACCTTCCTTGATTTCTTCAAATCACCGGAAGATCATTACTTGTCTTGGAATATTGCTATGTTCATCAGAGGATTGCGATTTTTCGCCATTTTCATCTCGATCCTGATGACCCCTGCTTATGTCGCAGCATTAACATTTCACTATGAAACCATTCCTCCCAGTCTGCTTGTTCCTTTGGCACAGTCGCGTTCCAAAGTACCGTTCCCGCCTTTGTTTGAATCGTTATTTCTAGAAGTGACCATCGAGCTTCTACGCGAAGCGGGGGCTAGGCTGCCAACCAAGGTTGGACAAACGATGGGCATTGTGGGTGGTATTGTTATCGGACAAGCGGCGGTTCAGGCCGGATTTACGAGCAACATTTTAATTATGCTTGTCGCTTTGGCTGCCCTGTCCTCATTTACCACACCTATTTACTTAATGGGCATTAGTATCCGATTCGTTCGTTTTCCGATGATTATTGCCGCTGGTATTTGGGGTGGAATCGGCATTGTTTTCACGATTTGTTTAGTACTCATCCATCTATTGCGTCAAACGAGTCTTGGACATCCGTATATGCATCCCATCTTTCCCCCGCGCTGGAGAGACATGATGGATACTGTCTTCCGGCTTCCCTTTCCATCGCTCTCTGGGCGTTCTACCTTTACACGCACGCCGAATAAGCAAAGATTCAATAGGGACCAAGCGAAGCAGAAAAAAGATATCGACGAGTAGACGGGTGATGAGCAATGAAAATCTCGGATAAACCGAGGCAAGGGTTACTGTTTCAAGCATTCTTGCTTGTTTTCGTGATTAGCAAGGCCCAATTGAGCGTTGGCGTGCTCGGATTCCAGCGAGTCATTTTTAAATCTGCCGGTCATGATGCCTGGATTTCGGTTATTATAGCTGGTTTAGCTGCACACCTTTCCATCTGGTTAATGATTCGAATACTAGCGCATTATGATTCTGCGGACTTGTTCGGCATTCATCATGCCTTATTCGGCAAATGGGTAGGACGGTTGTTTAGTCTCCTGTTCATGATGTATTTCGCGTTCTATGTCTTGACAATCTCCCGCACCTATATAGAAACCGTTCAATCGTGGATATTTCCCGATTTCCCGACATGGCTCCTTATGCTGCTTCTTATTGTCTTAATTGCCTATGGCTTGACTGGCGGAATTCGCGTGATTATTGGACTGTGCTTGTTTGGTTTCGGTTGCTGGATTCTGACCACACTATTCTACTATGCAGCTGTGAGGCATGCCCAGTGGAGCTTTCTCCTTCCTATCATGGAAGGTACTCCTTCTCAGTTGTTAGAAGGTGCTAGCAAAATGCCGCTGACTCTTGCAGGATTCGAGGTCATTTTCTTCCTGTATCCGTTCATTCGAGATCCACAAAACGCTAATCGCTACGCGCAAATAGGTGTTCTTATCAGCAACCTGTTTTATTTGTTCGTTATGGTCGTGTCGATTGTTTATTACAGTCAAAATCAGATGCCAAAAACGATTTGGGCGACTTTTAGTTTTTTGAAAATCATCCGGTTCCCGTTTCTGGAACGATTCGAATTCATCGCTATTCCGCTCTGGATGCTTATCCTTGTCTGCAACTTAATGTTGTTTACATGGGTCATCCTACGTGGCATGAAGCGTGTTTTTCAGCAAAATCAAAAGCGATCACTAGCCGTATTCTGCGCTCTGCTATTCGCATGCTCCTTTCTGTTTCAAGAGCACGGACAAATTTATAAGATGAACTCCATCTTGAACTCGGTATCGACCTATGTGATCTTTCTATATCCCTCCCTTCTTTATCTATTCGTGAAAACCGTACATGCCCTTAAGAAGAGAACCGTTCATCGCTAGAATTACTCTCGAGGAGTGAAAGGCGTGAGAAAATCACTTTGTCTATCTGTATTGTTGAGCATCGTTGTTTTGTTCTCAGGATGTGTCAAGCCGTTCATTTTAGAGAACTTGGCGCTCGGCATTATTATTGGATATGATTCTCTTGACAATGAACGCATCCTTACAACATCGGTCTTGCAAAAAATCGATCCGAGTGCTAGAGAAAAGACACAGGTCGTCGCCAGTACGGCCTTCACCAGTAGAGGTTCGCGCATTTCTTCGAATCGAGAGCTAAGCAAATATTTGGTTGGCGGACAGGTGCGGGTCGTGATGTACGGCAAAAAACTTGCCTCCAAAGGAATTATTGATCTGGTGGATACGCTAACCCGCGACCCAACGCTCGGTGATATGATTTACCTCTGCGTAAGCGATGAGGAAGCTTCGCACATTTTAACCCACCGTTATCGGGAAATATCGAATATCGGCATGTATCTCTATGAGAACTTAAAACAAAACTCGGAGAGAGAAGAACTGCCTTCCCCAACCATCCAAGACTTTCTTCGTGATTATTACAGTGAAGGCAAAGATCCCGTCGTTCCTTTGCTGAAACGGCGGGGGAATGAGGTATATATCAAAGGTCTGGCTTTGTTTCATGATGGCCATATGGTTCATGAAGCTTCTCCGCGACAAGGATATCTGCTTAAATTACTGCTCAATACTAGGAAGCCAGGATACTTTGAACTCGCAACTGATGCTGAGCCTTTGACGAAGTACCTGAAGCATTCAGGTAAAGAGAAAGAGGTCAAAATTGTGTTCAGCACGGTGAAAAGCAGCAGTAAAATTAAACTCCTTGATTCGAAGTCTCCCGAATTCATGGTATCTGTTTCCATGTTCGGAGATCTCCAAGAAATTTCAACCCCTTACTCCTTTGATAAGCCTGAAGCTATAACGGCATTAGAAAATGAAATCGGCAAAAAATTGAAAGAGGAAATCGAAACTTTTGTGGCGAGTTTGCAGAAGCATGAGGCTGATGCTGTCGGGTTCGGCGAGATTTATCGGAGTAAAGTAAGAAATTCAAAGCTAACCAAAAACAAATGGCACCCCATGTTCAAAGAGGCGAAAATTAACGTTCGGGTCAATTTTAAATTGAGACATACCGGTGCTATTGAGTAATTGATCCATACACGGAGGGCGAGACGGCCTTTTGGGCTGGCACGGCTGGCATTTGCCGGAGTACAGCCTTCTTCGCGCGGTGAGCCAGCCTTTTTGGCAGGCTCAGAGCAGGGGCGATGCTTTTTCCCTTCTGAGACGGCCTTTTCGGCTGGCTCGGCTGGCATTTGCGGGAATATCGCCTCCTTCGCGCGGTGAGCCTGCCTTTTTGGCAGTCTCAAAGCCGGGACGATGCTTTTTCCCTTCTGAGACGGCCTTTTTGGCTGGCTCGGCTTGCATTTGCGGGTTGTTAGCCTCATAGACACTAGGCTTTTTCATATGTCTTTGAGAACTGGTCCAGATTCAATGAGAATAAGAGGCTTATCGCCTATTAAGCAATCAGAGTGCTGCTGACGCTTGGCTTACCAACGCTGAGAGTAAATTGGCATCGACTGCCTGCCCTTGCCGCAGTTTGATTGTTTTTCTTTCTGGTGGACCGTCAAATAGTCCTTCAGGAACATTCAGTTCACTTGCATTAAAAATGGTGAAGCTGACTGCGTCTTTAGATGTTGAAATAACAGCAGCATATTTGCCATTTTTCAAAAAATGCGGCTTTTTATATTGAATGCGCTCCTGAACGTCTGGAATCGCTTCATAGACAACATCCCGAAGACAAAAACACAGCTCTGCTTGCCACGGTTCTTTTAAAGCTTCAATAAATTGACTAACTTCTTGATTCATATCTTATTCCTCCAGTTTGCTTCTATTGGCGAGCTTTTTTTGAGCATATCTATTTGCTCTTGCAGATCAGCTTCTATCACGCTTCTTTGCGGATCTTTATCTGGCTTCACAGGATCGAAGAGCCGGCGCAGCTCAATTTCGCCCTCCCCATAGCCGTGAGGATCCGGCATCCGCATCGCCCATCTGATGGCCTCTTCCTCAGACTTCACTTCAATTAAAGTAAATCCTGCAATCAGATCTTTCTCTCCGTCAAAAGGGCCCACGGCTACTTTCGGCTTACTCGCTCGTGCCGGAAACGAGATACGCAGGCCACTTGAACTTGGCTGCAGCCCTTCAGCAGCAAGCAGTACGCCAGCTGTGGCCAAAGACTCGTTGAACGCTTCCATCGCCTTCACAAGTTCCAAGCTGGGCATCACACCCGCTTCCGAATGTTTGTTTGCTTTCACTATCAACATATATCGCAATTGCGTTCCCTCCCTGTACTGATTAAGGCCGGGTGGCAAGATCTGCCTTCCCCGTCTCTATCTGAACGACGAATGGGAAAGGGCGGAATCGACATAGATTTATAATTCAGCGGCTCGCTTCAGCAAAAGATCACGTTCGCGCTCATTGTGGGTCAGCGAAGCAGCACGTTGGAATTCTTGGCGGGCTTCTTCGATGCGGTCCAATTTCGCCAGGAGGTCGCCGCGTACGCTGGGGAGCAGATGGTACCCCTTCATGGAAGGCTCAGACATCAGATGATCAACAATTTGCAGGCCAAAAGCCGGACCAAACGCCATCGCAATGGCCACCGCCCGGTTCAATTCCACGACTGGGGATGGCATCACCCGCGACAAGGCTTCATATAGGGCGGCAATGCGCGCCCAATCCGTCTCCGATGCGCTGCGTGCCGAAGCATGACATGCGGAAATTGCCGCTTGCAGCGCATAGGGACCTAGAGGGCGTCCAAGCGCTCTGGCGCGCTCGAGCGCAATCAAACCGCGGCGGATCAGCAGCTGATCCCATTGCGCGCGGTTTTGATCCATAAGGAGAATAGGCTCTCCATGAGGGCCTATTCTCGTTTTCAACCTTGATGATTGAATCTCCATCAGCGCAACAAGCCCGTGAACTTCCGGCTCCGCAGGCGCGATTTCGGCCAACATGCGCCCGAGCCTCAGCGCATCCTGACACAGCAGCGGGCGAATCCAGTTTCCCCCGGAAGTCGCCGTATAACCTTCGTTGAACATGAGGTAAATAACTTCAAGTACGGTGGATAGACGCTCCTTAAACTCCTCGCCTACCGGCGCTTCAAAAGCAACTCGCTTTTCGTTAAGTGTCTTCTTCGCTCGCACAATTCGCTGAGCAATCGTCGATTCAGCGACAAGAAACGCATGCGCAATTTCATCGGTCGTAAGCCCGCCTAGTAGACGCAGGGTCAGCGCTACACGCGCGTCTTGGGACAGGACTGGATGGCAGGTTGTGAAAATCAACCGCAGGAGATCATCACGGATCTCCCCATCCACCCCCATGTCCAGGTCCTGCTCGGTGTACATCACGCTGCCGCGGCCAAACTCCTCATACTTCTTGTCCCGCAGCTTGTTCCTGCGAAGCAGATCAATAGCTCGCCGTTTCGCAGTCGTCATCAGCCAAGCACCGGGATTGTCCGGAATGCCAACCTCCGGCCACCGTTCCAGGGCAATAACAAGAGCATCCTGTGCCAGATCTTCTGCGAGACCAACGTCACGAACCATCCGTGCCAGTCCGGCAATCAGCCTGGGAGATTCAATTCGCCAAATGGCATCAATACGCTGGGCAGCCGCAGATCTCACGTTCGTTTAAGCCTTTCCAACTGTTCGCGAAGCGTCGCTTCTTTGGCCAGCGTCTCGGGATCCTGAGTCAAGTCTGTCGGATCGAATACTTGCCGCAGCTCGATTTCTCCTTGACCATAACCATGCGGGTCCGGCATACGCATCGCCCATTCGATCGCTTCTTCTCTGGATTTCACCTCAATGAGTGTATAGCCGGCTATGATTTCTTTCGCCTCGGTGAAAGGACCATCCGTTATTTTCGGTTTGCTGCCAGGCTCCGGATAAGAAATTCGAATCGCGTTCGCGCTGGCATGCAAACCATCGGCAGCCAGAAGCACTCCGGCTTTGACCAGTTCTTCGTTGTATCTCTGCATCGCTTCGACAAGCTCTTGACTGGGCATTACACCCGCCTCGGAATCTGCTGTTGCTTTAACGATCATCATGAATCTCATCGTATTTTCCTCCTCAATTGTAAATAAAACTGGGCATACCCATCTGATATCATTGGCACGCTACTATATACATGACGAATACATAGCAAATATATCGACACAACCTGAAAATAATTTCTGCATTTTTGGCTATTCATTCGTCATTAATGAGGCGGATCCCTCTTCAACGATGCCTCTGATTATTAAGAAAACCTCTATCGAGGCCATTCCAAGAGGAGCGACCGCGTATAGAGGTAGCTTGCTTTGTTCTAGCCATGAAATAGAAAATTCGCTTCAGCTATAAGCAATATCGACAAGGTGCCCCTCGGAAGCTGCGGCTAAATCTGCCCCGCTCAGGAAAATTTGCAACCCACGGCGACCGCCGCTAATACTAACAAGCTCCATTAATTTGACGGATGAATGCAAGTAAAAAGGATACTTTTTCTTCATGCCAAGGGGGGAGACACCACCCCGTATATAACCTGTGAGAGATTGAATTTCTTTCACGGACACCATTTCAACTTTCTTATTGCCACTCGCTGAAGCCAGACTCTTCAGGTTCAGTTCCTGATTTCCAGGAATGCAGGCTGCTATGATACCGGATTTATCCCCTCTCAAGACGAGAGTTTTGAACAACTGGCTGGTCTGCAAGCCAACTTTAACCGCCACGGTTGCTGCATCCAATTGATTTTCATCCCAATCGTATTCGTGCAGCGTGTATGGCATATTCAAAGAATCGAGTATCCGGCAGGCATTCGTTTTAATTGACATCGTTAACCTCTTTCATGCTGTTTTATAGATATTAAAATTAACTGCTCTACTTCATGCTTTCCAAAGCCTGAATCGCATAGTTCAGCTCAACATCCTGTCCTTGAACATATTTGTCTTCAAAAGTTTGTTCATTTAAGGGGATTTTAATATCAGGAATTGCTCCGCCTTGCCCCTTGTCGTCACTATCTCCTTGAATCATTTTCTCTTGATTCAGCGACCTGCCATCCGGAAACTGCAAGATGTAGCCTTCCGGCATTTCAACTTGAATAGGGCTTGATACAACGCCAAATGATCCATTTGTAGACGTAAATCCAACAATTCGGACATTGGGCAAGCCCTTTGCCGCAATCGGCAAGCCTTCTCCAGAACTTCCTGTTCTTTGATTGATCAAAATAGCTAACTTACCGCCATAGTAAGGCTCTACGGGTTTGATCGTGCGAGTTTCAATGGCATTGATTTCGAATTTTCCAGCCATGTGATTGTAATAGCTTACATATTCATAAAACTTCGGCTTATTCACCAAATAACCTGCCATCGCAGTAACCAGGTCATCACTTCCCCCGGGATTGTCACGTACATCAATAATCAAGCCTTTTATTTGCTTGGCCTGAAACTCTTTCAGTATATCTCCCCATACTTTATCCGGATTAGACATGGTCGTGCCTGGAAGAAAATATCTGATCTTCACATAACCATATCCGTTGCTTAGAACTTCGCCTTCTACCGGCGCATCCGTTTTATTTAATTTTACTTTTGTTTTCTTTAGCGTCTCGTAACTGTCGTCATACGCCTTTAATGTTACTTTTTTTATTTCATTTTCGCCTTTATTTTTAAAAGAAATCGGAATCTCTTTTCCAATTGGGGCTCTCGCCATGAATCGTCCTTGATTATAAAGCTGGTACCCTTCCGTAGCCATCGGGTTTTCGCTCCAGTAGGTGGCTCGATAAGCTTCTCTCGCCTCTTTTCCATCCCATGAAATGATCTCCGCGCCAAGCTGGATACCGCTTTGTTCAGCGGGACTGCCCGCTAAAAGCAAATTGACCAACACCTTGCCCTGATCCAGTTGAATCGTACTAAGACCAAAGCCTCCGCCAACTTCTTGTTTGAAAACCTGATTATCATCGTACAAGTTCTCATTCATAATTTTGACATGCCCGTCTCGAAAAGAAAAAAGATACGCTCTTAACGTTTTATAGTATAAATCTTTGTTCTTTTCTTGCTCTGCTTGTTGAAACAGGGGTTCATACTTATTTTTCATGGCCGTCCAGTCTACCTTTTTCCAATCCCCAAATGGGTATTCTCGGGATAGCCGCTCGTTCAATTGTACAAAGGCTTGGGAATAGCTCAATTGACTAAATTGGCTCACCGGATTGAAACGAGACTCACCCGCCAGCATCAGCGATAGGACAAGAGGGAGAATACCCAATACACATTGGACGATTCTTAGAACCCTGTATTTGGGCATGGGGATGCGACGAACCGGTTTAATTACTTTATTGACCGTACATACAAAAAGTATCGCGGTCACTGCGTAGAGCGATAACGCCAGTAGGGTCGTGTCACCATTTAACACACTTGCTATCGCAATAAGAAGGCCTGCGCTAGGCAAAAAATCAAACCATCTGACATATTTTCGAATAGGTACTGCATACCACACTAAAAGAATCAAATTGATTGCAAATAACAGCAGGTCATACACAGTGAACCACTTCAATGAACCAAATAGATCTCCTACCATGCTCATTCGTCATCTCCTTCATATGAGGCTTACGTTACTCATAAAGCTTAGAAAAGAAATGTGAACGGAGCGTGAACGCGATTGGTTATTAGTGGAATTAATTATCAAATTACGCCAAAAATACCGGCACCCTCAGGTACCGGTTTTCGTTCAACGCGTATTTGGCCGAGTGCTCGGAATATGTATGGTGAACTTCGTACCTTGTCCGACGGTGCTTTCTACTTCAATGTTGCCATGATGGTGTAAAACAATTTGCTTCACAATAGCAAGACCTAGACCGCTGCCCATGCTGTTGCGCGATCGATCCGTTTTGTAAAAGCGCACGAAAATATGGTTCAGTTCCTCAGGCGTAATACCAATCCCTGAATCCTTCATGACGACTGTATACGAATGGGTATTGGCGATGAGTTCGATACGAATCGTTCCATTGTCAGGCGTGAATTTGATGCTGTTCCCAAGGAGGTTAATCCACACTTGATTGAGCTGATCGGGATCAGCCGTGATTTTCGCGGCAAGCGGCAGCCGCAGGTCGATCCGAATATGTTTGGCAGACCACAGCGGCTCGCAGGAAACCACGACCTGCCGGATTTGTTCATCAAGGTTGAACGTTTTTGCCACAAAAGGATGATGTTTCGATTCCAGAGAAGCAAGCTTGAGTAAATTATCGCTAAGCCGGGACAGTCTATCGCTTTCCTTCAAAATGATATCCAAATACCGTCCCCGATTCTCCGGTGTTACGAGATGGTCGAGCTTGAGCGCTTTCGCAAAGCCCGAAATGGACGTTAACGGCGATTGAATCTCATGCGAGACATTCGAAACAAAATCCTGACGCATCATCTCCAGCTGCTTAAGCTCACGGGCCGTCTCATTGAAGCTTCGGGCAAGAATCCCTAATTCGTCTTTTCGCTTCATCTTCAATTCCACATCGAAATCGCCCCTAGCGAGTCGTTTGGTTGCTTTCGTCAATAATTTAAGCGGCCTCACCAGAAATCTCGCAGCAATAAGAATGCATAGGCTGCCTATAACGAGCACAAGAAGCAAAATCGTAATCAAAAACCGGGTTAGGGCATTTTCATTTTTGGAGGACGTCTGCAAAAAGAGCGCATAATCCTGACCTTCGAACGCAAACGGAAGCCCGATGTACATGGCCCCTTCAGCTTTGACCTTCGATCGGTACAGTCCGCCTTTGAGCACATGCTCAGTAGTCTCCTGATCAATAACAACAGCCTGCCCTTTGTCAGGCCCGAATAATTTCTTGTCACCTGAGGCAGAAAACACTTGAATCGGGTACACCGTCAACTCGGCTGCTTTCTCCATAAACGCTTCCAGATCCTGAGGCTGAGTTTGTTGATAAAGCCTTACGAGGTTATCGCCTACCTTGAGCATATCGTTTTGTCCCAGTTCATTTAACTCTTTTTGAAATATGGCGACTCCGATAATGAAGGAGGAGATTAAGCCGATGACAATAGCAGCCAAAAAGGTGAGCACAACACGGACATATAAGCTCTTCATCCTGCATGAACCACAAGTCTGTAACCAAGACCGCGTGCCGTTTCAATATAAAAATGCTTCATATCGCTGGCAAACCTCTGCCGCAGCCTCTTGATGTGCACATCCACAGTCCTGTCGTCGCCCTCGTAGTCCATCCCCCAAATTTGAGTGATCAGTTGCTCCCGTGTGAAAATTTGGCCTGGATGGCTGGCCAGCTTGAACAGCAGCTCGAACTCTTTTAAAGGCAGTGCTTGCTCTTCATCCCCGCGAACGACCTTGTAAGTTCCAAGATTCAGCAGAATCTCACCCAGTTGTATTACCTTGGAGGAGGATATCCGGGATCGTTTCAACAACGCTTTGACTCGCAGCACCAGCTCCACCGGATCGAACGGCTTCGCTAGATAATCGTCTGTCCCCAACTGAAAGCCCTTCACCTTATGCCCCGACTCCCCTTTGGCTGTCACCATTAAAAGAAGGATATGCGGATCTCGCTTTCGGATTTCTTTGCATAAATCCCAGCCATCCATCAGCGGCATCATAATATCAAGAATAACAAGCTCAACGAGCTTATCCGCCAGCAGCTCAAGTGCTTCTTCTCCGTTCACCGCTTCTATAATGTCAAATCCTTCATTTTGCAAAAAGAAGCTCATCAGCTCGCGAATGTGCGCGTCGTCATCCACAATAAGTATTTTGGTCATTTAACTATGAACTCCTTTTGAAAACCTTTTTCTAATCCCATCATACAGCATGGGCAGCCTATCGTAGAACCCTCATTGGAGGGGGCTTGGACCTCATTTATAAATAAAATGCTCCTGCCTATGTGCAGGGGCATTATTTACAAACATCTATTACATTTATAGATCTATTTTCATTGTAAGTTGAACTTTATGTGAAGGTCAAATACGAAGTGGAGGCTGACGGCGCTCCTTGACGGCCTTTTCGGCTGGCTTAGCTTGCTTTCGCGGCGATGAGGCCCTGCCTCGTGTGGCTAGACGGCCATTTTCGCGCGATGAGGCTCTGGCAGCAGGGTAATTCCTGCGATTATGCATCCTTTTCGCCTTGGAAATAAGCAAAAAGGTGAAAAGCCTGCAATAATGCATCCTTTAGAGAACTTTTTTCGATTCTCGGCCGAAAACGCTTAAAAAGCCTGCACTATCGCAGGCTTTCTCGATTTTCAGACGATTTGAGCGAAAAAGGATGCACTATCGCAGGCTTTTCAAAATCGGTGCGGTGAGACGGCCTTTTCGGCAGGCTCAGCTGGCTTTTGCGGCCATGCGGCCTCTTTCCCGCGGTGAGACGGCCTTTTGGGCGGGCTCAGCTGGCTTTTGCGGCCATGCGGCCTCTTTCGCCCAGTGAGACGGCCTTTTCGGCAGGCTCAGCTGGCTTTTACGGCCATGCGGACTTTTTCCCGCGGTGAGACTGCCTTTTTGGCAGGCTCAGCTGGCTTTTACGGCCATGCGGACTTTTTCCCGTGGTGAGACGGCCTTTTGGGCGGGCTCAGCTGGCTTTTGCGGCAATGCGGACTTTTTCCCGCGGTGAGACGGCCTTTTCTCGGCAGGCTCAGCTGGCTTTTGCGGCCATGCGGACTTTTTCACTCGGTGAGACGGCCTTTTTGAGACGTCGAACAACTCCTCAACAAACCCCCACCCATCCTCTCCACAGCTAAAACGCAAACTTTTTAGCTGCAAAAAGGCATTCCTCGTCCATTCGCCTCACTCTTTGTTCCCTCTACTTAGGAT
>NZ_JABMKZ010000090.1 GCF_013204855.1 Paenibacillus alba | reverse complement strand
TGATCTGGACCCTTTGTCAAGGACACTTGAAAAAACTCAGTTTAAATCTAGACAGCTAACAATAGATGATTCCTGTATTGCACAGGGGTCATCTTTTTTAATCCCCATTGATATCGATTGTTGTTGTAGTAGCGGATGTAACCGTCAATCTTACGTTGTAGTTCTGCCAATGTTGGGCAGCTGCGATGGTCAACATGGTCCTTCATATGACCGTAAAACGACTCCTGTGGCGCATTGTCCCAGCAATTCCCCCTTCTAGACATCGATTGACCTAATCCCTTTTGCTTCAAAAGTTTTTGGTATGTGGGACTCGTATAATGACTCCCTTGATCCGAATGGATGAACGCTTTCTTGTGCAACTTCAATTTTCTTTGCTTCATGAGTGCCTCAATCGTGTCTGTAGCAATGTCCAGCGTAAGGCTTTTGGATAGGGTGTAAGAGAGGATCTCTCCCGTTGATGCATCTAGTATGGTCGACAAATAAGCCGTCTCTGAGCGGCCGTATGGGAGGTAAGTGATGTCGGTGAGCAAGGCAAGTCCAGGAACACCTTTTTTAAAATCACGATCTAAACTGTTGGGAAGCGTTCGATGTTCTTGAGTCGCCTTAGCCATACGTTTGTAAGGATTGGGTTTTCTATGAGGACAGACGAGGTCAAATTTCTTCATAAGCCTGCGGATTCTCTTCAAGTTGTAGATCACGCCAAACTCGTTTTCAAGCGTCATCTTAATTGAACGAGATCCCTTTTTAAAGCCCTTTCTATTGAAGGCTTTCTTGATTAGTTCTCCAGCTTTGGCATCCGAAAGAGACCGCTCTTTGCGGGTATCTACAGCTTGCATGTAGTTGTAGTAGCCTGAGCGAGAAACGTGAAGTAAGTCGCAAAGGTAGCTAGTTGTGCGTCCTAAACCCTGCCCTACAGTCTCTTTAATTAGCTCAAATAAATTACTCTTACTTAGGTTCTTTCCCTTTGGTACCAGCAACCTTTCTTTCGTGTCTAGCTTTTTTAACAATTCCACCTGAGACTCAAGAAGTCTAATTCTTGCTTCCTGTCTTGCAATAACTTCATCCTGCGTTAGTTCTCGCTTGAGGGGACGTCCAGATGATCCCTTACGGGAGTCTGCTAATCCAATGACTCCATCCTCAGCGTATGCTTTCTTCCAACGCTTAACGCATGCTTTTAAACGCTCTACGCCAATTATGTTTACATCAAACCCGTTTGCTTCAAAGATTTCTCTGGGTGTTTTACCTGCCATGTATTGATCGATGAACAACTGCTTAAATTCATCAGCATAGGTTATTGCTTTATCGCTTATATGGATGACGTATTTATTCGTTGATAAATTCTTTTGTTCTTTCTCACTAAACATTTTCTTAGACATATTGTAATCCCCTCCGGTGCTTACTCTAGTATACAAAAAAAGATACCCACAGTCTGAACACTTTTTCAAAGTGTCCAGACTATGGGTACCAGTGTA
>NZ_JABMKZ010000089.1 GCF_013204855.1 Paenibacillus alba | reverse complement strand
AACTACCATGAAAATTAGAAAGCTGGCAGTCGAAGAAAAAGACATCACTAAATAAGACGCGGCTCAGTCTCTTTTAAAAAAATTGCAGCGCATAGGATTTGCGTAATCCGTAGATCAGGAGACTTCAGAAATTGTTACGTTGTAGCCTAAGGTTTCAAGTCTTCGAACTGAATTCCTTACAATAGATCCGAGTTTTTGCTTATCAAAATAATCTTCACCTAAATCTACATACATTTCTTTTCTTGTCAGCAGATAATATGCAATTCTTAGCATGGCATGTGCTACTACAATAGCTGCTCGTTTCCTGCCTTTTCGTGCTAATGTTCGCCTGTACATAGCGCCAAGGTAGTTTTTGGAGGCACCTACGGAGTGTGCGGCTTCTGTTAGTGCAGATTTTAGATATTTGTTTCCTTTCTTTCCTTTAGAAGACTTCCTTTTGCCTGCGCTCTCATTATGTCCAGGTACTAGTGCTGCCCATGAACACAAGTGAGCCGCGCTTGGAAATTGGTCTTTAATGTTTGTTCCTATTTCAGCTAAAATTTGTTCAGCCATTCGAGTGGCAATTCCAGGAATAGAGTCTAATCGCTCGATGTCCTCCTGATGCAAGATGACTCTCTGTGAAACCTCTTGATCTAACATCTCAATTTGCTCAGTGAGGAAGTCAATATGAGCTAAAATGGTTTTGAGCATCATTCGTTGATGAGGATTAACGTAACCTCGAAGAGCGAGTTCGAGTTCATCTTTTTTCTTTTTCATAGTTCGTCGAGCGAGTCCTGCCAATTTTTCAGGATCTTCTTCACCGTTTGCAATCGCGTTAAGCATGTCCTTAGATGAGACCCCCATAATATCTGAAACCACAGAGCCCAGTTTAATGTTAGCTCCTTCTAGCACTTTTTGAATTCGATTATGTTGCCTAGCACGTTCTTCAATGATGCTTCGGCGATAACGAACTAATTCACGTAATTCTCGTTGCACTCGATTTGGTATAAAACTAGCTTTCAGAAGTCCATGACGAAGAAGTTGGGCGATCCATTCCGCATCTTTGACATCTGTTTTACGTCCAGGCAAAGCTTTCATATGTTGAGCATTCACGACAAGAAACTCAATATCCTCAGCTTCTAATAAGTTAACAATTGGTTTCCAGAATACGCCTGTACTCTCCATAGCTACGTGGGTACAACCATGCTTTTTAATCCAGTCAATTAACTGTAGGAGAAATACTGTTTTAGTAGAAAATGTTTGAATCTCCTTTCCTTCGGGTGTCATCGTACATGCAGTAATGGAATCCTTATGAACATCCATGCCACATGCTCGCTCAATGAGTATATCCATTGAAATTTTCCTTTCTACAGCCTGAATATGGGCTGGTGCAACAACCAAAATAGGATTAATCTACCATGAGTGCTTCCCGAAGGAGCGACATTCTGTGATGCACCGTGGTTGGTGGAGTCAGACTAACGGTTGGGCTCTAACGCACCATAGTTGATCGACCTTCCTCACCCAGCCGTAGTAGAAGTATTGACGGATTTTATCCATTTTCATCCTCTGTGGTGCAGCGCTGGTCTTGCGCTGCATGAACGGCTAACGGG
>NZ_JABMKZ010000088.1 GCF_013204855.1 Paenibacillus alba | reverse complement strand
ATCGTGCAAGATGTGGAAACAACAATAACTGCACTGAATCAAGGGAGCAATAAAGAAAAAGGGCCGTACTTGTTTGAGGGAAAAGTAGATCGGACCTTTAAGGGGCAAAGGACGACTCAGGCACTCGCTCAAGAGCTGCTTACCCGAAGCAGGTCGGAGGTTGGAGATAGCCAGAAATACAGAGAGACATTGTACGCGCTGGCAGAATTCTATTGCATGGGATACGAAATGGATTGGAGCATGATGTTTGCGAACCCAAGGTCTAATCAGATCAACCTGCCGACGTACCCGTTCTCGAAAGAGAAGTATTGGGTGGAGAGAAAGGAAAAAGGTAGGGTAGATGCTCCTTTACACCAAGGTCAGAGTACGGTTATCCATCCTTTGCTTCATCGAAATACTTCGGATCTCTTGGAACAACGCTTTAGTTCAACCTTTACAGGTAAGGATCCCTTTATTAAAGATAGCTTTAGAAATGGTCAACGTATTCTCCATGATTATGTTTTCCTTGAGATGGCAAGAGCTGCAGTTATTCATGGGGCCGGAGGATTACTTGAGAGTAATACGGGAATATTGCTTAAACATATAACGTGGGAGAACCCTCTGTTATTAACAGATGATCCGGAAGATGTGCATGTGGGGCTAAACTTTCAAGGGGATGGAGATATAGTATTTGAAATTTATTCGAAAAGACTTGACAATAATAACGGATTTTTCTTGACACACAGCGTTGGGAGTGCTGAAATTACGAGCCCTTCGGTCATGCCACTGAAAATTGAAGATCTTTATAAGATTTGTAATAATGCCACTTACTCCTTTGAACAGTTAAGAACAGAATATAATGGAATTGATGCACGATTCGATCAAGTTATTGATGAAGTTCATATTGGAGACGAACAACTTCTTGTGAAAATATCATCTTGGCCAACTTTGTCCATTGGCTTCGATCAATTTATATTTGAACCGAGTTGGATGGATGCCATAGTAGGATTACTTGTCATGTTAAAAGTAGAAAGCTCCCATGAGTTCTTATCTTTAAAGGAGTTTGAAGTATATAACACTTTGAAATTCACTTCGTGGGTTTATATTCGAAGAATTAAAGATATAGAATTAGGTCTTACAAACAAAATTTCAATTGATTTTTATGATAACGAAGGAAATATTTTGGTACGCATGGTAGAGCTGGAGTTGGCGGCTAGGTTAAAAGAAGGGGGAGGGTATTCGTACGAAAAACCTCCGGAAAATGACGCTAACAATAGTAAAATAATTATTGCTCCCCCACCTGGCATTGGTAATCGAAGACCAGAAATGAAAGGGTTAAGTTTGGAACAATGTGTGGAATGGGATTTGAAAGAGTTGGCGGGAAAGATCCTGAAGTTATCAAAGGAAATATTGGACATTGATTCGAATTTGTCTGAGTTTGGCTTTGATTCCATCAACCTGGCGGAGTTCTCCAAACTATTGACGGATCATTATCAAATCGATGTGACCCCTGCGGTGTTTTTCGGGCACTCCACATTAGAAAAGTTAAGGCAATATTTTATACTGGAACATCGGGGAGTTATGGAAGCGTTTTACCGGGAAGGTGTTAATGTCGTTGAAGAAAAAGGACAGCAAGAGCCCATCGTATTGTTCGAACCGCGTAAAAAGAGAACAATGAACTCTCGATTCATGAAGAACCGTGACGAAAGCAATATTCC
>NZ_JABMKZ010000087.1 GCF_013204855.1 Paenibacillus alba | reverse complement strand
CGCACCATAGTTGATCGACCTTCCTCACCCAGCCGTAGTAGAAGTATTGACGGATTTTATCCATTTTCATCCTCTGTGGTGCAGCGCTGGTCTTGCGCTGCATGAACGGCTAACGGGCAGGTTAGTTACAAATAAAGGAAATAACTCTAATGTAGAGAATAACTTCATAAAACACTTTTGGGGGTATTCATTTGTGGATATCGAATGAAGTAATTCGCGGGTTTCCACCTGATTTTAAAGTGAAGTATAGATTTTTTACGCAAGAAGAAGGAGGTAGGAAAATACTTCCTCGACAAGGATATAGAAGTGATTTTGCTTTAGAAGATGATTTTTTAAAGACAGGGATTGAGTTGAGAGTCATTCACCCAGAGTTCGAAGATGAGAACGGAGAAATAATTATTAATGAGACACGTTCAGTATTAGAATTAGGCACCGCTAGAATGTGGATATTATTTCCTAAAGCACGAAAGGAAAGACATATTCATGACATCAAAGTAGGACTTAAAGGATATTTCATGGAGGGACCAAGACGTGTTGCTGAAGCCGAGATTATTGAAATTATCGGTTTATTCACAAATCCTAGAACTGAGTAGAGATAACTTAAATGAAAAATTAGTTTCTTCTCGAATAATAAGAATATGGCAAAAGTTAATAAGGCTTTGGCAAGAGGTGGATTATGTTAGGTGCTGTTATAGGGGATGTAATTGGTTCAGTCTTTGAGTGGCATAATACCAAATCTACTGAGTTTAAACTCTATGATAGGTTCACGAGATTTACAGATGATACTGTTTTAACAGTAGCCATAGCTGATGCTATTCTAAACAAGAAAAAACAAAGTAATAAGCTGTTTGATTATTACGCAAGCAAGAGATTATATGCTAATAAATTAAGGCAATACGCTAGATGGTATCCTAACGTTGGGTATGGTCAAAAGTTTGAGGAATGGGTTTTGAGTAACAACCCCAAACCATACAGAAGTTATGGAAACGGATCAGCTATGAGAGTGTCCCCAATAGGATTTGCCTTTAGCTCTTTAGAAGAAGTGATGATTGAGTCCAGAAGATCAGCATTAGTAACCCACAATCATAGGCAAGGTATCATTGGTGCTCAAGCCGTAGCTTGTGCAGTCTTTCTAGCGAGAAATAATAAATCAAAAGATGAAATTCAATCATTTATTCAGCAGAGATTCAAGTATAATCTCAAGCAAAGACTAGACGACATAAGGCCAAACTATGCTTTTGATCCAAGCTGTCAGGGGTCGGTCCCACAAGCGATAATTGCATTTTTAGAATCAACAGATTTTGAAGATGCGATTAGAAAGGCTATATCAATTGGTGGAGACAGTGACACGATAGCTTGTATTACAGGTGGTATTGCACATGCTTACTATAAGGAAATACCAAAGGATATTATATCCGAAGTAATGCTAAGACTCGATCTCAAGTTAAGGCAAATAATTGGATTATTCAATGACAAGTACAACATTTCAGTATAAATGTCTGGTGACAAGAAAATAGTCCGATTAATATCCGCTTAAATGGCGGCTTTTTTATTTGATCCGATTGCCGATCTAGTCGAAGAATATCTCGGGTTGCCAACAAAGTCACATAATAAATATATCGTGGGGCATTAAACTACCATGAAAATTAGAAAGCTGGCAGTCGAAGAAAAAGACATCACTAAATAAGACGCGGCTCAGTCTCTTTTAAAAAAATTGCAGCGCATAGGATTTGCGTAATCCGTAGATCAGGAG
>NZ_JABMKZ010000086.1 GCF_013204855.1 Paenibacillus alba | reverse complement strand
CCCCACCTCATCCCCGCATTTTTCAACATGCGTGGGTTCGGGCCTCCAGTGAGTGTTACCTCACCTTCACCCTGGACAGGGGTAGATCACACGGTTTCGGGTCTACGTCCACGTACTAAAGCGCCCTATTCAGACTCGCTTTCGCTGCGGCTCCGTCTCTTCGACTTAACCTCGCACGGGAACGTAACTCGCCGGTTCATTCTACAAAAGGCACGCCATCACCCATAGAGAGGGCTCTGACTTTTTGTAAGCACACGGTTTCAGGTTCTTTTTCACTCCGCTTCCGCGGTGCTTTTCACCTTTCCCTCACGGTACTGCTTCACTATCGGTCACTAGGGAGTATTTAGCCTTGGCAGATGGTCCTGCCGGATTCCGACGGGGTTTCACGTGACCCGCCGTACTCAGGATACCTCTAGGGATTTCGTTCAATTTGGGCTACAGGGCTTTTACCTTCTATGCCGGACCTTTCCAGATCACTTCGCCTATCGAACTAACCCCATATCGAGGTCCTACAACCCCAAGGAGCAAGCTCCTTGGTTTGGGCTATTCCGCTTTCGCTCGCCGCTACTGACGGAATCACTTTTGTTTTCTTTTCCTCCAGGTACTTAGATGTTTCAGTTCCCTGGGTATGCCTCTACAATAGCTATGTATTCACTATTGAGTAACTGCGCATTACCACAGCTGGGTTCCCCCATTCGGACATCCCCGGATCAAAGCCTGCTTACGGCTCCCCGAGGCATTTCGTCGTTCGCCACGTCCTTCTTCGGCTCCTAGTGCCTAGGCATCCTCCGTGTGCTCTTTCTAGCTTAACCTAGAAAAAACTTTAAAGATTTTTGTGTAATCGTTAGATTAACACAACCTAAGTTCTTACTTTACGTTTCATTTCGTTATCTAGTTTTCAAGGAACAACGTTGTTGCAATGTGAATCCATTATCCTCGCCCTATTTCAGCGGCGAAAGTTATCTTATCACATCTTCTTACTGCATTTCAAGTCGAAATTTCCTTGGAAATTCCTGTCTTAAAATGTATTATGGTGGAGCCAAGCGGGATCGAACCGCTGACCTCCTGCTTGCAAGGCAGGCGCTCTCCCAGCTGAGCTATGGCCCCAAACTTTACCCCAAAAAGTGAAGTATGGCTTCGAGGTTGATTCCGTCCGCAACGAGTGTTAGCTCGTTCGGCGTCTAAACTTACCTTAATACGCGGTCGTACTTCTTCGCATTACTTCGATAGGAGTTTAGACATTACTTTCCGGGGACCCCGATACTGGATGCTTCCATATGAAGTTATTGGTGGGCCCTAGTGGACTCGAACCACCGACCTCACCCTTATCAGGGGTGCGCTCTAACCAGCTGAGCTAAGGGCCCTCAAAAGACAACTACTACAAAATAAAAACCCACCTACAAGCTTTCGAAGCTTTCTCCGAAAGCTTGCCATGGGTTCGCTTGGCAACGTTCTACTCTCCCAGAACCCTGCGGTTCAAGTACCATCGACGCTGGAGGGCTTAACGGTCGTGTTCGAGATGGGAACGCGTGGGTCCCCTCCGCCATCATCACCAAACGAGTGCAACATGGTGTTAGCCATCCTGCTGAAAGATTGCTCTTTCAAAACTGAACACGAGTGAGTAAGCGATTTGTGTGTTAAACACACTTGACTGGATCTATCAGATCCGAGTCTCCATAGAAAGGAGGTGATCCAGCCGCACCTTCCGATACGGCTACCTTGTTACGACTTCACCCCAATCATCTACCCCACCTTCGGCGGCTGGC
>NZ_JABMKZ010000085.1 GCF_013204855.1 Paenibacillus alba | reverse complement strand
AGAGATTGAAGCCATGATGCGGCAAGATACAGGTGCCGTGGCCTTGGAAACCCCGCAAGGGATTGAAGCGTTCTATCGGGGATTTGCATCGGGCCAAGATCAAGTCATGGTGGTCGCGGGAGAAATAGAACGGTTAATAAATCTTCTGGGAGGAACGAAATCTAGAAAAATGACACATGCTTCCCATACTAAAAGAAATATTGCAGAATCTGGATCAACCGCAGGTCAAAATGATAATAAATTTTATCAGGATATTATTAATGAAGTAATTGAAGGTAGATTAACGGAAGATCAATTTATAGAATTATTGAATTAGAGGTGTTTAGAATAATGATAACCGATCAAGCCGAGTTGTTATATAGAAAAATAAAAGAAAACAATATGAGTTTGGAAGAATGTATACAGTTGATGAAGGATTTAAAAGGACAAAATGAAGAAACGGAAAGCATAATTTTTAAAAGAACCCTGCACGACTTGACAGCTTGGGCATCCGATATCCTAAAAGTAGAGCAAAAGGATATAGATGTATTTACAGAAATAACTGATTATGGTTTTGATCAAATATTGATAACTGAATTTATTAACAAACTTAATCAAAAATATATGCTTGATATTAATTCAAAAATTATGTTCGAACAAAAAAATATTCATAGTCTTGCTACCTATCTAATCCAACAACATACTGAAACATTAGCTGGATTATACGGGGTGGAAATATTTACCGACCAAATAAAGGGAGAAAACAAATTTGATATAGGGGAAGAAGTATTTCGTGAAAAAGTCATAGGCTATTTTAAAAAGAGCCTATCTTTCGTTATTAAAATACCTGAAACACAAATCGAGGAAGATGCCTTTTTTGAAGAATACGGCATTGATTCCATCATGGTCATGAAGTTAACAGGTGAATTGGAAAAAGACTTCGGTTCTTTACCCAAAACTCTGTTTTTTGAGTATCAAAATCTTCAGACACTGGCAGGATATTTCATCGAGCAGTACCCAGAGCAACTGCCGAAGATATTGGGAATCGAGGAAAACCAGACTGCGCCCCAGAAGGGAATGGGCAAATCGGTAAAGCCGGTGCCCCAAAGGAACCGTTTGATCCACATGCAAACGGGCGGCCGTAATCCAAGAAACAGATCTGCCCTGCGTGTACAAGAAGCACGAAGAGAAAACGAGGGAATGGACATAGCCGTCATTGGGGTGGCAGGGCGGTATCCCCAAGCGAGGACGATGGAAGAGTTTTGGCAGAATCTTAAAAGCGGCAAGGATTGTATAACGGAGATTCCGCAAGAGCGTTGGGATCACAGGTTATATTACGACGAAGACAAAAACAAAATAGGGAAAACCTATAGCAAATGGGGAGGATTTATAGAGGGAGTGGATCAATTCGATCCACTCTTCTTTCATATCACACCAAGAGAAGCAGAAATCATGGACCCACAGGAGCGATTGTTCCTGCAGTGTGTTTATGAAGCGTTGGAGGATGCGGGGTACACCAGAGATAGCCTGGGGAAAAATGAGGCATTTGGATTGAAGGGGAACGTAGGGGTTTATGTTGGAGTAATCAATGAAGAGTATCAACTTTATGGGGCACAAGAGCAAATCAAAGGGAATCATATCGTTTTGTCAGGTACACTTTCCTCCATAGCAAACCGAGTGTCCTATTTCTGTAATTTCCATGGTCCGAGCATGGCGGTAGATACGATGTGTTCATCCTCGTTAACGGCCATTCACCTGGCATGTCAAGGCTTACGAAGCGGGGGATGTGAAGTAGCCATTGCCGGGGGAGTGAATGTCTCCATCCATCCCAACAAATACTTGATGCTTGGACAAGGGAAATTTGCATCGAGCAAGGGGAAATGCG
>NZ_JABMKZ010000084.1 GCF_013204855.1 Paenibacillus alba | reverse complement strand
TTTAATAATCGAAGTCAAGGCAAAGTATCCAATTCAACCTCTTTTAGGTTCTGGATCTATTTGCTTCGAGATAGGGATGGGGCCTAGTTCGCACATGTAAGCTTCAATGCAAAGCTATTGGGTTTATACCTGAATTATCGCTTATAGCGGAAGAAAATGACCAAATAGTAGGTCATGCTTTATTTAGCAAAGCAGAAATTGTTGAAGACGAAAATCGTAATGAGATCATAGTCCTTGCTCCAATTGCCGTATTGCCAAGTAATCAGAAAACAGGGATTGGTGGTAAATTAATTTAAGAAGGTTTAAAGAGATGTGAAAAATTAGGCTATGACTTTGTGTTCTTAATCGGACATCCAAAGTTAAAAACAACAATAAAGGGTGAGTTGAGGTATCCGAAGTCATTCTTCAATTGACATATTAATCCTACAATTCGTTCTTCTAACGGATAACTTGAGGTGCTTGCTTCGTGGCAGCTCCTCTTTTGTTTATTAAAGTAATGGGTAGGTTAAATACAAAAAAAGGAAAATATTTATATCTACAGAAGTAGATATTTATCTAAAATTCTATATGGCAAAAATGTTTGAATCACAATAAAGGGAAGAAAGGAGAAGTCCTGCATGATTACTCTCAGAAAAATCACACTGGAAAATCGGCGTGCCATGTTTAACTTGGAAGTTTCGGAGGACCAACGGCACTTTGTTGCGTCTAATCTGTCAAGCGTGGCTTCTTGTTATGTCCTTGTAACCAATGGGGGACATCCATTGCCATTTGTCATTTACGCGGATGAGCAGCCGGTCGGGTTTGTTATGTTGGCTTATGGAATCACTGGATACGAAGAACCGTCAATTGCAGAAGACAACTATTGTATCAGGCGACTGATGATTGACAAGCAATACCAGAACCGGGGTTATGGTCGGGAAGCCATGAAAAAAATCTTGGAATTTATTCGCACCTTTCCAACAGGGCAAGCACATTACTGCTGGATCCCCTATAAATCCGATAACGTCGCTGCCAAAAGACTTTATGAAAGTTTCGGCTTCCGTGACAACGGTGAAGTCTTTAACAACGAATCAATAACCGTATTGCGACTCTAATTTGCTGTCAAACCATTAAACGGCGAACGAGAGTTCAATAACAACATGAAAAGGCAGCCAGCCCAGGTGGATTGGTTGCCTTTTCTCAAGTAATGGGTAATTTAATTATATTTGATCTTTCTATTGTGGTATCACAGTATGGGATGTACTATTTTGGACGGGTTGGAAGGCTACGAATCCAGGCCGATTAAGGCACATTCCAGAGGGCAGAATGTCGTTTATAACTGTGAGAAAGAGGGCACTGATGCAAAAATACTCAGAATCGCCTTCTTAAACGACAGGAGCAGGGAAGAATTGCTGGGCGAAGTTGAATATATCAGGTATTTATTCGAGCATGGCGGCAGTGTTTCGGATGTAGTCAGCTCCAGGAAGGGGAATCTGCTGGAAGAGATAATACATAATCCTGAACGAAAGTCCGTTTTTTTGAAAAGCCGGGTTGTGGTGAGGAGTTGTCATATTATATAAAATGCCTGGAAGACGATATCACGTATATAGGATTTTTCCATGAAATTTACTCGTGTGAAATATAATCACCTTGTAAGAAACCAAACCTTTGTAATTAGATCATCCTTTATTTCATACATTGCAACTGCCTCTATAATGGCACCTTCTAATCTTCCAGTTATTTCTTCATGGTCTATTACATATTTTCCGTGAAATATTCTTTTATCAACAGTTGCTAACATATTAGGGTATGATTCGAACAATTTATGATAGCGCTCTCTCATGGCCTCTTGGCCTTCTATGGTAAGTGTATTAGGAAAATCATATATTTTAACATCTTCACTATAACATTCCATGAATAAGTCAATATTTTTATCGTTATATGCTTGTAATTGTCTTTGTACAACAGATTCTCTCATATTACTTCCCTCCATAAATAAAGATATTGTCAGTAGATAGTATATTAAAAATAGCCTCAAATTAGAAGAGTTATCTAAGAGTAGGTAAATCAGTAAATGTTGTTAAACTCCATAAGGACTATGGAGAACGATAGTGAAGGAGCTTGCCTCGCGGCAACTGTTTATTCAACTACCATGAAAATTAGAAAGCTGGCAGTCGAAGAAAAAGACATCACTAAATAAGACGCGGCTCAGTCTCTTTTAAAAAAATTGCAGCGCATAGGATTTGCGTAATCCGTAGATCAGGAG
>NZ_JABMKZ010000083.1 GCF_013204855.1 Paenibacillus alba | reverse complement strand
GTCCATCCATTGCTGCTGCTGCACTTGTAATTCCACTAAGCCCACTCACTTGCACTGGTGTAGACACGTTGATTGTACTTCCGTTACCTATTTGTCCCACATTGTTAGAGCCCCATGCCCAGACCGTGCCATCGTTTTTCACTGCAAGTGTGTGGCTGCCCCCAGGTGCTATGCTTGCCACATTATTAATGCCAATCTGTACTGGTGTTGGCACATTCACCGTACTTCCGTTACCTAATTGTCCTACATTGTTAGAACCCCATGCCCAGACCGTGCCATCCGCCTTAATTGCAAAATTCGTGCTTCCTTTTGTATAAATCTGCTTCACACCACTCAACCCGCTTATTTGAGTCGGTACGTATGCTGTTTGCTTCGAACCATTACCGAGTTCTCCACTGCCATTGTAGCCCCACGCCCAGACCGTACCATCGCTTTTCAGTGCTAGCGTATGAAGGCTCCCAGCCGCCACCGCCGACACCCCACTGATGTACCATACTTGTTTTGGAGCACCTTCAATACCTGTAGTGCCTATGCCAATTTGTCCGCAGTTATTGAGGCCCCACGCCCAAACGGTACCATCATTTTTCAGTGCCACCGTATGGTTGTCACCGGCTGCTACCATCTGAATATCGCTCAACCCCCTTATTACCTGCACTGGTAACAAGCGATTCGTCGAGCTTGCGTCCCCTAACTGACTGGATCCATTGTAACCCCATGTCCAGACCGTACCATCCTTTTTCAAGGCCACCACGTGGCTTGCTCCTGCTTGTGCACTAGCTACATCACTTAGGTTAAGCACCTGCACACTGGTCGTTTCTCGGTTCGTCAAACCATCTCCCAGCTGACCAACAGAACCATCCCCCCATGCTTGCATCATTCCATCGTTTTGCACTGCGATACTAAAACTAGTGCCTGCGGATACTCTAGAAGTGTTTGTAATTTCCACTGTAGTTTTCAGCCATCCTACCGTCGTCCAGTTGGACCATGTTGCCGAGTCTTTCTGTCTCATTTTCACTTGATATGTCTGGTTGCTTGCCAATGCCGTTGTCACTACCCAGGATCCACTCGTTGCCGTCGTACTCTGTGACACGATTCCTGAGTCTACTACACTCAATCCACTCGCATCCAACACTTGCACTTGGTAACTCGTAAATACTGTATTTGCTGCGTCGCTTAGACTCCATGCTATCGTCGGTTTAGAAGTTGTCGCAACAGTCGGAGATACTTGTGTGCCTAGTGGCCACGTTAAGTTTACTGTTGGCGCTACATTCTTCTGCACCTGCACAGCCGTCAATCGATTTGTAACCGTGCCATCTCCCAACTGACCATATGTGTTTAATCCCCATGACCACATCGTACCATCATTCTTCAGCACCACACTATGTCCATCCATTGCTGCTGCTGCACTTGTAATTCCACTAAGCCCACTCACTTGCACTGGTGTAGACACGTTGATTATGCTTCCGTTACCTATTTGTCCCACATTGTTAGAGCCCCATGCCCAGACCGTGCCATCATTTTTCACTGCAAGCGTGTGGCTGCCCCCAGGTGCTATGCTTGCCACATTATTAATGCCAATCTGTACTGGTGTTGGCACATTCACCGTACTTCCGTTACCTAATTGTCCTACATTGTTGGAACCCCATGCCCAGACCGTGCCATCCGCCTTAATTGCAAAATTCGTGCTTCCTTTTGCATAAATCTGCTTCACACCACTCAACCCGCTTATTTGAGTCGGTACGTATGCTGTTTGCTTCGAACCATTACCGAGTTCTCCACTGTCATTGGAGCCCCACGCCCAGACCGTACCATCGCTTTTCAGTGCTAGCGTATGAAGGCTCCCAGCCGCCACCGCCGACACCCCACTGATGTACCATACTTGTTTTGGAACACCTTCAATACCTATAGTACCTATGCCAATTTGTCCCCAGTTATTGAGGCCCCACGCCCAAACGGTACCATCATTTTTCAGTGCTACCGTATGACTGTCACCGGCTGCTACCATCTGAATATCGCTCAACCCCCTTATTACCTGCATTGGTAACAACTGATTCGTCGAGCTTGCGTCCCCTAACTGACTGGATCCATTGTAACCCCATGTCCAGACCGTACCATCCTTTTTCAAGGCCACCACGTGGCTTGTTCCTGCTTGTGCACTAGCTACATCACTTAGGTTAAGCACCTGTACACTGGTCGTTTCTTGATTCTTCAAACCATCTCCCAGCTGACCAACAGAACCATCCCCCCATGCTTGCATCATTCCATCGTTTTGCACTGCGATACTAAAACTAGTGCCTGCGGATACTCTAGAAGTGTTTGTAATTTCCACTACAGTTTTCAGCCATCCTACCGTCGTCCAGTTGGACCATGTTGCCGAATCTTTCTGTCTCACTTTCACTTGATATGTCTGGTTGTTTGCCAATGCTGTTGTCACTACCCAGGATCCACTCGTTGCTGTCGTGCTCTGTGACACGATTCCTG
>NZ_JABMKZ010000082.1 GCF_013204855.1 Paenibacillus alba | reverse complement strand
CATAAATAATGAATTTGAACTGGCGTTAGATCCTACGGTGTTTTTTAAATATACTACGATCAAAGAATTTTCAGCGTATACGATCCGAGAGTATAAAGAAATCATGATGAGAACATTTTCAATATCAGAAGAAGCCAAAATAGCTTCAAAACCAAAGGATGAATTCCTTTCCAAACCAATGGAAAAAAATCATCTGTATTTGAATGAAGAAGTAAGTTCAGATGATGAGCCAATTGCAATAGTGGGGATAAGCGGAAAATTCCCAATGGCAGATGATGTGGAAGAATTCTGGGAGAACTTGATGGAGGGTAAGGATTGTATCTCAGAAATACCGATTGAACGTTGGGATTGGAAAGCTTACAATGGAAACCCAAAAAGTGAAAAAAATAAAACCAACATTAAGTGGGGAGGATTTATTAACGGCATTGATGAGTTTGACCCATTGTTTTTTGGAATTTCTCCGAGAGAAGCAGAGTTAATGGATCCACAGCAACGTCTTCTATTGACATATGCATGGAAAGTTATGGAGGATGCCGGATATTCAGCTAAAAACCTTTCGGGAACCAACACTGGGGTATTTATCGGAACTGCACGAAGTGGATATGAAAGTTTCTTAACCCACAAAAATTCGGCAATAGAAGGATTTTCCGCTACCGGCATGACACCCTCGATTGGTCCTAACAGATTAAGTTATTTTCTGAATATTCACGGACCGAGTGAAGCCATTGAAACCGCATGTTCGAGTTCCTTAGTAGCTATTCATCGAGCGGTATCTTCAATAAAGGATAGGAGTTGTGAAATGGCGATCGTTGGGGGCATCAATACAATTATTAGCCCTCAAGTCCATATTAGTTTCAACAAAGCGGGTATGTTAAGTGAAGACGGACGTTGCAAAACATTCTCAGACAAAGCGAACGGATATGTTCGAAGTGAAGCAGTCGGGATGCTCTTTCTTAAAAAATTAAAAGATGCAGAGCGTGATGGTAATCAAATTTATGGGGTTATATTAAGCTCTTCTGTAAATCATGGGGGACGGTCTAATTCTTTATCCGCACCAAACCCGGCAGCCCAAGCTGAACTCTTAAAGAATGTTTATAGGAAAGCAAATGTAAATCCAAGCACTATAACTTATATAGAAACACATGGGACTGGCACTGAGCTGGGAGATCCGATTGAAATAAATTCTTTAAAAGCAGCATTCCAGGATCTTTTTGCGGGATATGAAAGTCAGATCAATGAAAATGCACAATGTGGGTTGGGGTCAGTAAAGACGAATGTTGGCCACTCCGAGTTAGCGGCTGGAGTTGTAGGAGCAATTAAGGTATTACTGCAGCTTAAATACAAGACAATAGTGAAAAGCCTTCATTGTGAAACAATGAATCCCTACATTCAATTACAAGGCACTCATTTTTATATTAATAAAGAAACGAAAAAATGGGACAGATTAATGGATCGTGACGGCAAGGAGATTCCTTGTCGTGCAGGGATAAGCTCTTTTGGGTTCGGCGGAGTAAATGCACATATTGTGATAGAAGAATACATTCCTAAAATTGCCGTTCCTCTCTCAGACGTCCATGCCGCGCAGATACCAAAGGTTATCCTGATGTCTGCCAAAAGTGAGGACCGCTTGTGTGAGCAGGCTAAACATTTATTGAAGTGGATTCAAGAGGGAAGATTTTCAGAAGATGATTTGGCTTCCATTGCCTATACCTTACAGGTTGGAAGAGAAGCTATGGATGAGCGGCTTGGATTTATGGTAAAGAATCTTAAAGAACTAGAAAAACGGCTTATTGATATAATGGAAGGCCGTTTTTATGATATTTACCGTGATGAAGTAAAAAAGAATAAAGCTTTTTCCACTCTTTTTAAAGATGATAGGGATTTAAACAATGTGATTAAACTATGGTTAAATGATCAGAAGTATGATAATTTACTTAACTTATGGGTTAAAGGAGTTGCAATTGATTGGGAACGATTATATCAAAATAAGCATCACCAAATAATAAGTCTTCCCTCTTACCCATTCTATAAGGACCGTTATTGGTTATCAGTTAATGAAGATCAATCCCAAACGATTGTGCACGAAAGTCATCAGCTTTCAACCATCCATCCTCTGCTACATTCGAACAATTCGAATTTTATGGAGCAGCGGTTTACTTCTGCCTTCACGGGTCAGGAGTTTTTTTTATTGGATCATAGGATAAACGGACAAATGGTTTTGCCAGGAGCCGTATATATCGAAATGGTACGTGCAGCAGTCGCGTATTCAGCATGTATAACGGGCAATCAAAGGATTGAACTTAAGAAAATCATATGGAAACACCCCCTTGTAGTAAATGATCAACCGGAAAGAGTAAGCCTATCGCTGTACCCTGAGCAAGAGGGGGGGATTCGCTTTGAAGTGAATCAGGAATCCGATAACCAAACGAATCAAGTGCTGGCTCAAGGCCAAGCGATCCTCATGGAGGATCACCTAAGTCCAGCGATGGACATGGAGGAAATAAAAAAGG
>NZ_JABMKZ010000081.1 GCF_013204855.1 Paenibacillus alba | reverse complement strand
GATAAACTTTTTTTCATAACCTTTATAGTCAATATTTAATTATGGAAACTAGTCAATTCTTCAAAGGCTAGACCGCATATATAGTTTTACTACTTTATTTTTTGACCATTGTTTCAAGTAAGCATAGCTCAAGTTTTATTAACAAAGCAATTAAGACACTTAGAATTTTAAAGTTGGTTTTTCATTAGGTTTCGTCCAAAAAAAAATTAATGGCCCAATAAGACACTAATTTCTTTTTGATATCCGTATTTTTTGAAAAAATCAATAAGCGCAACCTCAAAAATATCTTTTTGAGACACGTTTTTCTCCATACTGAACTCACGTGTCATTTGGTCTAGCCCGTAATTCATATGTACCGACTTTGTAATACAGACGCCAGGTATTAAATATCTTGGAATTTGAACCGAATTAGATTGGTTTTTGATAATTTCCATGAGTGCTTCTTTGTTACTTTCTAGAAAACTAATCAGCTTCAGTGAGTTTTCATCATAATTTAACATGGATTGTCCAACTCCTGTTCTACTTTTCGTTTCTCCGACCTCTATTTTTTCAGTGTTTAATGATTTTTTATCGTTCACAACACGTTCTGTTTCACCTGGGTTAGGGTTGGATTCACCTTTAAAAACATAAGTTGATTGCCCCTCATCCCAAACATAGCCCTTGCTTCTTAAATAAAGCGCCATTTCTCTATGATCTTGAAACTTTAGTTGAAGAGCAATTTCTTTGGCATCTACGCCTCTTTTATATAGCGAAAGGATGGTAGCAACTCTGCCTTCAGGACTTTGTACGATATTTGCAGAAGATTTCTTCTCTTTAACCGGAAAGTAGTTCTTTCTCGTATTGTCCCACTCATAACTTTTCCGTTTCATGTAATTGTCTATACCTTTAGAGTCCTTGTATTTCAGTTCTATCGCCAGCTGCTCTCTACTCTTCCCTGATGACAATCCGACTAGAACAGCTTGTACTTTCTCATCCAAATTCCCCATATTTGCCAAGGCTTGAGTCATAGTGCCTCCTTCTAAAAATTAATATATTATAGTTGGTTAACTGCAGCTGTTAGATCCTCTAATCTTGTATGCGTATAAACGGTTGTAGTCGATAATGACGTATGTCCAAGCAGCTTTTGAATTTGAACCACATTGACATTTTTTTTCACAAGATTACTTGCAAATGAATGTCGAAATGTATGGCAAGTCACTTCTTTTTTCCAGCCAAGCCGATCTACTGCCTTTTTAACAAATTTATTCACATAAGAGTCCGAAACTGCTCCTGATGCAGCTGTACAGAACAAATTATTCGTTTTAGAGTAGGGTCGTTCGTGTTCCAAATAATGAATCAGTATCTCTTTTAATTTCATATTCAAAGGTACGATTCGTTCCTTCTTCCCTTTACCAAAGATTTTAATCGTGTTGCGTTCAAAATCGATTTCCTCAAGCGTCAAATTAATGCACTCGGATATCCGCAACCCCGTGTAATACAAGGTAAGTATGATCTTTTTCATTAAACTATGTTCAATGGCTTCAACAAGCTGCAGCACCTCTCCTGATGTTAAAAACCCCTTCTCCCTGTGCTCCTGTTTAATCGTTTCCACGTGTACGGCCGCATTATTAATGCAGTATTTCTTTTTATTGCAAAAGTTATAGAAGGTTCGAAACACAGCCAACTTTCGTTTCAAGCTAGCCGGTGAATAGCCTCTTTCCATCTTAAGGTGGTAAAAATAGTTTTCAATATCTTCTGCCGTCACATCTGTTAAATAAGGCGTGCAATTATATGTATCAACTAAATACTTGACGAAGAAAAGCAAATCATTTCTATATGCTTCTACAGTCTTATCGCTTCTATCAATCGAAATTTGGTACTTTTCAAATTGTGATATCGCTTCCATTAGTATCATATATCTCTATCCTTTCTTCGAAACTTTGTTGTCTACTAAAACTATTAATCTATTAATCGCTAGTTTTGACGTATTGCGGTGATTTTAATCAACAAAGAAACATCATTTACTACACGAATTATAATTTTCAATGAAATTACGGAAACTCACCCCCATAATCAAATTCCCACTTATTGTTTCGAAAGAAAACAACAACAATTTTATTTAAAATTCTCTTTTATTGTATTTTCTATTTGCGAATTGTCAATGCTAAGCTATACATTCGCAATATTAAAGGGTTTACAAGGAAGAAAATCCCTTTTATATGATATTTTTCAATAAGAATTTTATCGTTTCAACAATTTACATGTCGAATGATGTCGTTTTTATCGTTTTTGTACGGTTTTCAAAGAAATAGCCTTGTACCAATTAAGTGTGCTAAAATAAAAAACGATTTTTGAACGCGCATTAAACGTTGTTTACTCTAGTATTGTAGGTGATTTTGTGGCAAAGTTTTTTGCAAATGAACGCAAGAACGTGATTATGAACATTCTCCATCAACATCAACGTACAACCATCAAGGAATTAAACAAACACTTAAACGTCTCTGAAGCCACTTTGCGCACTGATTTAATGCAGATGGAAAAAGAGGGCCTTCTTATACGCACACATGGCGGCGCAATGACCAAAGAAAAAACAAATGATCAGCATTGTTCTTCGACGATGGGCGATACGATTAATCAAGTTGAGAAAATAAAAATTAGTCAAAGAGCTGCTCAGTTAATTATGAACGGTCAATGTATTTTCCTTGATGCAAGTCCCATTGCATTAGAACTAGCACGTATATTAGTACAAGAAAAATCTCGTTTAACCGTTGTAACCAACGGTATACACGCTGCGATGGAGATGAAAGAAAATCCGAACATCACGGTTATCCTTATAGGGGGTGCGCTTAGAGTTGGTTCAACAGCATTGGAAGGCAGATTTGGGATTGATTTGCTAAGGCGAATCCATGCCGATATTTTGTTCACCTCTGCAAGCGGCTTTACTATTGAAGACGGTTTAACGGATTTTAACGTTTATGAAATCGAGCTGAAAAAAGAAATGGTCAAGGCGGCTTCGCGGGTAGTTGCGCTACTTGATCATGATAAAATAGGAAAGATCTCTATCGCCTCATACGCCAGCACTGAACAAATCGATGTTTTGATTACAGATAGTGAAGCCCCGCATACGTTCCTTGAAGAAATAGCTGCAAAGCAAATTGAATTAATTGTGGTTTAACTACACAGCTGAACATCTGGCCCTCCTACTTATATAAGTAAGGGGCTTTTTTGTTTGTGTGCTCTGCCAACTATATAAACGTCGCATAAACGAAAAAAGTTTTTTCTTTTAATCGCAACTTTTTTGTTTGTGCTGCGTTTAATACTTTGAAGACATGGAAATAATACAGAGTTACTGTTTTATTATGAATTATTGTTGCTTTTATAAAAAAAATCTTTACGACGCAATTCGATCAATGTATAATATTCATTGGTGTCACTTTTCTAGCTTTTTTTAGATTGATTTACTAGTTTCTAATGTGATCATCTGAATCACAAATGAACTTAGTTATATTATGCTCAAACTCTGGAAAGGGGGTGAACCAAAAATGAGTAAATCGAGCTCAAATATCGTAACAAAAAGACAAAAAAATAAACCCAAAGATTTTCAAGGAGGAGAAATAAAGGTTATGAAAAAAAGTTTATC
>NZ_JABMKZ010000008.1 GCF_013204855.1 Paenibacillus alba | reverse complement strand
ATCCTAAGTAGAGGGAACAAAGAGTGAGGCGAATGGACGAGGAATGCCTTTTTGCAGCTAAAAAGTTTGCGTTTTAGCTGTGGAGAGGATGGGTGGGGGTTTGTTGAGGAGTTGTTCGACGGTCTCGAAAAAGCAGTCTCAACGCGCGAAGAAGGCTGCATCCCCGCCAAAGTACGCTGAGCCTGCCAAAAAGGCCGTCTCCGGAGGGAAACAGCATCGAACGTACTCCGAGCCTGCCGAAAAAGCAGTCTCAACGCGCGAAGAAGGCTGCTCTCCACGAAAGCACGCTGAGCCTGCCAAAAAGGCCGTCTTCGGAGGGAGACAGCATCGAACCGGTCCTGAGCCTGCTGAAAAAGCAGTCTCAACGCACGAAGTAGGCTGCATCCCCGCGATAGTACGCTGAGCCTGCCAAAAAGGCCGTCTCCGGAGGGAGACAGCATCGAACCGGTCCTGAGCCTGCTGAAAAAGCAGTCTCAACGCGCGAAGATGGCTGCATCCCCGCGATAGTACGCTGAACCTGCCAAAAAGGCCGTCTCCGGAGGGAGACAGCATCGAACGTACTCCGAGCCTGCCGAAAAAGCAGACTCAACGCGCGAAGATGGCTGCATCCCCGCGAAAGCACGCTGCGCCTGCGCTTCAGCGGATTCAATATTTACGGTAAATCCCTGCGCCTCATTTTTTTAATCCAGTATTCCACAGAGGATGGTAAAGACGTTAGATAGTCCCAGCCTGTTTCTTGGTAATGTACTCTGTCCTTGAGCATGCGGTAGATGATTCGAAGTATAGGAAGGGCTGTTGTTGCTGCTGTTGCCTTTGCCTGTCCTCGTTGTTTCTGTATGGTTTGGGACTCAGAGTGTGTACCAAAAAAAACCGGCCTGTGACCTGCAGTTCCAGTATGGAACAACAGGCTCACAGGCCGAGTACATTTTCATTCATGGTGGTGGCCGTCAGGCCATATTCGTTTGGGACAGCCTCTTGTTTGATTAATAGCTGCTAACTATAACATCGGATCTCATAAATGGCTGCCGATGGATCTCCATTCGTCGACTGGATCGTGATGCGCAGACGGTCTGCTGCCACGCTCTCCGGCAGTTCATGCTTGCGCTGGCGCTGATAATTGCCGGCTACCTGAACGACGGTCTTCCATTGTCCTTGAACATAAGCTTCAATCGTGTAATCTTTGGCACACTGAGGATCTCTATAGAAGGGTGCGTAAGCATGGTATTCGCGAATCAAATGACCAGGGAACGTAAGTTCTACATGCCGAATGGACTGCGTTTTTTGCCAACTCAGCTCCAAATAAGCGCCAAGGGGTTCATTCGGTTCCGATCTCCACAGATTCGTGAATTGATGAGGACGGGTTACGCCGCTAAGCACATTCTCAGGCCCGAAACAAGGCTGCGCTGGCGCTACTTTAAAGCTCATCGTAATTCCGTTATCGTACCTTCTCATACGATTAAGTCCGATTTCATTCGCAGACATATGCCCTGGCACGATGCATCCCGCACGGTGCCATTCCAGATCTGGATTCTCTAATAAATCCAATCTTACATAACTGCTAGGCCGCAGACCGGTGGCATTTGCTGCCCATTCTACCCATATCCGTTCGCCTTCTGGGATCTCAAGCATTTGTTCTTTCAACAAAGTCCCTGTATTTACACGATAATCCCAAATATGATCAACACCTACAAGAGCAGCTTTAAGCTGCTGTACGTGCCCGGAATTGTTGCTCACACAGAAGGACAGGGTGTCAATATGGTCTGTGCCAACAGCAATCCATTGCCCTCTGCGCTGCAGCAGACGGTCATGAGGGATTCTATGGTTCTGATCTCTCCATACGGTTAGGCCCTCATGGAAACCCTTGCTTTCAGGGCCTGCTCCGTACAATAAAGCTTGACTGCTCGCAGATGCGGAAGCCTTACGCGCTAAATCGTTCGGGTCTTCATTTCTATAATTGGGCAGGAAGCAGCCGTCCCTGAGCAACGTTTGTTGTACTTCCGTAATGGAAGTATCTGGAACTTCCTGAATCGAGATGCCTTTGCGAATCGCAAGCGCAGCGCTTAAACCTGCCGCTTGCCCCATCAGCGCTGTGGTTCCCATCACTCTCACTGTACCCAAAGCAGCATGGGTAACGCTGACGTTGCGGCCAGCCATCATGAGATTGTCCACATCTTTGCTAATCATGATGCGAAGAGGGATACCGTAGGGTCCGCAGTAGCTTTTGATGGCGTATTCGCTTGATTGCGTGTAGCCTTCCGCGCTTGCCGGCTCGCTATGAGCCGCCAAAAGTCCGCCTGGCGTATGCAGGTCCAGGAACCAACCTCCGAACGCGATTTCATCGTGAAATACCTTGCGTTCTGCTGGATCGTGTTCGGTCATGAGATACTGTCCCATGATCCGGCGGCTTTCCCGTTTGCCAGGCACTTGACCAATCCAGTCAAGGGCATAGTTGGCCGCCTTTTCTTTCGTTTTCGGATCTTTATTTTTGATCCAATCCCAAATGCCAAGCGTATGACGGGTCAACTCGTGGCGGATATCTTCCGCTTCATAGATCGTATTCCAAGGGACTCCGATTTCAATCCACCAATAACCGCCCTTCATTTCTTTCGGAAGACGTCCTTGATCGTAGAAATAGCTTGGATCTTCATGTTTGACAGCCCAATCAGGCGCAGTAAACGGAACCGGCCGTCCCATATCGCGGGCTTTGAAATGTATCGAGTTGCCCATGGTGTCCCCACTTGCCACTTCAGGCGCGTGGAATTCGTGGAATTCATCGCGGCCTTCCGAACCCATTCTCCACTCGCAGCCGGCCAAATGAGCAACCGTGCCGTCTCCCGTACAGTCGATGAAGGTTTTCCCATGAATCGTCAGCTTGGTCTCTGCATTCGCCACATAGCAAACGACGGCAGCGATTCTCTTCTCATCTGCCATGATGACGGACTGGACAGCCGTATTCACATGAAACTTGAGATTCGGCGTTTTCATTGCCAAATCATACATCGTCATATCCCATACGCTGTTCGTCCAACCGTTCTCCCATATTTCTTCGTGATTGGCGGCTCGTTCTTCGATCAGTAGTTCCGACAAAATGCCGGTTTCCCTCGCATAAGCATGAAATGCAGCGGCGCCATGCGGCGTTACGCGAACTTCCGAAGAACTGTTGCCTCCGAACACCGGCCGATCCTGAATCAGGCACGTGTTCGCACCGTTGCGAGCGGAAGAGACGGCTGCGCAAAATCCAGCCAGCCCCCCGCCGCAAACGACAACGTCATACGTTTCTTGTATTATTTTCATCCTGTAGTTCCCTCCGCTTCCCGTATCCTCTGTCTCTTATTTGGTCATGCCTAAGCTTTTCAACTGCTTCTGCGCCGAATCTTGAAATGCTTTGTAATTGAACTGCGTATCCAACGTTTTGAGAAATTGGTCATATTCGGATAAAGGCCGCTTGCCATACAAGAACTTGATAATTTCTTCCGTTCCATAACGATCCGCTTCTGCTGGATTATAACCGGACGGAATGTCCAAGTAACCATTCACTGCCTGTATGCGCGGTTGTTTGCTTGTAAAATCAATATAAGACGCCTGATTTACAAAACGTGCGGATAAATAGTCTAGCTCAGGTCGGCCTGTAAATTGATAGGACCAAATGTAGCCGCCTTCTTTACCAAGCAAATCGGTCGGTTTGGGCTTGCCATTTTCAAGCGTATAATGCTTGCCTTCAATACCGTACTGGACGAGTTCAGCTCCCTTGCCTTCGGACACGTAGTTGAGCAAATCAAACACTTTCTGAAGCTTGGCCGGGTCTTTCTCGAGCTTCTTCGGAATGCCAAGCATCATCGGCGATTTGCCGCTGTCCCATGTGCCGTCGAATTGTCCGGCCGGACCTTTCGGCGCTGCAATTTGAATCCATTCCGCTTTCGGATTTACCGCTTTGGTCTGTTCAACGAATTGGTCTTTCTTAATGTTGGCCCAGTCGATGTACACGATCCCGGCTTGCCCCTGAATTGCTTTCTGCTGATGCTGTAACCCTGTATTGGCCGCAACCTCGGAATCAATCACTTTCGCATCAAAATATTTCTTCGCATCCGTCAATGCCTCGATCATGGCTGGATCATGATAAGCATCGACAGCCTTGCCATCTTTGATATATACGCTGCCCGGAATACCTACGCCGTGTCCGCCCAGAATCGGAGATATTGCCGCGCCTACACCGCCGTTAAAGTTGAAAGTATGGAAGCCGCCGCCGCTTCCTCCCGTAATGCCGACCGTATCTTTCTTCCCATTGCCGTCAGGGTCATTCTCCGTAAATGCTTTGGCAACCGTATACAATTCATCCAGCGTCGTTGGTACTTTAAGATTTAACTTATCGAGCCAATCTTTGCGCACCCAGTAGGTCCAATAGTCGATTTGCGGAGCTTTATTAATCGCATATAATTTCCCGTTGTAGTAACCCTTTTTCAAGTTATCCTCGCCTAGAAACTTCTTAACGCTCCCAAGTTTATCCATATAAGGAGTCAAATCAAGCAGAACATCGGATTGCGATAATTGAGCCAAAGCTTGACGATCGACAATTTGGAACAGATCCGGATAGTTAGCGCTTGCAACTCTTACATTCAGGTTGTTTTGATAGTCGGCAACAGCCGCATAGGAGGTTACCATTAAATTAAGACCAAGGGCTTTGTCCAATGCCTGTTTAATAAAGTCAGCATCCGGAGCGGGCATGGCAGCAGCGTTCTCAATGATTTCCAACTTCACAGGCTCGCTGGACTTTGCTGCCGGACTGGCTGTGGTACTGCCTGCGGGGCTGGGAGGAGTACTATCGGCTGACTTGGTACCTGAACTGCTGCAACCGGCTAACGTGCTGCTTGTGAGCATTGTAAAAACAGCTAAACCTAGGGCGAAACGTCTTTTTGGGCTAATCATGTATATTCCCCTTTTCCATTTCATCATTTTATGAAGGGAGGTCGCCCTCCTAGTCACCGATTATTAACCTTTTACTGCGCCTAAGAGCATGCCTTTAGTAAAGTACTTTTGAATAAACGGGTAGACAAGAATGATCGGCAAGCTTGCGGAGATCACCGCCGCCATCTGCATTGTGACAGCAGGAACCATGCTTTCCGTATTGCTCATCGACGACAGCGTTTGCATTAGAATATCTCGGACGACTACCTGAAGCGGATACAAATTCCGGTCCGACACATACATAATCGCTTGAAAAAACTCATTCCAGTGCGACACAGCATAAAACAAGCATAAGGTTAAGAAAACCGGAGTAGAGAGCGGCACGACAATTTGCCACAATATCCTAAATTCTTTGGCCCCATCGATTTTCGCCGACTCGAACAGTTCCTCAGGTAAATTGTCAAAAAAGCTTTTCATAATCAGCACATTATAGCTCCAGATAATGTTCGGAACGATCATGGAGAATAGACTGTCCAGCATGCCGGTTGATTTGACAATCAAGTACGTCGGGATAATCCCTCCGTTGAAAATGAACGTAAACACAATGGCGAACAAAATATATTTCCGTCCTGGAAATCCTTTGCGGCTGAGCGGGTAGGCCAGCAGTGTAGTCAGAACAATATTAAGAAACGTTCCCACAACGGTAATAATGATCGTAACTTTAAACGCTCGAGGGATGGTCGATTCTGAAAATAACTGCTTGTATGCCTCGAAGGTTATCGATTTCGGTATGATCACATATCCGCCATTTTTGAGCACCTCGCTGTAAGGCGTGATCGATACAGAAAATACATAAAGCAGTGGAACTAGTGCAATCGCGCCGAGCACGGCCAGCAGCACATACACGAAGGTATTAAAAACAAGATCGCCTTTTTGTTTTACCATATGGAACCTCCCCAACGCTTAGCCAGCTTATTCGCGCCGAGCACCAAAACAAGCCCTATAATCGATTTGAACAATCCGACAGCAGCCCCCAAGCTGAAATTCAATTGCTGCAAGCCCGTGCGGAATACCCACGTATCAATGATATCGGCAACCGGGTACACCTGAATGTTGTACATAATATAAATTTGCTCAAATCCTGCATCAAGGAAATGACCCAGACGCAGAATCAGCAGGAGGATAATCACATTCCTAATACCAGGTAGCGTAATATGCCAAATCATTCTTAATCGACCTGCGCCATCCACTTTGGCCGCCTCATACAACGTAGGATCGATAGCTGTCATCGCTGCCAAGTAAATGATCGCTCCGTAACCGATCTGCTGCCAGATATCCGAACCGACAAGAATTGATCGGAACCATGAGGTCGATGTCAGGAAGGAGACCGCTTCACCGCCGGATTCAACAATCAGCCGATTCACAATGCCTGAACTTTCGGACAGGAAAGCAATGAGTATGCCGTAAATGATGACCCAAGAGAGGAAATACGGCATGTACGTCAACGTTTGAATCAAATTTTTGAACCATACGATTCTAGCCTCATTTAACAACAAGGCCAATAAGATCGGGGGGAAGATTCCGAACGCCAATTTGTAAAAACTGATTAAAAACGTATTCGTCAGCAATTGCGTAAAATAGGGCGAGTCATAAAATGTTTCAAAATGCTTGTACCATGGATTGGCCCATGGGCTTGAGACAATTCCTTTTGTGAAGCTGTAATCCTTAAAAGCAATCAACGTGCCATACATCGGCAAGTATCGATACACGAGATAATACAGAACACCTGGCAAAATCATTACGTATAACGCTTTGAACTCCCATATTCTCTTCCATAGGCTTCTTGCTCTGATTCTAAACAAGGGCCGTAACGATGCAGGTTTTCCGATACCCGCTTTAGTCTCCACTCTCTCACCTCTTATCTAAATGTTTGCGCTTTCAACTCCCCCTTGGTACTAATCATAACAAGCTGCAAACCGATAAAATATACATGAAAATAGTCAAAATGTACGTGAAATAAACATAAAATCCATGACTGTTCATCATGGATTCGGATGGATGGGAATTTTAATGCGAATAACCGTGCCGACACCTTCTTTGCTGATCAGCTTCAAGCCAAATGGGGCGCCATAGTGCAGCCGGAAACGCTCATGCACATTAACAAAACCGATGCTGTTGAATCTTCCCTTACGGTCGTTGCGCTCTCGATTATTAAACATTTGCTGCTGTTTCTGCTTACCCATGCCTACGCCATTGTCTGCAACGTAGACGAACAAGGACTGGCCGTGGACTTTCGCCCGAATCTGGATAATGCCCGGCTTTCTGGTCGGCAGAATGCCATGGAATATCGCATTTTCCACGATCGGTTGGATAGATAGCTTCAAGATCTCGCATCGCAGCGCTTCCTCAGAGATATCCATTTGAACGTCGAAATTGGGACCATACCGGATCGATTGAATTTGCACGAACATTCCGATGCTCTCGAGCTCTTGGCGAAGCTGTACTTTCTCCGATATCTTATCGAAGCTGTAGGAGAGCAGCCCACTTAACGAACGGATCGTTGCCTCCACCTCATGAATGCGTTCCTGCTGAGCCAAGCTGTGAATGCAAGCCAGCGTATTGTGCAGAAAATGGGGACCGATCTGACTTTGCAGCATTTTGATCTCCAGTTCTTTTCTGCGCTCTGCGTTATGCTCCCTTTCATTCATCAAGCCTACGATGCGATCCATCATCAGATTGTAGCTTGCAACCAAACTACCGATTTCGTCATTGCGTACATCCAATATTTTCAGTGGAACGTCCAGCGTGCGTACTTTATTCATTTTGCTAACTAATTTCTTGATTGGATTGGTGAAATACCGGCTTATGATAAACGTACAAAGAAACAGAGCAACTACCCATAGAAGAAGCGTATTTCGCGCATTCGTATACAGTGAAGAAACGCTTTGGTAGAAATAGTTCTCGTCATAGATCGAAAACAAATTCCAGCCCAAATAATTCGCCAGCGATTTAACGATAATAAGTTTCCCGTTAGGTCCCTCTACCTCATTATAGCCATACTCCAAATCAGACAATCGCTTCACAAAAGACGGTTGAATTCTGGAAGGAACAACGGTATTGTCATAGGGCAGGAGCAGGCTCTGATTGTCTTTGGTTACAATATTCCCCTCTTGGGTAATCACCACGAAGGTTTGATGTACGCCGGCAAGCAGCGGCGCCAAGCGTATGGCCAAATTCTCCAGGTCAATTTCCCCTATGACAACAGCTGAAACATGACCGTTATTATCCTTTACCGGCTTCATGAATGCAACGGTTCTACCGGATAGCAGCGAATTATAGGGTTCACTCCAGGTTAGAGCATTCGAATTTTCCAAAGCACGCTGATACAACCGGGGCAGATTGGGATTGCCCAAAATGTCATAATACAATTGACTATTCGTAAATACCACGCCGTTTTCCGTCACGACATACAGCGTTTTGATATTCAGCTGATTCAAATTGCCATATCGCCTGAGCGTACTCTCAATCATTTCCTTCTTGTCTTGGGACCATTCCTTCTCTGACGACAACATGGAAAGGATGCTTTTAATATTTTCCACATAAGCATCGATAAATTGATTGGTTCGAACCATCAATTCCTTAGAATCATTCGTAACTACCTGTTTATACAATACTTCGGAATCTTTATAATTTTTGTAGGCCATGCCTAGAAATAAGGCAACCGTAACGACAAAGAGAATGATAAACAATTTCCAAGCCATGCCCCAACTCTGAACCCAGACCAACAACCTCTTCAACAGCTTCACCCTTTCTTGAAATCGGATGGTGTGAGCCCTGTCCATTCCCTGAATACATTGGAGAAATATCGGTAGCTGGGGATTCCCACTTTCTCGGCAACCTCATACACTTTTAAATTCGTTTGATTTAACAGGCGAATGGCCGTTTCCATCCGCAGCCGAGTCATGTACTCATTGAACGACTCCCCTGTTTCATCGCGAAACAGTCTGCCCAAATATTGAGGGCTCAGCCCAACTTGCGCCGCTATCGCATTGAGCGTGATCGGCTGTGACAAATCCGCCTCGATCATCGCTTTGACTTCCCTTAGCTCAGAACGCAAGCTGGCGACCGTCCCGCGGTTACGGATGGCATGCATCAGCACCTCCAGAAAGGATCCGAACGATTCCTCTTGCAGAAGAGAAGCCGCGATGCCACTCTCCTTCGGATGATATCCCCATTCACGAAACAGATCCGTGCAAATTCGCACAAGAACCTGTTTGAGCTCGGCTGGATTCCATCGCTCGCTTAGCGCATACGGCCTTAGACCCTCGTCGATAAATTGGCAAAGCTGCTCCGGATCGCGGCCTACTTTCCGAAACTCCTCCTGCAAACTTTTCTCTTGCGTATCCGTTACAGACTTTAGCTCAGGGGGGACGCCTTTGAATAGCAACGGCGAATCCGCTTGGTAGAAAACCCCCTTCTTCCACTTGTTTACCTTCAGGTAATCATCACGAATTGACTCCGGCAGGAACGGGGTACTGAGCAGGACGGCGAACCACCGAATTTCGTATTGCACAAAAGAAAATTTTTCTTCCATCCGTATCTGCAATTGAGCTAACAATTGCTCCATTTCACTTGTCCAATACACTTCTGACGACGTCGAGGTTCCCATGAATAGAAACCATTCACCGGACTGGGAAGGAACAAAGCTGAACCCGTCATGACAGCCTTCGCGTCGCACCAATATATCTTGTACTTCCTTCTCGAGAAGCAGGCTTGCCTGATTCCTGTTTTCCGTGAAGAGTACGGCATACCGCTGTCCTTCTAGGTTGCTTGCAGACGCCCCCTCATTGGATGACGCGAACGCCGATCCCCGATTCAGGTAGAGCATAAGTTCCCGCGCCTTCTCCCACCGATGCCTCTCCGCCATGGATGACTGGAAAACGGCGGCGTGCTCGAGATTCTCTCTCGCCCGATCGAAGAGCTTCACGAAATCATGCTCCGTAAAGCTCATCTTCAGCAAGTAGTCCAGTGCTCCATAATGGAGACTTTTGACGGCATAGTCGAAATCGCTATGCGCAGTGAACAACACAACTTGAATCGATGGAAGCTGCTGTTTCAGTGCAATCAGCAGACTGATTCCATCCATAACAGGCATCGTAATATCTGTGATGACAACGTCAGGCTGAAGTTCTTGGCACAAAGACAAAGCCTCTTCGCCATCCTGTGCTTCTCCGATACATGCTGCTCCAAAAGCAGCCCAGTTCAGGGACTGTAATCTTTGACGCAACGGCAGTTCGTCATCCACAATTAACACTGTTAGAAGTGCGTCCCGCATTCTGTCTCCATCTCCTCACATTCTCGACACATTTCGATAATTATCCTAATCATAAAACACGAATGGAATCCCAACAAGCTGAAAACGAACCCTATTTAATGTGACAAAGATAAAATGCACCCTGCTGGATAACCGCAGGATGCTGCTGACTTGATCGCCCCGTTCTACTGGGCTACCCAGAATTCAATGGAATTGCCTGGCAGTGTTATGCTCACATTGCTTCCTGTCACATGGCCGAGCGATTGATCGGCTGTATTTTTGTCATAACGGTGGCCTGATAGTGTGTAAGCGCCTCCAAGATCCATGTTAAAGGTGTATGGCGCACCGCCTCTGTTCGTCAAAGCAAAGACCAGCTTGCCCTCAGGCGTTTTCCACGCCATAATGCGGTTGTTAAGTTGAACGGTTGACTCATCTACTTGATACCGTACCGAGTTCCATGGCATATATTTCACAAATCCTGCGACGGCATGCCAGTTGGTTTTGATATAATCAAAATGCCCTGGCTGGATTTGGCTGTACTTGGAGAAATCCGTATCGTCGGCCGGTCTCCACAGACCCAGTCCATAACCTTCTGATTCCGCGTTATACGTTGGTTTTAGCGCATGCAGCCAGAACCAAGTCGGCGAATTCTCGAACGTCATCCAGTTCATGATGGACTGGGCTGTATTCATCATTTTGTCAACGCTCGTTGTGTTGTCCAGATACTCAAACTCATTGTTGAAAACGGGTTTGCCGGCTGTGTTTGCATTAAAATAAGCGGCATTCGTAATTTGCTCATTGGATGAAGTACCAATTTTATGCCAAGTCCACCCATCTACATATTGAAGTGTCGCGGGATCATTGCGAGTTAATGCCGAACCTCTGCCGTATTGCCCACTCAAACTTTCGGCTTGAATGAACATATTCGGGTATTTCGCTTTCACTTTGGGAGCAGCGATTTTAAACGTATTATAGTACTGCGAATCCGTGTATACAGCCGAAGAGTAAGGTGTCGAATAGGCAGGCTCGTTTTGCAATCCCCACATGACAACAGGTATTCCTTTGCTTTCCAAGTAATCAATATCCCTTACCAAAGCATCTCCGAACTCGTTCAAGAAAGGAGCATCAAACTGTTTCAAGCTGCCTCCGATATAACTCCCATTTGATTTCCAGTAAGGAGCCGGGGACCAATATTCCGCTGCTATTCCTTCCATACCGGACTGCTCAATCATCTCCTTTAATTCATCTGCTTGGCCTGGAAATCGTTCCACGATGTTTTTCTGATCGGGCGTCAACCCGCGGAAATAAAGCCCCATTGCCAAACGCGCATAACGGAAGCCCTTCAACATCTCGTTATAAAACCGCGTTCTCTCGGACGGAACCAGATCATGAGGAACACTTGTCGTCTTCTCAGGCAATCCATTGTTGCCGGACCCGATGCTGTCGCTTTGAATTTCTACGCCTAAACCTAAAATTGTTTGTTTCGGAATATCTGGACGGATCTTGTAATTGCCTTGCGGAGGTTTAGGAAGCATATCCTCCGGTACGGCTGGACCGAGTTTAATCGCATCTGCGATGACATAACTGCCATTAGCATTATCTGACAATTCTACGAATCCGCTAGTTCCAGCAGAAAACGTATGATTGCCGAGCACCTTCCATACGCCGCCTGGCGTTTCCTGCTCGTTCACATAGTACGTTTGATCTCCTAAAGCATCATGAACCGTGAATGGAGCGTCGTTCGCGCGGTCACTAGCCCCATCCGGGAGCCTGTAATAGACCGCATAGGTGCCCGCTTGCGATAAATTGGGGGTCCACCTCATCGTTGCCGATCCAGTACCCGATGGTTTAGTTGCATAATTCGAACCGTAATAGTTAGGCTTAAACGTACTTGTATTCCATGTCCCCGTTGATGTCGCAGCCGTGTTATCCACAATGACTTCTTCAAGCGGAACCACATACTCGAATTTTACAGCGTCCGCAATGACAAATTGGCCGTTAGAGTTATCCGATAACTCGACATACCCGGCTGATCCTGCGGCGAATGTATGACTCCCGAGCAAGACCCACCCTGCGCTTGGCGATACCCGCTCATCAACACTATAGAAATGGTCTCCTGTCGTATCATGTACATTGAACGGAGCGTTGCTTGCCCGATCGCTTGCGCCATCCGGGAGCTTGTAATAGACCTTATATGTGCCGGCGGTCGGCAAATTTGGCGTCCATTTTACTTTCCCTGTCCCAGTTCCGGACGCTTTTGTCAAATAGTTCGTCCCATAGAAGTTCGGTTTATATGTGGATGTTGTCCATGAACCGACAAGCGCTGCGTCCGTATTGTCCACAATGATTTCAGTGCTGGCTTGAGCTATACTACGTCCGCCTGGGCCAACTCCACTTAAGAAAATGCTTACCATTAACATAAAGCTTAACAAGAACAATAAACTAAACTTTACTTTACTCATACTTACGCCTCCCCATTCGTTAAATGACCAGCTACAATCTTCCTTGCTTTTTCAGCTTAATGAGCTGCTTATCCCCTCCCTTTTAATAGGCTTCTTTCATGTATGCGCTTTCAATAATGTGTATTTAGAATAATTGAAAATCTCGGGATGAACTATACATGAAAACAAGAAAAAAGTACGTTTATTGTATAATTACCTACAACAAACGTACTTCTTACTTCTATTTCAAAACAGCCTTTATTTAGATCGGACCAAATGCTGCCTGCCGCATAATAATTCATATTTTTATTCCAAAGTACCTTAGTAATGTCCTAATTGCAGAGGGTGATTTTGTGATGTAGTTGGAGTGAGCATAATTCCACATAAAAAGGAGCTGTTACCTTTGAAATTGCATTATTTAAGCTGCGCAAAAGCGTGGACCGAAGCGCTTCCTATCGGAAATGGCCGACTGGGAGCAATGGTTTTTGGCGACCCGGAAGCTGAGCATTTGCAGTTAAATGAAGATACCCTGTGGTCAGGCCGAGGTCCTATCGACGAAAACAATCCGAACGCGAAGAGCGTTCTCTCAGAAGTACGCGGACTTATAGCAGCAGGCCGCTACGCGGAAGCAGACAAGAAGAGCAAGGAGATGATGGGGCCTTACAATCAATCCTATATGCCGTTTGGCGATCTTCACCTGAAGTTCCGCCACGGGGGCGTGGTTCAGGCCTATGAGCGCAGCTTGGATTTGACAGATGCCATCGCTAGGGTGACGTATCGGATTGGCGATATTGCGTATACCCGCGAAATGTTTGCTTCCTATCCAGACCAAGTCATTGTGATCCGTATCGAAGCAAGCGCTCCGGGCGCTCTGGATTTCACAGCGCGGCTGGATAGCCCTCATCCGTATCGAACAAGCTTTACGGCAGATCATCTGTATTTGCAAGGTATTAGCCCAGAGCATGTTGATCCTAATTACTACGATAGAGATCATCCCGTCGTATATGGTGAACCCGAAACAACGGAAGCCATGCGGTTCGAGGGACGTCTTGGCATTCAACTTGAGGGCGGCGCTTATGCGATTGATCATGACGGACTGCATATTCAAAGCGCCAAGGCGGTTACGCTGCTATTCAGTGCGGAAACCAGCTTCCAAGGATACGATAAGCCGCCTGCCAAGGAAAGCAGTGAAGTAGCCGCCGCAAATGAGGATCGGCTGCAGCGGGCGATGACCAAATCCTTTGAGCAATTACGGCAAGCTCATATTGATGATTACACAGCATTATTCAATCGCGTGGAACTGAGGCTTGGCGCTTCCGAGGCGGCAGAGCGAACGCCGACTGACCAGAGAATCGCCGAGTCTGGAGCGAAGGATGCCGGGCTCGTGGAGCTGCTGTTTCAATATGGCCGATACTTGCTGATCGCAAGCTCGCGCGCAGGGTCGCAGCCGGCCAACCTGCAGGGGATTTGGAACAAAGAATTGCGCCCGCCATGGAGCAGTAATTGGACGTTGAACATTAATACCCAGATGAACTACTGGCTAGCAGAAACGTGCCATTTATCGGAATGTCACGAGCCGCTTCTCGGGTACATACAGAAATTATCCAACAACGGTAGGAAAACGGCTGAAGTGAATTACGGCTGCAGAGGCTGGGTTGCGCATCATAACGGAGACATCTGGTGCCAGTCAGCACCTGTCGGAGATTATGGCCACGGCGATCCGGTGTGGGCGCTCTGGCCGATGTCGGCTGCATGGCTGTGCCAGCACCTCTGGGAGCACTACGCGTTCACCCAAGATGAACGTTATCTTCGTGAGCAGGCTTATCCGATTATGAGAGAAGCGGTGCTATTCTGTCTGGATTGGCTGCACCCCGACGAAAACGGTTATTTCATCACTTCACCTTCCACCTCGCCGGAGCATAAGTTTGTGACTGCGGATGGGCAGATGGCCGCAGTCAGTCAGGCATCGAGGATGGATATGTCGTTGATCTGGGATTTATTGACGAGCAGTATCGAGGCTTCGTCCGTTTTGAACATTGACGAGCCCCTTAGAGCTGAGATGGCAGCAGCGCGCGCGAAACTGCAGCCGATGCGAATCGGCAAGCACGGCCACCTTCAGGAATGGTCGAAAGATTGGGATGACGAGGATGTTCATCACCGCCATGTCTCGCATCTGTTCGGAATCTACCCTGGCCGTCAATTGACGGAACTGGAAACGCCTGATCTGTTTCAGGCAGCAAGAACCTCCTTGGAGCGGCGTGGTGATGGCGGGACAGGCTGGAGTCTGGCTTGGAAAATTTGTTTGTGGGCCCGTTTTCAGGACGGGAACCGAACGCTTGCGCTCATCTCCAATTTGCTGCATCTGGTGAAGGAGAGCGAGACGAACTACCATCACGGCGGTGTTTATGCCAACTTGTTCGATGCCCACCCGCCTTTTCAAATCGACGGCAACTTTGGATTTACCGCAGGCGTAGCGGAGATGCTGGTTCAATCTCATGCCGGCGAAATTTCTCTGCTGCCCGCCTTGCCGGATGCATGGCCGGTCGGCTCTGTGAGGGGCCTCCGTGCAAGAGGCGCGATGAGCGTTAACCTATCGTGGGCAGGGGGCGCTCTTCAGGAAGCGGAAATCGAAGCGCAATTCGGCGGCAGCTGCCGTATTCGCACGAAGGAGAGTTCGCTCTCGGTCGAATCGGAAGGCACGAATGTACCTTATGAAGTTGTGATGGAAGGCGTCATCCGTTTCGATACGGAGGCAGGCAAAATATATACGCTGCGCAGCCTATAAGTTCTCAAAAGCAAACGGCGGACTCCATCCGGATCCGCCGTTTGCTGTATTTGGATTTACTCAACCCTCACCATTTAATTAATCAATTTCAAATATTGCATCGCTTGTTTGATAAGCACGGCAGCCTCTGCGCGAGTGGCTGCATCTTGCGGTGCAAAGGTTGTTTCTGTTTTCCCATGTACCAAACCTTTGCTAGTTGCTTCCGCTACCGCGCTGCGGGTATAGTCTGATAACTGGTCTTGATCCGCAAGTCGGGTATTCGCCACAGCTTCGGGTTTCGATTCTCCCTGAACGAGATGGACAGCTTTCATCATCATCACGACCATCTGCTCTCTCGTAATCAGTTCATCCGGATTGAATCTGCCCTCGCCAACACCTTGAACCAAGCCGTACTTCGCGGCTGTACCTACTTCTGATGCATACCACTGGGTGGCAGCAACATCGGTAAATACGGATGGCGTCGTTTCTGTCGGTAACCCTAGTCCTCTTACGAGAAGTGCTGCAAACTGAGCCCGAGTGACTTGCATTTCCGGTGTATACGTGCGATCCGTTGTTCCGTCGATTACCATTTTGGAAGCTAGGTTCTCAACTTCTTTCTGCGCCCAGTGTCCGTTCATATCGTCAAACGTTTTCTTGTTTTGAACGATCGCATACAGACTGTTCGTATTACGGGTTATCGTTACTTCTGTCTTGCCATTGTTCACAGTGAACACCGATGGCACAAACTTCAGCTCTCCTGTAGCCGGATCGTAAACGACCACAGTCGCAATCGAAGAATCCTGAATGGCTCCTTCTACTTTCATCAAGCGTGTGATAAAGCTGTTGCCAAAGTACGTAATTTCTACTTCTTTGTCCTTAGATTTCAGAATCACTTTGTACTCAATCATATCGCTTAGGCGTTTCATACCTTGATTAGCGATGGATTGTTCAAATTGCTTCTCCTGCTGCGATTTCGCTTTATCCATGCGAATGATCAGCACTGCGCCTTCCATGTTAACCGCACTTGCAACATCCTCGCGACTCAGGATCGACAGAGGCAGGTTATACGATCCCAAATGGTTTCTTAGGGTCAGGACCGTTCCTTTATTTTCTTTCATCCTGTTGTACAAGATATCCAGCGGCAGCTGTACGGCATTCTTTTCATACTCGCCTGGCAGCTCGAAATTGAGGATTGAGCTGCTTGCAGCTTTAAGATCCGCTAATTTCTGCGCAAGTCGTTCACGATCGATGATTGCAGTTACAGCTGTTTGACTTTCTTGTGCAGGGTCGATCCTAAGTTCTGTATCCTTGGGTACATATCGGTTAGGATCTTCTTTTACTGGCGGTGTCGTTGGACTGCCTGAACCACTAGAACCACTAGAACCGTTAGAACTACCAGATCCAGGGTTAGGGCCTGGATTGTCATTTTGCCCGGATATCGTAATAACTTTGTTCCCAAAGACCAGCGAACCGTCGTTTGCTGTGGCAACTACTTTTACGATTCCATCCTTCGCAGCTGCCAACAAACCGTTTACGTCAATTATGGCTTTATCCGTAGGTGTTCTGCCATCCGCTTCGTATACCGCCCATGTCACTGACTTATTCGTAGTATTGGCAGGAAGCACCGCCGCTTGTAATTGCAGGGTTTCACCTTTCGCGGTAATCGTCGACACATTGCCTGCGCTTGTGATGTTAATCGTTGCAACTTTCACTGGGTCAGTGCCTGGATCAACAACATCCGTTTGACCGCTTAGTGTAATAACCATTTCCCCATGAACCTTAGAGCCGTCAACTGCTGTTGCGACAACCTTCACGGTTCCATCTTTCACAGCCGTCAACAAACCGTTTACATCAATTATGGCTTTATCCGTTACTGTTGCGCCATCTGCTTCATATACCGCCCATGTCACTGACTTATTCGTGGCATTGGCTGGGAACACCGCCGCTTGTAATTGAAGGCTTCCGCCTTTCGCGGTAATCGTCAACACTGTGCTCGTGATGTTAATCGTGGCAACATCCACTGGATCCGTGCCTGGATCAACAACGTCCGTTTGACCGCTTAGTATAATTCCCATTTCCCCTTGAACCATTGAACCATCAGTTGCTGTTGCGATTACCTTCACGATTCCATCTTTCGCAGCCGTCAGTAAACCGGATTGATTAATAGTCGCTTTATCCGTTGCTGTTGCACCATCTGTTTCATATACCGTCCATGTCACTGACTTATTCGTGGCATTGGCAGGCAGCACCGCTGCTTGTAATTGAAGGCTTCCGCCCTTCGCGGTAATCGTCGACACATTACCTGAGCTTGTAATGTTAATCGTTGCAACTTTCACTGGATCAACAACGTCCGTTTTGCCGCTTACCCCTAACTGGATGTCCGCACGGTCTATCGATAAAAAGCTATCGTTAGCGTTGGCCTTCTTCTGGCCGGTCACCCGGATGCGCAGCACATGCTCTTGATTTTTCAATTCGTCGCTTTCAAAAAGTAGCTGCTGATCGGATCTTGATGGAGCATACGTGTCAACTAACGTTTCAGGACCATTATCGATCGAAAAAGCTGCGATGCCTTGGTTATTGTTCTTGGCGCCGTATAACTGTACCTTGGAACCGGTAAAACGCAATAACGCGTATGCGCCCGCCGTGTTCGAATAGTGGTTGTCATTCTGATAAGCTCCGCTTTGACTTCCGTAATATCCCCAGCTTCCCACATAATCGAACTGATTAGTTCCTGTACCTGTTGTGTTGTCATTCTCTGTTCGTGTTACAGGGTTATAAGTGATGCTGGAACTGTCGTTGTCAGTGAGTCTCATCTTAACAGTGTTGCTGTATCCCGAAGGAACTGTCATTGATGTTTCATAGTTCCCCCACTCCAAATCGTCATAGGCCCATTGGTTATTGATAGCCATAGCAATGCTAGTAGGCGAACCACCAGATGGTTCAAAGGCATCAATGACAACAAATCCGCTTTTAACTACGACCTTGATGGTATGCGTACCATTTGAAAGTCCAGTATGCGTATAAAGCGCCTGTTGGAAATTCTTGTTTGCCTCATAAAGCTCGATATCGGATTGAACGAGAGTTCCGTCTATATAGATATCACACGTCCCCATATTGTTGTTCTTGGGTCCAATTAAGCTTATGCCCGTACCAGTGAATGTATATTGCACATAGGCGCCTACCGTGTTGCTGTACTTTTCCGTACTTTTGAAATCTCCTGCATCATTAAAATCTGACCATGCCCCGCTGTAAGTAATAGAGGGATCCCGATCATCAACCCTTTTCGTATTGATTTCCATTCTAACCGCTGCCGTACCGTCCGATTCGGCCCTTAACCGGTTATTGGAGCCGGACATGATGGCTGAGGCATAATGGATATATTCCTTCTGGCTTCTGAAATCATTCGTGCCGCGTCCCCCTATATCGTTGCTGCCATAAAGGAAGAAATCTTTCATGTCCTGCGACCATGACCAAGTAGGTTTGACTCTGTATGCATCGTTGTTTTCGCTAATTTTGTTCGCTATTCCTGTGTTCCTGCCGATATGGTCAGCGGGATATGCGGACCACAAGCCCTTCCGATCCCAGCTCAATCGATCAACGGAACCGGATACATCATAGATAACGCCGGTCTCTTTAGCCCCGTCTATCGGATTTGTCAGACGATACCCGGTAGTAACGAGCCCTGCACCATCTACACTTACCGTGAAATTTACCCCCATGGTGCCATAGGAGCCCGAAATGCGAATAACGGCTTGGCTTCCTTGCACCGTTTGGCTTATGCTGGAGAGTGAAAATGCCGAAAGATTTACAGGAGCCAGGTTGATTCTGGGTCCGCCAACAAGTATCGTGCTTCCGTTATAGGTTCCATTCGTTACTTGTCCCGAAGCTTTGCTGAATACGATGCTGAAGTTGGAGCCGGATACGGTGATGTTTGACGCGTTTTCAGATACGATTGGAGCAGTCCCCTGAACAGCCTCGAAAGTATGTACTGGTGTACCAACCGTCAGATTGTATTCATCAATCAATTTCGAAGATTTGTATACTTGAATGTTTAAAGTATCACCGTATTGCCAATTTCGTCCCGGTATGACGAGCGTGCCCTTTTTATGCGGCGCTACGTTCAGGTTGGTTATGCTGCCTGAGTCAGAGCCTGCACGCCAGTTAAAGGAAACTTCATTAAAATTTGTATGGTCAAACCAGTTCTCAATCGGTATTTGCATGGTTTTCCCACTGCCTGGATTCGCGACAGGAACATCCGGTATACGAATGGGAGAATAAGCTTTTTTGGTCAACCAGAACTCCGGTTTATCCCTTCTCCAGCCATCAATAATTCCCCATTCTCCATAACCTCCGATCCAGTTATTTAGCGGCGATTGAAATACCTCATCCGGAGAAGCCCATATCGCGCCTCCGAGCGCCCCGGTGGTAGGGAACATGTTTTCCCAGAATTTCTTGATGCTTTCTCCCCAAAAATTCCTGGCATTCGGATCCCTCTTTTGTGTATCCGTATTATAAGAGTTAACATGCACATATTCATCATGAAGCGTAGGCTGTGTCCCAGATGGGGCCAGATTGCCGTTATAGTTCGGATAGTGTGAGCTGTTAATGTCGGTTTGCGTATTGCCCCAACTTACGACGGTAAGCCTAGTGGGATCTTCTGCTTTTACATAATCAAGCTCTTTCTGGAAATTGATTCCCCATTTCGTTTCATTACCGAGCGACCAAATGATGATAGAAGGATGGGTCAAATCTTTCTCCAACATCTCAGAGAACTGATTCATATAACTGGCAGTAAAATTTGCATCGTGGATAGTCGTTTTCTCATAATCCTCGCCTTGCCAAACAACGGCACTTTCTTCCTCTACATATACACCGTACTTGTCAGCGGCATCGAGGAAAGCATCCGACTTCGGATAATGCGAGGTTCTGATGAAATTAATGTTGCCGTCGGCAAATTTCGCTACCGTTGCATCGTCCAGCGCATCATTCGTAGCACGCCCCATTAATGGATCAATATCATGTGCATTGACTCCTCTTAGCTTGATTTCCTTACCGTTTACGAATACCTGGTTTCCGTTCTTAACCACTTTCCGAAAGCCAATTTTTTTGGTAATCGTTTGTACGATAGATCCTCCAACTTCCAAGTTTGCCGTTAATGTATACAGGTTGGGGTGCTCCGCATCCCATTTCTGAGGCGAGGCTACAGGAATACTTACGGTTCTTTCAGCTGTCGATGTCGAAAGGCTCATTGAATCTGGACTCATCGCAACATCATTCCCCTGCGGATCTTTCAGGCTAAAGTTGAGTGTCGCATTGCTCGCGCCGTTCAAAGATGCTGCTCCTGTAACATTCAAAGTCGCGTTTGTATAGGTTGCGTCAAAGTCTGTAGATGCATGAAACCTTGTTACATAGTTTTGAGGCAAAGCCACAAGCTTGACGTCCCTTAGTATGCCTCCGATATTATGCTTCGCATATTCATCCTCACTGGATATATCATCTGACTTGTCGGTAACGCCCACTGTAATCCAAGCCGGCTGTCCTGGTGTGACATAATCGGTAATATCGCAATCCCACGCCGTGAATCCTCCGGTATGGTCTCTAACATAGTTGCCGTTTACCCAAACACGTGCGTAACTGTATACGCCTTCAAATCTTAAAATAACCCGCTTGCCGTTATAATCTGATGGGATGCTGATCTGTTTTTTATACGGATATTCATAATTCTGACTTATATTAAAATTTTGCATAAAAGCTTCACCAGGCACCTGTATATCGCTCCATGATGAAGGATCCGTCGTATTCTTCCAAAAATCTGCTGGTGTTGACAGCGTAAATTTCCAGGTTCCACCCAGACTAATGACAGGATTCGCAACGCCGGATACCGAATTCGGTATCGGCACGATCTGGGGTCTGGACCAAACTGCATTGGCTTCTGCTGATTGAGGAGCAAAATGCATGATACATGTAATTATAAGTATCGTGACAATTAAATAAATGCTTTGGTCTTTCTTTGTTCTCATCAATCTTCCCCCCTTAAAAACATGGAAATATGGAGGAGAACGGATTCACCTTTCTCCTCCATTTTCTATGCTTCCTTTTAGTTAATCAATTTCAAATATTGCATCGCTTGTTTGATAAGCACGGCAGCCTCTGCGCGAGTGGCTGCATCTTGCGGTGCAAAGGTTGTTTCTGTTTTCCCATGTACCAAACCTTTGCTAGTTGCTTCCGCTACCGCGCTGCGGGCATAGTCTGATAACTGGTCTTGATCCGCAAATCGGGTATTCGCCACAGCTCCAGGTTTCGATTCTCCCTGAACGAGATGCACAGCTTTCATCATCATCACGACCATCTGCTCTCTCGTAATCAGTTCATCCGGATTGAATCTGCCCTCGCCAACACCTTGAACCAAGCCGTACTTCGTGGCTGTACCTACTTCTGATGCATACCACTGGGTGGCAGCAACATCAGTAAATACGGATGGCGTCGTTTCTGTCGGTAACCCTAGTCCTCTTACAAGAAGTGCTGCAAACTGAGCCCGAGTAACTTGCATTTCCGGTGTATACGTGCGATCCGTTGTTCCGTCGATTACCATTTTGGAAGCTAGGTTCTCAACATCTTTCTGTGCCCAGTGCCCGACCATGTCGTCAAACGTTTTCTTGTTTTGAACGATCGCATACAGACTGTTCGTATTACGGGTTATCGTTACTTCTGTCTTGCCGTTGTTCACAGTGAACACCGATGGTACAAACTTCAACTCTCCTGTAGCCTGATCGTAAACGACTGCAGTCGCAATCGAAGAATCCTGAATGGCTCCTTCTACTTTCATCACGCGTGTGATAAAGCTGTTGCCAAAGTTCGTAATTTCGACTTCTTGGTCCTTGGATTTCAGAATCACTTTGTAATCGATCATATCGCTTAGGCGTTTCATACCTTGATTAGCGATGGATTGTTCAAATTGCTTCTCCTGCTGCGATTTCGCTTTATCCATGCGAATGATCAGCACTGCGCCTTCCATATTAACCGCACTTGCAACATCCTCGCGATTCAGGATGGAAAGCGGCAGGTTATAAGATCCCAAATGGCTTCTTAACGTCAAAACAGTTCCTTTATTGTCTTTCATACTGCTATACAAGATATCCAGCGGCAGCTGTACGGCATTCTTTTCATACTTGCCTGGCATCTCGAAATTGAGGATAGAACTGCCAGCAGCTTTAAGATCCGCTAATTTCTGCGCCAATCGTTCGCGATCGATGCTTGCAGTTATCGCTGTTTGATTGTCTTGTGCAGGCTCGACCCTAAGTTCCGTATCCTTGGGTACGTAGCGGGTAGGATCTTCTTTCACTGGCGGTGTCGTTGGACTGCCTGAACCACTAGAACCGCTAGAACCACCAGATCCAGAGTCAGGGCCTGAATTGTCATTTTGCCCGGATATCATAATAACTTTGTTCCCAAAGACCAGCGAACCATCGTTTGCTGTGGCAACTACTTTCACCGTTCCATTCTTCGCTGCCGTCAGTAAGCCACTTGAATTGATGATCGCTTTATCGGTTACAGTGCCATCCATTTCATAGACAGCCCATGTCACTGTTTGATTCGTCGCATTCGTCGGAAGCACCAATACCTCGAACGGGAGGCTTCCTCCCTTCACGTTAATACTTGACGATGTGCTTGTGACCGTGATAGATGCCACATTCACGGGACCAGTACCGGGACTGTCATTTTGCCCGCTTATAGAAATTACTTTTACTCCAAAGACGGCAGAACCGTCCGTTGCTGTCGCAACCACCTTCACGGTTCCGTCCTTCACGGCCGTCAGCAAGCCGGTCGGATTGACGATCGCTTTATCCGTTACTGCGCCATCCACTTCATAGACAGCCCATGTCACAGTTTGATTCGTCGCATTCGTCGGAAGCACCATTACGCCTAACGGGAGGCTTCCGCCCTTCACGTTAATACTTGACGATGCGCTTATGACGGTGATAGCTGCCACATGCACAGGACCAGTACCAGGACTGTCATTTTGCCCGCTGATTGAAATAGCCTTTACTCCAAAGACGGCTGAACCGTCCGTTGCTGTCGCAACCACCTTCACGGTTCCATCCTTCACAGCCGTCAGCAAGCCAGTCGGATTAATGATCGCTTTATCCGTTACTGCGCCATTCACTTCATAGACAGCCCATGTCACTGTTTGATTCGTGGCATTAGCAGGCAGCACCGTAGCGCTTAACTGGAGGGTTCCACCCTTCCAAACGATAGTGTCTGATGCGCCAGTAACAATGATTGATTGTATGCTCACATTGCCTGACGGCACAAACGATTGAAGTGCGGCATTTAAATCATTCGTCGCCTGCTGCAATAACTGCTGCGTAACAGACGCGTTGTTGCCTGCTTGCTTCGCTAGATCAATGGCTTCTTGCAGCGCTTGTTTCGAGCCTACCGGATACTGGCCGTCTGCATTGCCTTCAACGGCGCTGTCGTGCTTGCTTTGCGCACTCGTGATGAGAGCTGCTAAGGTTTGATAGTCCTCATCCAACTCGCTTCTCACAACGTTAATCTCCGCTGCTGAAGCATATCCGCCATGACCTGCAGTAGCGGTAAGCTTCAGGTATCTGCTTGTCGCCGGAGCAAATGCCGCGATTTTCTCACTGTTGTCATCACTCCAGTTTCCTCTTGCAAACGGTGTGAAAGAAATTCCGTCTATGCTTGTTGACAGTTCGTAAGAAGTAATATTGCCGTTTTGCGCCCCATTTTGCCTTGGCAAATACTTTAGTTTCGAAAGGACATGCGCTTGGCCTAGATCGATGGTAATCGATTGCGGCAGCGAATTGGACATATCCCACTTCGTATGCCAAATCGTCGACGGATTACCGTCGATAGCTTGCGAAGCGTCATTATTATCTCCACTTGTCTCTTCACTCGTGGCCGTGGCCGTCATTTGCGACTGCGGAATCAGCGACGTATCAATCGGAACCGCGCCGTATACGTCAAATTCCCAGAAACTCGCCCATGCGCCGGACAAATCCGTCACTTGGATTCGCACATACCTTGCGTGCGTATTGAAATAGTCGAATTGCACTTGCTGCGAGCTTGACTTTTCCGATGCTGTCGTCCAGTTCGCATTGTCGTCTGAAACCTCGATTCGATATCCATAATTCTGATTGTCCATTTCCCACTTCACCCGGGTACCCGATATGTCGTAACTCGCCCCAAGGTCAACCTGGTACCAGTGCCCGGCGTTTCCGTCAGCCGCGCTCCAACGACTCGATTCATTTCCATCGTTGCCGGCCGCGACAGGGTGGTTGCTCTGGTAGCTATCCGCGCTTGCTGGCTTGGTTAACGCAATGTTTACCGGTTCGCTGTACACTTGTATTTCTTTAATCGCAGGCTTCTCCGTGCCGCTGCCCCCTGAGAGCGAATCAACGCTCACCCGAACGTATCGGATGCTGGCTGCCGTAAAGTTGTCAGGGTTCATATCCTGACCCGAAGCCGATCGGCCTGCGACTTGCGACCAAGTTAACCCGTTGGCAGAAACCTCGACTTTGTAAGTGTAATACATATTATCTCGTCCCCAGAGGATCTTGCTGCCTGTCAAATTATACGAAGCACCCAAGTCCACTTGCAGCCATCCTGGCGCACTGCCGCTGGCCTCCCACCAAGATCCGTTGACTCCGTCGTTCGCCTTGGACGGCTCGTTGCCGCTGGCCGAACTGCTTGCGGTGACGGACTTATTCAGGGCGACATTTACCAAAGCCGGGTGCTGCTCCGCCTGATTTTGAAACGGAGCCACGCCAAACACTTTCATCTCGTAGAAACTGGCTGGACCGTTTTGTGCTCCCGTTACCGTAACGCGTACATACCGTGCGTTGGCGACCAGCTTATCCCTTTGCCGCGCCGCTGCCGTCGTATTTTGGGTTTTGTCCAAAATCGTCGTCCAGTTGACCTGATCTTCAGATACATCGATTTTGTACTGATAATAGGTGTTCCCGCTCGCCCACACGATTTCCGATCCCGTGATGTTAAAAGAGCTGCCCAAATCGACCTCCCACCATTGTCCCGGATTGCCGTTTGCCGCCTCCCAGCGCGTCGTCTCGTTCCCGTCATTTCCGTTTGGTCCAAGATTCCCGCTTGACTCGCTGCTTGATGTTGCGCTTTTGTTCAAAGCGACGTTCTCGCCTGCAAACCAATTGTCGCCGCCATCGCTTCCACCTGACACAAACACGCTGTGACTAGCGGTGCTTGTAATTTCGGCGCTTCCCGCGAGCAAACCGCTTGCCGTCGCTGTAAGCTTCAAGGTGCCTGGTGTCAATGAAGATTTGACCAGAGCTGCAGCAACGCCTGCTTCCATAACGACTGGATTCGCAAGGATACGCGTATCGCCATTTCCAATCAGCCCGCCCGGACCGCTCAAGCTTAATGAAACGGAAAGAGCATTGGAAGGAACGATGTTATTGTTAGCGTCCCGAACGGTAATATAAGCCATAACCAGATCGGAGCCGTCCGCAACAAGCCCCTTCCCTTTCGTATCGTACTCCACGGACAAGTGATGCGGTTGTCCCGGCGTAGTTACCGAGTGAGAAGCCACGACCGCACCGCCAATTAGTCCATCCGCCCGCAGCGTTCCAACCTCCCAAGGCACTCCGCTGAATGTGAACGTTGGATGCTTCACATGTGTTAATCCGCTATCGGGATTTTGTGTGGCAATGAGCTTATCGTTCAAATAAAGCTTTACTTGCTCCGCATTGCTGGCAACGGTGACATCTCTCGGCGAAGATGACGTCCACTGATTAGCGATAAACACCATAGGTCCAGAGTCGATGCCGCTAAGCCTCACGTTAGGATCGCGCTGGCTTTGGAAGAAATAATAATTGAATTTCGGATACCGGTCCAGATCCACGAGACCCGAGTAGGCTGGATCGGCGTCCATTCCCCGGTTATTATCGCTAAAGCTCCACACCGCGTGCCCGGCGATACGCGGATTGGCATTGAGACCTGCCCAATCGAAGTAGCCGTCTCCATTCAACGCCTTTTGTCGCAGGATGATGGAGTTGAGCATGTCGATTTCGCCGACTTTTCTGACCGATCGATAACCGGTAGGGCTCGTGGCGCTTTCTGACCAATCGTCTCCCCATTCTCTTGTAAACAGCGGCTTGAGCGCCGTCTTCAATTCTTTGTAGTTCACATCGTATACTTCTTTTCCGTAAAATCCATACTCTGCAGACGTATACGTCTGATCGCCTGGATATTCTTCATGGGTAGCATTATGCGCGTTTTGCGCATACTCCAGCGAGTAAGTCGTCTCATTCAGACTGGATTCCCACATAATAATGCTAGGATGATTGCGGTCACGGCGAACCATATCCCGTATGGCTTGATAGGAACGCTGCTCAAAGACGGAGTCCCCGAAAAATTGCCAACCCGGCGTAGGCTCGATAACGGTAAGTCCCAACTCATCGGCTGCATCGAGGAAAGCCGGATCCTGCGGATAGTGACCCGTGCGAACGTTATTAAAGCCGCCTTCCCTGATCTGCTTGGCATCACGGTACTGCCCGGAATTCGGCAGCGCGTTTCCGACATAGAGATACTCCTGGTGCCGGTTTGCGCCATTCAACATGAGTTTTTCGCCATTAATGAGAAATCCTTGATCAGGTGTAAATTCAATCCTCCTAATCCCGATTCGCGTCTTATAGCTATCCACAAAAGCATTCCCGTCACTCACAGCAGTATAAACCGTGTACAGGTTCGGATGGTCGGGATGCCAAAGCTTAGGATTAGTTATCGTCGTCGATTGAACGAATGTATAGTCGCTTCCCGGGCTCATACTTTGGGCGCCACTTACCATCGTGGCAACCACTTGATTGTTGCTGTCGACAATCGTTGTTTTGACACTAGTGTTTTTGGCTGCCGCATATTCATTGATGATGTTTGTTTTCACTTGCACCGTCGCTTGCGACGCACTGACCGACGGGTACGTGACAAAAATGCCGCCGTCTGCCACCTTGTTAGCGAAAACCGCATCGGTAACGTGCAGGTTATCTGTAACGTGCAGTTTAACGTCTCTGTAAATGCCACCGAAATATTCAAAATCCAAATCGCGCTGCGGCTTGCCCGGCGGCGTTTGCGGGTCGTCCCTGTTATCAAGCTTTACCGAGATGACGTTTGATGTGCCATCCAAATGAACATAGTTCGTAATATCGAGTGTAAATGGGGTATACCCGCCATGATGAATGCCAAGATAAGTCCCGTTGACCCATACTTCGGCGTTGGTCATCGCCCCTTCAAATTCGACAAACAGTTTCTTGCCGGCATAAGAGCTGTCTAGTGGAACATGTCTTCGATACCATGCGATACCTTGGTAGCTCTGATTGTTGCCGCCAGTGATTTTAGGCTCCAGGCGCACGCTATGAGGCAAATTAACGCCCTCCCAGCCGCTATCATCGAAACTGGCTGCTTCAGCGCCGCTTACATCTCCACGATTGAACAGCCAACCCGTGTTGAAATTCAATTCCTGCCTGTTCGTCGAATCAGGAACGTATGGCTCCTCGGAAGAAATAACCGAAGCTTCAAACGCTCGAAGCGCTTGGTTCAAATCATCCTTGGCTTGGTCGATTTCTTGTTGCGTAAGCGCACCGACTGCTCGGTTCGCCGCATCAATCGCTGTTTGCAGCGTTTGTTTGGAGCCAGCCGGATATTGACCGATTTCGCTGCCTTCAACCGCGCTGTCATGCTTGCCTTGCGCATTCGCTATAAGTGCAACAAGTTCCTGATTCTGAACTACGCTCGCAGCCTTGATAACGTGAATCTCCGAGGCAGACGCATATCCGCCATGGCCTGCTGTAGCGGTGAGCTTCAGATATCGGCCGGCAGCCGGTGCATAAACAGCGTTCTTCTCACTGCTGTCATCTTTCCAAGTTCCGTTTGCGATTGGCGTAAAAGAGGATCCGTCCGCACTTATCGATAACCCGTATGCTGTAATGTTGCCATTGACTTCCCCATCTTGCCGAGGTACATACCTTAGCTTCGAAGTCACATACGTGTTTCCAAAATCGAGTATGATCGATTGCGGCAAATTCGCCATCGGGTCCCATTCCGAATGCCAGAATGTCGAAGGGTCTTCGTCAATGGCATTGCTAGCTTGATTCCCGCTGTGATTACTAGTTGCTGTAGCTGTCATTTGACTTTGCGGAATTTCATTCGGATCCGCGAGTTCATAATTATTCGTCCGAGTGACGACAAACCCTTGATTGGCCTCAACAGAGTCCGTGCCCGCGATCATGCGATTGAAGTTGATTTTTTTGTCCGAATTGCTTTGTGTAAAGCTGTTCCCCGCCACGGTGACGGCTTTGGATGCATCGAAGGCAAGCTCCAAACCGCCTTGAGTTGCGGTATTATTCGTAAACGTAAACCCGTCCACACTCTTGGCATAAATCGCAGAATTGCCGCTTGATGGGTTAAACCGATTGCCGTCGACCACAATATGGCTGTGTACGGTTTGATTCGGATTTTTCAGGGAAGTGCTTGGTTCGACGCTAATTACCGCGTTCCCAACGTTAGTAAATGTATTATTGCGAATGAGTACGTCTTTCACCATCCCTGATTCATACCAGCTTTGCGCATCGTCCGCAATCAGAATAGCGCTCATTGGCATGCCGCCAAACATGTTGTTCTCGATTCGTACAGCACCTCGCGTCGTCACTAGAATGCCTCGGGTCGGAATCGTTTCAAACGTCGAATTCGTAATCGTGACATTCGGCGTCCATGTGGTATTTTCCACCACATACTCGTTGGCGGCTACCGAAACAGGCACCGTTTTATCCAAGGTAAGTATTATTTGCGTGTCATCCACGCGTGTTACGCCAGTCACTACTGCGCTTTCCTTTGCAAGCAAAGTCGACTTGTTCATATACGCAATCGTATCCCCTACGGCAAATGCATCGAAACCCCAGCTCTCAGGATGCATAAATTGCACCTTCACCTGATTGGATGCCGGAATCTGCACAATTTGGAGATGAGTGCCGTGAACATTAATGGCATCATCCTGCGCCCCGGCAAAATGGGAATTCGTCACCTGCAACTCGCCCTTGCTGCCCGAAACTTGCAGGAAGTCCGCCATCGATGCGTTCGTCCGCCCGCTTCCTGCTTTTGGCGCAAAATTCAAACGGTCGAGTGTCAGATTTTCACTGGATTGGCTGATGATACCGAGACCTGGTGCCGCATAAAAGTTGACATCTGTCCAAGTTATCTCCTTGCTTCGATAAATCAATGTTCCCTGTTCTCTACGCGTCGTGTCCCTTAGTTGATACGTGTGGCCAACCGCAACATTCGGGCTGCTTGCGTAGTTGAATTGCACCACCCGATCGCCCAAATCCTGTGCATTGGTTACGCTGCCTAACGGATTTCCAACCCTCCACGTCTTCTTCGTAACTGGATCGTATTCTTGTGCGGCACTTACATTTTGAGTGCCATTCTGCGTCCAGTTCTCTTCGCCTATCCAGGTTAACTGGTTATTTTGGATATTATACCAAGAGTCCGGATGAATGCTGGCTTTCATATAATTGCTTCCAACCTCGGTAACGGTCATTTCCGATACGACCGGACGATTGAAATCAATGTTGATCCCGTTTACCTTCACATTTGTTGCATGGTCGAACACGATCGGTGTCATTACGCCATGGAACAGCAAGGTCGAACCGTTGCCACGGATCGTAAGATCGCTGATATCTTTAAACAGGAGACCTACTTTTCTCCAACCGCCAGGTGTTTGCCCGGACGTAGACGTATTTGAAATATAATACTGCGCATTGTTCGCTGTCGAAGCTTTGAAGTGGTAGGTACCTGCCGGAAAGTCCAGAATGACAGGCTTCGGCGCCGCTTTGGCAGCCTCGATAGCCGCTCTTACCGCGTCCCCAGCGTCATCACCTGCATAACTAAGGGCAATGACCGTATGATTTACTCCATTGATCGTTTCTGTCCTTTGGTTAAAGTAATTTCCAGCAGCGCTTTTCTCTACCCTTGACTGGATGTCCGCCCGGTCTATCGATACAAAGGTGTTGTTTGCACTGGCATTCTTCTGCCCCGTCACACGGATTCGCAGGACATGCTCCTGATTCATCAAGCTCTTGCTTTCAAAGAGCAGCTGCTGATCCGATCTCGACGGAGCGTACGTATCGACCAGCGCTTCAGGACCATCGTCGATCGAGATGGCAGCGATGCCCTGATTATTGTTTTTGGCCCCATACAACTGCACCTTGGTGCCTGTAAACCGCAAGAGCACGTATGTGTCAGCCATGTTCGAATAGTGATTGTCACGGTTGTACGCACCGGATTCGGACGAAGCATACCCCCATCCGGAGTTGTACACAAACTGGTCGCTGCCAGCCCATGTGGCATTATCGTTCACCGCTCTGTCTAACGACAATTGAAATTTCTGATTGTTGCCCGTGCCGGCAGTGCGTTGTACGAATTGCACGCCGCCTGTTGAACTGTTTCCGGGAATTTCAATTACTTTGCCGCTGCCCCGATTCTTCAATTGATAATAGCCATCGCCGGCATCCACGACAGACCATTCATCATTGTAAACAGCATCGTTGGTGTACGCGGATTGAATGATCCCAGCGCCATCCTCTGTTGATGCGTTCTCTACGGCAAGTACTTTCGAACTGCTTTTGGATATGATTTTGTAATATCCGGGCTCAGTCTGTTTAAACGCCCATTGTTGATTCAGCCCTGTGCCTGCTGACCATTGAATGATCGAAGCCCCGTCTGCATTGGAAACGCCATTCACATCCATGCGAAGCTGACTGTGCTGAACGGTAAGATTGAACGTTTTTTGATCTAACGGATTAGGCTCCACCAAAGGAATCGAGCTAATCGTATAAACGTAACCTGCTTGGGTATCAAAAGAAATCTGATGGCTATTGTCTGTTGTATACGATACATTCTCGCCCGCTTGATTGGTGACGATTGCTCCGGCAATGCTCGGATAGGACACAACCGCGCGATTGCCTTTGCCCGATTTAACGCTAATGCCCGTTGCCCGGGTATCGTTCCAATTCACACCAACCTCAAAGCCTCCGCGGGCTACCAAGCCTGTATAGCTTCCTTTGGGCCAAGCAGACGGGAGTGCCGGCAAAATGTCGATATTGTCCAAATGACTTTGCAGCAGCATTTCGGACATCCCGGACGTTGCACCGAAATTGCCATCTATTTGAAATGGGGGGTGGGTGTCGAATAAGTTTTTCAGCGTGCTCTCGGCAAGCTGCCCTTCCAAAATCGTATGGGCGTGCGTGCCGTCCTGGGCGCGAGCCCATAGGTTGAGTTTGTTCGCTTTGCTCCAGCCAGTGGCCCCGTCTCCGCGATGCTCCAGCGTCACCTTGGCCGCATCCAGAAGAGCCGGCGTACTCTTGTTGATTTGCTTGCCTGGAAATAGCCCAACCAATTGCGAAATGTGACGGTGCTGGTCGTTCGGATCATCGATGTCCTGCTTCCATTCCTGAATTTGACCATATTTGCCGATTTGGATTGGAGATAGATGATTCAGCTTGTCCTGAATTTCAGCTCGAAAAGAGGAATCGATGCCCAGCGTTGTGCTCGCTTCCAAGTAATTGGTGAACAGGTCGAAGACGAGCTGCTGGTCATACGCGCAACCTGAGCTGATCGTGCCATGTTCGGGCGAGTAACAAGGTGTCGACACCAAAGTTCCATCGCTGTCTTCGACTAGAAACTTCGTCCAAAACTCCGCCGTTTCTTTCAAGATCGGATACACGCGATCCCTTAACAGATCAACATCACCGGAAAATTTATAGCTTTCCCAAACGTTATTTGCAATAAATGCATTGGATGCTGGCGACCAGCCCCAATCGAAATCCCAACCCGGCGATGTATAGCCAAACGGGTTATTCGCCACACCTACCGACCAAGCGTCCGGAATGCCAAAATATTTCTCGGAGGAAACACGGCCGGGTTCACGCAACGATTCCACATAATCAATCAGCGGAGTCATCGTCTCCGAGAGGTTCGATACCATCGCAGGCCAATAGTTCATTTGAATATTAATGTTAAAATGATAATCGCTGCTCCATGGAGCTTTATTGGACTGATTCCATACACCTTGCAGGTTGGCCGGAAGCGTGCCTGCACGGGAGGAAGAAATCAGCAGATAGCGGCCATATTGATAAAACAGCACTTCCAGCGCTTTGCTCTTCGTTCCCGCATACGTAGCCAGCAGTTCGTCCGTCGGTACGGTCGGTTTAGCTTCTCCCAAATCCAATTTCACGCGGTCGAACAAACTCTTGTAGTCTTGTTTATGATTCGTGAGCAGTGTATCGTACGATTTGCTTTGCGCAGCATCTAGAATCTCCATCTCCGCTTGATGCGGGTCCTCGCCTCGATATGCCGGGTAGCTGTTGGCATAATTAGTGCCCAAGGTTGAGAGAATGGTGAGTGAATCGGCATTCGCGACGGAGATCTTGCCGCTGCCAGGCGTTAACGTGCCCCCCTGATTCAGAACGCGGAAGTTTCCTTCATATAACATGTTGTTGTCAGCTACATGGCCTCGAATCTGTATGTTGTTTCCGCTTGCTATTACGTCTCCTCCCTGACTGCTCGTTGGACGAACATCCAAGGACAGTTTGCCAGACTGATTGGCTGTCAGGCGCGTAACCATCACTTTATCCGGGTAGCTGATAAAGTATTCACGCGTATACTCCACTCCGTCGAGCGTGTATTTGACACGGGATGCCGCTTCTTCCAGATCCAGCTCTCGGCGGTAATTGACGGCATTAGCCGCCGAAGTACCGGAAAAATCAAGATACAAGTCACCAAATGTCTGGTAACTTCCCAGACCTGCGTTCAAGCCTGTTAGATAGCTATTCGCTTCACTGTGCGCGCCATTCGTATCCCCGGCTCGCAGTTTCGCCCGAACGCTCTCCAAATGGGAAACAGATGCGTCTTCGCGGTTCCCGTACGTATACGGTGTAGAAGCACTTCCCGGATCATCGGTGGAAGGCCAATTATACACGAAAGAAGAACCTGGACCGCCTGACCACAACGTCTTCTCATTTAACTGAATGCGTTCCTGCTCGATGCCGCCAAACACCATGCCTCCCATAAATCCGTTACCGATAGGAAGCGCTTCGGATTCCCAATCCGTCGCCGGCTGCCGATACCATAGAGACAGCTTATGGTCAGGCGCAGCGGAAGATGTGATTGCGGGCCCAGCCGCTTCAGCGAGTGGGGCAGGCATCGACGTTGGAAGAAGCAAGCCTGCTGACAGCAGGCTTGCCATGATTCGCTTTGACATCGACTTTCTTTTAAAAAGATGCATGTTTGACTCCTCCGTTTTCGCTTTGAGCAATTTTCTAATTGATCAAATTCGCATATTTTCAAATCGTCTCAATTGCCCGTTTTCAGAACAGGCATTCCTGAGTTCCCTGTCTCAGCAGCAGATGCCTGTGAAACGGAAGGAGACTTATTTCAAGATCAGTTTGGCTATACCCACGATATCCACAATGGTAATCTTGCCGTCACCGTTGAAATCCGCGCTTTTCGCCTCATTCCAGTCACTGCTAGCGGAAGATTTCCCGTAATGCACGGCTGCCTTGCCCAAATCTCCAATATCGATGGCGTTATCCCCATTAACATCTCCTGGCGCATAAACCGTAATGATCTGCCCGCTAAAAGCTTGCAACGCCTGGTTTAACATATTGGCCGCTTTATCTAGCTGCTGCTTCGTAGCCGCAGGATTCGAGTTAATGGCAGAGGCTGCTTGGATGGCGGATACTAGCACCACTTTGGAGCCAGCGGCGTATTGTCCGGCTAGGGTCCCTTCCACTGCGTGATCATAAATGGACTGTGCCAGACGGATGATCCTCTGCAGTGATGTCTTGTCCGCCGCCGTAATCGAAACCGTTAGATTAGCTGGAGTAGCATCCAACTTCTGCCCCAGTCCGCCTGTAACAGCTACTTTGGTCAGTACCAGATTCGTTATCGTGGACGGGCTATTCGGCTTCGCGATCCAATTAAATTTGAATACATCACCGCTTGCCGTTATCGCCCCCGCATTCCCTTGGCTCACAGCGATAATCCGAATTTGACCCGGCACGTCCGTATGCGTCTGAACTTCTGTAAAGCCGGATACTAACGGATCTACGGATACAAAATCGATGGTGCCAGCATCAAACACTAGTGTGATATCCGCCGCATAAACCGCGGAATATACGCTGGCTGTTACATTGGTTAAGCCGAACTGCGTCGAGAATGCAGTGCCTGCTTGAACAACTGCTGGACCCGTAAGCGTAGCCTGCGGCACGTCCGTCGGCAGCGGTGTCTGACCGCTGATCACGACATAGCTGGACCCTTGAATACCGCTGCCATCTGTAGCTGTTGCTACCACTTTTACGATCCCGTTCTTCTTCGCCGTGAGATCACCATTTGTATGGATAATTGCTTTATCTGTTATGGTTACGCCATCTGTTTCATAGACCGCCCATGTCACAGACTTGTACGTAGCATTGGCAGGGAGCACCGAAGCTTGTAACTGAAGGCTTCCGTCCTTCGTCGTAATCGTCGTCGCCAAACTTGTGACAGTGATCGATTGTACGTTCACCTGCCCAATCTGTGTTTCTGTAACCGTAACGTTTGCTACAGCAGGTATGACTGTGCCATCTACAACACCATTCACGACAAAACTGCCAGCTGTTGCATATTTAGACGAATCTATCAGATCCCATTGTACTGACTTAACAGCCGTTGTCCCATTGTTATACATAACTGTGACACTCGCAGGCAGAACCGGAGGAACCCCCGCATCCGTAACCACATTTGCTGGCATAACTCCCGAAATTACTGGTGTCGCTTCAACAGTCAGCTTAGTCAGCTTCGCATCCGCCCAATCCCCGTGATCCTCGCTGTTTCCATTGCCGGAATCGGCCACTTCCAATATAAGCTGCTTATAACCTTTAACATTCACCTTCACAAATTTGGCGTTTTGCGACTCCCACATTGTGCTTCCAGCGTAAAGTGATTCAATCGTGTCATCATTCTTCACTCCTGATATTTTAAACTGTATCGAGCCGCTGTTGCTTCCACCGTTCACTTCCTTATCTACACCGATAAAGGTCGAGAAGATTTCATAATCTGCACCAGTAAGATCATACTTGATCGTTGAATTGGCGTGAGTCCCAAGACCTTTGGCAAAGGAGAGATCTTCAGCCCCATTCTTCAAGATCATCGCATTACCGCCAATGCTCTTGTCTTTCTTAACATCCAGCCAGCCTGAGGATGCATTTAGCCAGTTCAGATCGCTCAAATAGTCAACTTCAGGCAATTCTTCCTTCTGTTCGGATTTGCCTTCCGCAACTCTAAACGTTGCATTGGCCCAGCTTGCATGATCCTCGCTATTATCGTTATCGCTCTGCGTAACAACAAGTTCTACGATGCTTGCGCCAGCTACACGGACATCGACCGGTTTAGCCACGTCGGTAACCTTCATTACACCGCTCGCAAATTTCTCTACACCGTCTACAAGCACCTTGAATTCCACATCGGCGTAAGACGGCGATTTGGCCATTTCTTGGTCGACTCCGACAAGAGCCGTGAAGGACTCATAATTTTTTTGGGAAATGTCAAACATAATTCTTGAATCAGCATGTACACCAAAGCCCTTCTCGTACGTTTCAGCGCCGCTATTGCCCATTAGCCTTATCGCATTTCCGTCCAGGCTTTTGTCCTTCTTAACGGTTGACCAGCCTGAGTATGCACTTAACCATTCCAGGTCGCTCGCATAACGATCCACCAGCTCAAAGTTCAGCGTGTAGACTTCCTGTGTCGCTCCACCGTCAGCTGTAGCTGTGATGGTCGTCGCTCCTGGCAAGCTGTCGGCAGGGGCGATGACCAACTGCACGTCTTCAGATGCTTTGTCCACTGTAACTGTTGGAACCTCCAGTTTTTTTTCTCTCAAAACAGACATCATCGCCGTGCGATTCTCGAAATTAAGGCCTTTAACCGGCACTCCGTTCACTTTCACATTCTTAATCAGAGAAGGAACGCTTTCCACTTTCCATAATTGGCTGTCGCTTCCTGTATACGTGTTTTGAACAACCGGATTTCCGTCAGCTGTAGAACCGTTGCTGTTTTCCAAAGCCAACTGGCTGTTTACGCTGGTAATTTTGAAGTAGCCGTTGCCAACATTGGAGATGGCCCACTGCTGGTTTATGGCTGTAGGATCTGCGGCAGTTTCAGAATCTGTCCATTGAATGACTGATTTTCCAGGCAATTTACTCTCGTCTGCAACATCCATAACTTGTCCGCTTTGTTTATTGACAATCTTATATTTGCCCAGACCTACATCATCGATAACCCATTGCTGATCGGGCTCACCCGATTGAGTTCGCCCGGCAACAGCCGCTCCATTCGCTGGCGAATTCCCAACTCCCAATGCTTTGCCAGTCGCTTTATTGACGATACGATACAAGTTGTTGACATCAAAGGAGTCAATCCCCGTCCGAGTTGGAACTTCATTGGTGTAAGATCCGACTGCCAGCTCGCCTGCAGCAGCGAAGCCGCCTACGGCCGAATTCACTTCCAGTTTGACATAGCGTGCTGTTTGCGATGGGAAGGTCACACGTTTCATGGTCTTGTCCCCATCCCATGTCCCGCTTTTAACCGAAGTGAAGTTCGTTCCGTCCTCGCTCACGTATAACGTATAAGAAGTAATCATGCCTTGTGATAAATTTTGCGAAGGCAAGTAATTCAACATATTAATGTTGTTGTACGTGTAGCCCAGATCCAGTGTGATGGATTGAGGCAGAGAGGTGTTGGTTTGCCAAACAGTCTCAACGTAAGTGTTTACATAATCCATAAGGCCATCAATCGCATTGCTCGCATTCCCGCTAGTAGCCGTTGCTGAATTAGCTGTAATCGTATGCTCCATTACGATTGGCTGTTGCGGCAGTGGAGGACGAGATTCATTCGGTGACCATGCTTGTCCAATCTCCGCCAATCGACTTGCTACGTTATCATCCAACTCACCTTCCGGGTTCGGTGAAACGTTGACCAAAAAGTTTGTATAACGCGGTTCCAAATAACCTAGATGATCCTCAACAATATTCTTAACGCTTGCCGGCTCTGTTTTAGCCATCCAATCGTGCCAGAACCATTGACTGGAAACAAGCGGCATGCCCTGGTTAGCGGCAAACGAATTGTTGGAAGGTGCCCAAACGCCCTTAGGTTCTTCAAAATAAATGATGTCCTCTTCCCATGGCTGCGTTTGTCCATTGTGATCCACAATAAGAATATTAGGCTGTAAGCGCTTTATCAATTCCCGAATTTCTTGGTATGAAACCTCATTATGACCCATCTCCCAGGCCCATCCGTCGATAATCAAAACCGGAATTTCGCCATAATTCGTCAGCAACTCTGTTAGTTGCCCTTTAATAAAATCAATATCCGCTCTGCTGACAGAACCTTTCTCAATACCTTGCTGACGATCCCAGATGGAGAAGTATAGCCCCGGCAAAATTCCTTGAGCGCGCATGGAATCTACATATTGTCTTACGATATCTTTCTTGTAGGAGCTGTTCATCACGTTATAATTGCCATATTTGGTTGGCCACAGGGAAAATCCGTCATGATGCTTAGTTGTTAGAACGGAATATTTGATGCCTGCGGATTTGGCGGCTTGCGCCCATTGGTCCGTATTCACATGCTTAGGATTAAAAGAAAGTGGATCTTGACCTGGCGTCACCCATTCCTGATCGTGATAGGTTCCCATGTTATAGTGGATAAACATGCCAAACCTGAGATCCACATAGTTTTTCTGATTCGTGTAACTATCATTTACAACGGGGCTTGCTGTGTTTTGATTATTTGTAGTCGCAAAAACGGGGGCAACTGAGACAAAAAATAGAATAAATATAAGTCCTACGCATGTTGAAATCTTCTTATTCAATTAATTCCCCTCCTAAATCTTATCGTTTAATACCCGGAGGCAGTCGCTTCAGCGAGTGGGGCAGGCATCGACGTTGGAAGAAGCAAGCCTGCTGACAGCAGGCTTGCCATGATTCGCTTGACATCGATTTTCTAATTGATTAAATTCGCATATTGCAGCACTCGTTTGATGATGACAGCCGCTTCAGCGCGAGTGGCTACATCTTGAGGGGCAAACGTCGTTTCCGTCTTGCCGTGAATCAACCCTTTGCCGGCGGCGTCTGCTACCGCGCTGCGGGCATAATCCGACAACAGGTCTTGATCGGCGAACGGAGCATTCACAGTGCTGGCACTCGATGCTGATGTTCCTTTAACGAGCCCAATCGCTTTCATCATCATCACGACCATTTGCTCTCTTGTAATCTGTGCATCCGGGTTGAATTCACCCTCCGCAACACCTTGAACCAAGCCGTACTTCGCCGCCGCATTCACTTCTGGGGCATACCACTGCGTATCTGCGACATCTGCAAAGACATTCTTCCCAGCCTCCGCAGGCAATCCCAGTCCTCGCACGAGCAAGGCGGCAAACTGGGCGCGGGTGACTTGCATCTCAGGCGTATACGCACGGTCCGAAGTCCCGTTAATAATCATTTTCGAAGCTAGCTGTTCCACATCTTGCTTCGCCCAGTGACCGATCATATCGTCAAACGTTTTCTTGTTTTGAACGATCGCGTACAAACTGTTCGTATTCCGGATCACTTTCACTTCGGTTTTGCCGCCATTCACGGTAAACACGGAAGGCACGAATTTCATTTCTCCTGTAGCCGGGTCATAAACAACCGCAGTCGCAGCTGACGAATCTTGAATCATTTTGTCTACATGCATAACGCGTGTTACAAAGCTGTTGCCAAAGCTATGAATTTCCTCTTCTTTGTCTTTGGTTTTAAGAATGATTTTATAATCGATCATATCGCCCGCACGTACCATGCCTTTATCGGAAATGGATTGATCGAATTGCGTTTCATACAGTGATTTAGCCTTATCGATACGAATGATCAGCGTCGCTCCTTCCACGCCAGCCAAGCTCGCGAAATCCGCATGGTTCAGTATCGACATCGGAAGATCGTAAGTGCCCAAATGGCTTCGCACGCTTAAAATGGTATCTTTATGATCCTTCAGGCTGCCTAGCAAAGTTGACAGCGGTAACTGCAAGGCATTCATGTCATATTCGCCAGGAATCTCAAAGCTCAAAACCCTGCTGCCGCTCGTTGCTTGCAGATCCGCCAATTTCTGAGCCAGACGTTTGCTGTCGATAACCGCTGTTACAGAGGTTTGACCGTCTTGTGCCGTTTCGATCCGGAGTTCGGATTCTTTAGGTACATAGCTATTCGGATCTTCTTTCGTTGGCGGAGTCGTTGTGCCTCCACCTCCACCGCCGCCCCCAGTTCCAGAACCAGGAATCGTGTCGTTAATTTTAACGGCAGCTTGTGCATTTACATGCCATATAGACGGTAGCTCTTGCGATGTCACTGTTGTCATCTGATCCAAGATTACGTTAGCTTGCCCGCTCTTCATAGCCTTGAAAGTCAGTGTACAAATAGCTAGATCTCCATTTTCCCCCGCTTTATCATGCATTTTCGAATAGGCGAATGTGACTTGATTCCCCGAATCTTGTGCGATCTTAAACCCTTCGAATGTGCCATTCGATTGATCTGGTTTGAAATCCAGCCGATCTGCATCATAGGTTAGAACAGCCTCATATCCATATAAATCCGTCATATTGTTACCTTGGATCGTAACGACCACATTGTCACCGACAGTTATTTGAGAAACGTTCAGATTGACCTTGAATGAAGGAATTCCGGCACCTACAGCCGTGCCAATTGGGATAACAGTGAATAAGAGCATCATAACCGTGAAAAATATCCCTGTTTTGCGTAACATGGGGTTCACTCCTTTTGAATATCATCCAAATATGGAGAGAGAAAGGGCTGGCCTTTCTCTTCCATTTCGGATTGATTTGTTATTGCAGGATCCGTTTAGCGATACCTACTACGTCGATAATGTCAATCTTACCGTCATGATTGAAGTCAGCACCTTTGGCCTTACTCCAATCGCTGCTTGCGGAAGTCTTGCCATAATGCACGGCTACTGTACCCAAGTCTCCGATATCGATGAGGTTATCTCCATTGGCATCGCCTGGCGCAAAGATGGTGATGAACTGCCCGTTAAACGTTTGTATCGCTTCGTTTAACACGATGGCCGCGTCATCCAGCTGCTGCTGGCTAACCACCGGGGCCGTGTTGACGGCAGAGGCCGCTTGGATCGCAGCTAGCAATACCGCTTTGGAACCCGCTGCAAATTCTCCGACTTCCGTTCCTTCTACCGCACGATCATAGATGGACTGTGCCGAATTGATGACCGTTTGCAGCGTTGTTTTATTTACAACTTCAGCCTCTGTAATTGAAATCGTTAGATTAGCCAGAGACGCATCGTTTTTTTGAGATAATGCATTAGAAACAGATACCTTGGTTAGATTCAGATTGGTTGTCGCGAATGATTGCTGAGACTTCGCCTTCCAATTGATCTTGAATACATCTCCGCTTGCGGTGATAGCCCCCGCTTCTCCTTCGCTGATCGCAATAATTCGAACTTGACCAGGTACATCCGTATTCGTCTCAACCGCTTTGAAGCCGGATTTCAATGAATCTACAGATACAAATTCAATCGAATTTGCATCAAAGCTCAGAAGTATGTCTGCCGCATATACGCTGGAAGATGGGTTACTTGTTACATTGGTTAATCCGAAATTGGTTGTGAACGCAGCTCCCGCTTGAACCGTTGCAGCCCCTGTTAGCGTAGTGTGGGGCACGTCAGTCGGCGGCGGTGTCTGACCGCTGATCATGACATAATTGAAGCCTTGAACGCCGCTGCCGTCAGCAGCTGTCGCCACCACTTTCACAATTCCGTTATTTTTCGCCGTAAGCAATCCGCCGGCGTTAATCGTTGCTTTATTGGTCGTCGTGACACCGTCTGCTTCCCAAATGCTCCATGTAACTTGACTGTTTGCACCAGATGGCAGTACTGTGGCTTGCATTTGCAGCGTACCGCTTTGGACTGTAATCGCGTTAATGCCGCCTATGCCGCTTACGGAAACGGATTGTACATACACCGGCGGGTACACATTATCGGTTACTGTCACGTTCGCAACAGCAGGTATGACCGTACCGTTTACAGCACCATTCACGATAAAGCTGCCGACTGCCGCATATTGGGATGGATGAACAGCATTCCACACAACGGACTTCTGCGCTGTCGAGTTATCGTTGTAAGTAACCGTTACATTGGCAGGCAATATCGGCGCTCTATAGGTAACTGTTGCCACAGTCACCGGCAATACGCCGTTAATCATGGATACAACCTGCTCCCACTTTGCATATAGCGTGATATCGGATGCCGGGATCGTATTCACGCCGAAATCCCAGCCGACCGTCAACGCTTCATCTTCATACCAACCGGCAAAAGTAAACCCGTTCTTCACCGGAGCTGTAGGCGCAGCAATCTTCGAACCCGGTACAGTTCCGTATAGGGGAGGAACCAGACTGCCGCCGCCGCTGTTGAAGTTCACTGTCGTACCTGTTTTGAAGACCGAGAAATTCCACGCTTCGTACCATCTTGCGCCAATCGTTCGGTTCTCGGTATTCACTTCCATTGGAAGCCATACGTATCTGGAATCCTTCAGATCACTAGGGTACCATCGATCGGCCATAAAAATGAATTTATTCGGCACGAGCTCGCCGTTGCCATCCCGGTAAGGCAGAACGTTCGTGCTTTGGCTGTCGTGAGTCGTTCCTTTCCAGTCGTCCACAAACGGATCGCCTTTATCCTGCCATGGACCAAACATGCCATTCGTGGACACGTGATACTTGGCGCGGTTTGGATTCCACCCCGTCAAGCCGGACGTAATCATATAATAGACGCCATCTTGTTTGAAGATGGTTGGCGCTTCCCTCCAATCGGTGAATGCTCTCACATAATGAACGCCTTCCACTGACTGACCGTTCTCATTCTGAGCAGGCCCCGTATACGCATCATTCAACATCACGATGACGGTCGTAGCGTTTTCTTCCGATGCGTATACCAAGTAGGCTTTGTCATCTGTTGCATCATTGCCGTCATCATCGACATACAATGTCATATCGCGAAGCATACCTTCGTTGCCATTGCTTGAACCCTTATTCGGCAATCGGAATGTGCCGAGATATTTGAACGGTCCCGTAGGCGAATCGCTGATCGCAACACCGCCTTCCGCCGTCCAATAAGAACCGGCGATCGGCCCGTCTTGATGCCACCACATCACATATTTGTCTGTTTTCTTGTTGTAGACGACCTTCGGACGTTCAACAACTTTATCCCAGTTGAAATCTTTGTACATCGCTTGCTTCTCTGCATTCGTCTTGTCCGCATACAAGGCGTTTAGCTCAGCTATGCGTCCAGGCGAATTATGTTTGCTTAACGAATTGACCGGTGATTTCATAGATCCTGTATAGTCAGCATCTTTGTTAGTAATGTTAACGACCCGATCCGGATCGAAGAGAACACCGCTAGTCTGATACGTCTGGCTATTCTCGTCCAAATACAAAGGCAAGTTCCCAACAGGCAAAACCGATTCGCCAAGCTGCGGGTTGTTGAATACCGGCAATACAACCCCTTCATTTATCCAGTTGTACAAATCTTTTGAAGAGTACGCGTGAACGCCTGTTACTGGTACATAACCTGAGCCAACATTATTTTCCGTTTTGTCTTCACCATACCAGTAGTACGTTTTATTCTTCTCGTTGTATAAGATTCCTCCGCCATGAGCCTGAATTGGAATACCGTCTCCATCCAGCCATACTTGACCGCTTTTAATGGAATCTGTTTTACCTACGGTCTGATATAAATTGTATAAGTCCTGCAGAATTCCAGTGTAGTAAGGAATGCTTTCCTCCGTTAAATCACTGACCGTACCGATCGATGCAATTTTGCTTTCAATCGCCGCGGCTACTTTCGGACTAATGCTAGATGCCGCACGCAATTGTGCAATGGCATTTTCCAAGCTTGTCGTATCGAAGCCAGTGGATTGTTTTTGGCTGACAGCAATCTCAGCGGTAGTTAGCGTATTCCCGTCGCCGCCTGTAGAAATAGCCTGAATCGCTACATATCTGGCTCTATGCGATTTGAATGTTGCCGATTGCGCGCTGGAGCTGGATGTGTCCCAAACGCCATTCGCTGCAAAAGTGAAATTCTGATCCAAATAAGCTTGAGTCCCATCTGCCGGTTTATTTGTTAAATCCGTGTCGCTATAGTAAACCTTAAATTGTCCAATTCTTCCGTTCGCCTTGTCCTGCCTTGGCGTAACCATCACTTTGCCAACATCCGGTCTGTTCTGACCCAGATCTACAATGACGTAATCACCAGATCTGTATGTTCTTCCGTTGGATTCCCAATTGGATTCATAGAACGTTGAATTGTTGTCATCCAGCATGAAACTGGAAGGATTTGAGGCATAAGCTTCCGGAGCGTAGAAGAGACTGATTCCGTTAGTCTGCTGTTCATTGCTTTGGATCTTTACGATTTCGGCAGTAAGTTTGTTTGCCAGCTTCACCATTTCTTCCTGGGTCGCTGTACTGCTGTTGAGCAGTGTTGTACCCTGCGTGCGCAATGCTTTCAAATCATCCAAATAAGCAGGATCACTCGAAAAACCGTCGATGAACGTAGCCGCAGCAGTCATCGCATTGTTGAGTTTGGACGTATCCAGGGTAAATCCAGCCTTGTTGAAAATATTGATTTCAGCAGCAGAAGCATACTGCTTGCCTGCATCGCTTTTCGAAGCTAGCGCTGTGAATTTCACATAGGAAGCGCCGTGTGCGTTAAAGGTTGCCGACTTCTCCAGCCTGTCTGCATCCCATGTTCCTTCAGCAACTTTCGTGAAAGCGGTACCATCAGGGCTCACGGATATTTCAAATTTAGTCACAACACCGTTCCAATCCTCATCCTGCCTCGGCACATAACTCAGTTTGTACACACCGTCATACGCCTTGTTAAGATTGTAAGTTATGGACTGTGGAAGCGGTGCATAGGAACTGTCATAGGCTGTATGCCATTTCGTGCCGGTGTCGCCATCCAACGTTTTCTCCGGTCCTTCTCCAGAAGCGAAACTGTTTGAAGATGCCGTCATTTGACTTTGCGAAATTCGTCCCACCGAATTAAATTGCTTATTGTACTCAGCGGTAATTTTGCCTGCTGCCATTGCAATAGCTTCTTGCGTCACATACGCGGTATCCCGAATTGTCTTGCCTTCGTTAACTAGCGTTTGCAATGTCGTCAAACTGCCATTTGTAGCTATCAACGCCTCCGCGCTGGCAATTGTCTGGTTCAGTGAATCCTTATCTAGTGTAAAACCTGACTTTCTCGCAATTTTGATCTCGGCAGCCGAACCGTATTGTGTGCCAGATCCGTTATTCGATTCCGTCACCGTAAACTTCACATGTGTCGCGCTTACTGCCGGGAATGTAGCCGTCTTCTCGGACTTGTCGTTGCTCCATGTTCCTTCGGCCACCTTATTGAAATTCGTGCCGTCCGTGCTGACAGCGATTTCATACTTGGTTGCGACTCCATTGAAACTGCTATCTTGTCTAGGCAAGTATTTCAATTGGTATACATCGTCATACGAGTTGCCCAAGTTGTAAGTAATGGAGTGCGGAGCTGGCGCCGGAGTACCGGACCAAGCGGAATGCCAATTGGTTCCTGTATTGCCGTCCAACGTATTCTCTGGTCCTTCACCTGAGGCGGAGCTGGTTGCTGTAGCCGTCATCCCGCTTTGCGGAATCACAGTATTGCTCGTATAAGATGCTCCGTCAATTACAAACGTTGTAATTGATTTCGGGCTAACTGTCGTATTTAAAGTTTTATTCATGATCGGAACGTTTGCATGCTGCTCTACATTTTCCTCAGCAGAAGAAACATATGGCGTTGCAGTCCCAGTGACAGCGTCAAACTGTGACATGTCTAAAGAAATATCTTGGCTAGTCGTGTTAGCATTTCTATATACGACATAGATTTTATTCTTGGAAGGATCATACGCGGCTAACGTGTTATCATTGTTATCTGCAATGAATCTGGATCCCTGCGGGATAAATTTGCTGAATTGCGCCATTGCGTAATATTTCTTTCCGTACCACCAATCTTGTGTATCAAAATCTGCGTGAAGGAGACCCCAGTTCATGTTTTCCTTCTGCATGTTTTTCTCGCTCTCAATCGCCTGCCACAGTACCCAAGCCTTAGGTTCAAGCCAAGTAATGTCCGTCATAATTCTTTCGGCTAATGCCAATGCCGGTTCAAAATCATCGTGATTGTGAGCTACGCCAGATGGTCCCAAATCCACTTCAGACATCCATAATGGCTTGCCGGCAGCTTTAGCGGCATCCCTGACAGCAGTCCGGTTATTCCCGCTGTAGGTGTGGGTATTCATTTGTCCTACATTCGCTTTCGTTGCTGCATCATACGAGTTCCAGTCGGTCATGAACGTATCGACGCTGGTCTCGTCCATTGCCGAAATCTTCACGCTTTGAAGCCCTTTTTCATCGAGCTTGGCACGCGCCGCATTAATCATTTTGGCTTGGGAACCCGTATCCCAGTGAGAACCTTCCTGCCCTCCGCCAAACTTCCAGTAATCCGTATTCGGTTCATTGACCGGAGATAGCGTGTTGAATTGAATGCCCCAGTCTGTTTTAAAATGATTCACGACTTCTGCGAGGTAGTTCGCAAAATTGTTATATTCCGTCGATTTCAAGTTATCCTTCCATCCGTCCGCGTTCCCCGTGGTGCTGCCGCTTACCGTCATGTAGTACGGAGCCGAATTGGAAAACGCCTCGAAGACGTTCGCCCCTCTGTCTTTGGCCGCTTGCAGCCACCAGCGCTGATTCGCATCCTGCGACCAATCGAGCACGCCAGCTGATGGCGAAAACCCAGGCACTTCACCGCCTTGGCGCATCGTATCGTAAGCCGGATTCTCACCGCCGCCAATGTTGTATCTGGCAATATTTAAATTCAATCCATCTGGCGAGTAGAGCGCGTCAGCCAGAGCATTTCTCGTTGCGTCGTTCCAACCTCCCGTAACATTACCAAACCAAGCTAAAGCTGTTCCCCACCCGTCCCACGATTGCTGCATGCTGCTTGGGTCCAAACTGATAGAAGTCGTGGCGGCACTCGCCTGCTGATCTGTAAATCCGTATAATGCGGGTGAAACTAAAGAAACTGCCAAGAATGAAGCACATATCTTTCGTCCAGTTTTTGTACTCATCGTTATAACCTCCTTCAATTATGTCTAACCATCCAGTCCCAACATTTGGAAAACGCTTCCAAAATTCTTCAAAACGTCAATACATGAAAGTGATTCATTTCCGGTGCGCTTATTAGTTGCTTGTTCTTGCTTTTGATAATCTCTCTTGACCCCCTCAAGGTTGCGCAAGTTGATGTTGCAACTACTCTATCTTACAAAAATGAAAAGTGCGCTTTCATTGATAAACTTTGTGATTTAGATGATATATTTGGGGGGTTGATTTTTTCCGCGAATCCCGGTACTTCTTGAACACTCGGCTGAAATGCTCAGGGTTCTCATAACCCGAAGCAAGTACAATGATGATAAATCGCTTACATTTGTGTGCTTTGCCAAAGATTTATTTTTTATTACGTTCATTTACTTCACCCCTTGATGATTCTCAAACAATAATAGAAACCGTGCTCGACTCAGTTTGGTTGAGCCGAGCACAGCTTGCAGAACATTTAAGGATTGATCAATTTCAAATATTGCATCGCTTGTTTGATAAGCACCGCAGCCTCTGCGCGAGTAGCTGCATCTTGTGGAGCAAAGTTTGTTGCTGTTTTCCCATGTACCAATCCTTGGTCAGCGGCTTCCGCTACCGCGCTGCGTGCATAATCCGACAATTTGTCTTGATCGGCAAATTGGGTATTCGTCGCAGCTTCCGGTTGCGATTCTCCCTGAACGAGATGGGCAGCTTTCATCATCATGACGACCATTTGCTCTCTCGTAATCAGTTGATCCGGGTTGAATCTGCCCTCGCCAACACCTTGAACCAAGCCGTACTTCGCGGCTGTACCTACTTCCGATGCATACCACTGGGTGGCAGCAACATCCGTAAATACATCAGGCGTCGTCTCCGTCGGCAATCCCAGTGCTCTTACGAGCAAAGCGGCAAATTGAGCGCGAGTGACTTTCATTTCCGGCGTATACGTGCGATCCGTTGTCCCGTCGATAACCATTTTGGAAGCTAGATTCTCAACATCTTTCTGTGCCCAGTGCCCGTTCATATCGTCAAACGTTTTCTTGTTTTCAACGATCGTGTACATACTGTTCGTATTACGGATCACAGTTACTTCTGTCTTGCCGTCCTTCACGGCGAACACAGACGGTACAAACCGAAGTTTTCCGGTAAGCGGATCAAAAGCAACCGCTGTAGCAGCCGAAGAATCTTGTATGATTCCGTCTACATTCATTACGCGGGTGATAAAGTGATTGCCGAAGTTCGTAATCTCTACTTCTTTATCCTTAGATTTCAGAATCACTTTGTAATCGATAATATCACTTACGCGTTCCAGACCTTTATTCGTCAGAGATTGTTCGAATTGCACTTTATGCTGCGCCTTCACTTTATCCATGCGAACGATCAGGGTTGCGTCTTCGACACTCACGAAACTCGCGACATCCTCACGTCTCAGGATGGAAAGCGGCAAATCATACGTTCCTAAATGACTGTGTACAGTCAGAATGATGTCCGGATTTTCTTTGTAACCATTGGACAAGATCTGAAGCGGAAGTTCTACGGCATTTAATGCATAATCTCCTGGTATTTCAAAATTGAGAACAGAGCGACCCGCTGTTTTGGGGAGATCTGCCAATTTCTTAGCCAGTCGTTCACGATCGATAATTGCCGTTACAGCTGTTTGTTCGTCTTGTACAGGGTCGATCCGAAGCTCCGAATCTTTCGGCACGTATTGGGTTGGATCTTCCTGTGCTGTTGGCGGCGAAGTAGGAACAACAGAAGTGCTTCCACTGTTGCCATTGTCGCTATCAGAACTTTGGCTTGTGATCGAAATCAATTTTTCACCCTTGACTCCCGAACCGTCAGCCGCTGTTGCCACCACTTTCACTACGCCGACCTTCGAAACGGTCAAGAGACCGGAGTCTTTATCAATCGCCGCTTTATTGGTTGGCGATCCATCTGTTTCGTATACATTCCATGTTACAGACGCATTCGTTGCGTTAACTGGTGACACCACAGCACTCATTTGAAGGCTTCCGCCTAGTAAGTTAATAAGATCGCGTGGGCTGGTAACTGTTATGCTTTGAACCAGTACTTCTTTGATCACACTATTTTTAAATACTTGCAGTGCTGTGTCCAAAGCAGCCTTTGCTTGTTGAAGCTGCGCATTGGTGGCAGACTGGTTGTTTAGAACATCCTGAGCGGCATTGATTGCAATTTGCAAAGTTTGTTTCGAGCCTGCAGGATACATGTCGACTGCCGTACCTTCTGTGGCTGCATTAAGCTCCGATCGAGCATTGATGATAACCGTCTCAAGCGCTTTTCTATCGTGGTAGACGCCTTCCGTTACGGTTACATTAGCAACAGCAGGAAGCGTAGTTCCATCTACCGCTCCATTCACGCTAAAGCTGTTTTCCACCGCATACAGGGAAGGATCGATCGCATCCCATTGCACCGCTTTGTTTTGGGTTGTGGCATCGTTATAACGAACCGTTACTGTCTGAGGCAGTTCAGGTTTCGTATAAACAACTGTAAGCACACTTACCGGAACGACTTCCGTTACGGCCACTTGCTCCCACTTCGCATATAGCGTAATATCCGTCGCCTGAACCGCATTCACTGCGAAATCCCAAGGATTTTGCAATGCGGCATCTTGATACCAGCCGCCAAACATATATCCCTTTCTTGTCGGATCCGCTGGCTTCGTTATTTTGGACCCTTCCGTCAATCCGAAAACAGGTCGAACCGTGTTACCGCCATTACTGTCGAAAGTAACTTTCGTGCCTGACTGGAAGTAAGAGAAATCCCACTCCTCATGCCAATAAAATCCGATTGTTCTGTCTTGCGTATTCATATCAATCGGCAGCCATACATACCTGGAATCTTTCAGATTCGAGGCATCCCAACGATCCCCCATAAAAATGAACTTATTCGGAAGGACATTTCCATTTGCATCCCTATACGGAAGCACAAAAGTACTTTGACTGAAGAATGTCTTGTTGTTATTCGTGCCCCTGGCCGGATTGTCTTTATCTTCCCATGGACCTAGAATATTGGTCGCTGTATGATATTGGGCTGCGACTGGTTTCCAGCCGTCAGTACCTGACGTAATCATATAATACACGCCGTCTTGCTTGAAGATCGCCGGAGCCTCTCGACTATGCCAGATAGCTTTAGCCCAATGAACGCCCTCTAGCGACTGGTTTCTCTCGTTCTTCGCAGGAGCTGTATAGTCATCATTCAACTGCATAACAATCTCTGTTTGGTTACCTTCGGATGCGTAGATGAGGTATCCTTTGTCGTCATCGTCGACGAACAACGTCATATCGCGCAGCATACCTTCGCCTTCTTTGCCTCCCCATCCATTATTCGGCAATCTGGATGTACCTAGAAATTTGAATGGACCTGTTGGTGAATCGCTGATCGCAACGCCGCCTTCCGCCGCCCAGTATTCACCAGCGATCGGTCCGTCTTGATGCCACCACATCACATATTTGTCCGTTTTTTTGTTGTAGATGACCTTCGGGCGTTCGACAACTTTATCCCAGTTGAAATCTTTATACATCGCTTGCTTCTCTGCATTCGTTTTGTCCGCATACAAGGCATTTAGCTCAGCTATGCGTTCAGGCGAATTATATTTGCTCAACGATTTGACCGGCGATTTCATTGATCCTGTATAGTCGTCATCTCTCTTTGTAATCGTAACAACACGATTAGGGTCGAATGGTTTCCCGCTAGTCTTGTACGTCTCCGAATTTTCGTCCAAGTACAATGGCAGGTCTCCGGCAGGCAATACATCTTCGCCAAGCTGCGGGTTGTTGAATACCGGCAATACAATCCCTTCATTTTTCCAGTTGAGCAAATCTTCAGAAGAGTACGCGTGAACGCCTGTTACGGGTACATAACCCGAGCCAACATTATCTTCCGATTTGTCTTCGCCATACCAGTAGTACATTTTGTTCTTCTCGTTGTACAGAATTCCTCCGCCATGAGCCTGAATCGGCACGCCTTCCGTATCCAGCCACACTTCACCGCTTTTAATGGAATCGACTTTGCCCAAGCTCAGATATAAATTGTATAAATCCTGCAGAACTTTCGTGTAGTAGGCAATACTTTCTTCGGTTAAGTCGCTAAGAACACCAATCGTTGCTACTTGATTTTCAATCGCAGCTTCCACTTTAGGACTTATTCCCGCAACCGTCCGCAAGCGATTAATGGCCGTCTGCAAACCGCTTGTGTTGAAAGCATCTCCTTTTTTCTGACTGACAGCGATTTCTGCGGTACTTAGCGTATTGCCGTCACCGCCTGTGGTTATGGCCTGAATGGCAACATATCTGGCTTTGCCGGATTTGAAACTAGCCGATTGAGCACTTGGACTGGTTGCGTCAAAAGTGCCGTTTGCTGTAAATTGGAAATTGTCATCCAGATACTTTTGCGTGCCATCTGACGTTTTTCCAGATAAATCGCTATCGCTCAAATAAATTTTAAACTGTTTAATTCTACCGTTCGCTTTATCTTGCCTTGGTGTAACCAAAATCTTGCCAACATCGGCAAAACTCTGACCCAAATCTATCACGATATAATCGCCTGATTTGTATTTTCTTCCGTTTCCATCCCAGTTTGATTCATAGAAAGATGAACTGTTGTTATCTAACATAAGATTGGAAGGATTCGATTGATAAGCTTCTGGTGCATAGAAGAGACGAATTCCGTTAATTTGCTTTTCACCGACATCAATTTTTGCGATTTCGGCTCTAATTTGACCTGCTAGTTTCTCAAGTTCTTCCTGCGTCGCTGTTGGACTGCTCAGCAGCACTGGAGCTTGATCAAGCAGCTTTTGCACATCAATTAAGTAAGATTGATCTTCATGGAAGTCGCGAATGAACGCATCAGCATCGCTAATCGCTCCTGTAAGGCTGGTCTTGTCAATTCTAAATCCAGTCTTGTTAAAGATGTTGAACTCAGCAGCCGATGCATACTGCTTGCCTGCATCGCTTCTTGATTCAAGCGCGGTAAATTTCACATAGGAAGCGCCCGCTGCGTTAAAGGTTGCTGTTTTCTCGGTTTTGTCCGCGTCCCATGTTCCTTCAGCCACTTTGGTGAAAGCGGTACCGTCGGTGCTGACGGAAATTTCAAACTTGGTGACTACTCCATTCCAATCGACATCTTGCCTTGGCAAATATTTCAGCCTATTCACACCGTCATACGCCCTGCCAAGATTGTAAGTGATGGAGTGCGGAAGTGCGGAATAAGAGCCGTCCCATGCCGTATGCCAGTTCGTTCCGGAATCCCCATCCAGCGTCCGCCCCGGTCCTTCACCTGATGCGGAACTGTCAGACGTTGCCGTCATTTGGCTTTGCGGAATGATCCCCGTCTCAGCGGACTTGAGCACGAAGCTATACTCAGCATTTAGTTTATTTAATATCTGAGCTATGTCTTCCTGGCTGGCCAACGTGTTGGATTTAACCGCATTGGCTTCGACAACTAACGACTGCAATTTCGTTGTGTCAACGCTTGCTGCATTTGCTGCAATAAAGTCTTCTGCTCTCGTAACAGCATTGGCGAGCGCTGGCGCATCTACTCTGAAATTGGACTTTCTCATGATGTTAATCTCAGCAGCCGATGCATACTCTGCACCCGATCCGTTCGTTTCATCCGCCTTTAACCTGATATATCTTGCAGATGTTGACGAGAAGGTCGCAGTTTTTTCCGCCTTATCCTTATTCCAAACGCCTTGCGCAACCGGATTGTAAACGGTACCATCAGTGCTCGCTTCGATGGTGTACTTGGTAATAACGCCATTCCAATCTGAATCTTGCCTAGGCAAGTAACTTAACTTGTAAACATCGCTATAGGATTCTCCAAGATCATAAGTAATAGCATGAGGACCTCCATCGTAAGGATCCCACGAAGTATGCCATTTGCTCCAGTTATTCCCATCCAGTGTTTTCTCAGGTCCTTCTCCTGATTGTGCGCTGGTTGCCGTTGCGCTCATCTGACTTTGTGGAATAACCGTGCCGCTTGCATAGGATGCTCCGTCAATAACAAATGTAGTAATTGATTTCGCGCCAACGGAGGCATGCATCGTCTTATCCAATACGGGAACATTCGCCTTCTGGGCTACATTTTCCGTAGCGGAAGATACATATGGCGTTGCAGTCCCGGTGACAGCATCGAACTTTGACAGGTCCAAGGAAATATCTTGACTAGTCGTATCAGGATTTCTATATACGACATAGATTTTATTCTTAGAAGGATCATAAGCGGCTAACGTATTATCATTGTTATCTGCTATGAATCTGGAGCCTTGCGGGATAAACTTGCTGAATTGCTGCATTGCATAATATTTCTTCGTATACCACCACTGCTGCGTATCGAAATCTGCATGCAGGAGACCCCAGTTCATGTTTTCCTTGTCCTTCTGCATGTTTTTCTCGCTCTCAATCGCCTGCCAGAGTACCCAGCCCTTCGGTTCAAGCCATGTAATGTCCGTCATAATTCTTTCCGCTAGAGCCAATGCCGGTTCAATGTCTTCGTGATTGTGAGCAATTCCGGAAGGACCAAGATCCACTTCAGACATCCATAACGGCTTGCCGGCAGCTTTGGCTTGATTGCTGACTCCGTATCGATCATTCCCGCCGTAGGAGTGGGTGTTCATTTTCCCGATATTTGCTTTCGTTGTTTCATCATACGAATTCCAATTGGTTACAAAGGTGTCCAGAACGGATTCATCCATTGCTGCAACTTGAACGGATCCAAGGCCGGCTGCATCCAGTTTCGCACGGGTGGCATTAATGATCTTCATTTGCGATGCAACGTCATAGTGAGAACCTTCTTGCCCCCCGCCGAATCCCCAGTAATTCGTACTAGGTTCGTTAATCGGGGAAAGATAATTGAAATCAATATTCCAATTTTCTTTAAAATGCTTTACAACGCCCGCCATATAGGCAGCAAAATTATCATATTCATCTGGTTTCAAGTTGTCTTTCCCAGAATCCCTATTTCCCGTTGTGCTTCCGCTGACCGTCATATAGTAGGGAGCGGAATTGGAGAACGCTTCCAATTGATTAGCGCCTCTTGCCTTCGCCGCTTGCAGCCACCAACGCTGATTGGCATCTTGCGACCAATCCCATACCCCAGGGGATGGCGAGTATCCAGGAACTTCGCCGCCTTGGCGCATAGTCTCGTAGGCAGGATTTTCACCGCCGCCAATATTGTATCTGGCAATATTGAAATTTAATCCTTGAGGCGAATAGAGCGCATCAGCCAGCGCATTTCTGGTTGCATCGTTCCAGCCGCCTGTTATATTGCCGAACCAGGCGAGTGATGTTCCCCAGCCGTCCCATGATTGCTGCATGTTGCTCGGGTCTAAATTGATTGTCGTAGCGGCGCTAGCCTGCTGAGCAGCTATTCCGAAAAACGTAGGTGTAATTAAAGATAAAGCAAGACAAGAAGTAAATAATTTTCGTCCAACCTTTGTAGTCATCTAAACAACCTCCTTCTAAGATGGCGTAACCACCAAAAACCATAATTTGGAACCGCTTACTGGATTCTCTCAAAAAAACGGAAACCGATTGCAATCGATTTCCCAATAAGACGGGAGGCGATGACTAGGCATCACTCTCCCATTTTCATGCGCAAACCTTACTTGCTTGCTCTTGCTTTTGTCCATTTATCATTCAGATCGTTAGCAATCTTATCAAGTGGCGTTCCGCCCATCATCTCTTGACCAAGCTTTTTCCAATCCAATTGGATCGAGTTTACATATTTGTTGAAGTTGTCTCCGCCTGGAAGAAAGCTGAACTCTTCAACTTTGTTTGTTTTGTAGAAATTATTCAAGAAAGGAACATCGGCTGTAACGCCTTCCATGACAGAGTTTGCTTGCTTCTTGTTCACATAGAAGGTGTAAGCATCCGAACTGAACATCCACTCTTGGAATTTCTTAGCAGCCTCTGCGTTTTTGGATTTGTTATTAATACCGAAGAAATTATCCGTGAACGTCATCACTTTCAGCGGCTCCGTCTCCGAATGACGAGTTGGCAGTGCGAATGCGGCTAAGTCATCAATGTTGCCAACTTTCGTTTGGTATTGCGGCAAGTACCAAAGTCCAGCAGCAATCACCGCTGCCTTTTTCGCTTCAAACAATCCAGTCGCTTGATCATTGCTTAAGCCAAGCGGATCCGCGCCCATTACTTTGGCATCATAAAGGGTTTGAATATCCGTGTAAGCTTTGTAGAATGGCGTACCTTTATCAAAAGGTTTGTCCATTCCGGCAATTTTGTCGTAGTAGTTGGCGTCACCGGATGCCAATATCGGCATGAATTCGTTAAACGGATAGTTCGGCCAGGAATCCTTGCCGCCCATGGCATAAGGCTGATATTTACCGCTCTTTTTAATTTCGGTTAATACGCTTACAAACTGCTCCCACGTTGTTGGAACACTTAAGCCCAACTCTTTAAATACACTCGGATGATAGTAAACAAGTTCAGGGAAAGAGATAACTGGCAATGCTAGAATTTTACCATCTACAGCATATTGCTTAGCTTTCGTATTTTTAGCTGTAACACTCAAATCATTAAGCGGAAGAAGTTCCGCTTTGAAATCATTGATGAAATTCGGTTTCAATTCGATAATATCCGGAAGCTCGTTAGCGGCTAATCTTACTTTCATCGCTTGCAAGTAATCGCCATCACTTTTGAACGTTTCGACTTCCATTTTCACGTTTGGCATAACCGTTGAAAACTCTTTCACTTTTTTAGTCCAGCTATCGAGGAATTCGCTGTCGCTATCCCACATCGCCAGTTTTAATGTAACCGCATTCTCTTTCGTGGTATTTGCTGCAGTAGGAGCAGCAGAGCTGTTGTTGTCCGTAGATGCCACAGGTGCCGTATTGGTACCACACCCTGCTAATCCAAACGTCAAGGCAATTGAAAGTACAGATGTTACTAATCTTTTTTTCATAGTCTTTCTTAACCCCCTCAGGAATACGTAACTTGTTATTTACACCCTTATCTTACAAAAATACAGAATACGCTTTCATTGATATATTTGGTGATTCACTTGATATATTTTGGGGTTAATCTTTTTTCCTTGCGTAGCTATCCCGATACTTCTGAGGACTCATGCCCCGGTATTTTTTGAACACGCGGCTAAAATGTTCAGGGTTCTCATACCCCACTTTCACGGCAATTTCATACATTTTCATATCCGTTTCGATTAGCCTGGTTGCTTCATTGATCCGCAGCTTTGTCACGTATTCAATAAAATGCTCACCCGTTTCTTTGACGAACTGTTTACTGAGATGGCTCTCCGTCACTTGTGCCCACTCGCTAACTTGACCAAGCGTAATTGAATTGCAGTAGTTTTTCTCTACGTAACGCTTGACTCTCTCCACCAATCGCTGCGGGTTTTCTTCCCGTATTTTATCAGGATGCAGCAAATCTGCCAGGCGAAATACAAGCTTCTCAATCCACTGATGCAAGTCTTCACGGAACGTGAATTGTTCAACAATCTCATAAGGTCTTCGCCGCGTTTCTATCACATGCGTCCAGTTCATCCCTTTGGCATGCAGCAATGACCCTATATTCCAAATCAATTCCTCATAAATCGGTAGCGAGTTTTCCAGCGTTACATTGGACATATCGCACAATTGATTTAATCCCGTGTACAATTGCTGCTGCCACTTGCTATCTCCCTTCTCCATGAGATACATCATCACCGTGTAATCATACGGCGTAGGCAGCTGTTTGTCGTGTAGACTTACCGTTTCAGGATAATAGACGCGTCCGGGGCCTTCTGAGAATCGCAGACTGGCCAGACTGCTAGCCTGACTGTATCTAAGGTGCCAGCTTCTCCAGTCTGTGCATGACTCGGCTACCCCGATAGATAGCGACACATTCAGAAAGTTTTTGACCGTATTGCGCAATGAATCCAGAAGTTCCATCACGTGTCCCCGCAAATTCAAAAAGCTTGTGGATGACTCAAAACATAGCAATAGTGCAAGTTCATCCTCTTGGATTTGCAGTAATTCATAGGGGTGCTTGACGATTTCCATGCCTTGTTTAATAATCCTAATGACATGAACATCGTTGTCCGAACTTCCTTCCAACGTCATATTCGTCAGCGGATTTTGTTTATCCGGCATCACGGATATAAGGACATGCTGAAAGTTCGCAAATTGCAGCATCCATTGTGAAAAGGCGTCATCCTGCGTTAAATTATGGCTGTACATGTAATCTTTATCGCATAACAATCCACGAAGCCATGATTCTCGCTGCTTGAGATCAGCGTCCCTATTGTCTTTGTTCAATCTAGCGGAAGAAATCGTGTTTTCTTTTAACTGATTAACGGCTTTCTCGATCACCGGAATGATATGTTCCGGATCAAGATTAGCTTTCTTAATGTAATCCACGGCCCCCAACAAAAACGCTTTCCGTACGAAATCAAAGTCAGAATAGGCGCTGAGTACAATACTCACTGGAGAGACAGCTAAATTCGCTTCCTGCAGCTTGGAAAGCAGCGTAAGGGCATCCATAATCGGCATGGTCATATCGACAATCATTAAATCAATGTCCTGCTGTCTTGATATCCGTTCCCAAGCTTCATGACCATCCGCAGCCTCTGCTACTACCTCGCAGTCCAAATCACTCCACGGAATAATGGCACTCATGGCAAGTCTCACTAGAGGCTCGTCGTCGACGATCATCACTCTAAACATTCTTTTCATCCCCAATCTGAATAAAAGCCGATATGATCATTTAATCCTGAACAATAACCTGATCATATTTTAGCTCGATAACACCTGGAACTTCGTACAGCAAGTAAGAACGACCGCTAACTTCTCCACGAAACGAACTCGGAAAAGACAGGTATTCTTTCTCTGATAGAATGGGAAGAACGGCAATATCAACAGACAGTCCGAACTTATCCTTCAACATCAACGCGGAAAGAAAGTTTTTTTCAATGAGAATAATTCGATCATATTTGGTATCATATAAGCAGAATTTCATAGAATACGTCGACCCCCTTTATCCATCTCTCTGTTCATCTGGATAAAATTATCGTGCTGGCAACATCGGTCTAAGCAGACTTTTCATCAATCAATACACAAGTAGTCGAAGGTTGATCCGGATTATTGACCAAGAGCGGCAATACAACAATGACTTCTGTTCCAACCCCCAACTCACTCTCGATTTCCAATCCATACGGTTCTCCGTAATTTAAGCGAATTCGATCATTGACATTGGCAATGCCTATACCGCTAAGCGACTCCACTTTTTTCTCCTGGAGCAAAGCTTCCATCGTCCGCCGCTCCATCCCCTTCCCATTGTCAGTGATTGTAATGATGAGTTGGTCTCTCTGAGTTTTACATGTAATTTTGACGATTCCCATCGCTTCTTTGCCGTAAAATCCGTGAATAATCGCATTCTCCAAAATGGGCTGCAGAAGCAGCTTGAGAATATAAGTGTGCATCACACTTTCGTCGAGGTCGTATTCGACTTTGAATCGGTCGCCATAGCGAACTTTCATGATATGGATATATTTTTCCAAGCTCTGCAACTCATCGAATAATTGAATGTATGAACCACCCCGATGAAACGTAGAAGATAACAATTTGATGAGAGAATCCGTCATTTCAACCAGATTGGTAGCTTTGGACAACATCGCCATGATTTTTATGGCATTTAAGGTATTGACCAAAAAATGAGGATTAATTTGAGATTGAAGCGCATCTATTTCTGCTCGGTTTTTGAGCCTTTCTTGTTCTTGCCTTTCGATGATGAGTTCCTGGATCCGCCCCGTCATACTTTGAAATGTTTTTCCTAACGAATAAATCTCGAGTGGCCCTGAAAGCTCCAGATCGACATGAAAGGATCCACTTTTCACTCTATTCATTTGATAGATTAATGATTTGATCGGACCTACGATACTACGAACGAGGAAGAACGATACAATCAGAAATATGACCAAACCTGCCGCAGATACATTCATAATAAATTTATATATTTGCCTGACCTGAGAAGTCATCTGATCATACGGAGTAATGTAGATAATTTTCCAATCCGCTCGCTCCATGGTCAGGAAAGTAACAAACATTTGCTCGCCGTAAGCCATGGTTTTAAAATTGCCGGTTTTCTTATCTTGGGCTTGCTCGATCGCCTGCTTTTCGATATTTTGATTTTTATCTTTGCTCGTGTCCAACATGATATTTCCATTCCCATCAAGGATGATAAAGCTGCCGTTTTGGTTGGACGTGGATTCTGCCAGATTCTCGAACATCTTTGCTTGTATCACAAAATAGACCATCTCTACATCGCTGAATGACCTTTCATACGGAGGAGCTATAGCTGCGGACAAAATATATTTATCATTCGACTCAATCAATACGTTCTCTTCAGAACCGAATAATTGGACTCGTCCTTGGTTTTGAAGCGTTTTTTGATAAAGTGACGTCACCTTCAAATAATTTTCGTTGATCCGCGTATCGATGTTATGAAAATGAGTACCCTCAAAAAAGTAGGCGCCCCCGTCGCGATAGATGAACATCGCAGAAACAACGTCAGGCATATCGTGCAAATAATTTTTCAGTTGATTTTCTAGTTGGAAGGAATAATTGAACAAATCTTTGGGTTCCGTGCTGCGATGGAAGGAAGTGGCAAGAGAAATGACATTATTATCCGAGGCAATGGCGGCGACCGTCCTGATATACCTGCTTTTTTCCTGATCAATGGAGTAAGAGACTTGTTCGAGTGTCTGCATCGTACGCGAGGTAATGTTGGTCAGTAAAATATTGGTGTAGGCTCGTAATGACAACAACGCAACTAAAACAATGGGCATCACTACAACGAAAAAGAACATCACGTAAAGGATCGAAGTAATTGGCCATCTTTTTTTGAATATTCTCACTGCTGTATCCCCCCCGTTATCAAGTAACAACTATGCATGTTATTACATATTCCCACATCTGACGGGATAGCTGGGACACCTAGTGTGACGAAGTTGTTACGCTTTCATTAACTATTAAACCCTAATTTCGTCACGTTGCGACATCAACCTACCGTCATCATAAGTTTAATTACTCGCCTCGTCAACACCCTAATACTTCCATTTTATCCCTAAATATAGTAAAGAAAATCAAGAGAAGACATGGCTGCCTTCCCTTGGGAAATTCTAAGTTTAGTTCATGCCTAACAAGGATTATGCCGGTTCCACAACTTCCAGAATCGCTACCCCGTGCGATTCCAGCACCAACGCATGCTCGTAAACTCGGTGAGACAATAAATCCTTATGAGTTCCTTCATTTAATAGAATCACTGTTTCGAAAGCATTATGATTCAACACAAAGGTATACGTTTTGCCTTCTTTGTGTCTGCTCTTAACTTCGACACCATATGGTGCTTGATGAGCTCTGGGCAAATTCAGGCGTTCACACAGGGTTTGGCTGAACTCCTCCAGAAACTTCGCATCAGGGTCTGTTGCTACATAGTACGCTTCGCCTTGCCCGAATTTATTCCGGGTGATTGCTGGCATGCCAGCGTAGAAATCACGTCCATAGCCGCCAAGCGCCTCAGCTCCCTCTAGGTGCAGCAAGTCACATAATAGCCCGCATTCGTATTCTCCCTGGAGCTTTCCGAACGATCCATGCATGATAATGGTGTTCGTCATTTCTGGCTGAAGCGCATCTATTTCCTCTACCCAAATCCCCAGCAGATCACGCAATTCACCTGGATAGCCGCCAAGCGTTACAAGATCGTTCTCATTCACAATCCCACTGAAGAACGATGTGACAAACGTCCCGCCCAGCTTCACAAATGACTCCAGCCGTTCGCTCACGCCAGGTTTCATCATATACATCACTGGAGCAATAATTAATTCATACTTGGAAAAATCGCTAAGCGGACTAATGACATCTATGCTAACGTTTAAATCATAGAACGCTTTGTAATATTTCTGCGCTTGCTTGAGATAATCGAGATCAACGTTAGGACCGCTGGTCATTTCCACCGCATTCCATGTATCAATATCAAACAGCAGCGCTACTTTGGACTCTGTTACAGAATCCAGCAGCGTATCTCCCAATGCGAGCAGTTCTTGTCCCAATTGCGTACACTCTTTAAATACCCTTGTATGCTCATGACCCGCGTGAGCAATCAAAGCGCCATGATACTTCTCGCAGGCTCCGACAGAACGGCGCAATTGGAAAAACATTACCGTATCTGCTCCATGGGCTATCGCCTGATAACTCCAAAGGCGCATAACGCCCGGCCTTTTGAGACTATTGTAAGGCTGCCAGTTTTGTTGGCTTGGCGTCTGCTCCATCAGCATGAATGGCTGTCCATCCTTGAGCCCTCTCATGTAATCATGCCTCATCGCGACGTTGCTCATCGGCTCATTCATTTGAGGATAACTGTCCCAGGAAACAACATCCATATGATCGGCCCATTTCTTTAAATCCAAACCGTTAAATAGTCCCCATATATTCGATGTGATCTTAATATCCGGCGTAATTGCTTTAATCACGTCGTACTCGCCTTGATAACAAGCCAAGATAGAATCTGACATAAATCTCTTATAATCCAGTGCGATTCCTTGAAAGCACTTATTATATCCGTTCAAATTCGTTGGCACTACGATTTCTTCCCATTCATAGACCGTATGAGACCAGAAACTCATATTCCATACACGATTAACGACTTCTAAGGAACCATATTTATTTTGCAGCCAAGTTCGAAATGCTGACGCACAGGTGTCGCAATAGCAATGCGGTCCATATTCGTTGCCGATGTGCCAAATGAGCAATGAGGGGTGATTCCCGTAACGTTCTGCTAATTTGGTTGCCAAGCGCTGAGAAAACATTCGGTAAACGCTGCTGTTTGGACAGAAGTTAACGCGGGAGCCATGCGTGCGCTTTCTTCCGTCAACATCAACGGGAAGCACTTCCGGATACAGCCGCGACATCCAAGCTGGCTGCGCCGCAGTTGATGTAGCCAAGCATAGGAAAATGCCTTCCTTAGAGACGGTGTCAACGATTTTATCCAGCCACTCCAAATCGTAGGTATCCTCCGAGGGCTGCAGCTTCGCCCAGCTGAACACGGGCAGCGTCACGATATTAATGCCCGCTAGTTTAAACATTCTCATATCTTCTTGCCACACTTCTTCAGGCCATTGGTCAGGATTATAATCGCCGCCATAATAGATGTATGGCAGTTTGTCATTAATCATTGGATATACCCCCAAATTGAATAATCGATCAGATCTACTCTTTCATCGCTCCATCCATGAGTCCGGCAAAAATAAATTTACGCAAAACCAAGTAAATCACAATAGTTGGAAGCATAACCAAAATAATAGCAGCTGCCAGCTCATTCCAATAAGTCGCCCGTTCGCCGACAAACGTCATCAGAGCGGTTGATAACGTGCTTAGCTTCTTAGATGGCATGTATAGATACGGAATGTACATGTCATTCATAATATCAACGGCTTTGATAATCGCCAGTGTAGCCGTAGCTGGAAGCAAGAGCGGGAAAAGGATCGAGCGGAAAATCCGGAAATAGGAGGCGCCGTCCAAGAGCGCGCTTTCATCCAATTGCTTCGATATCTTCTCAATGAACTGCAAGTAAATGAAAATTTGCATCAAATCCGTGCCCGCATAAATAATGAGCGGCGCGAAAATTGTGTTGTACAGCCCTAGTGACTTAATGGTTTGAAAACGGGCTACTTCTGTTGTATAAGCGGGAACGACAGATGCCACAATAAATAACAGAAAGATCGTTTTCTTGAAACGGAAATTAAATCGATTCAGCACGAATGCCGTCATTGCTCCGAGAATCGCATTAATGACAACGCTTGATAACGTAACGCTAAGCGAGTTCATTAATCCTACCAGCATATTCGCTTTCTCGAATGCGACGGCGAAATTGTGCAACGACAAGCTCTTCGGAAGCGAAAACGGCGATGTTGCCGCAAGCTCCGGCGATGTTTTGAAAGCTGCGAAAACAACGACAAGCAGCGGTACGAAAATAATTAACGTAATGATCGCTAGAACGACATAATAAAGCGTTTTACCGAGGAGGGAAAACATGCTAGCCTTTTCCAATTTATTTGGCTTGATGGCAATCTCTGTTTGGGACATGCTCATGATGATTTTTCTCCCTTCTCACGGATCAATAAGTTTTGAATGAAACTGAATGCGATGATCATAATCATCAAGATAATGGCCATTGCCGATGCTAAACCATAACTATTGAACTTAAATGCTGTATTGATCGTGAAAATCGTGAACGTACTGCTGGAAGTCCCCGGACCGCCTTGTGTAACTAAGAAAGGAATATCGAATACTTGGAGCGCTCCCCGAATATTCAGGAACAAGATAATTTCAATGACGCGGCGAATGCCTGGCAGAACGATAAAACGAATCTGCTGCATTTTATTGGCTCCGTCAATCGTTGCAGCTTCGTACAGATCGTTCGGAATGGACTGAACGCCCGCTAGAAATAAGATGATATGAAACCCTGCAAACCGCCATAGCGAGATAGCAACAAGCGAATAGTTTACAATTTTCACATCACTTAACCAGTTATGAATCCATCCTTCCAGGCCAATAGCTGTTAACATCTCGTTGATTGGACCGTTTACTGGGTTGTACAAATAGCTGAAAATGTATGCGACAGCTACACCATTGATGATGTAGGGCAATAGAATGATAGAGCGAAAAAATTCACTAGCTCTCATTTTGGCATTTAGCATAACCGCTAATAAAATCTCAAACGGAATCAGCAAGGCATGGATGATAAAATAAAGCCAGTTGTTTGAAAGCGATTGCCACACCTGCGACATTTTGAGCGCTTTCAAATAATTGTCAAATCCCACAAAATTCAATTCCCTGCTGATCCCATTCCAGTCAGTCAAACTGTATTCAAACAGCTTCACGGTAGGGTAAATCAGAAATAACAGCAATAATCCAACCGGCAACGCCAAAAAAGAAACAACAAGCACTCTCTTTTGCATCATGTTATTCATGTGCTACCCTCATTCCTAGATCTCTGATGTTGTAATGACAAGGTATTCCCCTTAAATCATCCTTCTGTAAGGCTAATTTTAGAGAGATTGCACACGCTTTCACATGATAATTTTTGTGCTTTCAATTGATAAATTTTGTTGGCCGATCAAATAAGCCGTTTCCTTTGGACTTGATGAAACGGAAAATTTACATATAGAAAAGCCGCCAGGAAAATTCCTGACGGTTTGATCTACTCCGGCAAACCGATCAAAATCGGTTTATTCCTTAATTGGTTATATCGACCCTGTCCGCTGTTAGGAATGTAGCGGACGAACTCGCATTCTTCGTACCTGTAACCCTTACCTTCAGCGTATGGGAGCCGCTTGATAAGGTCGGACTGGTAAATAGAAGTACGTTGTCAGACCTGGTCGATGCATACTGATCAACGTTAATTTCTGCTCCCCCATCGATGGAAACTGCCGCTATGCCTACATTCGGTGCTTTGGCACCATACCACTGTATTTTCGTGCCGTTAAAGGCCACCTGAAAGTAATTGTTCGTGGTGTTCGAATAGTGGTTATCATTCTGATAGGCTCCGCTTTGACTACCGTAGTAGGACCAGCTTCCCACATAATTGAACTGGTTGCTTCCTGTTCCAGTTGTGTTGTCATTCACTGTTAGGGTTACGGGATTGTACCCGATGTTGTAACTGTCGTTGTCGGTGAGTCTCATCTTAACGGTGTTGCTGTAACCCGAGGGAACCGTAATTGCAGTTTCATAGTTGCCCCAATCCAAATCGTCATAGCCCCATTGGTTATTGATAGCCATGGCAATACTAGTGGATGAAACGCCTGACGGTACAAAGGCATCAACGACAACGTACCCGCTTTTAACGACAACTTTGATCGTATGTGTGCCATTTGACAGTCCCGTATTGCTATAAAGTACCTGTTGGAAATTCTTGCTTGCCGCATTAAGGTTAATATCTGATTGTGCAACCGTTCCGTCTATATAGATATCAGCCGTGCCCAAATTGTTATTCTTGGGTCCTATAAAGCTTATGCCTGTGCCTGTAAATGTATATTGCGCATAGGCGCCTACCGTATTGCTGTATTTTTCCGTACCTTTGTAATCTCCTGCATCACTAAAAGCTGTCCATGTTCCGCTGTAGCTAATGGAAGAATCCCTCTCATCAATCCAATTTTTATTCAGCTCCATTCTCACCGCTGCCGTACCGTCCGATTCGGCCCTTAATCGGTTATTGGAGCCAGACATGATGGCCGAGGCATAAGTGATATATTCCTTCTGGCTTCTGAAATCATTCGTGCCGCGCCCTCCGGCATCGCCCTTTCCAAAGAGGAAGAAATCCTTCATGTCCTGCGACCATGACCACGTAGGTTTGACTCTGTACGTATCATTGTTTCCGCTAATCTTATTGGCCACTCCCGTATTTCTACCGATATGATCAGCAGGATATGCGGACCACAAGCCTTTCCGATCCCAGCTCAATCGATCGACTGAACCTGATACATCATAGATAACACCAGTCTCTTTCGCCCCCGCTATCGGATTGGTAAGACTATACCCGGTAGTAACGAGTCCTGCGCCATCTACACTTACCGTGAAGTTGGCACCCATGGTGCCGTATGCGCCGGAAATGCTAATAACAGCTTGGTTACCTTGCACGGATTGGCTTATGCCGGATAGTGACCATGCTGGAAGATCGACAGGCGCCAGATTTATTCTCGGTCCGCCAACAATAATTGTGCTTCCGTTATAGGTTCCGCTTGTTACCTGTCCCGAAGATTTACTGAATACGACATTGAAGTTGGAGCCGGATACGGTAATGCTCGAAGCGTTTTCAGTTACACTTGGAGCAGGCCCCTGAACAGCTGGGAACGTTTTCACTGGCGTCCCTATAGACAGGTTGTATTCATCAAACAGTTTCGAAGACTTAACCGCTTTAATATTTAGAATATCGCCGTTCTGCCAGTTTCGTGCTGGAATGACGAGTGTACCATTGCCATGGGGTGCTAAGTTCAGGTTGGTTATGCTGCCTGAATCAGAACCTGCGCTCCAGTTAAAGAAAATTTCATTAAAATTCGTATGGTCAAACCAATTCTTAATCGGTATTTGCAGCGTATTGCCACTGCCTGGATTCGCGACAGGAGCATCCGTTATACGTACGGGAGAATAAGCCTTTTTGGTCAACCAGAATTCAGGCTTATCCCTTCTCCAGCCATCAATAATTCCCCATTCACCATAACCTCCACTCGAGTTTGGCGACTGAAATACCTCGTCCGTAGAAGCCCATATCGCACCTCCGAGCGCCCCGCTGGTAGGGAACATGTTTTCCCAGAATTTCTTGATGCTTTCTCCCCAAAAATTTCTGGCATTCGGATCACGCTGCTGCGTAGCCGTATTGTATGCGTTTACATGAACATACTCGTCATGCAGCGTAGGCTGCGCCGCAGACGGGGCCATATTTCCATTATAATTGGGATAGTGCGAACTGTTAATGTCGGCTGCTGTATTCCCCCAACTTACGATGGTAAGCCTAGTCGGGTCCTCCGCTTTGGCATAATCAAGCTCTTTCTGGAAATTGGCTCCCCAAGCTGTTTCATTTCCCAATGACCAAACGATAATGGAGGGATGACTCAAATCCTTTTCCAGCATCTCCGAGAACTGGTTCATATAATTAGCAGTGAAGTTCGGATCACTAACGGTATTCGGATTTGCCCCCCATTCGCCACCCTGCCATACTACCGCGCTTTCTTCCTCTACATATACGCCGTACTTGTCAGCGGCATCAAGGAAAGCATCCGAACGCGGATAATGCGACGTTCGAATGAAATTAATGTTGCCGTCGGCAAATTTGGCAACCGTCGCATCATCAAGCGCATCATTCGTTGCCCGCCCCAATAAGGGATCTATATCATGCACATTGACGCCTCTTAGCTTAATTTCCTTGCCGTTTACGAACACTTGATTACCGCTCTTAACGACTTTCCTGAAGCCTATTTTTTTGGTAATTGTTTGTACGATAGAACCTCCGACAGCTAAGTTTGCCGTTAGTGTATACAAATTAGGGTGCTCCGCATCCCATTTCTGCGGTGAAGCTACAGGCATACTTACGGTACTTTCAGCCGTCGATGCTGAGAGGTTCATTGAACTTGGACTGATCGCAACATTATTCCCCTGTGGATCTTTCAGGTTAAAGTTGAGTGTCGCGTTACTTGCGCCATTGAAGTATACGCTTCCTGAAACATTCAAAGTCGCATTTGTATACGTTGCATCAAAATCCGTCGATGCATGAAGCCTGGTTGCATAGCTCTGAGGTAAAGCTACAAGCTTAACGTCTCTCAATATGCCTCCGATATTATGCTTCGCATATTGATCCTCATTCGATATATCATTTGACTTGTCGGTAACACCTACCGTAATCCAAGCTGACTGCCCTGGGGTGACATAGTTGGTTATATCTGCATCCCACCCCGAGAAGCCTCCGCTATGATCTCGGACATAATTCCCGTTTACCCACACCCGTGCATAACTGTATACCCCTTCAAATCTTAATACAACCCGCTTGCCGCTATAATCCGAAGGAATGCTAACCTGTTTTTTGTAAGGGTATTCATAATTCTGTATGATGTTAAAACTTTGCATATACGCTTCACCAGGCACCTGTATATCGCTCCATGATGAAGGATCTACCGCGTTCTGCCAAAAATTTGCCGGAGTCGTCATATTAAATTTCCAGGTTCCACTTAGACTAATGACAGGATTCGCAACGCCGGATACCGATGTCGGTATAGGTACGATCTGGGGTCTTGACCAAACTGCATTTGCCTCAGCTGATTGGGGAGCAAATTGCACGAAACATGTAAAAAGTATCATGACAATTAAATAGATACTCAACCCTTTTTTTGTTCTCATTAACCATCCTCCTCAAATTGAATACAACCCTCTACATGTCAAACTCATTATTTTACCTGCCACATGTAGACCTTAAATACAACTTTCACCTCCTTTCCCTGCGAATCCAATGTCTCTAGCTAGTTCTTATCCTTTGATCCCCGAAGATAAAATCCCCTCAATCAGATAACGCTGTAATGAAAAGAACAACACGACAATTGGCAAGATAGCTACTAGAGAACCAGCCATAACCATCTGAAATTCCGCCGAGTGCTCGCTCATAAAGCTGGTAATACCAAGCTGCAGCACCCAAAGTGATTTATCATTCGTTACGATAAGCGGCCACACATAGTTATTCCAATTCCAAATGAAAACGAGCAGTCCTACCGTGGTGAAGATCGGTTTCGATGTAGGCACAATGAGTCGAAAGAAAATGCCTATCAGTCCAAGACCATCGATTCGTCCTGCTTCTTCCAGTTCTTTCGGAAAATTCATATAGAATTGCCGCAGCAAGAAAATGGAGAAGGGATGAGCGATGGCGATAACAACAATACCCCAAAGATTATTGATTAACCCGAGCTGCCGAATAACCATGAACAGCGGAATCATATACGTGGCGAACGGAATCATCATAGATCCAAGCACGAACAAGAAGATGATATTGCGGCCCGGAAATGTCAGTCTTGCCAGTGCATAAGCAGCCATCGAATTAACGAGCAAGGAGAGCAGAACGATGGCGACGGTAACGAAGATCGTATTCTTCAAGTACACATCGAAATGAAAAGAGTTAAATAATTTCGTGAAATTTTCAAAGTGCATCTGTTGAGGAATAAAACTTGGCGGGTACTGATTGAAGTCATTTTGTGACTTAAGCGAGCCTGACACCATCCAAAACGTTGGCACCAGCGAAACAATCGTGTAAAAGATTGCCATCACATGCAAGAATGGTCGTTTTTGTCTCATAGCTTCTCCTATTGATTCACTGATTTATTGACTCGGAATAACTTCACCTGTACAAGCGTCAGCACGAAGACGAGCAGGAACAGCAGGAACGATATCGCTGAAGCATAGCCTAGTCTCAACTCACCAAAGCCCAGATTGTAAATATAAAGCACTGTAATTTCAGTCGACCTCGCCGGCCCGCCCTTCGTCATAATAAGGAACAGATCAAAATATTGGAAGGCGTTAATAATGTTGACGATAAACACAAATACCATCGAATTTTTCATTTGCGGCACCGTAATATGCCAGAATGAATGCCACCTGTTAGCCCCATCGATATGTGCAGCCTCATAGTAATCAACAGGTATGTCGAGCAGCCCTGACAGCATGATGAGCATGTAGAAGCCGATCGAGGTCCAGAAAAACACGTTGATGAGTCCGAACCATGAACCGCTGGTCGTTCCCAGCCAAGAGACAGGTTCAAAACCCAGAAAGCCGATGAGATAGTTCATCAACCCCGAAGGAGCCGAATCCAGAATGAAGCGGAAAATAAGTACGCTGATCACCGTAGAGACGAGATTCGGAAAGAAGAAAACCGTCCGGAAAAAGTTGCTCGACTTCCCAATATGACGCACTAGCAATGCGAGACCGAACGAGAAAACAAATACGAGTGGCACTACGATAGACGCATAGAGGATAGAACGCCCTAGCGATCTCCAGAAATAAGTATCGTTGAGAAGTCGCGCATAGTTGCCGAACCCGATAAACTTTCTTCCCCCAAGCAAGTTCCAATCATGTAAGCTGACAAAGAATGCGTAACCGGACGGAAAAAAGACGAACGCAAGCAGCAGCAGTACGGCTGGTGACATAAATAGATAAGCAATCCATTGCTCCCTACCCCATTTGTTCATACTATCCCTCTATTCTTTTCGCAAGCAAGGCACGGCGTGTCACCGCACCTGTTTGCGCATTTGAAGATGATTTATTTGGCGAGCGCTTCTTTCACTTTTTTATCCGCATCTTTCACGATCGTATCAATATTGCGGTCCATCGAGAACAGCGCTTCTTGTACGGCGTCGTTCGTTGCGGTCACCACTTCCGGAGGCAATGATAGATCCTTGCGTCCTAATGGAACGACCGTATCCACCCAATCCTTGTAAATCGGTTTGTTGTAAATATCCTTCTTCGCCTCCAGTACGGATTTGCGGGGCGCAAGGTGGAAACCGCCAATGGTGTTGAACTGCCCCATCCGATCCGTCCCCTCAAGCCAGAACCAGCGGATGACTTCCTTCGCTTCTGCCTGATGACCTTTAGAACTCACGATCATGTTCCAGCCGCCGAGTGTTGACGTCTGTTTGCCTTGTGCATCTACGGCTGGGTACGGCATTAAACCGATATTCTTGCCTGACTTTTCGATTGTTGGCGTAGCCCAGATACCAGAAAGCTGCATCGCCGTTTTGCCGCTGAGCAGGTAGTTAATATCCCAGCTATCCGTCTGCAAGGTCGTGTAAATGGAGCCATCCTTCGCCAAATCACGATATAATTGCAAAGCTTTGCGCGTAGCGTCACTGTCATAAGTCGACTTCTTGCCGCTGTCGTCAAGTACATTGCCGCCTGCTGCCCACAGGAACGGCCAGAACTCATAGTTCTGGTAGCCCCCGCGAATCGGGCTAAGCGTGAAGCCTTTGCGTTCCGGTGTCGTCAGCTTCTTAGCCGCATCGCGCAGCTCATCCCATGTCTTCGGAGGCTGGATATTGGCCGCCTTGAGCACATCTTTGTCGTAGTACAAGCCAATCGCGTCAATGATGAAAGGCATGCCATACAATTTGCCATTGCTCGAATTTCCAGCCAGTGCTTTTTCGTTGAAATCTTTGCGGATATCTCCTGTAATAAGATCATCCAGCGGAGCAGCGATGCCTGAGCTTACATATTTAGAGAAGTCCGAGGCATCCATTTCGAAAAAATCCGGCCCCGCTCCGCTTGCAAATGCGGTACTCAGCTTGGAATAGTAGTCCGCAACTCCGCCTGCAACGATCGTCGTCTCGAGCTTGATCTTGCTCTGGCTTTTATTGAATTCCGCTGTCCAGTTGTTGAGGAACTCAACGGCTTCTTTCTCGCCATATTGATGATACCAAGCTTTGACGACGACTGGATTGCCCGAACTGCTTTCAGCTGGTTTACTTGAATCCGATGTTGTACTTGTGCTTGGATTGCTGCTGCAACCGCTCGACACGATCATCAAACCGAGAATGGCGGCAATACTCGATTTGGACCAATTCTTAGTTCTCATAGAAACATTCACTCCCCTTATATGGATGACACGGCAAGAAGCTTGAAAAACGATGAACGATTGCTGTCATTCAAGCTGTATGCTAAGCCTGTATTTATCGTAGTATGAAAGACTGACTCCCACAAGTAACGTAATTTTTGGAAAAAATCCTTAAATTCACGTACTTGCTTCTGAATATTGCTGTCTAATTAGTGAAAATGGTACAATTAGAGCGCTTTCAAATATCGCATGCAGAGCAGGTGATTCTCATATCTAACTTATTTTCATCATATCTGCCATGGAAGCAATTGCGGCATCAACTCTCACTTGGAGGGATTGTGCTCGTACTCATTTCAATGGTTATTATTACGTACGCGACGATTCGGCAATCCACTCGTGTGATTGAACACAATTCATACCATTACATCAATTTGGCGCTTAATCAAACAGACCAGAATTTGCAGCGCATCCTTCAGGTTGCGCATGATACGACGAATAAGGCAATCAATAATAAGCTGCTGCAAAAAACATTAATCGAAGCTAAGCGTAATGGGGCTATGGATCCACTTACGTTCAGCTCTATTCGTGACTCTCTAAGCACCGCATTCGTGGATACGAACGTTATTTCTTATATGGAACTCCATTCCATAACCGCAGAAACCGTATCCTCAGGCATCTGCTTCCAGAAAATTATGACGGATGCCATGCGACGTGGTTCTGAAACGTTGCAAGGTGCCACCTATTGGTCCATCACGGAAGACCAGCTTTGCCAAATCAGCACCCCCTACACGTTGACCGGTACACGGGCAGTGGTCAACCTGCTCAATCCCAATGAAATCCTCGGTTACTTGACCTATACCATCAATTTGAATTTCCTGACCGATATTCTCCAAAGAGATAAGAATTCTTCATCAACGGTGATGATGCTTATAAGCGAGAACGGCGAACCGATCATGAATCATTTGAGCGAAGAAGATCATAATCATATGAAAGCTCTGTTCGCCAGCCATCCATCGATGTATGAGCAGCTTCGCAACCGTCATAGTTATTACGATCAAGGCTACATATTCACATCATACGAAGATGTTTATACCCACTGGCTGCTTGTAGCGATTACCCCACAACTTGAACTAACCCGAGGTTTGAACGAGATTTATATTACGAGCTTTTGGGTCGGCTGCGGGCTCATCCTAGCAACGATCATATTTTCGACACTGTTTGCTTCGTTCCTAACGAAGCCGATACGAGACATCATCGGGAAGATGAAATTGGTCGCTTTCGGAAATTTTAAAGTGAGGGTGAACCGACAGCATTATTTCAATCAAGAGAGCGAACAGCTTGCCCTGCATTTTACCTACATGGTGGAAAATTTTCGTTACTTGGTGCAAGAGGTGTACGAGAAGCAGGATCTTGAGCGCAAAGCCACGCTGCGAGCGCTGCAAGCGCAAGTTAACCCTCACTTTCTCTATAACACACTCGACAATATCTTCTGGGGATTGGAATCTGAAGGCGGGTCCAAAACATCGCAAGTCATTCTAGACCTTTCGCAAATGCTGAGGTATGCCCTAAATCCTAATTCCTCAATGACAACGCTCGAAGAAGAACTGTGGCACATCAAGCGCTATATTTCGATCATTCAATATAGATACCCTGGGCGCTTTCAAACCCATATCCATGTCCCGCAAGAGCTGCTCAGCTGCCAAATACCTCGTCTGCTCATTCAACCGATCGTGGAGAACGCGATTACTTACGGCATTGAACCGAAAAAAACGGCCAAAGAGCTTCGCATTGAAGCCGCAGAGAGTCAAGGTATCGTTACGCTCGTTATTTCTGACGATGGGGCCGGCATTCCGGAGGAAAAGCTGAAGCTGCTGCTCAAAAAGAGACGATCGGCGGAAGGTCAACAGAGTGACAAAGGGCTTGGGATACTCAATGTGCATGAAAGACTTGGGCTTCACTACGGGGAGGCATTTGGCGTGCAAATTGAGAGTGAAGTCAGTGTTGGTACTCAAATTACGATTACGTTCCCCAGCTTGATAAGTAAAGGAGATGAATCAACAGGATGAAACCATCAAGAGTTGTCCTCATTGATGACGAGATTAACATCCGAGAAGGTTTGCGACGCATAATCGATCGATCGCCGTCGTTCCAAGTCGTGGCTGATTTTCCTGACGGAGGGGAAGCGCTTGAATGGTTGGAAAGAAACACCACGGACATCGTACTCTCCGACATTCGTATGCCGGGCATAGATGGCATTGAGGTATGCCGTACAATAACCTGCAGGTGGCCGCATATCAAAGTCATCTTACTAACAGGGCATGCGGAGTTCAATTATGCCTATTCGGCGATTAAGGCAGGTGTGCTCGATTACATTTTGAAGCCATGCGATCCGGCGGTCATTATTGAAACGTTAGAGCGCGCTTCAAAGGCCGCTGCAACGTCAGCAGCATCGGTGAATTCAACTGCTGAAGGTATTGCTGGCGAGAGCTCATGGAACGCGACATATGACATTCAATCTACCAACCCATGGATCCTAACGGCGGTTCAGTACGTTGAGGCCAACTACGAAAAAGAGCTCTCCGTTCCCGACATCGCAAGTCAGGTTCATTTGAGCTCTTCCTATTTCAGCACAATATTCAAGGAGGAAACGGGCCATAGCCTAAGTCATTTTATCCATTTGGTGCGCATTGAGCGAAGCAAGTATCTGCTTGCCGACTTGCAGTATAAAAGTTATGAAGTGGCAGAACTTGTCGGTTACAAAACGTTCCGCCACTTTAATGAGATTTTTAAGATGATCGTTGGGCAAACACCTTCTGAATACCGCCGCACCCTTGGCACCGTCGCCATAATAGGACATTAATCTTGCAGCAGCGCTGTGCGACCACCATCCACTACATAGGTGCAGCCCGAGGCAAATGAGGCATACGAGCTGGCCAAGAACGCACAGAAGGCGCCGATCTCCTCGGGAGTACCCAAGCGCCCGACTGGATGCCGTTGCACAGTCTGCTCTCGTTCCGTTTGCGGGTCAGGGAACGATTGAAACCAGGCATCGTTGCCTGGCGTGTCAATAAATCCCGGGGCAATGCCAACCGTGCGAATGGAAGGTCCCCATTCGACAGCAAGGCTGCGAACGAGGCCCGTCAATGCCGTCTTGGCCACATTGTATGGGAAGCACCCTGGGATGGTTGCGATGGCATGATTCGAAGTCATGATCACGATAACGCCGCTGGCGCTTTGTTCCAGATATGGCTTGCAGCATTGGCTCATCATCCAGTGGGATTTCAGATTGAGATCCATGTTGCGCTGCCACAAGTCTGCCTCACAGTCAGCAGCACCATTAAACATATTTGCTCCTGCATTTGAAACAAGAATATGAATACCTCCGAATTGTTGAACAGTCATCTGTACAAAAGATCTAACTGATTTATCATCCGTTATGTCGATTTCAGTAAACAAACACGGCTTACCTGATGCTAATTGCTCCAATTCGAATTGTTTCCACTCCGGACTGCTTTCTCTTGCGCATGCTGCAACAAAAGCACCGGCTTTTGCCAGCATACGCGCTGCCCCCAGGCCGATACCCCCAGATGCACCAGTAATAATCGCAACTTGGCCGTTCAGATCAATGTTTAGTGCCATTGTAAGCTCCCCTTTTGCCAGAATGGTAACCACTTGCTGTATCCAAACACAATACCGTGCCTGTACACATCGTATTATGGATGCCTGATGCTTACAAGTGACGTAATTGTTTGAAAAAATCCTTAAATTCACAAAAAGACGGCATTCCATTCAGTACTGAAATGAATGCCGTCTTTTTGGTGCTTTCTCCCATTATCTATTCAATATAGGACCAAACTCTTCTAAGAACTGGCGGATCATGTCCCTATCATCCTGATTTAAAGGATAAGAAGGTTTCCGACAATAATCGGTTTTGATCAAACCTCTTTGTTGTAAAATGTTCTTCTCGACTTGAATGATATACTCGCAATCTTTCATCCAGCGCGAAATATAAAAGAGTAGCTTCTGATGAAGCTGCCTCGCCTCGCTTTCGCACCCCCTCTGATGTAATCGATAAATTTCAACGTAGATTTCAGCAAACGAACAGCCTGGCATGACACCTTTCCCGCCGGCTTGCAATACGTCCAGCATATATAAACCAGCATAACCGTTCATAATGACAGCTTGCTGCCGCTCTTGCAGAATTCCGTTTATGGTATCCATCGGCGGGTTGGACTCGATTTTGAAAACAACATTCGGATACGCGTCATAGATCTCGATTAACTCATCAATGGCAATTTCCACATTCGTCTCCGACGGAGCGTATTGTACAAGCACAGGAATGGTTACAGCGCTCACCACGGCTCGGATATGTTCTTTAATCGCCTCCATGCTAGGACGAAGGAAGAAAGGAGGCAGCAGCATTAATGCATCTGCCCCGATTGCTTCATATTCCTTCGCACGTTTGACAGCTATTTCCGTGCTATGATCCGTGACCGAGAGAACGCTTCGTACGCCAGTACCTTGCAGCTCATCAACAAATATGGCAGCTAGATCTTTCCGTTCATAATCCGTGAACTTATAGAACTCACTCGCAATCCCGAACATGGTCAGACCCTGAATGCCGGACTTTGACAGATGATGAATTAAAGTTCGAAAATCATCCCAATCGATTTCCCCATCCGCCTGAAATGGAGGAGCCATAATTGGATATACACCTCTGATCTCCACTTGATCCTGCTCTTTTTTTATATTCATTTTCTAGCCTCCTGAATGAGATGCGCGAATTTCCTTGCTATCTGTGTCAATTCTTCGTATCGGCCAGCCTCTACGGCATCTTGTTTCACTAAAGAGCCGCCGATCCCGACAGCAACAGCCCCGTTCCGAATGAACTGATCTGCATTATCCAGGGTCACTCCGCCAGTAGGCATCATGGGAATGTGTCCCAAAGGTCCTTGAAGCTCCTTGATATAGTCGGCCCCCAAAACATTACTGGGGAAAACTTTGATTAAATCAGCGCCCGCCTTATAAGCGGTAACAATTTCAGTTGGCGTCATGACGCCAGGTATGGATATTTTCCCGTAAGCGTTCGTTACTCGAATTGTTTCTATGTCCAAAATTGGGGCAAAAATAAAATCGGAACCTGCTTGAATCGCCTGTTTCGCCGTATCCGCATCCAATACGGTTCCGGCCCCTACCAAAGTACGCTCACCCAAGGCTTTCTTCAGACTGGCAATCATTTCGAAGACACCTGGCGTGTCCACTGTAATCTCCAACGCGCCTACACCGCCCTCAACCAACGCATTCGCTATATGCTGAATATGTTGCGGATTCGGACGGCGTATCACAGCAACAATTCCTGAATCTTTGAGCTTCTGTAGATTAGCCGATTTATTCATACGCGCTTCTCCGCCTTATACCTGACTGCAATCCATGCAATCCATCGCTTATACATAGAATCCCGGTCTGGCTTCCCGAATTCCCGGATGCGCTTCCATAGCTTCCTCGACTAAATCGACGCCTAACCCCGGACGGTTAGATAACACGAGACGTCCTTGTTTCATTTCAATTGGATGATCGATCACTTCATCTCTCCAAGGAACATCGTTGAACATAAACTCTTGTCGGAAGAAATTCGGCACTGAAGCGCAGACATGAGCACTTGCCAATGTGGAAAGCGGCCCATTGGGGTTATGCGGTGCCAGCAGCACATTGTACGCTTCCGCCATCGTTGCCATCCGCTTCATTTCAGACGGACCGCCACAGCGCGTGATGTCCGGCATAATAATATCGACCAATTGTTTCTCGAGAATCTGACGAATGCCATACCTTGTATAATGGCGCTCACCGACACAAATGGATACTCTCGGATTCAGCCGATCGCGAACCGCTTGCAAGGTATCCGCGCTTTCAGGTCCCACAGGTTCCTCATACCAAGTAATATCCAGCTCCGCCAATTTGTCCGCCATCGTAATAGCTGTCTTGAAGTTCAGCATTGCATGCGTTTCAATCATCATATCCATGTCACTACCGATCGCATCACGAACAGCCTTCGTTACATCATAAGCTCTTTGTTGAAGTTCAGGTGTCAGAGACAAATTACTGGACAAATCTTCGCCATATAAATAGTTGGTATGTGCGAACGGATCGAACTTCAGTCCACCGAAGCCTGCTTCTTTCACCTTAAGGGCTTGCGCCGCATAATCCTCTGCGTTATGACCGCCGCCAGTAAACCAGTAATTGGCATAGAGCGGGATTTCCGTACGGAACGCTCCGCCAAGCAGCTCATAACATGGAACGCCTAATACTTTTCCTTTCAAGTCAAGCAATGCCATATCGATCCCGCTGATCGCGCACATACTTGCTCCGTAAGGTCCAACCCAGTTCAAATCGCGATATAACTTCGTCCAAATAAAATCCGTTCTCATCGGATCCAGACCAATGATGCGTTCACCCACATGCTTAGCCGCTGCTTCAACGATGGGACTTCCTGGCCAGTTCGTCGCTTCTCCGACCCCTGTATAACCTTCGTCGGTATAAATTTTGATCATTGTCCAATTGTACTTAATCCCTTCAACCAACCATACTTTCACGTCTGTAATTTTCATAAGATAACCTCCGCTAAAATGAAATTTAATAAAATAGATCATATCTTTATGATGTTATGATATGATCTATTTTAGCGTATGTCAATCATATGTTTTCATTATTTTAAATAAACCGCTTGTATTCGCTCTAATTTTGAATCTTTCTACCTAATTATGGGTATAATTTAATTATGAATTCATCATATCTATATAAATAAACTTACTGAAGTCATCATAACTATCCTTATTGACGATATGATTTTCCAAGAAGATCGTATGTATGTCTCTTTTTTTTCAAGGTGATCTGAGCTATGCTAGAATTGATCTTGAAGTCTATTGAAAAAAGAAAGGTCTTTAAATATGAAAACGATGGCATATGAAACCGCAATACAAGCAATCAAGGAAAAAATAAAGAGCGGAGAATGGAAAGCCGGAGATCGGCTGCCAACAGTACAACAGTTAGCAGTAGAACTTTCTCTGGGCATATCTACCGTTCGGGAAGCTTTGCGTATTCTAGAGAATCAACGCATTGTCAGCATTGAGCACGGCCGAGGCATGTATTTGCGCAATGATCCTTTATTACTAGAAGACCCCACAACGACTCTTGAGCAGCTTGGGAATATTTCATTAGTTTCACTGCTTGAAGCAAGGCTGCTCATTGAACCCGAACTCGCAGCGCTATGCGCTAAGCATGCAACAGCTTCACAAATCCAACAATTGCGTTACCTAGCGGACCAAATGGTTGTACAAATGCAAAAAGGGGGGGATTTCTTCGAAACCGATATGGCCTTTCATCAACTCATTGCAGAAGGGGCCAATAATCCGGTCCTGATCAGAATGATGTCCATGATTACCCCCATTTCCGTGGAAGCAAGAAAACAAACCAATACCATCCCTAATATGCGCACGAAAGCATCAAACTACCACATCTTAATTGCCATAGCTATGGAAGAAAGACATGCCGAACAAGCCAAAATGTTAATGGAAGCGCATATTCGCGAAATGCTGCGCGTGTTTATCCAGTAGGTAGGAACGGCCAAAGTGATAACGAAGAGTAACTAAAAAACTCCCCCACAACCGAAATTTCAAGTTTGGGAGAGTCCTTATGCAAATTTCACTGTTTACCACTTGTGCCGCGAATGGAATGGTGACAAGCGCAGGTTTAACTAATTTCCGTAAACTTCAAATTCGGTAATGTTCGGCTGTTCAATATTCTTTTATTATGAAACTTATTGAACGTGCCCAGTTGGTGCTTGTACTTCCATCTTTCGCTTTGTCCATGTTTGCTGTAGCTTTGTTTGAAATGAACAAAGAAAAAACGAGTGAGGATAAAGGCTGCACCCACGTTGAAATGGTCCGCTGCCTTTTCCATACTCGTTGCCAAACCAGCAAAAGAAACCATAAGGGTCAAGAGCGAATCTACGTTTGATTTTGATATAGAAGTACAGCGTTTTACAAGAATTATTCGATTATTTTGGCTACATGACGGCCAATCGGATACATCCGATGCGCTAAGCCCGGCTAAATCTGCTGCAGAGCATAATTGTGCAACCCCTGCCATCTCGGCTCGTCCGCTTCGACATCGGCCAACAGTTGCAGCGAACTGCCTATTTCAGTCATGTTGTCGGAACCACTGGAGGAGGGAAGCGGATCTACTTCACCAAAATATTGTCGTATACCCTCAGTTCCGTGATTGCGATTCCTCTCGGTTTCCCTCCTGAAATACCGGCAGTCATTGTCAATTTTACTTTGGAGGATTCGACAGGATCGAATTGAATCAAGTTCGGACCCTTTACAAAAGCGCCGTTCTGCTGATGGCTTACATTAACCCAGGCGGATCCATTCCAGTATTGTACAGTCACGCTTCCGGGCGGCGCGGTATCGAAGTCTGTAAAGACATCCAGTTCCACCCTATCAAACCGCGTGGCCTTCCCGAAATCGATACCGATATAATCCTGTGGCCGCTTGGGGTCTGCCGTCCAATTCGTCCAGGAGTTTGTGCCAGTCGTATAGTCCTCTTTCCCGTCGACAAGCTGCCATTTCCTGTCATAAACATAATTGTAACCGGCCGTCGTATTATACGATACTAAAGGCTCCGGGAAACCCGTTCTTAATTTGTTTTCGGCCAAGTCTGTTCTGGTGCCGGGGACGATTGATTGGATAAAGTCTGCATTAAGCGACTCCTCAGGATTAAACGCATCGGAACCCATATAGCGCAAAATGCTATGAAGCATCTGTCTGACTTCCGGCTTATCCTGCTGATTCAGCAGGTCCATGGAGCTCACCATGAGTTTCCCATTATCCACGTTGGCCTCAAAGAGCAAACCAAGCTTATGGTTCCTCTCGAAATTATCGATCACTTGCACAATTGGCCTGAAGGTTATCGATGTATCGTCAAGAATAGTGGGTCTTCCATTCTTGGCAAGCGGCCACCACTGCCAGTTACTGAAGTAATTCGTTGGAAAATCTTTCAGCGCTTGATGGTCGGTGTCGATCAAAAGCCCCATCGTGCCGGGTTGATTATTGACTTTGAACGCCGGATAACTCCAGAAGTCGGTCATAAATGCTCCCTGGACGCTCTTTGGCAGAGCTGAACTCGTACTGTCAGGAACAATCAGGACCTTGCCACCCTGCTTGAGCGTTTTTTTGGCTTCTGCATTAAAATCCTTGACGATCAGTACATCTTTGGGTGCAACGGTATCTACCTTCGCAGGATATACCCATATATCATAAAGGTTAATATATGAAGAACCCTTTATCCCCACTTCCAGGGTTAACTGTGCGGCTTTAGCTACACTCGAAAGGTCCGCGCTGATGTTTCCTAAGTCCCTTAATCCTCCTTGCGCTGCGGTTAAGACAGTCAATTCACCTGATGCCACTACCGTGCCGTCTAGCCGTTTGATTGTCCAATAAGGGATTCCAGTAAGATCCTTCGGCCCATAATTGGCTAGCTGCAGCTTCGCCGTATATCTTTCATTGTTCTGCCAGGTCATTTTCTCCATACGAACAAGCGGAACAACGGCGTTATTGAATTGTTTGAAGGCATTCGGGTTGGAGAAGCTCTTCGATTCTCCAAGCGCATTCACCATACCCACGAGTGCCGTACCCTGTCCGGGAAAATCTTGCAGCCCCAGCAGTGAAATCCCTGCAAACTGCGGGGTGCGAAGCGCCGCTTCGATTTCTTCGCGGTAGCTGATTTGTGATAACTGTCCCGATGCTTTGACGAATTGGTCTGCCTGGTCCAACATGCCGGCATTTTCAAGATCCTGCTGGAATTTCTTGAAATTTCTCGCTTCCAGCACGCCTGTATATTTCGGAATCTCTGTAAAATCGGGATAGACCTCAAACTGTCCTACCTCAAAGCTGAACAGAGGCATTGGAACATCTGTCATCGCTTTGGTGTAATCCTCCATCGTTGAAGGATAATTGTCGTTTACGTGCCCATAGCTTCCCGCATACGCTCCCCTGAATTGCCGAGATCCCCATTGTTGGGCGGTAAAAAAGTCGCTTTTGGGTCCGGGCCCTTCCCTGCCATACCATGTATTGGAGCCTTCCGCATACAGTCTTGTCGAGTCAATCGTTTTCATATGCTCGACAAGGTCATTCATCCTGATCCTGTCGCCTTGCAGCTCGTTACCCCATGTATACATCACGAAGGAAGGATGGTTGGCAAATTGCTTGACGACACTTTCCGCTTCTTTCGTGTAGTACGCGTAATCGCTTTCCGAAGAAAACGTCGTCCGTGTATCCCATTGAGAAAGCTCCGGCTGCAAATATAAACCCATCCTGTCGGCCACTTTAAATGCCGCCTCCGGCGGCGACCAGGAATGGAATCTCACATGATTGATGCCATAGGACTTGTATACGCTAAACAGCTTTTCCCAGCCTGCTTCATCCATCGGAGCGTATCCGGTAAGCGGGAATACGGCGCAATTGGCTTCGCTTCGCAAAAATATATTTTTCCCATTTATAGCAAACTGCTTGTGAGCGCCATTCACTTTAAAACTTCTCATGCCAAAATCGACATCGGCGCTTGAGGCATATTCTCCTGCTTCTATAACAACCCTGAGGTTGTAAAGTGCCGGATTGAATTCATCCCACAACTGCACGTTATCGCCCATCTTGTAAGCGACTTCGATCGTCTTATCCCCCGGCTGCACGGTAATATGGAACGTTTGCTCAGGCACTTCATGAGAAACATTGGAATTCCAGTTCTTGGCCGAAAGGGTCAGTGTTCCTTCCATCACCTCTGTTGTTGTATTTTGAACATCTATTTTTACTTTGGCCATCTTGCTGTCCACGTCGGGGTATACCCGGACCTGATCCATGTATAGAGCATCGTGTGCTTGAATTTCGATGCTGCCCAGTATACCGTTCCAGTTGGTCTGCGTATGCTCCGTGGCCATATGAGAGCTGAGTATTCCTTTGGGCATGTTCGTATAAGAGTTGGACACCTCAATGGTAATGATGTTTTCACCTTTCCCCAGATAATCGGTGATATCGTATACCTGAGATGAGGTAAGCTGGTTTTGAGTGCCGACATACTGATTGTTCACCCATAACTTTGTAACCCTTGTTCGTTCGAGGAACAGCTCAACCCGCTTGCCTTCGAAACTTGCAGGCAAGGTGAATTTCTTCTGGTAGGTGGCGGGACCTGTATATGTGTATTTCCTGCTCAGCGTGTTAAGCGCCACATTGCTATTAACGGCGCCTTTTTTATTCTCATCGAGCGTTCCCGGAAGTTTGACGGACTCGATCAAGCCCTGAGCGGTTCCGTTTGCATTGCCTAATTTGAATCCCCATTCGCCGGCAAGGGAGAAGGTTGTTTCAGTTCCAATATTGATTTCTGCTGCCGCTGCGAAGCCTCCCCCTCCTGAGAGCGCTTCCAGCTTTACATATGAAGCGCTTACAGCCGGGGTTATATTGACGACTTTTTCTGTAGCATCGCTTGACCAGGTGCCGTTTGCTACTTTTTGATAATTGATTCCATCTACACTTACATAGAGATTGTAGTTAGTAATTCTTCCATTCGTATTATTATTCTGTCTTGGTAGCAATCTGAATTTGTTTACTTGATAGCCGCGATTCAATTTAATGGTCATACTCTGAGGCAAGCTATCCGCAGGATTGGAATATTTCGTGTGCCATAGTGTATTCTGATTTCCGTCAATGGCTTTACTGGCTTCATACCCGGCATTCTGGCTTGTAGCCGTTGCCGTCATGAATTTATGCGGGATGGTTACAGAAGCGAGCTCAACGGGATCTCCCGCTGCTGCATATGTCCTGGCAGTTGTCGCGGGTACCAGCATGATTAAAGTCATCGCAATCAAAACAAGTAATGACGTCCATTTCGCAGTCGATTGTATTCGCATAACGCTCACACCTCTCACCTGATTTATTTTTCGGTACTTATCGTTGCAGCACATAGTCGCTTGGTACTATTACTGCTTGCTCAGTACAACAATCGCAGCATCAACTTTCGTCTTTACATCGTTCAGTGCGTCGTCGACCAGCACATCGGCCAAACCCGGAAAGGAGTATTTCTTGGCCAGAATGAGCTCTGCTTTGACATGCTTGGAGTTTTTCGGCACCGCGAGCGAGTCGATGCTGGACCCGTTCATATGTTTGCCTGACCACCTCCTTTGGCACGGGCATTGGTGTGATACCTGCAAGCCGTAGAAGTACATACCCCAGTTGTTTTGTTGAATTAGGAACCGATAATACTTACCGTGTCACCGTGTCGCCCAAGGGTTTTCAAACATTTCTTTTCCCGTCTCTCAATGCTTAATAACGCTTACAAGATATGGCTTTGGCACTCTAACGCCCCCCTCTCTGTGATCATTCATAAGGCCTACACCTATTATAAGTAATCAGTTTTTAATAAAACATGTAATTTCATCCTTTGCCCTTTGTAAAATTAAATCAGTTTTTGGAAAGAGGTAAACTTCCTTCTTCCTTCTAAAAACTCTCCTCTACAACATACTCCGGTCTTTACTTGGACTGACCTTGTAATACTTCTTATATAGTTTGCTGAAATAAAAGATATCTTGTACACCTATTCGATCAGCAATCTCACTGATGGTTAGCGGTGTTGTCCGCAAAAGCACTCTGGCTTGCTTCATACGCACGCCTTCCACATATTCAATAACGGAGACTCCCTGATGCTCTTTAAATAGTTTAGAGAAATGAGATCGACTGATGTTAATGTGATTGCAAATATCATCTACAGTGAACTTATTTGAGTAATGTTCATGGATATAATTTAATGCTTCTACAATCTCTATCCGATGTGTGCCCATATAATGATAGTCATTCAACCATTGCTCAAAAATGATTTTATAATCATTTAGCCGATACGCTTGTTTGCGACTAATTTCAGTTTTCAAGTCTTCCGTGACCGAATACCCCTTTTTCTCAATAAAAGATATCAAGAACTTTAAATCTTCTTTTACTGTACTTGGTTGACGCTTTAAATAGCGGACCAAATCAAAAAAAGACTCGATCCACATCGGCAAATTTGAACTCAAGGTGTAGTTCTTTTCGTTTTCCACCTCTATATTTTGAAAAAAGGAATACAAATCTATATCTTTGCTAGTAGACTCCCGCTCATTGTGAGAAATGAGACATGCTGGCATACAATAAAACAACTGTGTCATATCGTTGACCGAATGACGGACCTTCTCGATGAATGAATCCATCGTTGTGAAGTCATATCCCGTAATCAAAGAAGACTCAAGTTTTAAAAACTGTTGTAAAGCCAACTGCACGCCTTTCATTTTCTCGTCATGTTTCTCCCTATTACACTCACCGAAATCCAAAAGTATGAATCTAGCGTTTTCCAAATGAAATAATTCATTTTTAGGATGAAATTGTTTGATGACCTCTACAGCTACATTCATAAATGCATAGATGGCGAGATCTGCTTGGCAGTTAAATTTTGACGCACACCACTCCGTAAATCGGTCCACTTCCAGCAATGTAAACATCGACTGGGTCTCCTCGAATTGAAAGACTTGAACGTTCAATTTCATTGATCTTTTGATCAATTCTGCCGTGTTAATACGCTGATGCAGCCATTCATAAAACAATGAATTTTGAAGCATTAGCATTTCATTCGAATCCAGCCGTCCTTTTTCCAGACTTTCACTTTGCGAATATTCGTAAGCGCGATTTAGTTCAGTTACCAGACTTTCCTTACAGATGGTTGCTTTAAGTAAATAATTTTTGGCCCCATATCGCAATGCCATTTGCGCAAGGTCAAACTCAGCATAGTTGCTCAATACAATAGACCATAACCGAGGATAGAGAAGCTTGCATTGTTGGATCAACTCAATACCATCAATAATAGGCATACGAATATCCGTCAACATAATGTCTATTGAGTTTTGCTCTAATACATCTAGCGCTTCTCTTCCGTTTTCCGCTTCCCATAGCTCAATGCCACTGCCCTCTAACATCCACTTCATGTGTTTACGGACAGGTGCCTCATCTTCAACAATCAACAGCTTCATTAAAGATCAGCTCGTTTCATCTGGAATAAATATCGTTATGCATGACCCTAAAGATGGATAACTACTGATATCGAAAGCGGAAGATCCCCTATAGTGAAGCTTCAAACGATCCTTTACATTCGATAACCCAATGTTCTTTCTTGATTTTTTGACCCCTCGATCTACGAACCCGAGTCCATCGTCTTGAACAGTTAACTCCATTCCACCCTTTTTAACCAAAGCACCTATTTGAATTCTTCCCTCCGTTTTACCTGCAAAAGCATGTTCAAAACAATTTTCTAAGAGTGGCTGTATGAGCATTCGTAAAATCAACTTATCCAGAGTCCCCTCTTGAAAATGAATGTCGACTTGATACTCATCACCAAATCTAGCATTTTGTATCTCGATATACTTAAGCAAGTACTCGTTCTCTTCTCTCATCGTCCAATGAGAATCATCCTTATATAGTTGCTGTCTGAGAAGGAAGGAAAGAGATAGTACTAAAGAACTTATCCTTTGTTGTGCGGTGGAGTCAGCAATAAATCGTATCGTACTTAATGTATTTAATAAAAAATGCGGATTCATTTGCTGCTGAAGCATTTGCATTTCTAATTTTCTTTTTTCAATAGAGGCCAATTCAAAGTTTTTTCGTGAGGTTGTTAAATTGTGGACCAATTGGCGAAGAATTTCTGATAATTCAACGATTTGGTAGTCGGATTTAATCGAAATGGATAAATTAGATGAGTTCGTGGTTAATTGCTTGGATAAGAACCGAATTTGATTAAATACATTTCTAGTTGTTTGAAGTACGACAATCATAATTACAATATAGATAACAATAACCAATGTAATCGTCATAAACACAACCACAGTAAACAATTTCAATGGATTGTTCAAAAAATCCGTGCTTTCCAATTGGTACAAATGCCAATTCGTAGGATTGAGCTTCTTCACGCTACGAGTATTTGTACTTTTCGATATTTTCTCAACGGAATGTTCACCATCTATGTGAGTTGAAAATACACTTTCGTTCTTCTCATTTTCAATGATGTAATGTCCCCCATCGTTTTCAAGAATATTTTGTATATACGAAATAGGAATGACTATGGAGATCATCCCCTTTTTAGTAGCAGTTTCGGGGTTGAACAGCCATCGTGTAAACACAATAAAGCTTGCGATTTCTCCGTTTATTTGTTGACTATCTACAGTAGACCACTTGAAACTATCAAAAATATCAGCATCCTCCCAATCCATGATCGATAGCACCCGTCCCTTCAATTCCTCCTTTCTTATGGCTAATCGAGAAGTGTCCGACTGATAAATATTCCCGTTATTGTCACGTAGAATGACCACATATTTTTCATTGAGAAAGAAAGCATATTGCAGCCGCTCTATCGCTTCTAAATAAATTTTATTTTTCTCAATATCAAAAGGATCCTTCACCTCAAGTGCACCTAGTAATTGCCTATCGTTAATAAATAAATTAGTAGCCATAAATATTCGTTGAAATAAATCTTGAACACGCGAAGATGTTTGTTCCATCCTAAATTGATTGACCTCGTTCACCTTGTTCAACAACGTTAACTCCGTAAAACGATAAACAAAAATAAGCACCAGGGATAAGGGGATAAAAACGGCCACTAGTAAAAAAATCAGTCTGCGCTGAACCGATTTAGGACCTGAATACCGTCTATTACTCCATATCATACTACTTCTTCTCCTTGTAAAAGTTCTATGCCCGACTTTAATAAGACGGGCATAGAAGGTTATTTATTTATTTTTTTTGATCTTGAATCACTTTGTCGACTTTTTGCTTAACATTTTTCAAAACATCATCAACTGATATTTTCCCTGTGTAGTATTGTGTCATCTGATCCAAGAAGGTTGCTTCGTACTCAGATGGCGCGCCCAATACTGGCTTTTCTGCGACATTAATGACAGCTGCGTCACCGCCAAACAAATATTTGACTTGTTCCAAAGTAATTCCGTCGTCTTTTAATTTGTCTGCTAACTCTTGGAAATACTTGTTCGCGTCAATTTTATTATACATGGGAAGAGTCCCCGTACTCAAGGTGTAATCTGCAACGTACTCTTTAGCGAATATCAACGCTTCTTTGGCATGTTTTGAATTTTTGGGAACAGCCAGGGAATCGATGCTTGACCAGTTCATATGTTTGCCAGCCATTTCTTTCGGCACAGGCATTGGGGCAATTCCTGCTTTCCAATCACGTGGGAATTTATCTTTTTTGGTAGCGGCCAACTGTGCATACCATTGGGCACCCACAACCATTCCGTAATTCCCGTTCCAATAAGATAAGAAATCCGTATTGTTGGAAATATATTCGGCTACAGGCATTGCTGCTTTCTTCACATTGATAACATCATTCATCCATTCCAAGCTACGCTTGAATTCCGGAGCGTTGATATTGCTCAAACCATCTGAAGTATAGAACTTGCCATCGGTTAATTGACTGCCGTAACCATAGTAATACATGCCCCAATTGTTATAAAACATACCATACACTTTGTCTTTGCCGCTTGCATTGTTCGTTAGTTTCTGAGCTGTGACGGCGTATTCGTCCCAAGTCATTGGAACCTTAGCATCGGGGTATGGCACTTTAGCATCATCGAATACTTTTTTATTGTAAAACATCATCCAGTTATTTTGTTGAATTGGGAATCTGTAATATTTCCCATCCTTATCTGGTTTAAAATCACCGAAATCTTTACTCATATCTACGCCTGCTTCTTTGGCTGGTGCATCAATCGGCATCAGAAATCCCTTATTAATCGCATCGAACTGATCGACACCATTGCCCCAGATTAAATCAACGATAGAGCCACTTGCCAGCATGACATTTCGTTTATTAATGTATTGTTCATGAGGGACTGCGATCGAATCAATCTTAATATTCGGGTATTTCTTTTGAAAGCGCTCAATAAAGGCTTTATATTCGGGCGTATCTGTATACTCAGAAATGTTTAATACCTCAAGTGTCACGCTTTCTGTTGGGTTTGAAGTTGGGCTTGAAGTTGCGCCTTTAGCATCAACCGCATCTGTCGTACTTGGTGAACTGCTTTTGGAACTACAACCAACAGCCATGAAAACTAACACACAAGAAGCAGCGATTATGGATAATTTTTTAATCATGATTATTCATCCCCTTATTTGTTTTTTGTACAATTTGATTATAGGTGGAATTGCGTTTGAAATTGAATGGAATAAATGCTTGGCTCATTTGTAGAATTATCTGTTTTTTCGTTCTATTATCCTTTTATTCCTGAAGAAGTCACACTCTCGATAAATTGTTTTTGTAGAATCAAAAATACACTTAATACAGGTACAATGGCAAGACATGCAAGCGCCATTTGTTGGGCATAATCTTTACCAAATTGCGTTTGGAAACTTTGCAAACCCATAGGTATCGTGTATAACTCTTTTGATTTTAAGAAAATAAGAGGCTGATAGAACTGATCCCAGATCATAAAAAAGCTTAGAATACCCAGCGTAATCAATGGAACTTTCGCTAAGGGCAGTGCTACTCTCATAAAAGACCGTGTAATTCCACTCCCCTCCATGTACGCAGCACTTATTAATTCGCGAGGAAAACTTAAAAAGAACTGCCGCATGAGGAAAATAGATAGAATATCTAAGATATTGGGAATGATTAACGCCCACCTTGTATCTAATAGATGAACATAGCGAAACGCGATAAACTGTGGCAATAAGGTAAGTTGATACGGTACAAACAAGGTCATTAAGAACAAGAAGAATATGGCACCGGAATATTTGAATTTGAGAAACCCAAACGAGTATCCACCGAATGCGGCAATAATCAAACGAAAAATGACAGAAAACAGAACAACAAAAACTGAATTATATAACCAAGTTAAAAAAGGCGTTTTTAGCCAAATAGTTCGGTAATTCTCTAAATTCAATTGCCCCCAATGCAAGAAGACAAATGGCCTTTCAAAAACTTGGCTTTCAAATTTAAAGGATGTCGATACCATCCAGAGAAGCGGAGTGATAAAGATTAATCCAATGATGATAAATAGAAGCGATCTTACAAATTTTTGCACGTTAACTCCATTCTTCACAATTATCCTCCTCCCTTTAATTATTTTATTGATAAAATACCCATTTCTTTTGTGCAAGCCAATTGATCCATATCAACAACAGCGTTATTAGAAAAAGGAACACACCGATTGCAGATGCATAAGAGAAGTCAGAAAATTCAAAAGCAGAACGATAAATATAATAGGTAAGTGTGGTTGTACTGAATGCAGGTCCACCTTTGGTCATTAAGGCCATTTGATAGAATGCCTGAAGTCCGCCAATAATTGTGATCAGTAGAAGGAAAAAGGTAGTAGGTGAGATTAATGGAAGCGTGATATGTCGGAAGCGCTGCATGCGGTTGGCCCCATCAATCGACGAGGATTCATAGTAGTCAACTGATACCGTTTGAAGTGCGGCCAAAAATAAGATGCAATGATAACCCACATCTTTCCATGCTCCGATGGCGGCAAGAACAGGTAGTGCCCACTGCGTATCAACCATGTATTGAGGAGGAGAGGCGACTCCCAAACTTATAAGCAAACTATTTAGAGGTCCTTGTGTCGGATGCAAAAAAACATTCCAGACAACTAAAGTTGCTACATAAGTGGTGATGTAAGGGATAATGAAGAAAGTTCTTATCAAGCCTCTCAAATAGAGTTTGGCGTTTAAGATTAATGCCATAGCTAATCCAAGTGCAAGAGTTAATGGGACATAAATCACCAAATAGATGCCTGTATTTTGAACTGATTTCCAAAAGTCTTCCTCATGAAACATTTTGTTATAATATTTCAGCCCCTCAAAGGAAAAACTTCCTGACATGAGGTCTACTTTATTGAAACTCAAGAAAAAAATTCCCAATATCGGTAATAAAACAAACAGGAAAAATCCGATGATACTTGGGATTGCGAATAAGAAACCTACTTGCTTTTCACGCCTTTCCAACGAATAACCACGGCGAAATTTCTTCATTGCAGGTTTAGTCAGTGTATTCATCTTCTCCACGGGTTACCTCCTACTAATTTATTGATTAGTTCTATTATCTTCTATTTCAGAAGGACCCGGAATGGAGCAAATGCTTGACTCATTTGTATTATTGTCTTATTTCAGGATGTCTTTTAATCAAGATTTCTCCATCCAGTTTTGTAAGCATAAAGGTTTAACTAGTTTTTTGAAACCACGAAATTTGAGTGAATAAGTAGAATAGGCCCATGCACAGTTGCATGAACCTCCGACTCGATACGGCCTGGGGTGAGATGGAAGCAACTGACTCTCCCGTTTGCATATCTACGATTGTTGATATAACGCCATCGAATTCAAGCGAGAATTTCTTGCCGAGGTCTGTTTACGCAATATCGAAATATTTCATATAAACACAATGCAAATTCTGCAGAACCCTTCATAAGAGGGAATGCCGTATCGCGCAGAAACGATATATCATGTGTAAACCGATAATGGTCATACACATTGAACATGAGCCACATGCCCCCTGTAGGCCAGATTGCCCATTCATTGTCCCCTGCACTAAGTTCTGTTTTGGCCCAAACATCGGATGCGTGCGGCACCATCCAACCATCAAACCCAAAATCGGATTGTGCAGTTTTCGCTCCGTTTTTGGCTAGATTTTTAATATACTTCCAAAGTGGATCGCCATTTTCAGAAAGGTTCCCCGTCTCAATTAATCCGTACACTTTTTCTACATTTTCATTGAAAAAATGTGCCCCATATGCAGTTGGCCTCCAATTGTACTGCCACATGCCATTCTCGTTAAAAGGACGGTCGAATGTATTGGCTCTGGAAGCAGCAATGTTTACGTAACGAGCGTACTGGTAGGTCATCGTGTATGGCCTAGAACTACCCGAATTACCGTTAACTTCCGTCCATAGTCTGCGGAACAAACTCCGGTAATCAGTTTGGTGTGCATCCAAGAGCTGTGTATAAGTTTTGGCAAAAGCAGCATTCATAATACCCATTACGATCGGGGCAGGAAGATTACCACCTTGGCTTGGATTCGGATTGGTAAAGGGATCCTTATAACTTGTCGCGTCTGCGTATAACAACTCGATTACCGTAGCGTTAGAAATGTTCAAATTACCGCCAGATGCGGCTCGCGGTATGTTACTGTTGTTGCTGTATCCGCTTGAGCCAGCTAGCTTCTCGTCGTATCCAGAGCTGTTTTACGACTCGGATGATCAGAATTTTTAAACGGTTCGCCGGAATGAAATGTCTTGTCACTTAGTTGAAGAACTTCGCTAGCAACACCACCCGAAACATCTTCGCCTTTAAGCGCCATGATGCTCCCCTAGAAATCGAACAAACGAGCTCATGTAAGAAAAACCGCTTCGCAGCCCTGAGAGATGAGTTTCTTCAAGCGACAAATCCTGTTAAGGGAACTGTAGGACGCTATTTATGCAAATAACAGGGATACTAGGGTCATAGCAGAACTACAGGGTCTTATTTCCACGAAAAGCACTGAATTTCTCATCAAACAGCAAAATAGCACCCTGTAGTTCCCTTTGACTAGCGATAATAACACTTTTTTCTATAATAGCGTCTTGTAGTTCCCTCCGCGCTAGGTGGTTGGTTGACTCCACATTTATAAATAAGAAGGGTGCGCGCCACGCTCAAATCCTGTTAAGAAGACCGTACGGCGGTAAAAGGCAAACAGTATACTAATCTCAAATATGATTCAAATGTGCCATTGTCGAAACCATTGATAATGCCTTCTTGCTGCATCGTGGCTACAGCATCGGTAGCATAAGAGGCGATCGTCTCCTGATCTTTGAATGCGGCTGCCCCTTCTTGTTTCGGCAAGACGATATGTATTGCTTTTACTTCCTCGACTCCATTCACCACTTCTCTGACAGCAAGTCCCTCAATGCCAGACTTCGCCTAAGGTACGCCTGAAAGGTCTTGGAATGTGGCGCTAGCAAGGGTAGCTGCGTATTTGCCGAAATGCTTAGGGTAAAATTCAACCATGCCATCCGATGGATTATACTTGCTGTTTTTGACCGTAAGGTACTGATTTTCTCCCCACCGTTACCGCATGCGTTGATTCAACCGACTTTACCTCGATAGTTATGGTGCCTAAAGCCGTTTGGGCCAAAACTTAGAGTTAGGAGAGTGGCGCTTGTTTTTTGAAATATCTATTGACTTTGCATTTTTTTATTGTTACTGTATTAATTAATTAATACAGTAAGACAGTAAGACAGTAACACGAATGAGATTGGTGGAGGCTGCGATGGAATTCAATCAAAAGGAACCGATTTATACCCAAATTATCGATGACATCAAAATAAAGTTCATCAACGGAACGTATCCATTGGGTCAGGAAATTCCCTCACGCCGCGAGCTTGCCAAAAGATTGGGGGTCAACCCAAATACGATCCAGAGAGCCTACAGGGAAATGGAGGACATGAAATTGATTGTAACGGCAAGAGGGCAGGGAAGCTTTATGACCAGCGATGCGAAAATTTTGGAAGCGTTAAGGGAAGAAGCGTTGAACGCCGCGGTTAGCCAAAACATCGAAATGCTACGTTCTTTCGGGAAATCGGATGAGGAGATTCTGGATACAATGAAAAAGTATATGAAAGGGGAGAAATCTCAATGATCGTAGTAGAACACGCCATTAAGACGTTCGGAAATAAAAAAGCGTTGGACGGTATATCCTTCTCCGCCGAGGAGGGGCGAATCATCGGATTGCTGGGTACGAACGGTGCTGGCAAATCAACGTTGCTCAAAGCGATGGTCGGACTGCTCCGGCTGAATCGAGGCAACATTACTATGGACGGCAAATTACCGAGTTTGTCTACAAGAGGGATGCTGAGTTATCTTCCCGACAAGGATGTCTGGTATCCATGGATGAAATTATCCGACGCCATGCAGTATATGAAAGACATATATTGGGATTGGGACGATAATAAGGCTCGTCATTTGCTTAATTTTTTCGAATTAATGCCCGAATCGTCGATTCGAGAGGCGTCCAAAGGGACGAGGGCTAAGATGAAGCTGTTGCTGACACTTAGCCGTCAAGCCAGATATTTGCTCCTGGACGAACCTTTCTCGGGAATCGATCCTTTCACGAGACAGCAGATTGCTCAAGCGATTGTGGAGGATTTTGTGGAGGAAGGTCAAACCATCATCATGACTACGCATGAGTTATCCGAAGTGGAAGTCATGCTCGATGAGGTAATGTTTATTCACGAAGGGAAGCTGCTGCTTAGCGGTAATGTAGAGACATTAAAACTTGAAAGAAGCTTGTCTTTAATGGATATTTTGAAAGAGGTGTACGATCATGCACGCATTTAGAAGGTTGGTGCTTACTGATTTACGGAATCGAAGAAATACGATTTGGGTTACGCTCGGATCAATAGCTCTTCTAAATGTGGCGATTGCCATCCTGACCCATCATAGACAGCTTCCTGACGAGCTTGGTTTCATTATGTTTTTGAATATTATGGTGTTCGCCGCCGGGTTGCTTATTCCGTTTCTGCACTGCTTTTCTACATGGCTTGACGAGTGGAAGCAGCATTCAATTTATCAATTATTGGTTCTCCCTGTCCCCCGAACTTATTTGCTTGTTTCCAAATATATCTTGATCCTTGTGGAAGTAATGCTAATAACGGCAGTCATGATCGCCGGCTTATGGATGCAACACAGTGTTAGTGGCGAGCAATTGTTTCGCGCCGACCCTTTGGTTACATTCGCATGGTCCAAGGTGCTGCTACTGATAAAGTGGTTTCTATCCGTTACATGCTGTGTGTTTTTATGTTCTACAAGTATACTGATTGGCAAGTGCTGCGGCAAGCTATCTCTTCTTGTAACCTTTCTGAGTTTTATTGCTGGCTTGTTCTTATGGATCATAGCTTTCGCGAATTTCACGTCGACGTTTACTTTGATCATCGTAAGTCTGGTATTTTTTACGGTCAGCTGTTATTTGCTGAATAAGAAAGTAGGGGTCGAATGACAAAAAACTCGTTCTTCGGAGAGTTTCTAATGAATTCAAGTCAAGTAGGGAGTGTCATTCCAAGCTCGGGATTTCTAACCCGTACAATGCTTCCAGTTACTTTGCCGTGGCATAAGATGAAGCGGATCGCCGAGCTCGGCCCTGGGACGGGCGCATTTACGCAGCATATTCAGCAAAACAGAAGCTCAGGCAGTCGATTGTATTTGTATGAAAAAAACGAAACGTTCCGGAAACAATTGGCACGGCGCTTTCCTGAACTTCCTTTATTTGATGATGCATTAAGACTTGGAGAGATTGTTCAGGAGACGGGACATCCGTTCGACCTCATTGTTTCGGGGCTCCCTTTTGCGAACTTTTCCTATGAATTGAAGGAGCAGCTGTTCGGCGCCATACGCGATGCGTTGGCAGATAACGGAACTTTCGTTGCGTTTCAATATACGCTGCTGCTGAAGCCGCATTTTCAAAAGCATTTTCCGGCAATGGACACGGGATACACCTGGATGAATATTCCTCCGGCGTGGGTTTTTAAATGCAAGAAAGCGCTCCACGTCTGCCACAAAAGGGGAGATACTTGATGAACTCCATTCCTGCGGACGAGATGAAGATTAAGTTTGCCGCTTACTTGCCGCTGCTGTGGATTCTGGCAATTCCCGTTTTGAACGTATTCTACGGCATCCTGAATCATGGCCGCGGAGGCAATGTAGGCAGCCTGATGACTGATCTCGATCGTCTGATTCCTTTCGTTCCGGCATTTATCATCCCCTATTTGATCTGGTACCCATTCATTTTCGTCATGCTCGTCGTCTTCTTCATGAAAAATAGAGCGGTCTACTACCGCAGCTTGACGACCTTGTGCACCGGGCTTCTCGCCTGTTATCTGGTTTATGCGTTGTACCAAACGACCGTCCCCAGGCCCGGTGTGGAGCCGAACGGCTTGTTTAACGGACTCGTGAATATCGTCTACAGGACCGACGCGCCCTTCAACTGCTTCCCGAGCATCCATGTCCTGACCAGCTATGTCGTGCTGAAAGCATCGTACTTATGCGGAATCAAACGAAGCACACTATCGGTAGTTTTCATAACGGTATGGAGTATCATCGTATCTACCCTGTTCGTAAAGCAGCACGCGCTGCTGGACATTGCAGGAGCCGTTTTGCTGGCCGAAGCGCTCTATTTCGTAGTAAAGCGTTTTCGTTTCGCAGGCAAACATACGCGAAAGGAGACTGCCGTCCATGAGCTATGAAATGCTGGTGTCGTATATTCAGCAATTCGGCTATTTGGCGCTGTTCCTCTCTTTATGGCTGGGCATCGTCGGCATGCCGATTCCAGACGAAGTCGTCGTCATGACCGGCGGCGCCGTCACCGTAAACGGGCTTTTGCACCCCGTCCCCGCCTTCCTGCTGACGTATTTGGGTGTCGTTTCGGGCTTATCGCTTGGCTACCTGCTCGGCCGGTATGCGGGAACGCCTTTGCTGAACAAATTGCGTCGTAAGAAGAAGGTGGATAAGGCGTTGGAATTTTCAGAGACACTCGTTCACAAATATGGTAGTTTTGCAATAGCCATCAGTTATTTTTTCCCGATCGTTCGGCATGTTATGCCATATGTGGTCGGCGTTAACCGGATGCCGTTCAGGCGCTACGCCTTATTCTCATATACGGCGGGCTTCTTCTGGACATTCCTGTTCTTTATAATCGGACGTTATGCAGGCGATCACGCGCGGGAAGTCGGTTCGCTCATCTATGAATACGGCTTGCGCTTCCTTTGGCTACCTTTCGTCCTCGTTGCGGTGTGGGCGATTATCTGGTTTGCCTACAAACACAATAAACCTGGTAGGGGTCAGGCTTGACGATACGCGTTCTCGTCTCTAAGGAAGCGCTTACAATTGAGGGTTCAGTGAATAAAGTTTAAAACACCTGAGAATAGACCAATAAAGCAATAAGTAAACAAGAACCCATTCATCAATCAATCTCTCCAATCTGATAATCGGGAGGAAAGCGATAAAGCCTTCCTCCCGAACCAAGTACACTTCTTAATGATTTCCTGATTGATCCTTGCTGCGATAACCTAGCTTATACGTTCCTTCACCGACGGCAGGAATGAAACCGGTGTAGATGGTCCATGCACCGTCATTCACTTGGTATTCCGTTGTTGAAGCGAACAAACGTTTGGCGCGGGACAAAAGCCGAATTTCTCACCTCAAGATTGGTATTTTTACCATAGTTCGCATTTGGTACGCTTCCACTCACCATCGTATCTGCCTCAGCGCCGATGGTTCTGCTCGTAGCCTTTTTCGTGTAAACCACGATCTTTGGTTTACCGCCTCCATTCTCCTTCGCATAATAATAGTGAGAAATGTTGTTTGTCGTCTGTGATGTGATAACCAGGCTTAACTGCTTGTCGCCAACAAGTTCGGTGTTATAAGGAGAACTGATATCAAGTTCCACGGAATTCTCAGCCGACAGCATGTTCCATACCCCCACGACTGCCCCTCCCGCAGGCTTGTTAGTATAGTTAATTGATGTTTCTCCCCAAGAATCATCCTGGACAAACTGCGCTTGATCGGTAAAAGTTCCCACCGAAGCCGATGTCAACCGCAGTTTCGCAGTAAATGCGTTGGAATCTGCCGGTACATTAACCAAATCAAAACGCAGGTACGAATGGCGATAAACACTCGAACTAGTTGAGTTCCTTACCTCCAATTTCTTACCGGTTCCATAGTTTGTCGTTGGATTTCCTGCCCATACGTACGCATCTGCGCTCACATCTACTTCAAAGAAAGCCGGTTTGCCTACCGTATGGTTGTTTATCCGATACTGATCGTTAACTGGACTATTCATCACCAATTTTCCAATATCTGATATGACAGGTGCTCCTGTTTGAAACGCGAAGTGGTCCGCAATCTGAACTTCCGGCTTGCCCCGGGGAGCGATATAGACGTTATATGTTTTTGTGTCCAAATCGGCAAGTAATGTGACATGATAAAGCTCATTTGCTTTATAGTCCAGTCTGACATTTTGCCCATAAGTATGGCCATTCCGGACATCGAAGTAACCGTCGGCATTCAATCGGAGAATCATTGGCAAACCAAACTCGCTGTTCGTGGCGGATGATTGTCCCGTATAACCGACTATGCCTCCAATTTGGTTAGCTGTCGGCAGCAGGTCGAATTCGATGGATTGGACCCCTGAATGTCCTGCCCCTAAATCGATGCTATTTTGATAACCGGAGGAAGAAGACAATGAGGGTACACCTACCGCATAAATATAACCACCGGAAACGGAAAAATTGGAAATCGGGTTGCCATTCAATTTCACCGTAGTAGCGCCGGAAGCTCGTATCGCAACGGCCGAAACAGCGTTAGGATCATTGGCGGCGACCAGATTCGATCCGGTAATCTCCAGGGTCGTGCCATTCCAGTAGGCGGCAATGTCATTCACCGGCATTTTAGATGCAATAAGATTTGACCCGCTTTGCCCCAGCGTCGTTCCCGATTTCAGGATAGCTGATTTAACCGTACCGCTGCTCGTCTTTTCGATATAGGCCAGCTTCCCGTCAAATGAGAAGGTATCAAAGTTGCGTCTGAACTGCGGATTTTCTTCGTGAGACACATAATAATAACCCGAAGTTCCAGCATCTCCGATGTTGTCGATCTTCAGCGAACTGGCTACAGTAGTCGGAACCGATAGGGGAAGACGACTGACTTTGATATCGCGATTCTCGCCGCTAGCGGTCGGATACAAGACTGTGTCAAATGTCGTGTTTCCGGACACATTCTTCGTATAGGAAGCATATGTGGCATCGGACACCGAATAAAAAGCATTGGAATAATAACCATGATCGAGCGTAGCTGTAAATTGCTCGGGATCGGCAGGCACGACTTGGATATCACCGTAAGTGTCGCCAAAAACGGTGCTCACTTTTTTGGCAGACGCATCTAACGCCGGATTGGCTGTAGGCAAAAAGTGCCATGTTTGTTGGTACTTATTTGTTCCAGAAGGCGCTTCCACAACGTCTGAAACAATCGAGAAGGATGATTTCAGGAAAAGCGTTTCACGTGAATGCTTAAATCCAGGCACATTTTGGGTAACGCCCGTAACAAAGTTGAACTTGCTATTATCCGTCCAATCTTGAAACCAACCTTCCGCCAGATTTTGAGGCGTATCATTGATTTCAATCGTATTGTGCGCTTCGGTTGAGAATCGCAGCCAGTTGGAAATCGGATCATTGCTGTAGGAATACGCTCCTGGATCAACCAATAATGGTCTGCCATACGCATAATAAGTAATAGCGTTATCATCAGGATGCCTGTGGGGCGCCGCTTGTTTCACATTCGTAAACAAATAGCGGTCATTAGGCGACCATCCGCTGCGCATCATGGCACTTTTGCTGTCCGGATATAGAACTGACGTATAAGAAGGCTTGCTGCCTTCCACTCCCGACGTTCCTACATAACGCAAAGCTTCATCGTCAGTAATCTCACCTATTTGTTTGATCGTACCTTTGAGATCGGTGTACTGGCTGTCTCCGAAATTGACAGCGTAGCCGCCTGGAAACGCAATATCAGCCAGATATTTGCCTAAATGGTTCAAATTACTGTCAAATGATCCTTGGAACGGCACATTATTCATCATACCGAGTTGTTTGATTGCAATCATTGGAGCGGTTGTTACCGTCGTATAGGAATCGCTGGACTCCATGTACGAGCCATCTTTATAAATCAGTGTCGACATTAAAAAGTCAAATCGGGAATAAGCTGTCGATAGCCAGGTGGTGGAATCGGTAAACTCAGGGAAATAAATGCCAAGGGTATATAACCCCTCTGTTTCAACCGTTCCGTGGTTTCCATCGGGACTAAATCCACCAGGACTATTTAAGTAATCGCCTTTTTTCCAGAACGTTTTCAATATATCCGTATTGGACTCTGCATTCATGGAGGAACTCTCTCTTAGCACATGGTAAGCTTTCACCCAACTGGAGGCCCGAATGCCAGCATCAAAATTTCTCGGAAATGACCCTGCGCCAGACACACTCGTAGAGGCATCGCCATCAACGATAAAATCGATCATGTAGTCGATATATTTCGCTGCATAGCTTTCATTCCCCGTATTGATGTATTCCGCCAAAAGAGGACTAAGCCAGTAAAATCGGGTAATCTGATAATGATATTCGATATCTGCAATAGTTGGTGCAGGACCAGCCCAATCCGTACCCGAGGACACACCTTGCCAGGAAAATGTTTTGCCATTATGGTTTGCATAAGTGAGCGTATTCTCATCCCAAGCCGTGTCGCCAGATTTATAGATCATCACATCTGTATTTTCATTTAATTCGGAATATCCGGATAGCTTCAGCGTTGCCGCCGTAACCGTTCCCTTAATCGACGATAAATCAAAATTGAGATAAGCTTTACGCGTATTCGAATCATAGGGAGCGCCGGACTCCTGTACCTGAAGCTGTGTCTCGCTGGCGTGGATAGCTGTATCATTACCGCGTATATAGGTGTCCTTCGTGGGCGTCAGGTTTGCTGTATGGGCCCCCATTCCATCCGTATATTGAATCTCCATTGTGGGACGGCATTGCGGGATCGGCGTCAGCGAGCAATCCTGCTCACGACTGTAAATATTCGCTCGATTCATTCCTTTGTAACGTCCCATCAGCATGAAGCTAAGATCAGATCCGATGGCACCTTGTACCGTTGAAAGCATATCCATGCTGTATATTGTGGATCTAGGCTTAACGGTAAAAGTATTTAAATAGAATTCTTTAAGCGGCGTTGCAATTTGATCCATCAAAAGAGGCACCATCGTTGGATTTGAGACGAAATCAGTCGGAATCGTTCGGGTTGTTCGATTTTTATAATAGTCCAGCAAATCGGTTTTGGCCTGATCATAATTTCCAGATTTTACCTTGGATTGCACGGTACTTAAGCCTGGAAAACCATCGTAGTTCAGTTTGCTCGGTGTCGTCCAGCGTTGCCCAGCTTGATCCCAAACCCCGAAGAAAGACGCATCTGACATGTTGCTCACGCCAGAGGAAGCGCTTACAGATTTGGGGACAATGAACAAAGTTAACAACACTTGTGAAAAAACCAATAAAGCAATAAGTAAACAAGAACCCTTCTTTTTCTGTACGGCCTTTACATTTCTCATCATACTGCCTCCTTATAATTCGAATATTCACCATTCAACGATGAGACCACTCACAACCGTTGGATGGGTCATTTCGACAATAACACCATCCAGCGAGGTTGTGAAATTTACTTATCTGACCATTGCATGCCTGACTTTATCAAGAGGAACTAATGATCATATCATTATCCTTAACGTTGACCAGATAACGCTCCCCATAACCGAATTCGAAAACGCCGTCCCTCACCTCCTTAATCTGAACAACGGGCTGCGTTTCCCCTCTATAGGGAACAAGCACCGTTAACAAATTCTTCGTGCCGTTATAGCTGCCCTGAAATTTAACTCTAGTGGAAGGCCTTGCAACATCATTGATGTCCGATAGTCTTCCAGGCAGAAATTCCAACTGCCCCTGCTCACTAGTAAAGATGGCCAGATTCGCGATATCGCTTGCTGCGATTACGCCGCCTGCTGCTTCTTGCACATCTGTAAAATCAAGATGAAAATAGCGCTGCACGCTATGCTGCTCCAAACCCTCAACCCGATCGGCAATTACAACGAACTTGTCACCCACGAGGGAAATATGACGATGATGGACAATCGGTTCATAATTTAGATGGCAAGCGCTTGCTAGTTGATAGAAGCCTCTATTTTCCACATTGTAGATCTCTCCCTTTTTTTGCGGGCCATATTCCCAGGTGCTCCTATACTCAAAGTGATCACGGTCATCAATGAGCAGCGTGGAATGAAAGTTCGAGCTCTTGAACTGCTTGCGGTCTTCATCATTCCTGAAGCAAAAAAGACCGGGATCGCAAACCATATCTTTACCTAGCGCAGTGAAATCAAAGCTCATAAGATCGATATGGGCGTGCAAGTTTTGGACCGGGCTGCGGCAAGTAAACAAAAAGCTTAAGGCCTCGCGATCCCAACCGCTGCGAATAATCGCTTGATGAAGCGTGCGATTCCAAAATGTGGTTTGCTTATCGCACGTATATCGCGTTTCCTTCAAGGCACACAAATCGCTGACGAATCTTTGCACATCTAGCGCACGCCATACATGTCTGCTTGCCTCCTCCATAACCTCGCTCATATCCATCAAGTTAGCAGCAAGGCCCAGCCAAGTCATATCCCCCAAAGCAAAATAACCGTATACGCCGCCCATGATCGCAAGATTGTTAGCATGTGAATCACCCACAGGCACACATTTCCCTGTCGGCCTTAGCGAATAGATCGAGTAATCCAGATTTTTCTTATAACGTTCCATATATGACTCCGAGAACTCGAAGCCAAAGCGCTTGGCGAGCACAACGGCAAGGCCAAACCAGAACATGCAGCCATTATGATAGGATGGACAACCTTCAATCTGTCCGCCATCCTCCGTCAGCTGGGCGAAGCAGCACCTCTCGATGCCATCGATCGCAAAGTTTCTCCATTCCTCCGATTCCTTGAGCTCGGGAAAATAAAGCGCTGTAGTCAAAATCCCCAAGCATTCCATCAAATAATGGTTATGATCCGCTTTGGGCCATAGCTGCGGCGATACTTTGCGTAAAATGTTGATTTGCTTGTAGACGGCAGCGACATACTGCTCCAGCACTTCCTCCGTAAATAGCTCGGAATGTCCCAGATGCTCCAATACAAGCGGCCAAGTTTTGTAGCTGCGTATGCCCATCTCCAGCGCGCGAAGCGGATGACATTCCGAATAATAGCTAAGCGGAAGATCGATCATTTCTTCGGTGATTTCTATGGTTTCAATCCAGTTCAGCATTTCTTCAATCACTTTGCGGCCATATTTCTCATTTTTCGTTAAGGAATAAGCTTGCAATAAATCCTGCCATTCGGTCATACGGTTAAGCTGCCACAAATACTCGTTGTCATTGTGTCTGCGCTCCAGCCAGCGAGGCGGATTGCCAACGAATTCTCTTATACCGCCGGTGCCGGGAAGCATGATCATTCCTTGATAAGCAAGCTCTGCCTTGGCTAGCGTCTCCTCCACAAGCTCAGGCATATGACTGGCGATATAAGCGCTCTTTACGTCCATCCTCTCTAAGCGGGAACGTAAATTGCCTAATAGCTCTGCCGTCGAAATCGGCTCCTTCAGCCATTTTTGTATACTCATAGGTCCATCTCCCTTCTTGATCTTACCAGAATAACGTTTGACGCCCTTTCAGTTTCAAGAGAGCTTCAATGAAGAAATAATCGCCGTAAATAACAGGAACTTCAATATGTCGGTTATCGGGATAACTTACCGTGGCTTTCTTGAGCAAACCTTCCTCAGCGGAATCATGAGCGAAATAATTTGAATAGAGTGATTGCATGATGTCACATGCTGATCGGTGGCAGTATTCAGCGATTTCGCCTTGTGAATATTTGGCGATTTCCAGCAAGCCGCTAGCCAAACAGGCAGCTGCCGAGCTGTCTTTTGCCCAAATTTGATCCTCAGACGCCTTGAAATCCCAGGGAGGCACACTATCTGCTGGAAGATTCTTCAACACATATCGGGATACTTCTATCGCCTTATCGAGATAGCGTTGATTCTGGGTATAGCCATAGGCAAGCGTCAACCCGTAAACCGCCCATGCTGCCCCACGCGACCATGCAGAAAATGCCGAGTAGCCTTGACCGCCTAATGCGCCTACGCGCAAACCCGTATGAGGATCAAATACGACAACATGATGGACAGAACCGTCTTCCAGCAGAAACTCTCGCAGCACGGTATCGGCATGCGCCTGCGCAATATGCATAAATCGCGGATCACCCGTGGTTTCACTTGCCCAAAACAACAAAGGAAGATTCATTAAACAGTCAATAATCGCCCAGCCTTCTTTTCCTGTCCCGTTCCATGCCCTAATAAAATTCCCCTTGCTGTTAAAACGACCCGCCAGATGACTAGCAGCCGTAAGCGCCCTCCGTTTCGACAACGCATTGCCCGTTAACTTATAGGATGCTACAGAAGATAAGCTCCACATGAATCCTACATCGTGATGAAGAGGCTCGAAATCGTGAAGAGGCCTATCCAATTTATTTTCACAAGATTCAGCAATTTGTCTATACGCCGGATTCCTTGTCTCTTCATACACCATCCACAGAATGCCAGGCCAGAAGCCATTGGTCCACCAATCAAGCTCGTTATCATCGTAACGTCCATTCACCGATACATGCGGAAATGAATCTCCGATTCGTCCGCTAATCCGCTCCATCTTCTTCGTTACATCAAGCCAGGCAGCATCGACCATTGTTTCTACTAAACTGTTCATTAAAGTGATTACCTCCATTTTACATAAATTCTACGAACGGCTTGTTCTTATCCTTTTAAAGCTCCGACCATGACTCCCTTAACGAAATATTTGGAGACAATCGGATAGAAGAACAGGATGGGCAAAGTCGCCACCATAATCGTTGCATACTTGATCGTTTCGGCAAGCTGAAAGCCCTGATCGGATCCGCTTGTCATGCTTTCGGTCGAATTGGCAAGCAATATTTCGCGTAATATAAGCTGTAGCGGGAATAAATCCCTGTCCTTCAGGAAAATCGAGGCATAAAACCATCCGTTCCATTTCTCTACGGCATAAAACATGATCATAACGGCTATGACAGGCATTGATAATGGCATAATGATCCGAAACAGGATGACAAAATGATTGGCCCCGTCGATTTTTGCCGATTCTTCCAAACTATCTGGAATAGCCGAGAAGGAAGTTCTCATAATAATCAAATTAAAGGTATTTACAGCAAATGGAAGTACAAGCGCTAATAATGAATTGTAGAGTCCTACTCCTTTCACCATCAAATAGAGAGGAATCAAGCCGCCCTGAAAGAACATCGTAAACAAAATAATAAAAATGAACACGCGATTCCATAACACGTTCTTTCGCGACAAAACATAAGCGCCAAGTGAAGTCAGGAGCAAATTTACAAATACCCCCAAGATAATAATAATTAACGTGTTGCTGTAACCCGTTAGAATACTATGATTGCTTAATACTTGCTTGTAGGCCTCGATATGAAATCCGTACGGCTTTAGAAGCAAGCCCTTATGGGCCAAAAGTGAGCTTGCGTCGCTAATCGAAGCCAACCCTACATAAACTAAGGGATATAGGGTAACAACAACGAGTACAAGCATAATCATTATATTAACCGCATCAAATACCTTCTCGGACCGACTCATTCTATTCATGTCGTCCCTCCTCCTTACCACAATCCATTTTTACTGATTTTACGGCTAATCTGGTTAGCTGTTACTAATAAAATCAAGTTAATCACGGAGTTGAATAGTCCTACAGAAGCGCTGAATCCCCAGTTAAATTCCAATAAACCTTTGCGATAGACGAAAGACGAAATCACATCAGCTGTGCTGTAAGTAACCGGATTATAAAGCAAAATAATTTTCTCAAACCCGACATTAAGTAAATTGCCCATCCTCAAAATGAACATAATGGCGATCGTAGGAGCTATCCCTGGCAAAGTAATGTATAGCATCTGCTTCAACCGGCCAGCCCCATCGATCTTGGCAGCTTCGTATTGCTCTTGATCGATTCCCATTAAAGCGGCCATATAGATAATGGATTCCCATCCAATTTTTTGCCAAATTTCAGAGAGAACATAAATAGGCCGGAAATACTCAGGCTTTTGCAGCAATGCCTGCCCGTCACCGCCAAAATTAGCAATGATAGAATTAATCACGCCACCACTATTGGTGAAATCTGTAAGGATTCCACAAATGACGACCATTGAAATAAAATGAGGCATGTAAGAAATGGATTGTACAAACCTGCCGAACAATTTGTTTTTCAACTCATTCATGAATAAAGCTAACAAGATCGGAGCCGGGAACTCAAACAGAATGGAATATAAACTAAGGACAAGTGTATTCTTGAGAATACGCCAAAAGTAAAAACCGTTCATAAAATCCTTAAAGTTCTGCAAGCCCACCCAATCGCTCTCCATGATTCCTTTCATTGGAGAGTAGTCTTTGAAAGCAATAATGGCTCCATACATGGGCGCATAATGAAAGATAGCATAGTAAATAAGGACTGGAAGCATCATAAGATATAAGGATTTATTCAGAAGAAAATCCTTCACGAATAGATCTTTCTTAGTAGTCATAAGGTTTCCTTCTTTCAAATTGTAAGATCTGTTTGTCACAACTCATTCATCGCTTATTGTATCGATCCAAAGCGGCTTTTTGGATCTCAATCGCTCTGTTAATATTCAATGTTTGCAGCTTTGACAAGTACTTGTCGAATTCTTGGACCGGTGAAGCTCCAAGAATAATTTTGAGCGATGTTTCATCCACCAAAGCATTCACTTCGTTCATAATTTTAGCCAATTCCGTGCTTTCTTGCGGTGTAGCCGTAACCGGAGGAAGCATGTACTTCGAAGCATCTGTATTTTGCCAAACAACGATGGCGTCTTTTTGCTGCTTCATCGTATAATACTGCTCGAGATATCGGATATCCTGAACGAATGGTCCGCTTGTATTTCCTCTGATGTAGAGGCCCATCGCTTGCGCAAGGGAGAGCTTCTCAGGGTTATTCATAATCAAATCCGTATATTTCGGATATCCATTATCCATTTTGTAGCTAACTCCCTCGGTGCCAAAGTTAAAGAAGTTATGCCCTTCTTCACTATAGCCATAGTCGAGGAATTTAGCGGCAAGCTCTACATTTTTGCTTGTTCCCGTAATCGCAATCATTCCGCTAGGCTCCGAGCCAAATGCAAAGCTCTTTTGACCGAATTTTGGTTTATCGCCCTTGTTCAGAACGGGATAAGGAGCTGCAACGAGGTCATATTTGGGATCTTTGCCTTTGACAGCGCCTACCCATTTCCCCATCCCGCTTCCAGCTGCGCCGATAGAGGCACCGGATTTACCGGATGTCATATTGGCGTCTTGCGCTTTAATATCGACAGTAGCGATATTTTTATCGAGCAGTCCTTCGGCATACCATTTACGCATCGTAGCAAGAAAATCCTTGTAAGCAGGCTGTGCCGGCCCGAACTTCACTTGGCCGTTATCCACATAGAAGGAACGGTTAATCCCGTAGGCTCCTATGAAAGCTCCATTATTTAAATCATTTAAACCCCGGAATGTCAGAGGAGCCTCCATCCCTTTTTTCTCTTTGAACGCTTTCAATACCGAATACCACTCGTCCATCGTAGTCGGCATTTGCAGGCCCAATTCAGTTAAATAGTCTTGTCTCAGCATAGGCCCTTGGAAAACCATTAGAGATTCATCTCCGCGAACGAACGGAAAGGCAAAGTAATTTCCGCTGTCTGTTTTCACCATTTTATCGACCTCAGGATGCTCTTTTAAATACTTCTTCAAGTTAGGAGCGTACTTATCAATGACATCATTGAGTTTCATAACAACGCCATCTTTGATCGCTTTTTCAGGGCCGCCAGGAAAGTTTGTCTTCCAGTTATATTCGATCATATCCGGCAGATCCCCAGAAGCTAGCGTGACATTTAGCTGTTCTTTTTCTTGGCCCATAACTGGGTTTATGAAATTAATCGCAACCCCTGTCTTCTTCTGCCAATCTTGATAAAAAGGAATATCTTTCACACTAGACTTAATCTGTAAGATGGGGTTAAAGTCCGCTGTCCAAAACGAGAGCGTCTTATCTGTTTTCATTGGATACGTAGTTGCTGTTTGTGCGCTTGGCGTGGATGACGGTGACGGAGTTGACTGTTTATCCGTTTTGTCACTGCATGCGACTGCGAGTGAGCTGAGCATAATAATGGATAATGTGCTTGATATAAGTTTTACTTTCTTCTTCATCTGTCTTTACCTCCCTATAATGTGTACGATTTCGAGCAATTCCCTTTCGCCTCTTTATTATGCTTTTGTAAACCCGATTTGGATATCTTAAAATCCTCCAACGGCATCAAAAAAAACATAAAATCGATCTTCATTTTGTACAATCGCATATTAAATTTTTCATTTACCCGGACAAAACGGAAAAAAGACCGCTTTCCAGCAGCCTTCTTCCGTTATTTTAAATACATTTCTTTATATTTGCCGGGCGTAACCCCCTCATATTTTTTAAATATCCGGATCAATGCGTTGACATCGCTGAACCCGACAAGACTTGATATGTCATTCAAGGTGATGTTCTGACTTTCAATCAATTCCTTTGCTTTCACAATACGAACTTTATTCATGTAATCGAGAAGCCCTTCTCCTGTTTGCTCTCTAAATAATTTGGATAAATAGGTTGATTTCATATCAAATCGCAGACCGATCATGGAAATATTCATATCCGCGTCCTGATAATTTTCTTCAATAAAACGTACAATGTTTTGCGTTAGTGTCTGCAGATCCTGATGTCTGATTTGAATTAGCGTTGATTTTCTTTTGGCCAAGTTGTTGCTGCATACTTCTTTCAGCATCTCTGTGAGCTGTTCATGCATATCCTGCATGGTTTCGCATGCTGTCAGCTTCTCGATCTCTTTCAAACTACCGCCAGACGATTCCTCCTGTGTATCGCCAATTTCATGAAGCGCCTTCAGCATCGTACTTACCAAATCAAACATCAAGCAGCGAGCCAAGGGCAACGAAATCTGATTGATCTTCAAATTCCTGTCCACGATGTTATCCAACGTTTCCTTTGCCCTGTCATATTCGCCAATTTTCAAAAAATTAATGAGCTGCTGTTCCACCTGCAGCGGGTAATAATAACCTTGAGGGATTTCGCCCAGCGCTTCATTTTGAATTTCATGAAAAGAAATAATTTCTTTTCTGCCCATAATAAGCTTATATTCCATCGCATCAACGGACTCTTTGTAGGCAATCGAAAGATCGACAATGGATGTGTGAATATTGCTGATCGAAACCGTAAGTTCGATTTGAAATTTATTTTTCAAAAATTGCTGCGCTTCGCTGGCCATCTGACGAAGTTCGGTCAAGCTGCCTGCCTGCCCCGTTTCACGGAAATTGATGATACAGGCAAGCATGTCATCAATCTCCGTCATATAACCAATATGCCTCGCGTTCATAATCTCCTCAACCACATTGGCAACGATAAACTGAAGCAGCTTGGCCTTTTCATTTTCGTTTTTCCCTTTGATGCTTGAAAAAAACTGATTATTTGTTTCTAGATAAAGTAAAAGAACGGCATACTGTTCACTGTCAAAATGCATATCGAAAGCAGGCAGCGCATCCTCTATCGGGATTTGGTTGTCTAACCTGCCTTTTAATAACCTGGTCATAAAATTAGATCGCAGTAAATAATTTTGCTGCTTGAGACGAATCTTGACTTGCTCCTTTTCATTTACGGTATTGGAGATCATGTGCTGAATAATTTGAAATTCGTTACTTCCGTCATGTAGTCGACCCGCCGACTCATCTGTGAAGGTATGAATTAATTGTTTAATCGGGTTGTAGTTTTTTTTCAAGAAGAAGAAGGTTAACAAACTCCCCCCGAGAATACTCAAAATAATGCTAATATAAGTAATCCACCTCACATTAATTGCTTTTTGCCATACTACCGCGCTAGGCATTATAGTCACAAATTTAAGATTGGTTTTTTGGGAAGCAATATAATAAAACACGGAGTCTTGTCCATTGTAAGTTTCATGGAAAAAGCCTTGATCTTCAGAGAGAACCCGATTCGTTAATACCGGATGCTGATTTGTTTCCGAAGAGGATAGAAGAATCTGGTTCTCTTTATTCAATACCAGCACTTCGCCCCCATTGAACAATTGAACATTCTGAAGAGCAGCTAATAACTTCGAGCCGTCGACAAGAATCACGGCCGCTCCCTCAGGCTTCGTGTCAAGGTTCGATGTAAAATAACTAATATGGGCAATGGACCTATGGGTGCTGCCATTCACCCCTCTGTATACCATCGGAACAAAAGCCGGCTCTTTTCTCGAAGTTATCATGGAAAGCCAGTCGTCATAGCTGAAATCAGGGTTGTTATGGACTTCCTCATACACATCCTTGCCGCTTCGTACTAACCCAGGCATGATTCCGGTATCACCCGGTGTGTAATAGACATAGAAGCCAGTAATTTGTGGATAGAAGGTTTTATACATTTTAAAATCCATTGCCACTTGATACAGGGAATACTGGTAGTCATCCCGCCCCAGTTTATTCGCATACATGAGATCTTGGACTTTGGTATTCCAGGTAATCTCTGTATTCAGTCTTAAAACACTTTCGAATTCATTGTCCATGATTTCACGTACTTGTTTCAACAAGGCGTCATTAGCCCTATGAATTTCATCCTCCAGAGCCGCGTTTGATTCACGATATACAAAAACACCAATTAAAATCGGCAGAAACAAAATGGCAACGTAAGAAAATAGCCAGGTTAAAATAACACTTCGTCTTTTCATCCAAATACTGTTAAACACGATGTCAGCCTCCAATCCCAAAGAAGAAAAATGTGTAGCTTCATGGTACACTACCTCATCTCGGTTTGAATAGAGCGAATATTATTCTTTATGCAACAAAGTTACATCGATAGAAAAACCGTCAGGGAATTCCCTGACGGTTTTATCTGATGACGAGTATGCACATCTTTACTTTTGAACCCTTAATTTCTTCTTAATCCTTCCAGCTATTAGTTCCAGCAGGATGGCAAACGTCAAAATGAGATAGGTAATAGCTCCGATTTCCCTCACATCATAATAATAGGAGCTGGCCATAAACATATCAAACCCAATTCCTCCTGCGCCAGCGGCTGCTCCCATGGCCAGCGCTACGGAGAAATTGATCTCAAATCGCATAAACGTCCATGAAATCAAATACGTGATCGACGACGGCAGAACGGCTTGGAATACGATTTGAACCCAATTAGCGCCGCTTGCCTTTAACGCTTCAATGACCCCTTTATCTAACTCCTCGAAAGATTCCGAATATGTTTTCACAAGATAACTGACAGAATGGAACGTCATGCCGATGACTGCAGCCACGCTTCCCAATCCCGCAGCAACCGCAAAGATCAATACCCACAAAACAGTTGGAACCGCTCTAATAAAAGCAACTACACCTTTAACTGCAATGGAAAGTGTAGGATTGGATAGATTGGTGGCGGCCATTAAGCCGAGCACCAAGGCAATGACAGCGCCGAATAACGTCGTCAGAAATGCCAATCCTAAGGTGATACATAAATATTTAACCGCCTCTACAAAGGTTATGTGATGTAAGAGCGGCTGAAAGAACATGGTTTTAAGCGTATGGGCTGTCAATATGACAGCATCTAGAAACCGAATGTCCTTATAGTCAAAAGTTACGAATGCAAGCAGCGTTAATATTACGATTGACACCAACGTCAACCGGATCACCATCTTTTGTTTGTTGAACGGCTTCTTCATTTTCAGCTCACCTATGGTCATGTCCATTTTACAAGATCACCTTCCTGATATAGGTAGATACCGTTTCTATGACAAAGATAGCAAGGACGAGAACAAGGACGATTAAGGATGCAGCGCTGAAATTAAGACTTTTGTAATACAAGCTGAAAAGAAAGCCAATCCCCGTGCCAGTCAGAATGCCTATTAATGTGGCCTGACGGATGTTCGTTTCCATCATGAACAAGATCCAACTGATCAACTGTGGAATACAGGCTGGAATCACAGATTGAGAAATGATGGAAAAATAGCCCGCTCCCGTTGATCTTAATGCTTCAACAGAGCTGCCGCTTACTTCGTCAATCGACTCTGTGAAGGCGCGGGTCAAGAAGCCGAAGGAGCCAAAGAATAGCGCGAAGTATCCAGTCAGGACATTTTGACCGAAAGAAATGAGCAATATCATCGACCATGCGGAAACATCAATGTTGCGAAACACTGTCGCGATCGATCGACTTACAAAACTGAACACGCCACCTGCTCCCGTCGTATGGGAGCCTGCAATAGCGAATATCAAGGCAAACAAGGCTGCCACAGCGGTTGCCGCAATAGATACAAGTACCGTCTCGGAGAGACTACTCATAATAACGGGAAGCCGTTTCAACGACTTTTCGTTCGGATAAAAATTGTTGAATGCCCATTCGGCCGCTTTGGGTATAGAAGTGAAGCCTTTAAAGACGTTATAATTCGTTATGAGTATGGCGATTAGTGTTATGGCAAGCAAGAAAGCGCAGTATAACAACGTTTTCAATCGCTTTCTGGCAAAGAAATTATGTTGCATAACTGCCCTCCAGGTCTTTCAGTTCTTTCAGGTCTTTCAGGTCTTCCAATTCCTCTTGATGCTCATGAATCTCTGAACCATAAATTCTGGCTAGCTGCTGGCGATGGATCCCGCTCGGATGACCGTTGTAAACGATCGTTCCCTTGTTCACACCGAGTATCCGGTCTGAGTATTTCAGTGCTGTATCCACTTGATGCAGGTTAACGATAACCGTGATGCCCATCGTGGTAGAAATATTACGCAGATGATCCATGATTACCTTGGAGGCATTGGGATCTAGGGAAGCAATCGGTTCATCGCAAAGCAGCATTTTGGGATTCTGCACAAGCGCTCTGGCAATCCCAACCCTCTGCTTCTGCCCACCGCTCAGTTGATCACACCGCTTATAGACCTGCTCTTCTAGTCCGAGTGTTCTCAAAATGGTCAAGGCTTGATGCTTCTCCTCCTTGGAGTAAAGCCCAAAAACCCCTTCCAGTGTCGACTTGTAACCAAGACGCCCGTGCAGCACATTTTCGATGACAGACAGTCTATCCACTAAATTATAATGCTGGAATACCATCCCCATCTGGGTTCTCAGCCGTTTCAACTCGCTCTTCTTACTTGCCAAAATATCGACGCCATGAAAGCGAATTTCTCCACTGCTTGCATCAATCATACGGTTAATACAGCGAAGCAATGTGGACTTACCGGCCCCTGAGGGACCGATAATCGACACAAACTCGCCTTCTCTCACAGCGAAATTAACATCAGTTAGCGCTTTTGTATCCGTACCATATTGCTTGGATACCTGCTTGAATTCCAATAGCATTGTCATGGCTGCTCCTTAATCGGTTTCACGCGTTGTCATACCACTTAGTTGTAGAGCGTTCTGATTGGATTGAAAAACGCATCATCCACGGTAAGGAACTTTTCTTTGCCGGTCTTTTGCTTGAACATGCCTGGATCCTTCGAGTCTTTAGGCAGGAAGATCAGAGGGTTCTTCGTTACCGCATCAGCTGTAAATGCATCCTTTAATTTCTTCGTGTCCTCTGCGCTTACCGTACCTGTGTTAATAACAAATGGTTGATTCAGTACCGGCGTAACGGAAATGAGCTCGAATTCTTTGCCAACCAGTGTATTGAACGGTTCTGCCGCCCCTTGCTTTACTTTGTATACCGCACCAGGCATGTTTGCCGTCCCTGAGCTGAGCTCGATATAGTTAGCCACGCAAGTATCGCAGAAAGCAGCTACGTCAGCCTTACCCGTCAACAAATTAACAGCGGAACCTTGGTGTGTTCCTCCAAAAAGTACATCGCTAAAAAATTTATCCTTGCCGCCTAGAATTAAATCATCCGCGGTCAAATTCTTATACTTTTCTTTTTTGTTAAAGAAGGTCAGGATTCTGCCAGAAGGAACTTTAAAGCCGGAAGTAGAGGAATTGGATACGAACGAAAACTTCTTGCCGGCAATATTTTCAATGGAGTACATGGTGCCGACTTTATAGGCATCGCCATCGCCTTTGCGCACGTTTAACCAGCTATTATAAACAGCATCATCCAGCGTTCCGGACTCCCCGCTCTGAACGACTAGCGGTTGGACCTTCTTATTCTTGGCATTCGCTTCGACATAACCTTGCGCTCCCATATAAACAATATCCGCACTGCCGCTGGCAATAGCTTCAATAGCGATCGTGTAGTCAGTCGTCGTTTTGTGTTCTACCTTTTTCCCTGTTGCGGCTGCAACCACTTTGCCTATTTCGTCCCGTGAGGTTTTCATATCTGCACCGGATTCATTGGGGTACCAAGCGATAGTGATGGTATCTTTGGTCTTTACCGCTTGCGTGCCATTCTGCGCTTCTCCGGCTTTCATACCGCAACCTGCTGTTACAGCAACCAAAGCTAAAGAAATCATGAGCGTTAACATCTTCTTTTTCATAATTAAAATGCCTCCCTATTAATTATAATTTTATATGACTATAATAACGAAACTAGCATCCGTTCAAGATCTTCAGGGGATATTTCAACTGGATTATTATCCATTCTCCCCTTCGTATACGAGTGAGACACAAGCTCGCGGATGCCTTCGACTGTAACGCCATATGAGCTAAGGCTGCTCGACAACCCGTATAGGCTATACATACTCCGAATGAGATTGTCCACTTCGTCCACGTTCGCTGCTCCAAATGCACGAAGCAGCTTATCCGGTTCTATTAATGCATCCAGATTGTGTCTCAAAACCGCAGTTAACGTGATGCTGGCAGCGATGCCATGATCGATGCCATAGAGCATTGTAAGCGGGTAAGATATGGAATGGCAGGCAGTCGTTCTCGTATTGCTGAAAGCCAATCCGGCCAGCAGACTTGCCAAGGACAACTGCGCTCTCCAGGCCGCATTATCCGGCTGTTCGATTAACAAGGGGAGCGTTAGCCGAATTCGCTCAATCGCTTGCAGCGAGTAAACGCGGGTAATTGCGTTGGTATGAACGGACCAATACGCTTCCGTTGCATGGCACATTGCATCGAGCGCGGTAGCAACGCTTAAACGCAGCGGCATCGTAACCGTCAACTCTGGAAGAATCAAAGCTGCGCTTGCGTAAAGTTTCTCATCAGAAACGGAATATTTGCAGCCGTATTCTTCGTCCCATACGGTTGCCCAGCAGGTGACCTCTGACCCTGTCCCCGATGTTGTCGGTATCCCGATCCACGGCGCTAAGTGCGGCTCCTCACGGTAACGCTCACTTGTAATCGCTTCTCGAACTTCGGCTGCTGTTTGCAGCGTCATGTGCTGCAAAGCCGACAAGACTTTGGCTGCATCCATGACGCTGCCTCCGCCAATGGCCACAATAAGTTCATACTGAAAAGGCTCAATCTGCTGTTTCAGCTTGAAGATATCTACCACATTGGGATTGTTCAAGGTCACTTCAATCAATAAAGTTTCCTTCTTGGAGATTGCGTTCAAGACAGGCTGTAAACAATCACTCTGTTCCACACCCGCTCCTCTTGTAAGCAACAATACTCTCTTGACATCTGCATAACGTTTGTTAAACAACTCAGCAAATGCTTCCGCCGATTCTGCTCCTAACGAAACAGCTACTGGATTATAAAATTGGTTCATTTCATTCCCCTCTCCAAGCCGCTGCGTTCAAGTTCCTCAATGACAGCCGGAAGCTGAGTGATTGAACCAATGATATAGTCTGCCCCTGCTTGCTCAAACGTTAGTCGCGTTTGATTCATTCTTTCAGCGAGTTCATCCGTATGCATACTCTCGACTTCAGCTTGTGTTAAGCCAAGCTCGCTGCTTCCTTGTATAACTGCGACCGTCCAAACGCCAGCATTCCTGCCTTCTTGAATGTCGGATACGGTATCCCCAACCTTGATAACAGATTTCGGAGGATAAATGCCAAGCTCCACTAAGTTCTGCAATATCATATAGGGATAAGGCCGTCCTGCCTTTACTTGATCAGAGGCTACCATGAAATCTGGCGAATACCCCTTCCGCTTTGCTTCCGGTACGATAACTTCCATCATGCCTGAGGTATAGCCGGTCGTCGATCCGATGGCAATCCCCGCATCGCGAAGCTTTCTCACCGTTTCTAAAGCTCCGGGAATCGGATCCGTATACTGTTTCAACGACTCCATCAAAATGGCTTCGAATCGAACATAGAGACGATCAATATCTTCCTTGACCGCTTGCTTGCCAAACGCCGCTGTCCAAACGCTATTCACCCTTTCCATCTGCAAAATAGCTTGAATATGATCCCATTTCAGAAGGCCCATTGGCATTCTTGCTTCCCGAATCGTGATCGGTACCCCCGCTTCTTCAAAAGTTTGAATAAATGCATGCATCGGCGCGAAGCAACCATAATCAATCACGGTTCCGGCCCAATCGAAAATAACTGCCTTTATACGTTCCTGATAACTCATCATGACTCCTCATTTCTAGGTGGCTTTGATATTTCCAATTATAAAACGATATAAAGCAAACAAGCAATACTTTTTGCGATAATTTACGTATTATTAACAATAATATGCTGTTATATGCTGTTTTTTACACTGAGAAAACATAATAAAAACGCAAGCCAGGATAAGCTTGCGTTTGTGATCGAAATATTAGGGAATTCCACTCGCCGTCTGGGAAGCCTGATCGGCATGCTTGTTGGCGGAAGCACATACCGCCAATTCGCTGTCGTCGGCGGCCTTCTTCAATTTATGATCCATATCCGTTATCATACACCTTGTTTTCACTTGTCGTATTCCGCAATTTGTATTCAGACGTAGTAACCCCATACTTCGTCTTAAACATCTTATAAAAATAATTTTGATTCTCCCAACCAATTAAATCCAAAATCTCGGCCACGTTCGTATTTGGCTTTGTAATAAGTTCTGCTGCAATACTCAATCGATAATCCATTAACCATTCAGCAATGGCTTTGCCGTGAACATTTCGAAATATTTTTCCCAAGTGATACTTGGATAGGTTCAAGAGTAAAGCAATACTATCCTGACATAATGATTTATCCATATAGTTGGATTCTATGATTCCAATGACTTTACTTACAATCTGCTGATTTCGGTTTACCTTGGAATCCACCATACTTTCGGCTATTTGACGAATAAGCACATGGAACTCAGCGTTGATTTCTCCAATAGTTTCCATTCTACTAATCATACGAACGAAAGTACTATATTGAATGTTGAACGTGGTTGGTCCGTTTACTTCAATTTCTTTGATCCGCTTATAAATAATAAATGTTAAATAATATAAGTAGCTAATGACAATATCGTAGGAATAATGATTCAAATAGGCGACAATCTGTTCATAGGCTTGAATCGCTTCCTCATATTTTCCATATACAAGAAGTTCGTCAAATGTTTTTTCCAGCTGGAGCGGCGGCCGGAAGTCATCCGTTTTCATGTGCTTTAGCTTATCCGATGAGATGATCGATCCTTGTCCGAAAATGAACCTGTACTTAGTAAACTGAACGGCTTCTTGATAAGAAATAGATATATCCTGGAGTTGTTTAACCGAATACCCGATTACGCCTGTCACCGAAAGTTTTAGATTGCTTTGGATCCAGTTTTGAAGTTCCGCAATGATGAGACTAATATCTCGAAGCTGTTTCTCATAGGATTCGTCGGAAGCTTCCAGAATGAAGACAACTTCATCTCCCAAATCAACAGCACAATTATGCGTGGAGCGCGACGCTATTTCTTCTGCTGCATTCCCGATCGCATAACGAAAGAGTTGTTGATCTGCGGCGCTGTAAGTTCTCATAAATTGCTCATAACGGTCAATCATTAAAATAACGGCAAAATGGCGCTTATCTGCTAGCAAATCGATGTTAAACTGATCCAAACGGGATTGAAGGTCAGCGGGGTTATCATCCAAAGAATTGCCGACCAGTCTTCGCATAAATTCCTTTTTTTGAGAATACAACGCAATCTTATTGTCACTCATTAATAATTCGTTCTGCTGAATAGTTTTTGAAATGATATCGCTTAAATAGCCAATATCATCCTCATTTCCAACCAAAGACGGAGAACGATGCAGTTCCGAAACTTTACCCACCAAACCGCGAATAGGAGAATACAAGCGTTTGGATACATAAAATACAATGAATATCCCTGGAATCAAAATCCCTAAACAAAAAGCAAGCGTAATCCAGCCAAGCCGCTCCATATCATGAAAAATAATCGAATAAGGAACAATATGAATGAACTTCCAATTCAAAGCATCGGATGTTACATAGGTGATCAAATGTTTCTTTCCTTGAATTATTGTTGTAAAAAAAGCTTCCTTGCCCTTGCCGCTTTCTTCGATGGGTTTGAGAACAGCCGCTTTCTCCTCCGCCGATAATTGCTCCATGTTGTCAAGAATCAGTTGTTCGTTCTCATCTAGTATCCATGTACTTCCTTGATTCTTTCCGCTTGAGGAAAGAGATTGAATTAATGCTTTCAAGTAATCCACTTTCACGTTGACAATAATGGCGCCCTTTACGCGATCTGCTCTATCCTCATATTCATAGAAAATATAAGTCAGGACACTCATTTTCTGATTGCTGTCAATATCTTTCCCATCGGCCGAAATATAGACAGGGATTTTTCTGAATACAGGGTAAAACTTCCCTCTTGTTGCCTGCTTTTTCTGATCAATAATAGAAACTACGCCATCATCAAAAAAAGAATCCTTGATATTGCTGGATTGAAGCCAAGTCGAATAAAAATGGTTGCTCGTTCCATTAAAAACATAGACGGAATGAACGAATTGATTCGCGTTTTTCAACTTGGATACATCTTCCAAAGCCTCCTGAATATCTGCATAATCATTGTTCACACCATACATAACCGATTGTACGCGATTATTGGTCAACAAAGAAATGGCGAACGTTCTCGATGCTTCGTTCAAATAGGTAGCACTGTAGCTGATTTGTGACAACGCATTCGAATTAGCGCCAGAAACGAAGTTCACGCCAATCTTTTGAAAATTAACGTATAAGATATAGGAAAGCGCCAGTAAGATACAGATAAATACAAGCGTAAATGAAGTAAACATACGAATAAACATAGAACGAGGCAGTTTTATCTGGCTCACGAGCGCTAACCTCCCAATAATCCTTGTACATGCTATCATCTAGCAAACCAATTAAGTTGAATAGAATAGTCCGCTTTATGGAAAAGCAACCGCTCACTGGCTTGTATAAGCAATGAGCGATCATCTAACTCTTATTTTTTGTTTGCCTTGCGCCATTCATCCAGTTGTTTTTGGGCTTCTGCGATGACTTTATCCAGTCCTGCTTTCTTAAGTTTATCGTTAACTTCGGCTATGATTTTCTCCGGGTCGGCAGATCCAGAACTTAGCAGCGAATTCGTTACGCCGTTGTACTGTTTAACAATTGCATCGATTTGGGCCATCTCGGTTTTAATCGGTTCACGATTTAAAACAAAGCCGATTAATGGGGAGGTAATCGCTTCTTTGTTCACCTTAATCGTTTGGTCCCATACATCTTTAGGCTGCCCTGGACGAAGGAACATATGAAACTGGCTGCCGAATTCCCAGTCCGTACCTGGATTATATCCGCCATTTGGCAAGGATTCAATGGTTCTGTCATCCACTTTCTTGTAATGCTTGCCTTCCATGCCTACACATAATAACTGATATAATTCTTTATCCGTGAACAATAGATCCAGATACATCATCGCGCGTTCAGGATTTTTGGAGTTTTGGTTAATCGCGGTCAGCGATGAAATTAAACTCGTATTGGAAACGTAGGATGGACTTAGTTGAACATCGGTTACATCAAATCCTGCCCATCCTTTTGTATCGCCTTCATTGCCGGGCTTTACTGCTCCGGCTAAGAACATGCCATACTTGCCTGTCTTTTGTTCAGCTTTATAATCTTTAATGGTAGCTGCGTCTTTGCGAATGTATTCTTTGTTATACCACTCGCGATTCAATTTAACATGTTCCATCGTTTCCGGAAGTTCATACAAGTTCTTAATCTTAAAATCATTATTTTTTACATTAATCACAAGCGGATTGGTCGTATCTCCCGTAACGGCGTCATAAACGAGTCCAGTATCCATTCTCGAAAGAAACTCTGTGGAAATCGACACACCGCTCATCGTAGGTACAATACCAGGCTCATTTCGCTTCAGCTTTTCCAGAAATGGCTCCAAATCCCGGAACGATTTGATCGCTGTTTTATCCAGCTTATACTTATCGGCTAAATCTTTTTTGATTGAATATCCTTTCATTGTAGCCATGATCTGATAACTAGTAATGCCATATAGCTTGCCATCCACACGCGCCCCATCAAAAAATGCCGCAGGAATCGTTTCCTTGATATGCGTACCATATTTACCCAGAAGATCGTCTAACGGCAGGAAAGCACCCTTCGCAACATTGTTATAAAAATTATTTGTCCATGAAGCTGTGTACGTTAAATCCCAATCCTCGCCCGCTGAAATAATCACTTTCATTTTGTCGTCGTAGTTGCCCCAGTCAATGGTGTTCAATGTGATTGTCGTGTTGATTTTTTCTTTGGTAATTTTGTTCATGGCATCAACAACAGCTTTTTCATCTGGCTGCGGCGTGCCGACTCTGTAGATGATTAGATTCACAGGAGCAAGCTTAGCAGGACTAGACGCTTCTGCCCCGATTTTCGAACTCGCAGCCGGCGAAACCACAGCAGTAGGCCCTTCCGTTTTTCCACTGCTGCATCCGCTAAATAAGGATACTGCGCATACAATCGAAAATGCGCTTCCAGCTACTTTTCTCTTGCTCTTCATTTTCATGTGTTCGTCCTCCCCTGGATCATGCAATTTGGTATTATTTGAATCCTTACGGTATCAAACCAACGTTAAGCGTCTAACCTTTAATGGATCCGACTGTAATTCCTTTGACAAAAAATCGTTGAAAGAAAGGAAAAATGAATAACATGGGACCAGCGGCAACTACCGCCAGTGCAAATCTAGCCGACTGACTCGGCAAAAGGATAGTAGAGGTATTTCCTATTGAAAGCGCGCTATTTAAAAAATCAATGTTAGACATGATCCGATAAAGCAGTAGTTGCAAACTGACGTATTTGCCTGTATCAATAAACAATAAACTTAACCAATAATCGTTCCAATAGATTAATACTGAGAACAAGGCTATCGTTGCTAATCCTGATTTGCTAACTGGAATAATAATGGAGAAAAATACACGATATTCGCTTGCACCATCCATTTTCGCCGATTCAATTAATGCAAATGGGATCGTCGACATGAATCCTTTCATCAACAAGACTAGAAAAGGGGTTACGACATATGGCAATATGAGTGCGAACGGTGAATCCTTCAAATGCAAAATTCGCGAGATGAGAATATACCATGGCACCAAACCGCCGCTGAACAAAAGTGTAAAAAAGATAAAAAATGAAATTTTATTCGCTAAAAAGAAATCTTTTCTACCTATCACATAAGCCACCATAGCTGTGATCATGATGCTTAGCAAAGTTCCAGTTACTGTTACAAAGATCGTAACCACATAGGAATTGATAATCTGTTCAGGATTCTTAAAAATGAATTGATACGCTTCCCATGTGATAGAACTCGGAAATAAGGAATATCCTTTAGTAAGTATCGTATTTTCATTCGTAAATGACGCAGTGAGAACAAGTACAATTGGAATGATGCATGCAATCGACGATAACAATAATACAATGTGAATAATGAAGAGACCCATGCGCGATTTGATGATCATTGAGAAGAACCTCCTTAGAACAGGGCGTTTTCTTTACTAACCCTTCGAATGACGAAATTTGTAAGCAAGATTATAATGAGACCAACAAAAGATTGATAGAAACCGGCAGCCGATGCCATGCCAATATCTCCATTGACCCTCAAAGCTCTAAATACAAACGTATCAATGATATCTGTCGTTGGATAAAGCAGGGTAGAGTTCATTGTAACGTTATAAAACAGATCAAAATTCCCAAAGAAAATACGGCTTATTTGAAGCAGCACGAGCAGAATCATTAAAGGTTTCAACAAAGGGAGGGTAATTGACCATATTTGCTGCCAAATGCTTGCGCCATCCATTTCTGCCGCTTCAAAATATTCAGAATCAATGGATATAATAGCCGTGTAATAGATAATGGCGTAATAACCCGCATTTTTCCATAAATTAACTAACATTAAAATGTAAGGCCAATATTGGGACTCGTTATACCAAAGAACAGGCTCCTTACCGAACCAGGATAATATCGTGTTTAGAAAGCCATGACTCATATCCAAAAAAGCAAGACATACATAGCTCACAATAACGAATGAGATAAAATACGGGAAAAATAACGCCGTTTGATGGAATTTAATGAATTTTTTCGATACTTGATTTAGAAGCAGGGCAAGAATAACGGAGACAATTAATGTTGAGAAAATAAAAGCCATGTTGTAGAGCAAAGTGTTTCGAGTAATGACCCAAGCATCGCTGGAAGTAAAAATAAATTCAAAATTTTTAAAACCACTCCATGGACTGTGGAGAATACCGTCCCTGTAATTATAATTTTTAAAGGCGACTATCAGTCCGTATAAGGGAATGTAGTTGAAAACAAGAACAAAGATGCAAGCAGGCAAAGCTAAAACCAGCAACTGATGAGTCTGTCTGATCTTCATCCAAAAAGCAAGAAGTTTATGCGCTGTAGAACCTCCTCTGACCATTGAAGTTTCAGGTACTCTCTCCATGTACAACACTCCTCGTTTCGTATTTACCCTCCAGGTCTGCTGCACAAGCAGATTGTTTTTTGGTGTGACCTTATCATAGCTCCTATATCCATCTTTTCTAAACATCAACTATATTGTTTTTCTATAATTCGGTGTGTAAAAACGAGCGATTTCTACAGAAACGAGCAGATCAACGATTATAACTCCAAGCTGTGATCGTAGTATTATTTGCATCCAGCATTTTCCTTATAAAAAACACGGCGTTTACCCCCACATTCTAAGAGTAAACGCCGTGTTTCGTTTATTGTTTTTATTTTAAAACTTCAACTGCCTACTTGATATCTTCGCCGATACCACATGACCCGCATTTGCATTACTGTGCCCGATTACGTTCGGATCGGGGCCGACGTACGTTGATTCTTTTCCCTTTATCGTCAAGAGCCCGGGCTCCAGTGTGATGATCGCATAAATGGGTTCTTCATAGGGAACAGATTGTCTGAGAATCGGATGCTCTTCCGTAATTTCCTTTGAATACCGAACGGAATTGAACTCGGGCCCCAAGTAGTAATAAGAAATACTGTTCATATGAATGAAATAAATATCATCGATTACTTTGACGCCATCAAGATGATTATGGCCATTCATGCAAGCAATCACTTTTCGGAAACCAGCTGATTGATTGGCTTCTCGCAAAATCTCACGAAGTTTGCCGCTGTTATGAATACCGACGTTCATCCCAACATCCTTTTCTTCCAAGCTTTGGTGGCTGAACAAAATCGTAGGTTTGTCTGTATGGGACAAATCCTCCTTCAGCCACACTAACTGTTCATCCGTAAGATTATCGACGGCATCACCGTGCTTAAAATAATTTCCGAACGAATAATCAACATAATGATCATCCGTTCGGAAAAAATTGGCATCCAAAACAACAAAATGGTAGTCGCCGCAGTCAAATGAATAATAGTTACGCTTCATGCCAAGATAGCTCATAATCGACTGTTTATCACAGATATCCATGTCATGATTGCCTAGCACATGATAGTTAGGCCCGTCAAACTGTTGCCAAATGCCAAGAAATGATTTGTTTTCCGGGACCGGGAAGCAAAAGTCTCCCAACTGGATAATAAAATCTAAATCCTCTTTGTTCGACTGATCTATAAATTCTTGAAGCCGATCGCTTGCTTTATACATCAAATCCTGATGAATATCGGTCATTAACCCAAATCGAATTCGGTTACGTTCCATACATATTCCCCCAACAAGTTGATTTAGGATGCACAATCAAGGAGTACAGCTACTGGATTATAAGATTGGTTCATAGTTCTAATTATACGTGAAAAAAGCGATAATTCAATCGTTTTTGCTATATTTTGCATACAATAAAAAAAACATGCATTTATTTGCTGTTTTTTATTCTTGAGATAACATAATAAAAACGCAAGCTAGGATAAGCTTGCGTTTATGATCGAAATATTATGTTTTTTGTAAGTCTCCAGAAGCCCACTATCCATGAAAGAATCCGTTACAATCGAATCAATCTGATCCAATCCACTAATGTTCAAGTAGGATACCGTTTCGAATTTGCTGGAATCCGCTACGACAACTCTCCGCTTGGCACTCTTTAGCATCGCATTAATGACCTCTGCCTCGCCCTGGCGGAAATCAGTCAGCCCTTTCTCAAGGGAAATCGCATTGATACTAATGAAAGCAAGGTCGATATTGAAATTCATGATTTCCTCTTCAATCGAGCGCCCATACAAGGAAAACTCCTCATGATTCAGATAGCCCCCGGGAATAATAACTGTGAAACCCTTCTTCTGCGCCAAAATATCCGCTATGCGAAGGGAATTTGTTATAACTGTGAGTTTTTCGAAGCGCGCGGCGAGCCGCTTGGCAACCTCGATATTCGTCGTTCCGGCATTGAGAGAAACAGCTTGATACTCCTTCACCAGCTCGACAGCATACATAGCCAGTTCCTGCTTCCTTTCGTTCTGGCTAATTTTACGCTTAAAGAATGCCTGATTTGTCGCTACGTCTTCTCTCTTGGAAACAGCTCCTCCATGTACACGCCTGATTTTATCCTCTTGCTCCAACCGTTCAAGATCCCTGCGTACCGTATCAAGGGAAACTTGCAGCAATGACTTTAATTCTACAACAGTGACTTGTCCTTTGGATTCCAGTTCCAATAATATTAAGCGATGCCTCTCTGGTGCAAGCATTTCATCATTCCTCCGTGTTTTTGCGTTTATCAGCATGTTTTCCCTTAAGGGTACCAAAAATGCCTCGTCGAGTAAATGATGAAATCTTAATATGCTGAAGCGCCGTCTTTCACCTAGGAATGAACGAATCGCAGGCAAGTCCGGGAAACCTTGTCAGATCAAGGATTCCCGACTTATTGCGCCATTTAGCCTGCTTGTTGCTAAAAGTACATCAAAAAAACGACATTCGGAAATGATTGCCTACGGCCCCTCGACCGCCCCTTTTTCCTGCTTAGTATTCGTGTTCATTCCGCAAAGCCGTGGTCCCAAGTTTCGAGCTGGGACGGTGCCATATAGCGATTAGCAGGAGAAGAAACGCGCTTCCTAAATAGATGTACTTCAAGCCGCCTGGAAGGCCGATTAGCAAGTAAATAAGCATCGGGCCGAGAGCGGAACCCAGGTCGGTTGCCACCGAGTACGCGGTCATCACCGCGATGACAGACGACTGGCGGGCCACATCCGAAGCCAAAGCATCCATTAAAGTGGAAAGGGCCGTACTGGTCGCCATTATGAATAGAATGACTATGCACCACAAATAAATAGGAAGCTGCCACGGCACCATGGCATATCCGGCTGCGGCGCCGAGTAGCGCCAGTCCGAACAGAGGCAACCGCCCTCTCGGACCGTCCGAGCGGAGGCCAATCCAGGTGGCGAGAAATGGTTCCCAGCCCCACCTTGCCGCCTGCAGCACGCCAGACAGCATCGTGCTCGTAACAACGAACCCGATCAACAACAACTGCTGCGAGTAGTTGGTTTCGATCACCAGGCTTAACGTGGCGCTTAGGATGGTTTGGATGAGATATACGATTAAGCCGGTTGTAATAATACTGATGATAGCCGTTGTCCAGATTGCTTTCGGTTTGTCTCGCCGTTCCTTATTCAACATGGAAAAGTCCGCTTCATCCGATCTATTGCCGTCAATACAGATTGCAACAAAGGGAAGTCCGACCAGCATGACTGATCCGAATGCGACGGAAACGGAGCCCATGCCGGCAAGCGGAACGAGAATGCCGCCGAACAACATACCAACTAGGCTGCCCAGCCGGGATATTCCGTTGTAGCGTCCCATGAGACGGCCCCGATTCGAATCATCCGAATAATGGATAATGGTCAAATAACCGCCCATTCGCAAGAAGGACCAGGCGATTCCCCAGATGCAGCGAAGAATGGTCCATAGTATGAACCCCTTGCAGACGCCATAACCGATGGTCGTTGCGACCGCCAGCAGTATGGCAAAAATCAAGCCTGTTCGGAGAGGCATTTTCTTATAAAGCATGCCGATCAGCGGGGTCATCGGTAACCGGATGAAGCGGTTGATGGAAAGGAGAAAGCCGACCTCCCATAAGGCGTTCAGACCGGCTTCTCTCCAATAAATAGGCAAAACGATATACAGCATGGAATCTCCGAGCAAGGAGAACGCGGTAACGATCGCGATCACCGTGATCGGCCGCTGACTTATGCCAGACCGGTCCTCAGGTGTAGAAAGGTTCATATATACTCCTTAAGTTAAATATGGACAGTTAATCCGTCATAAGCAATTTGGATGCCGTAAGGCTCGAAAAGCCTTTCCCAATCGTCATGCAGCAGTTTGGAATTATGGGTGAAGTGCGTGAGATAGATACGGTCAGGTTCCGTAAGAATCCGTTCCTGGGCGAAAACTTGTTGGACCTCCAGAATCGTATCCGCGCTCATATGACCGCGGCTCCGCTTATTTCCGGTCTCCCCATGGGTGCAATCCAGTATTGCCATATCGATTTTTTTGCCCTTTAGCCACATCCAGGTTTCTTCCGGGAACCACCCCGTATCGTTGCCATAAAAAAGGGTTTTCCCGTCTTTCTCGACAAAGTAGAGCAAGCACGTTTCCATCGGATCGTGATCCGCAGGCAGCGGCGTAACGGTGGCCGAACCGATCGTTGCCTGCTGAAATGGCTTCATTCGCTGGAAAGCGAACCGATCGCCTTGATACTGCCCTAGCGCCTGCCGTGCATGATGCATGACAAGATCGTTGCCGTAAATGCGCAGTGGATGGTCGATGACGTGAGTGAAGCCTTCGCTCCGGCTTATCAGATCCTTAGGATAAAAATGATCGTAATGCGTATGGGTCACTAGCAGATGCTCGATCTGTCCCATATCGATTTGATCGCGAAGAGCCTGCATTTGCGAGTCGGCCGAATAATCGAACTTCCAGGTATCGTCGACGATAACGGAAGCTCTAGTGCGTATGTTCTTTCCGCCGAGCCTTCGCGAAGCAAGGCACGCCTCGCAACGGCAAAATACATTTGGAAATCCTTCGGCCGCCGCCGTTCCGAGAAAATGAATTTTCATGAGTGCTTCACCCTCCATTGAATCGTTAATTCAACGCTTCTTGCGTGCGTTATAGCTAAAGTATACAGGTAAGCAATCATCATTTCAACGGTTTTTTGCGTTTTTATAATAATAATATGCAGTATTTTGCTTTATTAAGCTATATTCAATGGGTTTTAACACGAAAATAAGCGCTTGTCGACTAAGCGCCTTTCGATTGGAGAAATATGTCCATCAAGAGAGTAGATATTCTTTAGTGTTCGTGCTATTTTCATCCAATCCAGGTATTAACCATATCCGAGATCATCTTTTGTGTTTCTTCAGTTCCTTTCCTTATGCTAAACTTAACTTGAATCTAGCCGACACCGCTTTAATACTGCCGCACGAAGAGTATGGATTCATCTTAATCGGTTGCAACAAACCGAAACATATGATGGGGAGAAAAAGATGAGATATTTTAAAAAGCTGTCTATCAAGTCCCAAGTCTTGATCATCGGAATTATCATTATCGCCATAATACCGTTTACTTTCGTGAAGGTATACAACATGGCGAGCGAAATCATCATCAATCATAGCACCCAAAATAATGAAGAACTCATCTCTATCATGAAGCAGCGGGTCGCCTCAAACTACGACAATATATCGAAGCTGATGACCAATCTAAGCTACGATGTGACCGTTCAAAACTTTTTGGCCGAAAAAGACAGTTTAAAAGTGTACGAACTCTCCGAGAAAGTCGAGAGTCTCTTGGGGATTATTAAGAATACGAACAAAGATATCATTGATATCATCATCGTCAGCAATCAGAACAAGTATGTCTCTCTGCAGGGCAACCTCAAGGATGCATTCGCCGCCTCAAATGAACTCGGAAGCGACGGGATCGTGCATTACGCTGGCTTCCGCAAAGCGGGCCAAACGGGAGACCGGGACAGGCTATTGTTCGGTATGAATATTTTCTCCACAGGTGATCAGTTGCCTTACGGAGATATGAGCGGATATATTTGCATCGTGCTTGATGTGCAAACGATAAAAGCAGAAATAGAAAAATACCCCCAGCTTGCCCTCGCTGGGACGACTTTTTATTTATTTGACAGCAAACAACTCGTGTATACGAACAGCAGACCTGATGACAAGATTTTCAATCAAATGAGCACACCGCCGCCCATGGATGTCCAGAACCGATCGGTAATAAAGAATCTGATGGGTGATCGCTACGCCGTGCAAGCTCATGTCTTGCAGGAGATTTCGGGAAGCATCGTTGCGGCAACCCCGCTCAACTTCCTCATGAAAGATTTGAACAAGCTACGGACGGCCAGCTACACGTTATTTTTCATTGCGGTACTTCTTGTATCTGTCCCTTACTACATACTGATGATGAATCTGTTAAAGCCCCTTTCCAAGTTGATGGCCTTTATGAAAAGATTGAAACGCGAAAACCTGAACGCGCTGAACTCGAAGGTTAATTTAGAAGGCTATGCGGAAATCGAGGTGATTTCAACCGAGTTCAATACCATGCTGGAACGCATTCACGAGCTAACGGATCGGCTGGTACAGACTAGCACCCAGCTATACCAATCGGAAATCGAGAAGCAGCGGATGGAATTTGCCTTTCTCCGAAGTCAGATCAACCCTCATTTTCTGTTCAATACGCTAGATTCCTTAAAGGGGCTCGCTCTTGCCAAAGGCAACAAAGACATATACGAAATGGCTGCGGCGCTAAGCAGGATGTTGCGGTATAGCATCAAAGGCGGAGATGAAGTCAGTCTGGAGGAGGAACTGAAGGTTGTGAGTTCTTATGTTAAAATCCATCAACTCAGGTTCTTCGGCAGAATTGGGTATGAGTTATACTGTCCCGAGCACCTCCTCCCGATCCGGGTTCCCAAAATGATACTTCAGCCGATAGTGGAAAATGCGATCTCCCACGGACTTGAGCCTTTACCCGAAGGCGGCGTCGTACGAATTTCCGTTCAAAAGAATGACGAAGCGATGCTGGAAATCATCATCTCCGACAACGGCTATGGCATGGAACCAGCACGTCTTGCCTATTTGACGGAGCTGATCAATGCCAAGCAAACAACCTCCACCGAACATATAGGCGTAACTAATGTCAACAACCGAATAAAGTATTCCTATGGAGATGCATATGGCATCACCTTGCACAGTACAAGCGGGAAAGGAACTGAAGTCCGAATGATCCTCCCTTCCTAAATTCGTAAATTTAGCAAGGGTATCCCTTCGCCCTTATCGATCGTCAAGTTACTAAATAAAAAGGACACCTTCCCATTTCGGGTAAATATCCTCACTCGAAGGGTTCTTAATGTCTAGTTACCGTAAACTTCCGCCTCCACATAATGGTTGAATCCGTTGACCGTGCTTCCGTTGGACCAGAAACGAACGTATCTCGCTAGCACTGGACTAAAAGAAACATGCTTACCTGCAGTGGTTTCAACATATTCCGCATCAGTCCCGATACCCTGACCGGCACTGTTGTTGGTATCGTTATTAAAGACGGTCGTAACCCCGTTTGAGAAATCGGCGGTGTTTGAAAACTGTACAATAACGTCCTTATAAGTACGTCCGCCCCCTAACAAGTGCCACAGTTTCACGCTGCTTACATTGTAGACGGCCCCCAGGTCCATCTTCATCCACTGCAACCCTTGATCCAGTCCAGCGTAGAGACTCGAATCGTTCAATACGCCGTCGGTGGCGCGTGCAGGATTAACGATATAGCTGCCAGATGTCGGTGTTTTGGTCATGGCAATATTGGTCGGTGCGGGAGCGGGGTTGGATTGATATTCGAATCCCCCTCTATCCGGGGCAAGATAGTAGAGAGGATTTCCCCGGAAATCCCGGCCGCCGTTACCCGTTATCACTGCTCCATTGTTCAGCGCCGGAGACGTATTCCGTAACTGATACCCGTCCAATCCATTAATTCCCGTCCCACTTCCCGGATTCAGGAATTGTGGATCTAATTTCACCATATGGCTGTCGGGAATGACTGTCGCCGACGGTGAATTATTGCCGAAGAACAGGTTGCTGTCATAGGTCCAAGTTGACTTCGCCATATAACCGCCTGTTCCACGGTTATAGAAGATGTTGTTCTTGAAGCTGGCCTGCCCATTGCCACCCTGATTGACTAGCATATTGTTGGCGATGCCGGGACCCACATAAAACACGTTATTATAAAATTGCATATTGCTGTAATTGCCAAATTTGCATACAGTTATCATTTGATAATGGTCGTTCTGGCTAATGTTGTAACGGAAAATCCCGTCGGAAACGGAGCCGTTTGTTTCATTCTGACAAATGAGAACGGTGCCTCCTTCGTTGTCGTGGCTATAGTTGTATTGGAACAATAGACCTTTCGTGCCATTATCGAAGTCAAACGCCATGCCGTCCTTGATCGTTTTCCCGCCGGACACTTCATTGAATTGAGCAGTCGTATAATCGGCGTTGTACGACCAAATGCCTGCATTATAATCGACCTTTGCCTCATTGAAGCCATCAACGCGGTTGTGCTCGACTAACGCCCCCGTCGTCACTACTGTGACGATGCCATCACCGCTGACATGCAGCACCTGATTACCACGGATAATGACGTTGGTTATGGGAGTCCACGGAACGTTCGGATCAACTACACTTCCCCCTTGCTGGGCTCGACTCGCCCATTCCGATTTGACCAAGATCCCCCCTCGGGTTACACGCTCGATCTTGTTATTCTCAATCAGCACCTGATCGAATTTCGTTACGCGACTCGGAGAGCCGTCCTCCGAGCGTTTGGCAATCACCTTGATACCCACACTGACTTCGCCGTTGATTTTGGGATGATGCCCATTGATATCGTGGATATACAGATCATGCAAACGAATGTTGTGCAGAACTGCCGGATTGGCATTATCCGTGGTAGCGCTCGCAAGAAAATCCTGGCCGATCACTTCAACACCGCTGCGGGTGGCTGTGCCTTGAGTTGGTGTCGTGTTCGTAATTTCCAGGTTGCCGATGTCCCAGTATTCCTGATTGTACAACATAACAACATTCGTCGCACCCTGCCCTTCAAGAAGAGGCTTCGGTCCTGTTCCATACATATCCAGCACAATAGGACTTGCGGACGAACCGGAGCCTTGTGGATGCAGCGTACCTGCCCACCTTTCCCCTGCCTTAAGGAAAATTCTGTCGCCAGGTCCGAACACAGTGGAGTTTACTTTGTCAAGAGACCTCCAGGGACTTGACGTGAACAGACCGTCGTTGGCATCATTTCCTCCTGTTGCGTCTACATAGTACGTGCTACCGGTCGCATGAGCCGAGGTGTAAAGCAGGAAACAAAAAACAAACACAACCAACACATACAAGTACTTCTTCATCAAATCCATCTCCCTGCATTTTTTTGTATTAAAACAGCCCCCTGAACTTTGTGTTTGTCACAGAGGGCTGATTCAACCATTATCGGGTATTTGTATTACCTCATTCCTTGGCTTTAGCGTTGATTTCCTCAATCATTTTATCAAGCCCTTTTGCTTTATAGCCGTTCACTATATCTCCCCAGACTTTCTCGACGGGGTCCTTGGACAGCATCACCTTCAACAGATCATCGTGGTCCATCACTGTAAATTTATCTTTTGCAGGCGTAGACATGTAAGTCAGGTTAATATTGTAATCGGGCACCTTGGTATTCTTCAGAATCCAGTCAATATAATCAACGGCCGCCTGTCTGATCTGCATGTTCTGGATCGACGGATTGTCAATTTTTACGGTCTCATAGCTATTGTAGGTGACAAGAGTTTTCAAGAATCCGGAAGCCGGGTATTTGTTGCCCTTGTCTTCTCCGATTGGAACCTTTTTGCCGTTCTCGATTTTATAGTCCTTATCCTTAATGCCGTAAGTCAACAAATCTTTCCCTTCAGGAGAAAGGATATAATCATAAAGCCGCATGATTCTATCGAGCTTCTTGTCGCTAATTTGTGCGCTGAAGTAGCTTTCCGACCAGTAAGTTTTGAATACGGAGTGATTACGCTGCCCGTCTGGTCCGACAAGCGGCTTCAGTACCTTGATGTTCTTCATCATATCGTCGTTCGGATTCGTATTTTTCCAGCGTTTTTGATACAGTTGAATGTCGATATTGGTGAATCCGGCCATTAGCAACGCGCCTGCTTTACCGGACATGAACTTGTCATACGCGAGGTCAGGCTTCGTCTGTGCGATGTCGGGATCTATGAGGTTGCTTGTATACATGTTCTTCATGTTTTTAAGCGCCGGAAGTGCTTGCTTGGAGAATACGGCAGGAACAAACTTCCCATCCTCTTTTATCCATTTAAAATCTACGCCGCTACCGTCACTTGTAGCCGCCGGGTTGCCGTACAGCCAGAACAATCCACCGATCATTTTGGTTGTCGACGAAGTTAACCCTGTGATTTTCTTCCCTTCCGGGTCCTTGTCGACGATGGCCTTCAACATTGCCTGAAACTCTTCCCAAGTTTCCGGTTCCTTGGTAATGCCCGCTTTTTGAGCTAAGTCCCATCTGTACACGACCAAGCGGTCCAGCGCACTCCAATCGACGCTCGGGTACATTTTTCTCGGAACGTTGTAATATTTCCCACCTACTGACAAAGCTTTAATGTCTGGGGCTTCAAAATATTTACTCAGATTCGGATATTTTGTCGCCATTTCACTCGGGAGCGCTTTCACAACGCCTTGTGAGATCCATTTTCTTTGGTAATCTGTACCGATCGCATCTATCGCAAAAATGTCGGGTAGCTGCCCGGATGCTGCCCACATTTGAATCTTCTGCTGATAGTCATCCCATGTGATGTTAACTGGCTTAATGGAAATGTTGAACTTCTTCATCACATCTTGAAAAATGGGATCCTTATCGAACTGGGCAGCCATACCATCGATATCCCAGAAAGCTACAGAGATATCCATGTGCTCTTGATACGGATTCGCCTCGGCTACTGGTGCCGTCGACCCATTTGGAGTAGCAGACGCGTTCGAGCCCGAATTTTCCGTTTTGGCGCATGCCGCCATCATACTTGCTGATAACACCATGCTTACGAATGTTAACCCCAGCCTTTTAAACTGTTTTTTCATTCTTGAAGCCTCCCTTTTTTCTGTTTAGGACAGGATCTATATGAAGTTGCCTTATCCTTTGATGGAACCAACCATCAAACCTTTGGTAAAGTGTTTCTGCAGAAACGGATACACCATGACGATCGGCACGCAGGTGACGATAATCGCAGCCATCTGCAGGCTCGGCGTATAAATTTTTGCCGTTTTCTGCTGTTCGGCCAGGGTCATAGCCATACTGTTTAACGTTGAACTGGAGGTGATTAAGATCTCTCTTAAATAGATCTGTAGCGGCAACTTCGCGGAGTCACTTATGAATAAAAGCGCATACCACCAATCATTCCATCTTTCTACTGCATAAAAGAGTGCGAATGTCGCCACGAATGGCATTGAGATCGGAATAATTATTTTGAGCAAAATGTAGATATCATTGGCGCCGTCCAATTTGGCCGATTCCTCAAGACTCTCAGGCAAGGTTCCGAAGTAATTTTTCATGATAATGATATACATCGTGTTGAGACCAGCGGGGATCATCATGACCAGAATATTATTTACCAGTCCCAAGTTTTTGACGATAAGGTAAAAAGGAATGAGGCCACCGTTAAAAAACATCGTAATGATAATAAACGTCAGGATGCCATTTCTCCCCGGCATGCCCTTCTTGGAAAGAGCGTAAGCTCCTGCTACGGAAATACACATGCTGAAGGCCACACCGGTAACCGTCACGATTACGGATACCAGAAAGGAGTGCCAAAACTTGGTGTCTGACAATAGAAGCTTATAAGCGGCCAAATCTACCGAAAGTGGAAGCACATACAACTTGCTCTTGCTAATAACATCGAATTTGGCAAAAGAGATAATCAAGACGTTGTAGAACGGGAAAAATGTGATGACCGCTAGTATGGCTAGAAGAATATAAGTACCGATATCGAAAGTGCTTATTTTCCCACGAGAACGAACCGTTTGCATTTGATGCTTCTCCCTCCTTTCAAGTTCGTTAATAAAGCCCTTCTTCCCCCAACCTTTTAACCACTGAATTGGCGATCATGAGCAAGAATAAATTGATGAATGATTTCACGAATCCCACCGCAGTCGTATATCCGAAATCGGCGCCCGTCGTAAAGGAAGTACGGTATACATAAGTGTCGATCGTGTCCGCAACCTCGTACACTGGCGCGCTGTATAGGTTAAAGATCTGTTCAAAGCTTGAGCCAAGTGCCATTAGATGGCCAACATTCAAAATGAGCAGTATCGCAACCGTGCCCTTAATTCCCGGCCAAGCGACGTATAACAGCCTTTGAAAGCGATTCGCGCCATCGATTTCAGCAGCTTCGTACAATTCGGGATTGATTCCCGCCAGCGCAGCCAGATAGATGATGGAATCCCAACCGACTTCTTTCCATACATGCGTAATATACAACATCGGCCGGAACATGCTTTGCTCGACAAGAGGCGATAACGGCTCTCCGCCGAACAGCGCGACCAACTGGTTGAGGATGCCATCCCTGCTTACCACGTTGGAAACGATTCCCGCGAGAACGACCCAAGAGATGAAATGCGGAAAGGTAAGTACCGTTTGGAAAAACTTCTTGGCCACTGTTCGTGAGAATTCGTTCAGCAGAATCGCAAGCAGGATAGGAAGCGGGAACGTAATGAGCAACTTGGCGAAGCTAATGATCACCGTATTTTTGAAAGCATTCCGGAAATCCGGATCGTAATACAGCTCTTTGAAATGCTGGAATCCTACCCACGGACTGCCCAAGATGCCTTTACTGTAATCGAACGACTTGAATGCCAGTGTGATCCCGTACATAGGTGCATAGCTGAACAACAGGTACCAGATCACAATCGGCAGAACCATGATGTAGAAATATTTATATTGGAGAGCGGCTTTCCACGTATTCTGTCTCTTCACTATCCTAGGGATTGTTACAATGGTCTTATCCAAATGTTATCGCCTCCTGGCCACTATCTAGCTGTTATAATAATTTGGGCTCACTAACCGAGACACCCGTTGATGTATGATTCATCCACGCAAGACCCAAGGTTAAATATCCGATCGCGATATCCTTGCATCTACATTCGACGAAACTGGTACATACCCTTGTCATTACTGGGTGTTTCAATTGCTTAGTAAGTCTTATTTAGATTATAGAAAGTTTTAAATTTCCAGAGTATAGATGATTTTATGGTGACATGTGGATTTTATTATGAAAATGCTTACATTTAAATGCCATCATTGTTTATTCACGTAAAAATCGTAATTTTCTCCATAGAACAACGATTTACCGATGCACAGATGTGGTGTATCCTTATAGAAAGTCGAGCAGGGCTATAAGCAAAGTAAAGGGGGATAAGATGTATACAGCGATCATCGTCGACGATGAACCATGGATCATTGAGGGACTTAAAGCAGGCGTAGACTGGGGAGAAAGAGGTTTCTCAGTGATCGGGGACGCTAGGAACGGACAAGAAGCATTAGTGTTGATCGAACGCTTGCAACCTGACTTCGTGCTAACCGATATTAAGATGCCGCTACTGAACGGTCTGGAGCTAATCAAGAAAGGAAAAGCAGTTTCAAAGCATACCCTGTTTGTAGTCTTAAGCGGTCATGCGGAGTTTACCTATGCTCAGAAGGCACTGAATTTCGGCGCTTTCGGTTACTGCTTAAAGCCATTTGAAATTGAGGAGATCCAAAGTATGCTGAAGCGCTTGTCCAAAGCGCTCGCAGCTAAAAAAAACCGTCCTTCCCACGATCATGTCTCTGAGCTATATGAAGCAATCTGTGCCGGAGAAATGGATACTGTGAAGCGAGTGCTCGAGGAAAATGGGATGCCCCTGAACGACGCTCGAACCAGCATTATACCGATTGTCGTACAAGGTAAGGAGCTCCCACTCGCATGGCCAAATATCAAGCATTTGGGATTCCGCATGAGCCTGCGGCGGTACGGCTTTTTGGTATACGAACATCATGTAAAGGCGTTTCTGCAAAGTGTTGTCGAAGCGTACGGGACAGCGCCTTACAGCATAGGCATCGGACACTCACTGTCCGAGTTAGCCCGATTGGAAGGTTCGGTCGAATCCGCTTCGCTTGCCGCCTATGGTCTATTCTCCACAGGAAAACCGGGTATTTATTACTCCGCCATTGCCGATTCACCAATCGTAGAACATCTGAAAGGAATCGCCGATGCTATAACGCGCAAGGATCGAATTCAATTTGTCGCTTGCATGGAATCTACTCGTGTACACTTTCATGACGGAACATTTCGGATGAACGATGCCTACCTCCTCTTCACTTCCACCATGTACCTGTTTACCCGCGACGGTATGAAAGCAGGGGGGAAATTGTTTGAAGGCTACCAGCACCTTTACGAACATTTCGGGAATGTCGATGCAATGCTCGATTATTTGATTGTGCACACCTCTGGATTTATTGTAGAGGACGTCGAAGCGCGAACTATGAGCGTTTCTCACAAGAAAATAAAGGATATCCTGCTTTATATCCACAACAACTACACCCAAGAGATCACCATTCCGTCTCTCTCAGAGAAATTCCAACTTAGCCCCAATTATTTATGCCATCTATTCAAGAAGGAAGTCGGAGAAAACTTTGTCGAGTACGTTTCCCGGCAAAGAATCCAGTACGCATGCAAACTGCTGGTCGAAACCACCTTGTCCATTCATGAAATCGGCGAAAAATGCGGCTTCAACGATTATTTCTACTTTACCAGGATTTTTAAACGCATTAAAAGCATGTCACCGACCCAGTATCGAGAGAAACAGCCCCCACCATGATATCAAGTGTGGGCTAGGAAACACGGGGGATGCATTCAGATATCTGAGACAATTTCAGTACACCCGTTATGAAATGATTGCTAGTTCCCGCGAGAATACGAGTGATCGATACAGAATTTCACACGATCGACGTAGCTACTGACGCTCGCATAATAATGAACGCCAGTTGACGGTATTAGCCGTTAACCTGGCGTTTTTCTGAGCGACTACTTCCCAATCTTTGGAGTTTTCCTTCCTTTCGAACCGAACTCTCGAATGTGTATTTTTACTTCGACATCAATGTTAGCTTCGCTGAAAGCCTCATCCCAGTTTGTCTTTACTTGCTTCCATGTACGATAGTTATGTATTCTTAATTGTTCACCGAAGCCGGCAACATCCACTTTATATGCGTCTTTTATTTTGGCAATAGAATGCTCAACGAGACCTTTCACCTCATCTGCCACTTGTTTATCCACTTTCTTTATATAACCCTCTTCAAATGCATCATTTGATGTCCAATCCTCACCCAGCCGCCCTTCGGATTCAATGGAAACGAGAAAAGAAATCCGTTCTCCTTCTACTTTCGGCTTGATATTTGTTTTGGTATTATTAACTTCGTAAATGATTTCTTTCTTTGTTTTATTATCAACTACCTTTAGAACTCCCCCTTGACTGCCATGGCGAGTTCCGAGAATCCAATTGACTCCTGAAACCTCGTCTTTATCCAACCATCCGATCAATCGCTTCTTTTTTCCTGAAATGACTGCTGCTCCTTGCATCTTATATCCGTCTGTAAGATCAATTTCTTGAACAAGGAAACTATTGTCGCTAGACAAATTAACGGATATCTCTCCCAAGGTTATTTGACGAGCCATTGCTAAAGTTTTGTAATGATTTCGCGATCTATAAAAAATATTAAACGCAGGAATTTCATTATTTTCCATCTTTTTTTCCAGAAACCCACTTGCAGGTCCTTTGGAAAAATAGACACGCACGCTTCTTCTCATCTCATGATCCCGTTGAAAAAAGTTCATCAAATCTAACAATTGGGCCGATGAAGTGATCTTATCGCTTAGAATGATAACCTTCAAATGTGTATAGTAGGGCGACCGATCTGTTCTAGTTGACGTTTTTCTAATGATCTCAAACAAATTAGTTCCTTCATCAGTAAGATTATAATATCCTTTTACCACCTGATCTTTCGTTCCAATGGTCGTATTGACGAATTGCTGGGTCACTTTTATCCGACTGTTTCCTGAATCTTCCGCCTGATCCAACGAGATACCGGCAATCATGCCCAACTGTTCGATTTCACGTTTATCCCAACATCCTGGAAGTACAAGCAATGAAATGAGTACGAGTAATACGGCAACCTGCATTTTACATGATTTCAAGGTGTATGTCCCCTTTTTCTGAGAACAGCAATGATTAATAATAAGACCGGCATAGCTCCTGCCGTTATTAAGGATAAATAGCCAATATTTTCACCAAGCTTTATGCTGCCGTTCAAATCGCTTGGATAGATTGCGATAATGTAAATAACGACCAACAAACCTACATGCACATAGTTAATCTTGATGCGAAAAAGTTGGCTAATTCCCAGGCTTGCGATGTAATGGGATATAATATAGGTGGTGAAAATTTCGACTAACCAAACTGCAATGAAAATAACTTCGAAGTTTTCTAAAAAGAAACCTGCCGACTCCACGTTCTTTATTAATTCCAAGGTTGGCCAAGTTAATGTGCTGGATTCTGAAACACCGAATACATCAATCACGATGATTGCATTAATTGTGTAGAGGACGATGATCAAAGCAACACCAATAATCGCTGAACGTATCATTTTGCTGGGTTCACTCACAAAGGCGGTAAAGACCATCATACATTCAAAACCCGAGTAGGAGAGCGCAGTCGAGAGGAGGCCATTAAATACAGGGCGTATCCCTTCGCCAAGAACAGGACGCAAACGATCAATATTGAAGTCTTGGGCGCTTAGCAGCATGACCACCAAAATACTTATATAGGTAATGGGTAATAAAAACTCCATGAGTCGGGCGATCGGATTCAATTGCCCTACAATTAAATAGGCGGCAACCGCAAGGAATGTGATCATGGTCACTTCAATCGGTGTCTGATCTAGTAAAAACTGCCGAATAACTTCAGCTTGCATACGTACTTCGAAAGCAGCCATCATGATATAGTAGATGCAAAACACTAGGCTAAAAGCAATACCGATCGCTTTGCCGACAATGAGTTGATTGAATTCAAAAAAAGTTTTGCCGGGAAACCGTTGGCCAACTTTTGTACAAATAACTGCCAGCAGTATAGATATAAATCCTGCTATCAATACACTAATCCATACATCAGGTGTACCTATCTTCTCAGAAGTAGCCCTTGGCAATGTAAGAATCGACAGTCCGAGAATCATAGATGTATTTAAGACAGTTAATTGCGACACCGAAATCCGATCACTCCGCGCTACCTTCATTTCTAGTCCCCTTCCTTTGCGTTTCGTGAATTCGATCGTTCTTCATCTTTGGGCTCTAACAACTTCGGACGGTTTTTAAGCCATTTCAGCGGAAATTTGATAATTGAATCCTTCCAATCTGATGGGCGATAATGCACATATACACCTGCATAGTTAGTGCCGAAGCTTTTTAATTTCATCATATGGGACAGAAGCAGCAACGTAGCCATAATAATCCCATAGAGACCCAACACTGCGGCGGCAAACATCATGAAGAACCTTAGCATGCGGATAGCAATTCCTGCGGAATAAAGAGGAACTGTATAGGATGAAATCGCCGTTACAGCAACAATAATGACCATGATGGGACTAACGATCCCCGCCTGTACAGCCGATTGCCCGATCACAAGACCTCCAACCATGCCGATAGCTTGTCCAATCGGCTTCGGAAGACGAATAGCGGCTTCGCGAAGTATTTCAATCGTCAGTTCCATCATCATCGCTTCTATAAAAGTGGGAAATGGCACCCCTTCCCTGCTGGACGTGATAGATATTGCCAATTTCGTGGGAATTAGCCCTTGATGAAAAGAAATAAAAGCAATATAGAGCGAAGGCAGATAAAGAGAAATTAGAGCGAGTGCATATCGCATAATACGAATTAAACTTGAAAACAACCAGCGTTCATTATTATCTTCCGGTGAGTAAAGCATCATGGGGAATGTTACTGGAACAAGAAGAACAAAAGGCGTTCCGTCCAAGAGAATGGCAACCTTGCCTTCCATCAACGCACTGACAACTCGATCCGGCCGCTCTGTATTCATGACTTGAGGGAACGGGGAGAAGGTATTATCTTCAATGAATTGTTCAATAAAACCGGATTCTGCCGCATCATCGATATCAATAAGCTCGATTCTGCGACAAACTTCCTCCACAATTTGATCGTTCGCAATCTCCTTAATAAAAGCGACAACAAGTTCTCGCTCGGAACGCTTGCCGACATGATATTGCAGCATCGTGAAAGAAGGATCTTTGATCCGCTGCCGAATCAGTGAAATATTCGTCGATATCTTCTCAATAAAACCTTCTCGCGAGCCGCGAACCACGGATTCCGATGTCGGCTCAGTGATACTTCTGCCTTCTATATTTGAAGTACTCAGGATGATGTACGTACGGATATCTTCCAGCATTAACGCTGTATTCCCTGACAAAAGATTTCTTATACATACCTTTTGTGAATCGGTTTCCATCATTTCTGAAAGCGAAATCGTGCTTTCCATTACTCTTTCTTTGAATCGCTCTGATAGCGAATCTTCGCTTGTCGCCTCCATCTGCATCAATGGTTGCAGCACATTTTTGTTAATGATATTGGAATCTCCTATTGTAGCGATGTAAATGATTGCTGCTTTGCGCCCTGTATGACCGAGTGTTATTTCTCGCACCACAACATCGTAATTGTGACCAATGACCGTCATGATCGATTCAATTCTATTCGAAAGGGATTCCGCCACAACCAATGATCATCCCTTCTTTCCAACGAAGTTTCTCATTTCTTTTTTGGTATTATTTGCTTGAAACCATTTCCTTATACTCATGTAGATGGACAGAAGAGAATAAACACAGCATACACAATAGAAAAGGCCCTGCGCAGGCGCATAAAGAAAAACCGTCAGGGACTAATGATCCTGACGGCCTTTTGGGGTATGGGGATGAAGGGAAATGAAGTTCTATCCCCAAGTCGCGCGCCTTTCAGCCTCACACCTATCACTCTTCTATTCTACTTGAACTGCCTTCCACTTCTTTGTTCTCCAGCCAACCTGAGACTCCCTATTCCTATCCATCTGAGGAAGCTTAACGTTGACCTCCCTTCTGGAAGAGCCATCCCAACTCACTAACCCAGGCGGCCGGGTAAGAAAAGTCGCATAAGGGCCACTCTCGCTCCAATTGCCAGCTGCGTCTCGGGCTTGCACGATGAAAGTATATGACGTGTTCGCGGACAAGCCTGTAATCACCTTGGTTGCAGCTGTGGTGTATACACTCTGATACACACTGCCAATAACACTGCTCACCTCACCACTCTGCACGAAACCGTAGACGCTAGCTGACACACTTTCACCCCACAGGATTCGGTAGCCTGTTACCGCTCTATTATCCTGGGCAGCTGTCCAGTTCAGCGCAACACGATCACTTCCTAGTTCTGATGCGATTACTTTGGCTTCAGACGGCCAAATGGGCGCCCCAATATCCGCAGGAGGCGAATAGTCAATAAAGACAAACGAGTCATACAAGGCTGTGTTCTTCGAATCCGCTGTCCCTTGGGTCCACTGAATAAAATCATCCCGCCCATTCTGGAGATCAGCATCGTTCACCGCGACGTTTAGTCCTATTTTCCCCAAAAGCTCCGGCTTCAGATCTTTGACATAGGAGCCTGGAATCTGAAACTCATAGAAGGTTCGGCCTGCCACCTCATCGCGCACCGCTCGGAACGGTGTCTGCCCGCTCACATCTCCGTTGGGATTAGGCTGCGCTGAATAAAATATATTCACAAGCCGTGTCCCATCATCAGCCAGGGCGAAGCCCCATTCCGTATCGTCCGGCCCATAAGGCGACTCTCGGTTGTTCAGCGGGTCCAAGCTGACTTGAACGGAATCGTTTTTCCACATGTTCGCGGCATTTTCAGATTGCTTATGGATATCGTCGCGAACCGAAACGGCAAAGTAGAGGCCATCGGACGCCCATTTGGCATAAGCGGTCGCCTCCAGATTGGCAGGGTCGCGATAGCCGCTCGAATGCTGGGCTTTGCTGCGAAGATGGAATGGAAAGGCATCCTGCCAGTCGCTTAGGTCACCATCGATCGTCAAGCCGTTGGCCTTCTGGACAAGGTTGAATTCAATCGGAAGATCCGGATCGGTGTAAATGATCTTGTTTCTGACGATATCTTCAATTTGCATATCAACCGTGTATTCATTAAAGGCTGCCGGCTCATGGTACGTCCATCTGAAGTCCAACTGTACACAATCGCCTTTCTTCAAATCCTGGAAGGCATCCGAGGCCACTGGCTGCAGCAAAGCACTGTCCGGACCTTTGACTATCACCTTGCCTGTCTTGGCAAAGGACGAAGTGCCTGTCAATTGTACGGATAAAATATCGAGCTGCTCGATCGTTTTCTTCACGGGAACAAGCTTAACATCAAGACCGTCCTCCACCGTCAATTGGACTTTCTTCGTGTCAAAAGCGGCGCCGTTATACAAAATAGCAAAGGCAACCTCATAACGGCCTTTCAGCGTATTCTCGGGCACCAGCACCGAATAAGGCAGATCCATCGAGCTCTGTGCCGGAATGGTAACACTCATTGCTGCCGGTGCCGTTTGGGAGGATTCCCATCCGCCTGGCACCTGCACATGTACCTGCATCTGCTGCGGAACTTCGGTATTGTTCACAAGTGAAAGCGTAAGCCCACTCGCATATCCCGCTTCTCCGTTCACTTGAGTAGGTACCACATTAGCCAGCACACCGATGAATTTGGCCGGCTCCGACTGGGTGATCGCAGACGCCGCGCGCGCAAACTCCCGCGCCAGTAAGTTATAGGCGTAGCTTTCCGCGAAGCTGCTTCTTGTGTGAGCAGCCTCTGCCAGCCTCCCATATCGGTTTGTGCGAAGCACAGCCGCTGTCGAGATCGGCATGACGCTGTTTGCGCCTATTTTGGCTTGATACGAAGCTGTCAAAGCTTGCACAGCTGAGGCATAGTCCAGTGAATTGGCGCTCATACCGTTCAGCGCGTAGGCAAGATCCACCGAAGCACTTTCCGCCATGTTGTACAAAGCCTCCAGCGCCACATAGCCTGAAGCTCGCTCCAAGGAACCGTTCTTCAACTGATCGGCCATCTGCACCATTAACGTGTAGATGTCTTTGATTCCCTGCTCCAAGCCTGCAGCTTGACTCCCGCTTCCTTCGGCTGCTTCCAGCTGCGTTTCGATGCGGTTCAGCTCTGCCAAATCGGCGTCTACCAGCGCCGCATTTTGCGCTGTTTTCACAGCAAGCAGCTTGCCGACCGCCTCCTGCTGTTTGTTTTGCAGCAGCTTCGCTACCGTTTGAAACACGAATGTCGTGGATGCCCCTGTGAGATAAACAGGAGATCCCGAAACGACAAGCTGCACGCCGCCGTTAACGGTCGTAACCGGTACATCCACACCGTTAATGTCCTTCACGGTCACCCCAGATGCTCCAAACGGGAGCGTAATCGTGCTGGTAGGAGGCTTAACAGCCGGATTGTCCTTATGGTCGACTTTTTTCCAGGCAACAAGAACCGGCTCTCCTCCATTCAGGAACACCTGAACAGCAACATCAGGGTCAGCAGTATCCCAAGTTCCCAGATACTTCGCTTTATCCAGCGTTGTCATTAACTGGTTGACGGCAGCATAAGCGAGCTTCGGCCTACCGTCATTGTCCGTAATTCCCCAGAAAATGTCGTAATACCGATCATCTGTCCCATCGTTTTTGTAATTGTAATACTCATAAGCTTTCACTTGGTCGGTGACCATGTAGTTCAGAAAAGCGCGAACGATATAGTCCCGCTGTATCTCTTCAGATACGGAAGGATAGCCCGCTTTGGCTGTCGGCCAGCCGCCCTCGGTCAAATAATAGTCCTTCCAGCCGCCGTAAGCATTGACCAGATCTTTGACACCGGCGATCATATTCGGCAGGTTGCCATCGGGCATGGAATTATAAACGTACGGATGATAGGAATACGCGTCGGCATAGTCGAACGAACCTGCCTCCAATTCCTTCGGCAGCACGCTGCGCACGCTCGATGTGTGATCGCCCGCCAGCAGCATCGCATTGGGGTCGGCCTTCTTCATATTCAAGTAGGCGACCTTTTGCAGCTGAACAAATTCGCTAGGCACATAAGGCTTAGAAAAAATTTCTGGCTCGTTTGGCATTTCCCACTGCCTTATTTGCCCTTTGTATCTATTAACCGTGGCAGCGACGAAATCGCCCATGGCTTTGAGAGATGAGGTGGTCGTCGCCGTCCCCTCTTGATAGCTGGCATTCCGATCAATGCCAAGTACCGTAATTTGATTAAAGCCGTACGTAAATAATTTATTTAATTGCGGCTCCACCCTGCTGTAATCATAGATAGTTTTGCCTGATCCATCCTGCACATGTTTATCGACATCGTCCCACGAAATACCTGAGCGATGGTGACGAGCTCCCAGCTTGCGCGCTCCGTCAATGATATCGTCATTCCAGTTCAGCGCGTAGTGCGTATTCAGGCCGAACTTGCTTTCATTATCCAGATCAGGCTCCTTCACCGGAGCTGCCTGCTCTACGACAGCTACTCGCATCTTTTTGGTTTTGGCAGGCTGCGCTGCACCGTCAACCGCAAATGCAGCCGTTACCTCATAAGTGCCGATTGCGCTGAGCTTAGGCGTGAAAGCGATGACCTCGGTATCGGTCGCATAAGCCCCCAAGTTGTACGTCTTCGTTCCCGAGGCGACAACACCTTGGCTGCCATCCGCCTGGCGTACCGTATAATCAAGCTGAAACGCATGCGCCTCTGCGCCCGCTTCCAATGCCAGCTTGAAGCCAGGCGACTCCGCCTGTGTATAAATCCCCGCATAATTGCCAGCGGGCCTAAGATCGATGACATAGGGCACCGGGAGCGGCTCGATGGCAAAGTCATCAATCATCAGGTTGATGCCGCCGACAACATTCCACTGAAAATACCCTTTCTTCAGCGCCAAGGGGTCCGAATCATCCCCACTGGCCGTTTCCACGCCGTCAATGAACAGCTTGTGGGTGATGCCGCTTACACGCAGCTCATAATCGTGCCAATCATCCAGCAGGGATTGGACATAATTGGCCAAATAATAGTTGCCGCCAAGCGTTGTTTTCCGCATGAGGAAATATTTGGAATTATGCGTCGCCCACTCCAGCGCATTGTTGTTCATATCGTCGACTGCCCGATAGCGAAAGCGCCAAGTATTTTGCAGCGCCGTGCTTGTGCGTTCGTATTTCACCTTGAATTTGACGTTAAAATTGTCCGCGTTTTGGTACATTGGAAGGTTCAGCTTGGCACTACCCGATCCATTCAAGTTAAATACCTTATTGCCGTCCGGCAGTTGAATGATCTTGGTGTTTCCGCCTATTTTCCAACCCGCAGGTACTGCCCCAACCGTTTCCCCTTCAAAATTATTTCTATAAGGCACAATCGTTTGGATCGGAACGGCGATCTCCCCGGATTCCGGATAGCGCATGGACCTGCCTTCGGCATCTTGCGCCGTCAAATAATAACGGATTTGCCTGTAACGATTCGATCCGGGAATCGTGCCCGAATATGGGCCGATCCCGCTTCCTGCCGCCGGAACGATCTGACCCAGCGTCTCGTCCCCGTAGGTATAATGAATCTGAGCGCTAGTCGCCGAACTCGTACCCGCAAGGGTGAACATTAGCGGCAAATCCGTATTATACGAAACCTCTGTCGCCGGTGTGTGAATAAACGTGCCCTGCGTATAATTGGGTGAAACCACAACCTGCTTCACCGTCATCGCAACTGCGGGGCCGATGCTTTTCAAAGAAAAACCGATTCCCCCTGCCGAAAGCGTCGTGTCGGTGAACGTCGCAACTAACGTTTCATCTAGGTAGAGCTTAAACTCGCTCCCTTTGACTTTGAGCCGATACGCATGAGAATCTGACAAACTAAATCCCGGAATGACAGCCCCGATATCCACAGGTGTCCCAACCTGTACATTGGCCGAGGAATTGGGATATTTCCAAAGCTCAACTGACTTCGTATTTTTAAATTCCAGAAAATAGTAGCTCGTTCCCGAAGAATACCGGAACATGAGCCGGAAGCGATCTCCTGTGGCCGTAAAGCCAATATCGTAATCCGTGGAACTGTAAGGAAGCTTGGTGGTTTTGACGACCGCACGCTGAGGAGATGTCGCCGTTGTCGTACCTTTGAGCTGGGCTTGCGAACCGCTGCCTTCAATGACAAAAGCTGAACTGCCGAACAAATCCCAGTTCCCTAATCCTCCCGCGAAGCTGTCCGTGAACAGCGGAGAGGGCTCCGCTGCCATGGCATTCAGCGAAAACCATGGCAGCAGAACAATAGCGAGCAGCAGGCATAAGCTTCTGATCAGCTGTTTCATGCCTCAATTACCTCCGGGCAGCGAATTGATGATAGGCTTAACGACCACATTCTTCACATTCACAGATACGGGGGCTCCCACACTTTTTAAAGAGAAACCTATCCCCCCTGCCGTCAAAGAAGCATCTGTAAACGTTGCAGCTTCTATCCCGTCAATGATTAGCTTGTAGGTGGATCCGTTCACTTCCAGTTGGTATTGATGCCAATCCGTTAGGTTGAAGCCCGGCAGGACAGCTCCGATATCTACCAGCGTGCCCACCTGCTCATTGACGGATGAATTCGGATATTTCCACAATTCAACAACCTTCGTATTTTTAAATTCCAGGAAATAATAACCAGTACTGGATGCATACCGGAACATCGTCCGGAAGCGATCCCCTTTTGCCGTAAATGTGAGATTGTAATTAGCGGTGCTGTAAGGAAGCAAGGATGGCTTTACCACTGCACGCTGGGGAAATGTAGCCGTTGTCGTGCCCGCCAGCTGAGCTTCGGTTCCACTGCCCTGCACTTGCCAATCCGTGCTGCCGAATAAATCCCACTTGCCAATCCCTGCTGCAAAGCTGTCCTCAAACAACGGTTCCAGCGTTACCGTCACCACACAAGCAGCCGACTTGGCGCCGTCTGCCGTGATCACGGTAATCACCGCTGTTCCAGGCGCTGCTGCCGTCACTTTGCCATAAGCATCAACTGTCGCGACGGATGGGTTGTTCGAACTCCATGTCACGGTTTTGTTCGTTGCTTCCGCAGGCAGAACCGTTGCGATCAAATCCGCCGTTATGCCAGAGGCCATAGACAGCGTTCCTTTATTCAAGGTGACGCCAGTTACCGGATGAACGGCTTGTTTCAGCAGCTCAACATCATCAAACCAAGCCATTCCTGTTCCTTTAAGCCTCACATCAAGCCTGATTTTCGCCGCATCGGCTGGTGCCGTCGCCGTTGCTTCGATCGGAGTCCAATTGTTTGTTCCTCTCACATTCGTAGACAAATACGTACTGCCAGTAACCGTAGTTCCGTCACTCTTATAATACGTTATGCCAACGTGGGCTCCGTCGACAGCATTGACATTGTCGGTCTTTACCCATGCTTTGAGCGTATAAGCAGTTGCTGGATTGACCGCGATCAAGCTGCTGTCCGCCAAGCTCCATCCGCCGTAATCGCCAGAGGCTGTGTTTGCGATTTTCACTGAATGATTGTATGTCCTTGATGTAACCGTATCCCATGTTCGTACAGATGATCCAGCCCAAGCTCTATCTGTCCAGTTCTCAGGACTTGCTGCTCCATTTTCGAAGCTGCTGTTTGGCACAGCGACATAATTATTTTGTCTCGATATCGTCCAGTTGGCGAAGTCGTAAGTCAGTACTTCACCGCCCTGCGTAGCCGTAAATAGATTCGCATTCTGGTCCTGCTGGAGCCAAGGCGTATCAAAAAGCTTAAAAGCTCCGTAGTTGATGGCATTGCCATTAATTTTGTGCGTGTTGTTATAAGCGTTTGCGGCTTCATCGAAGGTAATATCCAGCGAATCCCCGCTCAAGCTTCGATAAATGAGCCGCGGATTAGCCTCATCAATATGCGAGCTGTCGACCGTCGTATTCGTCAGAATCGCGTTCTTGAAACTGGCGAAGTTCGCATATTCCGAGGCATCCGCTGTTTCAAGCACCCACCCGTTTTTGTCAGCCTGACTGCGCAGAATATTGTAGCTATACGTGAGCTGGCTAGTCGGATGCAGCTTCGTCGTCGTCTTCACTTTATTCGACGGGTCCGTAGGTGTCTGGTAGTACCAAGAATAAGGTTTGATCAGCTTAAAGGCAAAATACATCGGGCCGGCATTGTTAAAAACCCATCCAGACTGTTCCTCTCGGGTAATAATAGAACCCGTGTCGGGAAACATAGCATTCAAATAATTCGAGGTAGGGCTATTCAACAATTTATACACACCAACGGCTGCTTTGCCGTCCTGCATGATACGATGATTGGCCGGTTGATCATAATTACCAATTGGACTGTCACCTTGGTCGGCATTCACCCTGAAAAGGGGATTGGCCTTTGCCGAATGCCAGCGTAAGACAACGGGAAGATCTTCGATCCAATTATCGACCCGATTGTAGGTAACTTCCGTGGCGAGGCCCCAAGTTGGCTTAACAAACGCCTGACGGTACGTTTTCAAATTCCGACCGCTCGAATTTTGCAGATTCGTCTTGCGCGAGGTGTAGCTTTTATCGCCGGATTGCCCGATTCGGATCGCCATTTCGGGTGGCGTATAACTCATGCCACGATAGAGAACCATGCCCAAATACTCCAGATAAGGGCGGTAAGCGGAAGGAACTAGCGCATCCGTTTCGCCGATCCCTTCTTGCGCGCGATTGCCGCCGAAATACATCCAGGATAGCGCCGTATGATCGGCCCCTCTCCATGTCAGATCGCTCGCCGAAACTGAATCGCCTTTGGCCCTGTTCGAGGTGGAGATGAAGGTGCCGTCAATCCAGTCATTGGCCCATTCGAACCACATGACGTCCATCGCCATTTTTAATTTCTGCTTAAAATCAGGTTCGTCTGTATACTGGTATAACGCATTCAGACAGAAGTAAGTCATAAACGTATATTCCGGGCTTTCATACTCCGCCCATCCATAACGAACCCCAGCACTCAGCATCTCTTCAATATTCGCTCTGTTCTCGCTTTTGAGTACGGCTCCGGATTTGCCATTCAAATCCTGAAGATCAGGGAAAGACTGACCTACCAAATAGCCTGCCGTATAATTGCTCATGCGGAGATTTTCCGTTTGCGGCAGCTTCGCATACGCATATTGCGCGAAATACGCTTTGACATGGTCGACCATCGTACTGCTGAATTGATTGCCAACCATCAGGTAGGCATACATTTTGGAAACCGTCTTATACTGCTCGGCATCATAGGCTTGGAACATCTTATCGATTTTCTGGAGGTTTAAAGCTACATTCTGCCCATCAACAATTTGGGCAACATACTGCACGATATTCAGCTGCAGCCCCATCTCCGACATCGTTTTTGTTTTGTCCCACAGCCACTGTTTTCTACTTTCAACCGTGCCCGGAAAAGGAGAGTTTGTGCTTTCCGCCGGTGGAACTTCGCCAATGCTCACTTGGTCGAATTCCGCTGCGGCCAGCCTGCCGGTATTGTGACTGGTCACCGCGAGGCCGAAGTACACCGTGTCCGGCAGACTCATCGCCTCTTTCTTGATCAGCGTCCAGTTGGTGCCGTCACTGGAATCATACGCACTAATTACGTTGTCCTTGCGAACCAGCTTCACCCAATACGGCGGACTCGCTTGTGTTCCCGCTGTTGAGGTAGAGGCTCCGCCCGCTTGAAGCCGGTCCTGGAAATAGGCCCCGTTGGCAGGCGTCAGCGCCGTCATCACATTAGGCGACTGCTCCGACATGCTCGCACGGATCATAACCCCCGCTTTCGTCCAGGTTACGCCGTTCTCTATGCCATAGACGCGCGCCACAACCTGCCCGTTCCCTGTCCAAGGCCGATACACATAATGGAACGCATCCTCGGTGCCAAAAATGTCGCTGCCGGAGCCCTGCACTTTGATCCTGCCCGTAACCGGGTTGTAGCTTGCGCTGCCCGCAGGCTTCACATTCCCGATATCGCGATCTCCAAGCGGCTCAGGCAAACCGCCAACAGACGGATCTGTCGTAACAGCTACCTCATTGCTGGCTGCTGACAAGTTGCCCGCTGCATCTCTGGCCTTCACCAAATAGCGATAGGTTGTGTTTGGCGACAAACCGATTGCGCCATACGCCGTGTTGACACCGCTTACATTATCAACCAGAAGACCATCCCGATAAATGTCATATCTCGTAACGCCTACATTGTCTGTCGAAGCTGTCCAGTTCAAATTAACACTCGTATCCGACTTCCCCGCAAGGGTTAACTGGGATGGGGCTGTAGGGGCTTCCGTATCCAGCGTTTGCTCGCTTTTCACCTCGGAAATCGCCAAATCGTCGATCAGGTACGCTTCGTCCGTGCCGCCGGTATCCACGCGCACCGAGAAAGCAACTTTCACACTCGAAATATTTTTCTGCCCGCCGTTCGGGTATACCTTGAATCGATAGCTGGCAAGATCGCTGTCATTCACGATTTTCAACTCATCCGGCACCGTGTTCAAATAGGCCGCTGTTCCCGAAATACTTGGCATATCTGCCGGAAAGCGCGGAATCAGATTATTGTCATAGGGCGCTAATTGAATCTGAGCATAGATGTCTTTGGCTACTGGCTTATTGCTTGCCGCGCTGCGCATCAGCTTGTAGGAAAAGACGAACTCGACTGGAGAACTGCCTACCGGCATATTATAGATCTCATTCATCCGGTCCTTGAGTCTGCCGCTGTTCAACTGATAGTAAAAAGAACTGCTTAAATTCGTCCCCAGTGAAGCATCGCGAAACTCAAGGGCATTGTTGCCATTGACCGATACGATCTTTTGCGATCCTCCGGTTGTGCCGCTTGCTGGCGTAAAGGGGCTCACCCCTCCGTCAAAGTGTGTATCCATATCTGCCGCCAGCAGGTTATCCAGCGTGTAGGGGCCGCCTTCCGCTGCGATATACACAGGCAAATTACTAAGCGCAAGCCCCCCTATTAGCAACGAACATATCCATCTCTTGCTTTTTCCCATCATCATAAAAACCTCCTCCATCGTAATTTAGTAAATTCGAAAGATTAGTCGTTATTCTGCTCCCTGTACTGATTAGGCGTTAAGCCCGTGTACTTTTTGAATGAGGTAAAAAACGTCGTTTTCGACTGGAATCCGGATCGTTCCGCGATATGAAGCACCGGCAAATCCGTCGATACGAGCAGCTTTTTGGCTTGCTCCAACCGCTCCTGATGAATGAAATCAGATAACGTGATAAGATACGTTTCTTTAAAAACCAACCGAACATAGCTGACGGACAGCACTAAATAATCAGCAATGCTTTCTAGTGTAAGCATCGGGTCATGGAAATGCTGTTTGACATAGTCAAACATTTCCGAAGCTAGTTCCTCCTTCCGGTTGGAAGCGGAATGCTTGAGCGCAACACTGTCGATAATCGTAACGAATTGGCTGTACACCCACTCCTTCACATCCAGTAAGGTATCGAACTGCTGAAGAAGCAAATCGACCCCGCCGGGCTCTTGGTCCGCCATGACTTTATTGAACGCTTTGAAAATGTAGAACAGCAGCAGCTTCAACTGGAACTGGCACTCCGTATACGATAACGTCTGCAGTTTGGCGAATAGTTCATCCAACTGCTCGCGCACTTTCTCCTTCTGTGCTTTGCGCACAGATTGAATCAGCTCCTGCACCAGATTTTCATCAAAATCGGGCTGCTGTTCGGACCAATAATCACCCAAATCCTCTTCCACATACACTTTATCCTGCTCATTAAAAAATCGCAGCAAAGTTAGGTCATACGTCCGATCATATACGCTTCGCATATTGCTATGCACCGCTGTCCGGCCGCTTAACGCTACGGTAACATGGAATTGCAGCCAATTGCCGATCTCTTCTCGCGCTTTATAGACAACCTCTGTAAGGTTCACCCTATGCAAGTCGCCGCTAATCATCACAGCCACATGATCGCTTCCCAGATCAACGGTTTCGGATACAAAGCCATGCTTCTCCAAAACTTCTCCCGCAATATTGCCCATTGCATAAATGAGCAGCTTCCTTGAGGCATACGAATAACGATCCGAGAACGCCTGAAACCGATTAATCCGCATGACCGCCAAATAAATATCCGAGTTCAGCAGCGTTTGCAGTCGCGTACTCCCCGTTTCGAGAAAAGCCTCATTGTACGTCCCTTGCAATAGCCACTGCCGCAAAAACTCGTTCTTGATCACTTCATGATGGTTGCGAATGACACTGTTCATCTCTTCCATCGTTTTGACCATATGATCCAAACCTGATTTAATAATCGAAAACTCTGTATTTCGCTTGTTCTCTGCCGAAGGCAAAGCGGTAGCGACCGTCTCCTTCATATGGGTGGCCAACTGACTGAATGGCTTGAAATGGCGCCGCGAGTTCCAGAAGGTCAGCGCGGACAGCAGAATAAGCAGAAACAAGCACATGCCCAGAATTTCCAGCTCGATCCGGTCAATATTTTTGCTGATGTCCTTCAATTTCACGATCGAATACAGCGTCCAATCCTCCACCTGAAACGCATGGGCATGAATTAAATACACATTATGATTCAAATATACTTGATGGTTTTTCAAATCCGGCTGGAGCAGCTGCTTGGCATCGAAGGTGTCGGAACCCCCGAGAATGACGTGCTGATTCCCATCCAAAATCAGAATACCAGCCGTCGCATCATTCAAATTTTGCAGCAAATATTTCTCCAGCAAATTCTTGTTGAGTAAAATAACAACATACCCCTGGCTGGCGATTTTGGAACGGTTGGATGGCACCGTCAACGCCAAGTAAGATTCATCAGCCAGTGTATGATCGAAAAACCGGAGCATTGTCGGCGGCTGATTACGGACACGCGCCAGCATCGCCTGATCATCAAAATCAGCAAACGTATGAACGCCATTTTTGGAATTAATGACCTGCTCCGTCTTCATATTCACCAGATACGTTGAGGCAATGAACGACTGCAAACTCATATATTTGGAGACCGATTTAAACGCTGCTGCCGTCGATAAAGGCTCGCTCTGATCGGACAGCAGCCAATTCGTAATCTCGGGGTCCTGGTAGATATTCAATGCATAAGAACGCAGGTGGTCCAACTGATACTCGAAGCCTTGACTCAAACTGTCAGTTTTCGTTGCCATCAATTGATTGATATCCTCATAAGCCTGTTTGGAATATTGCTGCCTTAATAAATAGGAGAACAACAGGATGATTACTGTAAACAGCAGACCCATATTCAAAAAATTGCGAAGGTATGTTTTTTCTGGCAGAAATCTCAGCATCTGAACTCCCCTTCATCGTTTCTTGTCCCTATTTATTAAAGCACATTTATGAGGACCTGTGAGGTTCCATTATTGATTCTGAGGTTTCATTTTTACTTTTTGGCAAGAAAAGCATCAATTTGCTTCTGCTCTTCGAGTTGAATTTTCTTCGCTAATGGCGCCGCTTCGGCTTTAAATTTGGCCCAATAAGCATCGGGATCGACAACCCCGTTGAACAAAGCCGAATAGTATTTCGCCTCAATACTGGTGTATTGGGAAATCTCATTGCTGACCGGCGCGTTGTTGAATGTAAACCCAGACAGCTTGTCGATCGTGAAATTGCTGGCATCTGCCGTCCACTTGTTCAGCTTCTTGGTCTCCTCATTTTGACTGGCATCCTGCCGATCTGTTGTTGGGTTCCAAATCCATACATAAGGGAACCAAGTGTAACCGTCGCCTTTGAACGTATATTGGTCATCTCCGACCGCTTCCCAGTTCTTATCCTTCACCCCGTACACCAACAGATCGTAATTGTCCTTCTGATTAGCCCAGTCCAGGAACTGAATGGCCCGATCCTTGTGCTTGCTCACTACAGGAACAGAGATGAAATTATATTGCAGCGAGTTCGTGAGGACAGCACCTTTATTCAAATTCATTAATGTAACCGCTTCAAATTCAGCTTTGGGATTGCCGCTTTTCAAGGCTTTCTGGATATCATCCTTCACGCCGAAATCGTTACTCGTAATGATGGCTGCTTTGCCCTGTTTGGCTGGCTCCATGACATCTTTGATGGCAAGCACATCCGGGCTAATAATCTTATCCTGATACAGCTTGCGGGCATTTTGAACCCATGACCAAACCATCGGATCCATCTCATCAAAAAGATTGTACACTTTCCCGTCGTTATTTCTAGTGAACAATGTGAGAGATTCGGAGAGCGCAGGACTTGGCTGAATATTCTCTTTATTATCCGCCCAATAATGCCGGAAAGCGCCTTCTGACAGGCCTTTGTTCACATCTTGACCAGCAGGCACCAGCGGCGTGATGTTTGGCACTTTCTCTTTCACGGCATAGGCAAATTTGATCAAGTCATCATAGCTTTTGATAGGGGCAATGCCGAGCTGTTCGCGAAGATCCTTTCTCACATAGTAAACACGTCCCTGAACAAAGGAATTGCCGTTGGGGATGCCCATGATTTTCCCATCGAATTTGTTGGCATCCCACATCTGCTGCGGACGGTTCTTGAGGATGTTTGGCCCGTACTGCTTGAGCAGATCATCGAGCGGCTCGTAGCTGCCGGCGGCGATTTGCTGAGTCAGATGCAGCCACGGCGCATCGAAGATCAAATCGATGTTTTCGCCGGATGAAAGCGTAACTTGCGTTTTCTGAGCCAAATCGGCCCATGGCACGAAGACAACATCCAATTTCACATTGATGGAATCGGCCATTCTCTTTTCTGCTTCCTGGATCACGGCGTCGAAATCTTTGGGCCTGTCTCCGGGCACCATAATTTTCAGCGTAACGGGGTCCAGCTTCTTCACGCCCACGGCATTTGCCGTACTGCTAGGGGCATTTGTCGCAGCTGGCTCTGCATTTTTACTCGTACAGGCCACAAGCACACTTGTCAGCATTACGATCGTTAGAGCGGTACCAGTCCATTTTGTCCTATTCATTGTTGCGACCTCCTGTAGAAATATGTTAAACCGAGAAACTCGGGTGAAACCGTCCTGAACTCAACCTTTTACAGCGCCAATCGTAATGCCTTTCACGAAATACTTTTGCAGAAAAGGATAGAGCAGCACAATCGGACCGATTGTTAGACAAACAGTTGCCAATTGAATGGCGCTCGTTGGAGCCGATACTTGATAGCTGGCGCCACCGCCGACATAAGCGGAAACATTAAGATTCGAAATTAATTGCCGGATCATCAACTGCAAGGGATGCAGTTTATAATTGTCGATGAACAGCAAGGATAAATACCAGTCGTTCCAATACTGAATAGCATAAAAAAGCGAAACCGTCGCAATGACCGGTGTGGAAATCGGTACAATAATTTTATAGAAAAGACGAATATCCCCTGCCCCGTCAATCGTTGCCGCTTCGTTGATTTCATAAGGCAGCGATTTATAGAAGGCAACTAAGATGAAAGCATAGAACGGATTCAGCAAATAAGGAAGAATGAGCGCCCATAAAGAGTCCTTCAAGTGAAGCCAATTGGTCACCATGATGTAGAAGCCAACTAATCCGCCGCCGAGAACCATCGCCAAGTAGGTTAAGAAAGAAAGGACATGACGGTATTTCACCTTCGGATGTGCCAGTACATAGGCGAACATGGCGGTCATAATGACGGCTAGCACAGTTCCCACGATGGTAACGATGAGAGAATTTTTGTAGCTGGTGAGGAACTGACCTCCTTGCAGCAAGTACTTGTAAGCATCCAGACTCCACTCGCTGGGAAGGATTTGATACCCATACTGGAGGAAACTGGCCTCGGAAGCGAAAGAATCCGCCAAGACGATCCAGAAGGGAATCACGCAAACAAGGCTGAAGGCTAAAATGAACACATAAATGAAACCTAGAAACAGTTTCTCACGCCAAGACGTATCCGATTGGATTCGCGTTCTGGCTATTTTATCGGGTGCTGCTGTCGTAGCTGTAACTTCCATAAGCTCCTCCTAAAAAAGACTGGAATCGGAATCAATTTTCTTCGCGATTCGGTTAAAAATGAGAATCGTGACGAGACCCATCATCGATTGATACAAGACGACAGCCGAAGACATGCCGAAGTTGCCCAACTGGCGCAGTGCCCGGAACGAATACGTATCAATGACATCTGTCGTCGGATACAGAATCGAATTATCCCCGATAATCCCGTAGATCATGCCGAAGTCCCCGAAGAAAATACGTCCGACACCCAGCAGCATCAGCACAACGATCACCGAGCGGATTGAAGGAATCGTAATATGCAGGATTTGCTGAAACCGGGTCGCCCCATCGATCTTCGCCGATTCGTAGTATTCGTTCGAAATGCCAACGATCGCGGCCAAAAAGATAATGGAATAGTAGCCCGAAAATTTCCAGATGTACACCAGTGTCAAAAGAAAGGGCCATAGATTCACGCTTTGATACCAATTAATCGTATCCATTCCCAAGCTCTTGAGCAAGCTGTTCACCAAGCCTTCCGTGCTCATAAAAGCAAGCATCATCAGACTGACTACCAACCAAGAAATAAAATAGGGAAGGAAAATAAAGGACTGGCTCAATTTCTTGATGAGCGTCGACCTGACTTCATTCACGATAATGGCCAGAACGATGGCCATCCCTATACCGAAGATGAGAAAGAGCAGGTTCAGATACAACGTATTGAACGTGACTCGTACCCAATCGTGTCCTCCGAAAAAGAACTTGAAATTATCGAAGCCCACCCATTTGCTTCCCCATAACCCTTTCACTGGTTGAAAGCGTTGGAACGCAATCAAATGTCCCAGCATCGGAATGTAGGAGAAGATCGCCAAAAAGATAATGCCCGGAACAGCCAATACATACAACTGACGGTTCCTTGTAATCTCCCTAATGAAACTCATAAGCCTGATACTCCTCCCTGACTGTCGAAGTTGCTGCTGTCTACACCTTAACCTTAATGAATCCGACAGCCCCTGCATAGTTCGAATACTGCTTATTCCAGTCGAAAAGTCAGTATTCAAACTCATGTGCAGAAACGGAACTCGCAACTAGCAAGTAACTTAGGAGCGTCTCAACTTGAGATCCACTTGATTGAGGGAACTCCATTCCCTTATTTCGGGGAAAAGCGGAATTTCGGGCGCCCAAGGGGAACTACAAGGTCTTATTTCACCTCAATAATCTAATTATCTGCTCGGAATGGCGGAATAGCGGACCCTAGTTCCCTCCCCCTTGCCTAAAGGGTTGTTTCTAGCCAAATAGCGCCCTGTAGTTCCCCCTCCCTCTTCCAGCAAGGCATGGAGACTCGCCGTCCCTGCATTAACAACAAAAAAAACCTCTCTTTGGTGAAATGGGGATGCCACCCAACCTAAGGAGAGATTTCTTTGTGTCTTGCCTAGAATCAAGAGCCTATCAGGATATCTACAGAAGCTTCCTGTACAACAGCACGCAGCGTCGCCGTGTCATCCATCACCTACATTTCGTTGTCTCTTTGATCCCAACATCTCACGCAAGGGTTAACCGAATTTCATAGCTAACGGTTTCCCCTGGTTCAAGGAAGACAAGCGATCCGCGCTCACGCTCTGCCCGTCTGCCTTCGACATAACAATTGGCAGGCTCAATACCCAGCACGTGCGTGCCGGCCCCAGCCATTTTCCATTGGACCAGATTCGGCAGCGTATCGGCCGACCATTGCAGCGAAACCCGAACGTTCGCCCCTCCAGAATGGAAAGGGAAATTCGGGTTTTCGATTTGCACGAGCGGCTTGCTGCTCGTATCGTGGTAGTACAAACGCTCTTGATAATCCTTATCCGGGGCTTGCCATGCCCTGTAGCCGCCCATCGGTGTCTGCTGCTCACGCGCTTGCACCGATGCCGAATGGAAGTGTATCGTCGTCTCTTCGCTTAACAAAGGGAAGCCGAAATTAAAGTGATAAAGAATCATATGAGGACAACGTTCAAAACCTACATTCCGTACCTCATCCTGAATGAGCAGGGAATTCTCTCCCAGTCGACTGCGAATTTGCCTCGTTAAGCGTAGATGTCCTCCGAATATCGAGGTCTCTTCCACGCTACCCGCTATTCGCATTTCCATTTCATCTTCGTGCCAGCTGCTTTCGGCAGAAACCTGACTTGCAGGCGTGTGATGCATCCGACCATGCAGTCCAAGCCTCTCACCTTGATCTTCGCAAGATGATCCAACTTGCATGAGCCCACAAGTCATCAGCAATCCCCCTGATGCAGTTCGAAGCCAGCCGCTGCCTTCCGGCTCATAATGTCTAGGATGCGCGTCCCCGTTGCAGGATTGCCAGCTGATCGGCACCCCATGGAATTCCGCCAATGAAATGTCCAGCCCCTTCGTTGGCGTGACATAGTAGCTCAGCCCTGCTCCGGTCCGAACGTGAATCTGCTCAACGCCCGTTTCTTTGCCTTCCGTGCCCACGAAACGCCGCATGCCGGCAATTTGCTCGATCCGGCCTACACGGGCTTCCAATTCCCGCCTCGTCCACTCTCTTCCGTACAGTCTCATACAAGCCTATTCATCTTCCAGAATCACAGGTATTCGTTGAATACGCGGATCGGTGAATATGTCGTACTCATCACGACTCGTGCTGGAAAACTCAGAAATGACGGCTCCCTCGTCGCCTGCTTGAAACCAATGCCTGACCCCAGGTTGAATGGTGTATTGTTCTCCCGGAGACAGCGCCACTTCATGGAACACCGTGTAATAAGCTTCGCTGCCTGTCGGTATTTTCGCTTGAATGACAGGTGTCGCCTCTCCTTCTACATACAAATACACGTTTCCGGTCCGGCAGCGGAAGGTTTCCATTTTACCTTGTTCGCCATGTACCTGCGGATGCAAATGCTCAGGGCATGTTTGATTGGGAAACAACATTAATTCCTTCGCACAATAGCGTTCCGTATTCACATAGGTAACCAGCTGCAAGCCCTGCACCTCAAGCTGATCAAGGCCAAATCCGGCAACTTCAATTTGTGCCATTTCATGTTCCGTCAGCGCTATGCTAATGTCCTGCAACATCGCCGCAGCTTGCTTTTGAGCGCATATAACCTCGCTTCTTTTCATCCCGCATCCCTTCCTGTCCCATTAAAAATGTTTGTTAATAACATAATACTATGTTATTAACAAACATCTGTCTACGTCTTGCAGAAAAAACCTTCGTCTTCTTTAGTTCAATGCTATAACCTCAAATCTTGCCTTATTTGTTTCAAGTTCTAAGTCGTTTTCATTGTCTCCTTCACCAAGCATAAATTTTGCAGTTGCCGAAACTTCATAAAAACCTGCCTTTTCAAGTTTATATGTATAATGCTCAGTAATCGTCCCTTTTCCTTGAAAAGTACGATATATTCCTACTTGATGCATAGCAAATGTATTAACCCCTTTGCCATTGCTGTCTTTAATAGAAAAATAAAAAAGACCTGCCGCATGTAAAATCTTAAAATCATGATCAGATAAGTTCTTTAGAGTAGCTTCAACAATGAACTCTTCATTGGATTTTAATTGATTTGGGACAGATATACTCGCTGTAAAAGGCACTTTTTCAGAAGTAGGAACGGTTGATGTAACTACGGCTGAATCCTTGGGTAGAGAGAGATTTGCTGTTTGTTCTTCAGATGGTGAAGGCTGACCACATGCAACTAAGCCCAGCAAGGCGCAAATTACTATTATTAATTTCTTCATTTAAACACCTCCTAAGAAACAAACGTAAAAATATGGAATTTTGTTGCAAAAAAAGTGATCTCTTGGGTAAACTCGTTGGTAAGTCCAGACGGTATATGGCGTTAATCGGCTTGTTCGGAATTTATCGGTTTGTGAAACAGTATCCTGACGTTCCTTTATCTGTGCGAAGTTAAAGAAAATCGCCAACCTCCCTGATCATATAGGTGGTTGGCGATCTTTTTATGTCTATTTCAGTAGATTGTAGATAGCTTGCGCTGCTTCCGCACGAGTCGTATGCTCACCAGGTACAAACAACCCTTCTTGACGCCCCGAGAGCAGTTTCGCTTTGAGCGCACTGTTCACGAAAGGCAAGGCCCAATCGCTGATCTTGGATGCATCCGAGCTTGCTGCTGTGGACGCTTCAAGTTTCGATCCTGTCCGGTGCTCATAAGCGCGCACGAGCATGACGGCCATCTCTTCTCTGGTAATGCTGCGATTCGGTTCGAAAGCTTGCTGTCCATTGCCAGAAATAATGCCGGCTTTATAGGCGGCAGCCACTTCCTTCGCATACCAGTCTTTCGCTGTCACATCACCGAACGGAGACGTTTCTGCAGATGAAAGACCTAGCGTCCGGGCCAGCAAGGCTGCGAACTCGGCACGGGAAATGTCTTTGCCAGGCGCAAAGGTCGTGTCCGTCGCTCCGTTAACGATATGCTGAGCGGACAACTCGCGAATCGTCGCATATGCCCAGTGCTGGTTGGTCACGTCGTTGTAATTCTTCTCCAAAGAAAGCACCGCGTACTGGCTGAGTCGGTCAGTTCCGACTTCAATTGCGGTATTTCCATTCATACGCTTTCCGCCTAAATACACAAGGCTTCCGTCTTTCTTAATCTCGTAGATGCCAGCCAGTTTCGGATCCATGCCCGAAGGAATCGCGAACGTCATCGTGACAGGCTTCTCAAGCTTATTCAGGACAAACTGTTTGCCCTCAGCGTCGGTTGCGAAGATCGAGAGATCGACCACCTGTCCGCCCAGTTTATAGATACCGTTGTCCTTGCGGCTTGCTTCCTGCAGCGTCCGCTCTGCTTGCGCTGCTGTCATCGGTTCGATTTTCACCGTAACCTCAGCCTTCTTGTCAGGTGAAGGCAGCAAGCTGCTTGCGGATTTCAACAGATCGCCTGGAACAGTTAGTTTTACGTTCGGAGCCTGAACTTGCAAAGAGCGTCCTTCAAGCTGCTCAGCCTGCTCCACCCCAATAATCAGGCGATTCTTCCCTTCCGGTAGATCGACGGATACGATTGACTGACCGTCCTTCAAGTCCTCGTCCTTGATGGTTACTGCATCTTTCGGCAGTTCCGGTTTATCCGGCGTTGTCGATGGTCCTGAAGAACCGGATGACCCCGAATCTGAATTTGAACTTGACGAACGATTTACCGTAAGGCCATATTCCTTGAACGTGCCATCCTGTGCCGTCACCTTAACGGTGAATACATTGGAGCCGACATATAAGCTGCTGCCCCCAGTGACAACGACTGTAGATGCAGCATGATAGACCGAATAAGTCACAGTGGCCACGGTTGTGCTATATGGAACATCCATGGCGTAGTTCAGCTTGTCCGGTGCAAAGCCGCTCACTGTCATTCCATTCACTTGCAGATCCCGCAGCGTTGCATTGGACGATGCAGATTGGGGTTGTCTGGTTACTACGACGGCATACGTACTATTACTTGTACCATCTTGCGCCGTCACCGTAACAATGACTGGATTATCGCCGACGATCAAATTATCGCCGCCACTCACTACTACGGTTGCAGCAGAATTCGCTTTCGAATAAGTCACGGTTGCCACTGTCGTCTCATAAGGTACCGACATCGCATAGTCGAACTTATCCGGTGCGAAGCCGCTGAGCGAAGCGCCATTGACTTTCAATTCAGTTAAAGCAGCATCCCCGCTAAAAGCCTTTCCACCAGTAAAATCAATTTCGCTCATACTGGTATAGGTTGCGACTGGATCATAAGTTCCGGTCACGACGAATTTCACATACCGGCCCTTCAGTGTTTTGTCCAAAGAAACATAGTCCTTATAAACCGTGCCTGTCCATGTCTTGCCAAACGTGCCGGCAGCATTGTTCGCCGCATTGCCCAGGAATGCAGGATCGTCGAAGTCGGCCAGATTGTCCGAGGCGTACAATTCAAACGTTTTTGGGAATGCCATATACGATTGATTGGTACGACTCTTTCTCTGAATACCAGTGATCTTATTCGTGTTCTTCATATCGATAATGACCCAATGCGGGAAAGGCGCAGCCGGCGCTTGATATTTGGAATGCCAAATCGTCGTCTCTTGCCCGTCCAGGATGTTTTTCGCTTCATCTTTGTCATTTTCAGCATAAGAGCTGTAAGATTGCAGGGAAAAACTTGTTTTCGGTATGAATGTGTACACGACAGCATCCTGCGCTGCTTTCAATGCCCAAATCAAATCGAGATAGGCCTGATCGATTACCGTCGCATTGGAGCCCGATGTCAAAGATTTTGCTCCAGCAATCTGAGCCGTCAGCTCATTTTGCACCTGTACAGGGAGTGATAGTCCTGTTGTACCCACAATATGCGCAGCGAATTGCTCAGCTTCCTGAATTTTTGTTGTCAATTGATTGAAATTGTATAAATTCTCCGACGTCTCTTCTTTATAGGAATCGGATAACGCTTTGGCTTCGGTGGCAGTCAGAGCGCGCTTCCAGATTTTCAGATCGTCCAGTGTAACTTCTGCTCCGCCATTCCCCTTGTTGCCATCGGCACCTAGAATAATATTAAAAGAAGTATCAAGGCTGGCTGTACCTAATATAGAAATGTCCTTGGTTGCCTTCACAACACCGTCCACATACGTTGAAGCTGTCTTGTTTGTCCTGTCTACGGACAACGTGAAGTAGTGCCACTCTTTCCCCACATTTTGAGCGGAATAATCAATGCGATTGCCTCCAGCAGCCATATTAAGAGACATGTAGTTCGTAGTCGCAGGGCCAACATACCACCCAGGATTCCCACCCGAATTCCAGTTTTTATTAGCGAGAACCGTCTGATCTCCAGCCAAGTCCCCCATATGCCAGAAAGAGATCGTGAAGTTGCCATTTCCGAATTTCAAGTCGGATCTGTCGCCTAGATCAACATAATTCGCATTGCCGGCTGCAATGCTGACGGCTTGACCGGATTTACCTGAGACAAAAGTGACGTCACCGCTTTGAGTAGCTTTGCCGATTACACTTGGAGCAATGTCACTGAGATTGTCATCGAATTTCATATCGGACACAAGCCCATTCCACATCGTATTCGGGTCAATCGGAGTCAATCCAGGCGCCGTTCCTGCGGTTCGATAAGTGGTCTGCACAGGAGCGCTTTTGTTGCCATAAACATCCACCGCTGTCACGCTGACAACAAAGGAAGTTGCCGGATCCAAATCGGCCATCGGAATATTCATTTTATTCGGAATCGGTGAAAAGTAGTAATCTGACAACACATTGAATGATTTCACTGGTTCAGCCGTTCGCTGGTTCAACAGCTTGATTTCATAGTGGTGCATGGACTGATCGTCCTTGGCTTGTCGGAAAGAAAGCACCGGTACGTTATTGGCTCCCGGCAGCATTTTGATCTCGGGTTTCGCCGGGAATTGAGGCGCCGTTTTGTTGCGGTTGCTTGTTGTGTACGTGAAGTTGTTTTTAATTTCCGCATTGGAATTGCCTTGCAGCTTCACAACCCATTTCTTCCCTGCTAATGCCCCGGTGCTGGAGTACGGAGGCGGGGTACCCGCTCCTTCGTTACCTATTCCTTGCCACTTACCTCCATTAATAATGGAGCCAGGATCGCCGTTATACTCCACTCGCTCAATCTCTATGCGATCCTCGTACACCTCAATGAATTCCGACTGATTGACAGGGAATTCAAAACGATTTGCCATTAGACCTTCATGTGTGACAGCAGCGTACCCGCTCTCTGTCTCTACATAGGACATGGATCCCAAATTGATCGCTGTAAAGTCTTTCTGGTAAATGGAACGGTCATCGTTAATATTCAGATGCGAGTGACCGGATAAAACAATAACTTGTGGAAAATCCTTTAAATCCGCATACAGATTCTCATTTGTAGACTGCATGCCGTCCATGACTGTACTTTTAACCGGATGATGCAAAGTAATAAAGATCGGCTTGTTAAGGTTTGCCGGATCGCTCGTCAGCGCTGCTAGTCGCCCCTTCAGCCAATTCCTTTGATTCGTGTCAATATTGTAGTTGTTCCCGTTCAAAAAGAAAAAGGAATAGTCTTTAATCGTCTTTTCGTAATACCCGTTCTCCTGGCTCGTGAACCATTCGTCCGGATAGCCAGCTTTGACCTCTGCTACGCTGGCATCATGGTTGCCGATCGCGATCTGTACAGGCATACTTCCCCAGCCTTTTCGTGCCATTTGCTCTTGGAAAACCTCGCGAACAAAAGCATGATCCGGCCCCTTGCCATCGAAATTATCATTGATTAAATCGCCTCCGATAACAATGGCATCCGGCTTGAAAATGGAAGACATCACATCAAAGTTGCTAGTGTACCGTGCTTTCGTACTGAGTTTATCCTCCGGTGTTTTCGTTCCGATATGGATGTCAGACATAGCTGCAAATTTCAGCAGCGGTTGTTCGGATGTTTTGATGATGTAACCATAAGTCCCGGCTGTACTCCAAACGCCGTCTTTCAGGGCAATCACCGAAACGTTCGTCGATTCCGTAAGAACGATCGGCGTTCCGTTGTACTTGAGGCTGGTCTCGTCAGGCAATGTGCCGTCGAGCGTGTAATAGATGTCCGCACCTGCGGTCGTGGTGGTAAGCGCAACACTGATGGATTGTTCATAGCGGCCCGCAGGCGTGGAAGGGACTGGCTTGTCGACAATGACGGCGGCCGATACGACCGGGATAAAGCCTGCTCCCGATGAGTAAATTACAGAGCAAGCAATGGTACATGCCATTAATACGGATACGAATTTCTTGTGTTTCAACACGAGGAGTCCTCCTTTTATAAAGTTCATTTGTTACGTAACATACGGAGCCGGTGCGCCGAGCAATGTTGCCTAGTAACTGATTAACTTAATAGAGGCACCCCCTCTCAACAAAAGTAAAAGAAATTTATTTTTGTTGTTTTAATTATATTTAATTGTATTATATTGGTTTTATGTTTGTGGATTGTTAGATGAATATGATGATTTTGTAAATATACCGAGGATTTTTTTCAATTATCTGCTTTCAATTTCCACATAAGAAACATGTTCAACTGATTTCAGCGAGGCATAGACATCCGTTGCCTGCACTTTTTCATATGTTAGCAATTTCAATTCCAGCTGGTTGGAGCTTCCTTCCACATCTTTCACTTTGACGCGCTCCACCTGCAGCTTTAATTCTTTCAACTTTTGAAAGATTCGATTTGGATCCTGACTTTCATGAAAAACAATTTTCACTTCCAAGTATCTTTGTTTGAGTGAACGGGGACCGATTAACTTAATCAGGACGGGGAACAAATTAACGGACAGAATAATAAAGATGACGGCTACAAAAGCCTGGAGATAGTACCCAGCCCCCGTTGATATGCCTAGCGCAGAGGCCGACCATACCATAGACGCTGTCGTCAACCCGGAAATTTCATCATTGCTTTTTCTTAAAATAACACCTGCACCCAAGAATCCGATGCCGCTTACGATTTGTGCAGCGAGCCGCATCGGATCCATATTGGTGTGGCCGGGAATGGAGAATTTGCTTACTGACTCGATGGAGACCATCGTAATCAAACAGCTTGCAACGGCAATGACCATATTCGTCTTCATGCCTACAGGCTTATGCTTCAGCTGTCGATCAATTCCAATCAGCATGCCAAGAAATAGAGCAATACCTAGCTTGATAACAAAGTGAGACATCAACATCGCACATCTCCTCTCCTCTCGTTTCTGGCAGCAGGCGAGGCTTTTTATACGGAAACGGACAGATCGTTTAATACGCTATCAATCTCAACATAGGGATACCCCTGCGCTTCAGCAACTGCTTTATACGTGACTTTGCCTTCAATTGTGTTAAAACCTTTTGCCAAGTCTGGATGCAGCAATCCCGCTAATCGATAGCCTTTATTGGCAATTTGCAAGCCATAGCCTATCGTCACGTTCGTTAATGCAACTGTTGATGTCTGTGCAACCGCTCCAGGCATGTTGGCAACCGCATAATGCACAACGCCGTGCTTCACATATGTTGGGTTGCTGTGCGTTGTAATCCGGTCAATCGTTTCAATCGAGCCGCCTTGATCAATAGCTACATCCACGATAACCGAACCAGGTTTCATCGTTTTCACAACAGCTTCAGTCACAAGTCGCGGTGCTCGGCTGCCCGGAATCAAGACGGCGCCGATCAGCAGATCCGCTTTCTTAACTGCCTCCGCAATATTGCTGCTATGCGACATTAGCGTGCGCAGACGTCCCTGAAATTGGTCATCCAGCTGGCGCAGCCGCTCTGCATTAACATCCAGCAGCGTCACGCTTGCACCTAAGCCAATGGCCATTTTGGCCGCTTGCGTTCCGACCACGCCGCCGCCGATAATGACGACTTCAGCTGGCGCTACGCCCGGAACACCGCCAAGCAGAATCCCTTTTCCTCCTTTGGACTTCTCGAGGAATTGGGCACCGATTTGAATGGACATCCGGCCGGCGACTTCACTCATCGGCGTCAGGAGCGGAAGCGATCCATTGCTTAATTGAATCGTTTCATAAGCGATGGCTATCACTTTCTTTTCCGTTAACGCACGGGTCAATTCGGATTCTGCGGCAAGATGCAAATAAGTAAACAGAATTAATCCTTCCCGAAAATACACGTACTCGTCTTCAAGCGGTTCCTTTACTTTAAGAACCATCTCAGCCGACCAAGCTTCCGCTGCAAAGGGGACTATTTTCGCACCTGCTGCGATATAATCTTCGTTTACGAAACCGCTTCCCCAACCAGCGCCCGCTTCAATCCAAACCTCATGCCCATACTGTTTAAAAGTGGCAACACCCGCAGGTGTAATGCCAACTCGATTCTCATTGTTTTTAATTTCTTTGGGTACGCCAATAATCATGCTCATTCATCCCCCTTGGTTATGTCCAAAACTTTTCTTGCTGTATCGCATCTACAAGACGAATCATATCGTCTACCTGTACTTCTCCGATGTTGCCAATCCGAAACGTATTCGCATTCGTAATTTTCCCCGGATAGATCACAAAGCCTCTGCGCTTCAATTTCTCATATAAAGTCTGGAACTGGAAAGCTTCGCTTTCCGGATATAAGAAGGATGTGATGATCGGCGATTGCAGTTGCTCCGGCAGCAGCGTCTCGAAACCGAGCATTTTCATTCCTTTGACAAGTGCTCGCTGGCTTGTTTTGTATCGATTGTACCTAGCAATAACGCCACCTTCATCTGCCAGCTCTTTCAGAGCTTCATAGAATGCACGGACGACATGAGTTGGAGAGGTGAACCGCCATTTGCCGTTATAATGCTCCATTTTGTCCCATTGATCGAACAAATCGAGGGAATGCGAGCGGGCCCAGCCTGCACACTTTGTCAACTCATCGATCTTGGCGATAACAAAGCCGAATCCGGGAACTCCTTGAATGCACTTGTTCGCGCTGCTGATCAGATAATCAATTTGCAGTTCCGCCATATCCATCGGAATTCCGCCAAATGAGCTCATCGCATCCACAATATAAGTTTTTTTATATTTTTTAGCTATCCGACCTACCGCTTCAATCGGGTTTAACATGCCTGTCGTCGTTTCACAATGAACAACTGCTACGTGCGTAATATTCGCATCTTCTTGCAAAATGATTTCCAATTGATTCAAATCCGGAGGAGCAACCTCTCCGTTATCCAAGAGGACAAGCGGAATGTTCAGCATTTTGGCCATATGAGCCATCCGCTGACCATAGGCGCCATTGGCCATGACGAGAATCTTGCCATTCTGCGGAATAACGCTTCCGACGACAGCTTCTACGCAAAATGACCCGCTGCCTTGCATCAGAACGGAGCTATATAGCGAAGTCTCCTTGGTTGCTAATTGTACAAGCCTCGCGCGTATATCCTGGACAATTCGATTATAGTCATCATCCCATGTACACCAGTCTTTCAGCATGGCCGCTTTTACCCTTTTACTTGTGGAAAGCGGTCCGGGAGTCAGAAGTAAATAAGGATTGTCTTCAATCAGCTCAATATTCATCGTTGTACTCTCCTTCGCCCTGTTCATCTATTCGTTGCCTCCAGTCATACGCTCGTTAATATCATCAATGACATGCACAAGATCGCCTATTGTCGGGATTACGTAATGAGCTCCGGCTTGAAAGAAACGTTTCTCAACGACAGCCATTTTCTCTTTCAGTTCTTCAGCTGGCAGCGTTTTTACTTCCTCCTCGGTAAGGCCAAGTTCGCTTCCGCCTTTCACGACACCGACACTCCATGCGCCTGCATTGACACCTTCCTGAATATCGCTGATCGTATCGCCAACTTTGACAATCGCCTTAAACGGATAGACGCCTAAATTCATGGCATTTATGTAGCACATCCAAGGATGAGGTCTCCCCGCTCTCACTTCAGAAGGAGTCACCAAGGAATCCGGCTCATATCCTTTCCGTTTGGCTTCCCGACTCACAATATCCATCATTTCTCTTGTATATCCGGTTGTTGAGCCTATTTTCAGCCCTCTTGCCCGCAGCTCCTTCACCAAATCCAGAGCACCAGGAATCGGATCCGTGTACTGCGGTAAAATTTCAAAAAGCATGGGCTCAAAATCAGCATACAAGTCATCCACATCAGCATCTGTCGGCAGAGTCCCGAATTTGTCCTTCCATAACTGCGCGATTCGCGGTATGCCGCACAACGTTTGGATATGATCCCACTTTAATAACCCCATCGGCCCACGCGCTTCTTCAGCGGTAATGGCAATGCCCCGCTTCTCAAAAATCCGCAGAAACACTTCCAAAGGCGCGAAACACCCGAAATCAACCATCGTACCTGCCCAATCAAAAATAACGGCTTGAATTTGACCTTCAACATTTTTCGCCATCATAACCATCCCTCTCACAGTTCATAAAATATTGTTATTCGGATACAATCCACTGAGCACAAACACGCTCTAATTCAGCTTTCCAATCATCCGGTGCTGGAACTCCACTAACAATGATATCGATTCCCTGCAAATCCGACATTTTATAAAATTGCACCAAACCTATTTTGGAATGGTCGGCAACCACAATGTTCATTCTGGCGTGCTCCATCATCTTCCTCGCTAGTTGACCGCGCTCTTCATCAAACGACGTGACCCCTTTGTCGATCATCATACCGTCGATGGAGATAAACGCTTTGTCTGCATAAAAATGCTCCACCATGGACTCAGCCAATGAGCCAACAACTCGGGATTGCAGCGAACTCACTTTGCCCCCGATGAAAATTATTTCTCCAGAGTAGAGATCTCTGTTTTTATAATCAATGAGTGCAAAAAGCGCAGGAATGGAGTTGGTCAAAATCGTAAGATATTCCTTATCCAGCAAATGTTCGACCATCTGCAATGTCGTCGAGCCGTCATCGATGAAAATCACTTCATTATCCTCTACGAGTGCAGCAGCCGCTTTGCCTATTTTGCGTTTTTCGTCCGCATTCAGCACTTCCCTGTTCATATGCGAGGGCTCTTCCCGGGAACGGTTGATTTTCACCGCACCTCCGTAGACCCGCTTCAGCTTGTTATCCTCTTCCAGATCCTCCAGATATCTGCGTATGGTCTCGGCAGATACTCTGAGTACTTCCACAAGCTCATTGGTCGTAACTTTGCCTTCCGAATTGATCTGATTAAGGATATACTCTTTACGCTCTTCGCCGATTAATGACACGAACGGCAACCCCCTTGTGCATCTTTCAAAATGAGTAGTAAAGCAAAGGCTATTTGCGAACTTGCCAAGCATCTGTTTTCTTTCTTACATTCTTCGAAAGGAGGGTGTACAGCAGTCTTACGATAATGTTCGTAATCACAATGAGCACCGCCATGGCTGCTGCCGCTGCGACATCGCCTGCATCTTCCATGCTCACCAAGGCTACGGCAGCTAAGTTCAAATCCGCAGACCGCAGAAACACAACGGCAGAAACGGTAACCATCGAGTTGACGAAGAAGTACATGGCAATTTCAATAATTGCCGGCAAACACATCGGAACCGTAACTTTCAGCAATGTCTTGTAGAAGGGTACGCGCATCGACTCTGCAACGAGTTCGAATTCTTTATCCAGTTTCTTCAGCGCCGTCGTTGCTGTGATGAAAGGCACGCCATAGAAGTGAGTAATATTAGCCAGCACAAGGATGATCATCGTTCCGTAGATCCAATTCAAGGGATTGTTCGGATTGTTAAAGAAGAAAATGTAGGCCAGACCTATGACCATACCAGGCAGGGCAAGCGGCAGTACCGACAGGAAATAGCCAATCTGCCTAAGGCCGTTCAAATGACGCGATTTCTCGATCAAATATGCGAATAAGAAGGTGATGAATGTTCCGATTATTGCTGTAAAGAACGATACCTGTAAACTAGTCCAGAACGGGTCAAGTCCGGAACCTGCTACATGGGAGAAATCATAATGTTTGAAACTGAAACTTAAATTATAAGGCCAAACTTTGATCAAGGAAGCACAGACAATCGTAACTAATGGAATGAGAATTGCGATAGAAATGATCCAGCCGAATAGTTGATAAAATGTATCACGGGTTTTCCCTGCATTAATCCGATAGGGAGTCGATTTGGAAGAAAGCATAGACCGCTGTTTTCGTTCCACCATTCGATCCACCACAAAGGCGATAATCGCGGGAATCGTTAACAAAATGCCAACGGTAGCGCCCATCGACATATTTTGCTGTCCGATGACTTGCTTATAAATATCTGTCGCCAATACGTTGAATTTGCCTCCGATCGCTTGCGGCGCCCCGAAATCTGTAAAACAGGCCGTGAAGCAAACGAAAATCGCGCTTATTAATCCATATTTGACCGATGGCAGGGTAACTGTGAGAAACATTTTCGTCTTGCTCGCGCCTAATGTTTCCGCCGCTTCATACAAGCGCTGATCTGTGATGGACAACGCAGTAATGAAAATGAGAAATGCTTGCGGAAACAAATAAATCACCTCGGAAATGACGATGCCTACAGGACCGTAAATCGGTATGCTGATACCGCTTGGCAATAATCCGAAAAATCCCTTTGTCACGATGCCTTGATTGCCAAAAAGATACGTCAGGGCGATGCCATGCATCATCGTTGGTTCAAAAAGCGGCAGCATCGCAACATAGTGCAAATAGGCTTTGCCGCGAATAGTTGTCCGGCTAATCCCATACGCATACAGGAAGGCCAGCGTGACGGCAATAACGGTCGAGAGCAGAGAAACCCATATCGTATTCCATAACGATTGAGCCAAGGAAGGCGTAGTGAAATATTTGATGAAGTTATATATCCCGATGAATTCAGCATTCTTGTCGAAAAAAGCTTTACTGAATAATAAGCAGAGCGGCACTAATGTCGTTGTGGACAACGTAATAACAAGCGCGGCGATAAGGAAATTTTGCAGATTGATGAGTTCTCCCCAGTTTCGGTGAACAGGCGGTGTCCAGCCAGAAGTTTGCTTCTCCATCACGCAGTCACCACGTCATCCGGCTTAAATGAAATCACCTTATCTTGCGGAAACTCAACGGAAACTTCGGCAAACTTGATCAAGTTAAGTTTGTGAGCATGCCCAGAGGATATATCCACGGAGAGCAGTTGATTGCCAATCATCTCCTTCAGTTCGCGAATTGGCTGCAAAAGCAATCTATAGAACGGACCTCTGAACTCCATATGCTTGACGACAGCTTGAAAGCCTGAACCTGGAGAAGATATTCGAATGTGCTCGGGCCTGACAGCTAAATGGGTAAGAGGAACATTCCCTTTATGGGTCCCATAAGCCAAGAAATTAATGGACCCTATAAAATCAGCCACAAATGGCGACTCCGGTTGATCATACACTTGCTGGGGAGATCCAACTTGCATAATTTCAGCATTATTCATAACAACAATCCGATCGGCCATGGTTAAAGCCTCTTCTTGATCATGGGTAACCATAATCGTTGTAATACCCAGCTTCTTTTGCAAATTACAAATTTCTTCGCGCAGCTTAGCCCTCACTTTGGCATCCAGCGCCGATAGCGGTTCATCAAGCAAAAGGAAATCTGGTGATAAGACGAATGCTCTGGCAAGTGCAATCCGCTGCTGCTGTCCGCCCGAAAGCTGTGCAGGAAAGCGGTCTTTCAAGTGCAGCAGATCGACCAGCGACAGCGCTTCGCTTACCTTATCGGCGATTTCCTTCTGCGACAATTTTCTTCCTTGCAGTCCGTAGGCCACATTCTGATTAGCGGTTAAATTCGGAAATAAGGCGTAGGATTGAAAGACCATCCCGAAGTTTCGTTTGGATGGCGGCAAAGCCGTAATGTCCTTGCCTCCAACCATTACTCGCCCGCGCGTCGGTTTCTCAAGACCCGCGATAATGCGCAGCAATGTTGTTTTGCCGCAGCCGCTTGGACCAAGCAAGCAAATGAACTCATTTTTTTGAATATCGACATTTATTTCTCTAAGCGCTGTAAAGGAATCAAATGTTTTGTTCACACCTTGAATGGATAAATAGGCTTCTGGCATAAGATGCCTCCTTGAACTTAGAATAAGAAGGAAGCGGCTGCTAACCGCGACAGGGCCAGGAATCAGCCGCTTCCGGATACTCGCTTGACTATTTTTTTGGCTCGCTCTTCGTGTTGTAACGTTTATCCCATTCAGCCAAAATACTTTCACGATTTTTTGCAGTTTCATTCAAATCGTTTTTGATTAATTGTTTAAGCGGGTCCACTTTGTAACCTTCCGGAAGTTTGGAAGCGTCTGTTTTGATAGCCAAGATCGCATAGTTTTTGTTGTATTCCAGCATGGCTTCGTCCGTAATAGCCCAATCCAGGAACTGCTGTGACGCTTGTTTCATTGTTTTCTTCTTGATGAGTGCATTGGCTTCTACGTCCCATCCAGAGCCTTCTTTGGGAAATACGACTTCAACCGGGGAACCGTTCTTTTTCTCTTGCAACCCGCGATATCCGAAAGAAATACCAATCGGGTACTCGCCGGTGCCAGCCAATTTAGCAGGTTTCGATCCGGAGTGAACATACATGCCGATATTATCGTGCAGTTTGTTCATGTAGTCCCAAGCTTTGTCTTTGCCATCCAATTGAATGAGTCCGGATACGGTCAGGAAGCCTGTTCCTGAGGAAGATGGGTTCGGCATCGTAATGAGACCTTTATATTCCGGTTTAATTAAATCTGCATAAGATTCAGGAATAGGCAATTTACGTTTATCCATCTCTGTTTTGTTAACAATGAAAGCTGTTTCCCAAGCATCAATGCCTACCCAATGCGCGGGTACATTTTTATCTTTAAATTCAGGAAGTATACGTTCCACCCCCTGCGGAGCATATGGCTCCAATTGATTATTCTGATCAAGCACCAGCAGGCTTGTTGCGGCTACCCCCCAAACAACGTCTGCTTGCGGATTATCTTTCTCGGCCAGCAGCTTGGCTGTGATGACACCTGTCGAATCTCGGACAATGTTAAGTTTGATGTCCGGATACTTCGCTTTGTAACTAGTCAGATAGTTCTTGATAATATCGTCTTCCAGCGCCGTATACACGGTCAATTCCTTACTGGTTGTATCCAAACTCCCAGTTCCTGCTGGACTTGCGGCAACTCCGGATGTTGTCTCATTGCTGGTTGTAGATTGGCCGCATGCCGTTAATAAAGATACCAATGTAGCAATAACGATTAGACTTCCAGTTAATTTTTTCATTGTTCCGCTTCCTCTCCTGGTTAGAATTTGTCCCTTCCGATACATCACACGCTCTTCTCTCTACGTTCATTTTGCATTCTCTGGGTGCTAATTGCTGTTTCACTGATCGACCTTCGATCAAAGATCCCCCCCGCATCGTTTTAGCACAGAAACAAACATAAAAACAACATTTTTTAAACAATTTAAATTGTTTTTAGTTTCTTTTGGTTGTTTTTATACTCAAATTATAAGTTGTGTTTGGTGGTGTGTCAATGATCTAAATGTCATAATTCATGACATAATTCGGGTTTTTCATAGATTATTTTAATTTTTTTAAAAAAATAAGACTTTACCCCTTAAATTTTGTTATGTAAGTTTACATAAACATTACAATTCATTAAATTTTTCAATAATATTTACAATTTCTTAATGATTAGTTGTTGTAGGACTAACATTTCAATGGTAACATCAAACCAAACACACAACAAACAAACGAAAGACACTTTCGTGGAATGTTACATTTTCTAAAGGAGGGCGGCTTTATGAGTTTTCTAAGCGACTTTCGCACCATGGTTATCGGCATTTTACTGGAGTCGTTTCCTTTTATATTGCTTGGCGTCGTCATTTCCGCCCTGCTGCAAACATTCATAAGCGATCAGGCACTACAGCGATGGATACCGAAGAAAACGATTCCCGGCATCCTTTTCGGCTGTTTGCTCGGCATCATCTTCCCGCTTTGCGAATGCGGAATCATCCCCGTGGTGCACCGGTTGATCCGCAAAGGCATGCCGCCTTATATCGGCCTCGTGTTTATGATGGCTGGACCCATCATCAATCCAGTCGTGTTTACGTCCACTTTCGTGGCTTTTCGGGCTCAGCCTCAGATGGCGGTCTCCCGCATGGTACTGGCTTTCGCTGCAGCAGCTCTTATTGGGTTGTGGGCGGCTCGGGGAGTTCGCGATTCTGCGCTCCGCAGTCCGGTGAACAACAGTCTTGAACCTGTCGTTTCAAGCAAGAAAACCATCAAGCGTCCACTTCCCACTAAGGTACCGAAAGCAGCTTGGACCAACAAATGGCATGAAACGTTGGAGCATGCTGCTATTGAAATGTTTGATGTAGGCAAATTTTTAGTCCTAGGCGCTACCGTAACAGCTTTGCTGCAAACGATCGTCAGCAAAAAATGGCTTCTTACATTAAGCGACGGGGATTGGACTCCGCATTTGTTTATGATGGGACTTGCCTATGTGCTTTCCATTTGTTCCACTGCAGATGCATTCGTTGGCGCTACGTTCATTCCCGACTTCAGCTTGGGCTCCGTGCTTGCTTTTCTCGTATTTGGCGCCATGCTGGATATCAAAAGCACATTGATGCTGCTCAAAGTATTCCGACTCAAAACCGTCGTGACGGTGATGATCATTTCAGCCGTTGTCGTTCTGCTAGGATCGGTCGCATTCGATCGACTGTATACGTACTTATAGAATGGAGGCAAGGGAATTATGCATATTTGGTCCGTGTTTGCGCATCGCACGATTCGAGCTGCCGTCTTAATTGCATTCGTTATTTTTATTGTCCAGATTAGCCGGTCGGATGCACTGATTTATTATGTGGCACCGAGTATGAATCTCTGGGTGAAAAGCCTTGCCGTCGGCATGTACGTGCTGGCTATGCATCAGCTTTATTTGGCGGTACGTGATGTCTCGTCCAAAAAGAAAGCGGCGGCATTCGCTTGTACTTGCTCATCACACAGCCACCATCACTGGAAACCAGGCATTATAATGATGTATATGGCCTTGATCGTTCCGCTTGTGCTTGCGTTTTCATTTCCCAATGCAGTGCTGGGAAGTCAAATGGCCGCTAAAAAAGGGCTGAATTTGACTCCTTCGAGCATTCTCGTTAATAACGTCGATGCCATTCAGAACCAAGCTCCGAATGATGCGTTACAACTGGCAGCTGGACAGGCCTTTCCATTCAATGCATACACCAAACCCTATGCCAAGCAGGCTGCGGGAATGATCAACCAGCCCCTCATTCTAATTAACGACGATTTTTACATTGAATCACTGACATCCATGGACTTGTATCAGGATCAATTTATCGGCAAAAAGGTGCAAATTGCAGGTTATGTTTACCGCCTCGACACCATGAACAAAAACCAATTCGCTTTGGGCAGATTCTCGATGCGCTGCTGTGTCGCAGACTCTGTGCCGCTTGCTATTCTGGTAGAGACCGATAGCCCCGAACAATGGAAAAACGATATGTACGCTGTCGCTCTGGGCACCATCGAAAAACGCAATATTGACGGTAAAGACGTATTAACAATCGTAGCCAAAACGATAGATACGCAAAAGGAACCATCAAGTCCCTACGTTTATCAAAATGCTTACTTTGGAAGCTAAGGCATCAAAAAGATCACCATCCCTCCTGATATAGGTGGTTGGCGATCTTTTTTGCTTACAACTTAACGTTCAACTTGTTCTGTTTTCACATCTTGGGATTGTGACTGATTTTCCTCCTAATAAGAGTCTCCAAGGACTTCTATTCGTGGAAAACTGCCATTTTTTGCACAAATAGGAGCTCCCAAAGGCTCTTATTGCTTCGTGTGAGAGGAGTTTTGCGTGTTTTACCGGTGATAAGAGTTGCAAAAGACTTCTATTCATGGAAAACCACCACTTTCCGCGCAATCAGGAGCTCCTAAAGACTCTTATTTGCAGAATAGGGGAAGGCTGCTTCAAGATTGAAACTTTGGGGACAGCCTCCTGTAGAGACGCTAAAATCGCTTTACAAATTTGAAGGCGTCCCCTACCCGGGTTAACCAGCTTGAGATCGGCTGTAATCGCATTTATAACCGCAATACCAGCAATCTCCGACAACGTCGGAGAAATGTGTTTAAGCCGGATCAGACAGCCCGCTTTCGAACAAGAACTGATCGAGGTCAAATTCCAGAAGGGAATTCAACCGTCTCTCATAAGGCGGGAATTCCAATTCTTTGGTGACCTCATTGGGTACGATAATGCATCGGATACCTGCCGCATTGGCAGCCTTCAAGCCATTCGGGGAATCTTCAAAAGCAATCGTTTCAAATGAGCTGACCCCTAATTTGTGCATCGCCAGTTTGTACAACTCGGGATCCGGCTTCACTCTCTTCACGTCGTCCGATGTAACTACCTCGTCGAAGAGCGACATCAACCCAAACGATTTTAAATAACCGCTCACCCAGTCATGAGTCGAGCTTGATGCAACGGCTATTTTCATACCGACCTCACGCGCCTTATATAGAAGCTTCAATACCCCTGGTCTCAACTGGGCATTTTCCATACGCTGCTCATATCTCATTTCCAAATGAGACTGTATCTGTACAAGGTCAATCGGCTCATCTACATGCTCTTTCAAATATTCGTAGGGATTAAAGGCATCTAAGGAAGAGCCGACATGGCGCGCCCATAGCTCCATTGGCAAGTCCAAGCCACACAAGACATACACCTCTTTGAAGACGTGATACCACGGCGTTTCTGTATCTAGCAGCAAGCCATCAAAATCAAAAATAGCGGCTTTCAACATTTCATATCCCCCCGTTCAGGCAGAGCTTAAAATCGGCTCTCGTTATGCGCTTCCTTAAATGCCAAATATTCGAATTCCACCGAGCAGCCTGCGCCTTGCGGGGATTGCGCCACTACTCCCGCCAGGCATTCCTCGGAGTTCTGCATGCCAAAGTATCGAATGAGCGTCCAATTGGCGCCATCTGGCGAATACGAGAAAGCAACACATTCGTTTTGTTTAATAATGCGCAAGTAAGGATTCTCCACCACTACACGCTCCGAATTGCAATCATCGGATACGCCATCCTTCGTAACGACAGACACGATGATCGCATGTTGACCATTGAATTCAAAGCACAACTTGGCCCAGTTTCGTTCGTTCAGCATAACCATTAAACAACCGGAATCATAGATATGCCGCATATCAACACGAAGCCTTGTCGTCATTTCAAAAGAATCTCCAGCAGGCCAATACAAGAACGGCGCAGAATCGGCAAAGTGCCTACCTGCCGGATCTTGAAAAAAATCAGATTTGGACGGAGCTTCAACAGTCAGTCTGCCATCCTCTGTAAACTTATATTGCTCTGGCGTATTGAGCCATTCAAGTTTCTTTCTTGTTTCTTCTGCAAATAAATTTGAAATCATCGTTATTCTCCCATCGTTACTGATTGTTCTACACGCTTGCCGGTCACTTTGCCAATGGGGTAAGCCAATAGAAGTAAGCTAGCATAGCTGATAAATATGATAATGAACAGCAAGGAAGGCTTAAAGTTATAAACGAGCCCGGAAATATACCCCCAAGGAATCGCTACAATCGACATGACGACTTGGATGGATGAATATAAATCCGCTTTGTCATAATGCCCAAGCTTGTTCATGAGAAGGGAATCCCTGAAAGTTAAGAGCAAAAAAGTTCCTGCCGCAAGAACGGTTGTGACGATAATGAGCATGAGTACGCTGCCTACAGGAATAAATAAAAACAACAACGACCCTACCGCACATACAGCTAACGAGAGTTTCACATACGACGCTTCATTTCGTTCTTTCAATCGAGGCATGACTGCACTGTACACGAGTATTGTCGTTACAGCCGTAATGAAAGGAATCCACGAGATCATCCTGTCACCAAAGCCAAGCTGCTCTTTCAAATAAATAACCTGAAAAAAGTTCAGCTGCAGGATGATATTGGAAATAACCGTTATTAATATAATCGGCAGCATCTGACGATTGCGCAGCGATTGGCCAAATAAACGAAAACTTTGCATAACTCCACGAACAATATGGGTATCGCTATGCGTCTGAATCATCACTTTCCCTGCCTCAGTCTCTTTGGTCAAGTAATTCCGTACGACAAACAGCACGGTCATACTGATGCCGCCGATGAAATAAACGACGCTTATCGTCGGCATAATCCCATATTTGTGAATAACCCCTCCTGCAAGAGGGGCCAGCACGCCAGCTGAAATAATAATCATATTCATAATGGCAAATACAAGAGATCGCTGCTTCTCATCTACATCCTCTATGATCAGCAAGTTGAACGCAACGGTGACGATTTTGGAACTCGCGTTCAATAAGTAGGCAATGAGAAACAGCCAAAAATTGTTTGAAAATGCCCAAATAAACATCGGGATACTCCAAGAGATGAGGTCGAACAGAAGTGTTGTTCGTTTTCTGCCCCATTTATTCGTAACAGCTCCCGCAAACATCTGAAACATGAAGGAGAAGTACAAATTAACCGAGTTGAGGATACCGATCTGAATGTCGCTCAAGCCTGCCCCCTTCATATACAAGGGGGCATAAAATAAAACAATCGTGCCAGGAATCGCCCACAACGGCTCCAGCCAGATGGAATACCGAGGGTTGTCGGGCAGCTGCCGAAACTTTGCAAAGTTCATACATTCACCCTAACATACTAAAATGGTTTTAACAGAGCTCATGGGACGTGGTTCGCCTGTACGCATGTGGTAACCCATCGTTTCGTTGAATGCCTGTTCATAGTGCTCCAACGCCACTCTGGACGTGATCATCCGCTCAAGCTCAGGCATGCTTTGGGCGAATTGGAGTGCCATGCCTACGATTTGATGAACGGCAACCTGGCCGATGATGTTCACCCCGTTGTTAATGAAATCTGTTGGGCGAATGGAGACCTCATATTGCTCGTTGTAGCCCATTGGGATAATCCGTCCGCCTTTACCGATGTATTCAAGCGCCATATGCAATTGATTGCCTACCGCATCAACGACGATATCAAACTTGCGGTGATTGTTCACTGCCAAGACCGAGTCAACCGACATCTCCGCAGGATGGAACACATGGTCGGCTATCTTGCTTGCAAAGCTGCGACGGTAATCGTCCGGCTCAGTCCCGACCGTCAAACGGCCTAGACGCTTACTGACAAGTTGGCACAAGGATCCGATTGCTCCGGAGCCTAGAACTAGCACCGCATCACTAGGCTTAATATTTGCTTTAAGAAACGTATTCAGCACACAACCGAGCGGTTCGATCAGCATAGCCGTTTCCCAGCTCATCGTATCCGGTATTTTGTACATATACTTCTCTTCTCCGACGTAATATTCGGCAAAAGTGCCATGAATCGTCATTCCGACCTGATGCTCTTCAAAATTCTCACAGTAGCAAAATTGACTCATTCGGCAAAAGTGGCACACGCCGCAAGCCTGTGTCGGATCAACAATAACGCGGTCGCCTACGCGAACGCTCCTGACCCGCTCGCCTACCTCAACCACCGTGCCCACCCCTTCATGTCCGATAACCGTTCCTGCATTGGCAAATATTTTCCCTTTAATTACGTTTAAGTCCGTACCGCAAATGCCTGATCCATATATCTTCACTTTCACCTGTGTCGCTGATTGAATTTCCGGCTGATCCATCTCCATCAGCTCTACAGTTTTGGGAGCTGTATATACGAGTGCCTTCATCATCCATTCCTCCTTTAATCATTCACAAGAAACTCATTAGCCTCGCTCCATAATCGCAATGCTGACTCAATCGACTTCTGGACAAAATCAAGATCATCCTTCGTATGGGAATCGGAGAATACGAAATAACCTTTGCTAAAAATCCCATCTGCCGCCAGATGTTTGACCAAAAACTCACGAAACGGATCAAGATAAAAATGAGAATTGCTTGGCTGACGTATACAAAAACTTGCGTATGTCCCTTGCAGCTCGAGATCATGCAGTTCGAGCGACCCCATGAGTTCTTTCAACTGCTTCATCATGGAAGAGGTATGGTCTCGCCAGCTCGGCCAGACCGGCGCCTGCTCCATCAATCTCTCGCAGGCAATAAGTGCCGCGAAGGCAATCGTTTCACTGGCATGGGCAGAACTGAACTTGATGTCTGCAAGCAAGGACATCCACGGATCGCCGCCCATAATGACAGCCAAAGGCAGTCCGTTCGCCATTCCTTTGGACAGGCAAAGTATGTCAGGCCAAATATCGAATTCACCTGCCGTTGCCTGCTTGCCCATTCTTATGCCTGAAGTGACTTCATCAAAAATGACAGTTACCTTCCGATGGTTGCAGTCCGTTACAACCTTTCTCAGTTCTTCCTTCTCCCACTCATTCGGACATAACACGATACAGGCCATATCGCCCGCTTCCGAGGCCAACAAATCCATAATGGCATTTGCGCCGCTATTCACCCAGCTTGTCGTGTCACGGATATTAGAAGGTATTCCCAGAGCTGCGGCCTCTTGACCGTAATACCCATAAGAGGACCAATCATGCCAACCATGATAAGCCGTTGCAATAACCTTCGACTTGCCGCTATAGGCTCTGGCTGCACGTACTGCGGCACTAACGACATCTGCTCCGCCCTTCGCAAACTTCAATGACTTGTAGCGTCCTCCAAATCGCTTCAATAGCAACTTAGCCGCTTCCAGCTCCAAGTCTGAAGCAGTCGAGAAGCTCGTTCCTTTGGCCAGCTGCCTAATTATGGCGTCATTCACTTCTGTTCGGGCATGCCCCCAGGGCACTGTCCCCATGGCCATTTCGCAATCTAGCCACACATGTCCATCCAAATCCGTAAATTGCGAACCCTGTGCTTCCGCGCAGCATAATGCCGTATAACCTGGAAACAACCGATCAGGACTCTTGGCAAGCGTGCTGCAGCCGCCGGGAATAATTACAGAAGCTTGCTCCAGCCACTCCAAGCTCCTAGTAAAATTCATTTGCTCTATGGTCTCTTTCATCCTTACACCCCCCTGACTATCGAACCTTCGTTCCTGGCCAGCAGCTTTCATAGATTTGGTTGATCATAACGACATTTCCATATAGATCAACGATCAAATCCTCAGACGAGGCATTGCGCCGAATCTCAATCCAATACCGGTTATCGAGTAACCGAGTGAAATTGTCAACGAGAAACAGTAGTCTTGACGAAGTATGAATCAGCTCCTTGCCGAGCACTTGCGGGAGCCAGATCGAGCCATTGGACTGAAAGCGGCTCGAGTAATCGTGTACATCCGTCAATGACACTAACCCTGATGTTCGCAGTTGATCCCAGAACGTCTCCGCATCGCTGCGCACCTCAGCCAAGTCAATACCAGTAAAGGACAATCCGTGTTTTAAATTGTTGGACGAAAGCCGACTTTTCAAATTTGAAAACGTAAAGTCCCAAATGTCGCTATATATATCATTTCCCCACTTTTTCCAAAACCTCGCCAAGTTGTTTTTCCGATTGAAGCTGCGATGAATGCCGCTGCTTCTTTCCCAGTGATAAGCGCGAATCTCCGGATTAATAACGGTTGAATAACCAGCCGCCTTCGCTCTCATCTGATAGTCGAAATCTTCATAGCCGTTGAAAAATTTCTCGTCTAGATAACCGACTTTCTCAAACACTTCTCGCTTCATCGCGAACATCGCAAATACAACCATCTGCACATTAAATATTTCCTGGGGAATATCTTCCAGCGTCGCATTCAGAAACAAATGCCGTCCAATCGTATCCGCAAAAGTAATGCCACAGTGCTGGATGCCTCCCGTCTGCGGGTAGAGCAGCACCCCGCCAGCCATCCCTATCGTAGGACTGCTGTTAAGCGTTGCCTCCATCTGTTCTTGCCATCTCGGATTAAGAATAATATCGGAATCAAGCAAATGAATGTAGTCACCTTCTACGGTGGACAATGCTTCGTTAATTGAAACCGCACATCCTCTTGGATAGTCATGGCGAATAATTTCGATTTTCACCTCAGCAGGCGCTTCCCGCTGAAGCCGCTCCAACAGTTCTTGAACCTTTTGACCGGAACCGTCGTTGATGAAAATAATTTGGGACGAAGGACCAATGCTCTTCATAAGGGATTCTGTGAATAAAGTCAGAATGTTAAAATCCTGATTGACCGGAACAACGATTGAATGCTTCATAATCATCTTCCTCCAATTTCTTGATACTAAATTTCAATACTTAAAATTGAAAATTGACCGCAAGAAAATAAACAGGCGACTAGAAACAGACTACAAAAATCATGAAACATTTTGGTTCGGGGATTTCCGCATTTCTCTTTAAATCCTTTATTTGGTATTAATTTCTATTTTATCTTACACTAGTGGGATTACACTTTTCATTGATATTTTTGGGGTATTGCTTGCTCGCATGACAAAAATGTTCATGGATTTGGGGATATAGGTAAACAAACCTAACATGTTATTGTGGTAAACCATACGATGATCTTCAAATCTATTCCTTTAGCAACAGTTTGCATCATCAGAAGAACGATTTGCTGTCAAGCGCACAAAAAATCTACACCCTTGACGTTTCCATCAAAAAGAATATATACTTTAAAAGTAATTTTTTACTTTTTTTGTATATCATTCCCCTTCAAGATCTATTTCTATGAAATTCATGCGAGCGCGTACCTTCAAACTATAGGAATAGAACCCCATCACGAGAATTTATGAAACTGGTTTTAATTACTTCTAAACAAAAGGAGGTGACATCATCATCGCAAACCCTACCTACGCAAAAAGCGCGATAGTAGCCATGAACTGTCTTCTAGCACATTAAATCTATTTTTTGAACGAGTTAGGTCGGCAATTTAGCAAAATAAAATGATAGGAGTGAACTTATCTTATGAAACGGTTACTCATGAGGAAATGGTTGATAGCGATTCTAGCACTTGTATTTATTGGATCCGCAGCGCCTGCTGCATTTACTCAGACGACGCATGCTAATCCGTTACCTCAGCACATTTCAAATATAAATAGCGGTAAAATATTAGGAGTCAGTGGATGGGATAAACAAGCGGACGGTGCGAATATTATACAATGGTCCTTTACCTGGGGTTCCGAGGCCAATGATCAATTGTGGTATTTGGAAAGTTTGGGAAATGGATACTATCACATCAGAAACGCGAATAGCGCAGACTTATTGGATGTCAGCGGAGCGTCTACATCAAATGGAGCCAATGTGATTCAATGGCCGGATAATGGCGGGCTGAACCAAGAGTGGAAGATTGTCCCAACCGGTGTTGATAGAGGTCATTCGTCGTACATTATTAACCGAGGCAGCGGCAAGTACTTGGATATGTCGGGATGGTCGACATCTGACGGCGGGCAGGCTGTCCAGTGGGATTATACTGGCGACGCCAATCAGCGCTGGATTATTGCTCATTAATAACGCCACGGGGCGTCTAGAAAGTCAGTGAAAACTGACTACTAGGCGCCCCGTTTTTGTTGAATGACAAAAAGCGCTCCATATCGAGCAACAACCCGATATAGAGCGCTTTTCCCCTTCAATACATTGCTAAACCCTCAATTTGAGAACCATTCTTCCTGCCTCTTGCTCATATGGTTCGCCATCCACAGACAAACATCCCACAGATCAGCGACTGGTTGGTTTGTAAAAGGCAGCGTATGCATATAGCCCGGCGGGCCGAATTCCGGTGTAAAGGTGATTTGGGAATGACCTTTAGCCCTATGCTGCTGGGCGATTTGCCGCCACCAGCCCTCATGGACTTGAAGCTCTTGAGCGTATTCCGGGGCGGCGGGGTGTGGCACCTGAGGTCCCTGCGCATAACCGATGCGGCCGTGGATATGAATGACCCGTTCCATGACAACGGCAAGATTCGCGGCTTGATCCTCAAGGAGTGATTCGCACACACAGCACCAATGGCTGAAATCTGCCGTCACGCGCAAATCGGGCAGTTCCTTCAACAGCTCAGCTGTCCCCCAAGGGGTAAACATAGCGCGCCCCCGGTGTGTCTCGTGTCCAATCGGAAGCCCAATCTGCTGTTCGATAGCTATCGCTTTTGTGAAATAATCGACTTGCTCCTTCCAAGGCATCGAGTCCTTCGCGCTGTGCGAGTTGATCAGGATCGGCTTGAACTGGGCGGCTTGTTCTACACTTCGCTCAAAAGAACCCGCATGGTTATCTGCATTTGAGAATACCATTGCAATGTAATCCAATTGATACTCGTCCAGCAATTCCTGAAATCTTTTGGCATGTTCAGGTGCTGGCAAGGGAGATTCTACGCCTTTGTAACCGGCTTTGTGTATCCGCTCGAACTGTGCCTCCAAAGATCCTTCCATGCCCCACAAAGCCTTAATCATTTTCAATTGCATGTTCGCCATTCCTCCAATTTGTTACACGCCCCATTCTTTGCGTGCTTGATCAACTGTTTTTAGCGGCGTCTTGCCCCAAGCGTAATGCCCTTTTGGCTTGCTGCCCATCCATCTTTCGTCCGCAGGCTCCGCGGCAAGCTGATAACGCGTATCCGCGCTAAGTCGGTAACGGTTAGTCGTATTGTTTAATGAAGCGTGCATCATATACATGCCGAATATGATCGCATCTCCAGCCTCGAAGGTTGTAGTCGCCCATTGGCCGCCGAAGGTATCGACGATTTCGACCGGATCTTCGGAAAACCAGCCGGTTGCCACGTTATCGCGGTCTACGTCCATCTCTCCATAGGTTTGCTTAATTTTGTCGAAATGCTGCGAACCGAGACATAAAGCTAACGTTCCCAATTCAAGCGAAGTGTCCCCAAATGGCGTCCACATCGTATATACGTTTTTGGTTCCCCTCCCCATGTAAACGATATCATAATGTGCCCCAGTATTTCCACCATGGCCGACAGCCCGTGGCCATTTATAATCATAGGTCAGGGCAGCCCCCCCTAAAAGACGTTCGAAGAAATCCATGACGGAGGAGCTGTTTACTACGTTAAGGAACTGCGGAAACGAATCCTTCAGTTCGTCAGCGCTCTTCCCCCACATTGCACCCTTATTCTCACTGCCGATTACACCTTGCTCCAGCGGGGAAGCAGGGTCAAGCCGTCCCATCTCCTGCATACTTTGCAGAAATTCCGTTCTCGCGGAAAGCACTTGATTTCTATCGTGTAAACCGCGGATCAGCAAATATCCGTCTTCCGCAAGCCGTTCCCTTAACGCTTCCGTATCATTCATAATATCGTTGGAGCTCCTTAGCTCGGTCAGGTAAGACCCTCCCATTTCCAAAGATCGTTGTCCAATTTGTACATTCATATTTCATGTCCCCTACCCTTATCAATAGTCACTGCATACTTAAAGCATAATGGAAGGGAACCTGGAAGTCGTTAGCCAAAAACAAACAGAATTTACTCAAAAACAGGCTTGAAGCAAATTAATGATGATACAAACGCTGTGATTTTTTCCAATCTGTAGGGGATTGTCCCTGGAGTTTTTTAAACCATCCGGAAAAAGCATGCAGTCCTGAGAAACCAATAAGTTCTGAAATCGTCTGCATGTCTTTGTCCGACGAGCTTAGCAGCCATTTGGCTTCAGTCATCTTGCACATCTGTTGGTACCGTTTGGGCGTCATTCCGTATACTTTATGGAATTGTTTGCGAAATCCTTCTTCCGAAAGACCTGCTATTTGAGCCAGATCGGAAATCTGTATGCCTCTTTGCAAGTTTTGCCGAATGTAATCGGCTGCATGCGTAATGGAAAGAGCTTGCTGCTCCGGCTGCGAATGCTCATAAATAAATAGCGACAATACTTGAATCCACGTCAAATAATTTTCTTCCCGTTCCTTCAAGGGGCCGGAATAAATCCGCAACCACTGGCGAAAGAGCAGCTCGTACTGTTCCCCGTCCAAGCGTGACAATGAAATGATTCGCGGGACATTGCCCGTAATCAGCTTATCAAACCAAGCCCTTGTTCCCATAGGCAGCCCATCCATCAGCAAAACACCGAAACGAATAGCTGTTACCGCATGAAATGAATGTGGAAAGTCGGAGGGAATAAGCACCACTTGTCCCGTTTCGATGTCAAACTGGCGATCGTTATAGCGGAACAAGCCTCGGCCTTCCAAAATAACCGTTATCTCCAAGCTATCGTGACGAAAGAAGGACGGATCTTCCCAATCCTTGTCATGTGTCCCGATAAAACTCCTGATTTGTAGCGGCTGATGCATGGGCAACTCCCCTTAGGTTAGCAATTCAAGTAACATATAAGTTTAATTGAATAAATATGAATGTTATACATTTGCTGTTGACTATAGAATGGATTTAGATCCGATTAATGTCAAGTCCAGGAGGCCTATTATGGATATTTTCATTGGAAAATCGCTTTCCAGCCTTGATGTGCAATTATTAGAATAGATCTTCCCTCATTGCTTAACGCTCAATCGATTAAAAACCTGATCAACGACTTTCACTTTCGCATCCTTGATGATATGTTGAACCAAATCTTCATACTTTTCATCTAAGATGCGGCTTTGAACTTGCTCCTTAACTTTATCATACGATTGAATACCTCTTTCTTTATTTTCTATAGTTTTTATAATCGTTAACCTATTGTTCTCATCAATAATGTCACTAATCTCACCGACTTTTAATTTTTGAGCTTCCGTGAGTAATTGCGGATTTACATCGTAATCCGTTTTGGCTGTGGTTTCATTTAAAGTTTGTGTTTCAACCGCAATATCCTTATCAACGCTCTTTAGCTTTTCAATGGAATCCGCCTTCTGTAAATTTTTGTGCAAGTCCCTCATGACCTCGTCTGAACGCTCACTCTTCTTCATACTAATTTTCTCTACTTTAATATCATATGACTCCCTGAAATACTCTTCTTTTAACTGCTCATAAGCAGCTTTCAACTCGTTTTCTGTTAGCTTAAACTTTTCTTTCGCAAGATTTTTTTTAAGTTCTATCACCTGATTAGTGAACTCATGAGAAAAATACTGATATTCGCTATATTCGACTGGACCGTATATGACTTGATTATTCGCAACAGCCGTCTTTCTCCTATTATTTTCTTTTTCTAGCTCATTCAAAAATGATGCATAGGTCATATCACTAACCACGCCATATTGTTTCATCAGAATTTGCTCTGATTTTATTCGTATCCATTCCTTTAATGCCAAACTTTTGGCATAATCGATTGGTTTTTCATTGCCATAAACCGTATTCCAGAAGTCTTTATAATCTTTCACACCATACTTGTTTGAAAAATAGTTATAGGTTTTAGCCACATAGTTATTGTTCATAATGAGCATAAATTCGGAAGCTCGAATCGGTTCTCCATTAACGGTTGCTACCGTTTGATCATCTTCGACTTGATTTCTGAAAAAAAATGCCGTGCAACATAACAGAACAACGACAATTATGAAACCTAGTACGATTCGTTTCTTATTCAAAGTGATCACTCCCCTATGACCCTTCTAGGTAGATTAAAATGAGAGGTTGATTGCTAGTCAACCTCTCCCTAACCTCTAGTACTGCCTTACAAATTTCACAGCATCTGCTCTGGATGAATTATTCGATCTCGTATTTTTGACATAACCGCTAGAACCAGCATTGAAATTAAATACGCCAAGGTCTACCCATCCGGATGTGCCCAACGTATAGTTGACATACTGAGTGGAAGTCCCTCCGTTATAGACAACATCGATCTTGGCATTCGTATCGCTGGTTGCCTCTACAACTTTGTAGATCAATACTCTGTAATTTCCAGCTTGCGGGATCGTAGGTGTCCATTTGGCATATGCACCGGAGTTCTGCCAATTGTACCTTGTTCCTGTACCTTTGTAGCCGGTTAGAGCACTGCTCATCCAGTTGCTTCCGCTTTCCGAATAACTCGCATCACCATTATCGATAATAATGTCTGCTGCGTTGCTCGATTCATAAGCGCCAATATCAGGTTGTCCGGTGTACAACGGAGTCCCCCAGAAATCTTTGCCTCCATTGTTCGCAATGATTAAACCGGCGTTAATAGCTGGTGAAGTGGATTGCAGCTTATAGCCGCTAAGTTTGTTAGGATCACCAAAATTAATATTCGTTCCACCAGTACCTGGGCTAACCAGTTTGGGGTCTGATGTCATGGCATTTACAACCGTAATGTCCGCATCCACGGTTGGGACCGGCGCCGCCATGCCATAAAAAATATTAGTATCAAACAAGGATGTTTGTATTTTTTGGAGATCGAAACCGCCACTCCCCAAATTATAGAAGATGTTATTTTGAAAGCTTGCTGACTTGGGAATGCCGTAGAAGTTTCTGACTTCAATCATTTTGGCCGTCGAGGAACTGTCCAAATAAAACGTATTATTATAAAATTGCGTATTCGTTAAGTCTCCCAGCAAATTAATGACTTTTTCTTTATCATTTTGACTGATATTGTATCTAACAATCGTAGCATCATTATAAGATGCGGTACCCGGATCGATAACCAGGATAAACCCACCGCCATTATCATGGCTGTAATTGTATTGAAAGATATTCCGATTATTATTGAAATCGCTGTCAAAACCATTTGCGTCCAAGTTATTCGGGAGACGCACCGTGTTATAAGATTCATTGTATTGAACAACCGAATCGTCCGTATAATAAGTCCATATAGCAGCGTTAGCATTATTAGCCCTTGCTGAGGTGTCTTTAGCAATATTGTATTCGACCAGTGGCGCCTTGCTCGTTTTGGCTACAATTCCGTCTCCACCGATATCTTCGACAAAATTGTTTCTAATCACTAAACCTGTGCTATAGGTGCCATTTGGGTTTCTAAGTATAATTCCGGATCTGTCAACGGACTTGACGGTATTATTTTCAATCAGAATGTCGTTGAATATGGAAGTGTCAGCACTAGTAACAAAGTAAAAGATACCTACCCCTTTATGTGGATTTGAATTGTCACCTTTCACATTATGAACATAACAATCTTTCACATAAATATGATTTGCAGTTCCATAGTCTTCAAGCTGTATATAAATGCCGAATCTCGTAGCAGGTGCTGCTGCGTCATTCATTACTTCCAAATTGTTAATTTCCCAATACTGTTGATTATACAGTTGAACCGCGCCTGCATTTGTTATGCCATTGCCATCGATAATAGGCTTATTACCAGTCCCATACTTATTGATAATAATCGGATTTCCGGCGCTGCCTGATCCCAGGGGCTTAAGTTGACCTGTCCAATAACTTCCGGATTTGAGCAAGATCGTTGTACCTGGTTGATAGGTGTAAATGTTAACTTTATCAAGTGATTTCCAAGCTGATCCTTCACTCGTTCCGCTATTTGCGTCATTTCCATTGATGGAATCGACATAGTAAGTGCCGACCGGTGCGTAAGTCACTACAGGTACATATACAAATTTCACAGCATCGGCACGGGTATAAGAAGTATTTTCTTTCGTGATTTGTACATTTCCTGTCGATCCGGCTGCGAAGGGGTACGTACCTAAATTTACCCAGCCAGAAGCACCTGTTGTCCAATCTTGTTCGGTTAAACTGGTTCCACCATTATATGTGACGTTAATATCGACGTCATTGTCACCTGTGCTATTAGTAACCTTATAAATAAATACTTTGTAGTCTCCTGCTACTGAAATATTAGGGCTCCATCTGACCATGCTATTGCTTACATTGGAATACCTCGTTGGACTACTGTTATATCCTGTTGCGCTACTGCTATTCCAGGTACCTGTTTCTGTATAACCGGGGTCTCCATTATCAATAATGATATCAGCTGCAAAACTAACCGCAGCAAAAGAAAAATATAAGCAAGCAAACATCACACATTGGAAGATTACTTTTTTTATCATACTCATACTAAATATCGACTCCTCTACTGTCATTTACTAGATTTTTTCCTACTCGTGTTTCATTTTTAAAGACTCATCTTACGGGATTCTTCTCCTCAACTCCTTTCTCATTTATCCATCAAACTTCATTTCCAAAAATTGTAATCGCTTTCACACTTATGCATATCAAAGGAAATGAAGAATGGCTCGTACACTCCAATCATAGTTGGAAAGCGCATTCAATATAAGGAACAGATTTATCTTTCGACAGTAACAGAGTTACTGTCTTATGTAATAAAAATCCCCGATGCCAAGTAACATCGGGGTCTGTCTAACTAACTCTACTAGTTTAACAACTTCAAATGTTGCATAGCTTGTTTAATCAGAACCGCTGCTTCAGCGCGAGTCGCTGCTTCTTGAGGAGCAAATGTGGCTTCCGTCTTTCCATGGACCAATCCATCCTTAGCTGCTTCCGCCACTGCACTACGGGCATAGTCCGAGAACTGGTTATGGTCTGAGAATGGCATCATATAGTTGGATACTTCTGTTGGCGTAGTACCCTTAACGAGTCTTACGGCATTCATTATCATGACGACCATTTGTTCCCTGGTAATAAGGCGATCAGGCTCGAATTTGTTTTCGCCAACTCCTTGAACTAAGCCATATTTGGCAGCTGTGGCCACTTCCAGCGCATACCACTCCGTGTCAGCGACATCTGTAAATATTTGAGATTCAGTGGCTGCCTCAAGCTCAAGCTCAAGCTCAAGCCCAAGCCCAAGCCCTCTTACGAGCAGTGCTGCGAACTGTGCCCGTGTGACTTGCAAATCCGGCGTAAATGCGCGATCTGTTATGCCCTGGATAATCATTTTGGCAGCCAGGCTTTCTACATCCTTTTTCGCCCAGTGTTCACTCATATCATCAAAGGTTTTCTTGTTCTGAACAATGGCATACATACTGTTCGTGTTTCGGGTGACAGTAACATCAGTTTTACCATTCTTCACCGTAAACACAGATGGTACAAATCTCATTTCTCCAGTAAAGGGATCGTAAACAACCGCAGTAGCAGCAGATGGGTCTTGAATTTCAGCATTTACACTTAACACACGTGTCCTCTCTATATTCCTTCGTCCAACGGCTTCTTCCGTTCAGCTTTTTTACTTTCACGGAATTCCGACGGGGTGAACCCTGTCCATTTCTTAAACTGCTTCAGGAAATAATTAAGATGAACAAAACCTACTTGCTCACATATTTCCGCTACACGCAAATCTGTCTCCGCCAAGCAATAGCAAGCCCGCTCGATTCGAATACGCTGTACATATTGGATAAATTGCTCACCGGTCTTCTTCTTAAACAAACCGCTCAAATACTGCTCGCCCATGTTTACGTATTTAGCCATCCCCTTAAGCGTCAGTTCTTTATCATAATGTCTGTTCACATATTCAATGATTTTATTGACCTCTGGATGATCCGTAATGGTCTCCTTCATCCTATGCTTGGAATAATAGTGAACTCGATTTATGAGTTGTTCCAACGCTTGCCTATGACTTTCGACTGCCGCCCAGACCTCCTTCCCAGCTGGAGCTTGATTGGATAAGCTGGCAAACGACTTGTCCAGCCGGTCAGCGGCTTTCTTTACCATCACCACAGCCAGTTGTTGTTCTTTGAAGTAATCCCATAGCGAGCGCAGCGATTTCTCGCATTCCGCCCAATGGGATGCCTCGAATTGCGTAAGAATGAGAGACTCCTTTTTCCAAGTTATGTTCTCAACTTGCAATCCGCCCTTAGCCCAAAGGGAGGGATCCAATTCGTACCAGGTTCGCCCAATCCCTTGCAGCAGCGACACCCATCCCTCTTTTAGCGCATCGGATGTCTGCCAGGGCGTGGAGCTTAGTTCTGCGGGAACCGATGTTGTGGGCATACAGCGTTCATCCGACCAAACAAAAACGGTCGCAATTCCCCAATTAACAAATCGATGTACGAGTAATTTGTCTTCGCAGTTCGAGTCGAACAAATCGATAATCTGTTCGTTCTCTAATGAGACACTATTTGCCGAACCAACAAATAGGCGCACATAGGCGGGAAGCGGAGGCGATCCTTCTTCATTTTCCCTTTGCTCCAACTCCTCTATGCCATGTATGGATCTCCAAATTTGTTGATACAAGTTAAACATAGGCGCTTTCGTTCGGTGATCGCGCTTCTTGATTAAACTTTGTTTTATTTTTAGCAAGAGTGCTTTCAACTCTTCCATATCCATAGAGGCTTTGAGCAGATACCCTACAGCTCCATACTGGAGTGCCAGTCTCGCATATTCAAACTCATTCACGCAGGTAAGCATGATGAACTCTGCCTCATGTCCGTTATGTTTGGCCGTTCGGATCAACTCAATTCCGTTCATGATAGGCATCATAATATCGGACAACACCACATCCACTTGGTGGGCTTGCATGAATTCCCATGCCTCGCTTCCATCCTCAGCTTCTGCCACCACCCTGAAACCTAATGCCTCCCAATTGATGGCTTGGCGAATAGACCGGCGTACGAAAGGTTCATCTTCCAGCAGCAGCAGGTTCCACATAGCATGCCCTCCTTTTTTTCTTATCGATCAACATTTTGTTCGGGCTGATATGGATTCGACAACAATAAAGGTATTGTGATTCGAACATGCGCCCCCTCCTCTAGCGGGATCAAATGAAGCTTGCCATCCTGCTTGTAGAGGAGTGATAAACGCTCACGTAAATTACTTAAACCGATCCCTTTACGCACTCGGTGCACTTCAGGTTGCTGCTTCTGCATACCTACACCATTGTCTTGAACATCGATAATGAGTAAATGACCCTCGCTGGCCACATTCACCCTAATAATGCCCCCCTGCTTGCGGTATACAAGCCCATGCTGGATAGCATTCTCAACAAGCGGTTGCAAGCTTAGCTTAGGGACTAGCGCATAGTCCAGACCAGTCTGCACTTCATATTGCACCTCAAAACGGTGGTCGTATCGAAACGATTGAATATAGACATAAGAATGCAGCAATTTTAATTCTTCGTGCAGAAAAACCAGATCCTTATCTGTGTTCAGACTGCTTTCCAGCAGCTTAGCAAGCGCTTTGCACATCTCCGCCGTCGTGTCATCGCCGGAATTACTAGCATTCCATTTGATCATATTGATGGTGTTGAGCAAAAAGTGCGGGTTCATCTGGTTCAATAGCATCTGAAACCGAATCGCTTCTTTCTGCCTCTCTTCTAATTTGAGCTGCCCGATCAAGCCTGTGACATCATCAACCATCCCATTAAATGCGCGAACGAAAGACAAAATTTCTCCCCGATGCGGTTCCTCGGACAATTTGATATTCATCCTTTTCTCCGCAGCTTCCTTCATCCGAACCTCCAAGAGTCTGAGCGGACGAGTTAAAGTCGTTAGCGTCAAGAAGGAGATGCCTATGAAAAAAGCGATAAATAGCAGGTAAGTACTAAACACCCGCTGCTTGAGTGCTTGAATATCCCCAAAGAAAAAATCGAGCGGAAACTGACTAACCACATAACTTGAAATGGAAGGAAGGAAGATGGCATTGTAAACGAATGTTCCAGACTTATCTAGGATATAATCATTCGGCGATTCTTTCGCCTGATTGAGAATTTTTGACTTAATAAGTGGATTCATGACGAACCCTGGGTTCGATTGAGAAATGATGGCGCCCTGCTGATCTAATACATAATAGTTTTGCTTGATCTGTATGCTGTTTGCCGAATTTCGCAACCACCCATCGATATCTATGCTCGCTCGTGCGCGCAGCCAATCTCCGTCGGCAGCCTGCGAAAGCGAATATAAGGAGAGAACGTTTTTGGTCGCGGGCTCCGGCTGAAGTCCATTGCGTGCTTGTTCGAACTCCCACTTTAACAGCGGACTTCCAAACGGAAGTTTAGCCGTTAACTCGCCAGCCAACTGAGCATGCAGTGGGCCTTCGTAGTTTTCAGCATGGGGCAAAGATGTAAACGCCTCACCGTTCTCTTGGACCAGCGCATATTGAATAAATACACTGTTCGGTAAAAATGTGCTTTTCATTGCGTCCAGTTTTTCCTCCACCATACGGGTTGATTCTGCTCCAGGTGAGTTATGAGCTTGTACCATCAACTCTCGAATGCTGGTATCTCGCTCCATCTGTAAGACCGAATTCAGGGCGGTCTGTCGCACCTCTTCAAGTTGGAATTTCATTTGGTTTAGCTGAGTGACGTTCTGCTCACTGATTTTTGCCCCAATAATCGTTTCAATCTGATTGTAATTGTGAATTTGCATAATTGAGAAAGGAAAGAATATGACTAGTAGGAAGCTAAGGAAAATACGATTTTGCAATTTGGCTGGCCATAGTCTGCGAACTCGTTGAAACATGTGGTTCCCCTTCCCAAGCATAAGCCTCATTTGAAACGAGCCCATTGGGGCTATCTTAACATGTTCTCCTGTTGTCGTGAAGTTATCATTGTTCGAGTGAAACACTCCCATTATCACCTATGAAGTGCATGCAAAGTAAGGAATAGATTTATGCATCGTCAGTAACAAAATTCCTTATAATAATAAAAATCCCCCATCGCAACCTACACAATGGGGGATTTCATTTTTATTTCGTAAGCCCAAGATCCTTCGCTTGCTTCGTAACTGCATCGCTATAAAGCTTATAGTTAAATGTACCATCTAAAGTAGCAATGAATTTACTATAATCCGCAATCGGCGTTTTGCCATAAATGAATTTCGTTACTTCCTCTTGTACGAATCTGTCCGCATCAGCCTTATTGTAGCTACTCGGCAAATCGATTAATTTGTCCACGACAGGCAACCGCGGCAATTTAGCTTCAAAGTCGATGTATGAAGCTTGTCCCGGGAATTTGGTTTGTAAGTACGAAAGCTCCGGACGGCCAGTGAATTGATAAACGAATGTATACCCATTTTCCTTCTTACCTTGATCCGTAATGGTAATTTTATCGCCTTCTGCCTTGTAGTGAACGTCCTTGAGCCCGTATTCAACTAAGCGATTGCCTTCTGTCGTCGAGACATAATTAAGCATCTCGATAATTTTATTCAGTTTTTCTGGTTGTTTCTCTAGTGACTTGGGAAGCGCGATCAAGTAGCCGGAAGCGCCTAAATCATTAATGCTCGCAAACTGCAAGCCATTCGGTCCCTTTGGAGCCGGAAGCTGAACCCAATCAGCGTTTGGATTAGCGTCCTTCCAAATCTTAACCGCCGCATCTTTAATTACGCCTGACCAACCGTCATAAATAATGCCGACTTTTCCTTGGAATGCCTTATCTTTGGAAGTATTTCCTTTATTACTCAAAAACTCTGGATCGACGACGCCAGCGTCAACGAATTTCTTCACTGCCGTTAAAGCATCCTTCATCGCAGGATCATAAAGTCCATTAACAATCTTGCCATCTCTTAATGTACTTACCGAAAGCGATTGCGTACTTTGGCTAACGCCATAGGCTCCAAACACAGGTGCAAACGTATCCATACCAGTCCCCGAAATGCCGAGTGTATCCTTCTTACCATTGCCATCAGGATCGTTCTCTGTAAACGCTTTGGCCACATTATATAGCTCATCTACCGTGGTCGGTGCGGCCAATTTTAATTTGTCCAACCAGTCCTTGCGAATCCAATACGTACCGGTCAAAAGTGGAGGCGCCTTAGGCAGAGCAACTTGCTTGCCGCTCACGACCCCTTTCTTCAGTTCATCTGCGCCTACGAATTTCTTATAATCAGTCAGTTTATCCATATAAGGTCCCATATCTAACAATACGCCGCTTTGAGCATATTTCTGAACCTGATCTTTCAGAAGCAGCATAACATCCGGAGCATTGCCCCCCGCCATACGTGCGCTAATTTTGGTAGGAAAATCAGTTGCTTCCAGCGTCATCGTCAAATCGATGTTCAACTTCTTATTTAGCTCGTTTTTCACAAAATCATCTTTGGGAAAACCAGGACCATCCGCAGATGTGATAGTCCCTTCTTGCATGACTTCCAGCTTCATAGGAGCAGCAGAGGGTTTATTCGTTGCCTCCCCAGTTGGTGAAGAGCTCGCTGGGGGATTATTGTTTGAACATGCGGCAAGCAAACTAGCAGTGAGAAGAAAAGCAATTGGTAGATTTTTTTTCATTTTTACCCCTTCTTCCATAATCATTTTTATAAGTGAAAGCACAGCTCGTCCCTTTAGGATAGGAGAAAGTGCGGTACACACAAATCAACCCTTAATAGCCCCAATCAATACGCCTTTGGTAAAATACTTTTGGATAAACGGGTACACCACTAAAACGGGCAAACTAGCGATGATAACAGATGCCATTTGCAGGGTCGGTGTCGGTACGACATCATCTGTCGCGTTGTCTACAGAGTTGCTCAAGAGCAATAGTTTGCGAACAACAATTTGCAGCGGATTTAAATTGGGGTCTGAAATGTAAAGAACGGCCGAGAAAAAGCTGTTCCAGTTTGCGACAGCATAGAACAATCCTACTGTCATCAAAGAAGGGATAGACAGCGGGACGACAATACGAATCAATACCGTCAATTCACCTGCTCCATCTATGCGAGCGGACTCAAACAACTCCTCTGGAAGACCTTCGAAAAAGGTTTTCATTATCAAAAGATTGTAGGTAGCAACCGCACTTGGAATGATTAAGGCCCATACCGTATTCAGCATACCCAAAGATTGAATAAGCAAATACGTTGGCACTAAACCACCATTAAACAGCATCGTAAATACGATCATAAGAAGGATAACTTTCCGTCCATGAAGCGTTCTTCTGCTAAGCGAATAAGCACCAAGCATCGTGAGAATCAAGTTTATCGCTGTCCCTACCGTAGCCGTGAATAGAGAAACTAGCATCGATTGCGGTAACTCTTTGGTTTGAAAGAGATACTTATAGGCTTCAAATGTGACTGATTTCGGGATGACCACAAATCCCCCGTTTTTAATAACTTCACTGTATGGTGTCAGGGACATCGATACAACGAACAACAGCGGGAATAGACTCACGACACCTACAAGCACTAAAATCAAGTTGATGGCTGCTCCCGAAATGCGATCTCCGCGATTGATTACCATATGCCGCCCCCCCATCTCCTAGCAATCTTATTAGCGGCAAGAACAAGCGCCATGCCAATGACCGATTTAAACAAACCTACTGCAGCTGCCAAACTGAAGTTCAATTGTTCAAGACCTGTGCGATAGACCCAGGTATCAATAATATCACCTACAGAATAGACCCGAACGTTATAGAAAATAAAAACCTGATCAAACCCAGCGTCTAAGATGTATCCTAGTCTTAATATCAAGAGTAGAACGATAACGTTAGCAATTCCGGGCAGTGTTATGCTCCAGATTCTTCGGAGTCGTCCAGCGCCATCCATCATGGCTGCTTCATAAAGCGAAGGATCAATTCCTGCGATTGCAGCTATATAGATAATCGCTCCCCATCCGAGATCCTTCCAAATATCCGTTCCAACCAGCATCGAACGGAACCACTCTGGTGCGCTCATAAATGAGATGGCATCATATCCTAAATCGCTGATCCATCGGTTTACCAGCCCATTAGTCTCAGAGAAGAACGCAACAGCGATACCGTAAACGATAACCCATGAGAGAAAATGAGGCATGTAACTTAACGTTTGGACCCACCTTTTCAGGTGTACTCCTCGGCTCTCATTTAAAAGAACGGCTAATATAATGGGCGGTATTGTGCTGAAGATCAGCTTATAACAGCTAATCAATAACGTATTGGTTAGTAGTTGAGAGAAATATGGCGAATTGAAAAACATCTCGAAGTACTTATACCATGGATTTGCCCAATCCGAGCCGCCGATTCCCGACATAATATTGTAATCCTTAAATGAGATGATAACGCCATACATCGGCACGTACTTGAAAATGATATACCATGCCACCAGTGGCAAGAGCATAACGTAAAGCACTCTATTCTTCCATAATGCCGCCAATTTGCAAGACCCCCTTCATTTCTTGGTTGTAACTTCATTATCACTTAAAAGCCCCCTTGAAATAAGGAATAGATTTACACATCGTCAGTAACATATTTACTTATTTTTTGCTGTCCAAGAGAGATAATAACGATTAGATATAAAAGAACCTCCGCCTTTTTTAGGCAGAGGTTCTCCATATTAAAACATAAGGTGATACTGTTCTCCAGGTTGTGTGTCAAACTCCAATGTGCCATTAACGATACTCGTTGAAATTGACTCTTTCACACTTTGAACTTCAATTCCCGCTTTAAAATTATACCTTAGACGGCAGCGCCGCCCCAGCTTGGAACGGATTATCGCTTTATCCAGAACACCTTCACTCCAGCGGAGTTCCAACTCGAATCCGTTCCTGGCGCAAATGCCGCGAATGCTTCCAGTCGCCCAGCCAGCAGGCAGCGCCGGCAGCAGCCGGATTTCGTCTTCATCGCTCTGCATAAGCATTTCTACAATGCCTGCAGCCGCTCCGAAATTCCCATCGATTTGAAAAGGCGGATGGTTGTCAAAAAGGTTATTATGCGTAGAGTGAGTAAACAGCGTCTTGATATACTGATTAGCCAGTTCGCCTTCTCCCAAATGCGCCCATAAGTTAATGATCCAAGCGCAGCTCCACCCCGTATGTCCGCCTCCATGGCTAAGTCTTCTGTAGAGCGTTGTTCGGGCGGCAGCTAGCAGATCCGGAGTTTTACGGCTAATACTGTGCCCTGGAAACAAACCGAACAAATGCGAGATATGCCGATGCCCCAGTTCTGTCTCCTCATGATCCTCAAGCCATTCTTGCAGTTGACCGAATTTCCCAACCTGCATCGGAGGCAATTGTGCACGTTTCTGAATGAGTAGTTCCCTGAATACTTGATCCTGCCCAAGCTCCTCGCTTGCCCGGATACAGTTTTCGAACAAGTCGTCAATGATTTGAACCGCCATTGTTGGACTCATATCGAGTGCAGTTTCCATCCCATCTGCGGCTAAAAATTTATTCTCGGGCGACGTCGTCGGACCGGTGACGAGCCATCCGTAATATGGATGCTCGACCATAAAATCAAGATAAAACAGGGCTGCTTCCTTCATGAACGGATACGCCCTCTTCTCCAGCAACTCCCTATCCCCTGTAAACAGATAATGATCCCAATAATGCCGGCTGAGCCATGCCGCACCTTCCTGCCACAGCAGCGAAGACGTTGCCCGCAGCGAAGTGTTCAGCCAAGGATTCGTCCGTGTGCTGAGCACCACTCCATTGCAGCCGTAGCGCTCTTGAGCTGCCTTGCGTCCCGGTTCAACGAGTGAATCCATGAGGTCAAATAAAGGTTCGTGCAGCTCGGATAAGTTGCATGTTTCGGCGTGCCAATAATTCATTTGCGTGTTAATGTTAATCGTGTAATCCGAGAACCAGGGAGGCGTAAAACTATCATTCCAAATGCCTTGCAAATTAGCTGGCATCGTCCCTTGCCGAGAACTAGCAATTAACAGATAACGACCATACTGAACATACAATGCTGTTAAGTAGAGATCGTCCTGCACAAATTTCAATTGAGAAAGGCGTTCATCCGTAGTAAGCTCTTGATACCTATCCTCACCCAAATCGATATCCATGCGTTGAAACAAGATTTGGTAGTCGTTAATATGATCCGCTCTCAATTGTTCCCACGATTTCATTCTCGCCATGTGAAGCAGCGATTGGTTCGCACCTTGCGGATCCTTATGACGGTATGTCGTATTCGCGGTAACATACACCGTAATTGCCTTGCATTCCCTGAATATGACGGAATCATTTGTTGAAAAGCAATTTCCCCCTTCGGAATGCACTTCAATAGATGCATCGAACTTTACGCCTTCATACTCACATTCGCCGCGGAGAGCCAGTCCGCTTGCACCATTCTGATATACGCTTGCGCCGGATTCACGATCCATACGAATACAACCGCTCAAAGTAGGCTTACCGCTGGCTTCCAAGCGAATTACCATAACGAGATCAGGGTTGCTGCAAATAACTTCCCGCGTATAGCAAGTTTCGCCAACATAGAAGCTGGTTTTACAAACGGCTTGTTCGATATCCAATTCTCTGTGATACTTCGTTATATCTCCAGGCGGCAAGTCAAATTTGATATAGAGATCTCCCAATGGCTGATAATTGCCGTAGTATGGGTTAAGCGGTGTTTGCATAGATTGCTCCGCCAACTCATGCGCCGTGCGGTAATCCCCTTCAAACAACAAGCTTCGAACTTGGTTGATCGATTCCAGAACTCTAGAACTCGCGTCATAATGCGGTTTGCCCGACCACACCGTTTCTTCGTTCAGTCCGATTCGTTCCTCGTGAATGCCTCCGTAAATCATGCCGCCGATTTTGCCGTTTCCAACCGGAAGCGCCTCTGTCCATTCCTCAGCCGGACGATCATACCAGAGGCGCCAATGTGCTTTTGCATTACTCATTTATTTTACTCCCCCTAAAACTCCATCATTACTGATCGAAGAAAGTATAGCATCTTCAAAAAACTCATATTTTCATTTATTTTCGCATGTATTTCAAATTTTTTCGTTTTACAAAAAATTACACACAAAACCGCGAATTTGCGGGAACAAGGCTGATCTGAGAACCTGTGTAGTTTGATACCGTTCCCCCGTATAATTTGGTGACAATAATATTCTTACAGCTCCGTATCAATAATTAACCCTGCCCCAGAAAAAAAGGCGCTCAAAAAACCCTCTTTCCAAACCTTCCCCGTCTGCTATCAAGCATCGAAACGTTCTCACTCAGCTTCCTCCTTGCTTGTTAATTCATTATTACCTACGAAGTCCCTATAAAGTAAGGAATAGATTTATTTATCGTCAGTAACAAATTTACTCTTTTTTGAGGAATTGAGAGCGTCCAATGACAAAAATAACCGCACCGAGCAATACGCTCGCATGCGGTCTATGAGGCAAAATCCTTATCCTTCGCCGATCGGTACAAATCCTTCCGGAGTGTCAGTCAAGTAGGTATTAAGCGTTGCATACCGCTCCCCTTCCGCAACGCCTGCTAGAAGCGCCATCACTTGCGTCTGCATGCTGAATATGTTCGAACGCCAGCATCACATTCTGATGTGTAACAATGCCATCATCCGATTGATCCATCGGCGCCCAGTCGAGCAGGTTCCAGCATTTCCGCTGCGAAAGCACGGTTTCCCGTATGCTCTGCGTACTCCCGACAAGCCACGATCCAGAACTTAAAAAAGACCAGAAGCCCATATCCATGGAATTCCGGTCTTTTTGTTCAGCACAAGAATGTCTTCTATACTACCTATTTTTATTCATCATCATTTCGAGAACAAGCTTGTCAATTTCCGAAGTTGCTTCATTCCCAATCCGGCAAAAGTTATCAATGGTCTTCTCGGCATCTTCTTCGATAAAGCCATTCGTCGATGAAATGGACATACCTTTGGAAGCGAGAAGCGCAGATTGCACTGCTGCACTCGTGCAGGTCGCTACTTTCATCGCGCAGCCGCCTTTGGCTCCATCACACATCATGCCCGTCACATTGCCAAGCATGTTCTGAATAGCTGCTTTAATCTCCTTTTTTCCGCCGCCAAGCAAATAGGCAATGCCGCAGCTTGCTCCCGTAGCGGATACCGTAACTCCGCATAAGGCGGATAATCGGCCGAACTTGGATTTGATATGAATCGTGACCAAATGGCTTAAAGCAACGGCACGAATGAGTTGTTCCTCCGATGAACCTAGCTTCTCAGCTGCCGCGATAACAGGGTTCGTCGCTGCAATGCCCTGATTGCCGCTGCCGGAATTCGCCATGACTGGCATGCTGGATCCAGCCATACGGGCATCCGATCCAGCGGCTGCTAGAGCCATGGCATGCGAAGTCAGGTCGTCGGACAATATTCCTATTGCCACATTTTCCTTAATCGTCTTCCCAACTTCAAGCCCATAGGCATGCGCCAAACCGTCTAAACCTGCTTTACGGTTCAGTTCAATACTTTGTTTGACCAAGTGGAGGTCTTCAAGATTAACAATATTCACGAAATCCACAATAGTGTCTATCGTTAGCTCGTTCCGATCCTCTTTGGAACTCTTGAAGCTGGCATTTGCGCAGCCCCCTGTGTCCACAACTTGCCCGTCGACTTCGATCAGCGTAATATTCGTATGATTATCTGTAATAACAACCTTGGCATATCTTTGTTCGGATTCGACAATGACCTCAATGTATAGCTTCTTTGTTGTGTCCGCAAGCTGGAAAACAGATAGGCCTTGCTCAACCATATACTGAGCCATAGATATATCTTCTGATTTAATATCTGCGAGGACTTCAAGCTGTTTCTCCGCTTGCCCGGCAATAGCTCCTAATGCTGCAGCTAAATCGATCCCGGTCAGCTTCGTTCCAGGTATGCCGACAGCAAGTGCATTTTTGATAATTCCAGCGCTGGCTTTCACCGTAATTTTGTCAATGTGCCCTGGCATATAAGTTCTTGCCTTTGCCGCAGCAAGAGCTATTGCCACCGGCTCTGTGCAGCCAAGAGCGACAACGAGTTCGCTTTTCAAAATTTGAACGAATGTATGTGTGTCCATGATGTACCTCCTTTACCACCGACAGGTACCCAAGACCTCCGAATGATGATTAAAATATACTATAGTTGGTACAATCAATACAACTAATTAATGTCATTAATTAATTTTGATATAGATAAAATCTATAATCAGACATAGTTTTTATTGATAAATTTAACAAATTCTTTGAACACCGCTTACCTTCTCCGAATTAATGTACGTTAAACTAACTCTATTATATATTCTACAAAACGGAGGGCAAGCATGCACAACATCAAATTCTCCAAGCGGAGGAACTGGATTCAACAACGCAATAAGGAATGGCTAGGCTTCTGCAAAGCCGTATTCAGAGGAAACGCTGGTCGTGTAATAGCAAAGGCAAAGCCCTTTACGGTGCGCAAAAAATTGCTCGGCTCTTTTCTGATTACGATCGTTTTGTCAGCAATCGTTGGCTTTACCGGGCTAATTAATATGTCATCCATGCAAAAACTGACAGGAGAAATTACTAACTCTTCCTTGCAGGGAATCAATACCATCAACAAAATTAATTTGCTTGCGCAACAAATGCTAGCCTTGCAGGCTACGATGATTATGGAACCGAATGAGGATAATAAAAAGCAGTTCATCCCGCAGTCTGGCGCGATTTTCAAGCAAATCGACGATAATTTGGTGCTTTATAGCCAAAAAGTGCAAAGTGACGAGGAACGCATGCATGTTGGACAATTGAAGGCCAAATGGTCTGCCTATAAAGACGTATACTCGGATTCATTCATTATGGCAACAAGGGTCAATTTCGTGGAAGGTGCTGGTGCCTATGCTGACCAGATTTCCAAGATGCTGAAGAAGTCCAAAGAAGCCTATGAATCGATGCAGCAAGAGATCGATGCCCTAGGCAAACTGAATTTCGACGGTGCTGTAACTTTATCCAACAGCAGCGAAGGCCTCTACTACAGCGCTGTTCGCAACACCGGAATTGCGGTATCTCTTGCGGTTATTCTCTCCATTGGTCTGGCGCTCCTCCTCTCAGCCAATATTGCCGAGCCAGTGAGACAAGTATCCGCCACCCTGCAAAAAATCGCCGAGGGAGACCTTTCTTCCTCAGCCATTAACGTCAAAAACCGCGATGAAATCGGGCTTTTGGTTCATTCACTAAATCGTATGACCCTGAATCTCCGAGACACGATTAAGCAAATACGCGACACATCCGATACCGTCGCAGGGTCGTCCAATCAGCTCCTCGAACATTGCGAACGCAATGTTGAGGCCGCTGGCGAGGTGAAGCAATCCATAGAGAGCGTAGCTGCAGGAGCAAGTGATCAGATGTTAGGCGCTGAACAAACCAGCGTGGCCATTGATCAAATTATAGATGGCCTCAGAAAGATTGCAGACTCTACCGTAGAAGTTTCGTCGATGGCTGCGGAAGCTTCACTGCAAGCAAGGAAAGGCGACTCCTCTGTACAAACCGTCGTTCATGTGATGCATAACATTAGCGAAGCCGTCGTCCATGGCGAAAAAGGGATTCGGAAACTCGAAGAACATTCCCGCGATATCGGCAACATTGTCAATCTGATTGGAGATTTATCGCAGCAAACTAACTTGCTAGCCCTGAATGCAGCGATTGAATCGGCACGGGCAGGAGAATACGGACGAGGTTTCGCTGTTGTCGCTCAAGAAGTCAAGAAACTATCTGAGCAATCAGCTAATGCGGTTAAGCATATCGGCGCAATGATCAAGCAGATCCAAACAGATACGCACCAAGTAGCCATTACGATGAAGCAGGGACTAGGCGAGGTAGATAAGGGACTGGAGAGCATTGGGCAAGTGGAAGTATCCTTTGCGAACATTGTTTCTTCCGCGGAGGATGTCAATCGCAGCATCCAGGGAGCGGCAACTGCCGCTCAAGTGTTGGCGGCAAGCTCTATACAGGTGTCCGTGACCATCGAGGAGATGAACACCATCGCTCATCGCTCGGCTTCTTCGGCAACAGCAGTTGCCGCAACGACCGGAAGGCAGCTTGACTCTCTGAGCGGCATGGCAGGTTCCGCCCATTCGTTAAGCAGCATTTCCCAGAACTTGAGACAATCGGTCAACCATTTTAAAGTAAATTAATTCAAAAAAAGTTAAAGGACCTTTTAGATAAGTCCTTTAACTTTTTTTCATTGTGTACCGATCCCCTGGGTCATCAGCTTTCTTTCAGACTGCGTTTACTTCGTTAATTTCAGCGCTCTTAGAATGACAGTTGCAGCTTCGGCGCGAGATGTGTTCGCCTGCGGCTTCACTGTATGGTCTTCATAACCATCAACCAATCCTTTGGCCATAGCGGTCGCAAGAGCAGTACGTGCCCAATCCGATATCGCCGGGCTATCGGTAACATCAATGTTCTTACTAACCGGCTCTATCTGAGCGGCACGAATGACGATCGCTGCCATTTGCTCTCTTGTTATGACATCGTCAGGACCAAAAGCCTGTTCCGTATAGCCGTTCACCACACCAAGTGCAGCGGCAATTGCAATCTCATTTTTTGCCCAATGTGCCGACGTGTCATCGAAATTCAAGGCAGCCTGCGCTTTCAGATTCAAAGCCTTGACGATAACGGCAACGAATTCAGCTCGCGTGATTTGGTTGTCTGGTTTAAAAGAATTGTCTGGATATCCGTTGATTGCACCTAACTTGATTAACTCACGGATGCTAGCTTCAGCCCAATGTCCCTTGATATCGGCAAAAGAAGTTCCAGCAAGATCAGAATCTTTTTTAGCGGAAATCAAAACCGCAAATTTGGTGAAATGCTTAACAGATCCTGAAGCCGTCCCATTAACTTGGTCCACGTGCAGATCATCCAGTAGAACCCATGTATGCGTTTGTTCATTCAACCAATATACACCTACAAAAGACTTTGTAAAGTCCACTACCGATTTGTCGAAAGGCAAGGTAATGACAACAAGTTTTTTAAACTCGCCTTCTTTATCTTTTTTAATTTCATAGACATCACTTATTAATTTGAGCGATGAGTCAACGGGCAGCATAGAAATATCGCTTACTTTATCTACGGTCACCTTAATATCATTATCAAGAGCTCCGGCGGGCACATCAATTGTAGCGCCATGTAAAGTCAACGATCCACCCTCAGCGGCAATGATATCTTCTTTGGATGGCACTCCTCCTCTGCCTCCTCCGCTGCTGCTTCCTTCATCGCCTGTGGTAACAATCGAAGTGCTGACCAATGCGACAGATGTTGTAGATTGAGACTCTTTGGAGTCGATAAGCAAAGTATCTTTCAAAGCAACGCTAGCTGAACCATAACCTGTCGTTGTGAAGGTAAAGGTAGCAAGATCTTGCGCTCCACTGTCGCCAGCTGCTTTCCCTGACTTGGTATGGGCAAACACAAGATGGGTTCCGCCCTCCTCAGAAAATGCAACGGGTGTACTGAAACCGACGATAGACGTCGATTCGCTACCCAGCTTGAACTTCAATTGATTCGGATTGAAATACAGATTTAGCTGATACGCATAGACATCTTCCAGATTGCTACCTTTTACAGTAACTGTGAATTCTTTACCCATGTTCAGGACATTCTTGGAAGCTTCTAAAGAAATCGATGGTGAATAGGGTGCCGCCATGATTTGTTGCGGCAGTAGCAGGATGAATAGCAATACCATCATAAATAGAGCCTGTTTTTTACGCGCCATAGCCAGGTTCGTCCCTTCTCATTTAAAGAATCGGATGATAGGATCTCCCCTCATTAGGAATCCCTATCATCCATTTATTTGGATCGCATGATGTCTATCGAGTCGGATTCGTATTAAGGCAGCGCTGGTACACTTTTCGGTGCTACCCGGTTATGTGTTGCTTGCTCATAGGAATAACCAATTTTGATTAACTGGCCTTCCTCATAAGGTCGAGCAAGAAGCTCAATGGCAATCGGTGTTCCGTTAGTTACGTAACCTGCCGGTACGCTGATTGCTGGGAAGCCGGAGAACGGGCTTAGACGGTTGGCGTTGCCGCCGCTGGTCGGTGTCGTAGTAGCTGGATAAAGCAGGACATCGAGATTATTGTCGGCCATTAGACGAAGCAGCGATTGCTGCGTCAAACGCGTTCTGAATAACAAAATATCTTTGTAATCTTGATTGGTATCCAGTGACGCCACATTGTTTCTCGTGGTTAATGTAGATTTCAGAGAAGACAAGAAATCCGTTTGGGAATTGACAATATCCGTTAGTGAATGATAGCGAACGGAACTAGGATTGACCAAGCGCGGGTTGGACAAATAATCATTTAAATTGTATTTGAATTCATAGGCGCTTAAGCTCGAATAGCCCACAATGGTGTCTGCATTAGGGATATAGACATTCGTGACAACCGCGCCTTGAGCCCGCATGCTGTCAGCCGCTTTGTTCAGCAGGCTAAGCACTTCTTGATTGCTGCCGATCACAGACGTATTGGTGACAAGCCCGATACGCGCGCCTTTAAGCCCGTCTTTAACCAAATAATTCGTATAGCTTGTCGGCTTTTTGCCAATGCTGCCTGCTGTTACAATGTCATTAGGATCGTAACCGCTCACCGCATCAAGCATGATAGCTGCATCTGCTACTGTCCTCGTCATTGGACCGCCAACATCCTGGGAAAGTGCCAACGGAATGATGCCATCTCGGCTCGTCAAGCCGATTGTAGGTCTAATCCCAACGATGCTGTTGTAGGAGGAAGGAATTCGAATAGAACCGCCTGTATCCGTACCCAGCCCAGCAACCCCGAAATTAGAAGCGATGGATGCTCCTGTTCCACCGCTGGAACCACCTGGATTTTGGGTCAATACGTAAGGATTTTTCGTTTGGCCGCCTAGTGAGCTATTCGTGTCTGTATTGATGGCAAATTCACTCAAATTGGCTTTGGCCAATATGATGGCTCCGGCATCCTTTAACTTCTTGACCATATAAGAATCGCTCACGGTCTGGTTATCTTTCAGACAGGTACACCCAGCACTTGTAGGCATGTCGACGGTGTCATAATTGTCTTTCACAATGATTGGGATTCCATGCAGCAGGCCACGCGGACCTGTATCCTTGCGTTCTTGATCCAGACTTGCGGCAATTGCTGCAGCATTTGAATTAATCGTAATCAGTGATTTAATCGTTGGACCCTGTTTGTCATAAGCAGCAATCCGATCCAAATACATCTGAACGAGTTGCACCGACGTCAACTTGCCGGCTGCCATCTCATTCTGAATGCCCATAATATCAGCTTCCATGAGTTGAAACGGCTGTCCGTTGTCGTAAACAATTTTTTTGCCAAGATACGCAAGATCCGCGATATTGATGATGCCGTCATTGTTGAAGTCTGCGGATGAAACGAATCCCCAGTTCGGATTCTGGGCATCGATACCGAAGTATTTCATTAATAAAGCAAGATCTCCGACATCCCAAACATGGTTGCCGTTAAGATCGCCCTGAACCATGCTGGATATTTGGAGTGGCATGGAGGAAGCCTGCGTCTGTATGATGCTGCCATCAGAGAGCCCCAGCTCTACGGAACCCGTGATTCCGTTAAGGTCTGTCGCCGTCTTGGCTTTGAAGGCTAACGCAAGTACTGGACCCGTTTGAGTCAGTCCTCCCGCAGAATCGGTCACGACGATGCTGATTTGGCCAGGCGCGCTATTTTCACTTACGATGTTTAAGCTGGATTTGGACGACGTCGTTTTTATGTATTCAAAGGCTTCCTGATTATAGGCAAACACAAATTTACCTACGGTTGAATCATTTGGTGCTCCAATCAGTGAAACATTCACATACACTTGTTCATTTACACTGATGGAGGCTGGACCGGACAGTTGAACTGTCGGTGTAGAGGGACTGGTGACTGATGAAGCGCTGGCCGTAGAGACCCCAAACGGATTGAGCAAGAGCAGGGCATTCATCGAGATGCTGAGGAGCAACAAAATTGCAATTCTATAAAAGCTTCTATTCAATGATTTATTCATGGTTCCCTCCCGTGTAAGTAAATGTGACATTTTGATTATGGATTATCATGAAATCTTCAGTAAACACTAAAAAGTAAATATATATGTTAGGTTTTAGATATAAAACCCAACCTCCCCCTTAACTCCCCCTTCAATAAATTAATATTCAAGTTTTAATATGTCATATTACATAACACATACTAGTTGATTACTACATGACTATCAAGTAGAAATATAGTCAAAAAAGCGTATACATATATAGCAGTCTTATCCTTGCTAACTCTTCCTTTATCTATCTCGCGAATTAGGAAACGAGCAGTGTCCTCCTTGCTAGTCATTATCAAAACGCTTGAATTTCCATCAACCTCATTTCTTCCCTAAATTGTTTTTTCTTCCCTTTGAAATCATAAAAAGCACCGCAATCGTGAATCACGAATGGCGGTGCTTTTCATATAAATTTGATAACAACTAAGAGGCCTCTCAAAATGCGCCGAGAGGCCTCATAATCAACGTTTAGTTTAGCTTGAATACCTGAGCTTCATAAGGACGAAGCTCCAAACGCTGCAAATCCAAATCTTTATTTATCTCATAGTTGCCTATGAGCTGCTCACTTGATGTACAGGCAACCGTATTCGGAAGCTCGAAGGTTACAGGCGTCTCATAGAAATTCAAAACAACCAGCAAGCGCTCCTCTCCCAAAGTCCGAGTATACGCATAAATGCGTTCATCCTGTTCCAGAAGCAAGTCATACTTTCCGTATACGATCACATCATGCTGCTTGCGAAGCTCAATTAAACGGCGGTAGTAATGAAAAATGGAATCTGGATCATTCAGTGCTTCTTCGGCATTGATCTGCGTATAATTCGGATTTACAGTAAGCCACGGCGACCCGGTTGTAAAACCGCTATGCAAAGTAGTGTCCCACTGCATTGGGGTGCGGGCATTATCTCTTCCCTTGCTGTAAATGGAAGCCATAATGTCCTGAGCGCTATGTCCCGCTTCGCGGTATTCCTTGAACATATTAAGCGTCTCGATGTCTTGGTAGTGATCGATCGAATCGAATTTGACGTTCGTCATACCAAGCTCTTCACCTTGATAAATATAAGGTGTCCCTTGCAGCGTGTGAAGCAGCGTAGCCAGCATTTTGGCGGATTCCTTGCGAAGTTCGCCATCATTCCCAAAACGTGAAACCATTCGCGGTTGGTCATGATTGTTCAAATACAAGCTATTCCAGCCTTTGCCATACATCTCGTTCTGCCACTTGCTCATAATGCGCTTAAACGCAGGAAGTGTCCATGGCTGGACATTCCACTTTCCACCAGGCCCGGAATCAATATCCATCAGCTCGAACTGGAACACCATATTCAGTTCGTTCCGATCCTCGCCAACGTACTTGATTGCTTCTTCCGGAGTCACGCCTATCGTTTCACCCACGGTCATTACATCGTATTTGGACAAGACCTCACGGTTCATTTCCTGTAGAAATTCATGAATTCGCGGACCGTTCATGAAGTGTTCTCCGCCGAAATTGTAGGTTCCCTCGCCCGCCGCGTCCGGTAAGCCTTGTACCTTGCTGATCAGGTTAATGACATCCATCCGGAAGCCATCAATTCCTTTGTCGAGCCACCAAGTCATCATGTCGTACACCTCACGGCGCACTTTTTCATTTTCCCAATTCAAGTCTGGCTGCTTCTTGGAAAATAGATGAAGAAAATACTGTCCCGTCGCATCATCTAACTCCCAGGCCGATCCACTGAAAAAGGAAGACCAGTTGTTTGGCTCCTGCCCGCCTTGGCCGTCCCTCCAAATGTAGTAATCCCGATAAGGATTCTCTAAGGACTTGCGAGACTCAGCAAACCATACATGCTCATCCGAACTGTGATTGACAACAAGATCCATGATCAGCTTCATGCCGCGGCTGTGCAGTCCGTAGAGCAGCTGCTCCCAATCGCCAATCGTGCCGAAGTCATCCATAATGCTTTGGTAGTTGCTAATGTCGTAGCCGTTATCATCGTTGGGAGATTCGTAGACGGGAGACAGCCAAATGATGTCCACCCCAAGGTTCTTTAAGTAATCCAATCTCGAAATAATGCCGGGAATATCCCCGATGCCGTCACCGTTGCTGTCTTGGAAGCTGCGGGGGTAGATCTGATACACAACGCTTTCTTTCCACCAAGTTCTATTCAAGTTGTTCATATTGACACTCCTATCCACTTGTTTACTTCACAGCACCTTGCGTAATGCCATTAATAATCCACTTTTGCGCAATCAGATAGACGATAACCATCGGGGCGAGTGCAAGCAGATACGAGGCAAATGCCAAGTTAAAATCCGTACTGAATTGGCCTTGAAATACATACTGCACGAGAGGAAGTGTATACGATTCCGGTTTACCTAGAATAATAAGCGGCAGCATAAAATCATTCCACGTCGACAAGCAGCTTAAAATGGCAATCGTCGCATTAATCGGTGCCAGCAGCGGGAAAATAATACGCCAGAAGGTTCCATAGGTGGAGGCTCCGTCAACCGTTGCAGCTTCTTCCAATTCAACCGGTATGGTGCGAATATAGCCAACATACACAAATATGTTGAAAGCGAGTCCATACACAATGTAAAGAATAATTAACCCTGGCATGTTGTTCATATGCAAATCCGTTGTCAGCTTTACAATCGGAAGCATAATAATTTGAAAAGGAATAAACATCGCACTAATGAAATAGAAGTACAAGCCTTTAAAAAACTTCTTGTTCATATTCCGCGCAATCGCATAGGAAACAAGCGAATTGGTCAACAGAATGAAACCAACAGAACATACTGTGATAACAAAGCTGTTCCCTAAAGCCGAGAAAAAGTTGGTCGCCTCAATGGCATTCTTGAAGTTCTCGAAGTGCAATCCCGTTGGGAGCGAAAACACCGATTTCGCCATTTCCTCCGGATTTTTGAGAGCGATAGCAACTGCCATATATAAAGGGAACAAAACCAGCAATGATCCCAGAGCGATCAAACTCGTGACGATCCAGTTCGTGGAATGTTTTGTCATTACGCATCCATCTCCCGATTCTGCAAAAATTTAAGCTGTACGACGGAGATGACGACAATCACGATAAAGTAAATAACAGCATTCGCGGCTTGATACGCAAACTCTCCGCCTTGGAAGCCGCCTTGATAAATCAAGTAGGCAATGGACTGTGTCGCGCGACCAGGTCCGCCTCCTGTCAATGCGACAATCTGGTCAAATACCATCAGGGAACCCTTCATAGCCAAAACCATATTGATCGTGAAGAAGGAAGAAATCATCGGAAATGTGATTTTCCAAAACGTCTGCCATTTACCCGCTCCGTCCAAACTGGATGCTTCATAGATATCTTGTGGAATCGTTTGAAGTCCGGACAGATAAAGAATCGTGTTAAACGCAATCCCTTGCCATACAGCAACGATAACGATACCGATCCAGGCCCATTGCTCATTGCCGAGAATGTTAGTAGACAGGAACTCGATGCCTAATTTCTCTCCCCACGTCGGAACAATGTTGGAAAATAAATAGTTGAAAATATAACTGACAATAAGTACCCCAAGCACATTAGGGAGGAAATAAACCCCTCGGAAGAAATTACGGTATTTGATCCGTGAGTTTAAACCCAATGCAATAAGCAAACTTATCACATTAATGAATATGGTGACGACAATCGCGTATTTAAAAGTAAACAAATATGAGTTCATCACATTGTTATCTTGAAAGAGGCCAATAAAATTCTTAAAGCCAACAAAGTCGTACGCTTCACTATACCCGTCCCAATTCGTAAAAGCGTAATAAATGCCTTGCAAGGCAGGAAAGGTATGAAATGCGAAAAATAAGAGCAATGCTGGTATGACCATACTGTAATACGCCGCTTTTTTTGAAACCATGATGATCCTCCTTTAATAAATAGGGAGAGAGCGCCTTACGGCGCCCTTCTTCTATGTGCTTCGGCGTTTACTTGCGGTTAGCAACTTTATCCCACTCGGTATCAAATTGTTTCACATAAGCATTGACATCTTTTTTCTGCAGGTAGCTTTGGATAATCGTATCGGCTTTAACAGCACCAGGAATGTAGTGATCGGAGAAGTCATCAATGTTGCCGCTGGCGAACGAAGCATTCAGATCCTGTACGCTTGCATCGGTTTGATTCACGTTTTTAACAGCTGAGAACGCTTTTTGCTCGTCAATGTAAGTTTGAACATTCTCAGGTTTCAGCATAAATTCAATAAACTTCTTAGCTTCTTCCGCATGCTTGCTGTTTTTGGAAATCGTCAGCAAGGTATCAACGCCGGAAATAACTTTATTCTTGGAAGGGTCGTTAGTAGCAGGCAATGGGAACACACCCAAATCTATGCTCGGATTTGCTTTTTTAATTTCTGGAATGGCCCATACACCTTGCAGGTACATTGCGGATTCACCTTTAGCGAAAGCCGTGTTGCCATCGTTGTAGCCTTTGCCCATCATATCCTTTTGACCAAAATCCAGAAGTTTCAACTGTTTGTCAGCCACTTCACGGAATTCTGGGCTGTCAAACTTAACTGAGCCTTTTGTTCTTTTATCATAGAAATCAATGCCTACGATGTTGGTCGACAAGGAGTTAAAAGGCACCATCACCGTCCAAGAGTCTTTAATCGTCAGATAGAACGGAGTTTTACCGGCATCCTTCACTTTCTGCGCGGTAGCCATCAATTCATCCCAAGTTTTTGGAACGCTTAGCCCCAATTCTTTGAACATGGTCTTATTGTAAATAACACCGCTGGCATTAGCTGTAAAAGGAATAGCGTATAATTGATCGGTGCCTGTCAGCTTTTTCAACATGTCTATGTAGGACGGCTGGATAGTGGCTGTAAGGGAATCATTCGAAAAATCAGCAAATAAACCGCTTTTGGATAACTGAGCGAACGTATCCGTTGCTCCAAGGCCAATAATATCGGGAATGTCCTTCTTGGCTACACGCGTTTTCAGGACTGTTTCCGCATCGGGCGGGTTAACTTGAGTCACTGTGATGTTCGGATTTGCATCGTTGAACTTTTTGACCAGAGCATCGAAAGAAGCTTTGGCTTCCGCTTTATTCTGGAAAAACTCCAACTTCACTTTTTCCCCTTTTGCAGCAGGAGCTGTCGTATTGGAAGAAGATTCACTGTTCGTTTTTCCGCCTCCGCAGCCTGCTAGTACCGAAAGGGCGAGGACGCTTGTAAAAATAGTTGTCGTTGTTTTTTTCATCGGTAAGACCTCCATTTTATAAATGAGATTATGAGTAAGGCTGATATTTATTAAAGTAAACGTTTAACTTAATGAGGTAAAAAATATGAATCTTAAAAAGCGCTTCACACCACCACCCTTAAAGAGTAAACCACGTTTATTTCAACTATCGCAAGACCTTTTTTACTGGAAAATTACAACATCATGTTAAACGTTTACTAAATAATCTGAAAAAGAAGCCCTTTTCAAGGCTTGGATCGCACTGTTTGTCTTTCTACCAGATGATGACTTACAATGCTGCTCGACACTTGCGTTGAATCTTCTTCGATTAACGAAATTAATTTCTCCGATGCCATGCGCCCCATCATTGTCAATGGTTGATGAATGGTCGTCAATGGCGGATAGATCATTCTGGCAAATTTCAAATCATCGTAACCTATGATCGAAAGATCATCCGGAATTTTAATCCCCCGTTCCAAGGCAACATTCATTGCACCGATGGCCATCTCATCGCTTGCTGCGAACAAAGCCGTAAACGGAGGTGCTTCAGCCAGCAGCTTTTTCATGGCTTCCGTGCCGCCCTCCAGATTAAAATCACCATTCGCCACTCGCGATTCGATGTATTCAATTCCATTGTCAGCCAAAGCCTGACGATACCCTTCCAAGCGTGGTAAACCCGCTATCCGGTCTTTAGGCGAACCGCTGATCATGGCGATCTCCCGGTGACCCTTCTGAATGAGATAGTCTGTCGCATGATAGGCCGCTTGATGATCATCAACCTTCACATAAGGTATCATATGTTTCTGAGACATCGTATTTACAAGGATGACAGGAACTCTCATTTCCTTGATTGCTTGAAAGTATTCATCCTTAAGCACTTCGCTTGTGAAGACAATGCCATCTACCTGCTTCTCCCGGAGGACTTGCAAATACTTCATGGTCCGCTTGCCTTCTTCAGCCGTGTTGCACACAATAACACTGAACCCTTTTTCCTGAGCAATTTCCTCAATTCCATGAAGAATATCAGATGAGAAGCTGCTGGACACATGCGGGAACAGAACACCAATCGTCTGTGTCCTCTTATTAACGAGCCCTCTTGCGATCGCATTAGGTTGATACCCCAACTCTTCCACTGCCTGCATGACCTTTTGTTTGGTCTTATCTGAATAGCCGGTGAGGTTATGAAGCACTCGGGAAACTGTAGCGACAGAAACATCAGCTGCCTTGGCCACATCTTTAATTGTCGCAGGATTCATAGCGTACATTACCTTCTTTGCATAACATCATTATTTAGTCTAACATGATTTTAGCTGAGTAAACGTTTAAGTAATCTTAGAATAGTCTCCTGTTCAAAGTTTGTCAATTAATTTTTAAATCGCTTACAAAAAAATATTACGGCAGCTGCCCGCCGCCTCTTCCACCCATTAATTGACTAGCATGCTCAGTACATCGTCTATTTTTTTGCTGTTGGCTAGGTAGCCATGGTTCATCCACGTCATAAAATCGACCTCGAAGGCATGACGATTGCGTACAGCGGGAATGGTCTGCCACAATGGATGGGCAACTTGACGTCTTTCTGAGCCCGCCTCTTGTTCGTGCCACTTATCAAAAGCGAAGAAAATATAATCGGCCTCCAGCTCTTGCAGCCATTCCCAAGTCACACCCTTTCTGCCCGCTTCATAGGTTAACTCCTGCACCATCGGGTGTGGGACAATCCCCAAATCCCCCCATAGAAAGGGCTTCGTGTAGGTCTGATCAACACTAATGCACTTGGCGGATATACGCAGAAAAGCATACGTCCGATTTGTGATTGAGCGGGTTAACAAACTTCTGGCCTTAGCTGCTTTGGTCTCATATTGCTGGATAGCCAGCTCCGCTTGATCGATCCGCCCCAACCTATTCGCCACTGTTCGCAATGTCGAGTGCCAATCCTCATCATCATGCGTGATGATCTCCGTCTGCACAAAACGCTTGCATTGCTCGTATTGATTGGTTCGATATTCATAATCACTTCTTCGTGCGATGATTAAATCTGGATTGAATGTCGCCAGTGGTTCAAAGCTATTCTGCAGCACATCGAAAGCTGGAACCGCATTTAGCCTTAAATATTCTTGCCGACCCCAGCCTGCATGCGACCACTGCACAATCGGCGTAACTCCCAAAGTGAGGAGTATATCTTCCATAAGCAAAGAGACGATGCGCATCTTCCCCCGATGATGATGCCTGTACCTCCCTGGTGCTATGCCCTCCAATTTCTTGAATCGGCGGTTGAAATAAAACTCGTTATTGAAGCCGACATGCTGGGCAATCTCGTGAATCCGATCCTCTGTTTTTAGCAGCAACTGCTTAGCATGGTCGATCCTCAGCTTATTAATGAATTCAAGCGGGAATTGACCAGTCAGTTCCTTGAATATCCGCGTGTATTGCCACTGAAACACGTTCGCATCCGAAGCCAACTGAGACACAGTCATTTGATCGGCATAATGGTCGCTTATATAGTCGATCGAGCTTTTCACACTATCACGCAAGTTCAATGCTGGCACCGCTCTCGTGTTTTGCTGTAGGAAAAGACGAATCAGCTCCTCGAACCGCACATGGTTGTAAAACCTCATCAAATCATTATCATCGGGACTATGCTGCTCAATTGCTTCTAGTAGATCAACACATTGTGAGAACGGTACGCAAGTTAAAGCGCCCATACACGGGAAAGCCTCCGGCGACTCGTATCGCCACGCAGTTGTATCCGAAACTCGAAACGCTTTGAAAGTGACGAAGTAGAGAGAGAGGCTGTTTTCTTGTGTAGAGCTGAGCGCGGCTTGACCTGGCTGTGCAACAATCAGACTTTCCCTGATCAGTCCGTAGGAACGACTTCCTATCTTCATTTCTGCTGCTCCATCCATAACGGCAAACAGCATGTACTCGCCATCGAGAGCGTTGCACTCTTCACTAGAAAATGGGACCATATGGAGTTTTCGGATACCTGTCATCATATAAATGACGAAAGGATAGCGGCGAGATGCCGTCTCATTTTTCATCTTACACGCCTCATTTCGTTGTAGTGAGAATCATTATCATTATTATAAAACAAAAAGGAAAGCTCTTCAATCTTGCATGAAAAGCTTTCCCTTTATATCCTAATGATGTGTTTACTGGACCGTTTATTTCACTAAAAATTTCAACAGATCGTCAATTTTCATCCGATTCGCTGTAATGCCCCCCGATTGCCAATGCGAACGTTCAAGCTTATACACATGACCATTTTTCACAGCTGGAATGCCTCTCCAAATGGGATCGTCAAGCAGTGCAACAGCCTTCTTATTGGACTCTGAGTCCCACTTCCCATCAGAAGGGAAAATGATAATATGATCGGCAGTAAACTCCGGTATTTTTTCTTGTGAAATAACTTCATGGGCTTCGATACTCTTCACCCACGGAAACGGCTCCAAACCGAGGTCTTTGTAAATCATGCCCGTGTAGGCATTATTCTGACCGAACAGGCGCAGCTCCGGCTTTCCTCCGACATCAAGACGCACAACAGCAACGGTTTGCTTGCCAATGGCCGCTTCCAGCTTCAATTTGGCATCTGCTACCTTCTGATCATAGTCTTTCAATACGCTGTCTACCTTCTCAGGAACACCAAGCAGATCGGCAACAGTTCGCAGTGTCGCTGCAGGGTTCGTAGTCACATCGCGGGTCAACCGATAGGTTGGAGCAATCTTCGAATACATTTCGTAGCCCGCTTGATCTATCCCGGCATTCAAAATAATTAAATCGAGATTCTGCTCAATCAGCGGCTCGAAGCTGCCAGTGATATCGAACAATGGAACTTCAGCACCCGGCATCCCCAAATAATCCTGCTTCCCCCACGATGGATGATACCACTGTACAATCGGCTTCACGCCCAGGGCCAACATATAATCCTCCAAGTAAATGCCTGCCACTCGCTTTGGCTTAATGGGAATTTTCACTTCACCGAAAGCATCCTTGACTATTCTTGTCCCACTGTCCGTCTGTTTATTGGTTCCCGTGACTCCCTCGCTGCTTGATTTCCCCTGCTTATCGCTGCAGCCTGCCAAACTTACCATAATAACAAGGAGCACGACCAGCCAATGAGTCCCCCGTATGCGCCCTTTTAATGTCTCTGCCATTCTTTGTGCCAACTCCCTCAGCTAATGTCGGTTATCATGCAATGAATTTTATCAGTAATAATGATAATCGTTATCATTACTTGCATAGCCCATTATAACCTGCCGATTAGGCTGACTCCATACACATTTTCAATATCATTTTGCACAAACGCAACGATACTGTCTCAAAAGTAACATTGTTGAAATGCAAGTCAGTTTCAATCAATAGACAACAGCAAAATCTCTCCTTTTGTTCAAATGGTTGGGTGGTACCTCCATTTTGTCAAAAAGAGATATCTTTTTACTATTCTCTAAGGTCTTTCAGGCTTTTGATACAGCCTCTTGTGGCTCTAGGAAGGCGTATTTTTTTGCATTTCACTGGATAAACTCCAGTCAAAGTAGCATTTCCTCCTTCCGAAATCCGAAAACACTGTAATAATTCCAATAGAAATTGGGTTTACGGCCTCTTGCAAGGCGATTTTTTGCATTTCACTGGATAAACTCCAGTCAAAGGAGCCTTTCCTCCTCCCAAACCCGATAACACTGTATTAGTTCCAGTGGAATTTGCCAACAGGCTTGGGGTAACAGAAGAGGCTGCCTCATAGTCATTTTCGACTTTTGAGACAGCCTCGTTAATTTAATGATTTAACCCTTTATACCACTAAAGGTGATTCCATTAATAAACGTTTTCTGGAGAAAAAAGAACAACACAATAACGGGTAATGTCATCAAGGTCGATACGGCCATTAGCAGGCCCCATTCCGAACCTTTTTGGCTTTGGAACTGCTGCAATCCCAGTGAGACCGTATAGGATGACTCATTGGTTAAATAGAGCAGCGGACCAATGAAATCGGTCCAACTTCCCATAAATTGAAACAGTGCCACAGCTAAAACAGCGGACTTGGCTAATGGAAACATGATTTGCAAGTAAATCCGGAACTCACTGGCACCGTCTATGCGGGCCGCTTCGCGCAGGGCGTCGGGCAGTCCAAGAAAAAACTGCCTTAGTAAGAAAATGTAAAACGGTACACCAAAAAATTGCGGAACAATGAGTGGGAGAGATGTTCCAACCCACCCTATTTTAGTGAACAAAAGGAAAAGGGGGATCATGGTGACTTGTCCGGGAATCATCATAACAGCAAGCGTAACGAAGAACAGCACGCCGCGACCGCGCCACTCCAACTTGGCAAAACTGTAGGCTACCAAGGGACAAGATATGATCACACCAAGCGTACTGCCAATTGTAATAACCGCAGTATTTCTCAAGTATGTCCAGAACGGGATGTATTCTACCGCACGGGCATAGTTGCTCCACTGAAATGGATGCGGAATCCACTCTGGGGGAAACGTAAAGATCTGTGTGAGCGGTTTAAGAGAAGTTGAAACCAGCCAAATAAAAGGAATAATGAAAAAAAATGAAGCAATAATTAGACATAAATGGGCTAAAGTTCGATTAATTTTTTTGACAACTAGAGGATTCATTCCTTTATTGCCTCCTTTATTTACCTTGATAATGAACCCAGCGTTTAGATGAAACGAAAATTAATGCAGTTAATGCCATAACAATAACAAACAAGATCCATGCCATGGCGGAAGCATAGCCCATTTTAAAATATTTAAAACCGTTCTCGTATAAGTACATGACGTAAAATGTCATGGAGTTTGCTGGGGTTCCTTGGCCTTTGGTCATCGTGTACGGGAGGGTGAACTGTTGAAACGCGCCAATCGTTCCCATGACCAAATTGTAGAAAATAACAGGAGTTAGCAAAGGCACAGTTACTGTTTTCGTTTTCTGAAACCAACTAGCCCCATCGATTTCCGCAGCTTCGTAGTACTCATCGGGAATGTCTCCTAAACCAGCAAGGTAAATGACGACTGCATGACCAATCCCCCACAGAGACATAAGGATGAGGGACGGTTTAGACCACGATTCACCACCCAGCCAAGGGGGGCCATCGATACCGATATTCGCTAACATCCCATTGACCAAACCGAAGTTTGGATGCAATAACCACATCCACAAGACAGCCAAAGCCACCTGCGGCACAAGGGTAGGCAAGAAGAAGATCGTTCTGTATACAGCCATCCCCTTGATCTTCAAATTTAACATCATAGCGAGTGACACACCGAACAATATGCTTAAAGGTACAAAAAAGACGGCAAAATAGATCGTGTTGTAAATAGATTTCCAGAACAAGGGATCATGAAAGAGATCCTTATAATTATTCAGGCCCACAAATTCACCAGGCTGCAAAATGCTATACGTGGTGAAGCTGAAATAGATCGAGGCGAACATTGGAATGGCATAGAAGAAAATAAGACCTAGAGCCCAAGGTGAAGCAAAAATCCACCCGATTACGTTAGTCCGACGAAATGATCTTTGTTTTCTTACGATCTTGGTGCCTAAAGCATGAATAGAATCAACTTGCTTTTCCATTTACATCCTCCTTCCGAATCTTACGCGAATAGGCAGGGAGAGAGTGACTCTCCCTGCCTATGGCATATCTTATTTATTATATTTTTCCAGCGCTTTATTTACGGTCTCCGTCACTTTGTCGAGATTCTCCTTGGGGGTGCCATTGCTGCGAGTGGCCTTTTCCGTTGCAGAAGCCAATTCATTCCAGAGCAGTTGTCCTTCAGGTATGACCGGACGGTTATGTGAATTGGGAAGAATGCTGACGAACTCTTTCATAATGGGATCGTCCTTGTATCCGAATTTAGCGTTAACTGAATCGATAACTGACATGCCGGAATTAGCGTTCAGCAAATATTGCCCTTCTTCTTTGCCTAGAAATTCAAGGAACTTCCAAGCAGATTCTGTGTTCTTAGCCCCTTTAGGGATAATTAAAGACATGCCGCCGGACCACGTTGTGAAGTCAGTTCCTGTCGGTGTCGGTATCGGTGTAACGCCATAATTCAGATCCGGTTTAAATTTCTTAATACCCGCTACCGTCCAGTTTCCACTAATCTTCATACTGATTTGCCCGCTGATGAAGGGGTCCATCTCATCCGCACCTGCTGCGCTTGTGAATCCTGCAATATCCTCAACATTGTATTTTTTACCGAAATCGGTCATCCACTGAAGTGCTTCTACGACCTTAGGATCATTGGCAGTGATCTTCCCTGTTGATTTATTTTGGAAATCTCCTCCGAACGACCATCCCCAGCCGTACAGCCAGCCTTGTGAATACCATGGTATAAATCCGATCCGTTTGAACCGTTTGCCATCCTTACTGGTCAGTTTCTCTGCAGCCGCTTCGAGCTCGGCAATGGTTTTCGGCGGATTGTTCGGGTCAAGCCCGACTTCTTTGAAATGATCTTTATTATAAAAGAGTAAGCGAGAGTCCGTACCTAACGGAATGGCATATAACTTGCCTTTATAACTGGACTCATCCCAAGCAAATGGATAATACGAATCCTTATTAATTCCAGCTCCAGCGGCCATTGCGGATAAGTCAGTCAATGAATCTTGCGCAGCCCAAGAACCAACTTTAAAACGGTCGAAATAAGCAATGTCTGGAGGATTACCCCCTGCGACCGCAGTAAGCAGCTTCTGATCGGAGCCCTCAGAGGACTCTGTATAAACCATTTTGATTTTGATCGTAGGATTTTTCTCTTCAAATGTTTTCACAACTTTATTCATATTTTCCAAATCGATGGATGTAAGACCATGCCACATCGTGACAGTAGATACACTGCCCTGTCCCCCTTTAGCATCTGTGGCGGTGCTGGTTGAAGTCGTACCACCAGTTGTTGGAGTCGATGAGCAAGCGGTTGCAAGAATTGAAATAGAGAGTACAGATACCCATACTGGAAATACGATTTTCCGTGATTTTCTCATGCATAATTCCCCCTTAAGGTAGGTTTTATTATTTCAACTTAACTTCCTGTGAAACCTAGCTCACATCCTGTAAGGATCAGATGTGCATGAACTCAAATGAACCTTGATCTCACGTACCACTATGTATGTATGCGTTTACATTATGTCGAGAAAACCCACCTCATTTCCACTAATTAGTATGCTTGTATATACTAAGTATATTAATATACACATACATAACACGTCAACTTCAATATCACGACATTAATTTCCCAAAAACTGCCTATTTTAGCTTTCTTCCTAGGGATCATGTCCTTATATTGCATAAAAACAAAAACAAAAAAAACATAGCGTAACCCATGTTTTTTTCAACCGCTATTGCGCTGCCGCTGCCGGCTATTTTTTCACGATCATTCGATGTTCGATAATTCGCTGTTCGGGGACAGCTTCTCCGCTTAACTGCGAGACAAGCAAACGCACGGCTTCTTCGCCCATTCGTTTCTCATCTTGTTGAATATGCGTGAATATCGGCTTCCCAAAGTGATCGTTCAATGAGTCGAAGCATACGATGTCATAATCGTCCAGCGATCTTCCTAACGTGTCAATCACCTGAGCCAGTATTGTTGCGACCAGATATTCCGAGACGACGAATGCCTTTACGTCTGGGTATTGTTCCAAAAAGTGCTTGACCGTAGTTTTGTCGCTTTCGCTTTCCGTTCCATGCATATTTATGGGAAGGGTACCCTTTAAATTCGTCAAACAATAATCCTCGTTTAGCTTCAAGCCTTCTTGGGTGAAGGCTGAGGTATAGCCGAAAAGCCGTTCTTCCAAAGTTGATGTATTCTCCACTGGCGGAGACAAATAAGCGATTTGCTTATGACCTTTCTCGATCAAATGAAGTGTAAGCTCCTTGGCGGCTTTTTTATTGTCCGTGTAAACCGAGCAAACTGGAATTCCTTTCAAGTATCTGTCGACTAATACGACAGGAAACTTGTCCAGTACAAGACGAAGCAGCTCCTCATTATAATGTTCGCCATGGATCGGAGTCACAATCAAGCCCTTGATGCCTAGACTGCCCAACAGATGGATAGCGCGTTCTTCTTCTTCTCTGCTCCCCCAAGTTCGTTTGATAATCAGATCATACTTGTGCTCAGCGCTCTGCTTTTCCATCGAACGAAGCAGCTGCAAGCCAAATTCGTCGGAAAAATTCGAAATAATGAACCCGATCAACTGTCTGCCTTTTTCTTCGGGTACCCTGCTTATTCGTTCCTCCCAATGGCGCTTTTGCTCCAATCCCCCTGTAGTACCATTCTCGACAAACGACCCTTTTCCCTGAATGCGTTTGATGACCCCTGCTTCGGCCAACTTTTCCAGCGCTTTTTTGGACGTGATACGGCTGACGCCAAACTGTTCGGCTAGTTCTTTTTCAGAAGATACACGGTCTCCTGGCTTCAATTTGCCAATTTGAATCTCTTGAACAATATGCCTATAAAGCTGTTCATATAAATGCACTTCCATCTGATTCACCCTAACGCCGTTTTGTTAATATACTAAGTATATCATCCCATAGATGATTAGCAATCCTAACCTGCTAATTCAGTCCTTTTCTTTGGAAAATTTCACTGCACAATCAAAAATAAAAAAGTGCTTTTGCCAATAGACAACGTTTCAGCTTTTTAACAAAAGCAAAACACAACTATTACAAAAACACTCTTATGGCCACTGCGATTTCGATAATGCTATTATAGTGACTTATGACCTATTAAGCAAGGTAAGGATTCTCTGAATAAGACCAACGAACTAATTAGCCAAAATATCGTTGATCTTCTTCTCCAGCATTGCTAGTCCTGCTTCCGGATCAAGCCCGCCCAGCACGATGCTCTGGAGATCCTCCGAAAGCGTTGTAAAGATCGTCGCATACTTGTCGGTTTGCGGCGCAAATTTAACATGATGCTGATCTTCGATAAAGAGCTTCCTATAGGGCAGTTGTTGATACGCCTCGCTTTGCAGGACAGCTCGATTCGCCGGCACATGTCCGGCAAGTCCCCAGGTCTTGCTGCCAACTTCAGAGAAATATCTCATGAAGACCATTGCTGCGCGCTGCTTCTCCTTGGACACATAGGCAGGTACCACCAGCGTGTGCGAGCTCCCCCAATGCGAGAAGCTGCCGAATATGGGAGGAACGGGCATAATGCCAATCGGCAATGACTTCTCGCTGAGATGGTGTCCTGCTTCCCACACGCCTCCGAACCATAGCGCGGCTTTCCCCTCATGGAAGGAGTCCCATGGCGTTTTATCGTTTAAATCGGACAAATGATTAGCGTAAAGCTGCTGATAAAATTTCAACACGCTAAGCGCTTTCTCGTTATGGATGGCTGCTTTCGACATATCAGAATTGAGCAGTTCACCCCCTGCCTCATAATAAAGGTTCAGGAATGGTTCCTGAAAATAAGGGGTGTTCACTGCGAAAGGCTGAACACCGGGTACTTTCGCTTGAATTTGCGTCAGCATGCGAATGAAACCCTCCGGCGACGCCTCGCCAAGTTTCGGCGTTTCATCTTCATTCAACAAACCAGCATTTTTCAAAATCGCCTTGTTGTAATAAAGCATGTGAAAATGCGTATCCAGCGGTACTGCGTACGGTTTGCCGTTAAAGCTAACACTCCGCAAATTGGACTCCTCGATTTCTTTGAAATCAAATCCGTTTTCACTTGCCAGACCGTCAAGCGGCACAATCTGCTTCGCCTTAACGAACGGTGACATCCGATCGACATGGGCAACTGCGACATCCGGTCCCTTCCCGGAAGAAAGTGCTGTACTCAATTTCACATAGTATTCATTGGATTCCAGACGAAGTTGTTTGACGAAAATCTCTCTCTGCGAAACATTGAAGCTTTGAACAATTTGTTCGACGAAATCCCCTTCACCACCGCCGAAAGGATTCCAAAATGAAATCTCCACAGGAGCTTCATTCCCGAGTGATGCGGGTTTATTTTTGGTCATTTGCTCGGTGCCGCCATCAGGGCTGGTCGAACAACCTGAGACCGTGAGCACCAGCATAACGATAAAGGATAGAGGCAGAGCTCGGTACTTCCTGAACATAACAGTTACCCCCTCTCTATATAACCGACACTTATTTTAGTAAGCGTTTGCAAATCTGGATGTGAAAGGAATCGACTAGACGTCGCCTCTAGTCCGATTCCGATATTCCGATGGGGAAACCCCCGTAATCTTTTTAAACACTTTGGAGAAATATTTCGGGTCCTGAATCCCAACCAAATGACCGATGTCCGCCGTTTTGAGCTCGCCCGTTAGCAGCGTCTTCGCTTTCTCAATGCGGATGCGTGTCAAATGCTCCAAAAAGCTTTCACCCATTTCTTTTTTGAACAGGTTGGCAAAGTAATTTTTGCTTAAATGAACTAGCTGACTGATCGATTGCAAGGAAATTTCCTGATGATAATACATCTGTATGTATTGGGCTGCCTTAATAATCCCGTTGCGGTCACTGTTATATACGTGAATCATGTGCTCGACAAGCTCTTCGAAAGCCTGCAGAAACCACGTTTTACTCTGCTGGATCGTCTCCAATTTGGCTAGCTGGTCAAAATATTGCTTTTTCAGATGAAGAATATTGTGCTGATCGCTGGAAACGTCCGACCAAAGGGTCGTCAACATAATTAGGAGCTCCAAAGAGATGATTTGTACCATGTCATAATCTTTGCGGGAAGCGAGATGCTCGAATATTTCTTCCAAATAGGCTTGCAGTTCCTCGGATTGAAACGCATAGACCATCGAATGTATGTGATTCGTACTCACCTTGATAGGCTCGGTTTGCTGATTCTGCACAGGAATGTAATCCACCCCATATACAATCACCTTCCCGCTGCCGATAAACATTTTATACTTAGCGGCGGTCATAGCTTGCTCATGCGCATTGTGCAAATCTGTCCAAGCCATGATGCCTCTGCTGACCCCAATGGTACAAAGCATTTCATAGTTATCTAACAGATACGTAAGAAGCGATTGCGCGATTTCCCTCACTGCCTTCAAGTCTTGAGCCTTCCGCGAAAATAAAAGCACATTCATTTCGCCTAGTCTATCTGGGAACACTTCGTAGCTAGCCCCATATTCCGCCGCCACAACGCGATCCAACGCACTTCGTATATAGGATTGCCCTTCCGTAATACCCAGCTGCAAAGCGTTTTTCCCAATATGCAGCACATAAAGCGGCAGCTTGGCCTCCAGAAGTCCCAAACTTTCAATAGAGCTCTGCACGCTTAACTGTTCTGTCCCTGAACCTTCGACAAGATCCAGCAGCAGCTTCTCTTTCCATAATGGCTGGGCGCTTGCCGACTGCTTCTCTTCCCTGTTGGGAGATGCCTCTTCTAAGGCTTCCTTCACCTTCATCAAGGCTTGTTCGAAATCTCGCGGCATCATATCCGACTTGATTAAATATTCCGAAACCCCATAGCGGATCGCTTCCTTCGCATATTGAAAATCCTCCAAATTGCTGAGAATCAGGATTTTCATGTTGGGGCTAAATTTACGCACTTCTGAAATTAAACCAATCCCGTCCATGATCGGCATTTTGATATCGGTAATCAAAATATCCGGCGGCTCCTGGCGGATAAGCGCAAGGGCCTCTTGTCCGTTGGATGCTTCCCCAATAACGCTTAACCCTATCTTTTCCCACTCGATCATAGACCGAATCCCATACCTGACAATATATTCATCTTCGACAATCACTACGCTAAACATGAATCTCCACCTACTCCACATAAGGAAGCCGAATACCGATTCGCGTACCGGTTCCAAGTTCACTTTGAATGTCTAAGCCATACATTTTACCACAGATCAGTTTGATGCGTTCATCTACATTCGATAAACCGATGCCACCGAGCTTTTCACCGGATGTCTCTTGATGTGTACGAAAGCTCTTTACAAGAGATGGCTCCATCCCGCAGCCGTTATCCGCTACTTCAAACCTGATGCCGCCCCCGGACTGCAGGCTACAACGAATATGAATCTCTCCGCCTGATTCCCGCTGCGTAAAAGCATGGAGAATGGCATTCTCCACAATCGGCTGCAAAATCAGTTTCGGCGTTCGGAGTGTGCGAACATCCTCATCCAGATACACGAACGTTTCAATATGGAAGTTGAATCTGAATTTTTGAATGCCCAGATAGCACTGCACATGTTCAATCTCTTCTTCCACCGTAACCGTCTCTTCGCCTTTGCCTAAACTGATACGGAGCAGCCTGGACAACAGACTAACCATTTCTGCGGCATTATTTGCTTTCTGCAACAAGGCTGTCCATTTAATAATGTCCAGTGTGTTATATAGAAAATGAGGGTTGATTTGGGCCTGCAGTGCTTTCAACTCTGCCACGCGTTTATGGTTCTGTTCTTCGTAGACCGCTTTAAGCAGCTCATCAATTCTGGCAACCATATAATTAAAGTTCTCGCCTAAGATATCAAATTCATCATTGCGCCGTTTGGCCTTGAATCTAACGCTAAGATCTCCCGACATGACCTGGCGCATCAGACGGATCATTTTCAAAATTGGATTAGAAATCGAATTCGCCAAAAACATGGCCGTTAAGATCGAAAACAGAATACAGATCAACGCAATAATCATAATAATTTGCAACAGACGATTGGTATCTTTATACAGCGATGATTCCGAGATCACATTGACCACAATCCAATCGTTCGTATGCAATTTCTTATAATTCACAATCAGCCGCTGACCATCATGCTTGAGCGGAAAGGCCAACTCCTCCGAAGGCGTGCGAAATATTTGACTGTAACCGCTTTCTCCTAACACCTGTTTGACACTCTTGCCAAGGAGTTGGCTGTCAGGATAAGAAATGATTTGCCCGCTTCCGTCAATAACAAAGCTTTGGATATCCATGTTGTTCTTCGTTGTTTTATCGCCGATTTCTTTCAGCACATCTTCGCGAATGTCCAACACGGCAATGATGCCTACCGGACTATCATCAGAAGTCTTATAAATTTGTTTGGCCAACGAGAACACATGGACATTCTGCGAATTCAAACTGTCTACATACGTACCCAGGCGGGTTGGAAACCAGCGAAAATTGCTCCCATCCTCCAACGTCCGAAGGAACGGTGAAACTTTCTCATTCGAGCGGTCGTTCCAGCGATAAATACCTTTAATGTAATGCTTCGGAGACAGGAAGGAGATCGACTGCAAATCCTGATTAATCGCTATGATCGTTGAAAGCTTCGTCGTCAGTGAAAGAGAGTCCAGATCATACTGCGCAGCATCTGTTCGATCTAGGACTCGCAGCATCGAGACGATGTCGTTGTTGCCTACGACCTGCATCATCATATCTTTATATATCCCTAGCCGAGTGTCGATATTTTCGGCTGTTTGCCTCAATAATTGTTCCGAGTACTCCGTCACCTTCTTATTAATCGTTGATTTGGAGATCGAAAATGACATAAAACCCATGGCGAGCAGCGGCGTTAAGGAAAACAGAAATAAAAGCAGCATCCATTTGTAGCGTATGCTGCTCGTCCATATATTCATCCATGATATGTAGCGATTCCACTTCGATTTGTTAGGTTTTCCTGCTGCTGGGGTCATCGCAACAACCCTTTCTACGTTAGAGGATCTTTCATTTACCCTTTAATTCCTGACATAGCCACACCTTGCACGATATGACGCTGCAGAAGTACGAAAACCAGAATAGTTGGTATCGCCGCAATCGCGCTGGCTGCCATAATGAGATTCAAGGACATCGTATTATTCGACAAAAAGGTTGGCAGTCCTGCTGAGAGAATCATATTCTCTTGCGAAGTAATCGACAAATACGGCCACAGGAAATTGTTCCACGATAAGATGAAGTAAAAGATACCGACGGAGACCATCGCCGATTTCGTAAGCGGCAAGCAAATCCGTGACCACAGCCCAAAATTCCTGCATCCGTCAATTTGTGCTGCCTCAATGTAGTCCTTTGGAACGCCATCCATGAACTGCTTTAGCAGCAAAATACCTATGGGATTCGTCAATCCCGGTAGAATAATCGCCCAGATGTTATCGATAAGTTTCAGATGCAGCGTCGTTTCATAAAGCGGAATGAGGATCGCTTCAGTTGGAATAAGCAAGCCTGAAACAATGAGCAGAAAGAACAAGCCTTTGGATTTAAAGGCTAATTTGGAAAAGGAAAAAGCTGCTAATGAGCTGAAAAATAAGGAAAGAATCGTTGTTATCACGCCGATCGTGAAGCTGTTCCAGGTCCACCTCAATATTTGCGAATCCTTCAGAACTTTAACATAATTAGCCATATTTAGATCTGTAAATTTCAACCAGTCCTGAAGTGTGTATACATAGACACCGTCCGGTTTAAGCGACACCAACAGCATCCAGATCAGGGGAAAAATAAAGACAAGGGCAAGCACCACGGCGATGACGTTAAGTGCGATTGGTTTCATTGTTCATCCTCCGTCAATCTTTACTCTCTGTTAATTTAAATTGAATAACGGCGATCAGCAGCATGATCACGCAAAATACGATCGACTGTGCGGATGCTAGACCAAACATATCCTTTTTGAAACCCGTGACATAAATATATCGTATCATCGTATTCGTAGTGTCACCTGGACCGCCGCCAGTCATGATTTGTACTTGCCCGAATAGCTTCAAGCAGGAAATAATTTGATAGAAAACTTGTATTTTCATGACTCTCGACAAGCCTGGCAGTGTAATATGCCGAAACTGCTTCCAAGCTCCCGCGCCATCTATTTTCGCAGCTTCATAATGATCCGTAGGTATTTCTTGTAATCCTGCCAGGAACAAAACCATGACGAACCCGACTGTCCACCAATCGGTCGCAAGCGTGATTGCCCACCAGACAAAGTGTTTATCCGTAAGCCAGTGAATATCTCCAGGAAGCCCAATGACCTTCAGAAGCGCGTTAATCGGGCCATATTTGGAGTCGAACAAACGAAGCCAGATAAAGCTGATAACCGATACGGACAGCACGTAAGGCAGAAAAAACATAGAGCGTATTGCTGTGCGAAACCGAATATTTTGATTAATGATAAGCGCCAAAACGAGTCCTAGCACGATGACCGAGGGTGCACAGATAAGAACAAAATAAAAGGAGTGCCACACATACAAGTAAAAGTTTTGATCGGTGAAAATCTTTTTATAATTGGCCAAGCCAACATACTTCTGCATGCCCTGAATGCCCCACACATGCAAGCTCATCCAAGCTCCGCGACACACCGGCCAGAGATAAAATAGGGCAAACGGAATGAGGAACGGCAGCAGATAGAGGATAGCCTTCAATTCAGTAACGAAACGTAATGAAAATGGTTTGCGGAGGATCAATGTCCTTTCGCGCTCTTTCACATTAATCTCCATGGTTATTCTCCTTGTATCTTTATCCATAGCACGGGTGAAGCTGCCGTCTTCCTAAACCGGGAGCTGCACCCGCTTCTTGCTGTCTTGCTGATTAACTTAATTCGCAATAATATCGTTGATTTGCTTCTCCATTACCTTCAGACCTTCTTCAGGCGTTTGCTTGCTGAAAATAATATTTTGCAGCGACTCTGATACCGTCGTAATAATTGTCGTATATTTATCGGTTTTTGGCGCGAATTTCACCGTTTTTTGAGCTTCGATAAAGAAGTTGCGATACGGCAGTTTTTTGTACTCATCGCTGTTGGTAACCACGCTGTTAGCCGGTACATGTCCTGCTTGCCCCCACGTTTTTCCGCCAATTTCAGAGAAATACTTCATGAACTTCGCAGCAGCCTCTTGTTTCTCAGGCGTAACATAGGATGGAACGACGAGCAAATGAGAGCTTGCCCAATGCGTCTGACTGCCGAAAATAGCTGGCAGCGGCATGGCGCCAATGTTGAGCGCTTTATCATTCAGCAAGAGTCCAGCTTCCCATACGCCGCCGAACCAAAGAGCCGCTTTCCCGCTGTGGAACGAATCCCAAGGGGTTTTGTCATTCAAATCACTGTATTTGTTGTTGTACAGATCCATATAAAATTTCAATACGCTAAGCGCTTTATCATTGTTAATGGCTGCTTTATTTAAATCGGCATTCAACAAATCGCCGCCCGCTTCATAATACAAGTTCAGGAAAGGCTCTTGGAAGTATGGGGTATTCACCGCAAGCGCCTGTACATCGGGCACTTTAGCATGAATTTGGGCCAATGTTTTTTTGAATCCTTCCGGTGTAAGCTCGCCTAGCTTAGGCGTTCCATCATCGTTCAACAGCTCCGCTTTTTTCAACAAGTCCTTGTTGTAATAAAACATATGGAAATGTGTATCTAACGGCACGGCATAAGGCTTGCCATCATAAGAAACACTTTTGATATTGGAATCTGAAATCTGTTTCAAATCAAATCCGACCTTTGTTGCTAGCTGGTCGACCGGTACGATTTGCTTCGCTTTTACGAACGGCGAGATGCGGTCAACGTGAGCTACTGCCACATCAGGCCCTTTGGAGGAAGAAAGAGCGGTGCTGAGCTTCGCATAATACTCATTGGATTCTAGGCGGAGCTGCTTGACAGTCACTTCCTTTTGAGAATCATTGTAGCCTTTAATAATTTGGTCCACGAAATCGCCTTCGCCACCACCGAACATATTCCAAAACGTAATTTCAACAGGACTGGTCGATTTACTTTCTGCCGCTTTGGTTGTCTCTGTGGCCGAGGCACCCGTCGTTTTGGTTGCGCTTTCTTTTGTGCTCGAGCAGCCTGAAACCACCAACGCAAGCGCGACACTTGCCGTTAGCATGCTAGTTAACTTTTTTTTCATTGTCTTTACAACCCTCTCTCTTGCTAAATTATGATTTGCGAAAGCCTTTCCATAATCGTGTAAGGGCTTCCTTGGTTATTACTTTACATGGATTAGCGCTCCCCCTAAACCGATAAAAAGATTATCTTTGGGAACAAATTTAAGGTCTGTCCGGGACTAGCATGTGCGAAAAGTAGACGATCTTAAGATAAGGTGTCAAACGTAAGGTTAAGTTGATTCCAGGTTGCAAAGCGTGTGCATCCAACAGACTTAGCAGCAGGACAAGGGTATTTATTTCTGTCATTGGAGTTTATCCAATGACATCAGCCCTCAAAGGGCTGGGTACAAGCTTTCATTGGAATTCATGCCGTGGAAATATCCATTAAACCTCAAAATGCCCGCTTTTTTAGATAATCCATTGGAGTTTTTCCAGTGAAACCGTCTTTCAAGTTCTTCAAACTAGCTTGCATTGGAATTAATCCAATGCAGCCAGCTTTCCACTTCATCCCTTCTGAAAAAAAAGACCGTGAGGGACTAATAATGTCCTAACAGTCTTTGGGGCTTGGAGAGGGATAGCTGCGGCGGCCCGGCCCGTCGCAAAGCGCCTTTCCACCCTCACACCCATCCCTCTTCTATTCTACTTTGAGCTGTCTTCCACTTCGGAACAAGTCAAACCTATATACTTCACTGTCTGTTTCGGCATGAATCAATTCACTTTGATGTTATCAAAGCTCACACTATTGCCGAAGCCGCCGCGAACTCCGATCGTGCCGCTTGCATAAGCAGCATCATTGAAGCTGATCTTCGCTGTTGTCATATCGCCTACATATACTTTGATATTCCCGTTGTTCACAACGACCTTCATATGATACCAGGTATTCGTGGCGATCGGGGTGTTGACCAAGCTTAGCTGTGTCCAGCTGTTGTTGAAGCGTCCCAACCAGACTGCGCCTGTTGAATCAATACCCGCTCCATATCCGAGCAGGCTGTCGGCTCCCGTTGACGGATTCGTCACATTGAAGATCAGGCTGCCTTGTCCGGCATTATTGAGCTTAATATCCCCTTCCAGCGTATAGTTGCGGCCAGACGGGTAAGGCGTCAGAATCGATTTATCTGCGCTGCTCGATGTGAGATTGTACGTTCCGCTGCCCACGTTCCAGGTTCCGCCAAATCGAACCCAGCCGTTATCGTTCGCAGCAAAGTCGTTGGTGTACGCCGTAGTCAGTGTGCCAAATCTGATTTGCACATTGTGCCCGCCAACACTGCGGTCTACGGAATCAATAAAAGCAATTTCATTGGATGCCGTCTGATAGATGGCTCCCCATAACGTGTTGCCAAACGCTGAGACATCATTATTGTACCAAGTATTTCCATAATCATTGCTCATGGAAATCACATTCGAATTCGAACTAAGCACGAGCCTTCCGTCCGTTAAGGAAATAAGGTAAGGTCCGCCATGTTGATTCGTCGATACTTGCGTACCAATGCCGCTTGCCCATGTCTTGCCATCACTGCTTTTTTTGTAAAATATGTTGCAGTTTTGCGTGCCGCATACTTCAAAAGATACGATGTACTGGCCATTGGCCATCTTCGTCCATACAGGCATACCAGGACGTGCACCAGCATTGCCAGGATCCCACGCCACATAGATTTCGTTGCCCCAGCTTGCGCCTCCGTTAGTAGAAATTTTCTCCGAAATAATTTGACTATAAGACGGATTCTCGGTTACGTGCTTCTCATTCGCATACATGACAGCCAATGAACCGTCATCTAATAATGCCATATGCGGTTCGTAGACCCCTTTATCCGGATTGCCGAGAGAGCCTGGCGTGCCGTTTTTTTCATCGATTATACTCAAGTAGCTCCAGTTGGCTCCTCCGTTCGTGCTTTTGTATACTTTCAGTTGGTAAGACTCTTGCCAGCGAACAGAACGCATCGCAAGTAAAATATCACCATTCGGCAGTTGGGCAAACTGGCCGTTGTCCAAGTCACGTCCATCCTCCCAAAGTGTCGCCGCTAAGCTCCATGTCCGGCAGTTGTCCGTGCTGCGGAACACCTGCAGACGCGTACCTCCCCATGACACCTTGGTGTAGCCGTTATTATCATAGATCGCCGCGACAGCAAGCCAGTCGCCATTAGCTAGTTTAATCATCCGCGGATATTCCGAGCCAAAGGTACCAGGTCTAATTCCTCGAGCATCCGTGCCACCATCGGTAAATGTGTTGATATTCGTCACCGTTACCGTAGATCCCCAAGTAATAGGACCATTGGCGGCGAAGGCAGGAACTGCACTGATCATAATCATGAGACCAACCATAGCTAATAAAGCAGCTAAACTCTTCTTAAACATTCAATTTCCCTCCTAATGAACAAAATGTGTCGTACAATCTTGCTCCATACAGCAGCCTCTGATCGTGTCCCTCCTTCCGGCAGAGATAAATGTAAGGGCTTACTTTTTATATTGTAACGACCCTTCTTCCGGACCAAAACCTATAATCTGCACACATTAGGTGAACATTGTTACGATTTCTAGCTCCTTCTGAGCTTACTCATGCAACTAGGTGGACAATTTTACGATCCTTACACAATGTTAAGGAAGACTTTTATACAGAATACAAAGAAGAGGCCGTCCCAAAAGTAAGAACTAATGATTTTTAGGACATGGCTGCCATTCAGAAAAATGATTTTTTAAAAAGTGCAAAGGAGTTAAGCGGCTTTCATGTGCTTAACTCCTTAGCTTTTTGCGTCTACGGCCGCTTTCTTCAACAAATTATGGGCAAGCGAAAGCCACCCGACCTCTAAGCTTACTTTAGGCAAGCCTCGAAGCCTTGTCTGCAGAACCTGAATTCCTGAGATAGATTGCTCATCTTTTGATGACTTTGAAGCAACTGCAGGATCAAATTCCTGCAAATATGCATCTTTTTTGCTCAGAATCTACCTGTAGAACCTGAATTCCTGCAAATATGCATCTTTTGATGGATTTTTTCTAGTTTTAGGAAGAATAATCTATAAATTCCTGCATAATTGCAGGTTTTTTCATTTTTTTAGCGATTTTGTTGAAAAAGCCTGCACTTTTGCAGTTTTACTCTGATAACACTGGAGTAATTCCAGTGGAATCTGGAATTTGGCAACAGGGTTGGGGCTTCAGTTAAATAGGCAGTTGCACTTGCAGTTACGGTTAGACGGTACCAGTTGGAGCCTCTAAAACAGAAGAGGCTGCCTCGCAGTCATTTTCGACTTTTGAGACAGCCTCCCTTTTGATATTGGACGTCCGGTTACACAGCCCCAATCTTAGGCCATGCCAGTTCGATGCCGCTGGCCGTAAGCAAATTTTGAAGTTCTGTTAGCTTTGCAGCGTCAGCGCGAACCTCACTTGGGGTCATACCTTGGTTCAAACAGAAAGCAGCCGTATAGCCTGCCGACTCCCCGATATTCCATTCGACCGGATGAAGCCTGTAGCAGCCATTGGTAATATGGGTTGTTCCTATATTTTTGCAGGCAGCCAGCAAGTTCGTAACCTGCTTCGGAATCAGACTCCCTAACGGAATTTGGAAAGGCAATGAAGAGATATCGAGGAAATTCCGCCCCCTCATACTCGGATGCAAATCGATCCGGTAACATCCAATGCCTACGCTGTCCGGGAACTCCTCAGCCCCTTGATCGCCTCGTATCGCTGCGCTTACATGCTGTTCCAAAACCGTGAATTCCGCTTTAATCCTGCGCGACTCCCGAATATACGGTGCCTGGGCCATGCCATCGGTGGTCCCGACGACGTCCGGGCGCAGCCTTAGTCCTGGATAACCGGCTCCCCCGTCAGGCCGTGGAGCTTCCGTCTGCAGCCAGTACAACAAAGAAAAGCTCAGTTGTTTCGCTTGATGCAGATGCTTCTCGGCTAGGTGCTCAGGCACATCGTAGATATTGCCAAGAAAGTAATCGTTCTGGGCCCAGTTGACTAATGAAATATCCGATGGGTATGTCCCGGCTGTGAAATTCGCTCGATCCGCAATCCGGCGATAAATAAACAAAGGATATTTATCCGTACCAGGAAAAAGCGTTTCTTCTGTCGGTTCCAACGTCTTAGGATCAGGCGATACCCAATTCAACTGGGGATTCGGCCAGAACGGTGCTTGAAAAGAACGCCAGAACTCGTAATCTACAGGTTTATCTATGACATGATTCTCGCCTTCGAAGTAATCCATCGCAAAGCAGTAAGTAAAAGCCTGTATATCATGAGGATCAGCAGGCCCCTCCAAAGCATGGGGCTCATTTGTTTCTGATTGCGATTCTGCCCCGGTTACGTATTCGACTTCCGCAAGCGGCAATACATCCCCGCACTCCGTTGCATCAAGAAAATAAGGCGCGTGGACAGTGAGCTTCTCTCCGTTTTCGCTTTTGACAGTAACCGCTTGAATCTCGTTTGCATGTCTATGTGCTTTAATGACTTTAGTACGTGTATGGATGGTAAGTTTCCCGCTGTTAACGAACGGTGCGAGCATCTGCTGCAATACGGCATGCGTGACGCGCGGTTCGGCACACAGCCGGCTTACCCCACCGTTGCCAGGATTCAAATAATACGCCGAACGCCCATACTCCGATAACGGATAGTGCTGACGGTAGTATTCTCTGACCTCGTCGCGGAACCTGCGATAGCTTCGCGTACAGCCGAATTGCTCAATCCATTTATGCTCATCCGGCGGCACCGCCTGACTCGTCAACTGACCGCCAATCCAGTCATATTCATCGGTCATGTATACGTTTTTTCCCATCCTACAGGCGGCTAGTGCTGCTGCGCACCCTCCTACCCCTCCACCTATAATGGCAATATCTGTGTGCAGATCTCTTTGCATATTCTTCATGCGATACTCCCTCCTTAATCCATATTTGTTTAATTAAACCTATTTTAATAGACGTAAGAAGTCTTCCTAAAGTTGCAAACCAGACTATCAATATCGTTCACCATTAATTTCCCTTGACTTTCCCCAACACTTAAATTAAGATTTCAACTCATATAACTCCAATTGTTTAAGCTCCTACACACGAGGTGAAATCAGCATGGCGAACGTGACATTTATGAATGTGAACAAAACGTTTGTGTCGAAGGAAAGTACTGTCCAAGCACTGCGCAATGTGAATTTGGAATTGAAACAGGATGAGTTTGTAGCCATCATTGGTCCAAGCGGCTGTGGCAAAAGCACAATGTTGAAAATTGCCGCTGGACTGGACGTCAAATATGAAGGCTCTGTCCTCTTAGACGGTCAACCTGTAACCAAGCCAAGCATCGAAAAAGGATTCATCTTTCAAGAACATCGACTCTTCCCTTGGTTAACGGTTGAGAAAAATATTGCAGCCAATCTTTCTTTAAAAGATCCCGCCGTCCGGCAACAAGTAAATAAAGTCATTGAATTAGTCAAATTGTCCGGCTTCGAGAAGGCTTTCCCCAAACAGCTTTCAGGCGGAATGTCCCAACGGGTGGCGATCGCGCGCGCACTCATGCATCAGCCGCAGCTTCTTCTACTGGATGAGCCCTTCGGAGCTCTCGATGCCTTTACCCGGAACCATATGCAGGAAGCACTGCTGGACATTTGGCGTGAGCATCGGATGACGATGCTGCTCGTCACTCACGATATTGACGAAGCCATCTTTTTGGCCGATCGCATTGTCGTCATGGAAGCCAAACCTGGAACCATTAAGGAAATTATTCCGATTGAGCTGCAGCATCCACGTACTCGTGTGTCCACCTCTTTCATGGATTATCGCAAACGCGTGCTCTACGCACTAGGCGGACATGAAGAGATGGAACCGGCTTACTCCATTTAAACCCTACCGATTCGCCCATGAGGCGGATCTTTTTCATTTTTCGAGCGAATGAATTTCGGTTAATAAATATTTCAAAAATACTTGGTGCGTTCTTGGGAAATTCTGCTTCTTGGATCGTGCGCAGCCAAAAGTCACGATATTGCTCTCATCACTCACCAGAGGAATGGCTACAATCTCACCACTCGTTATCAGCGGATCCTTTTTAATACTAAATTCAATGAAAATGCCAATGGCTGCCCCCTCGGCGATCGTTCGCTTCAACACCTCTTGATTGTTGGACGTAAAAATAATGTTGACTGGGCCATATTTCTCTTTAAATTGCTCCATGTAACGGTTTGAAAAGCTCCCGTTTATGCTGACGAACGGTTGTGTAAGCAAGTCTTTTCGGGTAACGCTGGTTTTGGAGGCGAGCCATGAATGCTTGCTTACGCAAACGACCACCCTCGATTCGAACATCTTCGTTAACCACAGTTCTTCCGTAACTTTAGGCTCATGATTCAAATAAATCAAACCCATGTCCGTCTTGTTTTGCTTAATGTCCTCGATAATATCAATGGAATCTTTCTCCGTTATTTCTAAGCGAACATAGGGATAGTAATTTTTGAAAGAAACAATGGACTTCGGTAATACCGCCATGAAATTCGGGCTCACAGACAAGCGGACCTCGCCATCGATGTGGTCATTCTGCATGAGCACAGCATCCCTGACATCTTGAATTTTCAGCAGAGCCTCATTCGCTTTCTCAATAATGATTCTCCCACGGTCGGTAGGCATCGTTCCTATTCGCGTGCGTTCAAATAGCTCAAAACCAATTTCGCTCTCCAGCCTCGCTAAGGATTTACTAATCCCAGCCTGAGAAACGTGCATAATTTCAGCGGTTGCAGATATCGATCCTGTCCTTGCAATATTAACAATATATTCTAGTTGCTCAATATTCATATCTAAACCCCTTTTGACCATAACCTGAAGTTATATCATCATAACACATAGTTAATATACTTGTTTACTCGGATATAGTAAACTTTAACTACTTCAAGATTAGAAAGGGAGATTTCACATGAAATTATCAAAAATTGCCGTTCCCGCTTTGACACTAAGTCTTTTACTTGTTTTGTCCGCATGCGGCAGCAAGCCAAGCCCTACAGCATCCAGCAGCTCTGCGCCAAGCCCTAGTTCAAGCTCACCGGCTTCGCAGAAAGAGGTTGTCGTGAACATTGGTGTTCAGCATGCCGTGGCCCCGCTAGTTCTAGCACAGCAAAAGAAATGGTTCGAAGAGGAGTTTGCCAAACATAACGCAAAAGTGAACTGGCTCGAGGTACAAGGCGGACCACCCCAATTTGATGCCATCCTTACGAATCGCCTTGATTTGGCTGTAACGGGCAATACGCCTGTTATTACTGCGCAAATGGCAGACATCCCATTCAAAGAAATTGCCGTTGGCAGCACAGGTTCCAAAAACAATGCCTTGCTCGTTCAAAAAGGCAGCCCGATTAAAAGCGTTGAACAATTAAAAGGCAAAAAAATCGCCGTTGCCAAAGCAACCAGCGGCTACGATATGCTGTTCCGATTGATCGATAAAGCGGGCTTGAAGCCTGGAGATATTCAGCCCATTCAGCTTACCGCCGACGATGCGAAAGCGGCATTTATCAGCGGTTCCGTTGATGCTTGGGCCATTGGAGAGCCTTACCTGTCTACTTCCGTGGTCAATGACGGCGCGACCGTACTAGCTGACGGCTCAAATATTAACTACATTAGCCCAGCCTTCCATGTGGCCCGTACCAAATTCGCTGAAGAGCATCCAGAGCTCGTTACAGCCTACTTGAAAGTACTGGAGAAAACCTTGCAGTGGCAAAATCAGAATTTCGATGAAGCTGTGAAAATTTACTCTGAAGGGACAAAACTCAATGCAGATGTGGTGAAATCTGTCATCAAAAATGTCAGCTTCGCGACTCTGCCGGTTTCTGATGATTTCGTAAAAGGCCAGCAAGAACTCGCCCAATTCCTACTCAATGAAAAAGCGATCAACAAACTGGTCGATCCATCCAAAGTCGTTGATAACACTTACATGAAACAAGCATTGGAAGATATTAAAAACAACAAATAATTCATAAGGCAGGGTGATCCTACATCATGAATACCGTAACTCTTCCTATTCAGGAGCTGAGAGAGCTTGGCAGACAAGTCCTCCTTAAACATGGAGCCACGAAGCGCGAAGCGGAAATCGTAACCGAAGATTATTTGGAAGCCCATCTAAGAGGCCGCTCCTCTCATGGCATTACCTTCTTCAGAAATGCTGTCGAATCCTTCGAGGACAAGGGCACCTATCAAGTTGGTCCTTTCGACGGAGCTTACATGCATATCATCGGCAATCGGGACATTGGGCATATTGTTGCCCGTGAAGCCATTGATCTGGCTATCCCCTTCCTAACAGACCGTAAAATGATTACGATTGGGCTAACCGATATTACCCGTTTTAATTGTTCAGGCACGATTGCCAAATATGGCGCCGAGCAAGGTGCGATCACACTCGTATTCGCTTATGGCGGAACAAGCGTGATGACTCCCCCGGGAGGAACAGCCGCTGCCGTGAACAACACGCCAATTGGCATAGCTTTCCCGCATACGGATCCATTATTTGTTCTGGATATGGCCACTTCCGAGCGTGCTTGGGGGCATGTGACTTTAGCCAAATACAATGAGGAGTCCATCCCAGACACATGGGGTGTCGATCAACAAGGGTTGCCTACAACCAACCCTGCTGAAGTTAAATATTTGTCTCCTTTTGGCGGCTACAAAGGCTTTGGACTTGCGTTGGCCTTTGAAATGCTAAGCGGTGCACTTGTTAATGTTCCTATTGGCTCCAAAGGCCCCGGTAAAGGCAGAGGCGCGTTGATCCAACTCATCGATCCTACCGCCTTCGGTCACACCGTGGAATCTTTCCGAGAACAAATCACTGGATTTTTGAGTGAAATTAACAACATCCCGACGCTCGATCCAGACAAGTCCATCACTTATCCAGGCCAAGCCTCCGAGCAGCGCTACCGTGAGAGTCTGGCATCTGGCGTTATTACCGTCCATCAATCCGTTATTGAGTATCTTAACCATCAACTTCGAGATGAATAACATCAGACTACCACTTCAGAGGATCTTCTTATGAAAACTCGCGAGAATTATAAGAAATATGTGTATGGCCTCATTTTGCCTGTCATCATTTTGACCGTCTGGCAATTGGTCGGATCGCTGCACCTGGTGCCACCCCAATTGCTTCCTACTCCCATCCAAATTATCAAAGCCTTCATCGGCTTAACGAGAGATGGTGTTTTATTCGATAACCTTTCTGTCAGTATGTATCGCGCTGTTATAGGCTTTGTCATTGGCGGCGGTCTAGGTCTGCTATCGGGCTTGCTTGTAGGGTTTTTCCGGAAAACGGAGTACACCTTGGACCCGACGTTACAAATGATTAGAACTGTTCCTCATCTAGCTATCATGCCTCTATTCATTCTGTGGTTCGGGTTCGGCGAGTTTTCTAAAGTTTTATTAATTGCAAAAGGTGCCTTTTTCCCTCTCTATCTGAACACCTTTCTAGGTATACGAGGCATTGATTCCAAGCTGTTCGAGGTTACCCGTGTGCTCGAATTCAGCCGATTCAAGCAAATTACCAAGCTGATCTTACCTTCAGCGATGCCCAACATTCTGCTTGGTCTGCGACTTTCGCTTGGAATGGCTTGGCTAAGCCTCATTGTCGCAGAATTAATGGGAGCCAACTCCGGCGTAGGCTACATGATCTCGGATGCCAGACAATTCGCCCAAACTGATGTTGTTTTCGTCGGGATCGTCATATTTGCTCTAGTCGGCAAGCTGACAGATTCCCTTGTCCGCAAGCTCGAGGATCGGCTGCTTCGCTGGAGAGATAATTATGATGGCGTAGATAGTAAATAAGGCAACATGAGTTTGAGTTGATTATTAGGCAGATTGCTCCTTATTGGAGCGATCTGTCTTTTAGTCTCTATGAGGGGGGATTTTGCATTTCACTGGATAATCTCCAGTCAAAGTAGCATTTCCTCCTTCGCAAGCCCGATAACACTGGAATAATTCCAGTGGAATTTGGGTTCGGGGCCTCTAGGAGGAGGGATTTTTGCATTTCACTGGATAATCTCCAGTCAAAGCGCATTTCCACCTTCGTAAACCCGATAACACTGGAATAATTCCAGTGGAATTGCGCAACAAGGTTGGGGTACCAGTTATATAGCTCCTGCTGATCGAGTGGATATTATCAACTGAACCTGATTTTGCAGTGCTCTACCCAGAAGTGAGGCTGTCCCATAAGCCAAAATTAGTAGGTAGATGATGGATTGATTACTTTAAATCCATGTGGAATGAAGGGGCTTTCAGATCAGATCAGTTCACCCAAATGTAAAAGTCTGCAAAAATACAGGAATTTCCGAGCGAATTCGAGTAAAAGTGGAAATACCTGCAATTGTGCAGGCATTTTTATCTTTTTCAGCCGTAAATTCAGAAAAAGCTTCAAAAGCCTGCACAAATGCAGGAATTTACTAGTTAAGGCTATTCCAAGAGCAAAAAAGATGCATAATTGCAGGTTTAGAGAAAGCAACTGAGAGCTAGAGTCAGAGAAAGTAGGAGGCTCATCAAGAGATCATCAGAATCCGCAACAGCTATAGTGGAATAGATCCAGACGCTATATTCATACGCAAGAAAGAAGATCACATGCAGAAAGGCCAGTTTATGTCAGGTTAATATGTACAAATCCGAGCTGCCGATAATCGAAAAGTAAAAGTAAGTTTGGAATAGGTACGTTCGAGCCTCTCCGAACCCCAATCAAAAAAAAGCAAAAAAGCTGTCCCTCAAGTAGGTTTATCTACTTATGGGACAGCCCCCTATTCGTGGCAGTAGTTAACCTAGCCTAGCCTGCTGCTAGGTTCGCTAACTATAACTTTATTTCCTTACCTGCTTGGATCAAGCACGAACAATTAGCACTCCTACCTTGCTAATAGATTCAATACAGCAGCGATTTCAACAAATAAGCACGCTCAGCTCCCTTATTCATAGTGCCTATACGAGCCTCCTTAATTATACACCTTAAATTCATAAGCCGAAGCACTTCCGCCACTGTAACTGGAGCCCGCTACGGTAACTCTGACATACCTGTAAGCAGCTGAAAAAGTATCCGTGGTCAAGCCTTGCGTTGTATTACTCGTCCTGTCCAGAATTGTCGTATACGTCACATCGTCATTGCTGCCTTCTATTTTGTACTGGTATGACCTAGGATAGGTCGTGCTGTTGTACCAGTAGCTTTCAAGCTTCGAAATCGCCATACTGCTGCCAAGATCGACTTTCCACCACTGCGGATACGTGTTGGTCACAGCTGCCCAGCGGGTAGAAGAAGTGTTGCCGTCATTGGCATTGCTGATGGCATTCCCTGTTTGTACGGAGCTTGCGGTTGCTGTCTTCCCTTGGGATACAATGCCCGTTGGGGTTGTCGCGCTTACCAGTGAACTCCATATGCTCGAGCCCGAGCTATTTTGGGCCCTTACCTCATACGTGTGGGTTGAGCCTGCTGCAAGTCCAGTATGTGAATAAGGACTGCTTACGTTGGTTACCACTACACCGTCAATCAACAGGTCATAGCTGCCAGCTCCAGTAGAGGCATTCCAGCTGACGTTGATCTGAGACAAGTTGACGGCAGTGGCGGTCAAACCAGTTGGGACAGACGGTAGGTTCGGGTTTACCGCTGCTGGGGTGATGGTCATGACTTGCGGATTGCCTGCGCCAAATTTCGTGCTTTGAATCGTCGCTTGACCGGAAGTAAACTCCACGCCAAGTGCGCTTGCCCGATTGACCAGTCGATAGGTCGTTACTCCGCTTAAACTTGTGTTCGTTGCTGCCGCAATCGCAGAGGCCGAAGAAGATGGCGTGAGGTAGGCTGGAGTTGCATTCCCAACAGGCAAAAGATACCATTGGTCGCTGCCGCTTGCAGATCCATTACCAGCATTTCCGATTGGGTTGGCATTGGCGTCCGCTGCGCCAGTAATTACTGCTGCCCCCATCGCCCGTGTTGCTGCTGCTGTTGATCCAGCTGCCTTCAAATATTTTCCTGTGGACGCGTTCTGTAAGCGATAGAAACCGCTATTTTGGGAACTATCAAATTCATCAGGAACAGGAACAAATTTCCATTGATTCGCTGTGCCATCCTGAAGTGAATTTCCACCAATGGAGATGGTATAGGCTGCAGACGGCGAAATTGCCGTGCCATTTTGGTCCTTTGGCGGATTGTAGGCCGAATAGTACGTCTGCCCAGCGCTAGGAGCAGCGGTAGAATAATTTTTCTGTGATCCCGATAAATCAGAGATCGTTCTAAAGGAATAACCGCTGACTTGCTGATTCGTCAAACTGCCGGTGTCGATTTGCGACAAATAACTGCCTACTGTAGCTGGAAGTTTGCCAACGACTTTAAACGTATCCGGAGCGCCTAAATCATCCGTCTCGTAAATGTATCCGTCATAGCCTACGGATCGGTACTTGCCACTATAAGCATTATAGGAGAAGGCATTCTCATATTGCGTATTGACCGGAAGGAACAACCTTTGTGTCGCCGTATTTTTGAATACCGGGGTGCTGCCGCCCTGTTTAACTGACGTCAAGTAGCCAGTCGCGTTATTCTCTTGGCTGATCCATATCTGACTGCTTTGGATGTAAACGGTGATCGTAGCATCCAGTGCCGGATCAGAGTAAGAGACGGATGGAAGACTTGTGCCGCTTGCATTTTTAAGCGTACCGCTGACCGTATTCGCTGTATATGTGCTGCCTGCCGGATCTTTGAATGTAAAATCTCCACTGCTTGGCACCTTCGTGTAGCCGATGTTCAGGGATGAGCCATCCATTCCCGTTCCTGTTAAGGTAAGACTATCCGTTGCCGGTGTGTAGTTTACAGTCAAATTATGATCGCTGCCAGCTCCCATAGGGCTGCCGATCCAGCCTGCATTCCCTTTAAGTGCGGATCGGGACCAGGTCCCGTTATACCAAACATCCCATGAACCTTCGGCCATCTTGGCGCTGATTGGAGAACGGGCAAGACTAAAGTAGGTGAGTATGTTGCTATAACCAGGTTTCCAATTAATGTGGTTGTTGTAAAGCGCATAGAAGTAACCGTTTGCATTATCTACAAAAAGCCTTGTGCCAGCAACGCCATAAGACCAAGTGGTGCCAGGGAAATTCGTATTCGTCGCTGCTTCATTGCTGTCATTCCATGGTGAAGTGGCCACCTGCCCGATCAACTGCCAGGTAGCTCCTTTATCTGTTGAGTAGGTAGCTAGGACTCGATTGTTATGAACACCTGTGGCAATTCGCTCATTGGTAGTCGGATTGTTCGTTGCAAATGGAGAGAATTGATATTCGTCATTAGTTAATGCATACCAGTAACCTGTATCGGGATCAATCCAGACGCCGATCCCATCGTTGTGGTCATCCTGGTAGGGAGTTGGAATACCGTAGGTTTGATCGAGCTTATAATTAAAAGTTCCAGGCCTATTCCAGTAAGAATTGTAGACGGTTGTCGCGCCCCAGTTCGTGTTCAATGTACCCAAGTCCTTATTGGTGTTGAATTTGATCCAAGAACCGCCGTTATCCGCCTGCTCGTAGTTGGCTACTGAGTACATCCAATGAAACTCTCCTTCCTTGTCGACGAATGCAGAGCCGGCAATATCAGCGGTTCCGGCCGTGAGGCTTGGGACTGTTGCCTGTTGGACATAAATCGGAAACTTCTCTGTCGCTGCCGAAGCCGTCTGTAACCCGCCCAATGCTTGCCCGATTAGGAATGTCACAATAGCAAGTGATCCTGTCCATTTCGCTCTCTTTGTAAGACGCATACGCTTACCTCCATGTTTTGTATTTGTTGAAATCCCTCCACCTACCTTGTTCTCTACTTAATAACTCACCCCCCTTCCTTGGTTTCGTCTATAAATACGTATAGTTTTTATTGATAATGAGCGCATTCACTCGCCACTGAGAGCCTTTGCACGTGCTGAATCGGATTCTCACATATCCGTCCTTCCTCTGGGTTACTGGCAGCATTTCTGTTGCAAATAGGCCAGACCTCAATACTCCCTCAGGTTTCCAAGCGCTCTGACCTACGATCTCAACTGCTGTATAGGAAGGCTCCTCTTGATCTCCTGATATGAAAAGCAAATCGTACCTCCCCTTCGGCAGCTCCACCATTAACGTCGCATCACGCTTTCCACCGATAAAATCTCTGCGCAGCTCGTCAGGCTCTCCACGGTCTTCCGCAGCAAGACCTTCCACGCTTTCCCATCCGATGCCTGAATACGGTTTGAACAACGTCTCGAGTGTTATTGGGCGAAAAGTTTGACCAAGGACGCCTTCCGTATGCACCTGTCTTGGCAGCACTTTGTCATAATTTTTAGCTACCATATGCGACATCAAGCCAAAATCGAACCGATAGACAGCCAGCCTCGATTCACGGGAATTGCCGGCATAATAGTCGAATGTGAAATGGTCGAGCGTCCTGAAATGCTGAGTATCCTGGTTTTTGCCTAGGAATACGCGCCGATGTGTATGGGCTTCGTGAACAAGTGGATGCGCTCTTTGCATAGGAGTGAGATTAGATTTGAACTGAAAAAGCTCCGGCAGTACCGATTCCGCATGGGGATAAATCGCGTATTCCCCGTTCTTTTCCGTGTCAAAAGACATGCATCCATTCTCCTGCTCATAATTCACTTGGCTCCAGGAATGACCGGTTTTCTTGGCAATTAGCACAGTTTGACTGCGATGAAACGGGTTGCGAATTACAGCCTTTGAACCTGCCTTGCTTCGGATATAGACCGAAGTTGTGCCGCCATTCTTCAACTCAGCACTAATCTCGAAAGCACCTACAGCCAGCAAGCCTTGAAACGAGCAATCGCTCCATTTCTCATATGTCTTTACTTTGTTCTTCACCTCATGCTCGTACAGCCCAATCGAACGTTCCTGCTCAGATTCCCCTGAAGGCAGCGCCGGAAATACATGGATCACGCCATCATAGCTTTGCAGCAGCATTTCGTTTACCGCAGCGACCATTTCTCCGGAAGCTTCCATCATGCATGGATGGTACAACGGTTCATTCGTGATGTTGCAGTAGTTCATCCAGCGTTCCGTTTCTTCTGCAAACAACCCATTGCATCTGAGCGATAGGTCTATGCCTTGCTCATACAACAGTCTAATCGCGGTGTTGCCCTTCCCCAGTCTTGAGGCGGCACAGGAAAGCCAACCGAATTGAAACATCCCGAATTCCGTCTCATTCGCAGCATAACGAAGCGTATTTTCTGCCCTTTGCCGCCATAAATAATCACTATTTTTATCAATTTCTCCAATCGGATAAATCGGCATAAGCAGCGAAGGATGCCGCAAATGCAAGTCGGCAGGCGCCCATTCCGAATCGAGCAGGATATCACCGTATCGCTTGGACATTGCGGTTGGATATGCTGCCAAGTTATTCACGATTTGCAGCCATTTGCGCTGATCAGCTTCCGCTTCGCCAAGCCGCTTGCCCGATTCTATGGCTATCTTGAACAAATATTTAATTGTACCCAGGCTGCAAGTTGAGTTTCGAGTCAATGGCCCCTGTTCCGGTGAAATATCCGGGAATACATCATATCGTCCTGTTTCAGCATTCACCTGCAAATAGCCTTCGAAAAATGTTGCAAGCTGCTTAAACAGCGGATACGCTTTTTCCCGCAAGAAATCAAGGTCCATACTGTAGCGATAATAGTCCCAAAGGAATTGCGCGCACCAAGGCCATATGCTTACATACAACGCATGCGGATAATCCCCGGCGATGCCGTCCAAACCATGAAATTGCTTCGCCATTTGCTCGGCAAGCTGAATGTAAGAGAGCAGCCCCTCATGGAACACTTCCGCAGCTTCAAGGTGATTAGCCGTATAAAGCGGCCAAAATGCAGCTTGAATGTTAACGTCCCAGTACCACATGCTGCCCCACTTGGTTGGCTGTTTAATATCCCACAAGCCGTTCAATCCGCATGCTTGCTCGCGCATTGTGCCGCCTTGTCCGCTGCAGCAGGCGATTGCGTATAAATTGATATACCAAAGCTCTTCAAGCATTGCATCCGGCAAGGTGATGGAGGAACGAGACCAGAAGCTTTTCCAATGGGCTTGATGATGCGCAACCATGTCATTGACATGCGGGAAGGGCTTATTCAATCTCATCAGAGCGGTATGAAGCAGTTCCTTGGTTTCCTCCTCCGTCACCACGGTTGTAAGCAGCGTCATGTGCGCCTCCGTATCCTGGAGGGCAATTTGAAGGCGATCATTGGAATCGGCGACCACGCTTCCTTTTGCTCCGATGATCCTCATCATCACAATGAACGAGAACGGATCGTATTGCTCCTTATCTTCACCATCGGGATAGAAAGCTCCTTGATAATAAAACGTCGTGTCATCCAATTGGTGATACGCCACCTGCATATCTACATATCTTCCTATGGGAACAGACATCGCTACTGCTTGCAACAGGGACGCATTCGTCTGATTAATTTCCGTAATGACATAATCGCCATCTTGGGCAATCAACGTGCTCACGGCAAGCTGATCCTTCCCTTTTTCCACACGCAACTGAACAATGGCTTTTTCAATATCCAGCCCTAGGGAATAATTGTCTGGTTCTGTGAGCTGCTCCGAAGGAAAAAGGTGAATTTCGCCAGTCGGATAATGGGAGGCTCCGCCGGAGGACTTGCCATATTTCCTGTACATACTGCTTGTGGATAACGCGTCGCCATATAGAAATATAGGCTCTTGCTCGGAATTACGGTACCGCTCTACCGCCAGCTTCCTCAATTCGTCTAACGTTCGTCCATATTGAAGCGAGAAATGACCGTCTTCCCCATTCCGATACTTCTTGCTGTAACGATGAAGCTTCTGATAATAAACTTCATAATGATTGAGCGCTAGCGTCAGCTTGTTATCCTCGAAATATGCCATGCCCCCAAAATGTCCATTTCCGAGCGGCAAAGCCTCGTTCCAGCTGCTCGGAGCATTCTCGAATGTAACGCCTCGCATAGGTTTCTCTCCTTATTCCTTAATAGCCCCAATCAACACGCCTTGGACAAAATACTTCTGAAGGAACGGATACAGACAAATGATGGGCAGCGTCGAGACCATAATCGCCGCATACTTAATCGTTTCTCCGAAGGCATATTTGTCGTCGCCTCCTCCTGCCATCATCGAATCCGTATTGTTCGAGATCAGAATTTCACGGAGCACAAGCTGGAGAGGATAGGCTTCACGATTCCGCAAATAAACTAGTGCATTAAAATAGGAATTCCAATGCCCTACTGCATACCACAAAATCATGACGGCCATCACTGGCATTGAAAGGGGAATGACGATCCGGAATAGAATCTTCCAATCGCCTGCGCCATCCATTCTGGCTGATTCCTCCAAGCTGACTGGGATTCCTTGAAAGGAAGTACGCATGATAATCATATTGAACGTATTGATCGCACCTGGAATGAGAATAGCCCACATTGTATTCATCATACCGAGGTTGTTCACGAGCAGATAACTCGGAATGAGTCCACCGTGGAACACCATTGTCACAACGATAACGAACATAATGATATTTTTAAAATAAAGATTCGGCCTGGATAATACATAAGCACCTATAGCTGTCATGAACAGGTTGATTGTTGTGCCCAGCACGACGTAGACAAGTGTATTTTGATACCCTTTCATGATCATAGGGTTCTCAAACACGGCTTTGTAGGCACCGAGATTAAAGCCTGCCGGTCTGAGCATTAGCCCTCGATGCTGCAGCAATGACGTCGCATCACTTATCGAAGCGAGTGCCACGTACAAGAACGGATAGAGGGTTATCGCGCAAAGGACAAGCATCAATAGCATATTGAAGTAGCCAAATGTTCGCTCTCCACGGGTTAGTTTCATGTGCAAATCTCCTTACCACAGTTTGTTCTCGCTGATCCGTTTGACAAAGCTGTTGGCCGCTACGATCAGAACAAAGCTGATCACCGAGTTGAATAGCCCAACAGCTGCTGTGAAGCTGTAACTTGCCTCTAGTACCCCTTTGCGATAAACATAAGTCGAAATAACGTCCGCAGTTCCGTAAGTAAGCGGATTGTACAGCAGCAGCACCTTTTCACTGCCGACCGTCAGCATATTGCCCATTTGCAGGATAAACAAGATAACGATTGTCGGCATAATGCCTGGAATCGTAATATGCAGCGTTTGCTTCCAGCGGTTTGCGCCATCCATTCTAGCCGCCTCATACAGGGTCGGATCGATGGTAGCCATCGCAGCCAAATAAACAATCGAGCCCCAACCGATTCCTTGCCATATGCCAGACGAAACGAATAGAAAACGGAACCAGCCTTCCTTTTGCAAGAAGTCAATCGGTTCGATATGAAAGGTACCCATGATTTGATTAATGAGACCATTACGGCTTAAGAAATCAATCATCATCCCAGCCACAACCACGATCGAAATGAAATGTGGCAAATAGGAGATGGACTGTACAACCCGTTTGAACACGCTCTGGCGAATTTCGTTAAGCAGCAGCGCTAGAATAATAGCGGCCGGGAAGCCGAACAACAGATCGTAGAGGTTGATTAAAATCGTATTTTTGATTAATCGCCAGAAGTAAATACCGTTAAAAAAGCTTTGGAAATGTTTAAATCCGACCCATGAACTGCCCAAAATTCCTTTCGCTGGCGAGAAATCTTTAAAAGCAATTTGCAATCCGTACATCGGTCCATAATGGAATATAAGGTAATACGCAATAACAGGAAGAGCCATCACATAAATGGACCAATGCCGTTTCATATCAGCTCGTATGGTTTGCAGGACTGTCGGATTGCGATAAGTTTTCGTTGTCGTCACCGCATGTTCAGCTATATTATTTGCAGCACTTTGCCTCATAATTTCCTAGCCTCTCTCTCTAGTTACAAAAAGAAATCAGGGGACAAACCTGATTCATCCCCTGATTCAACTGTTTCTTAGCGTTTATTGAAACGTTCGAGTGCTCCTTGCTGGATTTTAATCGCTTCGTCGATTCCCATTCCCTGAATCTTTTTCACATACGGATCAAAGTTGTCGAGTGGTTCAACGCCCATGATAAACTTCAAGAGCATCTCATCTTGATAGGTCTGGATGTCGGTCACAATGGAAGCGAATTTGCTGCTTTCATCCTGTGTCGGAGATACAAGCGGGATTTTACGTTCAGCCGTTGGCTTCGACCAGATTTCCAAAGCTTTCTTCTGCTGCGGCAAAGCAAGATATTGCATTTGGAAATTATCGCTTAGGACAAAAGGAGCACTCCATGTTGCGCGATTATATTTGGCAATGGATTGTTGGATGCTGGTTCCTGCTGGAGGATTTAAAATTTCTGGCAGGAAGGTCGCTTTACCGTTCTCCATTTTATAGCTAGTGCCTTCTACCCCATAGTTGAACAACAGGTCGCCTTTTTCCCCATACGCATAATCAAGCCATTTTACCGTTTCGATAGGGTTTTTGTTGGCTGCCGAGATCGCTGCTCCAACACCGTTAAAAGCAAAATCTTTTTGTCCCCAAATCGCTTTGTCGCCAGCCTTCAAGACAGGGTAAGGGGCAGCTTCCAGATCGAATTTAGGCTCCTTATCCTTCATGAGTCCAGCATATTTGCCAATGCCTCCTCCATTGAATGAAGCCGTTGCACCCACGAGATCGGTCGTCATTTTGTTATCGAATAATTTATCGTTAGGTGCTGCGAAATCCTTATCCAGCAAGCCTTCCTTGTACCATTTATTCATGGTTGCGAGGAATTCTTTGTATTCAGGCTGAATCGGTCCATATTTCACTTTGCCTCCATCTTGATAGAAGCTGTAGTTAATGCCCCACGCTCCGAGGAAAGGCGCATCGGTTGCAAACAGATTTTTGTCCAAATAAATAGGAATCTCATCCGCTTTGCCGTTGCCATTGGGATCTTTTTCTTTAAAAGCTTTCAATACCGTGTACCATTCGTCGATCGTTGTCGGCATCTTTAAACCCAGCTTATCCAGCCAATCCTGGCGAATAGATGGACCGAAGAATACCCTGACCTTGTCATCTCCGCGCAGGAAGGGGAACGCATAAATGCTTCCTTCATCCGTTGAAATTTGCTTTTTCCAGTCTGGATGTGCCGCAAGCAGCTTCGTAAGGTTCGGTGCATACTTGTCGATGAGATCATTAAGCTTAATGATTTTCTTATCTAAAATCGCTTTTTCCGGTCCGCCAGGGTATCGAATAACCGCGCCGCTGGTCGCTCCCCAACTCGCTTCAATGACATCCGGAAGTTCGTTGGTCGCAATCATTAAGTTGAATTGCTCTTGCGCTTGGGGAACCTCGAGCGGAGGATGCTGAAATTCAACCTTCACCCCGGTTGCTTTCTCAAGTTCCTTGTACATGCCCATTTCAGCATATGTTTTCATTTGAGATGAGGCTGCTGAGTGATTCGGTACCCAATACGTCAATTTCGTCAATTTGGGCGGCTGTGCATCATTGCTTGACTGCGGCACTGCCGATGAACTGCTGCTTCCCGTATTATCGCCGCAAGCGGTTACCGAAATCGCCAGCGCAGATATCAATACAATAGATCCTGCTTGCTTCAAACTTTTCTTCATTCTTCTTGCCTCCCTATATATGAGTAACCCAAATCGGCACCGATGACTGTTATCCAGCACCTGATTCCAAGTATGCTTATCTTGCTCCGGCATGCCTACTGCCTAGTTCTCATTTGCGTTGTATTTTACTAAGAAATCCGGGCAAGAAGAGAAATGATCAGTCCGTATTAGAAATCGTCAGTAGCCGCTGTGAATAAATAAAGCAGCCCCAAGAGGCTGCTTTATTTATCTGCGCCGATGATTTCCGGCAGCATGGTCTCCCGGTATTTGCCCGGCGTTACACCCTCGAGCTTCTTGAACGCTCGGATGAAGACGACATCGTTATTGTAGCCGATCTTCTTGGCGATCTGCACGATCGTCAGTTCTTTGTTTTCCATTAACTGCTTCGCTTGTTCAATCCGTTTATGTGTGATGTAATCCAGCAAGTTTTGCCCTTGATGTTTTTTGAAAAACGTGGAGAGATATTGCGGTGTCATCTGAATACGTTCAGCAATTTGGGCAACACCAAGGTTAGAGTCATCTAAGTTATCATGGACCATGCATACGATCTCCTGAAGTCTCTGAACACTGTGATCGGATCGTTCCAAATTAAACGAGCGGGTCAGCATCTCGTAAAACTCTTTTGTCTTGGTATACATCCCTTGCGCAGTTGGATAACTGAACACTTCCTTGATGGGATCAAAACCCGCGCCAAGCACCTCATCTTGATTGGTATTGGTGGAATTAATAATTTTCAAGAGCGTGCTTGTCACATTGAAAAATAGGCATCTGCCCAGCTCTGGCGTGATATGGCTGGAATCGAAGTTCATCGAATATATTTTGTCCAACAACTTTTCCACATTCTCTGCATCACCGCCGCGAACAAAGTTAATGAGCTGTATCTCAACTTCAAGCGGATAATAGTAGTGCTGCTTCACTTCGAGGATATCTTGAAAATGAATCGTCGTATGTTTACCAAGAATCAACCTATATTCAAGGGCTGCCAGTGCTTCGGGATAAGAATCGCGTATGGCTTTAGGCCCCGAGTGAATCCCGCCTACGGCGATCGTCATGCCGATTTGGAACCTTTGCGTGATGATTCTGAAGAGCGAGTCAGCGATTTCCCGGATATCCGATTCGGCGAATTTCTCCCGATTTGCTGTCAGGTTAATGAGAAGCGCAATGCGATCTCGGTCGAGTTCCACGGAAAACCCTTTATGGTTGGCTGCAATCAGATCCGTACCGATATTGGAAATGATAAACCTTGCATGTGCCCATTGCTGTTCATCTTCTTCCACTAAGCCATAGCCATCCTCGATTTTGACAATAAGGACTGCAAAGCATTCGCTTATAAATGTCAAATTCATAAACTGCAGTGATTCTCCATTCTCAATCGATATGTCCACATCCATGCGACCATTCAAAAGACGTGACAAGTAGTTGGCTCGTATAAACGGGATTTGCTGCGTTAAGGCCATGCGCAGGTTTTTCTCTTCATGAATGGAGCCTTCCATCGTTTGCCGGATAAACTCATATTCATTCGAGGAAGGACGTTTGATCATTTCTTTTCCGCGCATAATAGCGTTTACCGTTTTCTGCAGAGGCTTATACGTGCGGTAGGCGCCGATACTGACAGCCACTAAACCGCAAATCAAGCAGAGAATGAACAGGCCGATTGACCAGCTTTGAATTTGATTAACCTGCTGCATAAAAACATCGTTGGGCATGATCGATACATATTTCCAGCCTGCTTTTTGGGAGGATGTGACCGAAACGACCTGATCCACACTCCCGAGCCGGTAATCAAACGGACCTGATCTTCCTTGAATGCGCCCTAACAAATCGGAAGGAAAGGGAACTTCGCTGTTGCTCATAATCGTATTGCCTGCGTTGTCAATAATATAAACGGAGCTATGGCTGGCCGATTCCAGCTGCGCGAACAATTGCTTAACCTGGTCGACATCAATCAATACAGTAAAATTGCCGAGATTTTGGGATTGTGAATGAATGGGAAGTGTTTGTATATACGTGACAACATCCTTCGGTGCCTGATCTGCCCCACTAGATAGGGAAGCCACGGGCAAATAAGACATGTTATGCTCCTTATCCATCAACTGGCGCCATCCCTCATACGACATATTCTTATAAGCGTAATAGATCGAGTAAAAGGTCCGCGAGTCCGTTACCACATCCGATTTCACAATCGTATCACTGCTTGCGAAATATACGTAGTAATCGAGGATAAAATTGCTGGTCATGCTGTGATACTTACTCATCTTGTCCCGCATGAATTGGATAAACTCATATTTGTCAAAATCATTCGAGTTGGCCGGGATTCGCAGCATATAATCCAGCTTCGGATCAAATACAACCTGCCGCATCAGCGTATCCACTTCCGACAATTTGTTATCGAGGGATAGTTTCAACTGCTCCAGCATGGCCGCATTGGACTTTGTCGTGCTTCGCTCAAGGCTTTGTTCTACTTTTGCGTACAGAAAAAGCCCCATTGCAAGCGGTATCAAAAGAATAAATAAATTGGAGGCGATTATCGTCGAAAGTGCACTTTTGCGACTGCGGACAAGGCGTAAAATAAAAGGCATTTTCAAAACAAGATCACCATCCCTTCCGCGTAATCGAATTTACTAGAAATTGTATCTTCTCTTCACCAAAGTTGCAATACCTGTACGCAAAGCAAAAAGGACCTTCCACTGGTAGCGAAGATCCTTTTGGTGATTCTATCTTACCCACAGCAAGGGCTGGCGGATCGCAATGTTGCGACGAACTTCCATGTCCGAAGGGTCCGAATCAAGGCTGTTCCACAGTTCTATATAAGCCTTGCTGTCAAGCGCCAGCCCTGCAAATAACAGCGATGAAACCTTAGCCGGCCAGCCCTCGAAATGCTCTACGTCCGGAGGATACGGCCAAGTGGACTTATCCTGCAAATAAGGGAACAGATAGGACAGACCTTTGCGGATTCCACGACCATCAGGCAGCACGAAGTTCCACAAATTATGTTCCGGCGTCGAAAGAATGTGACACAGCGTCACCATATTATCCAGCACGAAAATCGCGTAGCCATACGGTTTCGTGCGCGCTAACTCACGCGGGAAGCTGCCGTCTGGGGCCATTTGGTCAGGGAGCAGCGATTCTTTGTACTTTTGCCTGCAAAAGCGAAGCATTTCTTCGTTATTCGTAAACCAGCCAAAAGCTGCCGCCTGCACGAACCAGCAAACCCCATGGTTATTAGGCGCATTCATCTCTTCAATGCCATTCTCATGTGTGCTCATCCATGTTAAATAGTCGGCAAACCACATCTGAAGTCCCTGATACATGTCGGCGGTCATGCGAGTTGAAGCTTTCAGAGCCTCAATAGCGAACGGCACATCGATCAAATGCAGGGTATCAATAATACCTATACCTCTGCCGGAGCAAATACCGGGTATGGCTTGCGCATAGAGGAGATGCGGATGCATCTTCGTCGCTTCATTCAGGAAAAACTCCTGTAAAAACTTTACCGCTTTCTCTGCGTAGGCCTCGTTTCCCGTCACTGAATACCCAGCAGCCAAGTTCGCCACATGGGTTCTCATGCTTCGCAATAACAGCCGATGGCTGTCGAAATTATCGGGATTGCTTTCACCATCGAGGCGTACATAAGGCAGTCCGTCTGCGGTGTCGGGGTTTGGCCACCAGTAATCACCGTTCGAATAATAATCGTGCAGGCCGCCTTCGCTTTTGGCAGCTCTTGCACTCGTAATAGAAATGGGGCTTTCCTTCAGCGACGCATCGGCTTGCTGGATAATCCACTTCGTATCAAATAAGGAGAGGCGTTCGTTCTGCTCGTATACTTTTGTTAGATTCATCATGGTTTATACCCGCTCCTTGCATCATACGTTCGTTTCACAATCGATCATGACATGAATCGTGTCGCCTTTATGCTCATTACGCAGCTTAAACGCTTCGGCAATGTTGCTTAAGTGGACCACATGCGTGATCATTTCCTCCGTATTGACGAGTCCATCCAGCACCAGCTGCAAGCCTTTGTCGAAATAATGGCGATTATCGATATCCCGCTTCGGTTCCGTTGAGAAAATGTCGAGCCTCTTCTTGTGAATTTTAAAGAAATCGACTGGCTTATGGCAAGTCCCAATGCACCCGTACATGACGATTCGCCCATTCTGGGAAGCCGCATCGATCGCATCAACCATCCCGTCCCCCTCCAGCAAGCAGGGAATGACCACATCGAAGCCATCCGGGAAATCTTTGCCCAAAATGTCCATCGTATTCGCGTCTGGCGACGGCATCTTATAGGTATGGGTTGCCCCGTACTTACGGGCAAGTTCCAGCTTTTCGTCAAACAAATCCGTTACCACAAGGTTCCGCGGACTATACAAGCTAACTACCTGCGTCATCACCAAGCCGCTGACGCCTTGTCCAGTGATCAGCACATTTTTGTGAGGGGAAATATCGCCAAGCTCTGCCGCATGAATAATGCCGGGAAGCACCTCAATCAGCGATCCTTCAATGAGAGGAAGCGCCTGCGGAAGAACTTTGACAGAAAAAGGCGTACAGCAAACATATTCAGCGAAGGCTCCCCAAATATAGCGAAGTGCTACAGGATCTCCCACCTTAAGACCGATGACATTGGGTCCTACTTTATCGATAACGCCAGCCACTTCATGGCCAAGCCTTGTCGGATACGAGACAAACTCCGGCTCGCGAGCCCCGCGAAATACTTCCACATCACTGCCGCATATCCCTACCCATTTCACCTTTACCCTTACTTCTCCTTCAGCAGGCTCGGGAATTAGCGCCCTTTTTAACGTGATAGTCCCAATTTCCTCCACAACGGCGCACAACTGCGTACCCTCTCCATCATAATCGACCAACTGCATGGGTGGAACAGACATTTTTCTAACCATTGTTTTGTACTCCTATCCATTTATCTAGTATATGTTTTGCCATCATTTTATTCCCTTCCGTATTCGGATGCAGGTGGTCTGGCAGCATGCCAACATAAGTTTCTCCAAGAATTTCCAGACCGTCTATATAGGTAAGATTGGAATCCCCGTAAGAAGTTAAAATAGTCACCGCTTCCTGGATTTCTTGCCTCATTGCAACCAAGTTCATCCCTACTATGTTTTCATCTGTTTCCCTGTGAGGGCAATAAATAGGCGAAAATAAAAATAGGGGCGTGTTGCGATGCTTTTCCCGAATGATCGACACCATGCCAATAATAGCCGAACGAAACGTCCGGATATTTAAACTATTGCCGCCCATTACATTAATGCCGAGGCACATGGAAATAACGTCAGCGGGAAGGTCACGGATGACGCGAGCAACCATCGGTTCCAAATGGCATTGTCCAGCAAATCCCATACAGGTCAGGTCCCAACCTTTGCTGCGTGCTACGATTGCCGGCCAAGTCAGAGCCGGACTTTCAGCTGAGCTGCAGTGCGTAATCGAGCTGCCGTAGGCAACCCACCGGGGCTGATTGTTTGGCAAGGGAGCGGCCGATGCCCCTTCATCGACTTTCAGTGCTTTTACAATGACGGCAGCATCTTGCGACAAATAAATATCAACCCTCTTCATGCTGCGTGGCAAGTTAGTAAATAAACAAATTTCTTCTCCTGCAAGGAGGGATTTGGTTTCGACTAATTCATCTTCAATCACGATGGCAAACCGTATATCTTTGTCCATTCTAGCGACATGCAGCTCCACTGAAGTTGAATCGCTTATAAAAGCAACTCTAACCCCCGCTGCTTCCCCTGCCTTCTCCACCAATTTAGAGGCAAATAAGCTGAGCTGATCATGCGGTAATCGCCATGGCCGGAGTCCAGTGTCCGTCGTTTCGATGGAAACGGCCCCCCGAAACCACTCTTTATTTAGTTCAATCGTTTGCATGCTTCCATTCACCTCTTTGTATATAGGCAAGCTAGAAAATTACTATTCTGCCAATGTGGGACTTTTTGTAATATGCTCGTTCAGCTGCCTTATTCTCTCTATATAAAGGAACTGTAGGACGCTATTTAGGCAAAAAGCAGAGATGCTAGAGGGCTAGCGGAACTACAGGGCCTTATTTCCACCAAAAGCGCTGAATTTCCCACCAAACGGCAAAATAGCGTACTACAGTTCCCTCACCCTCGCAATATTGACACTTTTGACTGGAATAGCGCCCTGTAGTTCCCTTAGCTCCGCGCAAGGCTGTCTGGTAGCTCCGCGCAAGGCAGACGGGTAACTCCGCGCGAAACAGCCGGTAACTCCTCGCTCACTCCAAATGTTAAATTAAAATAAAAGCCGCGATTTCCGCGACTCTTTATGATAAGGCTCAAGCCAAGGGTGCAGCAGGAATCACCGGCTTATCCTGCATGATATCGCCGCTGGCTTGCATCCATGAAGCCAATTCGGAGGCAAGCCGTTCGATGACCCCGGCATTTGCCGGCTCTGCCGACAAATCTTGCGTTTCCCAAGGATCGCTCAGCAGATCGAACAGCTGGATTCGTTCCGTTCCTGTGTTCGTTTCCGGCGAGCGATAATAACGGATCAGCTTCCATCTTCCGTCCGTGACCATCCGCTGGACATCTCGATAAACCGAGCCCACGATACCGCGAACGCTATCACTTTCCTCTGCAAAGATGGGACATAGACTTATGCCTTCCGTCTCCTCCGGCAGGTCGACGCCGCATAACCCGGCAACGGTAGGAAAAATATCGATATTGCTGGCCAGCGCAAGCTCCTGCTTGCCCTCCGGCACGCCTGGTCCCCGGAAGATAAGCGGTATGCGCACGCTATGCTCGTAAAGGTTCTGTTTGCCCATCAGTCCGTGCTGTCCGACCGCCAAGCCATGATCAGCCGTATACACGATAAGCGTATCGTCATTGATGCCCTTAGCCTTCAGCGCTTCGATGACTCTACCGATTTGCGCGTCCATATGGCTTATCATCGCATAGTAATCCGCTATATGCCCACGAATTTCGTCTTCGTCCCTCGGCCATCCTGCAAGCTTCTCATCCCTAACCGTCATATCGCCGGTATCGAATGGATGCTCCCGCACAAAGTTCGGAGGCAGCCGAATGCCGGATTTGTCGTACATGCTTGCATACGGCTCTGGCGCCGTTCGTGGATCATGCGGCGCGGTATAAGCTACATACAGGAAAAACGGCCGGTCCTCCTGGTAATCCTCAATAAAGTTGACGGCAGCGTCCGTAAACAGCTCCGTAGAGAACGTATGTTCCACATACTCCTGTTCCTTCGGATAAGCCCCAGTCACGTCAAAGTCGTGCACAGGCACCTGCGTATGCTCGCTCATTCCGCGAAAAGCCAGCTTATCTCCTCCCTCGAAACTTCGGGCGAAGCTTGCCTTGTCGTTATGCCATTTGCCGATCGCATGCGTCAGGTACCCGGCATCCTGCATCGTTTGCGGCATGAGCCGAACATCCGGACGAATAACGTTCGAATGCTCCCGGTTCATCATGTCTTTGCCGATCATCGCCCGGAAGATCGGGATGCCCGTATGGACGCACGCTCTGCTCGGCGCGCAAACCGCTCCGCTTAGACCGCCGAATATATGCGTGTTACGGCAAGATGTCCCGCTGGCAGCCAGCGAATCCAATACAGGCGTCTGCACCGTTTCATTGCCGAACGCGCCAATAGCTTCACCACGATGATCGTCCGCTATGAGAAACACCACATTAGGTTTACGGGGTGAAGGATTTACATGTAACGGTCCTCCGGGTGAAAGCTTCTTCATGTTCTTTTCTTTCATTTTCTACCTCACTCTCACGAGACAGGATTGCTCTTTGGATGCGGCTACTTTTTTGATTTATACTGGGTATAGGCTTGCTGATAAATTTCTAGGTAGCGTTTGATGTTCATTTTGTCCAGAGTGCTCAAATAGTTGTTCCACTCCTTGTCAATGTCCAGCGATCCTGTAACCGTCTTCGCAAAAAACTCAGTGCGGTAGTCCGTAAGCGTCTTCTCGAGCGTAGAAAGCTCCTCCGCTTGTTCGTTGGTGAAGAACAATGGCGGCACAATTTTGCTCGGATCGGTTGCGTATGGCTCGTATTTTTTGGTTTCATTATACAAAATAAGTTCAAGTGAATTTTTTGGATCCGCTACCACACTTAATCGCAAATCGTTGGTTCGCAGCGACGGCCCCGCCTGTGCCCAGTGGATGTTCTGCAGCTTGCCAAACGTGGCAATCGGTTTCCACTTCGCTTGTTTCCCATTAACGCCAAGCTCTCCTTGCGCCGGACGCACCCATTCCTGATCAGGACGGCCCTGCGTGCTGCGCAGCGTCGCTTCTTCTGAAAGCAGCAAGTCAGCCATACGGAATGCGGCAGCAGGATTTTTGGCCTTATTGGTAATCACGTATTGACCTGTAGATACCGCATATGGATTATACGCAGTTGAGCGTATGCCAGACGGTCCTTTGAGTGGCGGCACGGATACATAGTCTTTGAATCTCGGGTTATCCGCATCGACAAATACCGTTTGGTTTTGGGAGGCGATAGCTCCTGCGATCGGGATCTCCGGGTTCATGCCCATTTGTTTCAACTGGTTTCTATCCTGTGTAAACGATTGCGGAGATATTAAACCTTCAGCAAACAGCTTATGAATATACTTCAAAGATTCCTTCCACTCCGGTTGATTATAGGCAACTTGAATCTTGCCATCCTTAACAAATTTCAAGTTGAAATCCTTCTCGATAAAAGCGCTGGTCAGAAACAAGTCCAATGTCGAGGAGGGGCCGTTGGTAGCGCCGACAAGCGGGATCTCATCTGCCTTGCCGTTTCCGTTAGGATCTTTTTCTTTAAAAGCTTTGAGTACTTGATAAAACTCGTCCGTCGTTTCCGGCATTTTTAATCCGAGCTTGTCTAGCCATGTTTGATTAATCCACATTTTTTGACCAAGCGAGCAGTGGTAGCAATCATTCACCTGAGGGACCGAATAAATTTTGCCGTCAGGCATCGTAATCAAATCTTTGACATAGGAAACCTGCTCGAACATCTTTTTCATTTCCACGCCGTATTTATCAATGTATGGGTTAAGTGGAATAAACACGCCATCCTTGCCGTAAATCGACTGCTGAACCGGCGTTACGCTCATATTAAGCAGCACGTCCGGATAGTCGCCGCTTGCGAGTGAAACGTTAAGCTTCTCAGCAAATGTTTTTTCCGGAGCGACTTCCCAATCGATGTGAATGTTCGTTTTCTCCTCCAGCCACTTGGTGAACTCGTTCGTTGCAAAGTTTTCGACAATGCTGGAGCCTTTGACCATGACCCTTAGCGTCGTCTTTTCTTTCGTGATCGGGAATACACCTGCTGCGGTTACTTGATCGTCACCGCCTGCTTCCGTCTTTGGATCTGCACCCTTTTGTCCGCTGTCCGCACATGCACTTAGAAGCGCTAGAGAAGCCGTAATCGCTACTAAAGCTGTTAACCCTTTTTTCATGTAAAAACCCCCTTTAGCCTTTGAGTGATCCAATCATCATGCCTTTGACAAAATGCCTTTGTATGAATGGATAGATGATGAGCACGGGCAGCGTAGACACGACGATAAGAGAGAACTTCAAAAGCTCCCGCAGGCCATCCCTTGCTGCTTGATCGGCAACGTCGGTGATCATCGACGCATCGACCTCGTTTTGCACCAAAATATCCCGTAATACCAATTGAATCGGGTACAACTCCTGATGTTTTAAATAAAGCAGTGCGTTAAAATATTGGTTCCAATGTCCGACTGCGTAAAACAAAGAGATGACAGCGATGATTGGACCTGACAAAGGAAGCACGATTTTCCACACAAACGTAAAATCATTGCATCCATCCATTTGAGCGGCTTCAAGCACTTCATCCGGAATGGTCGTTTGGAAATACGTGCGGGCAATGATCATATTCATAACAGCAAGCGCCCCCGGAATAATTAGAGACCACCTTGTGTCGATCATTCCGAGCTCTTTCACAACCAAGTAAGACGGGATCAATCCGCCTGAAAACATCATTGTGAATACGAACAAAGCCATAATGGCATTGCGTGGCATAAAATCTTTTCTAGACAGCGGATAAGCCGCAATGAGCGTAAAAAGCACATTGATCGTCGTTCCCACTACGGTATAAAAGACTGAATTCAAAAAGCTCGACATAATTAAACGATGCTTAAATACCGCTTCATAACCCGCTAGCGTCGGCTCTACCGGATACAACCAGACTCTGCCGGAAATAACCGCCGTGGATGAACTGAAGGAAGCACTGACAATGTAAACCAGAGGATACAGAATCGTAATCGTAAAAATGAATAGGATGATGTAATTCAGAATTGTAAAAAGCCTGTCATCCGCACTTTCTTTAATGCTTCCCGTCATAGACGTGCCTCCTTATTACCACAGACTGGTTTGCCCCAACTTTCTAGCTATCCGATTGACGAGAACCAGCAGGACCAGATTAATGACTGATTTAAACAATCCAATGGCAGACGAATAGGAATAGTTAATGGCTGTCGATGCCAAGCCGACTTTGTACACAAAAGTATCAATGACCTCAGATGAGCTCATATTCAGCGGATTCTGCATCAGCAGTACCTTCTCGAAGCCTATGTCCAGCACATGGCCGGTGTTCATGATCAGCAAGATAACGGCAACCGGCATAATACCCGGCAAGTCGACGTGCCACATTCGCTGCACTTTATTGGCTCCATCCACAACAGCTGCCTCATGCAGCGAAGGATCGACTGCTGCAAGCGCTGCCAAATAGATGATGCAGGAAAAACCAACGTTTTGCCAAATACCGGACCAGACAAAAACGTGTGAAAACCATTCAGGTATGCCCATGAAATTGATGGTCGGCAAGCCGAAATATTTCATAATCGTTTGAACGAGGCCAACCCGTGGGTCCATCATTTGCAGAATGATGCCAACCATCACGACTACAGAAATAAAATGCGGCGCGTAAGTAATCATTTGCACGGTTTTCTTAAAGAACCGAGCGTTGACGTAATTCAAGGAAAGCGCAAGAATAATTGGGAACGGAAACCCTGCAAACAAACTATAGATGCTGAGCAGGATCGTATTTTTCATAATCCGCACAAACTCATACGAATGGAAAAAACGATCAAAATGCTTCAGACCTACCCATTCGCTGCCCCAAACCCCTTTGGTCGGAAGATAATTTTTGAACGCAATCAAAGCCCCATACATCGGCACGTACTTGAATATGAGCAAATAAATAATCGGCAGCAGCATAAACAAATAGAGCTGCCAATGGCTGGATGCGTTTTTCTTCAGTCTAGACAAGTAATTTTCCTTTTTATTGACAGTTGCAGACAAGATACTGCTCTTGCTAGCCGAAACTTCCATAAATCCCTCCCTCTCTCGATGTCCATGACTCGGTATGTTTGATGTCTTTCTATAGGTAGCATACAAAAAAAGGGGGCAGCCAAGCATTGTGCTGTTTTACACCGGCATGACTTTTTTTGCGCTGGACGACGGCATGCGAATCGTAACCTTCGTGCCTACGCCCAGGTTGCTTTGTATCGAAAGTCCATACTGCTCTCCGAACACCATCTGAATCCGATTATGCACATTAAGCAGCCCGATGCTGCCTTCGGATGTGGGTGGTGTATCCAGCAGCCTATCCACCCGGCTGTTCTGGAAACGCGTATTTAATTGCAGCAGGGATTCCGTTTCAATACCGCAGCCATTATCTTCCACTGTGACATAAAAATCCGCTTCATCCTTCCAGGCGTCAATAATAATCGTGTGGGTATCCTCGATCCCATAAGGAAACGCATGCTTAAACACATTCTCGACCAAGGGCTGCAGCGTCAAGCGAACCATGCTGTCCAGCAAATAATCCGTACTGATGCGAACATCGATTTCAAATTCGCGCTGGTTGCGGTATTTCATAATAGACATAAAATACAGAATGTGTTTAAGCTCGTTGGCTACCGTAATTTCTTCCAAATCGGTGCGTATGGAATAGCGCAGCATATACGACAGAGAACGAACAATATCTTTGATTTCACTTGATTTCTGGATAACAGCGTAACAAATAATAATTTCCAGCGTGTTGTACAAGAAGTGCGGATTAATCTGCAATTGCAGCGCTTGAAATTCGGCCAACTGCCGTTTCATCAAATTGTCCTGATTGCGCAGCTCGGTCTCATAAACCCGATCGACAAGCTCTTCCAGCCGGGTGACCATCGTATTGTAGCTGGTAATAAGCTGATCCATCTCATCACGGCTTCCAGTCAGAGGTACTCGGGTCCACTGGCCTTTGGCCGTCTGACGCATCCCATTTTCCAGAAGTCGAACTGGACGAACGATAGATTGACCGAACCGATAAGCTAGAAATAAAGCCAAAATCAATGTGAAGATACCTACGAGCAGCGTTGTTTGCCGCAAGTCTGAAATCGGTTTGCTCTGTTCATCCACCGACATGCTGGCCACCAGCGTCCATCCGGAGTAGTCGGACTTTCGACTAAAGAACACCCGCCCTGGTTCTCCGGGCAATTCAAATATTTGGTCTTTATTGGCTTCAACCGTATTAAAATGCATGCCGTCAAGCTGTTTGCCGATCCGGCTCTGATCGGGATGATATAAGATTCTCCCACGATCGTTGACGATAAAAAAATACCCAGATTTTCCGAGTTTTATGCCCTTCCAGAGCGTATTCAACTCCCCAATCTTGAGTTCGAAGCCCATAATGCCTTTAAATGATTTCGATGAGGTTCGGTCCGCCAATTCGCGAATAAGTGTGAGATGACCGTCCAGAAATCCGGACTCCTGAATCGTCAGATTCCCATTTATATCATCGTCTTCCTTCATCTGCTCGATATATTCTTCAAAACCTTTGTAATTAAAAGGAACAATATGGATATTGAAATCCGTTGCCTGAAAACCGTTATACCCGATAATGTACGTCATCGATATTTCCGGATTGTTGATGAGAACCGGTTGAAATACCCCCTTCATAGCATTTTCGGATGTATAAAAGCCAGTCGTCGAATTTCTTGGCAGATCAAGAGCCTCTTTCACGACAGGAGAGATCAGAATAGAAACCGTTGCCCGCTCGTAGCTTTTCAGAAATAAATCGGTTTCATGCAAAACATTGTCAACGATTTGCGTCAGCAGCCCTTCATACTGATTCTCCAATTCGTTGGACGACCGCCAATAACCGGTAACCCCCACCGTCACCAAGGTCAGTGCGATAATAATGACAAAGTAAAGATAAACCTTGCGTACCAAGCTGTTTCTCATTACTTGATCCCGAGCAGCCCGCGATATTCGGTAGGGGAATAGCCCGTTGCCTTTTTGAAAACTCTGGAAAAGTGGGGGTAGCTTTCGTAACCGACCTCGGCTACAATGTCGATGATTTTGTAGTGCGGAACAGCAAGCAGTTGTTTGGCTTTATCGATTCGTTTGCGCATCCGGTATTGCACGAAGGTCTCGTTCGTATTTTTCTTAAAATAATGACTGAAATAGGTCGGCGTAACACCTAGCTTGCCAGCAACCATGTCCAGTGAAAGCTCCTCCTCGAAAAGATGCTCATCGATGTACTGAATAGCCGCCTCCAAAACATTGATTCTTTCATGCTTGCGATACTCGCTCAGTCGCTGCATCCATATGCCAATTTCGGCCTGAAACCATTCATACGTAATCGTGATGACCGTGCTCTCCTCAATAAGCGGCTTTACCTCCAACCTGTACGCCCCTCTGGCATTCAGTTTCTTGCGAAGCAGCCTAACAGCGTCATATACCCGCTGGTACTGCTGAGTGTCCGATTCAACGGCGAACAACTGCCTCTTTCCCTCCTCAAGCAGTTCATTGGCCCGAACCTTGTCCAACATCCAAACCGCTTCCTCCAATTGATCAATCCACTGTTCAAAAAGGGTGAAGGAAATAAGCGTCGTTTCCCGCATGGCGAGCATTTTATCCAGCACTGGAAAAAGTTCAATTTCTGTAATAGGCTTCAGCAGATATTCCTGTACGCCGTACGACATACATTTTTGCGCATAGGCAAAATCCCCGTAACCCGAAAGCACAACCACTTTGGTGAAGAGCTTTAGCTGCTGAATATGTCGGCAGAGCTCCAGACCGTCCATACGAGGCATTCGAATATCCGTCAACACAACGTCAGGAGGGTTAGCCATGATGCTCGACAACGCTGACTCACCGTCTGTAAACGTATCGATCTCACTAAACCGTTTATATTCCCAAATTAGCGTTTTGAGGCCAATCCCGATAATCGGTTCATCGTCAACAATAAAGATTCTGGCCATTCGCTTGCCCCCCTGTTTAAAAAGGTTAACCACCTTTATTATTTTACATTTCCGGTTCGCCTGGATACCCCTTAAAACCTGAACAGAGTCATCAAAATCATAAATTCCCTAAGTTAATATTCCAAATGGGCATGCAAAATGAAGACAGACCATTCGGCAAGCCTGCCGAGCGGTCTGTACAACTTCGTGAGCTATGGATCATATCAGCTCTTTATTGAATTGGCAGCCCATATAGACGCCATGGTTTGCGTCCTCCAAAATATCCGCACAAATGGCTTTCCGCCGGTACAGGCTGAATTTCCCATGACTGTGCAGCGGTATGGTTGGCACTATAGAGCACAGCTTCTTCACCCTGCGCCAGTTCAAGCTCGTAGACGCCGCCGCCCAGAGAATGAAGCTGCACCGCCGAGCTTGCGGACACACGAATGTCTCCCAGCATGTCCGTTTTAATGCGGCATGGCTGTCCGGCCAAGCTTTTGACCCTGATCCATGCCGTAGCTCCTTCGGAACGAGTCGCGCTAACCACAAATGCGCCCTCGGCTCGTAAATCATGGAACACAACTTCCTTCCATTCGGAAGGAACGGCAGGGAATACCCTGATCTCTTCTCCCCAGCTTTGCAGCAGCATATCGTGGATCGCTTCCGCACCGGCGAGCGGCGACTCGATGACTGGACCCGCTTCCTTGTACATCGTGTTCGGTTTCAGAAGATGCATCAGCGTCTTCAAATACTTGAGCGCTTCGTCACCTTCCCCCACTGCGGCAGCGATGGAAGCGGCACCGGTAAACGTGAAACCGCGCAAGTCTCCCTCTCTCGATAACCAATGGCGAAGCGAGCGCACGATAAGCTCTCGTTCCTGAGGCGCATCGCCGCTCATCAAATGCAGCGGGAAGACAGCCATCAAATGGCTGAAATGCCGATGCCCGAATTCCAGCGGCTGGCCCCCGCCAACCATAAAACCAGTCTCATCGACAGGCAGCGGTGTTAATTGCTCCAAGGTCTCTTCCCAACGGGCCCGGCCAGGGTCCTCCAAGCCAAGAATGCTGCAAATACGCAGCAAAGTTTGGCAACCCCAGCGCAGCAATGCCAAGTCATAGTGTGTGTCTGGTACAGCTAACTGCAGGAACGAGCCATACTCGGGCGAAATCATCGGGGGCAGATGCAATTTCCCGTCATCGCCCTCTTCCAGCAGGTGCAAATAGTACTGCACACTTCGCTTCAACAGTGGAAAGAGCAGCTCCTTGAGCATAGGCGTGTCCATCGCGTGGCGGTAATGCCTCCATAAGTTATGGCATACCCACGTCAAGTTGCCTACTTCAGTGCCGACAGGGCCCACCAAATCATAGCTCATACTGCGGCCCAGCCCTGCCGAATCTTCACGGTACTGCTCAGGTACGTTGCGGATTAACTGCTCCATATTGTCGCGAAAAGCACGAACGAGCGATTCGCCCAGTTCCAGGCGGCCTGATGTATAGACAGGTGAATAGCTCATTTGCACATTCATGTTAAACCAGACACCTGCCCATGGTGTCGTCGTGAGCCATGGGCCTTGGTTGTCCATGATCATTCCGTTGGAACGGGTTGCGGAAGCCAGCTTGTACATTTGCACCCAATAAAAGCCTTCCAGCATCGTATCGGGGATGGAAACAAAGCTTTGGGGATAGTAATCATGCCACCAACTCCGGTGCGCTTCCACCCAAGCCATCCACGGCTGCGTTGCCGCCTTCCGAACATTTGTTTCCGTTTTTTGCTGTGCCTGGTCACTGAAACCGTTCCCGATCGAAAGCCATAACCGGCGCAGGCTCGCCCCCTCATCTGCCTGCGCTTCCATCCATGCCATCGTACAACCTCCATCATATTCGAACCTTTGCACGCCAACCGTCAATCCATCCTTCTTGGCCTGTCTGGTAACTTCTGCCTTTGGGATAAATTGATTCAGATTGCTGCCGTCGGCGTTTTTGAGCACCGGGTCCACTTCACTGTGGGCGTACCACTCCATTCGAGCATCTTTCTCGCCTTCGCTCGTTTCCAGCTCCACCGCCAGCACCCTATCCTGGCTGTGGACGAAAGCGCGGACCTTCACCGTGCCTACCGTCGTTGTAATGTCCGCCCGCAGCTCCGCATTCCACAAATCAACCCGAATGCTCGACGGTTGATAATACCACCCAGCCAGCTCAAGGTGCAGCTCGCCAACCGGCACGCGAGGCGGGAATCCGCCTCTAGGTTTATGCGCTGTGACGTCCGTGCAGCCGAGCACAAAACGCAGCACATTGCGTTTATCGCGATGCTCCTCACTATATATCATGGCCCCGATCACTCCGTTGCCGATAAAAGCCCCCTCGTCCCACGAAATCGGCTTAACAGACCAAGTCATATCATGTCTCGCCATAAATGATGGCCAGTCCACCTTCATCAACAGAAATCCACACCCTTTCTGCAAGCAAAATATTGTTTTGTCCGATTGATTGATTATAAGGATGCGCTGTTTGGCCGCACCTCGCTCAATGTAAATATACCTCCGCTTATGTGGGCTATCATTGTGTTTATTTGCTGCGATATGACTTTTTTTGTTATTTGGCTGGTTGGCAGCCTGCCAATAATGGCCCTCTGTTCATACTGGCAGCTTGGCCTCAGGCCGTCCGTTTATTTCGCATAATTCCTGCGATTATGCAGGCTTTTCGTCTTGGGGATGGGGAAATCGCGAAAAGCCTGCGATTATGCATCCTTTCGAGGCCTTTTTTGGATTTCGGGAAGGAAATGCTTAAAAGGCCTGCACAATTGCAGGCTTTCTCATGTTTTCACCCGATTTGATCGAAAAAGCCTGCACTTCTGCAGGCATTTCAAATTGGTGACGACGCGGATGGTGGTCTGGAGACGTTAGGTAATGTTAGTTGGGACGCGTTCAGTACATATGCGACTCCCCCTGTGGGACAGTCCCGCCTCCCCCTCTATCTCCACTACCATCAGCAGCAGTACCTCTCCATCACCCATCAACCATCACCAACAACCATCACCTACCACCTATCACCCATCACTCATCTCCATCACCATCAACCATCACCATCATCCATCACTATCACTATCACTATCACGATCACGATCACCTCACACAACACTCATCACCTATCACCCATCACTCATCACCATCACTCTTCACTCATCACCCATTAACCATTACCATTACCATCACCATCATCCATCACCATCACCATCACCATCACCATCACTCTTCACTCATCGCCATCACTATCACTATCACTATCACTATCACTATCACTATCACTATCACTATCACTATCACTCATCACCTATCACCTATCATGATCACCTCATACAACACTCATCACCTATCACCTATCACCCATCACTCATGACCATCACTCTTCACTCATCACCCATCACCCATCAACCATTACCATTACCATCACCATCACCATCACTCTTCACTCATCGCCATCACTATCACTATCACTATCACTATCACTATCACTATCACTATCACTATCACTATCACTATCACTATCACTCATCACTCATCGCCATCACCTATCACCTATCATGATCACCTCACACAACACTCATCACCTATCACCCTCACTCATCACCATTACCATCACCATCATCCATCACCATCACTCATCACCCATCACTCATCTCCATCACCATCACTCTTCACTCATCGCCATCACCTATCACCTATCATGATCACCTCACACAACACTCATCACCTATCACCCTCACTCATCTCCATCAGCATCACCCATCACCCATCACCCACCACCATCACCTCTACCACCACCTGAAAATTTGCGTTTTTTTCGGAAAGATAGATGACAGCAGGGTTATGCATGTCTTTCAGTTTATACACACTATCATGGTAGGGTGGCTTGATTCGCTTGATTGGCCTGAGTCTGCTCATGCTGGCAGATTGGCCTCAGGCCCGTCCGCATATTCGCGTAATTCCTTCAATTATGCTTCCCTTCCGTCTTGGGGATGGGGAAATCGCGAAATTCCTGCGATTATGCATCCTTTTCTTCTTGGAAACGGGGAAATAGGAAAAAGCCTGCGATTATGCATCCTTTCGAAGCCTTTTTTGGATTTCGGGAAGAAAATGCTTAAAAAGCCTGCACAATTGCAGGCTTTCTCATGTTTTCACCCGATTTGATGGAAAAAGCCTGCACTTATGCAGGCATTTCAAAATCGGCGGTAGCGTCAAGAAGTTTGTGTAATAGGTCTTGTAGGGTTATTCATCGGGACGATGAATAGGTTTATTGTCTGAACGAATTCAGGGGGATCCCCCTGAATTTTTTGGATTTAAATCCCATT
>NZ_JABMKZ010000080.1 GCF_013204855.1 Paenibacillus alba | reverse complement strand
TCTGGAAAGGGGGTGAACCAAAAATGAGTAAATCGAGCTCAAATATCGTAACAAAAAGACAAAAAAATAAACCCAAAGATTTTCAAGGAGGAGAAATAAAGGTTATGAAAAAAAGTTTATCAGTAATCCTATCATCCGCAATGGCATTATCCATGTTTTCTTCAATGGCATTCGCTGACACAGAGGCAACTACTACAACAACTGTTGCTGCTAAGAAAACTTCCGCTGATTTCACGGATCTTAAAGATCTTGACGCAGCTACAAAAGCGAAATTTGACGCAATGATCTCCGCTGGTATCTTCGACGGAACAAGCGACACAACGTTTGGTTTGAAAGAAGAAATGAACCGCGCGCAATTCGCGAAGGTTGCAGCTTTGATTATGGGTGTTGAAATAAATAAAGATTTGAAAACTTCCAGCTTCTCCGATGTTAAATCCGATGATGCAGCTAATGGCTACGCTCTTCCTTACATCGAAGCTTTGAAAACTGCTGGCGTAACTGATGGTTATGCAGAAGGCCAATACAACCCAGCTGGTAAAGTAACAAAAGAACAACTGGCTACTTTCTTGGTTCGCGTTCTTGGTAAAGATGCTGACGCTAAAGCAAAAACAGGCAACGATTCAACAGTTACAGACTGGGCACAAGGTTATGTTGCTCTTGCTCTTGAATTGAAACTTCTTCCAACTGGCGACGGCGGTAAATTCGGTGGCCAAGCAAACGCAACTCGCGATCTTCTTTTGACTGGTGCATACGAAGCGAAACAACAATATGTTTCTCCTGGTAAAGTATCCGTGACAGAAGCAAAAGCTACTGGCGCTCAAAAAGTGACTGTAACTTTCAACAAACCAGTTGATACAGACAAAGCAAAAATTGCCTTGAAAAAAGGTACTTCTGATGTAGTAACTACAACGAAGTTTGCTGATGACAAGAAATCCGCAGTTCTTACACTGACTGATGTTAAAGTTAGCAATGGTGAATACACAGTAAACGTAACTGGCCTAGATGCAGCTAACACTGATAAAACAACTGCTTCTTTCACAGGTCAAGACGAAGTTCTTCAAAAAATTGACTTCGTAACTGCAGGAGATACTATTGCATACTCCAACAAAGTAATTATCAAAGCAAAAGCTGTTAACCAATATGGTGAAGCTGCTACAACTAACGCTGGTTCTTACAATGTTTATACTTCTGGTGCTTCTTTCATTAAAATTACAAAAGACACAGAAGGCACATTGCTAATTACGTTAGATACTGTTAATGGTAACAGTACTACACAAGGTGTGTCAATCATTCCTGTAACAATTGTTAATAATGATAGCCACATTACTGCAACTAAAAACTTCAAACTTGGAACACAACCTATTCTTACTAAGCTAGAGCTTGGCAATGCTCGTTATTCCGTAGGTGAGCAACTAAGTGGTAAAGGTGAAAATGTTAAATTCGACATTAACCTTTTTGACCAATACGGCGGCAATATCTCCTATGATTCATTAATCAATGAGAAAACTGCTACAAGTTCCGCAACTAGACTTTATAGTGATCCAACGCTTATCTGGACTAACTATATTGATAGCAAAGACGTAACTTATGAAATCGAAGATAATGGTAATGATCTTCCAGAAGTTAAGATTTCATTGTTGAACGATATTGACAAATCCGGTGATTACAACTTCACGATCTTCAGCCAAGCTGCAACTGCAACTGGTAAAATCACGGTGAAATCAGCTAAAGTAGCTAATAAAATCCAAATTGGCGAAATTAATGACGTAATCGCAGCTGGCGATACTGATCTATACGTTCCAGTTGTTGCTTATGATGCTTCCGGCAACCAATTGAGCGTTGAAGACTTGACTAGTGATCAAAACGTAGATCGCATTAAAATTTCTATTTCTGGTGCGGTTGGTTCTGATACTACGAACCCATCTACTGGTAAAATTGAGCAAGCTGGTGAACACAAAGGTTCTATCCGTTTGACTACTATTAACTCAAACGCTAAAGGCGCTGTATCCATCACAGCAGTAATTGCTACAGCGAATGCTACAAGCACAGCAACAAAAACATACACCGTTTCTGATGCTCGTGTTCCAGATCACTTTAAAGAAGTAACTGCACCTGCTAAGCAAGCTGTTGCTGGTGGTAACACGAAGTTTAAATACAATGTTATTGACCAATACGGCGCAGTTCTTGATAAAGCCCTAGACGTTGATACTACTACTGGTAATGTTTCTACAGGTGGCAGCCACTATACTGTAGAAGTAACAGCGGTAACTACTAATCCTTCAGCAACAGATAATAAATATGCCAACACTAATGCATGGGTTACACTGAATGATGAAGTTCCCTTCGCTAACCAAGGCATGGTGGTAACAGCAGACAATAAACTTACAGCTGTAGTCAAAGCTACTGATCCAACTGTTACGGGTGCAAATCCAAATGCAGTTGTTCTAACTGGATCAGACTTAAAGAAATTTAATGACTTTGCAAGAATTAGAACTTCTCTTGATGCTACAAATCAAAAAGTTGATTATACTGCAAGAATTGTAAAAACAACTGGTGGAACTAGCACAGAAGTTGCTAAAATCACTAAAACATTAACAATTGCTAGCGCTGATTCTGATCTGACTTATACTCTTAATACTATTCATAACATGTTCAACCTGTTGGATAGCGGCGTTGTAACTGATTCGGTATACGCACCAGGTCAAACTCTTACTAAGGATGATCAAATTAAAGATCCTTCCAAAGACGATACACTATGGCAAGAAGTTACAGTATCAGCTAAAAATGCTGCTGGTGAAACTGTGAAGTTGCCTAAGAAAATCACAAATATTTCAACATCCAACCCAAGTGTTGCTCAAGTTAAACTTGTTGGTGGTGTAGCATACGTTATCGGTAACAAAACTGGTACTGCTACAATCAGCGTATCCTTCTCTACTGTAAAAGGCGAGATTAAACAAGCTACAATGCCTATTACTGTTAAGGATGACGCACTTGCAGTTGCAAGTATCAAAAACGAAACAGATGAAGTACAAGTTCAAACAGGTGCTAATGCATTTGCAGCTATGGATCTTGACGTTTATGACAACTACGGTGGCGAGTACGAAGATGCTGTTGTCGGTAAATACAACTACCTCTTGGGCTTCACTTTCTCTGTGAGTCATGTTAAAGGTGGAAAAGCAAGTGTGGATCAATATGGAACTATCATTGCTGAGACTCCGGGTACAACATTTGATTTAACAATTACTGCACCAAATGGTAAATCTGCTTCAACTCCAATCAAAATTGTAGCAGCAAATTAATTCCCTAAAGACCCTTCGGGGTCTTTTTTTAGAATGCACAGCCCTCCACCTTCTTAGTCGGTGGAGGGCTTTTATGTTATATGTAGACCTAGATATGGGCGGGTGAAGATAGTTAGATTCGATATTTCCATAAGTACTATTGCAACAGCCTATAGATCTGAATAATGCGGATTGAGTGGAGCAAGATATATACCTTGGGATAATGTAAGTTAAAGGCTGTAAGGCTCTTAATCCGGCCGGAGATCTCACGCACAAAAGCAAGATATCCTAATCACATCATAATCACCAGGAATCCATATAGCAATCAAGGGTATCATACGATTCCTTAAGCCTTATATAATCCATCTAATGAACAGAACACTTTAAAGCAGGCTACTACTATAAAAGAATTGATGTGTGCATTCAAAATGAGCTACCGTGGTTGTATGCTTTCGTGGGTCATTGCGATAACGATGGTATCCAAGAACGGCTCCCATCCACCTTACGCGCTGTCGCTCCTTCGCCTACCATCTTATGAACCGCTGCAGTATGTAACAATCCAGTTTAACTAACTTCTGCTGGCTATAGGCTGTGTAGTTATAGTATTCAGTTAGTAATTCCGCTATCCCTGTATCTTCGGGTTCAGCCACGCCACATGTTCCTCCCCAGTTCACTGTATCCTCTTTCTTGTCATGCAGCTCCCCATACGCCAGAGGATTCTTCGCTGTCGTTCCAAGTTGTTAGCAACATCCTTTGGCCATCGTCTGATCTAACGAGTCTCGCCATCCTCTTTTCCCTCTTTCGAAGCCTTTATAACGACGCGGCAGGATTCACTTCAAGTTAACCGACCCTTGCAAATTGCTAACCTTATCTCCTTAAAATTACTTTCGTCGGTACGCTTTTGCACACAGATTTCCCCATACTTCAGGGTAACCTAGCTAAGAGGTGTCTTGGCTCCTCCCACGACCAGACTTTCACCGGCTAGAGGATGCGCGCCTCTGGCCACTTATAAACAAAAAAAGAAGACCCCGAAGGGCCTTCTTTTTCAAAGCATCTTAGTTCACTGTGATTGCTGTTACAACGGATTTCCCATTGGAAGCTGTTGTTGTTAAATCGAATGTGACTGGAGCATCAGATTTCCGTGTAGCTGTGATCTCACCATATTGGTTAATCTCGACTGTTCCGTTTTTAACATGGCTAGCAGAGAATGTCAGACCTAAAACATGGTTGTATTTCGCTACTTCGTCTTTCTCATACTTAATACCATAGCTATCGGTTACTTTGATTTTAGCTGCAACAAATGGGCTGCTGCCGTTCGTTACCGTTGCGGAATCCTCTGCGGTGATTTGGCTAACATCGATCGCGTCAGCTTTCACTGTCACAGGGATTGTCGCTTGTTTCACTTCACCTTTAATCGTTTTGAAGGATACATTTAAGTTCGCTGTTCCTGCTTTGTTACCAATGACAAAGGCTTTGCCTGCATTATCGCCTGTACCAAGCTCTACACGCGCTACGCTGTTGTTAGAAGAGGTAACTTGGGTAATTTGAGCCGGAAGCTCAACCAAGT
>NZ_JABMKZ010000079.1 GCF_013204855.1 Paenibacillus alba | reverse complement strand
CCTCATTTTGTATGGACACTTTCCATCCCTCGCTACATGGTTTTTCTTTATTATACTAAAAATTCAATATTATAGGGGAGGAATTCGAGTTGTTCGACAGTCTCTTTTCGGCAGGCTCAGATCGGCTTTGCTCGGTTTTGCCCCTTCTTCACGCCCGAGACTGCCTTTTTGGCAGGCTCAGCGGCGAGGTGCGGCTTCTCTTTCCCTGAGACAGCGTTTTCGGCAGGCTCAGATCAGCTTTGCTCGGTTTTGATCCTTCTTCACGCTCGAGACTGCCTTTTTGGCAGGCTCAGCGGCGGGTTGCGGCTCTTCTACCTCTGAGACGGTGGTTTCCGCAGGCTCAGCCAGACTCAGCGTAAATACCCGCGAACACTAACCGCTAAGCTTCGCTTACTGCATGACCAACTATGCAGAGAAAACAAAAAAACACGCATTTCCCTAAGGAAATAACGTGTTTTCGTGTTTTCTTATCTCTATGCAATCGATGTCGGTGCTCCGAAAACAGTCGTATATCCGCTGATTTTACTTAAGATTTGCGTCGCTTCCTCATCGTTCATGGAGCCATACCGCTGCACAGCGTCAACGATTTTGGGGAACAAATGAATATCCCCAGCGCTGGCAAACCCGCACACCCCAGGAAAAGACAAAACAAAATGTACACAAGCATCAATGATCTGCTGCTGATCAAACGGCTCATACCAAGTTGCATAGGGGCGCTTCGCCCCTTCTTCCCATGGAGCCTTGGCAATCGCTTTAATCACCCTGACAGCGGCACTCTGCTTGCTAGCCTCTTCCAGCAAGGCGTCAAAAGCCTCCCGATATTCAGGCAAGCTGTACATATAGTAGTTAAGCGGCAGCAAAATGGTGGCGAATGGGAATCTACGCAAAGCTTCCAAATGGACAATCGGCGCATCATGCCCATGACCGGTGATGCCAATCTCCTTCACAATGCCTTCGTCCTTCGCTTCCAAAGCGGCTTCCAGTGCGCCGCCTTTCGCTGTGCAGCGATCCAGTTCTTCCATTGAGCCCACGGCGTGCAGCTGAAGCAGATCAACCGAATCAACCCGCATCCGCTCCAAGGAACGATAGATCTCTTCCTTCGCTTCTCTTTTCGATCTTTGCCCTGTTTTGGTAGCCAGGAAAATATCCCCGCGAACTTGGCTGATCAGGGGGCCCATCCGTAATTCAGCATCGCCATAGCTGGCGGCTGTATCGAAATGGTTAATTCCCTGCTGCAAGGCGTACGAGATGGATGCATCTGCTTCTTCCTGCGTAACATTTCCTAAGCTTGCAGCTCCGAACATAACAACCGAGCTCTCATGACCTAAACGACCGATGGTTCGTTTTAACATAGTGAAGCGCCTCCTATTCAATTCCGCTAACTTCACTTTTATTATAACAAATCATGATTTAAATATCTGTAATCCCTCTTTGCTCAAACACATTCATAACGTGTGTCATGGCGCTGCACGCTTTAGGAAAGCCCACATAGGCAGCACAGTGGATAACGATCTCCACGATTTCCTTGGGGGTTAACCCAACGTTAAGCGCTGCATTCAAATGAAAGGGCATTTGCTCAAAAGCACCCTGAGAGATTAAGGCTGTGAGCGTGATCAGCTCTCTTTGTTTATAATCTAATGTTTCCCTGGAGTAAATTTCGCCAAATCCAAAGGACACAAGAAAATCAGCGAAATCCGGGTAAAATTTCTTAAAAGCATCGATGGCTTGCAAGCCCGGCGCTCCAACCATCTCATTCAATACTTCAATCCCTTTGTTATAATTGACTGGATCTCTGCTCATACTTATCCCCTCTTTGCTGTTGGTGGCATTTCTAATGGATCAACGATCACTTCAATAACAACCGTCCTGTCGGCCGTTTTCGCTTGTTCGATAGCGGCTTGCAGCTCTTCGGCATCGAAGCATTTGAACGCAAGTGCTCCCATGGATTCCGCAAACTTTTGTGCATCCAACATCGTTTTATAAACGGTGCCAATGGCTTTGCCCAGATGCAAAGTCATTCCTGTATCAACCATATCGATCTTCCCGTTATTGAATACAACAAAAATAACGTTCGCCCCGTAATTGACCGCCGTCGAGATTTCCGTACCGTGCATAAATGTGCAGCCATCACCAGTTAAACAAACGATCTTCGCTTCCGGTTTAGCAAGCTTGGCTCCGATCGCATAGCCAATTGCGTGACCCATCGTACCGAACACATCGTCAAAATAAAATGACCCCGGTCTCTTCACATCATAATGTTTAATGGCATAAAACGTATGACTTCCATCATCGCCAAAAACAACGGTATCCTCATCAAACGCTGCGCTCATGACTTTAGCAGCCTCCGCTGCCAACATAGGGGAACGGCTTTCTATGTAGGTGTCTTTCGTTTTATAATCTTCGATATGAAAAGGGGTTTTAACGATATCTTTGTAATTCAGAGTTTCAAACAAAGCGTTAAGATTCGTTTTGATATCACCAATGATGGGGATCGTTTCTACTTGAATGCTTTTGCCAATAAACGTCTGTTCATAATCAAAATGAATCACCCTTTTCGGATACAAAGAGGGGCTTAATCCGGCAATCGACATATCGGAAAGCTTGCTTCCAATGACGATCATCAAATCCAGACCGCTTTCAACATAAGCACTGGATTCCTCAGTCCCCCCAAGACCGTAAGCTCCTAAGGATAAATGATGCTGACTTTCAAAAGTCCCCTTGCCCCCAGGCGTAGTCATCACTGGAATATCGAAAATCTCCGCAAGCATTTTCACTTCGCGATAAGCTTTGCTTGAATGGACGCCTTTGCCCAGGAAGATGACTTTCCGCTCCGAGCGATTGATTACATCCTTGCATTTGTCTAAATTCGATGCGACAGGATGAATGGTTTCCGGCAAGTCCAGCTCAAACTCCTCAATATACTCCGCCAAAACATCCCCTGCAATTGACAGATGAACCGGTCCTTTAACCCCTGTATAAGCCTTCTCAATAGCATGCTGAAAATAAGCTTTAAACGTTTCCGCTCTTTCCACTCTGGCGCTGAACTTCGTCACAGGCTCAAACATTTTCACGATATCCGTTCCAAACATCGTTGAATCCTGACCAAGCGCTTTCCCCGAATCTTTGATAGAAGGATGCCCCGTAATAAATAGAACAGGAAGATGCGACGCTTTGGCTTGACCCGCAGACGTCAGAAGATTGGTGCCTCCCGGCCCCGACGTCCCAATAGCCACGGCTAATTGATTCTTCATTAGCGCATAGCCAGCAGCTTCGAAACCGGCACCGGATTCATGTTTAGACAAGACAAAATCGATTCCATTATTGTGTAAGTCAAGGATGAGTGCAGTGACAGCTTTGCCCGGAATACCAAAAACGTGGTTAATCCCCCACTTTTTAAAATGAATTGCTAGCAGCTCGGAAATTTTTTTCATTTTAAACCATCCATTTCATTTGTGAAATTGATTGCTATCTCCTCATTGATTTTGTAAAAATACTTCTCAAAATCATCAACAGAAAGAGGCTTGCTAAAATAATATCCTTGAACGATATCGCATTTTTTCTTCTGCAGGAAATCAAGCTGATCTCTCGTTTCAACACCTTCTGCTACAACATCCAAGTGCAAATTATGGGCCATCGAAATAATCGTACTGACAATATTGGAATCGTTGGTATCCACCATGATGTCTCTAACGAAGGATTTATCAATCTTTAGCGTGTGGATAGAAAACTTCTTCAAGTAATTCAAGGAACTGTAGCCGGTTCCAAAATCATCGATGCTGATCCTTACCCCCAAAGCATTCAATTGACCTAGAACATTAATCGCACGCTCAACATCCATCGTCATCGTTTCCGTTATTTCTAATTCCAAGAAGCTAGGATCCATACCGTATTCAATAAGCGTATTGTGGATAATCTCTACTAAGTTATCTTTCAAAAATTGTTGGGATGAGAGATTCACCGCAATGCGAACACGAGGAAAGCCTTTTTCCACCCACTTTCTACTTTGATTGCAAACTTCACTTAGCACCCATTCGCCAACTTGAGAAATCATGCCATTTTCTTCTAAGATGGGGATGAAATTTTCGGGAGAGACAATGCCATACTCCGGGCTATTCCATCTCAATAGTGCTTCTACGCCAATAATTTTCTTCTTTATCAGATCTACTTGCGGTTGGTAATACACCAAAAATTCTTTTTTATCTAAAGCCCTTCTTAGCAGTACTTCCAGTGATAGTTTATCTTTCTCTTTCGAATGGGTCTTCATATTTGAATCAAATAGTGTATAATTATTTCTCCCCTTCGACTTCGATTTATACATGGCATTATCCGCATAAACCATGAACGTCTCCGCATCCGTCCCATCATTAGGATATATAGCTATACCAATACTCGCAGTCACATGGAACTTAGAGTTATTAATCGTAAAAGGGGTGTCAAATAAATCTATAATCTGCTTCCCTTTCTGAGTGACTTCTTTTTGCCCGGTCATGTCACTGAAAAGGAAGATGAACTCGTCTCCGCCCATTCTAAATACTTTTCCATAATCACCTAAGCACTCTGTTAATCGACTTGACACTTGTTTTAATAAAACATCACCATTGGAATGACCAAAAGCATCATTAATCGTTTTGAAGTGATCCAAATCCAGAAACATAAGGGCTAAATCAATGTTGGTTCCTGAGATAAGTGAAATAGAGATATATTTATTCAATGTTTCTTTCAGAGATCTTCGGTTAGGCAACGATGTTAATTCATCATGATAGGCTAGGTAATTGTGTTTCTCTTCGTTCAAATAACGCTCTGTAATATCTCTAAGCTGCGAATACGAACCAATGAAATTGTTCGTTTCATCATAGATGGGCTGCGCATCGAAAAGGCAAACTACCTTTTGATTATCTACCGTATTTAAAATCATTTGCACATTATCAAAGCTTTTCTTGTTCTGAATAACCTTTTTCATATGTCCGCTTATTAAGCAGCTTGGATTATCTAAGCTACGGTCTACAATACTGATATCCTTTTGAATGCCAAATTTACCAACTACAAAATCATTCACAGAATTAATAATGCCATCAGCGTTCGTAATAATAATACCATTTCTATTTTTGTTAACCATAATCTGATTTAGCATATCTAACTTTCTATTTTGCTTCCTTAGCAGCAGCTCTCTCTCAATAGAGTCAACCACTGTCGATAACATGGTTAAGAAAAAAGGATTATGTAATTCCCATGCCGTCATAATGCAGATACTGCCTAGTAAATTATTGATATCCGTGTAACGAAATGCAACGCCATAACACGCTGTTCCATGAAGAATAGTGTGGTAGTGGTTGGAGCCAACCAATTGGATCGGATGACTTTGTTGAAGCGCTAAGCTCACTACATTCGTTCCCATATCTTCTTGCGTAAATTGTGCGCCTACGCGTATGCCTAATTGATTAATGGTGATCCTGATCGTTTCATCTCCAACCATGTGAATCAAGAAACCATTCTCATCCGATATGACAATCAATACTGGCGTTCCGCTTAATGAATCTAAAATCTTTTCAGAGAAAAAATCTATGACTGATAAAATTTCGTTATAAGTGTTTCTCTTGGCCAACAACTGCTTTTCTGACATCGTACGTTTGGGCTTTCTGATTTCATTTGGGTCCATACCCGCGTCAAAACATTTTCTTTTAGACTCAACAATGTAGTCAGGTTCTTGATTCAGTTGTTCCAATTCAACCACCGCCCATTAATTTAAACTTTTATAGTAGCATCATCTTGTTTGGGGATTTATGTGTTTAAGTCAATGATTACTCAATTCTAGGACATTTTGAAGCTTGCGTTCGAAGCCTCCATATCCATTTTCTATAAATCATTTCTTTCATTCTAATTCGACAAAAAAAGATATTACCCTTCCAGTCTCATTCAATTGTTTACAATTGTTTACATCTATTAAAAAAATCTATTAAAAAAGACACCTGCATAATCAGCAGGTGCCACTTTTGGAAACAACAAGATTGCCAGTCTGCATGTATCAGAAGAAATAACTCATCCGCGTACCGTCTTCCCCATTCGACAGGAATGCACAGCTTCCAATCAAAGCCACGCATATACGTTCTCTGGGAATTCCATGCCACCACCAACTAGTTATATCAATCGTACCAACTACTATATACTACTACTATACATGAATTTGATCATTAATCCTATTGGTAAAATCATTCCTGCAACGAATAGTAAAAAAAGCATAGACCAATCAGCTTTCAGCTGACTGACTATGCTAATTCTGTATCGGGACGACACGATTTGAACATGCGACCCCCTGCTCCCAAAGCAGGTGCTCTACCAAGCTGAGCTACGTCCCGATATTGTATACATCTGTTAGAAAAAATGGCGCGCCCTGAGAGATTCGAACTCCCGACCTTTTGATTCGTAGTCAAATACTCTATCCAGCTGAGCTAAGGGCGCTTAATAAAAATGGAGCGGAAGACGGGGATCGAACCCGCGACCCTCGCCTTGGCAAGGCGATGCTCTACCGCTGAGCCACTTCCGCATAGGAATCCCCAAGGCGTGTAACACTCCTTGGGGATGATTGATGCGCGTAGAGGGACTTGAACCCCCACGGTCGCCCGCTAGATCCTAAGTCTAGTGCGTCTGCCAATTCCGCCATACGCGCATGCTGTAAATAAGGCAAATGGTGAGTCATGTAGGATTCGAACCTACGACACCCTGATTAAAAGTCAGGTGCTCTACCAACTGAGCTAATGACTCGCATCATTGGTTGCGGGGGCAGGATTTGAACCTGCGGCCTTCGGGTTATGAGCCCGACGAGCTACCGGGCTGCTCCACCCCGCGTCATAGTTAGATGCCCTACAATCTCTTGCTGTTAATATCCCAAATGGGATACTGCTTGGCAACGTTCTACTCTCCCAGAACCCTGCGGTTCAAGTACCATCGACGCTGGAGGGCTTAACGGTCGTGTTCGAGATGGGAACGCGTGGGTCCCCTCCGCCATCATCACCAA
>NZ_JABMKZ010000078.1 GCF_013204855.1 Paenibacillus alba | reverse complement strand
GTTTTTTTGTGCATCGTCCAGATAAATACATCAATTAATCCCATATTTAGGTAGTAATTATAAATTATTTAGACGATACTTTTTTCGGATTTCCATGTTAGGTTTGATGCAAAGCTATTGCTTGGAATCGAAAAATGCCCACAAAAGGATGCATAATCGCAGGCTTTTCCCTATTTCCCCCATTTCCAAGACGAAAAGGATGCATAATTGCAGGAATTCGGAAATATACGGACGGGCCTGAGGCAATCTGCCAGCATGAGCAAACTCAAGCAACTCAAGCGACTCAAGCGACTCAAGCCAATCTACCATGGAAGTGTGTATTAACAGAAAGACAGGTAGAATCCTGCTGCCAACTGTCTTCTCCCACAAGGGGATCCATGCATGGACGAGTCCCAACCAACAGGAAAAACGCCTCCAAAGCCACAGCGCAAGTGTGGAAGGAGGCGTTTGGGGATAGGAAACTTCCTATCAGAGTTGGAGGTTATAAATCCAAAATAATTTTGGGGACAGCCCTATGATTACTCAATAATCAAGGCATAAACAATGCCTGGGCCATGTACGCCAATGGTCAAATCGTTCTCGATATCCGCCGAGCGGCTCGGTCCCGAGATGAAGTGAATGCCAGCCGGTCTGTCTTTAAGCTCGTAGGCATCAAAAGGGCGCAGCACTTCGCCCAGCTTCGTCCGCAAGCGATCCACAGGGATGATCGCGATGAACGTCGTCGGCAGCAGGCTAACGCTGCGGCCTCGCGCAGCATCTGACGTGACGACGAGCGAGCCTGTGTAGGCCACGGCATGCTCGACGGCCACGATGCCGATATCTGCGCCTGCCGCCTTGGCGACCAGCTCATCCTTCGCGGCAGCATCGACACCGCCTGCGTTCCAGACGGTGATGTCCATGTCCGCCGTATTCGCAGCAAGCCCTGACCGCAGCTCCGCCAGTTCCGGCTGATCCTGCATGATCAGATGCTTCGCCTGCGTTTTGCCGATGAAGTCGGCAATGAAAGCTTGCGCCTCTGCCATTCCTTGGAGGCGCTGCGTATGGCCGCCTGCCTTCTGCCAGTTCGCCATGAACAGCTGGATGCGCTGCTCCAGCGGAAGATCCACCTGCTCCCAGAAGTCGGGAGCACCCTTCACGCTGCGCGCAGGAGCGTTCTGCATTGGCTTGGATCTTCCCAGCCTGGTAGAAATATTAGCAAAGAAGGCCTCCTGATCTTGGAGGGCTTCCTGATGCAGTTTTTGGAGAAATGCCGGATCTGATTTAGCCATGATGATGTCCTCCTCCGCCTTCTTTGCGATCTGCAACAAGCTTTTCCATGCGGGCTTTCATCGCGGCATCCAGCTCAGGGAAGGTTCCTTCCAATCCTTGCTCGATGTCCTTCCACGATTCACGGAACGTCTTTTTCGCCAAGCTTGGTGCAAAACGATGCGAGTTCCAGCCCTTAAGCGGTCCTACTTTCGCCTTAATATGACCGTCGCGAACGAGCAGCTTCTGCCCGATACGTCCAATTTTAATTAATGCCTTCACACGCTTCGCATCCGACATTAAGAAATTAAACCCTTTCATGCCCATTTTCTCGCCAAAATCGGTCGAACCCCGCTCGACTTTGCGTTGACGCAGATAGACTAGCATATCATGCAGCGGAATTTTCACCGGACAAGCCTCATAGCAAGCACCGCACAAACTTGATGCGCTGGCAATGTCGTCCCACTGGTCTACATTTTTGTTCAAGGCTGGCGTCAGCACAGCGCCAATCGGCCCGCTGTACACGCCGCCATATGCATGGCCGCCAATATGGCGATATACCGGGCAAGCGTTCAGACACGCACCGCAGCGAATACAGTTCAGGAGTTCCTGAAATTGCGGGTCGCCGAGCTGTAACGAACGTCCGTTATCCAGGATAATGACGTGCATTTCTTCAGGGCCATCGCCGTCCTGCTCCCGCTGCGGTCCGGAAATAACGGACATATAGACGGTCAGCTTCTGACCTGTAGCAGAACGTGGGAGCAATGTCGCCATGACTTCCAGATCGTCCAACGTCGGAATAATGCGCTCCATCCCCATGAACGTAATTTGCGTCTTCGGAATCGTGCTAACCATCCGCGCGTTGCCTTCATTTTCAAATAAAACGATCGATCCCGTCTCGGCAATGGCAAAATTACAGCCCGTCATCCCAATATCGGCTTCCAGGAATTTCTCGCGCAATTTTCTTCGCACATAACCAGCCAGAATGCCCGTATCCGGCTCCAGCTTCTCGCCCGCATCCTCTGAAAGCAGATCCGCGATCTGATAGCGATTTTTGTGGATCGCCGGAATAATGATATGCGAAGGTGTTTCACCGGCAAGCTGAATGATATATTCACCAAGGTCCGTCTCAATCGCCTCGACGCCTATCTGTTCAAGCGCATGGTTAATATGCAATTCTTCCGACACCATGGACTTGGATTTCACGACGCTTTTGGCTTTTTTGTGCTCGGCGATTTGCATCGTCAAGCGAACCGCATCGGCCGCATCCGCTGCAAAATGGACATGCACGCCTTGCGCTCTAGCATTTTCCACAAATTTGCCCAAATAGTAGTCTAAATGTGCGATCGTATGAAGACGAATTTCGCGCCCCCGTTCACGCCACTCTTCCCAGTTTCCAATTTCTTCTGCCGCGGCAAGCTTGCCGTTCTTGAGACGTTCTGTCGTGAACTTAACGGCATTTCGCAGAAAATCATTGTTCAAGGCGACCTTGGATCTTTCCTTAACGGTACCGCTTGGCTTATGCTCGCTCATGGGCTAGTTTCACTCCCTCAGCCAGTAATTCCGCTAGATGCATGACCTTCACAGGTGTCCCGCTGTATGATAAATTACCGGCAATATTCATTAAGCAGCCCATATCGAGTCCAACAAGCACTTCGGCATCGGTTTCCAGCACGTGATCGGATTTCTCTGCAACCATCGCCCCGGAAATATCGCACATTTTCACCGCAAAAGTACCCCCGAATCCGCAGCAATCCTCAGCATGAGGAAGCGGTACAAGCTCCATGCCGCGAATATTTTGCATCAGCTGCATCGGCTCTGCTTTGACACCAAGCAGCCTGCTGCCGTGGCAGGACGGATGATAGGTTACTTTGTGCGGGAAAACCGCGCCTACATCTGTAACACCCATGACTTGGACGAGGAATTGCGTAAACTCATATGTTTTCTCAACAAGCCGATTGGCTTTTGCTAGATGGATAGGATCATTTTCAAATAGTTTCGGATAATAGTGATGAATCATGCTCGTACAGGAACCTGAAGGGGATATGACAAAATCACTATCCTCGAACGCTTCGAGAAGTGTCAACGCCGCACCTCTTGCTTCATCCCAATATCCGCTGTTGAAGGCCGGTTGACCGCAGCATGTTTGCTTGGCAGGGAAGTCTAGCTTAACGCCATATTTGGCTAGTAACTGAACGATAGACTCGCCAACCTTTGGATACACAAGATCGCTCAAGCACGTTATGAACATAGATACTTTCATGATTGCAGCTAACTCCCTTCCCTAATTGTCCCCACCAAAGATATATTTGGCTATACAAAAAACCATCCTCAGTACGCAAGAAACATACTGGAGATGGAAGGAACAATGATTTTAACCTTTATCTAATTGAAGCACGTTCACACCGATGTCGCGAATGCGATTCACGTCTTCTCTGCTCGTTTGTCCATCTGTAATCACATGTTTAATTTCAGACCATCCTGCGACTTGCGTCAAGGATTGCATCCCGAATTTACTATGATCGGCCAGCAGATAGGTTTCATCGGCAATGCTGATCATCTTGCTTTTGATAAGCGCCTGCAGCTCATTCGATTCACTGATTCCGCGCTGAATGTGAACCCCTTTGCAGGATAGAAAACATTTGTGAACATGGTACATATCCAGCGACCGCTCAGCTAGTGGTCCTACATAAGACAACGATTTGGGCGAAAGCAGCCCACCGGTGGAAATGACCTGAATCTTTTCTTTCGTGCTGAGCTCCAAAGCCACTTTCATCGAGTTCGTAATGATCGTTAGCGGCATATCGGGTATCCATCTGGCCATATACCAAGCCGTTGTGCTTGCATCCAGAATAATCCGATCATGCTCGCGGATATGCGTTATCGCTTCCTTCGCAATGCTGTTCTTGAAGTCCGATTGTGCCGTTTCCCTCTCCATGAAAGGGACTTCCGTCTGGGCTTCCTTCACACTAACAGCGCCGCCATGGCTGCGCATCAGCTTGCCTTCGCTTTCGAGCCGATCCAAATCACGCCGTATCGTTTCTTCCGTCACTTGACAGAGCTCGCTGAGCTCTGTCACGCGAATGCTTCCTCTTTCGTTAACTACCTGAACGATTCTCTGCCATCTTTCCGCTACCAGCATCGTCTTCCCTCATTTCACCGTCGATCGGGACGCCACCTGACAAAATATTATATACGCCGCCTGCCAACCCGCTCCGTCCTCAGGGATGAACGTTTTGACCGGAAACGAATTCCGAATCAGCTTTCTGGCTTCGCGCAAATTCGCGATATACCCTAGTGCTATCCATTGTACTACAAGGTTTCCTAAGGCACTACCCTCTACAGGACCTGCCCATACCTCTCGCTGGATCGCATTTGCTGTGAATTGGCAGAGAAGTTCATTCTGGATGCCGCCGCCTACGATGTGCAGGCCTTGATACGTTGTGCCAGAAAGTTGTTCCGTACGTTCCAGAATAAATCGGTATTTCAGCGCTAAGCTTTCCAAAATACAACGAACGATCTCTCCCTCGGTTTGCGGAACGAACTGGTTGGTATCTCGGCAATATTGCTGAATCTGCTTCGGCATATGCGCAGGATTCAAGAACATGTCATCATCCGGATCAATAAAGAATTGGAACGGCTTGACAGGTTCAGCCAGCTTGACTAGCTCCGCAAAACCAATGTTTTTGCCTTCTTTATCCCATGTGCGCTTGCACTCCTGAATCAGCCATAGCCCCATGATGTTCTTGAGCAAACGGTTTGTGCCATAAACGCCGCCCTCATTCGTGAAATTCCAAGCTTGCGCTTGTTCACTTAAAATGGGGGCGCTCGTTTCTGTTCCCAAAAGCGACCATGTGCCGCAGCTGAGGAAAGCAAAATTTTCATCCAATGCTGGAACAGCAACCACGGCGGAAGCGGTATCATGCTCGCCAACCGCGATGACGGGAATTGAAGCAACATCAAGCTCTCTGCACAAATCTTGCGTCAAGGCGCCAACACGTGTGCCCGAGGCAACCGGATGCAACAATATGTCGCTAGGCAGGCCTAATTGCTGCAAAAGCTCTGCATCCCATGCGCCTGTTGTTGCATTCAGCAGCTGCGTAGTGGAGGCGTTGGTGAATTCGCTATGTTTCTCGCCTGTCAAGAAATATCGCAGCAAATCCGGTATCATTAGGAACGTTTTTGCCCGCCCCAGCAGCTCCGGGTTTCTTTCTTTGATGGCGGCTAATTGAAAAATAGAGTTGAATTGCAGGAACTGGAGCCCTGTTTTGGCATACAGCTTTTCACGGCCGATCGCTGCAATCACCTTGTCCATGACGGTATCCGTTTGGTGGTCCCTATAATGGTACGGATTTCCAAGGAGCTCGCCATTTGCTGCAAGCAGCCCAAAATCTACCGCCCAGGAATCAATCGCCATACTTTCAATATCCGTATAACCGAGATGTTTGGTTTGTAAAATACCTTGTTTCAATTCATGAAACAATCGCAAAATGTCCCAATGAAGGTGGTTGCCCACCTGCACCGGATCATTCGAAAAGCGGTGAATCTCCTCGATCGTTACACGGCCCGCTTCAGAATCAAGGCGTCCGACGATCGCTCTGCCGCTGCTTGCTCCCAAATCAAAGGCCAGAACGCTCGAAAGCTTACTCACCAACTGGCACCGCCTTTGCCTCTTGCATTAATGCTCTCATCGTAGCCGCTTTCCAGATATGCTTTCATCGGGTCCACCGGCACGCCGATTTCTTCACGAACCGCATGCAGCAGCGGTGTTACATCGAATTCGAATGCTTTGCGAACCGCATCTTCCGCACCAAGAACGTCTTGACGGGCTTGCGCCTCTCTGACTTCATCCAAGTTGATCAGCAATGCTTTGGCATATTGAGTTTGTACGTTGAGAACGGAGCGCAGCATCGCTGGAATTTTACGCTCAATATTGTGGCTTTGATCGATCAGATAAGCAATATTGTCAGATGCCTGACGAATTTGCGGGTCTTTATCGTTAGCCGCATCAATAATTTGGTAGAAAATCAAGAAAAGCTCATACGGATTCACAGAACCCACGATCAAATCATCGTCTCCATATTTACGGGAGTTGAAGTGGAAGCCGCCAAGTTTTTTTTCGTCCAACAGGTACGTCACGATGTGCTCGATGTTCGTTCCTTGCGGGTGATGTCCAGTATCTACAAGCACTTCAGCTTGCGGACCCAATTTGTTCGCCAAGTTGAACGCCATTCCCCAGTCAGCCAAATCGGTATGGTAAAAAGCAGGCTCATAAAATTTATATTCGATCAGCATTCTCATGCTTGGCGTCATCGCCTCGTACATTTCCTTAAGCGATTCGTACATCCAAGTTTTGCGGGCACGAATGTCCACTTGACCTGGATAGTTCGAGCCATCCGCGAACCAGAGGCTGAATACATCAGAGCCAACGGTTTTCGCGATGTCTACACATTCCAGCAAATGATCCGTTGCTTTGCGGCGAATCGCTGCATTGGAATTCGTTACGCTGCCGAAGATATAGTCATCTTCTTGGAACAGGTTCGGGTTCACCGCACCGATGGATACGCCGAGATCAGTCGCGTGCTGCTTGAGCTTCGCATAGTCATCCACCTTGTCCCAAGGGATGTGGATCGCAACCGACGGGCAAGCACCCGTCAATTTGTGAACCTGCGCAGCATCTTCGAATTTCTCGAAAGGATTGCGTGGCACGCCATTTTGCTTATATACCTTGAAACGGGTACCTGAATCGCCGTAACCCCAGGAAGGGGTTTCGACTTTCAGTGCTTTGATTCTGGCCTTAACGGCTGCCAAATCAATACCTCTATTTGCTTGCTGCTCTTCAAACCATGCATATGCTTTATCGCTCATCGGATTCGTATCCTCCTATTAGGTGAATTAGCGTGTGAAGGCTGCTGGAACGCCGCCGTCAACTGTGATCATGCAGCCTGTTGTTTTCTCTGCTTTGGAAGAAGAGAAGTAGACGATCGCTTCTGCAACGTCTTTCGGGAAAATGTTAACGAGCAGCGTTGTTCTTTTGCGGTAGTGCTCTTCCAGCTGATCCGGTTCAATCCCGTAAGCTGCTGCACGTTCATTGCGCCAGCCGGAGTTCCAGATCGCGGAACCTTGGAGAATCGCATCCGGCAACACGGAGTTCACGCGAATACCAAATTCGCCGCCTTCAGCTGCAATACAACGCGCCAAGTGAATCTCAGCTGCTTTAGCCGTTGAGTAAGCGGAAGCATTTTTACCGGCAAATACGGAGTTCTTGGAACCGACGAATACCATGCTGCCGCCGATGCTCTGTTTTTTCATAATTTTAAATGCTTCTCTAGCTACCAAAAAGTAACCCGTGGAAAGCACATTCATGTTCAAGTTCCACTCTTTGAGAGAAGTTTCATCAAAAGGACTCGAAGTCGCAAGACCCGCGTTATTCACGATAATATCTATTCCGCCGTAGCTCAAGATCACTTCGCGGTAAGCTGCTTCTACTTCTTCTTCTTTCGTTACGTCCATTTTAACGGCAATTGCTCTGTTTTCGCCATATTGTTCGTTCAGTTCAGCCGCAAGTTTCTGCGCGCCTTCTAGGTTAAGGTCGGCCAAGACAACATGCGCGCCGTCTCTGAGGAATTGACGAGCTGTTACGCTTCCGATTCCGCCTGCTCCGCCTGTGATGAAAGCAATTTTGCGGGAGAATTCCGCTTCCGCAGGAGCGAGTGTCAATTTGTACAGCTCAAGAGGCCAGTACTCTACATTATAGGACTCATTTTCGCTTAAAGAAACGAACGTTCCGAGCGCTGTTGCGCCTCTCATAACGGAAATCGCACGGTGGTAAAGCGCGCCGCTTACTTGCGCCATCGCCCAGCTTTTGCCTGTGTTAATCATCCCGATACCCGGAATTAAAATAACGCGCGGAGCCGTTTCGAAAATAACGTCGCCTTCATTTTTGTTGCGATCGAAGTAAGCTTGGTATTCTTCTTTATAAGCGGCAATCCCTGCATTCAAAGCTTCAATCAAAGAAGCGGCGTCACGGGAATTTGGATTCCAGTCAATGTAAAGCGGCTTCATTTTCGTATGAACCAAGTGATCCGGGCAAGCTGCGCCAACTTGCGAAAGAACGCCCGCGTCTTTGCTGTTCACGAATTTCAAAACATCCTCTGCACTGTCAGTCGTCAGAATCATTTTCTTTTCTTTGCTTACTGCGCCGCGAACGATTGGCAGCACCTGCGCCAAAATATCGTTACGATCGGATTCGGAAAGAGACTCGTATTTGGAGCCGCCATACAAGTTGTCTTCATTCACGCGAGCTTCAATAAAGCTTTCAGCTTCTTGAATAATAGCGAGTGTCTTGAGGTAGCTCTCCTCGGACGTTTCGCCCCAAGTTACCAGACCATGTTTCTCCATCAAGACTAGCTCAGCCTTTGGATTGTTTCTGACGCCTTCGGCAATCATTTTGGAAAGTGTAAAACCAGGACGTACATAAGGAACCCATACGAAACGGTCGCCGTAAATTTCTTTGGCAAGCTCGCGGCCATTGTGGGCGCAGCATAGACCGATAATCGCATCCGGATGCGTGTGATCCACGTGTTTGAATGGCAGAAAGGCATGTAAAAGCGTCTCAATAGAAGCACGCGGGTGTTTGCTGTCGATCATACAGTTCACAAGGTAAGCAACCATTTCGGCATCCGGCATTTCGTCTTTTTCGAACAACGGACGGATGTCATCCATACGAAGACCTGTGAAATTCTTTGCTTTCATTGTCGCAAGGTCGGAACCGCTTCCTTTTACCCACATTACTTCTACATCGCGACCGCGGAAATCTTTCTCAATCGTTTTGTAAGAAGTGTTGCCGCCGCCCCAGTTAGCTACTGCGCGGTCTGTTCCCAATAAATTGGAACGGTAAACCAGTTCCTCTACACCTTTTGATACAGCATTCGCTTTTGACGCTTCCCACAAATTCGCAACCATAAGTATCCTCCTAATGTTTACTTCCCATGAGTATGTGTTTGTTTTTGATGGATTCATCATAACATATCTTTGTTTGTTTTTGAATAAATATTTTTATTTTTGTTTGTGTAAAGAAAAACGAAGTTTTTTCAATAAAAAGCAAACCAAAGTCAAAAATGGCCATGATTAGCTCGGTTCTCATCCTCTAACAGCTTTCTTGAGAAAATAAGAGTCTTTTGAGGCTTCTATTCTAGAAAAAAGGGGGGATTTCTGTTTAATAGAAGTCCCCAAAGACTTCTATCCGGCACATGAAGAGGGATACACCTACTTTTTTATTAAATAAGAGTCTTTTGAGGCTTCTATCTGTGTAAAAAGTGGCATTTGAAGTAAAATAGAAGTCCCAATGTATCTGAGTCAATAGAGTGGACACAAAAAAGAGCTAAGAAGTTAGTTTTGTTTGCTTGTAAAACTGCGATTCGAATTTGTCTGGAGACAAATAGCCGAGCTTGCTGTGCGTACGCTT
>NZ_JABMKZ010000077.1 GCF_013204855.1 Paenibacillus alba | reverse complement strand
GTTTAATAATCGAAGTCAAGGCAAAGTATCCAATTCAACCTCTTTTAGGTTCTGGATCTATTTGCTTCGAGATAGGGATGGGGCCTAGTTCGCACATGTAAGCTTCAATGCAAAGCTATTGGATTCCAAGATGGAAAAGGAGAGAAAGCCTGCATAATCGCAGGCTTTCTCTTGTTTTCACCCGATTTGATCGAAAAAGCCTGCACTATTGCAGGCATTTCGAAATAGGTGAGCCGCTGGTTCAGCTATAGGGGTATGCGTTCGCTAACGCTGGTTCAGCCATAGGGTTATGCAATCGCTAACGCCGGTTCAGCCTATAGGGTGGTGTATTCGCTTACAAGGCAAATCTCTAGAATTGTGCGACGGTCTATTTTCACCAGTCTCAGACAAGCTCTCCCCCAAACCAAGCCCTCAAACCGTTTATTTCGCCAGCAATGAATGCGTAATCACGAACTAGGTTAAAATGTTGTCAACATCATTGATGACGAAAAGGGATTTTGATTTGATTGAACATGTAAGCGCTTTTGCATTACGATAAGGACATGAAACATACAAAGGGAGGTTATCCTAATGAGTGCGATTGCTGCACAAAAGCAAGCATCCTCCGGTGGATTCCGGGTGAAAGTACAGAATTTCGGTCGTTTTTTGAGCGGCATGGTGATGCCGAATATCGGCGCATTTATCGCTTGGGGACTGATTACGGCTTTATTTATTCCGACAGGCTGGATTCCAAATGAATATTTGGCTAAGCTCGTAGGTCCAATGATAACTTATCTGCTTCCGCTCTTGATTGGATATACGGGTGGGACGATGATTCACGGTACGCGCGGCGGTGTCATCGGTGCCGTAACGACGATGGGTGTGGTCATCGGAACTGACATTCCGATGTTTATGGGAGCCATGATCGTCGGGCCGTTCGCCGCGTGGGTGCTCAAGCAGTTCGATAGGTCGATTGAGGGTAAAGTTAAATCAGGCTTCGAAATGCTCGTTAACAATTTCTCGTCAGGTATCATTGGGGGGATTCTAGCTGTTCTGGCCTACACGGTTGTGGGCCCTGCGGTTCAGATCGTGAGCAAGGGTCTTGCTTCTGGAGTTCAGGCGCTAGTTAATGCTGGTTTGCTTCCGCTGGCAAACGTGCTAATCGAACCGGGCAAGGTGCTGTTCTTAAACAACGCGATTAATCACGGCGTACTGAGTCCGATTGCGCTCGATCAAGCTTCCAAAACAGGCAAGTCAATCTTGTTCATGCTTGAGTCTAACCCAGGACCTGGACTTGGCATTCTGCTTGCGTACTGGATGGTGGGCCGCGGCGCTGCTAAGCTTTCCGCTCCAGGATCTGCTATTATTCACTTTTTTGGCGGTATCCATGAAATCTATTTCCCTTATATTTTGATGAATCCTCGCCTCATTCTCGCTGTAATTGCAGGCGGCGTGACAGGTACGTTCACGTTTTCTCTTTTCAATGCGGGTCTGGTTGCTCCGCCGTCGCCGGGAAGTATTTTTGCTTATATAGCTATGGCGCCAAAAGGCGGTATGCTGCCGATTTTCAGCGGCGTGATTACCTCTACGATCGTCTCTTTCGCGGTTGGTGCGTTGTTGCTGAAAACAACGAAGCAGACGGAAAGCGAAGATTTGGAACAAGCTACAGCAAGAATGAAAGAAATGAAGCAAGCCCCAGCGGCTGCGGCAGCAGAGAAGGTTGCTGTTCCTGCATCGGAACCAGCAGCCAATGTTCAAAAAATCGTTTTCTCCTGTGATGCAGGTATGGGATCAAGTGCGATGGGAGCTTCCATTTTGAGAAAAAAAATGAAGGAAGCAGCCGTTGACGTCACGGTCATCAATACGGCGATCAGTGAGATTCCTGCCGATGCAGATATTGTGATTACGCACAAATCCTTAACGGATCGAGCACGCAATAAAGCTCCGCAAGCCGAGCATATTTCCATTGAGAATTTCATGAAAAGCCCGGAATATGATGCGCTTGTGAAACGATTGAGCTAAATATACCTATCTAACGCTGGCATTTTGCCGGCGTTATCTCCATTTTGTTCGTGAGGAGAATAATCATGAGCCTCTCCAACAGGCATCGTCAAATCCTTGAGCTGTTATTGAACCAAGTGGATGATATTACAGCAGGGGAAATCGCAGCCGAGATCAATGTAAGCACTAGGACAGTTCATCGAGAATTGTCTGAGCTGGAGACGATTTTGGCTGCTTACGGCTTAGGATTGCAAAAGAAATCTGGCAAAGGCATTCAACTCCAAGCCGCGCCTGAGCAGCTTGAGGCTTTTAGAAGCCTGCTATACGGCAGGATGACGGTAGAGTATTCTGCCGAAGATCGCAGGATGCTGCTGCTCTGCACGCTGCTTCAGGAAGATGAGCCCGTTAAGCTCTTTACACTGTCGCATGACTTGGCCGTAACGGTTCCAACTATCACCCACGATCTGGATGAGCTGGAAAGCTGGATCAAGAAATTGAATCTGAGCCTTGTGCGCAAAAGAGGCTATGGCGTTGAATTAACTGGCTCAGAGGCTGATAAACGCAAGATGATTGCACGCCTCGCCATGAATGGGCTGGACGAATCCGATCTGTTTGGAAAAAGCGAGAGTCTTCACTCGCCGGTGGCGCAAAGGCTATTGAAGCTTATCGGCAAAGTAAATTTCACGAAAGTGGAAGAAGCTCTTTGGCTGGCCGAAGATGAAGGCTTGAGTGACATATCGGAAGAGGAATATACCCATTTGCTCATTCAGCTTTCGATCACGATTGCCAGAATTCAGATGGGCAGACCAATCGAGCAGCACCCAGAACATCATTCATATCGCCCAAGCAAGCTGCTTACCCATACCATTGATCAGCTGACCAAAGTGATCCCCATTGCATTATCTACTGCTGAAATGTCCTATATTGCGGAGCTGCTGGAATCCAAATCCGTGCCACATCCCAATCAGCTGCTTCCTATGGATGAGTTAAGCTATATGCAAATGGTATGGAAGCTGATCCGCGCAATGGAAAGCAGTCTTGATGTGCCTTTCAGCGATGATCGTTCGTTGCGAGAAGGGCTGCTGAGCCATTTGGAGTCCGCGATTAAGCGGCTTCTGGCAGGAGCGACGATTCGCAATCCGCTTTTGACACAAATTAAAAAAGATTATGAAGCTCTTTACAATGCAATACGGCAAGCTGTTAATGCGTCTATCACGCAGATTGCCATTCCGGATGAAGAAATCGGGTTTCTGGTTATGCATTTCGGTGCTTCCATCGAGAGACAGAAGCAGTTCAAGCGTAATGTCAGAGCGATTCTGGTCTGCACGAGTGGGATAGGAACCTCCAAAATGCTGGCTGTACGCCTGACGAAGGAGCTCCCGCAGATTGATATTATCGGCCATGCATCCTGGTTCGAAGCTGCGCGTATTCCTGAGAAGGACTACGATTTGATTATATCGACCGTAGATTTGCCGCTCCAGTCCGATCAATATATGAAGCTGAGTCCGCTGTTGACGAAGGATGAGGCTGAGCGGCTAAGGCTCTTTATTCAAAATGTAACGCTGCAAAAAGAGTCGGGTGAGCCGATTCCAACACTGCCCGAGGCAAGTGCAAGAAATAGTTTATACCGCATCCAGCTGTACATTAATGAAATTGTAAGTATGATTGATCAGTTTATGGTTTATCACATCGAGCAAAGCTATGAGGATTTAAAAGGGACTCTGCTGGCCATATGCGCCTATGTCAGAGCGTCCGATGTGATTGCTGAAGTTGAGCCGATTGTTGAACTTTTGCTTGCGAGGGAACAGCTCAGCAGTCAAGTGATTCCCGATACGGGGCTTGCGCTTTTTCATATTCGAAGCGAGCTGGTCAAAAAGCCCTCTTTCACCTTGTTTCGATTAGCTGCTGATTTACCGCTGGAGCGAGGAACGAAATCCGATGTGAGACACTTGCTGCTTATGCTGGGTCCCAAGGAGCTTTCCAGAGAAAGCTTGGAGGTGCTGAGCGAAATAAGCTCCTTCCTGCTGATCCCAGACATGATCGAGCTGTTGAAATCGGGCAGTCAGTCCGAGATCAAACACTTTTTATCCCAAGAGCTTGCTGCTTTTCTAGACACTAAAAAATAAATCGGATATGAGGAGAGATCTATCATGAGTATCTTATCACCCAATAAAGTAAAGCTGAACGCGAAGCCCAAAGACAAATTCGAGGCCATTCGAATGGCGGGGCAATTGTTAGTAGACGCCGGTCATGCCTCAGCAGCTTACATCGATAAAATGATCGAAAGAGAGCAAACATTGTCTACTTTCATGGGCAATGGTTTGGCTATTCCGCACGGTACGCAGGATTCCAAGTCATTGATTACATCAACTGGACTGTCCATTGTTCAAATTCCTGATGGAGTAGACTTCGGTGATGGGGAGACTGCCAACCTAGTGATTGGGATTGCTGCCGCGGGTAATGATCACCTGGACATTTTGACGAATGTCGCGATGATTTGTTCGGAAGATGAGAATATTGAACAGATTATGAAAGCCTCAACGCCAGAGGAAATGGTGAAAATCTTCGAAAGCGGTATGGAATCATGAAGGCTTTGCATTTCGGGGCTGGAAACATTGGAAGAGGATTCATTGGCTTACTGTTGTCCCAGGCCGGGTATGAAGTGATTTTCTCGGATGTGAATGATACCTTGGTTGAGCTGCTGCAGGAAAGAAAATCCTATACGGTGCGTTTGGCGAATGAAGAGCAAGAGACCTTTACTGTTTCAGGTGTTGCAGCCATTAATGGCAAGCACATAGATGAGGTGGCTGAAGCTGTTGCACAAGCGGATCTGGTCACAACAGCGGTTGGCGTTAATATCCTGAAGCATATTGCAGGCGGAATTGCCAAAGGGATCGAGCTGCGGATCGAACGGGGAGCGGCGCCGCTGCACATTATCGCATGTGAGAATGCGATTGGCGGAAGCACGCAGCTCAAAGAGCACGTGTACGCTTTGCTTAGCGAAGAGTTATGTACGAAAGCAGATGCTGCGGTTGCTTTTCCCGATGCTGCTGTGGATCGAATCGTTCCCTTACAGCATAATGAAGATCCGCTTGAAGTAACGGTGGAGCCGTTCTACGAATGGGTTGTAGATGAGTCTCAGATGATGGAAGGCTTCCCTCGCATTGCGGGCATCCATTATGTCAAACATCTGGAGCCCTACATTGAGCGCAAGCTGTTTACTGTAAATACAGGACACTGCAGCGCGGCGTATCTTGGATATCTGCAAGGCTACGCCACGATTCAAGAAGCGATGGCCCATTCACCGATTGCCTCCTTAGTTCGGCATGTCATGCAGGAGACCGGCTCCTTGCTGATCCAAAAACATGGTTTTGATCTGGCACAGCATGAGATTTATATCGATAAAATTTTACAGCGATTTAAAAATCCTTATTTGATTGATGAAGTCGCCCGTGTAGGAAGATCGCCGATTCGTAAATTATCTGTCAATGATCGGTTGGTCCGGCCAGCTTTGCAAGCTTATGAACTTGGGATGAGCCCAACTTATTTAGCTATGGCGATGGCTGCTGCCTTTTTATTTGAAGATCAGGGAGATCCCGAGGCTGTTGAAATTCAAGCTGATTTGCGAGATATTGGCATTACTCAAGCGATTACCAAATATACGACGATTGGCGAAGAACACCCGATTCACCAGCTGATTCTGACCCACTACGAACAATTCAAACAAACGGCAATTTCTTAAAGAAAGGGGAGTTCCCTCATGGCTAAAATGATGACCAAACGGCTAACCGGCATTGCTGCTTCCCCCGGCATTGCGCTGGCAAAAGCTTTTCGATTGCATAATGACCATTACGAGCCTGTGGCTGAGCAGGTGGTCGATAAGGATCTAGAGATAGTTCGTTTTCGGCAAGCAGTGGAAGAAGCCAAACTGGACTTAGAAGAAATAAAAGAGCTGACGGAACAACGAATGGGTGCGGCAAAAGCGGAAATTTTCGAGGCTCATTTGATGCTTCTGGAAGATCCTGATTATATAGATGCCATTATTGAGAGTATTGAAGCTGAAAGCATGAACGCTGAATATAAGCTGCATGAAGTTGCGAGCAGCTTCATAGAAGTGCTCAGTACGATGGATAATGAGCTGCTGCGGGAGCGTGCGGCTGATGTTCGTGACGTTACTGGACGTATTATGAGCAAGCTTCGTGGCGTATCGTATGCCGCGATCGCTGCTATTAATGAACCGTGCATTGTGATTGCCGAAGATTTGACGCCTTCCGATACAGCGCAATTAAACCTTGATTATGTGCTTGGTTTTGTTACGGAGGTTGGCAGCCGTACGACGCATTCCGCCATCATGGCTCGCTCATTGGAGGTGCCTGCGGTTGTTGGTGCGGGCGAAGGCGCAGCTGAAATCGTGACGGGCACGATGATTATTTTGGATGCCGTAGAAGGTGCTGTGCTTATCGCGCCAACTGAGCAAGAGATTGAGGCGTATCAAGCTCGCAAAGCAGCCTATGACGAGCGAAGAGTTGCCCTGCGCAAGCTGCTGGGTGAGCCGACTCACTCATCAGACGGGCATCGTGTCGAGCTGGCTGCCAACATCGGCAGTGTGGAAGATTTGCAGAAGGTGCTTGCCAATGGAGCGGAAGGGATCGGTTTATTCCGAACTGAATTCCTCTATATGGGGCGTAGCGCTCTGCCTAGCGAAGAGGAACAATTTCAGGTCTATAAGCATGTATTGGAGCGAATGGACCATAAGCCGGTCGTTATTCGCACCTTGGATATCGGCGGAGATAAAGAATTGCCTTATATGAAGCTTCCGACAGAAAGCAACCCGTTTCTCGGCTTACGTGCGGTAAGGCTGTGTTTGAGTCAAAAAGATTTATTCCGTACACAGCTAAGGGCTCTTCTTAGAGCAAGCAGCTATGGGCAATTGAAAATCATGTTCCCTATGATTGCTGTGATGGATGAACTCCTCGCCGCCAAACAATTGCTGCAGGAAGAGAAAGAGAAGCTTGTTCAAGAAGGCATCCAAGTAGCCGATAACATTGAGGTAGGGATTATGATTGAAGTGCCGGCAGCCGCGTTAGCCGCAGATTTCTTGGCCAAAGAGGCTGATTTCTTCAGCATTGGAACGAATGATTTGATTCAATATACGATGGCTGCGGATCGAATGAATGAAACGGTTTCTTACTTATATCAACCTTGTCATCCATCCATCCTGCGGTTAATCCAAATGGTCATTCAAGCAGCGAACAAGGAAGGCAAATGGGTGGGCATGTGCGGAGAAATGGCCGGGGACGAAGTCGCGATTCCGATTCTGCTCGGCATGGGGCTCCATGAATTCAGCATGAGTGCCGGCTCGATTTTACCAGCAAGAGCTTTAATTAAAGAAACCTCACAACAAGAATGGGCAGGCTACACGCAGCAGATTCTGGCGATGAGCAGCCAAACCCAAATCAAACAATTCGTAGAGCAGAAGACAAGGAGCGATTTAACATGATATCCCAAACTTTTACGGTACTGAATCCATCAGGCTTTCATGCCCGTCCGACCAAAGTATTCGTTCAGAAGGTAGGCACGTTTGCCTGCAAGGTAAGTGTGATGAAAGGCGAGAAGAAGGTCAACGGCAAAAGCTCGCTAAGCATGCTGACACTTGGTATTCAACAGAATGACGAAGTGACGCTGGAAGTGGATGGGGAGCAAGAGGAGCAAGCTCTGCAGGAGCTTGGAGCCTTGTTGACGCATATATTTGAAGAATAAGTGAAGTTATAATACGAAATAAAAAGCCAGCAAGTCAGCGCCGCGAGTTAAGGGCATTGACCTGCTGGCTTCTTTCTTTACTCCCGAATGTACCACTCACCGGATACCCAATCGTTCGATTTCCAGCGGAGCACATCGGGATTAGCCAAATGCATGATTTCTTTTAGAAAAGCTAGCTGCTCCAAATCGGTCATCGGTTTGAAGCTTTTCGCTATAGCCAAATTTTGCTCGAGCTGCGCCATGGATTCCATCCCAACAATAGCCGTTGAAACCGGCAAAGAGAACGTGTATTGCAACGCTTTGGCGTACCACGGAGCCAGCTTGCCAAGCGCCATCACCTTCATGCCGATAATCGCTACGCCTTTTTCGATGGCCTTCGGCAGAAATTCGTGGGCGAAGCTGTAGACGAGATGATCAGCGGCAGAGAGCGCGACTAGTGCGCTATCGAAGGCGTAGCGTTCAATGGCTTCGAGCTGAACACGCGGGTTCGTATGTCCGCTAATCGAGATATGCTTGATTAGTCCTTGCTCCTTTGCTTCAAGAAGAGCCTCCAATGCACCGCCTTTGGCGAAACATTGGTCCAGCTCTTCCATTGTCATAATATTATGCAATCGCCATTCATCGACATGATCGGTTTGCAGACGCTTCAAGCTTGCTTCGAGTAGCTTCAAAGAGCCGTCGCGCGTTCGATCGTGTGTTTTGGTGGCAATCCAGACTTCGTGCCTGCGGTTCTGGAGCGCTAATGCTTTGCCGAGCCGTTCTTCTGATTGGCCATTCGAATAGCTTGGAGCTGTATCGAAATAAGTGATCCCCTCGTCAATCGCCCGATTCACAATTTGAATGGCCTCTTCCTCGGTGCAATTATGTTCGTCTACGATGCGCTGAGCGCCAAAGCTCAGAATTGGAAACTGTTGTCCGGTTGAGCCGAAAAGTCTTTTTTCCACATCATCCACTCCTTATGTATCACTGCTGCAACCCTCTGCACGCTTCCCTATCTTTGACAAAAAGGAACCCGCATCATACTCTTATTCAGTTAAATCAAATCTTCTGTCAAGCTGAGAGCGGATTAAGCAGGAATTGCTCATCTCTAAGTATAAAATAGGTAAGAGAAGGATGCCAGCATTCGTCAAAAGGTTGCTTTCTTCATCAAATCTTCATGACTATAGTCCTATCTTTTCGACAAAAAGTGATTGTAATTTATAGTAAATAAACTTATTATATGTACATATACAACTTATCGTCGAATTCATGGAGGACTAGTAAAATGTCGGAACAGGGAAAGCCTTATGACAGCCCGGGATTTCATCTGTGGCAGGTTACGAATCAATGGCAAAAGCATCTTCGTTCTGCTCTGCATGACTTGGATTTAACGCATGTCCAGTTTATTCTGCTGGTAGCCACACAATGGTTAAATGCCCAATCCCCCGTCGAAGATATCACGCAGGTGCAGATCGCCAGCTATGCGCATACGGATCCAATGATGGCCTCACAAGTGCTTCGTCATTTGGAAAAGAAAGGCTACCTGATGCGTAAGGCACATCCGACAGATACGCGAGCAAAAGCGATATCCTTAACGCCGGATGGAGAACAATTGGTTGCTCAAGCGATCGACATTGTCATGGAGGCCGAAAACATTTTTTTTGCAAAGCTGGGGGAAGAGCAAGAGGCATTAGTTAGCTTGTTGCGGACTTTAGGAAAAACGTCAGTTCAAGATGAAAATTAAAAAGAAAATGACCATAGGAGAGGTGTCATACATATGGAGAAATCATCAGTTATTGGAATTGTTTTAGCTTTTATATCCATCGGTGTGGGTATGGTATTGAAAGGCGCCAGCTTGGCGGCCTTGTTGAATCCGGCAGCGGCATTAATCATTTTTGGGGGCACAGCCTCCGCTTTGTTTATCGCGTTCTCGCTCGAAGAAATGAAGAAAATACCAGCACTTTTAAAAATTATTTTTACGGAACAAAAATTAATGCCCAAAAAAGAGTTGATTGAAACCTTCATTGAATGGGTATCCATTACACGCCGTGAAGGATTGCTTTCCTTGGAAAAACAAGCGGAAGAGCTTTCAGATCCTTTTATGAAAAGTGGCATGCGCCTGATTATTGACGGTAATGATGCCGATTTCGTGCGCGACGTTTTGCTGGAAGATATCGCTGAAATGGAAACTAGACATAAAAAATATGCAGGCATTTTTACACAAGCTGGTACATATGCACCAACCCTTGGCGTTCTTGGCGCCGTAGTAGGGCTTATCGCTGCCCTTGGTAACTTGAGTCAAGTAGAAAAGCTTGGACATCTGATTTCTGCGGCGTTCGTTGCGACGATGTTCGGGATTTTCCTCGGATATGTTGTGTTTCACCCTTTTGCGAACAAATTAAAACAGAAATCCAAAAAAGAAGTAGAAATAAAATTAATGGTTGTTGAAGGATTGCTCTCCATCCAATCGGGGGTATCTGCGAATTCCGTGAAGCAAAAAATGATGATCTTCGTAGCCAACAGTGATCGTGCAGCGTACGATGAGGAATCGAAGGGGGCCACTCCACAGTGAGTAAAAAGAAGAAGCATGAGGACCATGAAGAACATGTTGATGAATCCTGGCTCATTCCCTATGCGGACTTGCTTACTTTGCTTCTAGCCCTTTTTATCATTTTATTTGCCTCCAGCGAGTTGGATTCCAAGAAATATGATTCTATTATGAGGTCTCTAAATACTGCCTTCACCGGCGGCGAAGCCCCTTTCTCGATGTCAAATTTGATTCCGATTGATGATCCGGCAAATTCAGCTAAGACTAATAATAAGGATCAGAGCCCGCCATCTAAAGTAGAGAGCAAAACGGACAGTCAACTCGCCGCAAAGCTGCAAAAAGAAGAAAAGGATCTTGAAGAGCTTAAGAAAAGCATGGATGCTTTCATCAAGGATAACAGCATGAGCGAACAGTTAACAACGAAGCTGGATAGTGAGAAGCTGACGATTACCATTAGTGATCGCGCATTATTTGACTCTGGCTCGGCTACGATCAAACAGGATTCTCAAAATTTGGCGCTTTCGATGTCTAATTTGCTGGCCAGCTACCCAGGCTACCAAGTTGAAGTAGCAGGCCATACGGATAATATTCCAATCCACCGTGCGGACTTCGAAACAAACTGGGATTTAAGCTCCAAACGTGCCGTTAACTTCATGAAAATTTTGCTCAATAACGGAAAAATTGATCCAGCCTCCTATTCGTCAGTTGGGTATGGCGAATACCGGCCGATTACAACAAATGATACAACAGAAGGCAGAGCCAAAAACCGCCGAGTGGAAGTGAGCATTCTACGAAATATCAAGGCGACCGATGCGATTGCCAAGTAATCAAAAATAGCGGAAGATTAGATCAAGAGCCTATGGGTTCTTGATTTTTTTTGAGATAAGTGGCAGAACTGAGCAAAAGATGAGCTGAGCCTGCGAAAATGGCAGTCTCATGGGTAGATGAGCAGAGAACGGCCCCTGAGCCTGCCAAAAAGGCAGTCTCGGGCGGGGAAAGTGGCAG
>NZ_JABMKZ010000076.1 GCF_013204855.1 Paenibacillus alba | reverse complement strand
CGGCAACTTTTAATCCAAGGTGAAGGTAACACGGGAAATGAAGAACAAATGCATGACAAAACCGAAGAAACAGAAGATGTAGATAACCGAATGCTTGAGAACAAAGTACAAAAGGCAACTGTCCAGATTGTTTCGAAAATATTAAAAATAAGCATTGATCATATTGACTCAGATACGGAATTATCCGACTTCGGATTTGATTCAATAACGCTAACCGAACTAGCCGATAGCATAAATAATGAATTTGAACTGGCGTTAGATCCTACGGTGTTTTTTAAATATACTACGATCAAAGAATTTTCAGCGTATACGATCCGAGAGTATAAAGAAATCATGATGAGAACATTTTCAGTATCAGAAGAAGCCAAAATAGCTTCAAAACCAAAGGATGAATTCCTTTCCAAACCAATGGAAAAAAATCATCAGTACTCGAAACCATTATTTATTGAAAAAAATTGGAATCAACCACAACCCACTTTTGCTACCCATGTTGAATCAGATAAAAAACCTTACGTGAAAACGGATAAGGTTGCAATAATCGGAATGCACTGTAACTTCCCGGATGCTCCTGACTTAAAACAGTATTGGAATAATCTAATTTCAGGGAAAGATAGTGTGCGCGAAGTGCCGAGTTTCAGATGGGATTGGAGAAAGCATTATAAAAAGAACTACTCAGAAGGTTACAGTATTAGTAAATGGGGCGCTTTTGTAGATAATATTGAGTATTTTGATCCCGATTTTTTTAATATACCTAACTCTTTAGCATCAACGATTGATCCATTACAAAGACAATGGTTGGAAGTGAGTGTTCAAGCTTTATCCGATGCAGGTTACTTTAACGATTTGTGGGGAAAGAAAGTAGGTGTATTTGTTGGAACTAGGCCAAGTCAGTTTCTAAATAAAACAGGTTTTAATGATAAAGATATCTTGGTTGGAACAAGTCAAAACTTTATAGGTGCTCATTTAGCTCATATTTTTAATTTTAAAGGCCCGAATTTAGTTGTTGACACAGCATGTTCCAGTTCCTTAACAGCCATTCACCTTGCTGTGAAAAGTATTCAAGACGGTGAATCTGAGTTAGCGTTAGCAGGAGGAGTAGATCTATTACTAGATGAGAAAGAATTCTTAGTACTAAGTAATTCAAAAATACTGTCTCCAAGTGGCCGCTGTAAAACATTTGATGCAAGTGCAGATGGTATTGCATTAGGTGAGGGCTGTGGGGTATTAGTACTAAAGTCATTAACGAAAGCAATTGAAGACCATGATAAAATCTACGGAGTGATTGAGGGGACAGCCATAAATAATGATGGCAACACTATGGGAATCACAACCCCGGACCCTGAAAGTCAATGTAATCTTATTGAAGAAGCAATATTAAATGCAGCCATAAATCCCAAAACGATTAGTTATATTGAAGCACATGGAACAGGAACATTGATTGGTGATCCGATTGAGCTTAAAGGACTTACGAAAGCTTATAGAAAATACACTGATTTGAAGCAATTCTGTGGTGTTGGAAGTGTAAAAAGCAATATAGGTCATTTACTTAGTGCATCCGGTGCAGCAAGCATTATAAAAGTACTTTTAGCTATAATTCATAAAGAACTTCCGCCCATACTTCATTGTGAGAAGCCAAATGAAAGATTCAAATTCGCTCAATCTCCATTCTATCTGGTTCAACATCCACAAAAATGGACAACTGATAGCAATGTTTTAAGGGCTGGCATTAGTTCATTTGGTTTGGGGGGAAGCAACGCCCATATCATCATTAGTAATGAGGGAATTCCGGAATCACATATAGCGACATTAGAACCTAAAAATAAAAGGATTGAATTTAACAGAAGTTATTATTGGCCTGATAATGAAAAACGTATAGAAGCAAAAGATACAGAACCCCCAATAAATGATGAAGATGAATTTATCCATTATTTTACGATTTCAAAACTAGAGGATGGGAGAATGAACAGTTGATTACTACGAATAGTCAAATATTTACTCAAAAAGTACACCATAACAATTATCTTGTGCGTGACCATCTAGTTCAAGGTATGCATACTCTTCCAGGGGCCGCTCTTCTCGATATGGTTTATCGATTATTTACCTCTCTTGAAGTGACCCGTTCGTTTGAGTTGAGAAATATAATATTTAAAAAGCCTATCTATACTACGGAAGAGTTTGATAGACTTGTATATATAGAATTTACACAAAAAAATGAACAATATAGAGTCAAAATAACAAGTTGCAAAACGAATGAAAATATAATTGAAGATCAGCATGATGAAAATATGGAATGTGTAGTCGTTCTTAAGAACATTGTTGAAAAAAAGCATATAATGGATGTGGGCAGGTTTATAAATGACACTTCCACGCTGAAATGGAATGTAGAAGACATTTATAGTTTTATCAAAAGGATAAATGTAGAACATTTGGAGTTTATGAAAACAAGTGGGGAAGTATATCAGAATAACAATGAAGAAATCATGAGCCTCCGACTTGGTGAATTTGCAGCAAAATATAATGATAAGTTTTTTGCCCATCCGGCTTTGTTAGATAGCATAATGTTCGCTGGAACTTCTTTTAAATTAAATGAGATTGAAAAGGAAGAAATGAATCAGCCATCATTTCTTCCTTTTTCCATTAAACGACTTTGTATAAATAAGAAATTGCCTGAATCGGTATATACATTTTGTAGCAATAAAGGATTAGGAAATGAGCAACGAGATGATTTGTTAACAAATAACATACTCATTCTGGATGAAACAGGTAAAATATTAGTTGAGGTGGAAGAACTTACGTTAATGAGAATGAGGAAACACGAATTATTGGAGTGTGGCAATGCAAATAATGAAAATGACACGGAAGGAACTAAATTGGATTCAGAACAAAATTATAAAGATATAGAGAACATACAAGGTATTTCTAATCGAGCTAATGTTGAAATGATCAACAACTATCTGAAAGAAGAGATTGGAATCGCATTAAATAAAAATCCACGGGAAATTAGTATACATTTAGGCTTCTATAATCTTGGATTAGATTCAACGCACCTACTAACGATTGTTAAGAAACTTGAAAAGAACTTAGAAGTTCAATTATATCCTACCCTTTTATTTGAATACTCAACTATTAACAGTTTATCTGAATATATAAAGCAGCATTATGAAAAAGAAATGGATGTATTCCTTAACGGGAAAAACATGATATTGAATGCCGAGGTAGATAATAAACATATAGAAACAAGTGAAAATGAATTGAATTTGAGTACCATATATTTCCAACCCGTTTTACAAAAGCAAAAAGTTAATAGTAGAATCAAGAAAATTTGGGATAAACACTTAATTATCTTGGATCAGACCTCTGATCTTTTAGAATACGCAATCAAAAAAAGATTTCCAAATTCTACATTATTTAAGTTATTTTCAGATACGGGAGAATTACCTGATCAACTAGAGGTTAAGCTCACTCAGGTATTGGAAGTACTTCAAAAAGAACTAATGTCAAAAGAAAAATCAGACGTTTTAATACAATTAATTTTTGATAGAGATCATGCCAACCATTACGTTCATGCATTACGGGGGATCTTAACAACAGCGTATGAAGAAAACATCAGAATTAACAGTCAAATGATTTATTTTGATCGCTTGAATACAGCAACAAGGGAGAGAGCGGTACAATTAGTTCAAGATGAAGCCCTTTCGCATGAAAAGGGCGTAGCAGAAATTTATTATCAAGAGAATAATAGTGTAAGATTTATAAAAGTATATCAAGAGGTTTTCTTTGATAAGTCTATTCTTAGCCCTTATTGTAAAGAGAATGGAGTATATATTATTACTGGTGGTTTAGGTGGTCTTGGATATGAAATTGCTAAACATATTACACAAATGGCCAATATAAAAGTAATATTAATTGGAAGATCAGAGGAAAATTCGAGTATTCAACGACAAATAAATGGGATCTCTAATGATAATGCTTCTAAAGTAGTTTATATAAAGGCGGATGTAAGTAACGAAAGTGAAATGAACAAAGTCATCTTGAGCATCAAAGCGAAGTATGGCGGAATAACAGGTATTTTCCACTGTGCAGGAATAATAAAGGATCAAATTATCATTAAAAAGAAATCCGAAGACATTCATGAGGTTTTAAAGCCCAAGGTGCTTGGTACATATATCCTTGATAAAGTTACAAAAGATGAAAGATTGGATTTCTTTGTTTTGTTCTCATCCATTTCCTCGGTTTTCGGAAATTTGGGCCAATCTGATTATGCTGTTGCAAACGGCTTTCTTGATTACTTTTCCCAATATAGACAGCTTAAAGTGGATGATGGTGAACGTTTCGGGAATACAATTTCAATAAATTGGCCTTTATGGTCTGATGGGGGAATGAAGTTAACCCACGAATTGGAAAGAATGATGTATGAGACAAAAGGTATGATCCCGTTGCCAATAACAAAAGGTTTGGAGACACTAGATCTTCTTATAAATTCAGATAAACCCCAAGTTGCCGTTCTATTTGGTGATGAGAAAAGAATTAGAAGTTATATGGATAGTAGTTCCGGGAGTTATCAATTAAATACAGCAGGAATCAGTTGTGAACAGACCGTGGACTATGATAAAGATATGAAGCTATCTGGAGAAGATATAGCAATCATTGGGTTATCTGGCCGTTATCCGATGGCAGATAACGTGGATCAGTTTTATCACAATTTAAAAGAAGGAAAAAACTGTATAACTGGACTTCCCGAAAAAAGGTGGGAGGGTTATGAATTTACATATGAGATAGAACAGTTCTATAAACATGGAGGCTTTTTATCTCAAATTGATAAATTCGACCCGTTATTTTTCAGTATTTCTCCAAGACAAGCAGAATTGCTCGATCCCCAGGCACGTCTCTTTTTAGAAATAGCTTGGGAAGCTTGCGAAGATGCGGGTTTTCCAATAGATAGGAATCGAAAAATAAATAATAAAGATAATTCTGTCGGTGTTTTTGCCGGGGTTTTTTGGAACCATTATGAATTGTATGGTGCGGAGATGACACAGAACGGTTTTCCTACTTCATTTGGGGTGTCTTCAGCAGCAGTAGCCAATATGGTTTCATATTGTTTAAACTTTAACGGCCCATCTTTGGCTGTGGATACTATGTGTTCATCAGCTCTAACTGCAATACATTTAGCTTGTGAGAGTATTCGTAATGGAGAATGTAAGTATGCGATTTCCGGTGGAGTAAACCTTATCACTCATCCACAAAGATACTTGTTCCTGAGCAAAGCGCAATTTTTATCCTCTGATGGACTCTGTAAGAGTTTTGGTGAAGGAGGAGATGGATACGTACCCGGGGAAGGTGTGGGAGCTGTTTTATTAACTTCTCTAAAAGAGGCAGAAAAAGAAGGATATCATATATATGGTGTTATTAGAGGCTCTGCTATTAATCATGGAGGTAAATCATCCGGAATAACAGTTCCTGATCCTGTAGCACAGTCAGGGGTCATATCTTCGGCTATAGAAAAGGCAAATGTCGATCCCACATCAATTAATTATATTGAAGCTCATGGCACGGGTACTTCTTTGGGAGATCCAATTGAGATCCATGGACTAAGCAGGGCATTCAGCAAATGGACAAATGATAAACAATTTTGTGCAATAGGTTCTTGCAAATCAAGTATTGGTCATTTGGAAGCTGCCGCTGGAATTGCTGGACTTACAAAAGTTTTACTGCAATTAAAACATGGTGAAATTTTTCCTTCATTGCATGCAAAGAATCTGAATCCACTTATTTCGTTTCATGATACTCCTTTTTATTTGGAACGGAACTATAAAAAATGGGATCGTGTATTAATTGAAGAAAAGAATGGTAAGCAAATTGCTATTCCGCGTCGCGCCGGGATAAGCTCTTTTGGTGCAAACGGAAGTAATGCGCATCTAATCGTTGAGGAATATGTTCCTCGCTCTAAAGAAATAGAACGGATTGAACCTGTAAATCCGATTCAGGTGATGGTTCCCCTTTCTGCAAAAGCTAATGAAACCTTAATAGTATATGCACATGAACTAAAGAATTTTTTATCTCAGAAATTAGCTGCATCCAACGAGGGTATTTCTTCTGAAATTGAACTTGCGGATATTGCATATACTCTACAAATCGGTAGAGAAGCGATGGAAAAAAGGGTTGCTTTTGTAGTTGGGAGTGTTGAAGAACTAGTAAAAGGATTAACCGGATTTATTAATAGTAATGAAACATTTAGTCGTTGTTTTCGTGGTGAGATTGATAACCCTACGGATTCTTCGATTAACCTGAATGTAAATCTAGAGGATTTTTCATTCAGTGATAATAAATTAGTTGAGCTAGCAAAGCTGTGGATAAACGGTTCTGTTATAGACTGGGACAAATTGTATAGAAATAATAAACCAAAACGTATAAAATTGCCAACATACCCCTTTAATCGCCAGAGTTATTGGCCGATTAGAACCATTTCTAGAAAAATTAATCATGATTTAAGGGTACTTGATAAGAAATGTTCGAATCCATTGGTTAAACCTACCGCTATTGCTCTGACTGATCTAAGAAATATTCATCATAATGAGGTTGAGCCCAAATCGCTTCCCTTTATTCCAACTGCAGAAGAGAAAGCTAGTCATGATCTTAACAAGAAAGCTAATCATAATCATAATCTTAAAAATAATATTGAACAGGATATCCCGTTAGACAACTTGATCGACGACCTTTCAAAAACTCTTGCGGAAGTTCTCTATATGAACCCGAATGATGTGAATATACACAGCAGATTCATTGATATGGGTCTGGATTCAGTAGTTGGATTAGAATGGATGAGAGCTATCAATGCTAAGTATTCGCTATCGCTTCCCGCTACAATTATATATGACTACCCTACAATATTCGAATTATCAAAGATAATTCGAACCAATATTGTTGAGAGCGGGATAAATGGAATGCCAGTCAACGATATACCGGAAATTGCAGAAATTGAATCCAGCGAAGCAGTAGAAACGAAATCGTATATTAATACATTGCATGAGATTACTTCTTTAGAGTTGTATGAAGATCTTGCAACAAGCTTATCGAAAGCCCTCTACATGCAACGGAAGGATATAAATATTGATACTAAATTTATTGATATGGGACTTGATTCCATTGTTGGGTTGGAGTGGATAAGATCTTTAAACTTAAAGTATTCTTTATCTCTTAACGTGACAATAATCTATGATTACCCGACAATACGTGAGTTATCACAGTATTTAATAACGGAGATCCATTCCGCTAAAAGTTTGGGACAAATAGATAAAATGACAAATCGGGATGGCTTGACGTTAAATGGTTTTGGTGAACAAAACCAAAAGGAAGAACCCACAACAACAAGTGAAATGCGGGATCCTGTGGAAGTGAATGAGCCAATAGCTATTATTGGTATGTCGGGTAGATATCCAGACGCAAACGATCTTGAGATGTACTGGAATAATCTTGCTAATGGGAAAAATTCAATCCAAGAGATACCTCAAACAAGATGGGATGTTAACGAATATACTGATTCTCCAAAGGGGAACATTTATTGCAAATGGATGGGGTATTTGGAAGGGGCAGAGTATTTCGACCCTTTATTTTTTAATATCGCACCATCAGAAGCTGAGCTGATGGATCCACAGCACCGTCTTTTCTTACAAGAAAGCTATCGAGCATTTGAAGATGCGGGATATAGTCCTAAAGAACTGAACGGGAAAAATTGCGGTGTCTATCTTGGAATTATGAGCAATGAATACGGTACGATGCTTTATCAAAACCAATCCTCAATTAATAATGTTGTTGGAAATAGTTATGCTATTGCGGCGGCTCGTATTTCTTATTTTCTCAATCTAAAAGGACCGGCAATTCCAGTTGACACGGCTTGTTCGTCAGCTTTGGTAGCGACCCATCTGGCTTGTCAGGCGTTAGCAAATAGAGAGATCGAGATGGCATTAGTAGGTGGTGTAAGTTTATATCTTGCACCAGAATCCTATATCAGCATGTGTTCAGCTGGCATGTTATCCGTTGAAGGACAATGCAAAAGCTTTGATAATAATGCTGACGGATTTGTTCCTGGTGAAGGGGTAGGTGCACTGGTCTTAAAAAGATTAAAAGATGCAGAAGCTGATCATGACCATATATACGGTATTATTGTAGGTTCTGGAATCAATCAAGACGGGAAAACTAATGGAATTATGGCGCCAAGTGCAAACAGCCAAATGAAGTTACTAAGTGAAGTTTATGAAAAATATAACATTGATGTGGAAAGTATCAATTATGTTGAAATGCATGGAACGGGAACGAAATTGGGCGATCCCATCGAATTAGAGGCATTATCCAGTGTTTTTAAGAAAAAAACAAAACATCATCATTTCTGCGGCATTGGGTCTGTAAAAAGCAATATTGGGCATACATCGGCTGCTGCAGGGGTGGCAAGTATTCAAAAAGTATTGCTTTGCATGCAGCATGAGAAATTGGTGCCGACATTAAACTTCAAGGAGCCAAACGAACACTTTAATTTTGAGGACTCTCCATTGTATGTTAATACCGAGTTAAAAGCTTGGAGAAAAGCAGGAGAAAAGAAACGTAGGGCAAGTATTAGCTCATTTGGCTTTAGTGGAACCAACGCGCATCTTGTAATTGAAGAATACACTTCTGATCCAAAAAAGCCTCTTTCAAAAAATACTTATGATAATAAGACATCTTTGTTTGTTTTATCTGCAAAGACTCCTGAACTATTGAGATTATGTGCAGATAAACTCCTAAGGTATATGGAATACAAGCAAGATATCGATCTTGTGAATGTTGCTTATACCTTGCAAGTAGGGCGTGAAGCCATGGAATTTCGATTAGCAATCGAGGCTGCTTCGAGAATAGAATTGATAAACACTTTGAAGGAGATAGCAGATAATCATACTCCGTCGGGTGTTTTTTTTAATCAAACAAAAATAAAAAAATTAGAGAACGTAACGGTTGATTCTGATGGGAGCATTGCATTCCCGCTTGATGAATGGATAACGAATAGGGAGTTAAGTCGCATTGGTGAAATTTGGGTAAATGGGATTGATGTTGAATGGGATAAATTATATCAGGGCAATAAACCAATGAAAATCAGTCTGCCAACATATCCTTTCATACAAGATCGATATTGGGCAACCTATGAAGCTGCTAAAGCAAGGGATGATTTATCCTTAGATATGACAGCCCTTCATCCACTCATACACCAAAATACTTCAAACTTTTATGAACAGCGATACAGTTCCACGTTTACTGGAAATGAGAGTTTTCTAAAACTAACTTGCATTTCTGGACAATACTTATTTCCAGGTGGAGCTTTCTTAGAGATGGCCAGGGTGGCAGCAGAGTATTCAATGGGTGTTATCAAGGATAATTCACAAAACATAAAGTTTAACAATGTTAGTTGGAATCACTCTGCTGTACCGCTAGGTAATGGGCCTATTATGTTGCATGTTGGGCTTTCTATACAAAAAAATGATGAGATTGCTTATGAAATATATAGTGATTTGGAACACCAAGATGAAAATATTATTTATAGTTATGGAAGTATTGAAACGTCAAAGAAAAAAGATGATCAATATATAGATTTAGAGAGTAGTATTAGGAATCAGCAAAATCAGGAAATATTTTCCCGAAGTGAAATCTATACGAAATTATTGAACAGCGGTTGGGAATGTGATGATGAGAACCAAATTGAAACAGCTATTATCAGGGGAAGCCAATTATTAATAAAGCTTTCAAATAAGGAAACAGGAAGCTCGTATTTATTTGATCTTTACTTAAAAGATAGGTTATTGCAGGTTTTCTCGCTATTGTTCGGTTTAAAAGAATTAAATCCAATGGACACCATAACGCTGAAAGAACTAGAAGTTTTTGAAATACCAAGTACAGCCGCATGGGCAGTCATTAATCCGAGTAGCGCAGTTCATAATAATCAAAAGACATCAATTGATATCGATTTTTGTGACGAAAACGGAAAAATATATTGCAGTGTAAAAGGTTTATCTACGTTTAGTCAAAACAAACTAATTGAAGTTTCACTGAATGACAATAAAGCATTAGCAATTAACAATGCTAAAAAAGCTCAAGAGGCTGAGCCATTGTTTTTATTTGAGGAGGTTTGGGTAGAAGAAGAAAAGAAACTTTCCGAAATCAATTGTAAGACGATCGTTTGTTTTCTATCAAATAACGAGAATAGAAAACTGTTTTTGGAGAAGATGGGTTCTATTGATGTGAATATAAAAGTTATATTTATAAGTCAAGGGACCCAGTATGAGCGGTTATCCGAAACCGAATATGAAATCCTTCGAACGGATCGGAATTCATTTATTAAAGTCTTTGAAGACATTAAAGAAAAAATAAATAATATCGATTATATGCTATATCTATGGCAGCTTGAGGATTCTAATTTATCTCAAGACCATTCTTGTATTTTTTATATTTTACAAGCTGTTACTATGACAAGACTGAAAGCGAAGAAGTTTATGGTCGGTGCAGAAATAAAAAACCAGATAGATCGTTGTTATCTGGAATCATGGATCGGGTTTGAACGTTCATTAAAAAATATTATACCCGACACCAAAATGGGAATAATACTGTACGATAATTCTGAAAACGTCTACAAATGGACGATGGATGATTGGTTGAATGATCTCCGGGATGAGCTACATATCGAAATGGTTAAAAATGTGTTATATAAAAGTGGAAAAAGATATGTGCAAGCTATCAATCCCCTGATAATAAAGGACAAATTGAAAGACATTGGTTTGAGAAAAAATGGAAATTACCTTATTACAGGTGGGCTAGGTGGAATAGGGATATTATTCGCAAAGCATCTGGCTAAAAACTATGCTGCAAATTTAATTTTAACGGGTAGAAGTCCTATCGATAAAGAGAAGCAATTGCATATTAAGGAGCTGGAACAATTAGGTGGGTCTGTTTTTTATGCAAGATCTGACATATCCGATGAGAATAAAATGAGAGAACAAATATCCAAAGCAAAGGAAGTATTTGGAGATATTCATGGGATAATTCATGCTGCAGGCATATTACACGCTGAAAATTTCAGGGAGAAAGAGTTAAAGGATTTTCAAGAAGTATTGAATCCCAAAATAAATGGGACAATGATTCTGGATGAAATATTGAAAGAAGAACCTCTGGATTTTATTTGTTATTTCTCATCCACTTCGGCGATATTGGGTGATTTTGGATTTTGCGACTATGCTATTGGGAACAGGTTCCAAATGGCTTACGCTAATTATAGAAATGAAATGAATATATCTGGGAAGAAAAAAATCAAAACATTTGTGATTAATTGGCCCTTATGGAAAGACGGTGGGATGGGGTTTGGTGATGAAAGAAATGGTGAATTATATTTAAAAGCAAGTGGACAACGAAGTCTAGAAGCACAGGAAGGAATAGATGCCTTCGAAATAATTTTGTCCCAACAGAACGTGCAAACTCTAATTCTTGCAGGAAATGAGAGAAAGATAAATCGGATGCTAGGTATAAATGCAATAGGGGCTCCTACCCACGCTATGTCGTTCCGAAAGACAAATAAGGAGAGCATTGGTAATCGAAGACCAGAAATGAAAGGGTTAAGTTTGGAACAATGTGTGGAATGGGATTTGAAAGAGTTGGCGGGAAAGATCCTGAAGTTATCAAAGGAAAAATTGGACATTGATTCGAATTTGTCTGAGTTTGGCTTTGATTCCATCAACCTGGCGGAGTTCTCCAAACAATTGACGGATCATTATCAAATCGATGTGACCCCTGCGGTGTTTTTTGGGTACTCCACATTAGAAAAGTTAAGGCAATATTTTATACTGGAATATCGGGGAGTTATGGAAGCGTTTTACAGGGAAGGTGTTAATGTCGTTGAAGAAAAAGGACAGCAAGAGCCCATCGTATTGTTCGAACCGCGTAAAAAGAGAACAATGAACTCTCGATTCATGAAGAACCGTGACGAAAGCAATATTCC
>NZ_JABMKZ010000075.1 GCF_013204855.1 Paenibacillus alba | reverse complement strand
CGGGGGCGAAACAGTGAAATAGAGGAACAGAGTTCCGCGTGCGGTCCATTTAGCACGGTTTTTGGCAAAATAGAGGAACGACGTTCCCTCTGGAGTGGATTTGCTACTGGTGGTGGAGTTAGATAGATGGTTGGGAGAACGCGGAGAGTAGCTGCAAGGGAAAGTAGCTGATTAGTTGGACGTTTGGCAGCCGTCAAAAGAACTATAATCCTCTATCCCGCCTCGAAATGGTGAATTCCAGCAAATACTGGCCAATTAGCGGATCGTAGTTCCGTCTCACTAGCTAAATGGCTGTTTTGCCCATAGTAAGGGTAGTAAGAAGCAGTAAGAAGTAGTAAGAAGCAGTAAGAAGCAGTAAGAAGCAGTAAGAAGCAGTAGTAAGCAGTAGTGATCGGTAGTAAGCAGTAGTAAGCAGTAGTAAGCAGTAGTAAGCAGATAAGAGCACCTAATAACACCCAGAAGCCCCTAAAACCAAACTTTAAGCAGCTAGAACTACAGAACAAGTTAAAGTTGCATTATAAAATAAATCCCCATCATTCACGTCGTTAATTATAATAAACATAATTTTATACTCAATTGGATATATTATTATGGTTTTTTATGGCATATAATTCGATGTGTAAAGCGCTTACACGGTAACGGGCACGGTTTTAGGATCATCAAATTTATCTTTAGGGGGATATATCGAATGAAGAGGAAGCTAAAATTATCGTCTGCTGCACTCTTAGCATCCATGCTTTTATTATCTGCTTGTACATCGAACTCTAGTACAAACAATGAGGCAGCTACAGCCAAAAATGATAGCGCAACCAAAAAGGCAGCGCCTGTTAAGCTAAGCTTCTGGACGTTTAATGAGCTGCATCAGAAGTTTTTTGAAAGCATGGCGGAGTCGTGGAATAAAGCTCACCCCGAGCAGCCGGTTCAATTGGAAGCGACAACATTCCCATATGATGATAATCACAATAAGCTGCTGGTGGCGCTGCAATCTGGAACGGGCGCTCCGGACATGGCTGACATTGAGATCAGTAAAATCGGCAACTATCTAAAAGGGGATGTTCAGCTGGCCGCTCTGAATGACATTGTTGAACCGGAGAAAGCCAATCTGGTGATGTCCCGTCTCGATAATTATGCGAAGGACGGCAAATATTACGGTATCGATTACCATGTTGGTGCACAAGTCATTTATTACAATAAGGAAATTCTCGATAAAGCAGGCGTGAACGCCGACGAGATTAAGACGTGGGATGATTATGAAAAGGCCGGCAAGCAAGTGCTTGAGAAAACCGGCAAACCGATGACGACCGTCGAAACGACAGATCAATGGAGCTTGTGGCCCATGGTAGTCCAGCACGGCTCGGACTTTTTGGACAAAAACGGCAATGTGACGCTTGGTGATCAAGCGAATTTAGAATCATTGACCTACCTGCAGAAGCTTGTGAAGGAAAAAGTAGCTGTTACAGCGCCAGGCGGCTTTCACCATGCCGAGGAATATTACGGCTTCATGAATAAAGGCGGCGCAGCTTCCGTGTGGATGCCGATGTGGTATATGGGGCGTTTCACGGACTATATGCCTGACCTCAAAGGCAAAATCATCATTAAACCGATGCCGGTATTCAAACAAGGCGAGAAGCGCTCTTCCGGTATGGGCGGTACAGGGACGGTTATTACCAAACAATCGAAAAACCAAGATGTAGCTAAGAAATTCCTCTCCTATGCCAAATTGTCCAAAGAAGGCAACATTCAGATCTGGTCACAACTAGGCTTTGACCCTATTCGCTCCGATGTGTGGAACGATCCGGCGCTGAAGGCAGACAATAAATTTACTGCTTATTTTGGCAAAAACCTTTGGGATGTTCTGATTTCTGTGAAGGATGAGATCGCCCCTACCAATATCAAAGAGAAAACGCCGGCTGTTTCCGATTACATCAAAACGAAAACCATCTTCCAAGCACTTAATGATATGAAAGATCCGAAGCAAGTTCTGGATGATGCCGTGAAAAATATTAAGTAAACTGAACGCCCCGCGTTCTGCTGCTGGCTTTGCACTAGGGATGCTCTTGAGCAAAGCTGGCAGCATTTCTAGAGAGGAGTGGCGATTCGACAATATGAATAAATTTCTGTATTCCTCCCGGGTGGCTCCCTATGTATTCGTTTTGCCTTTTGTGCTGTCGTTTCTTATCTTTTTCGCATATCCGGTGATATCGACGATTATGATGAGTTTTCAAGAAGTGCTGCCTGGGCAAACTCATTTCATCGGGTTAACGAATTATAAGAATTTATGGAGTGAATCGTTCTTCACGGCGTTAAAAAACAGCAGCAGATACACGTTTTGGACGCTGTTGGTGCTTATTCCATTGCCGCTTGTACTTGCTGTATTTCTAAATGCGAAGCTGACTAAAGCGAGTGCGTTCTTCCGTTCCGCTTTGTTTATTCCTTCCCTCACATCGGTCGTTGTGGCGGGAACTATATTCAGACTTGTTTTCGGCAGCTTGGACGATTCGGTGATGAATGCTTTTCGTCATTTGCTGGGCATGCCAACGATCAATTGGTTGACGAATTCTGCGACAGGCATGTTAGTTATGGTGATTCTGGCCACTTGGCGTTTCACTGGCGTTAATATTATTTATTTCCTGTCGGCGCTTCAGAGCATCCCGCATGAGCTATATGAATCGGCGGAGATTGACGGGGCTAACACGTGGGATCGCTTTTGGCGAATTACACTTCCTTTATTGAAGCCTGTCGCTATTTATGTGATTACGATTTCCATCTATGGCGGGTACTCGATGTTTACGGAGAGTTTTATTCTCTGGAACGGCAACCGCTCCCCGAATGACATTGGTTTGACCATGATTGGTCTGTTGTACCGTGAAGGCATCGAGAAAAACAATCTAGGCTTTGGTTCGGCCGTTGGGATTACTTTGCTTGCGATTACGATGGTGTTAAATGTCATTCAGCTGAAATTTTTCGGATTGTTCAGGAAGGAGGATTAAGGCATGCAGATACAACGACATAAATTCCTGCAAACCTCCTTGCTGCTCTTATTGTTCATCGTACTTGCTGCGCTGGCGCTGTTCCCGTTCTACAGTCTTGCGTTAGCTTCGTTAAAGCCGTCGAAGGAAATGCTGCGGTATGGACTCAACGTGAAGCTTCAGCCTGAACTATTATCGTTTCATAACTATGCGTTCTTATTTTCGGCAGCAGCGAAGAAGTACCTGATTTGGTACAAAAACAGTATTGTGATCTCGATTGTGTACACCGCATTGTGTCTGCTGCTGTCTTCGATGGTAGGCTACGGCATAGCGATGTATCGGTTTAGGGGGAGGAACCTCATTTTCCTCCTTGTCCTCCTGGTCATGATGGTGCCCGTGGAAATTATTATGCTTCCTTTGTATAAGCAAATGATTGCCTTCCACTTGATCGATACGTACAGCGGGGTCATTTTGCCATTCGTGGTGGCTCCGCTGCCGATCTTCTTCTTCCGGCAGTATGCCGGCGGACTGCCCAGGGATTTCCTTGATGCCGGGCGAATTGATGGCTGTTCGGAATATGGCATCTTTTTCAAAATTATGATGCCGCTTATGGCGCCGGCTTTTGGTGCCATGGCGATCCTGCAAGCCCTTGCGAGCTGGAACAGCTTTGTTTGGCCGCTGATTGTACTCAAAACAGGCGATAAGCTGACCCTGCCGATCGGCTTGTCCAGCCTTGTAACGCCTTATGGCAATAACTACGACATCCTCATTGCCGGGTCCGTATTGGCAATCGTGCCTATCCTTATCGTCTTCATTTTCTTCCAGCGGTTCTTTGTATCGGGCCTTACCGTTGGCGGAGTGAAAGGATAAGGGAGGGGGAGGATGACTAGCCTCAACTACACAGACAGTATCAAAGGAGAATCACGATGGGGAACCTAGAAACCAGCTATATCACACCATTTTTGGAGCAGCGCGCTGATCCATGGATGTATAAACACACAGATGGCTATTATTATTTTACCGCTTCGGTACCGGAATATGATCGTATTGAAGTGCGGCGTTCGACGACGATTGCAGGCTTGAAAGAGGCTCAGCCTGTCGTGGCATGGCGTAAATATGCCGAAGGTCCCTTAAGTGCCAATATATGGGCGCCTGAGCTCCATTTCGTAGCGGGCAAGTGGTATATCTATTTTGCTGCTGCGAGAACGACGGAAACGAATGAAGGGCTTTTTGATCATCGGATGTATGTGCTCGAAAATAGTTCCGCTAACCCGCTTGAAGGGGAGTGGGTAGAGAAGGGGCAGCTGCGCACCGAGTGGGAAAGCTTTGCACTGGATGCAACGACTTTCGAGCATCGTGGTGCCCGGTATCTGGTTTGGGCGCAGAAAGACTTGAATATTCCCGGAAATTCCAATCTTTACATCTCTGAAATGAGCAGCCCATGGACGCTTCGCGGCAAACAGGTCATGATTACGACGCCAGAATATGATTGGGAAATCATCGGCTTCAAAGTAAATGAAGGCGCCGCGGTGCTGAAAAGGGGAGGGCGCATTTACATCAGCTTCTCAGCGAGTGCGACAGATTTTAACTATTGCATGGGGCTGTTAACAGCGTCGGAGGATGCTGATCTGCTGGACCCGCAAGCTTGGACAAAATCGAGCTCGCCTGTTCTGACGACCGATGAAAGTATCCGCCTCTTCGGGCCTGGACACAATAGTTTCACATTGTCAGAGGACGGCACCGAGGATATCTTCGTTTTCCATGCCAGAAACTACAAGGAAATTGCAGGCGATCCCTTGTATGATCCCAATCGCCACACCTTTGTGCGTGTGCTGAAATGGCATGAGGATGGCACGCCAGATTTTGTGGGCTCTGTATTGGCTGAATAGAATTTGCTTCTGAACCTCTACCTCACTGCTTGTGAAGGGGGAGGTTTTTTGCTGTTTTCGAAATAATTCTGCCACCGTTCTGACATGGATGTGGGTTGTCTGAATGTGTTAAGCTAGGAGTACTTAATGAAGGAGGCGATTGCTGTGATCCAAGTATTTCCCGCGCACACGCGCAATGCGACTGATATAGGCTGGCTGAAGAGCTATAAGAACTTCTCATTCGGTGATTATTTTGATGAAGAGAACGTTGGTTTCGGGGTTATGCGTGTATGCAATGACGATGATATTGCCGCCGGTCGGGGATTTGGCCCGCATCCGCATAGCGATATGGAGATTGTCAGCATCGTTCTCAGCGGAGCTATTAAGCATGAAGATAGTCTGGGGCATGTTGCGGTAACAGCAGCCAATGGCGTACAGCGGATGTCTGCGGGTAGCGGCGTCATTCATGCCGAATACAATGCATCGGAAACGGAGCCGATGAGCCTGTTCCAGCTTTGGTTTATGCCGCAGAAGCGGGGGATGGAGCCCTCTTTTGAAAATGTCACCTACGAGCCTGACGCGATGATCAATGCTCTTCTGCCTGTGGTTACGCCTGAAGGCGGGGAGCACCAAGCGAAGATTCATCAAGATATGAGTATTTATTTGAGCAAATTGGAAGCAGGGAAAGAGCTTGTTTTCACACAAGGCGAGAATCGCCGCATTTTTTTCATGGTGATCAGCGGCAAATGTTCAGCTAATGAGGTTGTTTTGGAAACGAAGGACAGTGCGCGTATGCAAGCTGAACAAACCGTCACCATCCAAGCGTTGGAAGATACTCATTTCATGTTGATAGATCTGCCATAATGGAGGAAGGAGGCTGCGGCAATGAAGGAAACCTTTTTGGTGAAGCATGCGGTAGGCGGTCGAGCATTTATTGATACAGGCAAAAATCCTATCCCTTATACGTGGAAGCAGGTCGAAGACCAGTGGATTTTTACCATGCAAATAGAGAAAGCTGAGAACATTGCTGAGCTTTTGAAATGGAAAAATGAGCTGAATGTATTCATCTTTCAAGACATCGAAAATGAGCCCACGAAGAAATTATGGTTTTATGTAGGCGACGATTCGGTTCATTATGCGGAGGAAACTGGCGAATTGACGATTGTTGCCAAATCCCAAATCGTTTATATTCCAGAACAGTTCAGCGCACAATTGTAAGATCACATAAAGGGAGCTGTTAAGGGGATATCATCCTGAGCCAGCTGCCATGAATATTGGAATGGAGTCCTACGCATGAAAGTTCAGGATCAACTACTGGTGAAGGCAATCCCTTTTATCCAAGAATGTTATAGCGAATTAGGCAAAAGCGAAGCTGAAACGAACAGCCGCCTAGCAGAGATTACACAAGCCATCCAGCACAAGGGGTGCTACGAGCATACGACGGAAGAGCTGGAGCACGGTGCCAAAATGGCATGGCGCAACAGCAACCGCTGTATTGGGCGATTGTTCTGGGAGACGCTGAGGGTTCACGATGCGCGGCATGTTGTGACCGAAGAGCAGATGGCTGAGGCGCTTTTCAAGCATATCGAAGTCGCGACCAATGGCGGGAAAATTCGCCCGGTGACGACCATCTTTCCACCTGTGCATGACAAGGGCGAGGCGTTTCAGATCTGGAATGAACAGCTTATTCGCTATGCTTGCTATGAGACGGAGGAAGGGCTGGTAGGCGACCCGGCCTCCTTGCATTTTACGAAGCAATGCCTAGCTCTTGGTTGGCAAGGAGCGGGAACTCACTTCGATGTGCTGCCGCTCGTCGTTCAAATCGGAGAAAGAGCGCCACGCTTGTTCGAAATACCTAGCAACTTAGTTTTGGAAGTACGTATCTCGCATCCGGAAATAGAGGCTTTCGAGCAGTTGAAGCTGCAATGGTATGCCGTGCCGATCGTCTCGAACATGCGGCTTGAAATCGGCGGTATCTCCTACACCGCAGCTCCGTTTAATGGCTGGTACATGGGAACCGAGATTGGCGCGCGCAACTTTGCGGATGAGGCCAGGTACAATCTGCTGCCGCATGTGGCAGCAATTATGGGGCTGGATACCCGGCGGGATGCGTCCTTGTGGAAGGATCGTGCCTTGGTTGAGCTGAATATCGCCGTGCTGCATTCCTATCAGCAGCAAGGAGTAGCCATTGTGGATCATCATACGGCTGCCAGACAGTTTCAGCGGTTTGAAGACAACGAACAGAAAACGGGACGAGATGTAACCGGTGACTGGTCTTGGTTAATTTCACCTCTGTCACCGGCGACGACGCATGTGTTTCATCAGCACTATACTAATGAAGTGAAGCTGCCCAATTTTTTCTACCGGAATGAATAAAAGAAATTTCTAGGCCTGCGTGCCGTTCACCGTTGTTTGGATGAGTGTGCGCAGGTTTTTTCATGCCGTCTTAGCAGCGAAGAGCAGATCCGCCAATTTATAGATAATACGGACAAAAGAAGACACGCTATGTTACAATAGAACGACTGAAAATTGACCGGTGGCCAAAGCACAATAATAACGTTGCTTGTTTTGTGTTGCTAGACATCTGAAAAGAGGATTTTACTATGAAAAAAGGACTCTGGTACGCTATCCTTGCGTATATCGCATGGGGCTTGCTGCCATTATATTGGAAATCGTTTGAATCGCTGCTTGCAGGGGAGATCTTGTCTCACCGAATTACGTGGTCCTTTGTGTTCATGGCTATTTTCTTGCTGCTGAGCAAGGGGCGCTGGCCGGAAATTCGCAAGATCGCGACGAATGGAAGAATACTGCTGCTCATCGGGGCTAGCGGCATTCTCATTAGCTCCAATTGGCTCATCTTTATTTGGGCTGTCAACAACGGCCATGTGATCGAGACGAGTCTTGGCTACTATATTACTCCGCTGTTTAATGTTATGTTGGCTGTACTTTTTCTGAAGGAGAAGCCAACGGGCAGTCAATGGCTGGCGGTTGCTCTGGCAGGAGTCGGGGTTATCCTGGCAACGATTGATTATGGCCGATTCCCGTGGATTTCTCTGACATTAGCATCTACCTTTGGCTTATATAGTCTGGTGAAAAAGAGAGTTTCCTATGATGCCTCGATTGGACTTGCAGGGGAGACGACGGTTGTTTTTCCGATAGCCCTCGCCTATATTATTTACTTGCATGCCGCTCATCAAGATTCCGCGTGGTCACTGCCGCCGCTCTCTTTGATCATGCTGCTGCTCTCAGGTGTGGCAACTGCGCTGCCCTTGCTGTGGTTTGCCAAAGCAGCGTCCCGTCTTCCGCTCTCGATGCTGGGATTCATTCAATACATTGGTCCCTCCATCACATTGCTGCTCAGTATATTCGTATTCAAAGAAAAGTTTTCTCCGATGCTCCTCGTCAGCTTTGCCTTCATCTGGACAGCACTGATCGTTTATGCATTGGCTTCTATGAAAGTGTCAAGGACCGCCGCAGCGAAGGCGAATTAATAGAACCGTTCGAGAGACTGCTCTCGGACGGTTTTTTCATTTGCTTTAGGCATATGCTGCTCATGATTGGGGCTGCTTCAATAGTGGAAGGAACTGTTTGGCTGCTGGCGAAAAATGCTTGTTGCGATGATGGACATAACTAATCCCCCGTAGAAATTGAATGCCTTGGACAGGCACTTTAACCAGCAAGCCATGATTAATTTCCTGCTGAATCGCGAAGCTGGAAACGATGGAGACGCCTAGATGATGAATGACGCCTTGTTTGATGCCTTCCAAATTGCTGATTTCCAAATAGTTGGGAGGGGCGAATCCATGCTCTTTAAATTGATCTTCTAAGTAAAGACGTGTAGCGGATTTATCCGGTTTCAGAATCAAGGTTTCATTCACCAAATCTTCCAGTGTGCATTCCTTCTTCTGCGCCAGTCTGTGCAAAGGATTCACGATCAGAACCAGCTCATCCTGATAAAAAGTGGTCCGTTGATAGCGGGTTTCGTCAATCCGTACGCGATCGGACAGCACTAAGAAATCCACTTTATTCGTATCGAGCATGTGAAGCAGGTGGTTGGAAGACGTGATATTCATATTGATTTTAATATTGGGAAAGGAAGTTGAATAAGTGCGCAGCATGCTGGGAAGCAGATAAACTCCGACAAAGTTGCTTGCCCCGATAGATAAGGTTCCGAAGGATAGATCCTCCAGCTGCCTCATATGGTCCTTAGCCGAGTGAAGCAAGTTAATGATTTGTTCGGCGTAGGGCTTGAATTGCTCGCCTTGCTTCGTTAAGTAAAGTTTTTTTCCGATTCGGTCAAAAAGGGGAACGCCTAATTCTTCTTCGATGCTCTGAATTTGCATACTGACAGACGGTTGAGAGCAATAAAGCAGCTCAGCGGCCTCCGTAAAATTAAGACATTCGGATAGCGTAATAAAGGTCTGTAATTTGTTGACGTTCATAATGCCTTGCCACCACCATTCATTCGATAACTATAATTCGTCCAAGAACTATAAGATTATCTTATTATAATCAAAATACAATCAAATTGTATAATAGTAACTCGATTCTTATAATGAAACTGTTGCCAGGTAAATAAGGGGATGTCAAATGATGTGGATAGGAGGGATTGCTCAGCAGGAAGTGAGAAACCGGCCTCATCGGTATACTGGTTTGAAAGCGAATACATTAATGAGTTGAGGAGAATGTACGATGACCCAAATCCTAGCTGCCACTGAAAAGGATGGCAAGGAACCACCTCTCCAGAAGAAAAGCAAAGTGGAAGATTTGATGCAAAAGTGGGGAATCCCGCTTGCGGCTGTTGTGGGGCTGCTTTTATTTTTCATGCCTACGCCGGCAGGGCTGACGCTAGAAGCTCAGAAAGCGATTGCTATTTTTACAGCTTCATTGATTCTTTGGATCACGACACCGATTCCGATTTATTTAACATCGATTATGGCTATTTTGCTGCTTCCGTTAACCGGAGCTGTGAAGGATCAAGAGATCGCCTTCGGGACATTAGGCTTCGACGTCATTTGGCTCATGGTGGCAGCCTTCATTCTCACTTCTGCCATGATGAAATCGAATCTGGGCCGAAGATTTGCGCTATGGATGGTCACGAGCTTCGGGCAAACACCCAAGAGGACGCTGCTCGTCCTGATTATTATTAACTTTGTGCTCGCCTTTTTCGTTCCTTCGACAACAGCAAGAGCTACACTGATGGTGCCGATTTGCTTGATTTTGCTGGAGGTATACAAAGCTATGCCTGGTAAAAGCAACTTGGGCAAAGTGATGATGCTGCAAGGGGTCCAAGCGGATGCGATTGCGACCTCCGGCGTGATGACGGCCACCTCATGCAATATTATCGCAGTTGGCTTCATTAATGAACAAGCGGGCGGCCATATCGGCTATATGGATTGGTTGCTCGCTTCCATGCCTACGGCAATCATTACCATGGCGCTGACATTTTTCATCGGACTCAAGCTATTCTCTTTCAAAGGGGAGTCCAATTTCCAAGATGCCATGGGCATGCTGAAGGATGAATTAAAGAAACTGGGTTCCTTTTCATTGAATGAAAAAAAGGCATTGGTCATCTTTGTTTGCACCGTAATCCTATGGGCTACTGGGGATTACCAAAAAGATTGGTTTGGCTTCGCTATCAGTACGGAGCAGACGGCCGTGCTTGCCGCGCTTTTCTGCCTGCTTCCCCGAATTGGGGTGCTGACCTGGAAGGAAGCCAATATCAAATGGGAGCTTATGATCTTCGCAGCCGGAGCATATGCGGTCGGCAATGCCCTCGATAAATCCAAGGGGGCGGAGTGGATCATCAAGAAGGTAGTCAGCTTTTTGGGACTGGAGCAGATGAATCATGTCTTGGTGTACGTGGTGGTTGTGTTCCTAAGTATGTACAGCCATCTCATCTTCACGAGCAAAACGGTGCGGGTAACGATTCTAATCCCAGCGTTTATCGCCTTAGCCAAGTCTCTAGGAATGGACCCAGTGCCTTTGGCGTTAGCTGCTGCGATGACGATGACCTATACGATTACGCTGCCGCCGCATTCCAAAGTGAATACGATTTATTTCGGAACCGGTTACTTTTCCGTGCTGGATCAAGTGAAATATGCGATTGTGACGTGCTTTATCGGTGCAAGCGTAATCAGCTTATCCATCTTTACCTGGTTTAAAATACTGGGATTATAAAACACATTTTCGGAGGAAACCATGCTAAAAAGAAAAGTGATTTTGGCGATTGCTGACGGTGTGGGAGACCGTCCTCATCCTTTGCTCAACCAGGAAACACCTTTGGAATATGCGCAAACGCCCAATTTGGATTACCTTGCGACTAGAGGGATAACCGGCATGATGAATTTAATTAGGCCCGGCATTCCGGTGGGTACGGATATGGGGCATCTTATCCTGTTCGGCTATCAGCCGCATCATTACCCTGGGCGCGGGCCGATTGAAGCTTTGGGAATCGGGATGACCATTAAGCCGGGAGATGTTGTGCTGCGGTGTAATTTTGCGACGGTAGACGAGAAGGGAATCGTCATTGATCGTCGGGCTGGCCGAATACGTAGGCAAACGAATCTGATCGCTGAGGCTGTCAGCGGCATGGTGATTGACGGGGTAGAGGTATATGTCAAAGAGGCGACGGAGCATCGCGCTGTTATGGTTTTGCGGGGCGAGGGCTTAAGCGAGAAAATCAGCGATTCAGATCCTAAAGCACCGAATGACGGGATGCCGTTTGCGGTGATAGAGCCGCTGGATGCTTCCGAGGAATCGATCAGAACCGCTTCTATTGTTAATCGCTTCCTTATTCAGGCGCATGAAATCTTGAGGCATCATCCTGTAAATAAAGAGCGGATGGAGCAGGGGAAGCTACCTGCGAATTTTATTCTGACTCGGGGAGCGGGACGCATGGCCGAGCTTGAGCCTATCGCCGAGCAGCTTCAGATCCGAGGGAGCTGTATTGCAGGGGAAAGCACGGTTCTTGGCGTTGCTCAGCTCGCTGGGTTCAAGATGATTACCGATAGCCGGATGACGGGCAATATCGATACGGATATCCACTTGAAAGCCAAGCTGGCCATCGAACAAATTGCTGAAAATGATATCGTCTATGTGCATATGAAAGCACCCGATGTGAAAGGGCACGATAACCTGCCGTTCGAGAAAGCCAAAGCGATCGAGCTGTTCGACCAGATGGTAGGCAACATCCTGCAAATGCTGCCGGACGATACGTACCTTGCGCTTGCGGCAGATCATTCCACCCCGTGTGAAATCGGGGAACATACCGGCGATCCCGTTCCGATCCTCATTTATGGTCCCAGTATTCGAAGAGACAGGGTCATGGCGTACAATGAATTGGACTGTGCTTACGGAGGGTTAGGGCATATGTCCGGAACTGATTTTGTTAGTACCTTGCATGGTTTAATGGGCGTTGTGAAGAAGCAGGGGAATTGACTTTTTTGCAAATTCCTGCAAATGTGCATCCTTTTCGACTCGAGAATCAGCAAAACCGTGAAAAGCCTGCGATTATGCATCCTTTGGAGACCTTTTCCCGAATCTAGGAAGGAAAAGCTCAAAAAGCCTGCATAATCCAGGCTGTTGAGTAACCCTTAGTTTTCACAAAAAAACTATGAAATCAAACGGGACCTTAGCGGTTTTGAGGTGAAAAAGAACAAGTTAAGAAGGGTTGAGCCAAGCCCATCCTTTCTGGCGAGGTGTTGCGCTATCTTCTTGATGTTCTGTGCAACCGCAGTCATCAAGA
>NZ_JABMKZ010000074.1 GCF_013204855.1 Paenibacillus alba | reverse complement strand
CCGGTGTATCTTCCGCTGTATCTTCCGCCGTATAAACCAAAATACTTCCTTCACTGTGTACAGTAACTTCTTCATTGCCCTCATTGGGACTATAGATCTCGTATTGGATCTCCCCATTATCTTGCAGATTCAGTCTGGTATGGATTTCCACAGCCGCTTCCGCTACTACAACAGGTGCAGCCCACATGACATTTTTGATGTGAACGACTGCTTCCGTCCCTGACAAACAAGCTCCCCGTACCGCGGCCTCCCGGGCCATTTCAAGGTATGCAGCGCCCGGCAATATCCGTTTCCCTTTTATCACATGATCCGACAAATAAAATTCTTCTCCCGTAAACCGCGAGCGATATTTCACTTCCCGTAGGTCCGATATATTCTCATGCAGCAACGGATGCAGCTCGTCTACCTGTACAGGATTGGTCCCCGGAATGACCGCGCTTTTCCCTTCCCCCATCGGCACCCAATAACGTTCTCTTGCAAAGGGGTATGTGGGAAGACTGATCCGTCTCGCTTTTTGGACCTCGTAGAGTTTGCTCCACTCTACCTGTCCCCCCTTTACCCAGAACTCTGCCATACTCCTTAAATCTATCTGATCAGAATTCAAGATGTTCTCATAGTCATATTTTTTTTCGTTCAAATTACTTTCATATTGCCAAACATTTGTTAGTACATCATTAACCGGTAAATTATTAGAAAATAAATTTAAAGCATGAATTAAATCATGCTTAGAATCAGTTATATACGCAAAACGGTATTGCATCATCTCTCGGCCGATTTGTAACGTACAAGCGATATCTATCAAATCCAATTGTTCATGCTCTGTTATATATGTTTTCAGCCTTCGAGCATATTCTTTTAATTGCTCTTCAGTTTTTGCAGATAATACAAACAATGCCCTATCATTTTTCACGATAATCGGAGTGTCGCTATCGGCATTATGGTTATATTCTTCTATAACCATATGAGAGTTTGTTCCACTAAAGCCAAATGAACTTACACATGCCCGTCTTGGGAGAGAACCATCATGATTTTCCCAAGGCAATAGTTTAGTATTAACATAAAATGGACTATCATTTAATATGATATGTTCATTGAGATTTTCATAATTAATTGTAGGTGGTAACTTACGATATTTCATAGCAAGTAACACTTTAATTACGCCAGCTACACCGGCAGCTGCTTGTAAGTGTCCAATATTACTTTTAACAGAGCCTAATGCGCAGTAATGCTTTTTATCGGTGAATAACTGGAATGATCCTTTTAGTGCTTCTACCTCAATAGGATCACCCAATTTGGTACCCGTTCCGTGGGCTTCCACCATGGAAATCGACTCCGGATTGATTTGAAATTTTTCGTAAACTTCTTTCTCAAGATTTAATTGTGAGATTGCGCTTGGAGCAGTTATCCCATTGGTCTTTCCATCTTGATTTATCCCCCACCCACGGATTACTCCATAAATGCGGTCACCATCATTTATTGCGTCTGAAAGGCGTTTCAATAAGACGACCCCAACACCTTCACCTGGCACAAAGCCATTCGCTCGGTTATCAAAAGTGTAACAATGTCCGTCCTTGGAAAGCATACCTGCTTTACTTGTCATTATATGTATAGCTGGGCCTGTCGTAATGGATACCCCTCCAGCTAATGCCATGTCACTAGTCTTTAAAACGAGACTATTGCAAGCTTCGGCAATGGCGACTAAGGAAGAAGAACAAGCCGTATCAATCGACATTGAAGGACCTTTAAGGTTTAACAAGTATGATATTCGTGCACTAAGAATAGAAGTGGCATTCCCTATAAGTCCAAGAGCATCATACCCGTTTTCTCCAATTAGCGATCCATAATCACCGGCCGAGCATCCTGCAAAAACCCCACAACGAGCACCAGATAATTTCGAAATATTGATCCCGGCATCTTCAAAACAACTCCAACAACTCTCTAAGAACAAACGTTGTTGTGGATCCATTAACTCTGCTTCAGCTGGTGATATGTTAAAAAACATCGCATCAAACTTATCGATGTTATCTAAGTAACCCATCCATTTAGAAGTCGTTTTTCCGGGAACTCTGGGATCTGGATCATAATATTGGTTAACAGACCATCTTGATTCAGGAATTTCAGATACACAATTTCTGCCTTCAGCTATATTATTCCAATAGTCGTCTAAGCTTTCCGATAGGGGAAACTTTCCTGACATGCCAATAATGGCAATTCCAGTCCAATCGCTATCCGATGAATTTACATTTGTATCATGCTGCATAACCTTGTTATAAAAGCTCCTTTTCTCTATCATCTCACTCGTTTTGTACATTAACAATTCAGCAATTTTATCTACATTCCGATTTCTCCAATGCTCATATGGGGTACCTTTTACCCATAAATTAAATGCCCCCATAGCAGGACCACAATATATTTTGAAGTTATCTATTTCCGAAACCTCACCACGCAAGGTTAACTGATTACAATATGCGAAATACCATTTAAAAATTAGAGCCATCTTTGTTCGCGGGTTTTCCGCAGCTTCTTGAAGTTCGATTGGGTTCTTTTCTTTTTTATATTCGCAAATCAAATCCCAAACATCAGAAAACGATCTCTTGAAATATTTGGATTCAATTTCAGTTCTAACTTGTTTTGGAATTTCATCAATCGAATCATAATGCATAAACAACTCATGTAATTTATTCGCTCTCGCATAAAATTTTGTATACTTTTTTACAACTTGCACTTTTGCTCCGATTTCAAACATATCGCCAGCAACCGTTATCGCAGTATCATGAATGGATACTTTATTTAGGATATCCTTCACTGCATCGTGCGCACCGCTCTCTATAGTGCATTGATTAATTGAACCGGTGAAAACAAAATCCGCTCCCAGCATGAACGCAGCAGCAATTGCCTCGGGAGTTCCTATTCCACCACCACATCCGATTAATATTTCATCTTGATACTGATATTTACTTCTCAACTCCTCTCTTAATGCAATCACCGAAGGAATTAACGGAAATACTACGCCCTGATCGGTGTGTCCTCCAGAATCTGCCTCGATTGCTAGATCATCTGCCATGGGGATTATCTGTGCTATTTTTTTCTCTTCCTCATTTATTAATCCATTTTCAAACAAGGAATTAACCATCTCTGCTGGAGGTGGTGATAAAAATAAACGCGCTATTTCCATACGCGAGCATTTCCCAATGATCCTTCTGGGGTATCTGATTTTATTTCCTTCACAGGTCAGGCCCTTGACCCGGCAATAGACCAAAGGTAATGTGATTGATGAATAAGCAGATGCCTCGATTACAGGCACGTTATAGTTGACAAATAATTCTGCATGTTTAAATTCTTCCTTCGGACTGTTTATATTTGAAATCATACACATACCGTAAGGGTCACTAAATTTAAGCTGAACGGCTAAACTCTTGATGTGATCTTCTAATTTAGCCGCATGTAAGCCAGCGCTTCCAAAAAAACTTAATTGCCTCGACTTGGCCATCTTTATAACTAAGCTTTCGGATGATACCCCACTATACATAGAGCCTGCATAATAATTCCACTTACAGTTATATCGTTCTTGAAATATCGGATTTCCTAGTTGATCTGGTTTTAAATTTCCGATATCGAAAGGAAGTTGCTTGCTTTTTTTATCTGCTGTATCTCTCAGTGTATTCATTAATCCATACGCTTCAGAGGTTTGATTTTGTTTATACCCGCTTTTTAAGTTTTTTAATTGTTCCTCCGCATCTTCTATACTTACTCTTCCTTCCTGGAGCGCATATAAGATATCACTGTAATCCATACTTATCCCTCTTTTTAATATGACATTTTACGTAAACCCAAATCTCTTTAGTTTCCAAATAATTCATTGATCCTTAGCTTTACCTCGTCTTGATGGAATGTTTTCTCATGCATGATTACTTCCTGCTCAATTACTAAAGGTAGCTCTTTTCTGATATTTGCAACCAAATGTTCTTTTAGCGTGATTAGGGAATACCTTGGTTTTTCAGCAATTTCTCGAGCTAAATCATAAGCATAATTCATAACCTCTTGTCTTGGCATGACTGGGAAGGGAACTCCTCTTCTTTCCAGTTCAGATCCTCGATAATTACACGCACCAATCAACATTTCATGGCCCAAACTAAATCCTAATTTTTTTGGCAATATATATGTTGCTCCCATTCCAGGCGTAAAACCATATTTCATAAAGTTTGTAGTATACACGCTTTCACGGCTTAAAATAATAAAGTCAGCAAAAAGACCCATGGCAAAACCACCGCCAATGCCATGACCTTGCATTGCGGAAATCACTGGAATATCACATTCCAAAGCCAGACTATAAAGCCCTCCGACTGTAAAATTATTCTTTCGCTCATGTATAGATAACAAGCTTTCTTTAGTGCCCCCTGATGCAAAATAATTATCATATCCGGTTAGTATAACTACATTATAATTTACATTTTCCTTTATAGATTCAAATGCATGGATTAAACCTTTAATGAGTTCAATTGAGAACGTGTTTTTATTTATTTTGTCTTGCATAGTTATTTGAACAATCCCTGGTCCAACCTCTCGTAAATCTACCACTGGTTGCAAGATGAAAAACCTCCTTTTTTATATCATGACTATTACTTTTCATCTTCCCATGGCAAAAGCCCCTTTTCAATATATCGCTTAATCTTCTCTAAGTTACCGTTCTCTGAGAAGCTGCCACGATTAGCTGTTAGAGCCTTGGGCTTTAATGTATTAAGTAAATCATATAATGCGCTAGTGTATCTCTTGTACCTCATAATCCCACTTTTAGGTATATATTTTAACCGTAATAAATGTTTTCTTAGCATTTTTTCACTATGACTATCATACACATCTACTAAACTCCAGATGTGTGCTTGTTGAACTGTAATTGGGTGTGTCATTAGAGTCATGTAATTGGCTTTTTGAAATCCTACTCTTCTAATCAAAAAAGGTAACACGTAGGCCGGTAATAGACCAAATAGGAGTTCGGATAAGCTGAAAAGAGCCGTTTCATTTGCAATAACAATATCGCAAGCAGCTACAAAGCCAACTCCTCCCGCATTAACTTTTCCTTGGATATGTGCTATGGTAATGTACGGTTTTGAGGCCAGGTTAAGCCATAATTGGTATAGGGCCTCTGGATTCTTAATATTACCTCCCCCTTGAAAGTCGGCACCAAAACAAAAATAATCAGAGGACCCTTCGATCACAACTATAGTTACTTCGTTTTCGTACTTATTTAATGCATAGTGGAATTCATCAATTAATTGATCCGTAATCGTGTTTTTATAGTAATTTCGATTAAATTTAATGAAACAAATATTCTTCCGGTAACGAACCTCGATGCTTTGAAACTCCATGATAACCACCTGTTTTCTCTATCGAAATCTTCTTATCCAAACATACTGTTTTTCATTAGTGTGTTTTTGACTCGTATACCTTCTAAGACTTTTCAATTGTTCTAAAATTGCTAGAAAACCATTGTAAAACATTTTTTTCGACTATTTCACATGTCTTTTGCATTAACAATTCAGCAATTTTATCCACATTCCGATTTCTCCAATGCTCATATGGGGTACCTTTAACCCATAAATTAAATGCCCCCATGGCAGGACCACAATATATTTTGAAGTTATCTATTTCCGAAACCTCACCACGCAAGGTTAACTGATTACAATATGCGAAATACCATTTAAAAATTAGAGCCATCTTTGTTCGCGGGTTTTCCGCAGCTTTTTTTAGTTCATTAGGATTCTTTTCTTTTTTATATTCGCAAATCAAATCCCAAGCATCAGAAAAAGACCTTTTGAAATATTTGGATTCAATCTCAGTTCTAACTTGTTGTGGAATATCTTCAATTGAGTTGTACTGCATAAATAGTTGATATAATTTATTCGCTCTCGCATGAAATTTTGTATACTTTTTTACAACTTGCACTTTTGCCCCGATTTCAAACATATCGCCAGCAACCGTTATCGCAGTATCATGAATGGATACTTTATTTAGGATATCCTTCACTGCATCGTGCGCACCGCTCTCTACAGTGCATTGATTAATTGAACCGGTGAAAACAAAATCCGCTCCCAGCATGAACGCAGCAGCAATTGCCTCGGGAGTTCCTATTCCACCACCACATCCGATTAATATTTCATCTTGATACTGATATTTACTTCTCAACTCCTCTCTTAATGCAATCACCGAAGGAATTAACGGAAATACTACGCCCTGATCGGTGTGTCCTCCAGAATCTGCCTCGATTGCTAGATCATCTGCCATGGGGATTATCTGTGCTATTTTTTTCTCTTCCTCATTTATTAATCCAATTTCGAACAAGGAATTAACCATCTCTGCTGGAGGTGGTGATAAAAATAAACGCGCTATTTCCATACGCGAGCATTTCCCAATGATCCTTCTGGGGTATCTGATTTTATTTCCTTCACGGGTCAGGCCCTTGAGCCGGCAATAGACCAAAGGTAATGTGATTGATGAATAAGCAGATGCCTCGATTACAGGCACGTTATAGTTGACAAATAATTCTGCGTGTTTAAATTCTCCCTTGGGACTATTTATATTTGAAATCATACACATACCGTAAGGGTCACTAGGTTTAAGCTGAGCGGTTATACTCTTGATGTGATCTTCTAATTTAGCTGCATGTAAGCCAGCGCTTCCAAAAAAACTTAATTGCCTCGACTTGGCCATCTTTATAACTAAGCTTTCAGATGATACCCCACTATACATAGAGCCTGCACAATAATTCCACTTACAGTTATATCGCTCTTGAAATATCGGATTTCCTAGTTGGTTAGGCAAAAATGAATATTGCAGTTTAGGTTCACCTATATTTTTTTCTTCCCATTCACGTAAACTAAATTCTCTTTCCTGTACTAACAAGCGATTACTCTTCTTTACATCATCTTGAAAGATTATTTTCTCTAGCAAAATCCCTTCTTGCTCAAATACTAAGGGCAGCTCTTTTTTAATACTTGAAACTAAGTGTTCCTTTAGTGTGATTAGGGAGACCCTTGGTATTTCGGCAATTTGTCGTGCCAATTTATATGCATAATTCATGACCTCTTGTCTTGGTAAAACCGGAAAGGGAATCCTCCTCATTTCTAGATCCGCCCCTCGATAAGCCCCCCCCCCGATCAATAGTTCCTGGGCTAGACCAATGCCCAATTTCTTGGGTAATAGATAACTTGCCCCCCACGCCGGAATGAAGCCCTCTTTCATACTACTCGTTGTATAAGTACTTTCGCGACTTAGGATTATAAAGTCGGCAAGCAGGCCCATTGTGAAACCATCACCAATACCATGACCCTGCATCGCAGCAATAATTGGAATATCGCAATCCAATGCAAGGCATTTAAACCATGCTGCAATGATATTATTTTTGTCATTATAACCAGCAGATAAGAAACTCTCTTCGGTGCTTACGGACGCAAAGTAATCTTCATAACCAGTTAAAATAACTACTTTATATTTCGTATTTCCTTTTATTGTTTCAAATGATTGGAATAAATCTTTAATTAATTCTGTAGATAATGTATTCTTGTGCAATATGTCTTGCATTCTTATCTGGACGATTCCCTGTTCTATCTCACACAAATCTACCACAGACATCAAACAAACACCTCACGCTCTAAGCTTTTGGGTGACCGGTAATCGTAACTAAATATAATTGGAATGAGTTAAATGTTATTCAACCTCCCACGGAAAAAGACCCTTTTCAATAAACCGATTAAGAAGTTCAAGATTACCCGAATCAGAAAACACTTCTTGATTAGCTTTGATAGCCAATGGTTTGCACTTATGTAATGCATCATATAATTCAGTTGAGTATCCTTTATATCTTTGAACTCCAGTTTTGGACAGATGTTTTAAACGAAGTAAATGTTTCCTTAATAGAATAGCGCTTTGACTCTCATATGCATCCACTAAATTCCAGATGTGTGCTTGTTGAACTGTAATTGGGTGTGTCATTAAGGTCATGTAGTTAGCTTTTTGAAATCCTACTCTTCTAATCAAAAAAGGTAATACGCAAGCCGGCAGTAGACCAAATATGAGTTCAGATAAACTGAAAAGAGCCGTTTCATTTGAAATAACAATATCGCAGGCGGCGACAAAACCAATACCACCAGCATTAACTCTTCCTTGGACATGAGCAATCGTAATGTATGGTCCTGATGCAATTCTAAGCCACAATTCATATAATGGCTCAGGGTTTTTAATACTGGACTCTACCCCTTTAAAATCTGCACCAAAGCAAAAATATTCCGACGATCCTCCAATTACCACGACCGTCACATCTTTTTCACACATCTGTAAGACATGGGAGAATTCCTCAATCAATTGATCTGTTATCGTATTTTTATCTTGATTTCGATTAAACATGATGAAACAGATTGGATTTTGGAAACGAACTTCTAGGGTTTGAAACTCCATTATAACCACCTGTATTCGCGATGAAATTCATGAATTCTTTCTAAAATCAAGTGTTGTTTTCCCTCAATCGAACGAATTACATCTGAGAACATATTCGTATCTATAACCACATTTCTTGTACCAAATTTAATAAAAATATTATCCCGAAGCAAGGTATCATACTGATGCATGGATAATTTAAAGCGCTCGTTCAGCCTATTTGTTATTCTAAATTGTCGTTGATATTCTTGCCCTTGGCTCGTTGCGACGCCACTATAAAATTCCGAGCAACAGCCAGAACCATAGGAATAACACCCAATTCTCTTGGGAGTTTTGAAATCACCGTTATCGATTATACTCGCTAATGAAACCAAAGAGGTTGCTCCCATCACATTCCCAACACGTTGACAATAGGTTAAGCCAGGCACGACACGTGCTTTGAAGTCTTCCTCGATTTCTTGAGGCTTTGCTCTATACAATTTTCTCATCATATTACGATGGGCCCCTTTTATCATGCCGCCAAAAGGAGTGTGGAAAGCTAAATATTGAAATGTGTCTTTATAATCTACATCTGCTACCCTTTTTTGATACTCGTAGAACGACTGCTCATAACAATCTAAATACGATGATAAAGATAAGTCAGAATCTCCAGCTTCAATATCAGGAGCAGGCCGACAGGTATCCATTACCTCATATCCATAATACCCGTTTGCCCCCACATCAATTTGAAATACATACGGTTTTTCACTCACTAAAACTGCCACAGCTCCAGCACCCGCTGTAGGTTCTGCAAAGGACCAATCAGCACTCAACACTTCTCCCGCTTCTGCAGCAATAAATCTTGTAATGTCTGTTGCCACTACTAACGCCTTTGCACCTGGTGATGATTGAGAAAGAATGAAATTGATAGCTGTTTGCAATCCCGCTGTCCCTGAGTAACATGCTTGTTTAATCTCGAACAGTCTACAATTTCTATTTAACCCCAAATAATGATGAATGTAGGTACTTATCGACTTTCCAAAATCCACGCCCGATTCGGTACAAGTAATCAACATTTCTATTCGATCTTTTTCAGCTTGAGTAAGTGCATCTACAATAGGTTTAGCAGCGTTAACCCCATAAGTAATTGGGTCTTCGAACGGAAGAGCAACTGCCTTTTCTGTCACTAACAAATTTTCAAATCGGGCCGTATCCAAATTACGGTGCTTTGCTAATTCAAGTACATCCAGATATGTTGTACCGCCAAAAACGTTCATTGCTTCAATTCCAACTTGAACCATGTTTATCCCTCCGAAATATTATTGAAGATTTTCTAGACACAGTGCTGTATTCACACCACCAAAACCCATGCTTAAACAAATAGCCGTTTGAATATTCGTTGAGATTGATTTGTCCCTAATCCAATTCAAGCTATTATCTATTGGGTTTATTAAGTTTCTTGAAGGGTGGAGCGTTGATTTTCCCATTTGTAAAACAGTTGCAATAATTTCTACAGCACCTGCCGCACTTAATCCATGCCCAATAATTGATTTTGTTGTATTGATATAAGCATTTGAAAACTTAAAATCTTTAATTGCTTTTAATTCAATTTCGTCTCCTATTAGAGACCCGGTCCCGTGAGGCTTAATATAATCTATCTGATCTGGAGTAAGCCGGCCTAATTCCAATGCTTGTTTTATCACTCTTTTCTCTCCCTCATAAGAAGGATTAGGGTTTCGATTACCATCCCCTCCCACAGCCCATCCCTTGATTTTTGCATATGGGGTAACATTACGTTTTTTGGCGCTAACAGCCTTTTCGATTACGATTACACCACAAGATTCTCCAAAAATAAATCCATCTCTATCCAAATCAAATGGACGGCATGCCTTATCTGGATCTCCCCTATATTTATCTGATCCCATTGCTCCTAACGATCGTAATGCCTGACATTCCAAGTAAGAGAGATCCATTAGAGCACCCATGACAATACAAATGTCCACTTGTCCTGAAATAATCGCTTGAATGGCTTGTATCACTGCCAATTGACCACTTGCAGAGGCACCGCCTATAGTAAATGCCATCCCTCGTATTCCAAATTCCTCAGTACAAAGTCCACATAAATCACTATCCATAAAAGAAAATCCGTAAGTTGGTGTGATGTAATCTGGTTGTTGACCATATTTATCGTATAGATTTAGCATTTCCCGTTGCTGAAAGTTGGACCCCCCGACTATCAAACCGATACGATCAGGCTCCGCCTCATATAATCTTGCTTCGGACCATGCTTCATGCAATGTAACCAAACCAACTTGACTTGATAATGAAGCCGTTCGAATAGCCCGCTTTGACGAGAAACTATCCACGGAACGTAAATTATTAATTTCTGCTCCAATAAATGAAGTACCATTCTGCCGGCCTGGGCGCTTCATAATGCCAAAAGATGTTTGCCCTTTTATTAGGGCAGAGAAAAAATCATTTTTTCCCTGTCCTATCGCAGAAGTAATTCCAAGGCCCGTTATAACAACATCAGATTCATCATAATTTGCCATAGATCACCTCAGCTAGTCCCCCAATATTTTTGGCTGTTGCCAAATCTACCCGTGGAATTTTTAACGATACGGCCTCTAATGTTAAGGTAATAATCTCTGAACGATCTATTGAATTTGCTCCTAAGTCACTCAATCTATCACTTGGTACAAATGCATGATCCTCTAATTCTGGAATTACCTCTATCGTATGTTTTACAATTAAGCTAAAAATATCTTCTTTTAGCATTGTTTACTCCTCCTCTAATCTACTAAAGATGATTTGATTTGCTTCTTCAATACTCATTTTTTTATGCTGTACTTGCTTCAGTGCTTCTCGAATTGATAATGACGGGTTATTACCGACACACTCTTTCTCATTTTTTTTACTCAATTCTTTTTCTAAATACATGCTAAGCTCTCGAATCGTAGGATAGTCATATACCTTGGTCACAGGTATGGATATTCCATACTTTTTGTTCAAAGCTCTCACCCATTCCACACCAATAATCGAGTCCAGCCCCATATCAATAAACCTTTTTTCCTGATCAATTTCGTTTTGTGATAGGTATAATGATTCAGCAAGGCTTTGTAACAGATCATCCTGCAATTCAGATAATGAAATGCTGGTGTTTTTTGATTTTTTATCAATCAAAACTGTGGATGATGAAGTTAACTCTGTATCATTATTGAACTGAATTGAACTATTATCTTTTTTAGATTTCATCACCTCCCTCATTAAGTATCCGGAGAATTCAGTAATGGTTGGATAATCGTAAACCTTGGTTACTGGAATTGAAGTTCCATACTTTTTGTTGATTGATCTCACCAATTCAACACCTAAGATAGAGTCAAGCCCCATCTCGATAAATTTCTTGTTGCTATCCATATCGCTTGGATTCATTTGTAATACTTCTCCCAAAGTTACAATTACTTCCTCAGTGATTATTTCCTCGGCAATCAAGTCCGTCGAATCATCTTTTTGATACAATGGAGTTGGAGTGTCATTATTTATAAGTGTGTAAAATTCGACAGGAGAACTATTTGATTCTGCTGATTTAGAAATAACGTCTTGAGCATCCATGCTTTTTAATTCATTCAACTTAATGCCACTTGGTTTATTGATTTTATTAATATAAACAAATTCAACTTCCGAATTTGGCTGAAGCAAAGGACGGATAACCGTACTCTGACCTTGATGTAAAGGAGCATCTCCCCTACCTTTTTCCTTTCTCTCCACCCAATACTTCTCTTTCGAGAACGGGTACGTCGGCAGGTTGATCTGATTGGACCTTGGGTTCGCAAACATCATGCTCCAATCCATTTCGTATCCCATGCAATAGAATTCTGCCAGCGCGTACAGTGTCTCTCTATATTTCTGGCTATCTCCAACCTCCGACCGGCTTCGGGTAAGCAGCTCTTGAGCGAGTACCTGAGTCGTCCTTTGCCCCTTAAAGGTCCGATCTACTTTTCCCTCAAACAAGTACGGCCCTTTTTCTTTATTGCTCCCTTGATTCAGTGCAGTTATTGTTGTTTCCACATCTTGCACGATGGCTGCAAAGCGGTACTGAAAATGCCGTCTGCCTTCCAACAGTGTGTAACTAATACCTGCCAAATCCTTCGTTGTGATTTCTTTTCTTGTCATCATTTCTCGTAGCTCATTTATTTTTTCTTGTAAGCCCTGTTGCGTCTTCGCTGATAGAGCTATCAAATAACTTGGGAATGTTTCTTCCCCCACCTCCGTTTCATCGGAGGGATAACTCTTTATTACCATGTGGGCATTCGTTCCGCTCATCCCAAATGAATTTATTGCTCCGACTCTCCGCTGCTCCCTCTCTTCCTGCCAAGGTTTATTGGCTTTGTTCACATAAAAAGGGCTGTCCTTCCACGAAATATAGCTGTTTTCTTTTTCGCAATGCAGGCTCGCCGGAATTATCTCGTACCGTAGAGCCTGCACTAAGGAGATCAGGCTTACCAATCCGGAAGCCGCCAGCGTATGGCCAAAATTCGTCTTTGTTGAAGTCAGGGCACAATATCTTTGTTTTTCGGTGCAGCCTCTGAAGGCTTCGTTCAAAGCATTGATTTCAACCGGGTCTCCTAATTTTGTTCCCGTTCCATGGGTAACAATATACTCGATTTCCTCCGGATTAACTTGATACTGTTCGTATATGTCTTTGATCAGATTGCTTTGGGATACTCCGTTTGGTGCTGTAATCCCATTGGTCTTTCCATCGTAGTTCACCCCGCTGCCCTGAATTACAGCATAGATCCGATCCCCATCCGCCTCCGCTTTGGACAACCGCTTTAATACCACTACGGCAACTGCCTCTCCTGGCACCATCCCGTTCGCACGCTCATCAAAGGTATAGCATTTGCCATCCTTCGACAGCATCCCTGCCTGACTTAAACCTATGAATGATTCAGGAGAACTTATTAAGTTAACCCCCGCTGCAATAGCGGTATCACATTCGCCGTTTCTTAAGCTTTGACAAGCTTGATGTGCCGCCACCAACCCTGAGGAGCACGCGGTATTGATCGCCATATTCGGCCCGCTTAGGTTCAGGAAATACGATAATCTTGCTGCCAAGATAGCATTATGATTGGAGGTAACCCCTCCCTCACCATTTACAAGAAGTTGGTAGTCTCCTTCTTCGACCCCTACATACATCCCGATGCGGTTGTTTGCAATCTGTTTTTTCCCATATCCGGCATCTTCCAATGCATTCCATGA
>NZ_JABMKZ010000073.1 GCF_013204855.1 Paenibacillus alba | reverse complement strand
GTATAGTAGTCATTGAGTAGGGCTCCTTCTTGGTGGTGTGGTAATCCCGAGAATACCCTACTTTTTTGTCATTTGCCTATACTCCAAATGTTGGTACACAAACTATTTTACTTCATCGCTATAGGTAGATTCTGAGCAAAAAAGATGCACATTTGCAGGAATTTGATCCTGCAGTTGCTTCAAAGTCATCAAATGATGAGCAATCGGTGCAGCAGACAACTACAGACAAGGTTTGCTTCAGAGGAAATGCTACTTTGACTGGAGTTTATCCAGTGAAATGCAAGGGCTTTGTGGAGCCCAATTTTCTAAAATCGGTTCGGACTTCTGAACTGGATTATGTTCCTATTTCTGGGTAACGTGATGACGAAGTTGAAGAAAAATGCCGCTACCTGAATCGCAGCGGCGTTAGTAAGGTAGCTTAAACGATCACAGCCGTCCCGCTTACGGCGACCATCAGCATGCCTTCGCGAATGACTTCGTAATCAATGTCGACTCCGACAATCCCACTAGCTCCCATCCCCGAAGCTTTCTGGGTCATCTCAACAAATGCCGCATCTCTCGCTTCCTGAAGTTTGCCTTCATAAGCGCGCGAGCGCCCCCCTACGAGGTCGGTAATCGAAGCCTTAAAGTCTCTGAATACGTTGGCTCCCATAATAACTTCACCGGTAGCAATGCCCAGATACTGTTTGATCGGGGAACCTTCAATAGTTGGTGTAGTTGTTATAATCATAAATTTTCCTCCTCAATTGATCTGGTTATATGGTGATACACTTGTTGCTGTTTTCCGCTTCGGCCGCAACCGACCTTATTCGGGTGAGCTCCTATTGGGCGCTGCCGGCTCACCCCCCTATCCTACCAGCCCCACTGAAACAGAACCTAAACGGATAGCTAAACTTCAGCTTAATTTTGCTCCCGCTGTTTAGGTTCTGTTCATGTGAGTATGCTACTATGGAATTTGAAAAGGGTGAAAACAATGACAAGTCTATCCGATATTAAAATCGCAATCGTCGACGACGAGCCTTCGATTGTTACGATGCTGCAAATGGTGCTTCGCAAGGAAGGGTTTCAGCAGCTGTACGCGGCTTCCACCTGCGCGGAAGCGCTCGATTTAGCGAAGCGTGAAGTCCCCGATATCGTCCTGCTCGACATTATGCTCCCCGACGGCAGCGGGCTGGAGCTCATCTCCAAGCTCCGCGAATTCGGGAATCCGCATATTTTCTTTCTGACAGCCAAGGCTTCGGATCTCGATGTTCTGCGGGGTTTCGCCATGGGCGGGGACGATTATATTACGAAGCCCTTCAATCCTCTGGAGGTGGCCGCAAGAATTCTGGCGCGTATACGCCGTCTGGAGCCGGAAGCCCCCACAGCGAGTCCGGTTAAGGGGTCCCAACCGGGCGTTTATCGGTTCGGCCGCTTCGCCGTCAACGAAGCGGAGGGCGAGCTGATTGTAGAGGGGCAGCCTGTTCCTTGTCCAGCACAGGTCTTCCAGCTGCTGCTGCACTTCTGCAAGTTTCCCGGAATCGTATTTTCCAAAACACAGCTCTACGACAAGGTTTGGGGGATCAACGGACAGGGCGATGACTCGACCGTAATGGTGCATATCCGGCGCATCCGGGAGCGGATCGAGATCGATCCCGGCAACCCGAAGTTGCTGCTTACCGTACGCGGGCTCGGCTATAAGCTGGTGAAGGAGCCACAGGAGCGATGAAGATCCAGCGGCGTATGGCATTCCACTTCACGTATCAATTGATTTTCTATGCCCTGCTGATTGTGACCATTACTCTGGTTGCCTGCATCCTATTTTTCCAGAACATGACGAGTAATGAGATACGCCGGAACTTTCCGGTTGGCGTCCTGCAACAGATCGCTCAAGAAGCGCATTACAAGGGCGGGACGATTCAGATTTCCCCCGAGTGGGAGAAGCTCATCGAGGAGAAAGGAATGTGGCTGCAGGTTGTCAGCGCCGAAGGAGCGGTGATCTACGCCGTCAATACAACTCCGTATCCTGCACTGCCGACCTCCTACTCCATCGCTCAACTGCTCGATATTCAGGAGACACGGACCCTTGGCACGTATGCCGTACACACTCAGTTGAATTTTTCTTTCCAGGATCCGCTTCTGTATGTGCTAGGCTACCAAAATCCTGACCTTGACCAGCTCGTGGCCTGGTTCGACGCTTACGGACAGCTTGGAATCGTGCGCAGTGATGCGGTTTCCCTCTTGGACCAGCGGCTGCGTGAAACCGGCAGCTACCTGCAGGTGATCGATCCCCAGAGCCATGTCGTACAAGGCATCGGCGATGGAGCTTACGTGCAGAAGGCATATCGAGCGCTGGATATTCTGGCCATCCAGCAATCTCCCAGCAATTATGACACGAATATAGTGGCCCATCGGGACAAGCTAAGCGGAATCACCTGGATCCTCTATACGCCCCATGCAGCAGGAGCCCCTCTGAAGCATCCTGTATTGGAAACGGCAACGCGAGGACTCGTCTGGTTTGCAGGTCTGATCCTGCTCTTGGCGCTGCCGATCTCCATCTGGCATGGCTACCGCTACGGTCAGCCGCTGATACTGTTCGCCGGCTGGTTCGAACGCATGCGCAAGGGGCAATACGACCAGGTACTGACCGCCAAGGACATGCGCAAGGTATTCCGCCGCAACGGCACGATGCGAATCAGTTATAGGCTCTACAAGGAAGTGATCAAATCCTTCTATCAAATGACTCATCAATTGGCTCAGACGGAGAAGGAACGGGAACGGCTGGAGAAGGCGCAAGCGGAGTGGATGTCAGGAATCTCTCATGATCTGCGCACACCCTTGGCCACGATTCAAGGTTATGGGTATATGCTGGAAAGCTTGCCTGAGCAATGGAGCCATGAGGAGATGCGGATCATGGGCGCGACGATTCGGGAGAAGGGGGATTATATGCTGGAGCTGATCTCCGACTTTTCTTTGATTCATCAGCTTAAGCAGGGCGATTCGATCATGAAGGTGCGGGAGATCGACTTGGTTGAGCTGGTGCGCTGCTCCGTATTGAAGTACGTCAACGACGCCATGATGTCTGAGTATCGGTTTCACTACGTTGGGGAAGAACGTCCCCTGCTCATACAAGCTGATGAAACCTGGCTGGTGCGGCTGATGGACAATTTGCTGTCCAACGCCGTGAAGCATAACCCGCCTGGCGTGATCGTCACCGTCTCTGTCGGCAGGATGAACGATAAGGCATATATACGAGTAATCGATAATGGCAAAGGGATGGACGAGGAAACGCTGCGTCATTTGTTCAATCGCTACTACCGGGGAACGAATACCGAGGAGTCGACGGAAGGCTCCGGCCTTGGGATGAGTATCGCCAAAACCATCGTGGAAACGCACGGCGGCGAAATCCAGATACAATCCAAAGTGTGGCAAGGCACGAAAATTGAGATCCTGTTGCCTTGCTGAGCAAACAAGCCAAATATTCCATCCGTGCATGCGTAAAACATCCCGATGTATTAAGGCTTTGAGCCACATCGGGACTGTTTTAGTATAATCTCATTTTCCCTCACCAACATGATGAAAACTTAGTCCTTGCAGTACCGCCTCTTGATCACTTTCCGTGATTTCAACGATTATGCCCCGGATTCTAATGGTCGGGACACGAATAATTGCCTTATGTCCGATATGCTGTCCCTCATAAATGGTCACAGAGCGTCTTGTCTTTTGGGTAATGATGCTAATCTTGAAGCTTCTTACATTTTCGCCAGCACTCAGATCCTCTTGGATGACGATTTGGTCGAGCAGTTGGGGCACATCAGTCTCATAAACCCAGCAATTCCCTCTTCTTTCACATTGCGCAAGTGTAGCGAATGGGCTGCCCCCATGCCTGTGAATTTCTGAACCGAATTCCAGAAGCCGCTCCACATCCTTCTCCGGAAGCAAACCGTTGCGATCCGGTCCAATATTGAGAAGCAAGTTTGCACCCCTGCCGACGGAATGATAATAAATGCCCATAAGTTCTTCCACACTTTTCAGGGTATGTTCATCGTTATCGCTATAAAACCAATTCCCCCGCATCTGGACGTCACACTCCGCAGGCAGCCACAGTCGATCACCCAGCTGCTCCTTCTTCTCAGTCAAAATCGAAAACTCCGTTGAATCAACCACATTCCAGCATGGAACAGGTGCAATCCCGTCCTCGTTTCCAACCCACCGAAAATCCGGATCTCCCATATTAAAAATTAAAATATGAGGCTGCATACGGCGAATTTCACTGATAATCCGATTCCAATCATACGAGTGCCCTTCAGAGCCACAACCGTCAAACCAAAGGATGTCGATCTCTCCATACTGGGTGAGCAGTTCAGTTATTTGATTGACGAAATAATCGTCATAGGCCTTCGCATTCTGGGTGTAAAAGTCGGCTGAACCATCATACGGCGAATAGTACAAGCCTGGTTTCACACCATATTTTCGGCAAGCATCCACAAATTCGCGAATGACATCTCCTTTCCCATCCTTCCACGGAGAAGCCGCCACACTAAATTGACTGTAACGGGAAGGCCAATTGGAAAAACCGTCATGGTGCTTCGCAGTTAATACGGCATAGTTCATTCCCGCTTCTTTGGCCGTTCGGATCCATTGTTCGCAATCCAAAAGAACAGGATTGAAAGCAACCGGCTGCATTCGCCTTTCATCAAAATCGACATATCCTTCATAAAAGGTGCGCAGTCCAAAATGAAGGAACAATCCGAATTCCCAATCTTGAAATGCAAGCTGACGGGTTGTAGGGGTTAACTTTTCAACAGGATTCATATGATCCGACCTTTCTTGTCCCATTTGTTCACTAATTACTTTTTGGCAACCGCCTTTTGATAAATTTCAATATATTTGCCGAGCTGCAAGCCATCGAAGCCTTTTACATAGCTATCCCAATCTTTCTCGATATCTTTGCTTCCCGTTATAAACTGCGCCATGTTGGACTTGACGTAATCGCGGATTGACGTTTTCAGTTGAGCCGCAACTTGTGCGTCTTCCAATGCGATGAACACGCTGGACGGATAATTCTGCTTCGATTGAAATGGTTCATATTTGGCCGATTCACGCTTCAAACGAACCTCGTATGCACCTTCGGCAAGCGGATTCTGTGAAGCTGCCCAAGAATCGCGATATTGGAACGTGCGGAGCGACGGGCCGAGCTGATCCCAACGGTCGTTATATGTCGTTCGGGTTTCAACATCAGGAATAATCGCATATTTCGCTTGCTTGCCGTTCATATCCAGCTCGCCGTCCTTCGCTTTGCGCCATCCTTTGTTTTCCAGACCGCGTTCTTCAAGCACAATCGCTTCTTCCGTGTACAAGTAGTCGGCCATGCGGATCGCAGCAATTTGCTGTTCTTTCGTCGCTTTGTTCGTAATGGCCATTTGCGAGTTGCCCACTCCTGCAAAATATCCGGCTTGCTGCACGCCGTTCGGTCCTTTGAGCGGAGGTACGGTGACATACTCTTTGTGGCGCGGGTGTTTCTCGTCCGGGGAATGCGCATAACTGATCAGTGCAGTGGTGATGCTTCCCATCACGTTTGCGTCCTGGCGGTTGCCGAGCTGCTGAATCGCATCGGAGTTTTGTGTGAAGGACGCCGGATCGATCAGACCTTCCTTATAGAGCTTGTTCAGGTACAGCAATCCCTGCTTCCATTCTGCTTTATTGGCTGCTAGCTCCACCTTGCCATCTTTTAACTGGAGGAAAGTCCCGCTGTCTTTGTCCACCTGGTCGTCGATGATGAAAGCATTCATTAAGAAAGAGGCGACGTTCCCTGCCCACATATCATCGGAACCGGTAAGCGGAATTTCGTCTTTTTTACCATTGCCGTTCGGATCTCTTTCTTTAAAAGCTTTCAGCACTTCGTAAAACTCGTCCGTCGTTGTTGGCATTTTCAGCCCAAGCTTATCCAACCAAGACTGGTTAATCCACATTTTTTGAGCATAATTGCAGTGATAACACTCGTTTACTTGCGGAAGCGCATAAATGTTGCCGTCAGGCGTCGTGATGGAACTCTTCAAATAAGGCAGTTCAGCCATGGCCTTCTTGAAGTTAGGCATATACTTATCAATCAAATCGTTCAACGGAATAAACACGCCCTGTTTGCCATACTTCATCTGCTCTTCTTTGGTTAAGCTCCCTTGCAAAATCACTTCGGGATAATCGCCGCTTGCCAGCATTAGCTGTTTGCGGTCGTTAAGTGCTTTGTCTGGTACGAGATCCCATTTGATCTGAATATTCGTCTTGTCTTGGAGGTATTTCGTAAAGGAATTGGTCTCCATATTCTCGAGTACGGCGAGCTGCGGTGCAAACATTTTGATCGTCATCGGTTTATTGACAATCGGAAATTGCCCAACAGGTGAAAATACGTCGCTTGCTACCGGCGCGCTGCCTGAAGGTATATTGTCTGCAGGTTTACCCGAATCCGTGCTGCATGCGCTCAAAACGAGCGAGAAACAGAGGGCAGCTCCCAATGTGCCAGTGTAAGATTTTTTCCACTTTTTCATCTTATCGACGCCTCCCATTTTATTAAACTATGTCATTTATGCATTAGAAAGTATTCCTAGCTGATCTAAGCTGCACCGCTGCTGCACCACCTCCTTCATGGTTGGGCATGGGGTACCTTCCAAGCGTTATCCTTTCAATGAGCCGATCATGACGCCCTTCACAAAATACTTTTGCACGAATGGATAAATGATCAGAACGGGCGCGCTCGCAACAACGATTAGCGAATACTTGAGCAAATCTTTCAACCCTTGCTGAGCCAACATCTGATCCACCTTGGAGACCATGGTCGGATCAATTGTGTTCAGAATAAGAATGTTGCGCAGCACGATCTGGAGTGGGAACAAATCCGGCGATTTGAGGAAAATCAAAGCATCGAAATAAGCGTTCCAATGGCCTACCGCATACATCAGCGTCAGTACAGCCAGAATCGGCTTAGAGAGAGGAATGACGATGCTCGTAATGAATCGTAAATCGCTGCAGCCATCGAGTTCGGCGGCCTCCGCAATCTCATCGGGAATCGAGGTCTGGAAAAAGGTGCGAGCGATAATCACTTGAAACACCGCCATCGCTCCCGGTAAAATCATCGCCCAACGCGTGTCGAGGATGTGCAGACTTTTCACAACGAGATAGAAGGGGATAAGCCCACCGTCGAACATCATCGTAATGACCAGAAGCACCATGATCGCATTTCGGCCGAAGAACGTTTTTCTGGCGATCGGATAGGCAAGCATAACGGTCAAAACGACGTTAACGGCTGTACCAACTACCGCGTAAAAAAGCGAATTCAAGTACCCAGACACGATTTGCGGATTGTGGAACACCGCTTTATAGCCTTCGAGCGTAACGTCTACAGGAAACAGCCACACCTTGCCAGATACGACGGCTTGCGGTGAGCTGAACGATGAAGAGATAATAAAAATGAGTGGAAACAGGACGATAATCAACACTAAGCTCAAAAAAAAGTAGATACCGACTAGAAACAATCGGTCGCCTTGCGATTCGCGAATCCTTGACGCCTTCAACATAGATGAACCTCCTTACCACAAACTCGAATTGGATAACTTCTTGGCCAAGTAGTTGACACCCACGAGAAGAATTAGGTTGATTATAGAGTTGAATAACCCAATGGAAGCAGAAAAGCTGAAGCTAGAGCTGAGCAGGCCCACCTTGTACACATAGGTCGAAATGACCTCAGACGTGCTGACGTTTAGGGGATTTTGCATCAGATATACCTTTTCGAAGCCGATCTTCATGATGTTCCCCATATTCAATATAAGCAGAATGATAGACACCGGGATTAGACTCGGGATATCAATACTGACAATTTTCTGCAACCGGGACGCACCATCCACTTTGGCCGATTCATACAGTTCAGGGTTAACCCCTGCCAAAGCAGCTATGTAAATAATAGCCCCGTAACCCGTATACTGCCATACATCCGACCAGACATAGATCGATTTGAACAAGCTGGGAATTCCCATAAAATTAGTATTTTCCACGCCTAGTAATTGCGTAAATTTGCTTATGATCCCAACGTTCGGCGACAAGGTTACGATAAGAATAGAAACCATGATAACGGTTGATATAAAGTAAGGCGCGTAAGTAATCATTTGCACGCTGCTTTTGAAGAAACCGTTGCGTATTTCATTCAATGCCAAGGCTAACAGGATTGGAGCTGGAAATCCAACAAGCAAACCATACACACTGATGCCAAGCGTGTTCTTCATATACAGCCAGAAATTCGGCGATTCGAAAAACTGTTTAAAATATTCCAAACCTACCCAGGGACTGCCCCAAATGCCTTTGATGACGTTGTAGTCTTTGAACGCAATGACGACACCTGCCATAGGTATATATTTGAAAATAACTAAATACAGCATCGGTAGTACTATGACCAGATACAACTGCCAGTGACGCTTCATCTTTTTAACAATTAATTGTAAGGATGATTTGCTGGCGGCCGAAGCCTTCTGATAGGGCTTGTTTTGCCCAGAAGGAACGGTCACTCCCAATTCCTTGTGCATGCTTGGCATATGCTCCTTCTCCTTTCATTTGAACTGATCACCCGTTCACTACTCCATAGTAGACTGCGCAAACCGTTTGCTGCAAGAAACAAGAATCGTGGACTTAACCGTTTTCGCATATGCTGAAAAAGCTCTTTGCAAACCATTTTCTACCGCCGAACCAAATTCACCGGTTCTCACCGTAAGCGGCTTCTTCGCGAAATTCACTGAAGGTTGTATCGAAAAGGCAAAAAGCCGCAAGGTCCAATTATGAACCTTGTGGCTTTCTCCATTTCTTCCCCCTCGCCAGCCACAGTCCCGGCACCGCGCCTGTCCTAATGAGCGTCCGGCTCGTGCACTGGCAATTCTGCAACAAGACCGTCGCGCTGGCGGATCCATGTTTCGAACTGTCGATCACCCGCTGTTAAGCGAATGACTCTTGCGCCAGTCGGAAACTTGTCCTTGCGCGCACCATCTTCGTAGCTAACATAACGTGTAGACCGTCCGTAGCAAAGACGGATGCCATGCAGCATTCCGCAATAATCGTTCGCGTGATCATGACCAACAAACGTGCCCATAACATCGCCCATTTCCACCATTGCAGCGAACATGCCGGAGTTTACTCGCGGTGAGCTAACCCAGTCGTTGCAATGACCCTCGCACACTTTCGTTCTCCATACCTCATCGTATTCCGGCAGCGGGATATGGAAAAATGCCAGAGCAGGCAAAGGCATCCCGCCATTCCGCTCAGCCAATTGCCGAGATTCGGCTGCATACCACTCGATTTGATCGCGGCGAATCCAGTCGTACCCGCCTATGGCACTAATCTGCGAGTAATCGCCACTATCTAGGAAAAACAGCGAAGCCGCCGCATTCCCCTTCCGATCATCAACCGTCAGCACATAATTGCCCGCTCCGCTCACCCCCGAAGGATCCGCTTTGGCAAAGCAATATGCATGAAGCAGCTGCTCTTCATGCATTCGATTTCGCGGCAGGTTTCCTTCTGAGTCATGATTGCCAAACACCGCCGCCCACGGCACGCGGTTTTCTTCCGCGACGGCGACCGCGCTGCGGAATGATTGAAGCGGAGACTTGCATCTCTCGCTTGCCGTCACGTCGCCCGCAAACACAACAAGATCAGGCTGCTCAATGGCGATGATCCGTTCCATCGTCGCCTTCGTTATCGAATCGAGGAGTGGCGTCTCGGGATCCCGATCCTCAGCGTCAATAAACTCCACATCGGAAAACTGCACGATGACGAATGTTCCATCCTCACGAAATTTCAACTTCTTCTCCAACGCATACACGCTCCTTTTTGGTTTCTTCTTCTCTTGTCTTCAAAAAGCAATGGTTGCGGCGAACTTGGCTCGCGAAGACAAACCCATTTCACCCATGCTGTCTGCGCGCCGCTTCTTCGCGGAATTCGCTGGGGGAGCTGCCCACCACTTTCTTAAATACACGGCTGAATGAGATCGCGCTTGTATAGCCAACCTGCTCAGCAATCTCCTGTATGGTAGTCTGTGTTTCCGTGAGGAGGCGCTGTGCAACCTGCAGACGGATATCGAACAGGAAGTCGACGAATTTCTGCCCGGTCTCCTCCTTAAACAGTTTACTTACATATTTGCCATTGATATTGAAAGTTGAGCTCAGATAATCGAGCGACATATTCGGGTTCGCATACTCTTCTTCGATGAATTTCCGCATATCGCGGATCGTAGCGCCATGCAGACGTCTGTCCTGCGCTTCCTGCAAACCCGTGAATAGGCTATTCAGTACGGTCACAGATTCTTCCCGCATTTGCTCGAGGGAATGGGATTCATCGATGACTTTACTGAGCTTCGGCAGACCATCCGTGGTCCAGATCTCTTGAAACTCCTTCGTCATACCCGCCATTTCCCGTCCCAGATAATAAATCAAATAATTCATCAAATTCATGATTTCATCTTTCGTCAACAAACCCAGCTTCACTGTACGAAAAAGCTCGTCGTACTTCGTTTTCCATTCTTCTTCGAGAAGTCTGAACGACTGGATGATCGATCGGATTGCATTTAAATGTGAGTACACCTCAACCTGACCCTGATTGGTGATGTGTTCGCTAGTAATGAGTCGGTTTTCTCCCAGCACAATTTTGTATTTAAGCGCCCTAAGCGCTTCTTTGTACGAATTTGCTGCATTGGAAAGCTCTGCAACCTGCTCACCGATGCCAATCGTGACTGTAAACTTCAGATTATCCTGCGACCATAAACGAACGTTCTCAAAAAGCTCGCGTATCACGGAATCTTTGGCTTCCTCCGCACTATCAACAAATACCATGGCGCTGAGCTGAGATGCCGAAGTCCACTCTGCCCAAAGCACCAGCTCATATTTCGGAGCTAACTCCTGAATGACGCTGCGCAGTGCGAATTTAAGAAGATTTTGGTCTCTGCGTGAGTATTGGCAGCAAAAATCAGGGTATTTATCGATCTCTGTAACAAGCACCACTTGTCTGTCGTAAGCGTACGGAAGCTGCAAACTGCTTGTTTCTACCATCCATTCATCATGGGTTAAACCCGTGTCGCCTTCGATGAGCTGGTGGAACAAGTACCTCATTCGTAAATGCCTGTCTTCTTCATGCTTTTGCTGATACTGATTCGATTGTTCAATAATATTGGACAAGGCCGATTCGATGAACGAAAATTCATCTCCTCCTTCCTTAGACAACGGGAGACGGTAACCGCGAATACGGTCTACGATCTGCTCAACTGGCTTCGAATTGCGCCTAGTCACATAAAGCATCCATGCCAATCCAAGCACAATCATCGCGATTCCGATAATAAACCAAATGTTATACAGTGAGGAGATGACATGGAACACCTTTCCCTTTACAAGTCCGCTTTGATACGACCATCCGGTATAGCTCGATACATAATTGGAGAAAATTCTTGTTTGTTCTTTAGCATTCAACCCACTAATCAACTCGCTGCCTACGGCGTCCCGAATCCCGATAAAGCTTGTTTTCGGATCGTACAGGTCGGCGATGCTGTTCTGGAAGGAATCGGTCGCCACATTGATGACGATCAATCCTTTCTCGCCTGTGATGAAAGGCGCCCCCCGTACAAGACTAACGACAGGCTTACTGCCTTTCACAGAGAACTGCTCGAAACTTCTTACTCCCGACCAGGACTTGGATGCCAGCGGGTCCATAGCCTTTTTAATAAATGGCTCATCCAAGTAGTTGCTAAGTTTATCGCTTGTTGCATTGCTGAGCACAAAACTATCTTCGAAACGTACTAAATAGATAGAATCAATCAGGGGATACGAGGAGATCATATCCTGCATTTTTTTTACCGCGCTAATGTTAATGAACATGTTATTCTTCTCTTCATTATTGAAGAAATTGATCAATTCCTTATTGTTGATTGTTTCTGTCATCACCATGTTGTCAATCGCTTTTAGAGAGGTATCAATCAGACGCATCGCCTGTAAGGACAGTACTTTGTTGGCGTTAAGCGCCTCCTTGCGGTTTTGTTCACTTAGTATCTGAAAAAACATGAAAAATGTAAACGTGACCATAATAATAAAAATTGGCATATAGGAAAGCAGTAATCGATTAAATAACGTTTTCCTCATGTTTTGCCTCCATTTTTTTAACGGAATGACGGTGGGAAAAGCAGAGTGTTCATGCCGCAATCTTTTGCGTCCATCTACAAGTGTACACGCTCACTTCTGAAATCGTCCATACAAACACAAGTCATATGTTTTCCGAACTTACCCTCATTAACCATAAATGCGGCTATACATTATGTAATATGTAGTACATTCCGGCGAAATTTTCAACGAACAAAATTCTACTGGGCAAACCATTTTCTACTCCTAACACAATAAACTGCCAGTTACTTCAACAGACAAAGGCAGCCGAGCGTGTGCCGGCTGCCTCTGATTGAGCTATAGTTCTACATGCATATATTTGAGTGGTCGATGCCTTCTCATGTCCCAGCATGCCTTGGATGAACGAATCGCGGAAATGAGATGGTTATTTATTGTGACCTTCTTCATTTACCTAACGCTATTTTGTGAAATAGTGACCTTGCTCCAGATCTGCGAGAAGCCCAAGTTGGACAGGCTTCCAGCCGAGGAGCTCCTTCGTCCCTTCACTTGATCTTGCTAAGTCAAGCGAGGCGACCATGCCTAGAAAACCGAAGATCGCTTGTGCCTCTTCACGCGGGATGCTGACTACCGGCACATCCACTTGACGACCTATGACGCCGGCAATGTCGCTGAACGGAATGCCTTCGTCGTCCACGCCATCCAGTCGTGAGCCTGCAGGCGCAGATTCTACAGCGAGACGGAACAAAACTGCCGCATCCAAGCGATGAATCGCTGGCCAACGGTTAGTGCCATCTCCCATGTAAGCCGAAGAGCCTCTTTCCCGGGCGATCCGGATTAATTGCGGCACGAAGCCTTTATCTCCTTCTCCATGAACGGAAGGTGCAAGCGAGACGATCGATGCTCTCACGCCTTGTTCTACAAACGCAAGTGCCGCATCCTCCGATGCTTTGCCTTTAGCATGAGCTGTGATAACAAGTGGTTTACCGGAGCCCGCAAGTCCCTCTCCCATTGCTTCGATGGCGCGAAGATCAGTTGCTAGTGATGCGGCGAAATTAGAGAAATCGTGGTTAAATGCCAGATGAATAACACCGTCTGAAGCGGCTGCACGGCTGCGCAGTAAATCCAGATCCTCTAAAACACCGCGAGCTACTTCAGCTCCCAAGCTTTCTAATACTTGAGCACCACTCTCTGAACGAGTCAGACCTACTACCTGATGGCCCGCACCGATGAGTTCGCGGACAACTGCTGTACCAATATAACCTGCTGCACCTGTAACGAATATACGCATAATAGTTTTACGCCTCCTTAAGCAATTTGACGAAGATACTACTCTAGTCTAAACTATGAAGTAAACTCTAAGGCAAGCGTTTGGAGGTATGATTGCCTATGAAAATTCAAGAATTAGGAGATTTGATGGGTTTAACACCCCACACCATTCGTTTTTATGAGAAGGAAGGCTTGCTTGACAGCAGGCATATTCAGCGAGAGAAGAATAATTACCGCAACTACTCAGACGAAGCAATTGAACGGTTAAAGCTGATTAAGAAATTTCAAGGCATCGGCTGCTCGTTAGCTGAGCTGAAGACGATTTTGCAGGATCACGATACGAACGAACGCACGAACCAAGAAGTAATAGAATGGATTCTTCAGAAGATCAATGAGATCGAGCGCAAGAAGGACGAATACGATCATATGCTTATAACGCTGAATTGGATGCTGACATACAGGAAGCTGCTGAATGACGATCCACAGCAAGCTGAGGCTATGATGGCGGATTTACGTCTTCGAATTAACATCTAGCCGTATAAATGGTGAAAAAGCTCTTTGGACGTATATTCCGTCACAAAGAGCTTTTCTCGGCTCACAAAAAATAACCATCGCATATTCAAGGCATCGACTGCTCGGTTAGCTATGGAGAGATAAAGGAAATAATTAATTGCGCTGCGGATATACTTGAGGTTCCAAGAGCACATTTTGATCATAGTATTTGGACATATATGTCTAATCTCTAGTGGCCGAATTCATGCGCCAATGATACCCGCCAAATGGCAAGATGAGCCGATATTAAAGTCCCTCATTCTCTTTCTCCTCGTCCCCTTACTTTTTATTCGAATCAGGGCGCCGCGGATTGACCATGCCAAAGATATGATACGGTGTTATCCCATTTGCAAATAGGCTATCTACCAACTTGACCAATTCTTCCGACGATAGATCTTTGCCGTTGCGTATCCAAAGGCGAAACATAGATATTAATGTTGATATGTAAAACTCAATTATGTATGGTGCTAAGACATCATTTGTTGGAAAGTCCACAATCAATCTCTCAA
>NZ_JABMKZ010000072.1 GCF_013204855.1 Paenibacillus alba | reverse complement strand
ACAAAAGCTTCCGGGAGTATACGAAGGGCAACCAGTTTTGCGTAATCGGTTCCGTCAAGTCGAATATCGGTCATTGCGAAAGTGCAGCGGGCATTGCAGGACTGACAAAGGTGCTGCTGCAGCTCAAATACCGGCAGCTAGTGCCATCACTGCATTCCAAAGCGTTGAATCCAAATATCGATTTCGAGAATAGTCCATTTGTAGTCCAACAGGAACTCAAGGGATGGGAAAGGCCGATTGTAGAAATCGACGGGCGGAGTAAGGAGTATCCAAGAGTTGCGGGAATCTCCTCCTTCGGGGCCGGAGGTTCAAACGCCCATATCCTAGTAGCGGAATATATACCAGAGAAAGCGGAAATCCAACAGGAACCGGTAAGTGACAGCAGTCCAGCGGTCATCGTAATCTCCGCCAAAAATGAAGAGCAGCTTAATGAAAAGGCGAAGCAGCTGCTGGATGCCATAGAAGGACGGGGCTTCCGGGAAACGGATGTGTTCAATCTGGCCTATACGCTTCAGGTAGGACGCGAGGCGATGGAGGAACGGGCGGGTTTTATTGCAGAGAGCCTGGAGGAAGTCAAGGAGAAGCTAAGCAAGCTCATAGAGGGACACGATGAAGCGGAGGGAGTGTACCGGGGGCAACAGAAACGGAATAAAGAAACCATAACGGATCTATTTTCAGATGAAGAGCTGCAGGAAGTAATGGACAAATGGTTGCTCCAGAAAAAATATAGCCGGATTTTGGGGTTATGGGTAAAGGGGGGACAGGTAGAGTGGAGCAAACTCTACGGGGTCCAAAAAGCGAGACGGATCAGTCTTCCCACATACCCCTTTGCAAGAGAACGTTATTGGATAACAAATATTGTAGGGGGGGGAACTATTCCCTTCGACAAAAAGCCAGATGAAGTTGAACGAAAACAAATAAACAAGAAAACGTGCTTTGTTGAGAAAGGCTGGGAAAAGTCAAATATAACTAAAGTTAAAGCAAATATTAATGGGAAAATTATTATATTAGCTAATCAAGAGACCATGAAGCTTGCCGAAGAGGTTTCAAAACAATTACAATCCACGATGATTGTAACTTTAGAGGAAGTAATAAACAATTTTCCTGCCATTGAAGCGGATTTTAATAGCTATGGTGGTTACATTGATTTATTAGGTTGCGGATCCGAACGGATAGCCCTTGATCAGGATATAACCTTCCTGCAAAAGATGATTGAAAATGGAAAACGGAATGGGTTAATTTTACTTGGAGTTACAAAAGGATTAGAGCCGTTTGGAGACAATAACTCGATAAATCTGTCTGGTGCATCAAGAGTTGCATTATATCGTATGTTACAAAGTGAATATTCGCATGTCACTTCACGCCATGTAGATTTAGATAGCACGACGAGTGACAAACAACTGGCTGTATTCATTAAAAATGAGTTTTTGTCAGAGTCGAAAGAGGCCGAGATTTGTTATCGCGACAATATGCGCTATACCGCTATTATGAAAGAGGTGAAAGAAAACAAGCCCATTAAACAAACATTTCAATTCCCGAAAGAGCACGTGTTGTGGGTCACGGGTGGAACAAAAGGGATCGGGATGTTGTTAGCCCAACACTTTGTGGCTAAATATGGTGTAAAACATCTTGTTCTTATGGGAAGGGAAGAATTGCCTCCAAAAGAAGAGTGGAGAAGCTATGAAGAAGAAGATTCAACTCTTGCACATAAAATAAAAAATATTCGTAATCTGGAAAATATGGGGGCGACAGTTAAGGTTCTCACGGTCCCTTTGTTAGATGAACAAGCGCTTAAAGGTGCGATTGAACAAGTTAAAACGGAAATGGGGCCCATCGGAGGGGTGATACATAGTGCAGGTATGGTTAACATGCAAAATCCTGCATTTATTCGAAAATCGCTCGAAAGCATAAACCAAGTCCTGGAACCGAAGGTAAAAGGACTTGAAATACTTTATAGCTGCTTGTCGGATGAGCCTTTGAAATTTTTTGTATTATTATCGTCAGTTGCTGCAGCAATTCCGTCACTCGGAAGCGGACAAAGTGATTATGCAATGGCAAACGCTTTCATGGACTATTTTGCCCATCTTCATCATTCAGAGAACCATATTGTAAGTATCCAATGGCCGAACTGGAAGGAATCTGGCATGGGTGAAATTAAAGGAACAGCATACCGAAACACAGGAATACTAAGTTTGACGAATAATGAGGGCTTATCACTGTTAGATCAAATACTTGTTGGTCATTATGGCCCGGTAATTTTACCAACAGTTGTTAACACTGATCTATGGGACCCGCAGATGGTAATGAAAAAATCATTAACAGATAATAAAGCAACAAAAAAGGCAGCAATAAGTCTGTTTGAAGAAAGTAATGAATTATTAACACAAACGAAAAATTGGTTATTAGGATTATTTTCAAATGAATTAAAAATCGAGGAGTATAAAATCCAATCCCAAATTTCGTTTGAGGAATACGGTGTGGATTCCGTGTTAATGGCTCAAATCCTCCAACAGATTAATAATATCTTGGATGAAAATGTAGACCCGTCATTATTATTCGAATACCAAACTATCGATTCACTTGCAAAATATCTTTACCAAAAATATAACAACACTTTGGCTAAACGTTTTAATTTTACCGTGAATAATTCTATCGATTCAACCCATTCTTTAACAAATCAGAAAAGCCCTATCTCCATAAATCATATTGAAGAAAGAGCTACTTCTAGCGGTTCCTTAAGCGACTCCCCAAAAGGTTCAATTCTTCAGAATATAGCGGTCATTGGTATTTCGTGTCAGTTTCCTGGAGCCAATACGCTGGAGGAATATTGGGGACTTCTGAAATCGGGGAAATCTGCACTGGGTAAGGTTCCTTTTCAACGCTGGGGATATGAGAGTAATTTTTACGCCGGTTTGCTAGACAATATATCTAAATTTGATCCTCAGTTCTTTAAAATGTCTGAAGAAGATGTAAGGCTGATGGATCCACAAGCATTATTGTTGTTGAAAGAGTGTCTTAAGCTGATTTATCATGCCGGATACACGGAAAAAGAATTTGGAGGCACGAATACAGGAGTTTATATCGGTGGGAGAAGTGCTCATCAAATCGATGAACATCATTTAATGCATGCTCAAAATCCAATTTTAGCAGTGGCCCAAAATTTTTTGGCAACCAATATCTCTAAATATTTCGACTTGAAAGGACCTAGTCTTGTTGTAGACACAGCTTGTTCCTCCTCATTGGTTGCCATGCAAATTGCGTCACAGGCTCTAGTTCATAAAGAGATATCCTCTGCAATTGTTGGGGGAGTGAGTCTACTAACAACAGACGCCCCTCATAAAATTTTCGAAAGTAGAAAAATATTAAGTGAAAATCCTGAATATCATGTCTTTGATAAACGGGCTCAGGGTGTAGTTCTAGGTGAAGGAATTGGATTGGTATTATTAAAGACTGTGGAACAAGCCCTAAAGGATGGAGATAAAATCTTTGCGGTCATCAAGTCAATAGCTGTAAACAATGATGGTCGAACCGTAACCTCGACAGCTCCGAATTTTCAAGCCCATAAAGAAGTCATGGTTGCGGGAATAGATAAAAGCGGAAGAGAGGTGGCGGAAATAAGTTATTTAGAGACAAATGGATCAGGAACACAGCTCACAGATTTGTTGGAGCTTAAAGCCATTCAATCCGTATACCGCGAATCCAAGAAAGGCCCTCTATTTATAGGGTCGATCAAACCTAATATAGGACATCCCTTATGTGCAGAAGGAATCGCAAGCTTTATAAAAGTCGCAATGATGATTCACCACAAACAATTGGTTCCATTTATGTCGGGCTATGAGCAGATGGATTATTTTGATATGAACAATTCGCCATTATTTTTTAATAGGAAATTAATGGATTGGGAAAACCACCACAAAATTGCTGCTATAAATTGTTTTGCTGACGGAGGCACGAATGTTCATGTCATCATGGAAAACTGGGATGATGCCTTAGATTCGGAAAGAATGGTTAGAAGCTCAATAAATCCACCGGTGTTAGATGAGAAGGATTATAGTAGGACAACAGAAGCTAGTACTATTAATTCTGGAATGAATGATACCAAGCTTAAAAACACAAATATATGGGATATGTTTTAAAATGGAGGAAACCAAATGAATACAAAAATCAGGCTGACAAGAAATCACCCGCTTATGAAGAATCATAAAGTTTTTAATGTCGAAGTGCTTCCCGGCTTATCTTATATAGACATGATCTATCAAATGTTTAGGGCTAACGGCTACATTTATAGAGAGTTGGAACTTCGTAATCTCACGATTTATAAGCCCTTGCTCATTGGAAACGATAATCAAGAAACAATCTTACTCCATTGTCATGTTATCGGTAATGATGTTTGGCAAGTAACGGTGGAGAGATCGACTTCCTTGGAGAAGGTGCTTTATGCCACCGCGAAAATGCATCGAGTACCAATTCACGAATTTACCGAGCGTCTTGATCTTCATTTCATCCAAGATGCTGCCAACAATATAATCGATATTTATGATTTATATAAGCATTGTAGTAGTAAAGGGCTTGTGCATACCGGTATCATGCAAGCAACAGGAAAGATTTTAGTAGAGGATAATAAATTGCTTCTTAAACTTTCTGTAGGGGATAGTGAAAAGATAGAAGGCTTCATGTTTCATCCTGCTTTAATCGATGCAAGTGGTTTAGGAGTCATTGCTTTTTCACATCATGATATGCCTCGGGAAGATCAATTATTTTTACCAATTTGCTATGAATCATTTCGTGCTACGGATTTAATTAAAGATAAGTGTATAGTTAGAATTAAGAAAGAGTTGCTAAAATTTAGAAACGAACTTAGCACAGCAACATTAGAGTTTTTTGGCATGACAGGTGAAAAAATTGGCGAATTAAGTGGGTTATCCTGCAAAGTTGTAAGAGATGCCCAAGCAAATTTCTCTATTTTTCAAGAATCGTCTACCATGAATATTGAGAGTTCCAAAGCAATTCAAAATGATGATAGTAGTCTACATATCTGTCAAGACGATGATTTAAGCGATATTGTGGAAAATTTCTTGCGCAGAATGATTGCCCAAAAACTTGATCTAGCCATGCATGAAATTAGCAGCGATTCGGGATATTTTGAATTAGGTTTGGATTCTGCAGGATTATTATCCATCGTAAAAGATATTGATAACGTTATAAAGACTTCTTTGTCACCCACCTTATTATTTGAATATACTACACCGAGAGAATTGACAAACTTTCTGGTGGAGAAGCATAGAGAAGCATTTGAAAAAGCACGTGTGCTCATTCATCAAGAAGTAGAGGACTTTGGTACCAATACCTCATACGGATACCAGGTTGATAGTATAAAAAATGATCAGTCCGATGAGATGAGAGAAAAGTGCATCCAATCTGTACCTTCAGAAAAGGTGGAAGATAACCTTAAGGATATAGCGATTATTGGATTAGCTGGACAATATCCTAATGCATCCAATATGTATGAATTTTGGGGAAATCTATTGGCTGGAAAGGATTGTATTAGTGAGATTCCAGTAAGTAGATGGGATTGGAAGAAATACGACAATATAAAATCAGCCTACGGGAAAACGATCTCGAAGTGGGGAGGCTTTCTAGAAGATCCCAATTATTTTGATCCCCAGTTTTTTAAAATCTCACCTAGAGAAGCACAAATTATGGATCCCCAGGAGAGATTATTTCTTCAGACTTGTTGGGAAGCAATTGAGGACGCGGGTTATACACCGAAAAATTTAGTAAACCCACAAGGGCCCAATAATCTAAGAAGGGTCGGGGTATTTGCAGGAGTTATGCATAAAGATTATACCCTCTTGTGTGCTGACGAAATTGCTAAAGGAAAGGCGTTTCCATTTTCTCTAAACAATGCTTCGATTCCCAATCGTGTTTCTTATTTTTGTAATTTCCATGGTCCGAGCATGGCTATAGATACCGTGTGTTCATCTTCCCTCACTTCCGTTCATTTAGCTGTGGAGAGTTTGAAAAATGGGGAATGTGAAGTTGCCCTTGCTGGCGGAGTGAATGTATCCTTACATCCTGACAAATACATATCATACGGATTGATAGGGATGCATTCTAGCGATGGGTATTGTCGTTCCTTTGGAGAGGGCGGAGACGGATATGTGTCTTCGGAAGGAGTGGGTGCTATTGTTTTAAAGCCCCTTAATAAGGCAATTAAAGATGGGGACAACATCTATGCTACTATTAAAGGGAGTGCTATTAACCATGGTGGAACGACAAATGGTATGACTGTTCCAAGCCCAGTAGGACAATCTGATGTCATTATGATGTGTTTGGATAAAGCTGGTGTTCATCCACGTACCGTTAGCTATATTGAGGCCCATGGCACAGGTACTTCGCTAGGAGATCCAGTAGAGATAGAAGGTTTAATGAAAGCATTTGGCTTCTATACAGACGACAAACAATTTTGCTCGATAGGGTCCGTCAAAAGTAATGTTGGTCACACAGAAGGTGCAGGGGGGATATGTGGTCTGAGTAAAGTAATTTTACAATTATATTACAAAAAGCTAGTCCCATCCCTGCATTCAGATCAAATAAACCCCTATATTGATTTCGAGAAAACCCCGTTTTATTTGCAGAAAATGGCGGAGGAATGGAAGCAACCTTTAGTTCAAGATGGTTCCCGGACGATTTATTATCCTCGCAGAGCTGGAGTTAGTGCATTCGCGGCCTCAGGTTCTAATGCTCATATCATTCTAGAAGAATATAGCGCCAAGGAATCTGCTATTGCTCATCGCCCAGAGGGTAAGTATGTGATCGTTCCGATTTCTGCCAGAAACAATAAAGAATTAAAGGAGTATTGTTCGAAAATACTCAATCATTGTACGAATTGGTTGAACGGCCGCTTACAATATCCAAAGCATACTGATATCTTGTATAGCCTTGCTTATACCATGCAAGTTGGCAGAGAAGCAATGGAAGAACGTATTGCATTAGTAGTAAATGAGATGTCAGAATTAATAGATGAATTGCAGAAATTGGTAGTCAATGATCTGGAAGTGAATTCTCATTATCGCGGAAATGTAAAAAAACAAAATCAGAAAAGTAATGCTTCAAATTTCGACTCTCGCTTAATTAGTAGAAGTATTGAAAACGGCGATTACCATAAAATGGCCGAACTGTGGACGAAAGGTGCAGAAATAGACTGGAAACTAATTTATCATGGAAAAACACCAAAGCGGCTGAGCCTACCAACATACCCATTTAAAAAGGATAGTTACTCCATTTATGGAAAGGTAATCAATCATTATTCAAATGCAAATGCAAATGCAAATGCAAATGTCGATTCCTATAATTCCATAGATACAGATACACCAAAGAATGGACTTGATAAACTAGAGTTAGGTAATGAAGGTATAAAATTTGGGAAAATACATTTGCAAGCATTAACCAATCAATCTGTGCTAAATAAATCTTTGCCTCTAGGTACATCTAAAATAACACTGCCTCTAAACAATACGATGTCCCAAAAGGATTTCGAAGAGAAATGCTCTTTGAAACAAGCAGAGCAGGAGCCTACGAAAGAAACTATATTAAATAAACCCGTGCAGCGCGCATACAAGTTGGAACAATTGATCGAAGGATTGACGACAAGCTTGGCGGAAGCCTTGTATATGGATGTTGAGGATATAGATATCGATGCAACCTTCATAGATCTGGGGCTTGATTCAATCGTTGGTGTCGAGTGGATGCGTACATTAAACGCCATGTATAGGACATCCATAGCGGCGGCCAAAATTTACGAGTATCCAACGATTCGTAAGTTTGCGGAGTATTTGGAACAAGAATTGAATATGAGTGTTGAGGGAGAAACGGAAGAATCGATAAAAGATCCATGGTTCCTTGTTCCGGAAGAACAAGGGGATTCGGAGCAAGCCCGAGAAGGAATATCGCAAGAAGGAAATAAAGGGGTTGCAAAGCAGGAGCCTATAAAGGAAGCTATTCCGATTAAACCGGTGCAGCACGCATACAAGTTGGAGCAGTTGATCGAAGGATTGGCGACAAGCTTGGCGGAAGCCTTGTATATGGATGTTGAAGATATAGATATTGATGCAACTTTCATAGATCTGGGGCTTGATTCAATCGTTGGTGTCGAGTGGATGCGTACATTAAACGCCATGTATAGGACATCCATAGCGGCGGCCAAAATTTACGAGTATCCAACGATTCGTAAGTTTGCGGAGTATTTGGAACAAGAATTGAATATGGGTGTTGAAGGAGAAACGGAAGAATCGGTAAAAGATCCATGGTTCCTTTTTTCAGAAGAACAAGGGGATTCGGAGCAAGCCCGAGAAGGAATATCGCAAGAAGGAAATAAAGGGGTTGCAGAGCAGGAGCCTACAAAGGAAGCTATTCCGATTAAACCGGTGCAGCACGCATACAAGTTGGAACAATTGATCGAAGGATTGACGACAAGCTTGGCGGAAGCCTTGTATATGGATGTTGAGGATATAGATATCGATGCAACCTTCATAGATCTGGGGCTTGATTCAATCGTTGGTGTCGAGTGGATGCGTACATTAAACGCCATGTATAGGACATCCATAGCGGCGGCCAAAATTTACGAGTATCCAACGATTCGTAAGTTTGCGGAGTATTTGGAACAAGAATTGAATATGAGTGTTGAGGGAGAAACGGAAGAATCGATAAAAGATCCATGGTTCCTTGTTCCGGAAGAACAAGGGGATTCGGAGCAAGCCCGAGAAGGAATATCGCAAGAAGGAAATAAAGGGGTTGCAAAGCAGGAGCCTATAAAGGAAGCTATTCCGATTAAACCGGTGCAGCGCGAACACAAGTTGGAGCAGTTGATCGAAGGATTGGCGACAAGCTTGGCGGAAGCCTTGTATATGGATGTTGAAGATATAGATATTGATGCAACTTTCATAGATCTGGGGCTTGATTCAATCGTTGGTGTCGAGTGGATGCGTACATTAAACGCCATGTATAGGACATCCATAGCGGCGGCCAAAATTTACGAGTATCCAACGATTCGTAAGTTTGCGGAGTATTTGGAACAAGAATTGAATAAGCCAGGACAGGTAGGCCTACAACAAGCAGATATTTTCGAGTCTCAAGACAGGCCGGACACACACTTGAATACACTTAAGAAATCAAATTCAGAATTTCTTAAAGTAGTACGATTTGATGAAGGAGTCACTTCATTTGGATGGCCCAATCAACTAATGGCAGAGGGGAAAGAGGACATGGGAGAGGGATGTGAGGTTTATCCTATTAAAACAACAGGTGATAAACTTAGTAATGGCGAGCAGCTCAAGAATAACTGTTATATTATATTAGATAAAAGAACTAAATTATCGATAGTAGTAGATCCTGCCTGGGAGATTGAAAAAATAATAAATAAGGTTAATGCACTTAATTCAAAACTAGTAGCCATTCTACTAACCCATTCACATAATGACCACGTAAACCTAACAGAAGAATTGATGAAGTATTACAATCTCAATGTGTATATGTCCCGACTGGAAGTTGAATATTATAACTTTGAATGTAATAATCTTTCCACATTAAATGACATGGATGAAATCATTTTTGGCGATACAAGAATTACTTGCTTACTGACCCCTGGTCATACAGCTGGAGGGATGTGTTTTCTTTTACAAGATAGCATTCTTACTGGAGATACAATATTTGTTGAGGGATGTGGGGTTTGTCATTTAAAGGGAGGATCTCCTGAACAGATGTATAACAGCATTCAAAAAATAAAAAAGTGCATTCCACATCATGTCAAAGTATATCCAGGGCATTCATATGGTAAAGAACCAGGAGCGAGTATCGACTCTCTTATGAAAAATAACCTATATTTTCAGTTAACTAACTTGCAACAATTTACAGAGCTAAGGATGAGAGCAAACCCCAAAAGCATTGTTGCAATAGAATAGCCTTTTTCTATCTCTAAACAGATTTTTATCGTTAATGACAAGGTATCTCTATCATCGGGTGGAACTTTTTCATATCCTAATTTTTCGCCCGATGATGAGATATGATTTGGAACATGCATGATGTGTTAACTAGATCTATTAGCAAGAAACCATTAAGAGTGAGAGGGCGACAATGAATAATCAAAAAATAGTTTTTATGTGTGCAGGCCAAGGTTCTCAATATTATGAAATGGGAAGAGAACTTTTTAAATCAAGTTCAGAATTCCAAGATACCATGATAAAGTTGGATAAAGTCTTCTTTGATATTACTAAAGAGTCTATGATAGAAGTTCTGTATAGAAAAGAGATTCGAAAGAATAACAACTTTGATACAATAAAATATACCCATCCTGCTATTTTTATGGTTGAATATTCTTTGGCACAGTTATTGATAAATAATGGAATCTATCCCGAATACGTTGTCGGCAGCAGTCTTGGAGAATTCGTGAGTTGTGCTATCGCCAATGTAATGAATTACGAAGAGGCATTACATTGTATCATGAATCAGGCGAATGTCTTGGAAAGATATTGCAAAGAGGGCGGAATGATATCAATCATTTATGACTATAATTTGTTTTTTAATGAACCCATATTGTTTGAAAACTCGGAAATTGCATGTATTAATTATCAAACTAACTTTGTTGTTTCAGGCTTAATTCATAACTTGGAACTAATTGAGGCTTTTTTAAAAAAGAGAGGCATAACATTTGTAAGATTACCAGTCAAGTATGCATTTCATTCTTCTTTCATCGATTCAGCTTCAGAAAGTTATATAATTTCATTGGATAACATTATTTATAAAAAACCGGCAATAAAATTGATATCAAGTTTAACTGGGGCGGCAATCACAACCATGAACAAGACTTATTTTTGGGATATTGTTAGAAAACCCATCAATTTTGGAGAAGCATTAAAAACAATAGGCCATGCCAAGGATTTCTTGTACATTGATTTAAGTCCCTCAGGAACGCTGGCTAATTTTGCAAAGAGAAATATGGAAAGGGATTATGCTGAACAAGTTTTTACTATCATGAGCCCATTTCACAAGGATATGGAGAATGTAGAAAAACTTAAGAACCTTCTGAAGCCACGAACCCAAATACATATTCACAAGCATATCCATGAACACACGAACTTATATACAAACATGCGGTACTTGGAATTGAAGAGGGTTTTTCCGGAGATCAGAAAATTAAATGAGGTTGAAGAGGGGTGTCCTATTTTTTGGATACATGGAGGACTTGGCGGTGTAGGTGCTTACAGTGGGATCGCCGCGCAGATGAAACGACCTTTTTTTGGAATACAGGCACGCGGGTTTATGATAAACCATTCTCCTTTGATTGGGATTCAGAACATGTCGGCTTACTACGTTCAGATTATTAAGGCAGTACAACCTAAAGGTCCGTATGATCTTGGCGGATTCTCGTTAGGCGGGGTTTTAGCGTATGAAGTCGCACGACAACTTCAAAAATTGGGGGAAGAAGTTAATACAATTGTTTTGTTGGATTCGCCTTTTGGGTACATCAACCAAGGTGATGGGCTGCAGAGAAAACAGGTTAACCCCAAAACCTATATTCTGCAAGCGATTAATCTTGCGATATTAGCAAGCTTAAAACCGGATCAATTCAACGTATCCCAGAGTCTCATACATCGGAACGAGATTGATTTACAGTTAACAGAAGATGAATATATTGAAAAAGTTATTCACTTCGCTAAATTCCGGGGGTTAAATAAACCAGACAATTTTGTAAATGCTTTAATCCGATCCAACATAAAGCTTCGGCCAACATACAGAAGAGAAGAATATCATGTTCATCCGCTTACAAATATGACAAGATGTTATTATTTTAATAATATAAATAATGTCTTCCTGGGGGAATTGGAATCATATTTTATGGCAGAACAAGTTCATACATACGATGATCAAATGAATGCCTTGAATCAATGGGAAAATATCATTCCTAACTTGCGAGTGATTGATGTGGAAGCGTCAAATCATATGATGATGTTATCCGAAACGAGGTCCATTGAGGCAATTATAAAAAAATGCGGGAAGATATATGGTTGATTATGAATTTCTCTGAGAAGTAGAATATGCGATTCTACCGAGGCGTGTTAGTCATACATGCTGATTCGAGCGCCACAAGGAGGAAAACCTTTGTAAGCGTTTCGTATGGATCATCAAATCTACATGCATATAAATAATAGAATCCGTTGATTTATCCCGTTTCCCTGATCGATTTCACATAAGCTGTTTGTGATCAAATAGAAATGGAGGTTTCGTTCAGTAAAAATTCCTTGTTATGATCATCAGGAATTCCTTGATCAGAACTGGAAATTCCGGATGATAAAGAATATGGAGCAAAACCATCGCGTGAAAGAATTACAATTGTAGGAGATGGGACATTGCCAGATAACTAAGGAGGATTTCTGACCATACTAAATATTAACTCAACTTTCGATGCTCAAAATAGCCAAGACCCCAGTTGCTGTATGAGTTTAAACCCATTTTTTTCGTCGTATTGACAGTCTTTGTTCCCGCATGCTAGAAAGCAGTCGCAGTTCTTCACTTCCAGGCAAAGATGTCGTCTGTCGATTTTTGAAACATCCGGGTTATTCGTGGCGTGCTTTTCTTCATTCGCTCAGCCTAACAGTGGTTAGGCAGTTTACATTGCTCACTTCCACCAAACGGTTGAAAGTTTTTATCATCGATGACTCCACGCTTCAACAGAATCGCAGTAAAAAAGCAGAGCTACTTGCCAAAGTATTTGACCACTCAACAGGCCGATTTGCCAAGGGGTACACCATGTTAACTCTAGGGTGGTCGGACGGTTTTAGCTTTGCTCCAATTGACTTTTTCATGCTCACTTCCGCTAACATCGCCAACCGTCTAAACGAAATGACGACAGCCATCTCGAAGAGATGTCAAGGGTACAAACGACGTGTCTTACCCGTAAACCTGATGCGGTTATCAGCTTAATTCGGCGCGCCCTGCGTGCCGGTTTTAGTGCAGATTATGTCTTGATGGATAGTTGGTTTATTCAAATGCCGCTCATTCGACAGCTTTTCTCCAAAGGTCTTGATACAATTGGGAAGGTCAAGGAAATGAAACAACGTTACATCTACAAGAGTAAGCTACTCTCCCTGAGCGAGCTTTATAAGGTCCTCCCTAAAAACAAGAAATCGACCATCTGGAGCTCTGCAATTGTAGTATCCTCATGTGGCATGAAGGTTAAACTCATCCTTATTCAAAACCGTAACAAGCGTCGTGAATGGCAGGCTATTCTCAGTACTGATCTAACTTTTGAGCCTTGCGAGATTGTAAAAATCTATGGGATGAGATTGAGTATTGAGACTTTCTACAAACTAACTAAAAGCTATTTGAAACTAGGTACTGAATTCCAAGGCCGTTCTTTTGACATGCTCATCAATCATACGACAATTGTGTTTAGCCGCTACTTGGTTATGGAATATGAAAGACGACAATCAGGTGAAAGATTCAATTAAAATAGATGAAGATGGACTTTTTTTCAATACCCTTAAATGGATTGCTTATCAAAAATGGAGTCCTAATCCTACATCCTCTCCATCTTTTGGATGTCCTCATTGCAGGGAGGACGTTGAAGGGCTTCCTTTTGATGCTAATGAAGGAATGTGTTCAGAATGTGGAAAAGAAGTCTTGTGCCCCTGATAGTGTTTCCTCCGCGTATATGCTTATAATTGAAATTCTTATACTTTTTACAGTAATTAGACTATTTTGGGACCACACTGATAAGTATCAACTAACTGATACACTATTTATTAAACATGGCCCACTTACACTCAGGAGTCAGTATTCTAAACTTGTACCGTCCATAAGAGCACTCTTGGAATTCGCAAAACAGTCTGGGCGACCAATCCACATTATAGGTCAAGAAAAGAGTGGAGCATTTTATGACCACTTATCAACGATTTCAAGGTATGCACCTCCAAAAGAACGTGGCGAAAAATTACACTTCGGTGTATTATCGCACGATTACGTAAGAAGAGAAATATATAGAACTCCAGACTTGAGTAACCCTTATGGAAAAAGAACAAATTGGGGCGAAAAGGTCTACGTTAAATTCGATCCTAACACTTACATGGTTCTTAATATTCCTATTGGTGCTTACAACGACGATGTTAATTTTCCACGTAAGACTAAATTAATTGGTTATGAAAGGATATTGGCTACATTGCCCAGTTTAATTAGCCATAAATACGAGGGAGCATTATTTCCTATCGAACTAGCTAATGGTATTGCATCGATGCCTAGTTATCCATCTGCAAAGATTCTGCAAAGGTTTGCAATAAATTCGAGATAATTAATAATTAGGTATAAGTGAATGTTATCGCGGCACTTATATTGGCAAACGAGTTAAATAGGAGTAAAAATGAATTATGACAAACCTCGTTACAGAGAACTCCTCTTTATGACAATTATCATTACAATGAGTGCCAAATAGTCATTACAAAACACCCCTAAAAGGGGTGTTTCAATGACAAAGTGAAATACAACTCACAGAAGATTTGTAACGTAGATTTGTCATAGCTAAGTCGGTCCCGATGTGGCTCAAAGCCTTGATACATCGGGATTTTTTTGTTGAACATATTAAACAAGAACATATTATGAAATCGAGAAGAAATGA
>NZ_JABMKZ010000071.1 GCF_013204855.1 Paenibacillus alba | reverse complement strand
GAGGGAACAAAGAGTGAGGCGAATGGACGAGGAATGCCTTTTTGCAGCTAAAAAGTTTGCGTTTTAGCTGTGGAGAGGATGGGTGGGGGTTTGTTGAGGAGTTGTTCGACGGTCTCGAAAAGGCGGGCTCAGAGGTAGAAAAGCCGCCCGCCGCCACCGAGCCTGTCAAAAAGGCAGTCTCGAGCCCGAAAAAGTAGCAAATCCCAGCAAAGCCGACCTAAGCCTGCGGAAAAGGCGGGCTCAGAGGCAAAGAAGCCGTCCCCCGCCGCCGAGCCAGCCAAAAAGGCAGTCTCGAGCCCGAAAAAGCAGCAAATCCCAGCAAAGCCGACCTGAGCCTGCCGAAAAGGTGGGCTCAGAGGCAAAGAAGCCGTCCCCCGCCGCCGAGCCTGCCAAAAAGGCAGTCTCGAGCCCGAAAAAGCAGCAAATCCCAGAGTAGTCGCAACCGCCATGATCGCCACAAAAAGCATACTCAATCCGACCAAGCCGCAACCCCAAAACAGCAGCAACCTGTCAATCTATCAATGTCTATTGTATAATAGTCAACACAAATAAATTCAATCGTAGGAGTGGTTAGTTTGGTTAAAGAGGCTTCACAAATAACTTGTACAATCAGCATATTGGAAACGAGTGATTTACATGGCAGTATGCTGCCGATCCAGTATGCGAACAACCAAGCTAACGAAGTAGGCTTAACGAAAATAGCCGCACTCATTGCCAGTGAACGCAGTCTCCATCAAGAAGTGATAGTGATTGACAATGGCGATCTTATCCAAGGAACACCCCTTGCCTATCATCATGCGAGATTGGATAACGAGCCGATGGATCCGATGGTGCTTGGGCTGAACTATTTGGGCTACGACGCGGCTGTAGTGGGGAATCATGAATTTAATTATGGACTGGATGTCCTGTGCAAAGCGGTCAAAGAATCGGAATTTCCCTGGTTGTGCGCGACGATTTTGGATGCGCAGAGTGGAGAGCCTTTCTTGGGCAAGCCTTATATGATTAAACAATTTGAGAACGGTATTCGTGTGGGAATTCTGGGGCTGACAACGCCTTATATCCCGAATTGGGAAAATCCAGTGCACATTGAAGGACTTCGTTTTGTTGATGCGGTTGAAGCCGCTAAGACTTGGGTGAAGGTGCTTAAGGAGCAGGAGCAAGTTGATGTTGTAGTCGTTTCGTATCATGGAGGATTTGAAAGAGATCTGACTACAGGAGAACCTACTGAACCTTTGACAGGTGAGAATCAGGGCTACCAACTGTGCATGGAAGTCGACGGAATCGATGTTCTGCTGACTGGGCATCAACACCGCAGTTTAGCCGGAATTCAAGTAAATGGTGTGATAGTAGTCCAACCTGGAACTACGGGGGTTACGCTGGGGAAAGTACAATTGGAGCTGTCGCTTGTCGAGGGGAAATGGCAAATAGATGCCAAAACATCTGAATTGCTTTCTGTCGTAGGTACCGAAGCGGACAAGAAGCTGATAGAGCTCGTAAGCCCATATGAAGCCAAAACGCAAGAGTGGCTGGATCAACCAATCGGCAAATTGACAGGGGATATGCGGGTAAAGGACCCGATGCAAATTCGTTTAAAGGACAATGCTTTGATCGAGTTCATCAACCGCGTACAGATGGATTTGTCGGGATCGCTGATTTCGAATACAGCCTTATTCGATAATGTTTCGCCGGGATTTCCAGCGGATATTACGATGAGAGATATTGTCTCTAATTATATTTACCCGAATACCCTCAAGGTGATCCGCATTTCCGGTCAAGATATCAAGGATGCTTTGGAGCAGTCTGCGGAGTATTTTGAACTGACGTCGACGGGGGATGTGCAAGTGAGCAGCAAGTTCAAAGAACCAAAGCCTCAGCATTTCAACTATGATATGTGGGAAGGGATCACGTACAAATTGAACATTTCCCGTCCGATCGGATCACGAGTAGTTCAACTTGACTATGAAGGAAAGCCGTTGAATCTCGAGGCATCGTTCGATGTCGTGATGAATAATTATCGTGCTGCCGGCGGCGGCAATTATGCCATGTTCCAAAATAAACCGGTCATCAAGGATATTCCCACGGATGTGGCCGAGCTTTTGGCAGGGTACATTATGGAGCGGGGAACGATAGAAGCCACCCTGAATCAGAACTGGGAAGTTATTTGGGACTAAGCCACGCTCAATAAAATAAAGCCGTACATAGGTAGAGCGCAAGCTCTGTATGTGCGGCTTTTTGCGATGCAGACAGCTTTATTTTTCCCGAATATATTCTCTGTCACCTGATCTTGGATTGTAATAAACGCGGTAAGTGAAGCCATCCTTCGGATCAATAAACACTTCGGGTGTAGAGAGGAAGCCATTGGAAGGCTTCGCTGGCGTGTTTGCTCCATTATTTTTGTACCGCTTATCATAAATCATGTAGCCAAGGAGAAAAAGCACAATAATTCCAATAAACCAAGCGCCATAAAAAAGTAGAAATGGCGTTACAGCATTCATAGTTTCCGTGTCCGTACCGCGGTGCCGTAAGCAACGATTTCACTCATATTTTGGCCGATATCCCCACTGTCGAAACGCATCATGACGATGGCGTCTGCGCCCATTGCGGCAGCATTTTTAACTAGTCGGTCCATAGCTTGTTTGCGTCCGTCCTCGACCATTTGCGTGTACTGCGTGACTTCTCCGCCTACTAAACCTTTCAAAGAAGCGAGAATATCGCCGCCAATTCCTCGTGCACGAACAACGACACCAAATGTACTTCCCAAAACTTCTGTGACTTCATAACCCGCAATTTGTTCAGTTGTTGCAACAATCATTGAAGATCAGCTCCCTTTTCATCAAATAGACTCTTTGCTACTTGGTTAAGATTGGATATTATTAAGTTAGTACGTTTATAAAATGAGGGGGTTTCACAGTGAGTACAATTCGAACGATTGAATTATGGCCCGGAGCATCCAAAGATAGCATCGGTGAAGATAACCAGGGATGTCCGAGTTTGACTTTATATCCGGTGCCTGGGGGAGGCATAAGCTCAGCTGTCATAGTATGCCCAGGTGGCGGTTACTCATGCCGCGCTCCACACGAAGGGGAACCAATTGCCAAGTGGCTAAATGGACTGGGAATTTCCGCCTTTGTTTTGAACTACCATGTAGCGCCATATGAACATCCGGTTCCCTTGCAAGATGCGCAACGGGCGATAAGAACTGTGAGACACCATGCGGAAGAATGGCGTATTGATCCGAATCGAATCGGGATTCTTGGATTTTCCGCGGGAGGACATCTGGCTTCAACAGCGGGGACCCACTTCGATGCAGGAGATCAAGAGTCAGCGGACCCGATTGAAAGACAGAGCAGTCGTCCTGACCTTATGGTGCTGTGCTATCCCGTAATTACATTCCAAGGAGAGTTCGCACATATCGGCTCGATGCATAACTTGTTAGGACAAACGCCGGATGAGAAGCTTGTGGCCCACCTTTCTAATGAACAGCAAGTAACGAAAGAGACACCGCCAACTTTTCTTTGGCATACGGCAGATGACGCCGCGGTTCCCGTCGAAAATTGCCTTTTATTCGCAGCGGCGCTTAGCCGACACAAGGTGCCTTTTGATCTGCATGTGTTTGAAAGCGGACGTCATGGAATCGGACTTGCGGGTGACCATGCGGAGGCTTATATCTGGCCTGAACTTTGTGCCAACTGGCTCAAAAAGCAGCATTTTGCATGACCCCATTCGGCTATGAATGCCGACCGCTAGGAGATTCGGGTCTGGTTCTCCAGTTAGGAACGAGCATTGAGGTATCTTTGCTGAAGCAGATTCGCCAATTGGCCGTTTATTTGGAGAAAAACCGTTTTGAGGGTTTTATAGAATTGGTAACCGCTTATACGACAATCACCATATTTTATGACAGCATGCTGGTATATAGTTACAATCTTGCCCAGAATGCCAGGGTTAAAGCGCGGCGCAACGGGATAACGAATGCACTTCTGCCTTATGATATTGTCCTCCAGCATATAGAAACCATCATGGCACAATATGTTCGACAAGAAAATGAAAGTCAAATGAGCGAGCTAGGGAACATCGTTGAAATCCCCGTTTGCTATGGCGGAAGTTATGGACCTGATCTACCGGATGTTGCTGCGTATCATCAAGTTTCCCCGGAGGAGATTGTTCGTCTCCACACGGCATGTGTGTACCCGGTTTATATGATTGGCTTTGCGCCTGGCTTTCCGTATCTGGGCGGATTGAGTGAACGGCTGGCTACGCCAAGGAAATCGGAGCCTAGAACGAAGATCCCCGCAGGTTCGGTAGGGATTGGCGGCGCGCAAACAGGCATCTATCCTTTTGAGACTCCAGGCGGTTGGAACTTAATAGGCTGCACGCCGCTGGCTCTATTTCGTCCTGATGCGCATCCACCCTCTTTACTGGAAGCAGGGGATCGAGTGAGATTTGTCGCCATATCTTCGGAACAGTTCGAGCAGCTAAGGGAGAGGAAGCAAGACGATGGGCTTTGAGATCATTCAGCCAGGACTGTTGTCAGCCTTGCAGGATGAAGGACGTTATGGCTATCGGAAATACGGTGTTATTTCGTCAGGACCTATGGACCATTTTGCACATCGTTCAGCTAATATCCTAGTTGGCAATTCGGCTGGGGCTTGTGCGTTAGAGATGACGCTGCTCGGTCCGAGGATGCTCGCTAAAGAGGATATGATAGCCGCTCTGTGCGGTGCGGAAACAGCTGCGGAGCTTGATGGCATTCGTGTGCCGATGTGGCGGTCTTTTGTGATCCCAAAGGGAAGTAAGCTAAATGTTCATTATGCGGTCAAAGGGTGCAGAGCTTATTTGGCTGTGAGCGGTGGTTTTGAGGCACTTCCAATTATGGGCTCTCAAAGCACTTATTTGCGGGCAGGTCTTGGAGGCTATAAAGGGAGAGCTCTTCAAGCAGGCGATAGCTTGGCTGTTTGCGAACCGCAAAGATTGTCAACGTCTGAAGGCTTCAAACGGTTTCAAGGTGAAGTAAGTACATATATCAGGCCGCATTATGAGGACAACCCGATTCTCAGAGTCGTATGGGGAAATGAAGCGGCTCATTTTACGGCAGAGAGCCAATCTCGCTTTGCAGCGCAAAGCTTCCGAGTTTCACCGCAATCGGATCGAATGGGCTATCGATTGGAGGGAAGCCAGCTTAATCCAGTAGATGGTTTAGCTCAGGGAATGATTTCTGAAGCTGTTATCCCAGGAACCATTCAAGTCCCTCCTGGTGGACAACCTATTCTGTTGATGGCTGATTGCCAAACAACAGGCGGCTATCCACGGATAGCGCATGTCATTACTGCCGATCTGCCGTTGGTGGCTCAGGTGAAACCTGGGGGTACGCTTCGTTTCCGGGTGGTCAGCCATCAAGAAGCACAAGAACAGCTTCTTAGGCAGGCTATGAATCTGCGTTTGCTGGAAGTCGGGGTACAAGCTTGGGTTAGAAGTCAACAAGGCTAGTGATAAATGGGAGCAAGGAATGGAAAGATTGGAGAGTGGACACTTTTGCGTATTGATCTAAATTGCGATATGGGCGAGGCCTTCGGCGCTTACCACCTTGGCCGTGATGCGGAGCTGCTTGACTACGTCAGCTCCGCGAGCATCGCCTGCGGTTTCCATGCAGGCGATCCGGCCACTATGCGCAGCACTGTGCAGCTGTGCTTGCGCAAAGGCGTTGCGATCGGGGCCCATCCGGGCCTGCCCGATCTGCAGGGCTTCGGCCGGCGCGAGATGGCGATCACGCCGGCCGAGGCTTACGAGCTGACGTTGTATCAGCTCGGGGCGTTGCAGGCGTTCGTCCACGCCGAAGGCGGACGCCTGCAGCACGTCAAGCCGCATGGCGCGCTCTATCACATGGCCGCGAAGCGCCATGATCTCGCCGCGGCCATTGCGGCAGCGACTCTCAGCGTCAGCGCGGAGCTGACGCTGTTCGGCCCGCCCGGCAGCGAGCTGCTGCGGGCGGGCGCCGCCGCGGGGCTGCGAACCGCGAGCGAAGCCTTCGCGGACCGCAGCTACCAGCGCGACGGCTCGCTGACGCCCCGCGATCAGCCGGGGGCGCTGCTGGCAAGCGCCGCCGACGCTGCGGCGCAGGTCATCAGGCTCGTCCGCGAAGGGAAGGTTCTCTCCCCTGAGGGAGAGGACCTGAGTCTGCGCGCGGACACGATCTGCCTCCATGGCGACGGCGCCCATGCGTTGGAATTCGCGCGGGATATCCGCGCGTTGCTGGACAGCAGCGGGATTGCTGTCATGGCGCTTGGTTAACTCAGAATTTCCGCTGTCAGGAAAGAATCAATATAATGATTCTTTCACTTGAGAACAAGCTGGGAATATGAGTAAATAGAAAGGTAGCCGGCCGGCTTAATTCCTGCAGAAAGGAGTGATCAAGTTGATTACAACACAAACAGAGGTGATCTCTGCGTAAGCAGGGATCACTGTTCCAACCGGGGGCCGGAAGGCCTCCGCATAAAATTTAATTAACGAGTAGACAGCGAGATGCTTTTTACATATAATGAGAAATGTGAACAACTGATGAACACATGAACAAGGCAACAAACGAACACAATAAACTATCTGGTGAAAGGAGTGCTTTTTAATGAACACAATGACAATGACAGTAGCGATGAATGTTGCGGCCGCCGCAGAGGTACTCGTCTCCTAACTGAATATCATTCGTGGAATAACCGTTCACCTGAATTGTATAATTGCATATACAACCGACAGGCACGATTATGATCGTGTTTTTTTTATTCCATTTTTTGAGAATGGTAGGAGGTTATGGGGCGATGAAGATGCTCTCTGCAAATCCGTCAAAGTTTAGCTTTGCACAATTTGAGGAGGTTTTCATCCATGAGTTACAAGAACGGGAAGGACGTTCTTCCCCCTAACCTATTAAAACAATTACAAGAATATATCCAAGGTGAAATCGTATATATCCCTAAGAAAGAGCAGAAACGCGCCGGATGGGGAGAAAATAACGGAACACGTATTATTATTGAACGCAGAAACCAAGAGATTTTCCGGTTGTACCAAACAGGCTCCACCGTTATGGAGCTGATCAAGGTCTTTCATTTATCGGAAGACAGCATCCGCAAAATCATTGTGAAAACGCGTGAAATCACAGTAAATCAAGCGTAGAAGCAGCATCCCTAGAGGTGCTGCTTTTTTTTCGTGGCGACGAGGCGGCGAATTGTGAGCGAATTAAAGGAAAAGCTCCTAACGACGGGAACTATAAAAGGAAGAAAACGCTGCGCAACGTTACTATCGTTTGGAGAAGGTGAAAGCTTATATGCAAGATGAACTGGAAATCCGAAGTTTTATCGGTACCCATGATGCCGAGTTCTATGATGATGGATTCCACCGTCACCCTGCGGTCGAAATCAGCATCGTGCTCGAAGGGAGGGGGATGTTTGAGTGGTCCAAACGAAGTGTGATGGAAACAGGTCATATCGTCATCATTCCCCCGGATCTGTCTCACCGATTTGAAGCCGTGACTAGTGTGAGGTTTGGCGTTATTCTGCTGCAGGGCGTATCCGCACCTATTTCGGAACTGCTCAAAAAGCTCGGAGGCGGCGCGAAAGGAGCTCCTTTCTTTCTTGCGTTGTCTCGACTGGATAAAGAACGATTTGAACGCTTGTTTCGGGAGTGGCTCCGGATGAAGGCCTCTTTCCTCAAGGAAAAACAAGCGAATTATGCAGCTTGGATGGAAGTATTGCTGCTTTTTTTACTTGAACATTCCCAGCAGGATTTGCAAGGAATGACCGTGACTAAGGCGGCTGACTATATGCGTGAAAATATGCAGGAATCGATTCAGATCTCTGATCTGGCTGAGCTGACCGGCTTTACGGAGCCCGCTTTTCGGCGCGTTTTTGAGCAAATGTATGGGGTTAGCCCAAAGCAATATCAGCAGCAGTGCCGTTTGCAGGAAGCGAAGTGGCTGCTCAGCTCGACTGAGAAGGACATCCGTGAAATCGCCGAGCAGGTGGGCTTCTCCAGGCTGCATTCCTTTTCCCAGTGGTTTAAGCAGCAAGAGGGCTTGCCGCCTACGGTTTGGCGGAAAAGTCAACGGATGCAGCACGGCTCCGCATATGCTTGAGTTGCGTTTTGTGTAAATTGCGGTTCGTTTTCCCTAAATACAACCGCTTGCTTATTCGCTATGATAAGGAAGAGAACGCAAACAAGTTATAGGAGGAACACAATAGATGGACAAAGTCAGGATTGGTTTTATCGGCGTTGGGGGCATAGCGGAATATCATTTGAAAACTTTGCAGCAAATCGAGGATGCGGTCATCACGGCTGTATGCGATATGAATGGGGATCGGGCAAAGGAAATTGCTGAAACATTTGGCGCTGAGACTTATGAAACGGTGGAGGGGCTTCTGGATGCAGGCGTCATTGATGCGCTCTATATTTGTACGCCTCCTTTTGCCAGGGAAGGCATTGAAGAAGCGGCGGCAGCGCGGGGCATCCATCTGTTGTCGGAAAAGCCGATTGGCTTAGAGATGGAAGCTGTCCGTCGTAAAGAACAGATGATCCGCGAATCCGGCATCATTCACTCCTCAGGCTATTGCTTGCGTTATTTGGATACTGTGCAGAAGGCCAAACAATATTTGGCTGATAAGCAAATTGATATGGTGCTTGCGTATCGAATCGGCGGCATGCCGGAGGTTAGCTGGTGGCGGAAGATGGATCTCTCCGGTGGTCAGCTTGTCGAGCAATCCACACATCAAGTGGACTTAATTCGCTATTTGGCGGGAGAGTTTGATTACGTGCAAGCCAACTATGAGCAGCGGCATATCCAGCGTCTGCATCCGGAGGCAACTGTCTATGATGTAGGAATTGTCTCTTTTGGCTTACGCAGCGGCGCGCTGGGCACGATCAGCAACACCAGCTTGTCCCGCCATATGGGACGAGGGGATGTAGAGTTTTTTGGACGTGACTTCTACGTGTCAATCAGCGGGTTGACGCTTCGTATTATAGATGACAATCAAGATGTGACGCTTACGTCGGAGATGGATTTTTATCTCGAACAGAATCGGGCGTTTGTAGCGGCAGTCAAAAGTGGACGACAAGACCTCGTGCTTGGTGATTTCAGCGAAGCAGCGGCTACACTGGAAGCTACTTTGGCGGCTAACGAGTCAGCTGTAGCGAAAAAAACGATCTACCTCGCAGCTGAATAGCACTCATTGAAAACATTTAGGAGGTCGGCCTATGTTAAAAGGTGTGAATCAATGGTGTTTTCCTGAAGGGACGCCGCTTCAACAGGTATTCGCAATCAGCCGTGAGGCAGGTTATGATGCCGTCGAGCTGAATGTTAACCCGCTGGGCGGTGTCGGTTTGACCATGGAAACGACGGCTGCGGAGGCCGAGGCAATCGGTCGTTTGGCCAACGAATATGACATTCAGCTGCGGAGCTTATCCACTTCGTTGTTGTGGCAAACCCCGCTTTCCTCTGCAGACGCGTCTGTGCGTGAACAGGGACGCCGAGTTGTAGAGAAACAACTGGGGTTAGCAGAGCATATAGGGATGGATACCGTGCTTGTTGTGCCTGGAGCGGTTAATGAACAAACTTCGTATGATGTTTGCTACGATCGCAGCCACGCAGAGCTTACATTGCTGGCGAAAGAGGCGGAGAAACGCCGCGTACGCATCGGTATAGAGAATGTGTGGAACAAATTTCTGCTGTCTCCGCTTGAAATGCGCGCCTATGTGGATGCTGTGCAGTCGCCTTATGTTGGGGTCTATTTTGATGTGGGCAATATTTTGCATAACGGTTATCCTGAGCAGTGGATCAAAATTTTGGGCTCACGTATCATAAAAGTACATGTGAAAGATTATCGTCCCAGCGTAGGTACCGGCCATGGCTTTGTGCCGCTGCTTTCTGGGGATGTTAATTGGACAGCGGTACGTACTGCGCTGCAGGAAATCGGTTATACGGATACGCTGACAGCTGAGGTTGAGATATACGCGGAAGGTCCGCTGCAAACGGTATATGATACTTCTCGGCATTTGGATATTATTCTTGGCGGCGTGCCGCGATAGCGCTGGGAGAGAGCTGTCATGATTTCAGTTTTTGTCTATGGTACCCTGCTAGTTGGAGAAAGCAACCACTATGTTGTGGAACCTTACTTGCTATCGGTCAAGTCTGGAGCGGTTCGCGGCAGTTTGTATCAGGTAGGTGACTACCCTGCACTTGCCCTTCCGGCTGAGCCTGATGATGAGCGTACTGTTATCGGGGAATGGCTGGAGGTCACGGAAGAGGGGCTTAGAGCGATGGACATCTTGGAAGACTACTATGGGCCCGGACAAACCAATGAGTACGAGCGCGTGTGGATTCGTGATAGGAACGGCTTGCACGAGGGTTGGGTATATATGTGGACAGATGTCAGCGGGCTAACGGAAATAACGAGTGGATCTTGGAAAGCAAGGTAAAAGAAAGAGCCGATAGCGATATTCGGCTCTTTCTTTTTGTATAGGGATGCCTTTGCAAACAAGATAGGGCTGTTTTTCGGCGTTAAGGTACGCCGCCGAAGGGAGAACGCTGCTGTAAGGCCGAAAAACGAGCTTACAGCAGGGAACTTGACCGCGACGCGGGATAATCGCGGAGATAGGGCTGTTTTTCAGCCTTAAGGTACGCCGCCGAAGGGAGAACGCTGCTGTAAGGCCGAAAAACGAGCTTACAGCATGGAACTTGACCGCGACGCGGAATAATCGCGGAGATAGCGCTGCCCTACTCAGTCTTCAGTTTCTCAATTCTTACCTTCAGCGATCTCGGCAAGGCGTTCTTTAATCCGCTCCGTACAAACCCCGCCATGATAGGTAATCACAGTAGCAATATCCCAATCGAGCAGTTTGGCAACCGACTTTAGAGCTGTATCCCTATCAGGAGTGAAATCCGGATTAGGAGGCATGAGTACGCCGTCTTGAGCAGTCAACGCATCCCCGCTGATCAAGGTTCGGCTTGGTTGATGATAGAGACAGATATGATCCGGTGTATGGCCTGGTGTGAAGATGACTTGAAGGCCTCCACAATAAGGAAGGATGTCACCGTCTTGAAGTGCAACATCCACTTTGGAAGGCGGCGCAAGAACTTTGCCTTTAAGCGTAGGAATTTCCCCTTGTATGTAGGGTTTTGATAATTCATGAGCGAGCACTTCAATGCGCCCTTCGGAAGCGGCAAGCAAGTCGGGTAAGCCTCCGATATGATCCATATCGTGATGGGTAATCATGATTTTCGTCAACTTTTCGAACGGAAAAGATGCTTCTTCAAGGGCATTGCGAACAACCTCTAACTGACCTGGTAAACCTGTATCTACTAGGATCACATCGTTTTCGTCCCACAAAAGCGTCGCGTGAACGTGGAATGGATTCCCTCTTGCATTCATTTTCAAAATCAGTGGTGTAATGCCTGCCTGTATCGCCATCATCTTACCTCCAATATGTTGTTTAATGTCGTATATTCCTATTCTAATGCATGGATATCAGATATACAATTTCTTGACTTCCAGGTTTCTTGCTTCGACACAAAATGCTATAATTAGCGGTAATTCTATTGGTTGAGGAGAAACGATATGTCTGCCTACAAAATTTTGCTTGCCGATGATGAATTAGCTCTCCGGTTTCTGCTCACAGAAACATTATCCGATGAAGGCTATGAAATCACAGAGGTTGAGGATGGTCAACAAGCGATTGAGCAGTTGGAGCAGGAAACTTTTCATTTAATTATTTTGGATTATATGATGCCGGAACGCACGGGCGTAGAGGTTTGTGAATGGTTGCGGCAAAGCGATAATGCGAACCGCGATTTACCAGTTATTCTTTTGACAGCCAAAGCTTTGGATAAAGATAAGGAAAAGGCCAAAGCGGCCGGCGTTACGACGTATATTGTTAAACCTTTCAGCCCACTCCAGCTGCTAGATACGGTTGGACAATTACTGCAATCTTAGTACGAACCATATAGAGAGCAATTTATTTATGTAAAAGGGTGAATGTCCAATCATGAGTCATACGAATCTAGAGCCAACGAAGGATACAAAGTCCGAATCGGACCGGGATGCAAGAATTCTTAGACAAGGAAGAAAACTGTTTATCCGTGAATTTGAAAAGCAGTTAAAGCAGCTCAATTCCTTGCTTGATACCATTCAATCTGCACCTGCCGTTGATGAGCTGAACCAATTTTATCGCATTATCCATACACTTAAAGGCAGTTCACCTATTTTTGGCTATGTGCGCATCGGTAAGTTGGCTGAGGATCTCGTACGCATTTGGGAATGGACACAGTCCTTGGATAGCAAAATAGATGAAATACTTGTGCCTATATCACCAGTCGAAGAAAGCACAGCACGCAGCGTGCAAATCCTTCGGGAAATGAACATGGAATATGATATCGGCTTAACGGAAATCCAGATGGATGAGCAGCAGGACCCGGGCGGAGGCTCGATGCTGGGCTCGCTCAAAAGCCGGCTATTGCTGGTGGATGATGATGGGGTGCTGCGTTCCTATTTGACGCGTCGTTTGCAGCTTGACGATTGTGTTGTTGATGAAGCGGCTGATGTGGAATCAGCTACCAAATTATTGCGCCAGCATACGTATGATTTGGTTATTCTAGATCTGATGATGCACCCTCAATCTGGCTATGAGCTCTTTGAGTTTCTTAAGGAAGACCCGACGTTGAAATGGCTGCCCCTCATTGTATTATCCGGGCGGAATGATCTAAATGATAAGGTTCGGTGCTTCCATTTAGGTGCAGATGATTATGTTACCAAACCATTTCAGTATGAAGAACTGGCGGCAAGAATTTACGGACTGCTGAAGAGAACCAAAAATTTCGAGCAGCTGGCTTTCCGAGATCCGCTTACCGGTGTGTTTAATCGACGTTATTTTGACCTTCAGATTGGGATGGAACTGCAGCGGATCGAACGGTATCCGGCACCGATTTCGTTGGTTTTTATTGATATTGATTTCTTCAAAAAAATTAACGATACCTATGGGCATCATGTGGGAGATATCGTCCTGCAAGGCTTGGCGCATTTATTGCAAACCAACTTGCGGTCCACCGATTTGCTTGCCCGTTTTGGCGGAGAGGAATTCGTCATTGCTCTGCCCAATACGGCTATGGAACAAGCGGTGACAACCGTTCAGGAGATTCTGAACAAAGTGCGCGCGAATCCGGTGGCCCAATATGAAGGGCGGACCTTCTCCATTACCTTCTCAGGCGGCGTAGCCGAGTGGCAGCAAGGGATGACAGTAGCCGAGTGGGTATCCAAAGCCGATGAAGCCATGTATCAAGCGAAGCAGCAAGGCCGAAATCGTATTATGGGGGCTGTTCAAGAGGAAAATGCGGCACATTCCAATAAAGCGGCCACAGCTCAGTTAGTTCAGAAGAAAAACCTGTTGATCGTAGACGATGATCCAATACTACGAGCCATTCTGACCTCTCACTTGGAGCACTTAGCCATTACGATTACACACGCTGCCGACGGTGAAAAAGCGCTGGATTTATTGCTAAGCAAGAAATTCGATGCATGTATTCTGGATGGGATGATGCCGAAGCTGGATGGCTTTAGCTTGTTGGAGCAGATGAAGAAGGATTCGCGGTTATCGAAGGGCGACATGAAGGTGCTGATGCTTTCTGGCAAAAAGAAAGAAGATGATGTCGTCAAGGGCCTGCATATGGGTGCAGACGATTATATGACGAAGCCTTTTTCGCTGGTTGAGCTGGAAGCACGTGTCAAAAAGCTAATGAATTTAGAATAAAAGATAGGGGAGTCTAGGCTGAGGCCCACTTCCTAAAAAAGGGGGGGGCTTTTTTGAAGCTGCTCCTTTTTTTGATTTTCTTTGAAACTATCGAGAAATAGCTTATGTAGGGGAGATCCCATACAGGTCTCCCTTGTTTACGTTCGTCAATTAAATGGCGACAAATCTAATAATTTGACGAAGGATAAGTCTTCTTAGAACAACAATTCCTCTGGCATTCATAAATCTGATGACTACGAAAGTGAGTCCCCGAGAAACAACACGACCGTTAAAAACGGTTGTGGTTCCATTTGCATTGCGGTAAACAATTCCATAGAAGTGATTTAGTAATAAGGCCATTTCCATCATTCCTTTCCGCTGTGATACTATAAGATATGATGAAATGTCATGTTTGCGAGGGCTGATTTGATAGATTAGTATGGAAATGAACCTTAAAAACAAGTAACGGGAAACTACAGTGGAGGAGCTTGCTAAATAGCAGCTCTTCTTTTTCATTGAAGATACGATCAGGAGAGTTGCGGGACATGTTAAAAAAATGGAGGCCAAAATGGATATAAGAAAGTTCACGGATACGGATATTAATCAAATTGTCTCCTTATTCTATGAAACAGTACATTCGGTAAACAAACGGGACTACTCACAAGAGCAACTGGATGCTTGGGCTCCCAAAGACGAAGAGATGCTCAAACTGGATACTTGGAAAGACTCTTTGAGCCATAATGTTACGTATGTTGCGGAGATCAAAGATAAAATAGTCGGTTTTTCTGATATAACACAATGTGGTCACTTAGATAGACTTTACATTCACAAGGATTTTCAAGGGCAAGGAATTGCTGCTGCATTGGTGAACATACTTGAAGTTGAAGCAAGAGGACTAGGTCTTATTGAAATTGATACAGAGGCTAGTATAACTGCTAAGCCATTTTTTGAACGTCAAGGTTATCGAGTAATTCAGTCGCAGGTTGTTGAACGCAAGGGTGTTAAGTTAGTTAATTTTAAGATGGTAAAATACTTGTTAAGCTCTAACGGGAAATTTTAGCGACACTGTAGGAACATTCGAAACAATGGCAATAGTGGAACATTTCCAAGAGGGGTTGTAATTGGTTGCTGAGCATGTTACATTAGTCCTCGTTGCTTTTGAAGCAGCAAACACGGACAGACACCGACAGACACCGACAGAAATTGACGAGAAAAAAAGTGCTTGCAATTGATGAACGAGCTGTGGTATATTACTTCTTGCTGCTTCGGTAACACGGCAGTGAACGAAAGAAATTGATCTTTGAAAACTGAACAACGAGTGAGTAAGCACGAACGAGCAATCGTTCAAAAAAGAGATTGTAAAATCTCGCTAGCAAGTCA
>NZ_JABMKZ010000007.1 GCF_013204855.1 Paenibacillus alba | reverse complement strand
AATGGGATTTAAATCCAAAAAATTCAGGGGGATCCCCCTGAATTCGTTCAGACAATAAACCTATTCATCGTCCCGATGAATAACCCTACAAGACCTATTACACAAACTTCTTGACGCTACCTTTTTAGCTCGAAAAGCCCGAAAATTCCTGCAGAATTGCAGGAATTTTCACTTTTCAAAATACAATATGCCCGGAAATTCCTGCACTCTCGCAGGTTTTTCAGTCAGCTCCCCATGGATAAAACATGACACGTTTTCCCCGTCGGGTTATAATAGACCATACGTCTTCTGATAAATAGTAAACCTTAGCAAAGGAAATTGAACCCATGGACTTGTTTACATATGCATCATCCCAAGAACCAACAGGCAAGCTTCTCGCTGACCGCATGCGGCCGACGACACTTGATGAATATATTGGCCAAGAGCAGATCGTCGGCAAAGGAAAGCTGCTGAGACGAGCTATTGAAGCGGATCAAGTTTCCTCCATTCTGCTGTATGGCCCGCCAGGCACCGGCAAAACAACGCTGGCGAACATTATTGCCAACCGGACACAAGGGGAGTTCATGAAGCTGAACGCCGTAGATGCTTCGGTCAAAGATGTGCGAGAGATTATCGAGCTGGCCAAAACCAATAAAGCGATGTACGGACGCAAGACGATTCTCTTCCTTGACGAGGTGCATCGCTTCAACACCTCGCGGCAGGATGCGCTGCTGCCTGCGGTAGAGCAGGGCATCCTCATCTTCATCGGGGCGACAACAGAGAACCCGTTTCACCATGTGAACGGGGCTCTGCTGTCGCGCTCGACGCTGTTTCAGCTCGAGCCGCTCACGGCGGAGCATGCGCTCATCGCCATGCGCAGAGCGATCGCCGATCCCGTGAAGGGGCTCGGCTTCATGCGCCTCCACGCAAGTGAGGAGGCGCTGGAGCATATTGCGCGGATGGCCGTTGGTGACATCCGCCGTTCTCTCAACGCGCTGGAGCTTGCCGCGCTGACGACTTCGCCCGAACCGGATGGTACGGTTCGGATCACGCTTGAGGTGGCGGAGGAATCCATCCGCCGCCCGATCGTGAAAGCGGACGAGTCGACGCAGTATGACGTCTTGTCCGCCTTTCACAAGAGCATACGCGGCTCCAGTGACGCCGCGCTGTTCTGGTTCCTCTATGCCGTTGAGAAGCTCGGCATGGACCCTATGACGTTCCTGAGGCGGCTAATCGTCGCCAGCAGTGAAGACATAGGCCTCGCGAATCCGCAAGCCATGGTGCAGTCTGTGACGGCGATGGATGCCTATCACAAGATTGGCTGGCCGGAATCGAAGTACATCATTTCCCAGGCAATTTTATTCGCTGTTGAAAGTCCGAAGTCGAACTCCATACCGCTGGCGATCATGCGTGCAGAGCAATTGATGGACCATGTGAAATCGGCCAATGTCCCTCTGCATTTAAGAGATACCCATTACAAAGGGGCAGACCAGTTGGGACACAAGGGCTATATGTATCCGCATAACTACCCAGGACACTTTGTAAGGCAGCAATATTTGCCGGATGAGATTCAGCATGAAGTCATCTTTCAAGCTAGTGAGCAAGGGACAGAAGAGAAGATGAAGGTCAATCAACAGAAAAGAAGAGGGAAGCTTACAGAGTCATAAGATCTGTAAGTTCCCTCTTTTTTCTTGTGCCATTTCAATTGTATATAGCTGTTCGGATATCGGATTATAGCGGATAGAGACAATCAGCGGAAACTCGACGCCTTGTTGTTTAACCCAAAAACGGAACTGCTGCTGAGCAACACCGGGGGCAACGATAGATCGGCCTAAATATTTATAATCTAGTAAAGTGTATACCTTGCCTGCTTCATGAAACGCAAGGCGGCTCCATTTGGCATATTCGGGATCGCGTTCTTGATAGGGGGCCGCTGAAGCAGCAAAGATGTCGCTGCCTTCAACTGCGCATGCCTGCACATTGCTCCCCCAACTAAGCCCAAAGACGAGAAGGACGGCTGAAAATTTATGCATTCGCTCACACCTTTCCCTCTTATCGTTTGCGCCGAGTTCAAGGTACATACTTGCAGAAAGCAGGTAATTTAGGGCACTTCGAATCTCCTAAAGCTTGAAAATCTTCGTCAAGTAAACGCCAGCAGCAGCACTGTATTTCTCATCAATCCAAGCCCTCAGCTGCTTTTTGGCTTCCGGGGTTGGCAATAAATTTGGTGCATGGCCATACAGCTCCATCCAATGCGAGGCCGTCATATAGCAAGTGCTGTTCCAACCGCTTTTATTTCCATCGGCATTCAGCCGTTCACTGATCCCGGCAATAACAATATCCGTTGTGCTTTGCAGCTCGATCAGCGCCCGGTCGAATGCACTTTTGGACTCTTTGGCTTTCATGCCCGTTTTGGCTCGCAGTGTCTTGACATCAATACCTTCCTGATCGGCAATTGTTTGATAAATTTCGACAGATGCTTTAGGCAGTAGACCGTCCTCATAACGTTCTTCGACAGAATAAGGATCTGTGAGCAGATTTTTCACCAAAGGGAAAAGCTCAGCAGAAATCAATAACGGCTTTTTGGCAAAAAAACGTCCATAGGCTGCGAGGCCATCCCCGGGAAAACGGTCCCGCCATAGCCATGGATCCGTCTCTAAGCCTGTGTGCCAATCTTTGAATTTGGTCACTGAATCAAGAGAAGGATGATCAGGGATGAAGGACGAGAGGGGGAGAATGCCAATCTCTTTCACGAGATGTTTCGCTTCTTCGTAAGTGGAAATTTTCAAATAGGTTCATCCTTCCCCGTATTCAATTCAATGTATTCGGCTTACTTATGCACGATATCAATGACGCCGCCGCCTAAACAAACATCTCCGTCATAAAATACGACCGATTGCCCTGGCGTTACAGCTTTTTGAGGCTGATCAAAGACAACTTCACAGACGCCATTTTCTGCAAAAGTGAGCACCACGCCTTGATCCGGCTGACGGTAACGGAACTTTGCCGTACAAGCAAATGGTCCTTCCGGCTTGCTGCGCGAAATCCAATTAACATCGGTTGCCGTTAATCCCTTGGAATAGAGACCTGGAAACTGTTCGCCTTGAACGACAAGCAGCTCATTCGTTTCCAAATTTTTATCGACAACGAACCAAGGCTCGCCTGAACCCGAACCGCCAATGCCTAAACCTTGTCTTTGGCCAAGTGTGTAGTACATCAGGCCATCGTGGCGGCCTTTCACTTCACCGTTGCGAATATCGACCATATTTCCCGGTTTAGCCGGCAAGTACCCGCTTAGGAATTGTTTGAAATCGCGCTCGCCAATGAAGCAAATGCCAGTACTGTCTTTCTTCTTCGCTGTTGCCAGACCTGCTGCTTCAGCGATCTCGCGAACCTTAGGCTTTGGCAAGTGCCCGATGGGGAACATCGCTTTGGACAGCTGGTTCTGATTAAGGGCATTAAGGAAGTAGGTTTGATCTTTATTCGAATCATTGCCTCGGAGCAGCACATATTCGCCATCTTGCTCCTTCACCTGCGCATAATGACCTGTGGCAATGTAATCGCCCCCCAAGTCGATGACTTTTTGGAGCAATTCGCCGAATTTGATTTCTCGGTTGCACATGACATCGGGATTTGGTGTGCGTCCTTTGGTGTACTCGTCCAAGAAATAAGCGAACACCTTGTCGTAATATTGTTTTTCGAAATTTACTGTATAGAAAGGGATGTCGAGCTGATCGCATACTCGTCTGACATCCTCTGCATCTTCTTCTGCTGTGCAGTGCCCAAATTCGTCGGTATCGTCCCAGTTTTTCATGAAAATACCGATAACCTCATAACCCTGCTCTTTCAGCAATAGTGCGGCTACTGAGGAATCGACACCCCCGGACATGCCTAGAATGACACGTGTTTTTTTATCCATATCATTGAACCTCTTTTCCATCTTGCAAGTCTAATTTAAAAAGCTTGATTTAAAGCTCTCACTATTATACATCTCTACCTACTAAAATTAAAATATTTCATGAGAATGCCATGGAATTTCCCACACAAATCAAGGAATCTATGATAACATAGATACGATATACGGATGTTTAGGAATGTTTTTGCGAAAAATGGAAACGCTGTTTACCAAGATAGGGACGACCCTGGTTTCTGAATGTGGACGAAAAGAAGTTTATTGATTTCGATTAGATCCCCTGCTGGTATAAATGTTGAATGAGGTGTAATTTTGAAAATTTCTACAAAAGGCCGATATGGTTTGACAATCATGATGGAGCTGGCCAACCGTGTGGGTGAAGGACCAACTTCACTCAAAAGTATTGCTGAAAAGCATCAATTGTCCGAACATTATTTGGAACAACTTGTAGCTCCTTTGCGCAATGCCGGTTTGGTCAAAAGTATTCGAGGCGCTTATGGCGGCTATATTTTATCCAAAGCTGCGGATCAAGTGACAGCTGGCGAGGTTATCCGCGTGCTCGAAGGACCGATCAGTCCTGTCGATTTTACGGAAGAAGATGACCCGGCTAAGCGTGACTTGTGGATCCGTATTCGCGATAGTATTGCGGATGTCTTGGATTCAACGACACTTGCGAACTTGATTTCATATGAAGACCAAGGCACAAGTGATAACTACATGTTTTACATTTAAAGGTGTCTAATGAATCCTATTTATCTTGACCACGCGGCGACTACGCCAGTGCATCCCGACGTATTGGAAGCGATGCTTCCTTTCTATACAGCCTTTTTTGGCAATCCTTCGAGTACACACAGCTTCGGTAGAGCAACAAGGACAGCACTGAATCGGTTTCGTGATGCGATGGCGAAGTCTTTAGGCTGTCTCCCTGCCGAGCTCATCTTTACAAGCGGTGGCACGGAAAGCAACAATATGGCGATCTTTGGGATTCTTCATGCGAGCAAAGACGACAAGAAGCACATCATTACTTCTCAAATCGAGCATCATGCTGTTTTGCATCCTTGTGAGCGTTTGGAGAGCCTCGGATATGAGGTGACCTATCTGCCAGTAGGTCCGACTGGTCTTATTCAAATAGAGGATGTCGCCTCAGCTATTCGTCCAGATACGGCGCTGATTTCGATCATGTATGTGAATAATGAAGTAGGCACGATTCAGCCAATTGAGCAAATAGGTGAGTTGGCTCGTGCGAAGCAGATTCCTTTCCATGTGGACGCTGTGCAAGCTCTGGGTAAATTGCCGCTGAACCTTCATGGGCTTCCAGTTGATTTGGTGAGCTTATCGGCTCATAAATTGTATGGCCCCAAAGGGGCAGGCGCCTTGTACGTCTCCAAGAATACGAAGCTGATGCCTCACGTGTATGGCGGTTCCCAAGAAAGAAAGCGCCGCGCGGGGACTGAGAATGTAGCTGCAATCGCTGGTTTCGCCAAAGCGGTTGAAGTGCTGCTGCCGCAAGTGGAGATTCTCCAGGAGAAGGCTTCGGAGCTTCGTCAGATGATGATTCGTATATTGGAGCAGCAATTAGGCAGTGAACGCTTTACGATTAATGGCCACAAGGAACAGTCAGTCCCGCATATTTTGAACATCAGCTTTCCAGGTATTTCAACCGAAACACTCCTTATGAATTTGGATTTAGAAAACGTGGCTGCGGCAAGCGGTTCTGCCTGTACCTCAGGCTCCCTTGAAGTGTCCCATGTATTGCAAGCCATGAAACTCCCAGAAAATGTTACCGCTTCTGCTGTTCGATTTAGCTTTGGAATGGGGAATTCTAAAGAGCAAATCGAAACAGCTGCCCAGAAAATTGCAACCATTGTTCATCGGCTGCGTAATAATTAGTACCGGGCGGTTCTAGGAGGAATTGAGCTTGCGCAAAGCGCACGATTTGATCGGACTTCCCGTTATCACGGTAGATTCCGGTAAACAAATTGGTCAGGTCAAAGATTTGCTGATAGGCCCTGAGTGGAACATACGAGGTATCGTTCTTGAAGTGAAGGTATGGTTCTCTGCCCTACGTTACATACCGTGGGAGGGAATCGTCGCTGCAGGAGAAGATGCCATTACCATACCGAACGAAATGGTCATTCGCGAGTTTGAGCATGTGGAAGAATGCCATGCTTTACTGGATGGAAGCCGCAAGATTAAAGGACTTCCCATCATCACAGTGGGAGGACACAAATTAGGCGTGGTAGAGGATGTTTATTTAAACCAAGATTGGGGTAAACAAATAGTAGGTTATGAATTGTCCGAAGGGTTTATTTCTGATTTAAAGGAAGGGCGTAGATGGCTTCCCGTGCCGGAATCGGCAACCAAAGGGGAAGACGCCATCATAGTGCCTGTACATTGCGCTCAGGAAATGGAAGAACTCTTCGTATCCAAAGAAGAATAGGGTGAGCGAGATGCGTTGTCCAAACTGTAATTCCAAAGACATTGGAAAGATCGGTTCCCATCAATTTTACTGCTGGGGTTGTTTTATAGAACTCAGCGTTAACGGAGAGAAAATGTCCGTGTATCAGGTTGAGGAAGACGGTACACTGAGTTCTCTGGATGATTTATTTTTTGAGGAAGAAATGCCTCTAATCCAAGAACACGCGAATTAATAATCATGATCATAACGAAACGTCACTTTTTGAGCACGCAGGTGCTTAAGAATGGCGTTTTTTTGTTGTCCAACTGTACAGCCAAGGGTTAATTTGGACAAGTTGTACATATACTGTATGAGCGCAACTTATTTGGAATTGCCGAGGTGAGGTCAACATGGAACGATTTTGGAAAAATAGATGGTTTGTAGGATTGGTGTATGCGCTGCTTGCCTTGATGACTTTGTATATGCTTCTGCAAATTAAGCCGATTTTATTTCATGTCATCACGTTTCTCAAAGCAATTGTGACGCCGTTTTTCATCGCCGTGATCATTTCGTACATTTTGAATCCGATTGTAAATGCTCTGAATAAACGCAAAGTACCACGAACGATTGCTGTTTTACTTATCTATAGTGTATTTCTTTCATCCCTTACGGTCATCATCATGAATATGACACCGATTTTTATAACGCAAATTGCTGAACTGAACGAGCACATGCCGCAGATGGCAATGCGAGCGCAGTCGCTGGTCGACGGGTTTAATCAAAATCAGCTGCTGCCTGACAGTGTACGCTCCGGCTTCAATCATTCGCTCACAAAACTGGAAAACAGTATTTCCACCGCCATCTCGAATTACATGAATCAAATCGGCAATACGATTAATATGCTGTTTATCGCGTTCATTGTCCCTTTTGTAGCTTTCTATATCATGAAGGATTTTCAAATTATCGAGAAAACAGCGCTGGCGATCGTGCCGCGAGAACATCGGAAGAAGACGGTCAAATTGCTCATTGATATTGATACCGCGCTAGGCAACTATATTCGCGGACAATTATTGGTATGCTTAATAATTGGGGTTCTTGCTTACTTGGGGTATTGGCTGATTGGTATGGAGTATGCTTTATTGCTAGCCAGTGTGGTAGCTATTTTCAATATCATTCCTTACCTAGGGCCTTTTTTCGGCGCGGCGCCCGCACTGATCATGGCATCAACGATTTCTTTGAAAATGGTGCTGCTCGTTGCGGTGGTGAATTTATTGATTCAAATTCTGGAAGGAAATGTGATCTCACCGCAGGTGGTGGGAAGAACGCTGCATATGCATCCTTTGTTTATCATCTTTGCGCTGCTGGTAGGCGGGGAGGTAGCGGGAATTGTAGGGCTGATCTTGGCTGTGCCGTTTTTCGCGGTTATGAAGGTTATCCTTCAGCATGTTTTCTTGCACTATGTTCACAAGCCGGTAACGTAAGAAGATAAACAGACGCACAGAACCCCTGTGTACCATGACTTGCGGGATCATGGTACATAGGGGTTCTATGCGAGGGTTGAGGATATGAAAGGGTGTGGCCATGCGTAAACCAACGAATGGACTACGGAATAAGTATACGTAATTCTTGTATTTCCTACTCGATAATGAAAATCATTATCAATACACTTAGTATACTTCCATTGAGAACGATTGTCAACTGCGTATTTTCTGATTTTTTAAATGTTTATCTTTATCGTCTCCTTGGTCGTCCGCTTCTTCCTTTTCCTCCTTTTGTTCTTGGAATTCGATGCGGGATTGGCCTGTTATGTAATCGAAGGGATTGTACCGGCTATCGGGGATTTCTTTCTTTATGAGTGTTTTGACCATGATGTAGATGACAATGATAAAAATGGGTGAGATTAAACCAAGCAGCGTAAGCGTAGAAAAATCCAATTACAACACCTCCTAGTTTTGGTAAAAGCAAGAGAACGAATGTATCTTATATACGTTTCCCTATGAGCAAAGGTTTCATTTATTGACCTGAATATTGACAGCATTGCGCCATATAGTTATAATTTGCCTTATCTATATCTAACATGAAATCGTTGATGAAACTTTAGTAAGCCATAGTCCATTGTCAGAGAGAAGGTTCCGGGGAGCAGCGATTGTTGCTGTCAACGGCTGAAAGAACCTTTCGATGTTAGGATGGCCCAAAGCTCGTTTCGGAGTGTGGAAGAACTCCACCGGTTGGACCCGTTACAGATCCGCACAAGGAGATTGGGTTTGTTTTCTCTTGCCACTTGCAAGATAAGCCGGAACCAATAACCAGGGTGGTACCGCGATGATTCGTCCCTGTATGTTACAGGGGCGTTTTTTGTTTGTTTTTGATGACAATGCATATATATGGAGGCTTGAGACAGATGAAGGCAAGTGAAATTCGTTCCAAGTGGTTGCAATTTTTTGCAAGTAAAGGGCATAAGGTAGAGCCTAGCTCATCGCTCGTTCCGCATAATGACCCATCCCTCTTATGGATTAATGCGGGGATCGCGCCGTTAAAGCCGTATCTCGATGGGCGGGAAATTCCGGAAAATCCGCGAATTACGAACGCTCAGAAATGTATTCGTACCAATGATATTGAGAATGTAGGCAAAACACGCCGCCATCATACGTTTTTCGAGATGCTGGGGAATTTCTCGATCGGTGACTATTTTAAGAAAGAAGTTATTCCATGGGCATGGGAATTTCTGACGGATCCACAATGGATCGGTTTCGATCCAACGCGGATCTCGGTTACGGTCCATGAAGATGATGAAGAAGCCTTCCACATTTGGAACAAAGAAATCGGCATACCGGAAGAGCGCATCTATAAGCTGAAAGAAGATAATTTCTGGGACATCGGTGAAGGTCCTTGTGGTCCTTGTACGGAGATCTTCTATGACCGTGGTGATAAATACGGGGATTTGTCCGATCCGGAATGCTGGCCTGGCGGGGAAAATGAGCGTTTCCTGGAAGTGTGGAATCTTGTATTCACCCAATTTAACCATAATAAAGATGGCAGCTATACACCGCTTCCGAACAAAAATATTGATACAGGTGCAGGTTTGGAGCGTTTTGCTTCGATTCTTCAAGATGTTGACTCCAACTTCGACACCGATCTGTTCAAACCGATTATTGATCAAACCTGTGAGCTTACAGGTGTGCAGTATCACGTCAATGAGGAGCACGATGTAGCACTTAAAGTTATTGCCGACCATATACGTACGGTAGCTTTCTCCGTTGGGGATGGCGTACTTCCTTCTAATGAAGGACGCGGTTATGTGATCCGCCGTTTATTGCGCCGCGCTGTTCGTTATGGGAAAGTATTGGGCTTGGATAAGCCGTTCCTGCATAAGCTGGTACCTACAGTCGGTGAAATCATGGGTGTTTACTATACAGAAGTTGTAGACAAGCGTGAGTTTATCGAGAAGGTTATCCGGACGGAAGAGGAACGTTTCCATGAAACGTTAAGTGATGGATTGATTATTCTTGCTGAAATGGTAGAGAAAACGCAACAAGCCGGCACGAATCAAATCAGCGGACCTGATGCTTTTAAATTGTACGATACGTATGGCTTCCCTTTTGACTTAACGGAGGATTTTGCTGCGGAGAAAGGGTTGACGGTTGATCGGGCTGGATTTGATGCTTCCATGCAGGAGCAGCGTGATCGTGCTAGAGCGGCCAGTCATAAAGAAGGCGGCATGAAAGTACAGGGCGGACCGCTGTCTGAGTTGACGATTAAAAGCGAATTTGTTGGATATAATGAATTGGTAGTTACTGCTAATATTGCGGCAATTGTGCATGAAAATGAACTCGTCGACATTGTCGGCGTAGGCGAGACTTGCCAAGTTATTCTAGATCGCACACCGTTTTATGCCGAAAGTGGTGGTCAGGTAAGCGACTATGGTACAATTCGCAATAATCAAGTGGTTTTGAAGGTTGAAGATGTTGTGAAGGCACCGCATGGCCAACACATTCATAAAGTCATAGTCGAATCCGGCGTTCTGCGCAAAGGTGATTCGGTTGAGGCTATCGTAGCGGCTGCTGAGCGCGGTGATATTATCAAAAACCATACGGCTACTCACTTGCTGCATAAAGCATTGAAGGAAGTATTAGGCACACATGTCAATCAGGCTGGTTCCCTCGTTGAACCTGACCGTTTGCGCTTTGACTTTTCTCACTTCGGCAGCATCAGCAGTGAAGAATTGCAGGATGTCGAGCAGCGTGTAAACCGCCAAATTTGGAACAACATCGACGTTGATATTTCATTGAAAGCTATTGCTGACGCGAAGGCAATGGGCGCTATGGCTTTATTCGGCGAGAAGTACGGTGATATCGTACGCGTTGTTCGCGTAGGCGATTACAGCTTGGAGCTGTGCGGAGGCTGTCACGTTCAAAATACAGGACAAATCGGATTGTTCAAAATCGTCAGCGAATCCGGCATTGGGTCCGGTGTACGCCGGATTGAGGCTGTTTCCGGCCGCAGTGCGTATGAGTACTTAGACCAGCAATTGCAATTGTTGAAAGAATCGGCTAACCTGCTGAAATCGAACGTGCAAGATGTTCCGAAACGTGTGGAAGCTGCGCTTCAGCAAGTGAAGGAACTCTCGCGTGAAAATGAGTCGCTTCGCGGCAAACTGGGACGCATTGAAGCGGGCTCATTGACAGATCAAGTGAAGCAGGCAGCAGGCGTATCGGTGTTAGCCGCACAAGTGAATGCAGCAGATATGGATTCTCTTCGCAACATTGTTGATGAGATGAAGGTAAAGCTGGGTTCCGCGGTTATCGTACTAGGCGCAGTTGCTGACGATAAGGTGAATTTGGTGGCTGCGGTAACGCCTGATTTGGTAGCCAAAGGTTTTCACGCCGGGAAAATCATTAAAGAAGTGGCGTTGGCTGTTGGCGGAAGCGGCGGTGGTCGTCCGGATATGGCGCAAGCAGGCGGGAAAGATGCTTCCAAATTAGCGGCTGCATTGTCCGGTGTCGAAGGGCTGCTCTCTCAATTTTCATAATTATTTTTTGATGGGACAGGAATTTTTAAACCCATAGAGAATATAACCAGTATACACGGAACATTTTCAATATTTGACACAAGGTAACACAAGGAAAGTGGGGTGCTCCTGATGAGTTCCATGGATAAAACGATGAAGTTCAACGTGAAGGCAGAAGAAATTGAGACATCGCCCAAAGATGTATTGCTGGCGGTATACGATGCTCTTCAGGAAAAAGGGTATAATCCGATCAACCAGATTGTCGGGTACTTGCTTTCCGGAGATCCTGCTTACATTCCGCGGCATAATAATGCCCGGAGCCTCATTCGCAAACGGGAACGGGACGAACTGATTGAAGAATTGGTTCGAGCTTATCTGGGTCAACACAAATAGAAGGAATTGAGAACCGGCATGAGATGGATAGGCTTGGACTATGGGGACAAAACGATTGGTGTCGCGATGAGCGATGAGCTTGGCTGGACAGCTCAAGGGCTGGAAGTCATCCATCGCCGCAAGCCTGGGGAAGACATCGAACGGCTTGAGGCTATCGTCAAAGAATATGGCGTGTCGCAGATCGTCGTGGGCTTGCCCAAAAATATGAACAATACGATTGGACCTCGTGGAGAGCTTGCGATCGAGTTCGCCAAAGAACTGGAACTAAAATTAAGTGTACCTGTAAACTTGTGGGATGAGCGGTTAACAACCGTAGCTGCGACTCGCACGCTTCTTGAAGCTGATGTGAGTCGGAAGAAACGGAAGCTGGTCATTGATAAGATGGCTGCACAGCTCATTCTGCAAGGATACATGGATGCCAATATGAAGAGGTGAAAGAACATGTCCAAAGAAGAATTGCGTGAAGAAGAACCAGAAATCATTTACATCCCGGACGATGAAGGCAACGAAGAAGAGTTCGAGGTTATCATGAAATTCGAAGTGGACGGTTCAGACAAGAAGTACATGATGGTTGTGCCTACAGACGGCGGAGACGAAGAATCCGATGAAGTATATGCATTCCGTTATGAAGAAGATGATGACGGCGAAGATTTGAAATTGTTCACCATCGACGATGAAGAAGAGTGGAATATTGTTGAAGAAACATTCAACACGTTAATGGCTGAATTCGAAGAGGAAGAAGAAGCATGAGTACGATACCTTCCGACGTATTGCGCAAAGCTTACGGGGATGATATTATTTTGTTTGACGAGCAAAATGAGTCGACGGTGTATCATCTTTTGAAAGAATTCGTATATGGCGATCACACGTATGCCGTTCTGCAATCCGATGAGCTCAAGAAGGAAGACGAGGTTGCTGTTTTCCGAGTTACGACAGATGCAGAAGGACAATACGAATTGGAAACCATCGAAGATGACGACGAGTGGGAAACCGTTTCCGAGCTCTACGATGAAATGGCCTTTCCAGATCAGGACGATTTGTAAAAGCATACAACCCGAGCGGATCACATCCGCTCGTTTTTGTTTGCTTAGGGGTGTGAAGGTACGAGGAAAGCTTTCTAACGGAAAGTATTAGGAGGATTATCGTGAACAACTTGCTTGAACAAGAGAATGAACATAATAAGCCCAAACGAAGCAAGGTGAAGCTCACACTTCTCATTATTGGACTGTTGCTGCTCATTGGTATTGGTACAGCCAGCGGTGTTGGTTTGTATATCGCTAATGCTTTACAGCCTGTTGCTGCTTCCGGGCAAGAGGTGCGAGTATCCATCCCGCAAGGTTCCGGTTCTGCGCAAATTGCCAAAGAGCTTGAAACTAAGGGGCTTATTAAGAACTCATCCATCTTTATGTATTATTTGAAATGGCATAAACAAGGCTCTAAGTTTCAAGCAGGCGAGTACAGCATGAAGCCGGGCATGACGTTTGAGGAAATGATCGATAAGCTGAATAATGGCGAGATAGTGAAGGAAGATATGATTCGCATCACGATTCCTGAAGGATTTACCATCGACCAGATCGCGGCAAAAATCAGTGAACAAACGCCTTGGAAGAAAGAAGCTTTTCTCCAGATGGCCGATGAAGCGAATGAGTTTAAGTCAGAGACAAACTTCACAATTCCTGATAATAAGAACCTGAAGCATCGCCTGGAGGGTTACCTTTTCCCAGAAACCTATGAATTTAAGAAGGGCTCAAGCGAGCAAGAATTTATAGAACGAACCTTGCAGCAGTTGGATAAGAAATTAGCAACGCTTCCTGCTGACTGGAAGGACAAGCTCAAGGAACGTGGTCTAAGCGTGCATCAGATGCTGACGATTGCCTCTTTGATCGAGCGGGAAGTCGTTGTTGATGAAGAACGTGCGCTCGTATCTGGCGTCATCCAGAATCGACTGAAGAAAAATATGCCTTTGCAAATTGATGCAACGGTGCAGTATTTATTTGATAAGTCCAAGGATAGGCTTCTGGAAAAGGATCTGCAAATACAAAGTCCTTATAATACGTATTTAAATACGGGTTTGCCGCCGGGCCCCATTGCAAGTCCAAGCCTTGCCTCAATGAAAGCGGCGATCTATCCGGAAGAGACGAAGTATTTGTTTTATGTGACCAAAAAGGACGGTACCAAAGGACATCTGTTCGCAGAGACTTTCGAAGCACATAAGAAAAATATTGCGGAAAGCAAAAAGGCCGGCAATTAACGAGAAGCCGGGAAGCTGATAGAAGGTAGGGAAAGCTAGTGAATAAACCAGAGTTAGTAGTAAGCTGCAGCTCGATAGCAGAGATGCAAGGATTAATAGATGCGGGTGCGGATGCAGTCATTATAGGCGAAGAGCGCTATGGAATGCGTCTGCCGGGGAATATAGGTCTGGATGAGATAAAAGCCGCAGCAGCATGGGCGCATGAGAAGCAGGCTAAGGTTTATGTGGCTGTAAACAAAATTTTCGACAATGCCTCGTTAGTCGGGCTTTCGGACTATTTGCAGGCTTTGCAGGAGTATGGCGTTGATGCTGTCATTTTTGGAGATCCTTCAGTGCTCATGGCAGCCCGCACCTTGCCAGGGCCGCTGCCGCTGCACTGGAATGCGGAAATGACTTCCACCAATTATGCGACAGCGAATTACTGGGGAAGACAAGGAGCGACACGTGTCGTACTCGCCAGAGAACTGAACATGGAGCAGGTACTTGCGTTCAAAGAGCAATCCGAGCTAAGTGTCGAGGTTCAGGTTCATGGGATCACCAATATTTATCATTCTAAACGCGAGTTGGTCAAAAATTATATCGAGCATCAAGGTAATGAGGCTTCCTCTCAAGATCGTTCCATTGAGCGCGGACTGTTTTTAATTGAGCATGAACGTCGTGATCAGCGCTACCCCGTCTATGAAGACAGCAACGGGACACATATCATGAGTTCTGAAGATATTTGCATGCTGGAAAATTTGCCTGAGCTGATGGATGGCCAGATTGACAGCTTGAAAATCGAAGGACTCTTGAAGTCTTCGGTGTATAATGAAACGGTAGTGAGAAGCTATCGGGCAGCGATTGATGCGTATGCGGCAGATCCGGAGAACTATGAATTCCAGCAAGAATGGCTGGATGCTATTTCGGCTTTGCAAGACCCGGAACGCGAATTGTCTTACGGATTTTTCTATAAAGAACAGGTATATTGATAGATGAATGAAAGAAGGTGCGTTTCCAGATGACGACAGCTTTAGAAGCACGAGCTAGAGGAAAGCGTGTCAGACTGCAGAAGCCGGAGCTGCTTGCTCCTGCGGGCAGCTTAGAGAAATTGAAATTTGCGATCCATTACGGAGCTGATGCGGTGTATATCGGCGGCCAGAAATATGGATTAAGATCCAATGCGGATAACTTCTCCTTGGAAGAAATGAGGGAAGGAGTCGAATTTGCCAATCAATACGGGGCCAAAGTTTTCGTTGCAACGAATATTTATGCACATAATGAGGATATCGAAGGTTTGGACGACTATCTCAGAGGACTTCAAGAGGTTGGCATTTCGGCCATTATTGCCGCTGATCCGATTATTATGGAGACTTGCCGGAGAGTTGCCCCTAAGCTTGAAGTGCATGTCAGTACGCAGCAATCTGTGATGAACTGGCAGACGGTGAAATTCTGGAAGGATCAGGGTATTGAGCGTGTTGTTCTGGCTCGTGAAGTCAGCATGCAGGAAATTGATGAGATTAAAGCGCATGTTGATGTTGAAATTGAAGCATTCATTCATGGAGCCATGTGCAGTTCCTATTCGGGACGCTGCGTGTTGTCTAATCATTTCACGGACCGCGATTCCAACCGTGGCGGCTGCTCGCAATCGTGCCGCTGGAAATACGATCTGTTTGCCAAGGATCAGCCTCTCTCAGAACCGTTAGCGACAGATTTGCCGATGTTTGGTGAGGAAGACGATGCATTTACGATGGGTTCCAAAGATTTGAGTATGATCGAGCATATCGCGGAGATGATCGAATCAGGGGTCGATAGCTTTAAGATTGAAGGCCGAATGAAGAGCATTCACTATGTTGCGACGGTTGTGAATGCCTACCGGCAAGCCATTGATGCTTACTTTGCGGATCCTGAGCATTTTGAAGTTAGCCCGGAGTGGCAGGATGAAATCTACAAAGCAGCAAACCGCCCACTCAATGCCGGCTTCTTCTATGAAGCTCCTGGACACGAGGATCATATTTTCGAGCCGGAGGATAAAGTGGTTGGATTTGATTTTGTTGGTTTAGTCATGTCTTATAATGAAGAAACGGGCATTGCGCTTATTCAACAAAGAAATCATTTCAAGCCAGGGCAGGAAATTGAATTTTTCGGACCAGAAGGTACGCATTTTAAGCAAAAAGTCAGCATGATTTGGGATGAACAACAAAGCCAAGAGCTAGATGCAGCGCGGCATCCACTGCAATTAATTAAACTAAAAACCGATCAGCCTGTTAAGCGTTGGGATATGATGCGTAAAAAAACAGGTAAATAGTACCATGGAAGCTTTCTCCAGACTGGGGTATATTGGAGAAAGTTTCTATTTTTTTATTTATATCTAGATCGAATATTAAAGGAAATTGTTAAAGTATGTCGAAATCATTATGAACTTCTTATGTAACCCTTTTCATATTAGTTCTAAAGTAAGGGGCCCGTTAAGAAGTAGAAACCAATGGCGGTGAACAGAATGAAAAACAGTCTGCAAAGTATTCTCGCTTTTCTGACCAAAGCAGCTCAATCTCTCGTAAAAGCAATTCAAAATGTTCCATGGGGTCGTATGGTGGGTGTTGCTGGCAAAACATCCAAACAAATGGGCACGGTCGCATTTAAGGAATTGAAGCAAGTTAAAATGGAAAATCCCGTGAAGTCCGTTGGGATGAAATTGTTTTTAATGTTCTTTGTAAGCATTCTTTTTTTCGTCATTATCGTAGGCATGATCTCTTATTCGGTATCCAAAAGTGTCATTAAGAACAAAGTTTCGGAATCGAGTCTTCAAACGGTTACACAGGCAGGACAAAAGCTGGATTTCCTATATCAAACCTTTGATGATGTGTCCTTGCAAATTATGCTGAATAAAGATTTACAGGATTTACTTGAAAAAATCCCTAAGTTAGATGCATCATCGTATGAATCACTGGAAGTCATTCGTCAATTGACGGACAAATTGAATGTTGTGACCTTCTCGAACAAAGCTATTAAAACGCTTCATTTGTATAGACCTGACGGCAAATTGATTGTCATTACCGGATCTGGTGGAAGCAGCCTGTCTGATAATAGCTCAACTACCGACTGGTTTAAGAAAATTGTTGATTCCGGCGGAAAAGTCGCTTGGTTGGATACCAAAACCAAAGGGTATTCGAGCAGCTCGGCTAATACGTTTGCGATTGGCCGTATTATGCGTAATACACTGACGAACAGCACGGCAGGTGTTCTGGTGCTGGAGCTGAGTTCGGATATTTTGAACAAGGAATTAAATGGCATTTCTTTGGGTGATGACAGCAAAGTTGTGATCACAAACGCTCAGAACAAAAATATCGCAGCGAAGGATCTGACTCAAATTGAGAAAGATTCAGAGATTCAATTATCCAAGGAACAGCTGGAGCAAGAAAATGGTTCATTTATCACCAAAGATGATCACTTAGTTGCTTATTACAAATCAGCGATATCCGGTTGGAACCTCGTTGGAGATATGCCTGTGAGCGCTTTGGTCAAAGATGCCAAGAAAATTTTCAATTATACCCTTCTGATTGCCTTATTTGCAGCGATTGCTGCTGTATTGATTGGTTTATTCGTAGCTAGAATGATCGGGCGTCCATTAACCAATCTTCGCAATCTGATGCAGCAAGGTGCCAAAGGTAAGTTGACGGTAAGAGCAAATTACACAACACAAGATGAGATTGGGCAGCTAGGCGCCAGCTTCGACGTCATGATGCAGCAAATTACTACACTTGTTCAGCAAACGAGTTCTTCCGCCCAAGCGGTATTCGAAACAGCGCAAGAGTTGACGAATTCCTCCAAGGTTACAGCTACAGCGGCAAGAGAAATTGCTGTTGCGACGGATGAGATTTCTAATGGTGCCGGTGGATTGGCAACGGAGTCTGAACGGGGCAATGAATTAACGCATCACATCGGCCTTCAGATGAAGCAAGTGATTGAGGCCAACCTCGAAATGGGAACTGCCGCCGCCGATGTCCAAAGTTCCAGTGAGCAGGGCACCAAATATATGTCCGAGTTGATTTCCAAAACGAATCTGACCGAAGAAATGATTCGCTCGATGGTGGACAAGGTTGATAATTTGAAAGACAGCACGCGTTCGATCCGTAAGATTCTGGAAGTTCTTAATAATATGACGAAGCAGACGAATATTTTGTCCTTGAACGCAACCATTGAGGCAGCGCGTGCCGGCGCAGCAGGTAAAGGCTTCATGGTCGTTGCTGACGAGATTCGGAAGCTAGCGGATCAGTCCAGACAATCGATTGATGTGGTAGGTCAAATTACAGAAACGATTCAAAAAGAAATCGATGAGACGGTGAAAGTACTCTCCACAGCGACACCGATTTTCAAAGAGCAAATTTTAGCGGTGAAAGAAGCCGATACGATTTTCAAACAAGTAACGAATCATATGGGTGGTTTCATCGAACAGCTAAGCACAGTAAGCGATTCGATTTCAACCTTGGAGCAATCCCAAGTTGTATTATCCGATGCAATGACGAATGTCAGCGCAGTTGCTGAGGAGTCTCTTGCGACTTCAGAAGAAGTGGCGTCACTCAGCTCTGAACAGCTTAGCATTAGCGATGGCTTGGTTAAACTTTCGGACAAGTTGGATCTTCTTTCCAAATCACTTACTGACACGCTTTCCAAATTTGAAGTATAAGCATTCGCTTTTTTGCCCAAATAGTAAACAGCTTACATAATTGTTAAGTAAAAGCCTGAGCAATCAGGCTTTTTTTGTTGCCTCATTGCAGGTATGGCGGTTTGACAATGTAAAGGAATGACGATACTGAGAGCTATACTATCAGCTTGAAGCTCGGAGGTCCTGGCATGAGGGTGAAACAACTGTCTCCCTTAGAGAAACGTCGTATTTTTCTTGTTCTATTTACGATCATTTTGCTGTTTATTGGGATTGTGGGCAAGCTTTTCTGGATCCAAATCGCGGCGACAGAAAGCTATTCCTCCCATGACATTAATTTGCTCAAAAACTCGGTCATACAAAGGCAGAAAGCTCTTGTTCTGGATAGCGGACGCGGGGAGATTCTTGATCGGGATCTAAAGCCACTGACAGGAAAGATGATAAAATCGTTGATTGTTTTTCCGATAAACAGCAAAACACAAGTGGACTCTCAGCAAGTTAATCAACTTGTTCGTATCTTACAAACGACCAAAGAGCGGTGGCTTGATTTCTCAAGCCACCTGAAAGAGCCGCAGGTGTGGAGCACCATTCAGGATGGGAAGGCCACTGCTCTAAGCGCGGCACAGGAGTCGCAGATTCGAATGTTGAATTTACCGAATGTGAAGGTGGCTGAGATGGAGGATCGCTATCCGACAGGGATGACGGCGCGGCAGCTGATCGGGTTCATCGGCCAGAACCCTGATCGAGTGATGAGCATTTATGGCGCTGATCTGGAGAAAGGAAAACTGGCGATTACCTCCAAAATAGGAGGAGCCGGCCTTGAAAAAACGTTTGACTTGTGGCTGCGAGGTGTTGGTGAAACGTCGATTTCTTATTTTACGGATGCAGGGAAAAGACCGCTGGCTGGCCTTGATGCTCGGATGATTGCTCCGGACAATTCGTTCTATCCGGTCAAACTAGTGACAACACTGGATGGCGGAATTCAGCAGCAAATTGAAGCGTTGATGGATCAGATGCAGATCCGCGATGGTGCGGTAGTTGTTCAGGACGCCGTACAAGGCGATATTGTGGCTATGGCAAGCCGTCCTAACTATGAGCCAACTCAAGTGGACCTTGCGAGCAACAATTGGAGCAATTATGCGCTTAAGGCGACAGCGCCAGGTTCAATTTTCAAAACGGTCGTAGCCGCGGCAGCCTTGGATGAAGGCGTTGTGAATCCGAAGGAAACTTTTAATTGTGAAGGTGCGCTTGGGAAATATGGATTCACTTGTTGGTTAAGAGGTGGGCATGGCCCTTTAACACTGGAACAAGGATTTGCACAGTCCTGCAATATTGTATTTGCCAAAGTGATGCAGCGATTAACGGCTGCGAAGCTGGAAAGTTACGCACATAAGCTAGGTGTGCTGAATGAGGTTGGGTGGACAGGGAAGACGGATACGAAACAGATTCTCCATCAATTGGATGCCGAAGAAAGCGGGCAGCTTTTTGGAGCTCATACCCCGCATGATGACGAAGGAGTGCTGATGCAAACAGCGATTGGTCAAAGAGATGTAATGCTGACACCGCTGCAGGCTTCCAATATGATCGTCACCCTCCTGCATGATGGGAAGGGGTATTCACCCAGAGTCGTGAAGGAAATTCGCTATCAGACCGATCGTGTGATGGAGACCTTTTCTCCAAAAGTGCTGGAGTCAGAGGATGGGCGGGTATCGGCGGCGACAAGCCGGACGCTTCTAAACTGGATGAAGGAGGTCGTAACGGAAGGCACCGGACAAGGGCTAAAGGGTGCGAAGTGGCAGTTGGCCGGGAAATCAGGCACCGCACAAATTCAGAACGGCAAGCAAGAGAAAGTGAATCAATGGTTCATCGGATACGGGCCTGCCGCGTCGCCCCAATATGCCGTGTCTGTTGTCGTAAAGAATTTGAATCCTTCAGAAAGCAACAAGTCTATTCCGTTATTTAAGGGGGTTATGAATATCTTGGCAAGCGGGTCAAGCGGTAGGTAAGGAAATCGTAAAGCAGGTGCCTTCATCCGGCTCGCTTGTTACATCAATGAAGCCTCCGAAGGTTTTGATGATGCGATAGGACACCATTAAACCCAAGCCTGTCCCTTTATTTTTTGTAGAATAAAAGGGAGTTCCAAGACGATTGACTTGTTCGGGTGTCATTCCCGTGCCGGTATCCTTGATTTGTAAAATGATTTTTGCGTTTCGCTTGAAGCCGGATATTTGCAAAAGTCCGCCGCTTGGCATCGCTTCGATGCCATTTTTCGTTAAATTGACTAAGCATTGAATCATTTTTTCATTGTTGGCCTTGATGACCAGCGATGGTTCCATGTGAATAATAATTTCTACACCGCGCATAGCGGCGTAAGGATTAATTAGATTGTTTAATTTGTCGGATAAACCTGACACATCCAGCTCTTCAAGTTTTTCGGCTTGAGGCTTAGCGAATGATAAATAATCGGAAATGATATTCTGTGCGCGATCAATCTCTTCAATAACCATGGAGGTATAGATCTGCTTCTTCTCCTCTGTGACTGTCGATTGGCTGAGGATTTGCATAAATCCACGTGCTACGGTCATCGGATTTCTGATTTCGTGGGCAACCGATGCAGCTAACTCACTTAGGACATTAAGCTTCTCCGAGCGATGAACTTCTTGGCGCATGGCGCTATTTTCCCGGATACGGACAATGATATAGGTGATGAGCCACATGATAAGCATGTGTACGATGCAGAACAAGATACCATACAGTAAGAAGGTACTATCAACAGAAATAAACGAGCCAATCCGGTAAAGCATAGTTATACAGAAGGTGGCTAGAGCGCTAATGAAGGCAAGCAGGCTGGGAAACATAACTTTAGGGGTAAGGTGCTTCCAATTGCTAAGTGCGATGAAAGCCAAGTAGAAGGGAACTAGAAGAGCCGCTGAAGTAACGGTCCATATGAAATCGTAACCGTTGATGTAGTAAGAGTAGGCAACAATAAAGGCAGAAACACCGAGCCCAGAACGTATACCGCCATAAAGGAAAGCAACGAGTACGGGAATAATGCGTAGATCAAAAGTGTTTCCTGTTATCGTAAAAAAGGGGTGTGACATACAAAACATCGCCGCAATCGAACAGCTTATTCCGATGAAGGGACGTCCCAATCCAGCGAGATTCAGGGGACTTGGCCGATCAAGCCATAAAATATGACAAAGTAAGATCGGAGAAGTTAATACTAGAATATTGAGTAGTAAGTCGTCAATTACATTCAATGATCTCGCCTACTTAATTAAAAATTTGTTTGTTTAGTTTTATTTCGACAGAAAATATGAAAGTCCTTTGAATCCTTCCGAAATTTTGATGTTTTTTGGTACTTCTAACCTAGATTTGGATTGCGGCTAGGACTCGGATCGCTTACAATTCTGTAGATATACTAAACTTGTAAGCTCAGGAGAAACGATATATGAAGAATGTACCCCTTTCCTCTTCCATGGTCATCTTGGATCGATCAGGTGAAAAGGATGTTAAACCTATTCTGTATGCCTTCGCGCTGGAAGAGCTGTTGTGCCGTGCTATTGGCAAGGTGGCGCCACCGATTTTGCATATCTGGAGACATCCGCGTGCTTTCGTGATGGGTCTGAGAGACAGCCGGCTTCCCGAATCAGCGAAAGCCAATGATTGGCTGGTAGGCCAAGGCTTTGAAACAGCCGTCAGAAACTCTGGAGGAGCCGCTGTGCCGCTGGACTTAGGGGTTGTAAATGTATCCCTGCTGCTGCCAAAAGAAGCGGGCGATATGGAGCATCGCAAGGATTTCGATCTCATGGTAGCCTTGATTCGTGATGTTTTGAGTTCGACTACTGATCGTATTGATCAAGGCGAAATTATGGGATCCTTTTGTCCAGGCGAGTTTGATTTGAGTGTTGGGGGACGCAAGTTTTGCGGCATCGCGCAGCGCAGACAGCAAACGGCCTTATCCGTGCAAGCCTTTATCATCGTAGAGGGTGCCGGTGAACAGAAGGCTCAGCTGGCCAGAGGCTTCTATGAACGGGCAGCAGGCTCAGCTTCTGTAACGGACTATCCTTTGGTGGCACCTGGCAGCATGGCAAGCCTGTCAGAGAGTTTGCAGATGCCGTTAACAGCTGAACGCTTCACAACGAACTTACTTGAGGTCATGGAAGCCAGAGGGCTTCCTATTCAGAAGCCAGAGGACATAGCTGGCTATCCGAGCGAGGCAAAGATTCATGAAATGGCGGAGCTGTTGAAGCAGCGTTATGCGATCAAGCGATAATATGACGCGGCGTAGCATGGTTAATCCCGGCAAAAGTGGCTGAGTCTGCTAAAAGGGGATGCTAAGCTGGGAGAAAGCCTCCGCCCCGCTCTGAGCCTGCGAAAAAGGCAGTCTCAACTGGGAAGGAGGCACTATCCCCGCAAAAGTCAGCTGAGCCTGCCAAAAAAGCAGCCTCAGCAGGGAAAAAGCCTCCCGCTCGCTCTGAGCCTGCGAAAAAAGCAGTCTCAGCTCGGGGAGGAGGCACTATCCCGGGAAAAGTCAGCTGAGCCTGCCAAAAAAGCAGCCTCCGCAGGGAGAAAGCCTCCGCTCCGCTCTGAGCCTTCGAAAAAGGTAGGCTCAATTCGGGAAGGAGGCACAATCCCGGCAAAAGTCAGCGGAGTCTGCCAAAAAAGCAGTCTCAGCTCGCGGAAAAGGCACTATCGAACATGAGACATCATGCATCCATGTGAAAAATGTAAAAAGAACCGCAGGGACATTCCCTGACGGTTCTTTTTATGAATAGATTACCCCAGAAAATAATGCAAAGCCGTATCCAGCTCTCCTTGCCAGAATCCCCATAAATGCTTGCCTGGCTTTTCGATGTAATGAAGCGTGGTATTTTTGGAATCCAGCTCCTCTTTGGTTAGCCGATTTTCGCGAACGAAATCAAAGGTTCCCCGTTCTGTTTTTACCTCTGTTTCATCCAAGCCAATCAGCATGTACAGCTCCAGCCAGGCTAAGTCGTCCTCTGCTTTGATACGTTCTCTGGTAATGTCGAAAAATGCGCCCGATAAGGATATAACGCGGCAAAAAAGGCTAGGATAATCTAAGGCGAGATGCAAGGAAACGGTCCCTCCCAGAGAGTCGCCCGCGACAATACGCTCAGTCCTTTCTGTGCGAACCGGATACCGACTTTCGATATAAGGAAGGAGTTCCTCCGCGAAAAAGCGGCAATAAGCGTCATGTCGCTCTCCTTCAGGCGCATATTCCGAGGTGCGATTCACATTGTTCACATCGACACCAACTACAATGGCGGGCTCTAAATCTTCATCTAAAATACAACGGGTAAGCGTCGTGGCAATCCGGCCGAAATTGAAGAACTGCTCACCGTCTTGGCAATAAATGACAGGGTAGGAAAGCAGCTCGTTGTAGCCAGGAGGAAGATAAATCCGCAATGAGCGATTTTCTTGAAGCAGGGCAGAGGTGAGTTCATCTTTGATAATGGTTCTTTTGTAAAAGCGTGAGTCATCCGACATGAGTTTGCTCCTTTGTTGTCTGCTTGGAAAAAATAGGATTCGTAAGCGTGAATTTTTATGATTAAGGGTAAGGTGTATTATAGCAGTTGTAAATTTTGTGTTAACTGTATTATATATTTTCAGGAACTGTACTATTCACTTCTGCGAAAAAAGGTCATATAACACGAGGATGCTGGTGTACAATTCACAAAAACAGGTTTATAATAATACTATAACAGAAGTGAAGCTAGCAGGCATCAAAATCATATAAGAGGTGAAATGGTATGAGTAAGCCACTTGTCAGCCAAACAAATTATGAAGTGACCACAGAGAAGGTTGAGCCTTTACAAGTTCTGGCTCCAGACGGCACAATTGTCAATCCCGACAAAATGCCTAATCTTAGCGATGACCAATTGAAAGAAATTATGAGAAGAATGGTATTCACACGCGTGTGGGACGAAAGAGCAGTCAATCTCGGTCGTCAAGGACGTCTTGGTTTCTATGCACCGGTATCCGGACAGGAAGCTTCCATGATCGGTAGTGAATTTGCTTTAAATAAAGACGATTTTATTTGCCCAGGTTACCGTGATATGCCGCAGCTTGTATGGCATGGACTTCCGCTTTACCAAGCATTCCTTTATTCCCGTGGACATCAGCACGGCGGACAAATTCCGGAGGATGTACACGTCCTTATGCCGCAAATTATTATCGGTGCACAAATTTTGCATGCAACAGGCGTTGCTATGGCATTCAAAAAACGCAATCAACCGCGCGTAGCGATTACGTATACAGGTGACGGCGGAAGCTCTGAAGGCGATTTCTACGAAGGCATGAACTTCGCAGGCGCATTCAAGCTGCCGGTTATCTATTTTGTACAAAACAATGGTTATGCGATCACAACTCCTTATTCCAAACAAACAGGAGCCCTTTCTGTTGCCCATAAATCCGTAGCAGCAGGTATCAAAGGTGTTCAAGTTGATGGAATGGACGTTCTGGCTGTCGTTCAAGCTGTAACTGAAGCAGCTGAAAGAGGACGCAGAGGCGAAGGAGCTACATTGATTGAAGCATTAACTTACCGTTACCGTCCGCATTCCTTGGCTGATGATACGACAAAATATCGTACCAAAGACGAAGAATCCGATTGGGAACCAAGAGATCCACTTACGCGCATGCGCTTATTCTTAACCAAAAAAGGTCTATGGAACGAAGAGATAGAAGCACAAGTAAAAGAAGAAGCGAAAGCAACCGTTGCCGAGCACATTAAAAAAGCGGAGGAAACTGAGAAAATGACTGTTTCCGGCTTGATCGATTCCATGTTTGAAGTTACACCTGCACACCTCGAAGAACAGAAGCAAGCGTATAAATAAATAATTAGCTTACGATGCCAGTTTTTCTGGCGAAAAACGCTTAGGAGGCACGGAGAAGTCATGGCACAAATGACGATGATTCAAGCGATAAAAGACGCAATGCGCGTTGAACTGGAAAGAGATCCAAATGTAATTTTGTTCGGGGAAGACGTTGGCCATGTTGGCGGCGTATTCCGTGCGACAGAAGGTTTGCAAAAAGAATTCGGCGAAGACCGCGTATTTGATACGCCGCTTGCCGAGTCCGCTATCGGCGGGTTGGCAGTTGGTCTTGGCGTTCAAGGCTTCCGTCCAATTGCTGAAATTCAATTCGTAGGCTTTATCTATGAAGCGCTTGACCAAATTTGTGTGCAAGCTGCTCGTATGCGTTACCGTTCCGGCGGACGTTACAACTCGCCAATCGTATTCCGTACACCTTTTGGCGGCGGTGTCAAAGCTGCTGAGCTGCACACGGATGCCTTGGAAGGCTTGCTTGTGCAAACGCCTGGTATCAAAGTTGTTGTTCCTTCCAACCCTTATGATGCGAAGGGACTGCTGATTTCCGCGATTCGCGACAATGACCCTGTCTTCTTCATGGAGCATCTGAATTTATACCGCGCATTCCGCGCTGAAGTGCCTGAAGGTGAGTATACGATTGAGCTTGGTAAAGCGAACGTCGTTCGTGAAGGCTCTGACGTTACGGTTATCACGTATGGCGCAATGGTTCATACTTCTGTGAAAGCAGCAGAAGAAATCGAGAAAACACAAGGCGTGAAAGTTGAAGTTATTGATCTTCGTACCCTGCTTCCGCTGGATATCGATACGATTGTTGCTTCTATCAAGAAAACGAATCGTGCAATTATCGTTCAAGAAGCGCAAAAAACTTCCGGTGTTGCCGCTGAGGTTATTGCACAAATTAATGAAAAAGCCATTCTGCACCTGGAAGCTCCGGTTCTGCGTATTTCACCGCCAGATACCGTCTATCCGTTCGCTCAAATCGAAGACGCTTGGTTGCCTAGTCCAGCAAGTGTCATTGCAGGGATCAATCAAGTACTCGAATTCTAATCACAGTCGAAGGTAATAGGAGGTAGTACACGTGGCATTGTTTGAATACAAGTTCCCAGAGCTTGGTGAAGGCATACATGAAGGCGAGATCGTCAAACTGTTAGTAAAAGCGGGCGACACCGTAACTGACGAAACGATTCTTATGGAAGTACAAAACGATAAAGCGGTTGTCGAAGTGCCTTGTCCAGTTGAAGGAAAAGTTGTTGCTGTTTCCGTAAAAGAAGGACAAGTGTGCAACATCGGCGAGCTTGTGATGACGATTGAAGTAACAGGCGAACTGCCTGCTGAATCCATGCATCACAAGAGCGACAGCGCAGCTCCTGCGGCGGCAGCACCGGCTCCGGCAGCAGCGCCTGCGGCAGCTGCTCCATCACCAGCGGCCGCGCCAAGCGCGGGCCGTGAAGTGCTTGCGACGCCTAGCATCCGCAAGCTGGCAAGAGAAAAAGGCATCACACTCGCAGAGGTGACGCCTACAGGGAAGCACGGCCGCGTAACACGCGAGGACGTGCTTGGCTTCAGCGGAGCGGGCGCAGCCGCGGCTCCGGAAGCAACAGATCCAGCTGCCGTAGCAGCAGCTGGTGCAGCGGCACCTGCGGCGGCTCCGCAGCAGGTTGTCGTGGGCGATCGCGTCGAAGAGCGGATTCCATTCAAAGGAATCCGGAAAATCATCGCGAACGCTATGGTCAAATCCGTGTACACAGCTCCGCATGTGACACTAATGGACGAAATCGACGTGAGCGCATTAGTCGCTCTGCGTGAGCGCACGAAGCCGCTTGCTGAGAAAAAAGGCGTGAAGTTGACGTACCTGCCTTTCATCGTGAAAGCCTTGGTTGCCGCTTGCCGTCAATTCCCGGTCATGAACGCGATGATCGACGAAGAGAAGCAAGAAATCGTCTACAAAAAATACTACAACATCGGTATCGCAACGGATACAGAAAACGGCTTGCTCGTTCCTGTTATCCATGATGCTGACCGCAAGAACGTATGGTCCATCGCCTCTTCCATCAAAGATTTGGCTGTTCGCGGACGCGAAGGCAAATTGGCACCTACCGAGCTTAAAGGCAGCACGATTTCCATCACGAACATTGGTTCTGTTGGCGGTATGTTCTTTACACCAGTTATCAACTTCCCTGAGGTTGCGATTCTTGGCGCTGGACGTATCACTGAAAAGCCTGTTGTGAAAAATGGGCAAATCGTTGCCGCATCGGTTATGGCGCTTTCCTTAAGCTTCGACCACCGTATTGTGGATGGAGCGACAGCACAAAGCTTCTTGAACTACATCAAACAGCTTCTGGCTGATCCAGAGCTTCTCGTCTTGGAGGTGTAACAGCATGGTAGTAGGAGATGCTTCTTTAGATATTGACTTGTTGGTCATCGGTGCTGGTCCAGGTGGGTACGTAGCGGCAATTCGCGCTGCTCAGCTTGGACAAAGCGTTCTGATCGTTGATAAATCGGATTGGGGTGGCGTGTGTTTGAACCGCGGCTGTATCCCATCCAAAGCGTTGATTTCCGCGGCTCATACGTATGAGCATGCCCAGCATGCCGACAGCATGGGAATCTCCGTGGAAAACGTGAAGGTTGACTTCGCGAAAGTGCAAGCTTGGAAAAACAGCATTGTAGCTAAGCAAACAGGCGGCGTTAGCGCGCTGCTCAAAGGCAACAAGATCCAAACGTTCCAAGGCGAAGTGATGTTCATCAATGAGCACGAAGCGCGTGTGTTCAATGACGCAGAAGCTCCTCGCTACCGCTTCAAGCATTGCATTATCGCGACGGGTTCCCGTCCGATCGAGCTTAAGGCGTTCCCTTACGGCGGAAGAATTATTTCTTCCACCGAGGCGCTGAACTTGCCTGAAATTCCGAAAAGCATGGTCGTTATCGGCGGCGGCTACATCGGAATCGAGCTTGGCCAAACGTACGCGAAATTCGGTACGAAAGTCACTGTGCTTGAAGGTTCTGACCATGTGCTTCCAGGCTTCGAGAAAGAATTGACGAAGCTTGTTGCCCGCAACTTGGAGAAAGTTGGCGTTGAGGTTCATACCGAAGCATTGGCGCAATCCTGCACGAAAACAGAAAACGACGTAACGGTTACTTTCACTGTAAAAGGTGAAGAGAAGCAAGTTACTGCGGATTATGTGCTCGTAACGGTTGGTCGCCGTCCGAACACGGATGGTGAGCTTGGTCTGGATCTTATCAACTTGAAAATGACGGATCGTGGTTTGATCGAAGTCGACAATCAAGGCAGAACAAGCATTCCTCACATCTTCGCTATCGGTGATGTTGTTCCTGGTCTTTCCTTGGCACACAAAGCTTCTTATGAAGCTAAAGTAGCTGCTGAAGCTATTGCAGGCCACTCCAGTATCGTAGATTACAAAGCGATGCCAGCTGTTGTCTTCTCAGATCCGGAAATTGCCGGAGTAGGTCTGAGCGAAACGGAAGCCAAAGCGCAAGGGATCAATGTTACGATTGGTAAATTCCCTTATGCGGCGAACGGCCGTGCCAACTCTTTGAACGCGGGTCAAGGCTTCGTGAAGCTTGTCGGCGACAAAGAAACAGGTCAACTGCTTGGTGGTCAAATCGTTGGTCCAGAAGCTTCCAACTTAATCGGAGAGCTTGCTCTTGCCGTAGAGATGGGCGCTAATCTGGAAGATATCGCACTTACGATCCATGCACATCCAACATTAACAGAAATGATTATGGATGCAGCGGAAGGTGCGCTTGGACACCCGATTCACCAACTGGGTAAATAACAAACATTTTCCACAGGTTTCTATACCTTTAGATAAAAAGTCCCGAGAGTTTGGCCTTGGCCGCTCTACGGGACTCTTTTCTTTGTTGCGAGCGCGATCAACGGTATTTTCGGGCAAAAGCCTTCATGAAATCAGCCAGAGCTTGGCATGCTTCAAGCGGTACCGCATTATAAGATGAAGCTCGCATGCCTCCGACACTTCGATGTCCGGCCAAGCCTTCAAAACCGTTCTCGAGGGATTCTTGTATAAAAGCTTTTTCGATTTGCTCGTTAGACATGCGCCAAGTGATGTTCATATCGGAGCGGTCCTTATGGGCGATCAAGCCTTTGTAGAAACCGCTGCTTCCATCAATCACGTCGTAAATCAATTTGGCTTTATGCTTATTCTGCAATTCCAAAGACGCTATGCCGCCTTGCTGGAGAGCCCATTTCAAAACAAGATTCATCATATAGATGGCGTGTACAGGCGGGGTATTGTAAAGGGACTGATGCTTGGCGAACGTCTCATATCGCATAATTTCTGGGATTTGTGTGGAAGCTTGCTGCAGCCATGTTTTGCGGACGATGGCGACGGTAACTCCGGCAGGTCCCAGATTTTTTTGTGCGCCGGCATAAATCATCGAAAACTGCTCAAGATCAAGCCGTCTGCTTAAGATATCACTCGTCATATCGGCTACTAGCGGCGTGCTGCCAACCTCTGGAATCTGTTGAAAGCGAGATCCTTCAATGGTGTTGTTCAGGGTGAGATGGAGATAGGCAGCATCAGCTGTTAGTTCGGTTTCATGCAGGTCAGGGATGTACTGCCAGTTCTGCTCTTTGGAGCTTGCGGCAATTTGAGTCTTTCCGATATAGGCTGCTTCTTTATAGGCTTTTTCTGCAAAGCTGCCGGTTAGAACGTAATGTGCTGTCTGATTGGCAGGCAAAAAATTCATAGGCAGCAGCGCGAATTGTGTGCTTGCCCCTCCGCCCATGAAGAGGACCTCATAGTCGCTCGCTGGCAAATTGAGCAAATGAAGGAGCAGTTGCTGCGTTTCTTGATTGAGGTGTTCGACTCCGCGGCTGCGATGAGACATCTCAAGCAGTGAAATTCCGGTTCCTTGAAAGTCCACGAAAGTTTCTTGGGCTTCTTCAAGCACCTCCAACGGCAGTGCAGCCGGTCCTGGATTAAAATTATACAAGCGTTTCGTCATGTCTTGTTACCTCCCGAGTATGTGTTTTTATTCTAAAAACGACAAAAAACGCCCTCATCCGATTGGGACGAGGAGCGTTTGCTCGCGGTGCCACCCAATTTAAGAAACATTCCGGTGAATGCTTCTCCACTTGGTTCCGCGGTAACGGGCGGTGCCGGTTAACTTAGAAGGCATTGCTTTAGAGAAGCAGGGTCCTTCTTGGCGATAACGCCTCCGAGTTGGATTCTCTTCATAGGCACGATCATGTTATGGATATTGATATGAAGTATATGCGGATTGCGACGAAAAATCAATAGGTTATTTAGTGAAATTTTCCAACGATAATGTGAAGTGATATACTAGAATGAACACGTGTTCAAAGATGGTCTACTATAATCACGAAAAGAGGCGCGATCTATGAAATACCGGAGATTGGGAAGAACAGGGTTAAAAGTAAGTGAAATAAGTTTGGGCAGCTGGCTTACTTACGGGAATTCTGTTGCTGAAGAAACCGTTGCGAAGATGACGCAGCGCGCTTTTGACCTGGGTATTAATTTCTTAGATACGGCAAATGTGTATGCCAAGGGTGAAGCTGAGATTTTACTTGGAAAAGCATTGAAATCTCATTCCCGGGATTCCTACGTGCTGGCAACGAAAGCGTTCTGGCCGATGGGGGATGGCCCTAATGATAGAGGGTTGTCGCGCAAGCATGTTTTCGAGCAGGTGCATGCAAGCCTAAAACGTCTGCAAACGGATTATGTCGATATTTTCTATTGCCACCGCTACGATCCGGAAACACCTGTTGAAGAAACGCTGCGCACGATTGAAGATATGGTGCGGCAAGGTAAAGTGCTGTATGTAGGCGTCAGCGAATGGACAGCAGCGCAAATTCAGGAAGGCTTGTCTGTCGCGGATCGTTATTTACTGGATCGAATTGTTGTCAACCAACCGCAATACAATATGTTTAATCGGACCATTGAATCTGAAATTATCCCGCTTAGTGAGCGGAGCGGTGTTTCACAAGTTGTTTTTTCACCACTCGCCCAAGGGGTTCTGACAGGGAAATATCGCAAAGGACAGCAGCTGCCTGAGGGAAGCCGCGCGAATGATCCGACTGCGAATGCCTGGATTTTCAACTTCTTAGGCGAAGCTCATTTGGATAAAGTTGAACAGTTGATTGGCGTAGCGAATGAATTGAGCGTATCACTTTCTACACTTGCGCTTGCTTGGATTCTTCGTCAATCCAATGTAGCCAGTGCCTTGGTGGGCGCTACCAAAATTGAACAGTTGGAAGAAAATGTGAAGGCTTCAGGCGTGGTTCTGCCTGCTGATGTTATTCAGAAGATTGAAGAGATTTTGGCTTAGAAGAGCAAAGTGGCGTGCTTTTTCGGAGATACTGTAAGCTTGAAAGAGGAAAGGAGCAGGACGCTATAGCGCCCTGCTCCTTGGTTTGCGTTACTGTATTCTTGTCCAGCTATTACACGAATTATTTTACCGTTTTGTTATAAGCGGCAATTTTTTCCGTAATGCTCTTCGCAGCACCGTCAAGCGCGTCTTTTGGCGCTTTTTTGCCAGTTAAAGCTTCTTCAATTGCCGTTTCTACGATTTGGCGGGCTTCCGGGAATACACCCATGACTGCGCCTTGTGTCGCTTTGTTGGCTTTCGTATTGTGCAATTGGTCAATGGCTGTTTGGAATTGCGGGTATTTCGCTAGGTTGTCCTTAACTAGCTGCTCATCATACGCTTTTTTGGTAATCGGGAAGTAGCCTGTGTTTACGTGCCACCATGCTTGCGTTTGAGGATTCGTCAAGAATTTGATGAATTCCCATGCGCCTTTTTGCTCAGCTTCGGATTTGTTGTTCAGGATGTAGAGGCTGGCTCCACCAACAACTACGCCGCCATCTTTGGCATCTGCTGGTTTCGGCAGGGTGCTTGTGCCGACTTGGAATTTACCTTCAGCACCGCTCACGATACCGCGAAGGGAAGCTGTAGAATCCAGTGTCATCGCCACTTGACCTGCCAAAAATGCTTTTTTGGTATCATCGGTTTTACGGCCAAGGTTTGCCGAAGTTTTGTTATCGACCATGTCTTTCCACCATGTCAACGTCTTAACACCAGCTTCATTATTGACTAATGATTCTGTTGCGGCAGCCGTACGGCCGTTTCCGTTGTTAAGGTATTCTACACCTTGATTCGCAAAGAATTGTTCCATGAACCAGCCGTAAATGGCAAAGGAAGAGCCGGATTTGCCATCCTTGCTTAACGCTTGAGCGGCTTTGGCAATATCTTCATATGTCGTTGGCGGTTTCTCAGGATCAAGACCTGCAGCTTTGAACATATCTTTGTTGTAATAAAGAATCGGGTTGGAGGTATTGAAAGGCATCGAATACAGCTTGTCATCAAATTTATAGTAGCTCAAAATGTTATCTTCGAGCTGGGAAAGATCGAATTTATCTGCGTCAACAAACTTTTGTACCGGTGTAATCGCCTTGGAGTCGATCATGAAACGGGAACCGATTTCGTATACTTGAATGAGAGAAGGACCGCTTTTGGTATCCATTGAAGCTTTCATTTTATTCAGGCTTTCATCATAAGTGCCTTGAAAAACGGCCTCAACTTGTACATTTTTCTGGGAAGCATTGAAATCGGCGACCAATTTATCGACAGCTTTGCCAAGCTCGCCGCTCATGGAATGCCACCAAATGACTTTGACTGGCTCGGTTGATTTTTTGGTATCAGCAGTTGCTGTGCTTGTGGAGTTTTTCGTATCTGCCGTGCTGCTTGTTGTCGTAGTTTCAGCCTTACCGCATGCGCTAGTCAGCAAGACCATGAGAGCGGTCATGGCGATCGCAGAGGTTCTCAATTTCAATGATTTCATTTTTTTTGATTCTCTCCCTTAGTTTTTCTTTATTTATGGAAATCTAGATCAGCAAAAATGCTGACTAGAGAAGCCACCAGACATGAACTAGCCTTTGAGTGCTCCTGCCGTAAGTCCGCGAACCAGCTGTTTTAAGCCAAGCACGAGCAAAATGAGGGAAGGAAGCAGGACGATCGTTACACCCGCCAGAACTAAGTTCCAAACGGTTAATTCTTCGAATTGCAGCATGGCAATACCGATTTGGACCGTACGCATGGATTCGCTATTCGTTATGAGCAGCGGCCACAGGTACATGTTCCAGGCATTCAAGAAAGCATACACCGCCAAAGTGGCGAGTGCAGGACGTCCAAGAGGAAGGACGATTCGGATGAACATGCGAAAGTGACCGCAGCCATCTATTCGCGCTGCCTCGAACAGCTCTTTGGGCAGCTGCAGGAAGAATTGCCTTAGCAGGAAGGTGCCGAAAGCTGTAGCTAAGAAGGGAACCGTTAAGCCCTGCAGGCTATCGAGCCAGTCCCACTTTTTGACCATCAAATAGTTGGGAATGATCGTAACTTCCCACGGAATCATCATAGTGGCCATGAAAAGGGCGAAGATGAACGCTTTTCCCTTGAACCGAATATTGGCAAAGGCGTAGGCCGCCATGCTGGAGGTTATCAACTGTCCGACCATAATGATGATAGACACGATGAAGCTGTTGCTAATAAACTTGCCGATGGGCACCAGCTTGAAAACGGCGAGAATACTGCCTAAATAGAAGCTGCTTGGCAGGAAACGAGGCGGATAGGCAGATGCTTCGCCGGGAGTCATGAACGCAGCGGAAAACGTATAGAAGATCGGATACAGCACCAGCGCAGCGCATATAATCAACAGGAGATAGACGAGTGTATTTTGTAAACGAGAGGTCATTGATAATGCACGTTCCTTTCAAAAACTTTAAATTGCACGAAGGTGAAAATCAGGATAATCGTGAACAGGACGAGAGCTTGGGCACTTCCCGTACCGAATCGAAAATTGATAAATGCATCCTGATATAAGGAATATACGAGCACATCTGTGGAATTTACCGGACCGCCTCGAGTCAAAATATGAATTTGTCCAAAAGATTGAAAAGCGCCGATGATGGAGACAATGGTCACAAAAAATACGGTAGGCGAGAGCAAGGGCAAAACGATTTGAACAAAGGTGCGAATCGGGCCGGAGCCGTCGATTTTGGCGCTGTCATAGATGTCATCCGAGATGCCTTGCAGGCCGCTGAGCAGCACAATATAGGTGAAACCAAGATTCATCCAGACCGTCATCATGGAAACGGAAAGCAGCGCCCATCTTGGATCTGTCAGCCAAGCAACCGGTTCTAATCCGACAAGGCTGAGCAAGTAATTCAGCATGCCAACGCTTGGGTGGAACAGCATCATCCAGATGACTGCCGAGGTGCCTACGGATAGTACAACGGGCAATGAAAAGATAAATTGAAAGATGCGCATGCCTTTTAAATGATTATGAGTAAAAGCAGCTAATATAAGTGCAATAATGATGACCGTAGGAACGGTGAGCAAGGTGAACAGGCCGGTTACCCCTAAGCTTTGATAGAAGCGTTCTGATGTGAAAATGGCCGTGAAGTTATCGAATCCAACGAATGAAGCGATCCGTCCTCTTGGATCGGTTTCGTGCAAGCTCAAATAAAAAGTTTGAATTAAGGGGTAGAACAAAAAGACAGCAAACAGTAAAAGGGAAGGAAATAAGAAGACATAGCCAAGGAGCGTTTCTGTCCAATTCCGGTTTATGGCTGTACGGAGAGGCTGCTTTACTTTCGCAGTGGTCTTCGTTGTTGGTGTAAATGGCAAATCCCTGTCCATCGTATTCATTTGTAACGCCTCCACGAACATTATTCGACTGGTTCTACGCTTCTTAGCTTAACCTTGCTTTATTTGACCAATGTTAAATACAAGTGAAGGAATTGTAGATTTTTCTAGAAATTTACATAACTTTTACGTTTCTCGACTGGGCATGGCAGGTAGTTTCAACTATAATTTGAGCTATATCAGCTTATACGTTTAGGAGTGAGGACTATGCAAACACAACATCCGATCATTATTGGACATCGCGGTGCGGCTGGAGAAGCGCCGGAAAATACATTAGCTTCATTCGCATTGGCACTAGAGCAAGGGGCGCAAGGTATCGAACTAGATGTGCACTTAACAAAAGACGGCGAAATTGTCGTCTGCCACGACCCTTCCGTCGATCGCACGACGAACGGATCCGGTTTGATTGTGAATCAAAGCTGGGGAGATTTGAAAGCATTGGACGCAGGGTTTTGGTTTTCGGAAGCTTATACTGGAGAACGTATTCCCTTATTGCGTGAAGTTTTTGAACTGGTGCCGCGTGGACTTCTCATTAATGTGGAAGTGAAGCATGCTTATGAAGGGCGCATGGAAAAGGCGCTGCTGGCATTTTTGCGAGAAAGCGGCAGACTCGAGGATGTCGTTATTTCGTCTTTTGACCACAAAGTGATTCAAAGGTTGAAGCAGCAAGAGCCTGAGGCAAAGGTAGGCCTCTTGTATGCTGCCAATCTGATCAATCATGCCGCTTATGCCAAACAATTGGGTGTGGACGTTCATTCCTTGCACCCCTACCACCACGGTATTGAACATGAGGATGTTGCAGCAGCCAATGCAGCAGGTCTTGCAACCTATCCCTACACAGTGAATGAGATTGCAGATTATAAAAAGTTAATCGCGTGTGGCGTTACGGGTATTATTACCGATTATCCAGCACGACTACAGGCACTGTTGCAAGCTCAGTAAGCCGCAAATCGCGGCGAATATGGGTAGTTTTGATATTAGGATAAGGGCTGATCTCAAGTAGATTTCTACTTAGGGACGGCCTTTTTTGTTAATAAGCAAAGCTCATTCGTTAAGTACTACATAAAGTTAGTACTATCCGTTTACTGGCAAATGCATAGAATGTAATTATGACCAGGTATTAAGAGAAGCCCAAAATGCTAGGCGTTACCAATTCATTTTGCCTAACAAATGTCCAATTAGCTCGCGTATCCGTTATGCCATAGCTTAACTCTTAGGAGGAGTCACGATGATCAAATGGTTGGTAGTTACTCTATTGAAGCTGATGTTGCCCTTATTGCGTCCGGCCTTGTTGATGAGCTTCAGGGTGAAGTTACAAGGTTTGGAGCAGTTGGATATGACAGAGAAAACGGTGCTTATTCCGAATCATGTATCCTTATTAGATGCTGTTCTGCTCGCGCTAGTTCTGCCGAAAGAAGTGGCGTTCGTGGTAAACACCAAGATTGCGAAACGATTTGCTTGGCTGCTCCTTTTTCGGGCCCATATTGCGGTTGATCCCCTGAATCCTTATTCCGTAAGGACGATGCTGAAAACGGTGCAAAATGGCACACCGCTAGTCGTTTTTCCCGAAGGGAGAATTACCACTACGGGCGGAATGATGAAAGTGTATGGAGGAATTGGCTACATTGCCTTAAGATCTCAGGCACGTATGCTGCCGATTGCCATTAACGGACTGGAGCATTCCAAGCTGTCCTATCTCCGCGGCAAGCTGAAGCAGCGTTGGTTTCCTGCTGTAAGCATTTCATGTGGCAAAGCTTTTCAAGTGCCTATGCGTGAACAATTCTCTAAAAGGATTCAGAAGGAGCAAGCTACCGAAACGATTCGCGCTCACATGCAAAATCATTTGCTGGCAAGCCGCTTGAAGCCAGAGCTTAATTTATTCAATGAGCTGCTTGTTGCAGCGAAAAAGCATGGTTCCTCCAGTATCATCTGCGAGGATATCGTGGCAGACACAGCTCTTTCTTATCGTAAGCTGCTGATCAGCACCTACACGATGGCCGTACGTTTGAAGCCGCTGCTCCGTGAACAGAAATATGTGGCTGTACTGCTGCCCAATGCAGCGGCGAATGTCGTGACTTTGTTCGCTCTATTTCGCTTAGGCCTTGCACCGGCTATGCTGAACTATTCAGCTGGGAAGCAAGCGATGTTGGATGGTTGCGAAACGGTGTCAGCCAAGACGATTATTACGTCCAGAGCGTTCATCGAAAAAGCCAATCTGTCCGATTTTATTGTTAGCGCAAGCGAGTCTTTAACGATTATTTACTTGGAAGATGTTAAGCAGAGTATTTCTTTTAGCGATAAACTGACGGGTATATTCGATTATGCAAGCAAAGCGCAAGGGCCTGTCGACGCTGATCTAAACGAGGTTGTCCTGTTCACCTCAGGCAGTGAAAGCAAACCGAAGGGTGTTGTGCTGACTCATCGCAATATCATGGCTAATATTCAGCAGGCTAAGGCGGTTATTGCCTTTAATGCTTCAGATATCGTACTTGGCGCTATGCCGATGTTTCATTCTTTTGGCTTGACTGCGGGAACGATGCTGCCGATTCTGTCCGGAATGAAAGTCGTGCTGTACCCGAATCCGCTGCATTATAAAGTGATTCCAGAGCTGGTCTACGATCGTAATATTACGATACTATTCGGAACCTCGACGTTTCTATCCGCTTATGCGAGGACAGCGCATCCTTACGATTTTGCCCATTCGCTGAAATATGTGATCGCAGGCGCTGAGAAGCTGAAGGATGAGGTCAGACAGATTTGGGCTGATAAATTCGGTATTCGGTTGCTTGAAGGCTATGGCACTACGGAAACGGCACCTGTCATTTCCCTTAATACGCCGATGAATGCCAAAAAAGGAACGGTAGGGCGGTTATTACCCGGCATGCAGTATCGTTTGGAAAAGGTAGATGGTATTGAGCTTGGAGGTAATTTGCTCGTAAAGGGGCCCAATGTCATGAAAGGCTATCTCATTCACGGTCACGGTTTCGTTCCTTGTCCTGAGTGGTACAGCTGTGGGGACGTTGTGCAAATGGATGATCAGGGGTACATCACGATTCAGGCAAGAGTGCAGTCTTTTGCCAAAATTGGCGGTGAGAAAGTATCGCTGCCGATGGTCGAGGAGCTTGTGACAGCCAGCCTGCCATCGCCTGCGATTTGCGCAGCCATCAGTGTCCCAGATTTGCGCAAAGGGGAGCGGATCGTTATCTATCATAACAGCGCTGGCGCTCAGCTCCAACACATCAAGGAAGCGATGAAGCAGCAAGGGCATCCCGCCATTATGATGCCGTCAGAACTTCGATATGTGGAGAAGCTGCCGCTTCTGGGCAGTGGGAAGGTTGACTATGTAACAATCAAACGTACGGCATTGCAGGAAGTTCTAGAACCTCAAGGGAGAGAAGCGCTATGACATTGACAAAGAATCCACTTCAGACACTGTACGTGACACAATTTCTTTCCGCTTTTGCCGATAATATGATTCTTTTCATCACACTGGCGATCATCAAGCAGAATGCTTTCCCCGATTATTATATTGGGGTTGTGCAAGCCTCATTTCTAGTCGCTTTCGTGCTCTTAGCCCCATTCGTTGGCGCCTATGCAGATAAAAATCCCAAGTCCCGTGTTCTGCTAGTCGGCAATGCGATCAAAGGCATTGGCATTATTGCTTTATTCCTGCATCTGGACCCGGCTGTCAGCTATGGCATCGTTGGCATCGGAGCTGCGGTATATTCACCCGCCAAATATGGCATCTTGCCTTCGCTAACTCATTCAGACAATGAGCTTCTGAAAGCCAACGCCCGGATTGAAGGGTATACGATTATGGCGATACTTTTGGGGTCTGTATGCGGAGGGATTTTGGCAAAGGCATCACTTACGGGTTCCATTGTCGTTTGCTTTGGTCTTTACTTCATTTCCTTGATTTTGTCATTGCAAATACCTAGCATCCCAGGCAATCCAAATATTCGCTATGTAAAAGAAGCCAAGGGTTTTGTTTCTGACGTGACGCTCCTGTTGAAAGACAGAACAACTCGCTTCTCGCTCGTCGGAACTGGCTCCTTCTGGATGACGTCTTCGGTCGTACGGCTGGCCATTATCGCTTGGGTGCCTGCACATTTGGGCATACATTCAGTCGATCAAATTTCGATGCTTGTGGCTATAACGGGGATAGGCATTATGGTTGGCGCCTTGATGACACCTAAACTTATTCCTGCCCGTAAATATTATAATTCGTTCGTGTTTGGGATTGTGATGGTTCTTAGCATTTTGTTGTTCCCACTCATTTCAAACTTGTACGTGACGATAGGTTTATTGCTTCTGGTAGGCTTTAGCGGCGGTGTATTCATCGTTCCCATGAACACGGTGCTTCAAGACAAAGGACAGCGAATGGTTGGTGCCGGGAAAACGATTGCGGTACAAAATCTCCTCGAAAATACAATGATGCTCGCCGGAGTTGGGGTCTATACCCAGATCTCCAAGGACGGTCTTTCACCTGACATCTCCATAACAGGGATTGCTATCGTTCTGGCCGTCTTCGTCAGTTATCTAATTTTACAGCGTCAACGGTTAAAATTAGCCCTTTAGGTATTAACCCCGATGGGATCATCGGCTTGAACGACTGTGTGTGAAGTGAAATTGCCTGCTGCTTCGAATCACGACAATATCGGCTACATCGTGAGGCGGGGCAGCAGGGGATATTTGGATAGACCCCTTGAAGGACCTCATGAATGGTGCCATCCCCGCCCTCCAAATGTTAGATCCTCTGCCATCACCCGAAAGTAGATTGACAATGATTCCGATCAACCTCATTTTATTTTCCCTGTCTCTTTGATGAAAATAGCAGCAAATAGTGTGGATTTTTCTTTGGTTTTATGGTGTTTTTAGGCGAAATTTGTCTTTACAGAATGTCTGCTTGTTTGTAAAATAAACCATAGGTAAATTAATTATTTTCATGTTAGATATTATGTCATTGAAAAAACAGAGATAGCATGATGATTTGAGAGGGGAACGGGTCATTTTGAAATTCAATATGAGATTTATGAAAAATACGAAAAATAGGAAAGCCAGCCTGTCCATCCTTCGCAATCTTAAAATCCGCTTTAAACTGATGCTCATGAATGCAATTGCTATTTTGTTCCTCATCATCGTAGGTATTACGGGTTACCACTACATGGACAAGATGGCTGATAATTCTACCAGAATGTACGAGGAAAGTTTGCTATCTGTGAAGTGGATTAACCAATTGAAAGCGAACTCGAATGAAACAGAAGCGAATTTACTGGAAATGATGCTGTCGGTAGATGTGAAATATAAACAGAAATTGAAAGCCAAATTAGAGCAGAACTTGTTGAGCAATAATGAGTTGGTCACCAAAATCGGCCGAATTGCTTTAAACGAAGAGGAATCGATTGCATTTCGCAACTTCGAGGGGCTGAATTTAACCTATATCAAAGGTATCACCTCAGCTCTTGATCTTGCTACACAAAATAATCAAGTTGCTTACCAAATTTATAATAATGAGGTTTCAGCGCAAGGGAATAAAACGGATGAAGCGTTGGATACTTTGGTGAAGCTCAAAGAATCTGCCGCCGAGAAATTCCAGGAATCCAGCAAGGCAGATGCAGATTCCTCGCATGTGGTCATTATTTTGACGATCATAATCGCTATTATCATTCTGACAGTGAATGCACTAGCATTAAATATGATTATTTCGACACCGATTCGCAGACTTCAAGAGCATATGGAGAAAGCGGCAGAAGGTGATCTTTCTGTCAATGGTAATTATCCTTACGGGGATGAAGTCGGGAAACTAACAGGATCGTTTAATGTCATGACGGAAAATCTGCGAAGCTTAGTCTCGCAAATCGCTGACAATGCCTTGACCTTATCGGCAAGCTCGGAAGAGCTTATGGCAAGTTCGGAACAAAGCTCTTTGGCAGCCAAGCAAGTGGCCAATTCCAGCCAGCAATTGTCGGAGGATTTCGAGAAACAATTCGCTGGCGTAAACCAAGCTAATGAGGCTGTTTATCAGCTGCTTACAAGTACGAAGCTGATTGATGAGTCAGCCTCTGAAGTGACTATGCTTGTCGAACAAGCAACCACTGCGGCGCAAAATGGCAAAAGATCGATCGTATCCATTGCAGGTCAGATGACAGAAATCTCCGATTCCGTGAATGAGGTTAATGCCGTTATTGAGGCCTTAGGCAAAAATGCTCACAAAATTGGCGAGATTGTTAGTGTTATCAATGAGATTTCTACACAAACGAATCTCCTTTCTTTGAATGCCGCGATCGAAGCGGCGCGGGCAGGTGAAGCGGGTCGAGGCTTCGCTGTCGTTGCTGGTGAAGTGCGCAAGCTGGCAGAGCAATCTGCATCGTCGGCACGGAACATTACGAATCTGGTTTCTACGATCCAAAGACAGATCAATCATGCCGTGAGCTCTATGCACACAGGAGCCGGCAAAGTTGAGGCTGGATTAGCGATTTCCGAAGAAGCTCAGGAATCGTTTATACATATTGAAACATCGGTAGAGAAGGTTAACGCGAAGGTTGAGAATGTGAACTTGAACATTCACCAGCTCGTAGAAGCGAACGAACGCATCGAGCAAGTGATGAGCATCGTAAGTGCCGTCTCGGAAACAGGCATTTCCGTCAGTCAAGAGACCTCGGCTGCCAGCCAGCAGCAGATGTCGACAACTGAGGAAATCGAAAACTCTGCCAAGTCCTTGGCAGGATTAGCAGAAGCACTGCAAATTTCCTTGCAGAAATTTACGGTGTAGCGTTGGGACCGCGGGCATGTGCCTGCGGTTTTTTTGTTAGGGAAGCGCTGAGCGGGGGAGGCTGCGGGCAAGTGCCTTCTCTGGGATGGGCGAGAACCCCGTGTCTGTAAGGCTGAATATCGGCCTTAAAGTGGTGGCGACGCGGCTAAGAGCCACCGTAAGGCTGATAAACAGCCTTAAAGCGTCAAAAAGTCGAGCAGCCCGCTCGATTGAGCAGTTGAGAGGCTGAATTTCGGCCTTAAAGTGGTGGGGACGGGGCTAAGAGTCTCCGTAAGGCTGAAAAACAGCCTTAATGTATCAAAAAATCGAGCAGCCCGCCTGATTGAGCAGTTGAGAGGCTGAATTTCGACCTTAAAGTGGTGGGGACGAGGCTAAGAAGCTCCGTAAGGCTGAAAAACAGCCTTAACGTGTCAAGAAGTTGAGCAGCCCGCCTGATTGAGCAGTTGAGAGGCTGAATTTCGGCCTTAAAGTTTGGGGACGCTGGAAATAAGGGTACCATCCCTTATTTGAGGGTTTCAACAAGCTGCATCGCGGCGGCGGTTAATTGATAGGCGCGAATTCGCTGTGTGCCCTTGCCGGCAGGCTGTATGAGCTCTTTATCCAGCATGCTCTTCAATAGCAGTCTTGCTTTTTGCTTTTTGACGGAAAGAATATGACGTACATCTTGAGGTGTCAGATGCCTGTTTAGTGACAAAGCAAATCGGAATATTTCTTTTTCCATATAGTTCATGACGCTGCTGTCTTGCGGATTTCGGCTCAAATGGCGGCCCATCAGCTGCTGCAAAACTTGTTCACACATGCGCGGGCGGTCTTTGATGTCATCATAAGAGAAACGCAAGATCTTCCATCCGTCGATGATAAGGTGGTTTTGGCGCATCCATTGATCTGAGAATTGGGTTCGACTCATTTGTGACGAGTGGGCAGCATATCCATCGATTTCGATTGCCAGTTTCAGCGGAGGACGAAGGAAGGCGAAATCTAGGAACCGCAAGCCATCGCGGAAGTCTTTCACTTCATACTCGGGGTGTAAGTCCTTAAAGTTACCGAACGCGGGCCACCACACGTGTAGTAAAAAAGTTTTTTCGGCATGCCCATGCCCTTCTTTGAGTCTTCGGTAACGTTCACCGCTTCTCCGTGCTAAATGCCCAGATAAAAAGCTATCGACTGCTTGAACCAAGTGATCGTTCATTGACAAAACCTCCTATGGAAATAAATAAGCCGCTTCACCAGATCAACAACAAGTGTTGAACTAGCAAAGCGGCGTGTTCTTCATGCCGAGATGTGACTGATATGACGGGGGTGGCTTCTTGCTACTATCATACAGGATGAAAATAACAGACGACAAGAATTATTTGGTGATAGATCAGGGTTCGGATATGGAAAGTGGTGGCGTGTATTCTACATCGAGCAGTCCCTTATGAGAAAAAGTTTGACTTTAATTGTATTTTCCTGTATATTATATTAATTGATTGAAATGAACCATATAAACACTTAAAACCAAACCTCATTTACCCCACACGAACGATTAGCGAGAAGAAAGTAACCCCCTCTCCTTGTTTGTTTTTCTCCCAATGATGCAGTAAAATCAGCTCATTTATGGTAAACCCGAGGCAACGTAAAGTGTTTCGGCAGCAGGTGTTTGTTAAGCAATTCGCACTGGCGCGGTCATTGGAGCCGCAAGGATGGAAGAGAGGTAGGGCTTTCATTGTTTTGATTCCAACACATGAATTTTGCAACTTCATAGATATCAATGATAGCTATACAAGCATATAGCTCAACCGAATCGTTTTCGTCCTGAATCAGGAGCGGAAACGATTTTTTGTTTACTGGTGAAACCACACATATTCCTTTACAATTATAGGAAAGCACGTTGAGCTTCTATCCAGTTTGAGCAGAATTGAGGAGTAGTCCACTATGAGTGAACATCGCTTTGAATTGCAAGCATCATGGTCTGGCGGCTTAGACGGCAGTGGTCACATCCGATCTGGCCAGTTGGAGACAGCCATTTCGGTTCCCGAACAGTTGAAGGGTCCAGGCATCGGTACGAATCCGGAAGAGATGCTGTTAGGCGCGGCGGCTACTTGCTATCTCATTACGCTTGGCATGCTTCTGAAAAGACAAGGAATTACAACCATTACACTGACATCGGAAGTTTATGTGCAGAGCAGTCCTTCGATGAAGGTGGAGAAAATTGTTCACCGCCCTCAGATTTCCGTGCCTAAGGATGCTTCCGAGGAGCTGGTGGATAAAATAACGAAAGCGGCTTATCGCGCCGAACAGACGTGTATGATCAGCAAATCTTTAAAAGGCAATGTCGAGGTAACTGTTGAACCCGTCCTATCACTTGGATGAGTTAAAATGAAGTAGACGATTTTATCCCTGGAGCATCCAATGCTATCCCTAGAACGATAAATTAAGGCTCATTTATAATTAATAGTAAGGAATGAAAAAGGCGCCAACACTAAGATGGTGCCTCATTCTGCTTGGAAGGAGTCTGCCATCGCGAATGAATTTGAACAAAAAGGTGTTTATCGGATTTTTAATGTTTATTATTATCCCCCTATTTGTCCTCGGATCAGCGGTATACACCGTGTCTCAGCAGCTGATTGAGAAGAAATATGGCGATCTAACCGAAGTCACCTTGCAGGCGATTTCCCGCAATATTTATTACATGTTCAAAGAAGCCAACTATTTTTCGGATTTTTGGATGGTCAAGGACAGCATACAAGGCATTTATCGCACCATCGACGAGGTGAACCAGAAGGATGCTTCGCCTTCTTCTTATGATTTGAATACATTCGATACGCTGCTGCGGGGTTCCATTTTAACGTATTCGCCGATTCAATCCGTCGTTATTTATAATAATGTCGGCAAATCATTTAGCGCAGGCCGCACAAGCGGAAGCGCTTTACCTTGGCAAGTGCTGATGAACAGCACAGCCTTTGAGCAAATCAAGGAATTGAATGGGAGTCCGCTCTGGATCGGACCATCCGAGTATAAGGAATTCGGGTCAGGACGGGGAGACTTCTATCAAGCAAGAATGGTCAAGGATTTCTGGACAATGGACAATCTTGGCTTTATGCTGCTGAAATTCAAGTTTAGCGAGCTGGATCAAATTTTCAAATCGTTCAATACGAATGAGGAAAGCGCCAAACGGTATCTGCTCGTTAACCAAAGCGGACTCATCCTCTACGATAACAAGCAGCAGGTCGAAGGCGCCAATGTCCTTCAGCTGCTGCCGGGGAAATTGGATCTTGGGCAAGCCAATCACAGCTTTCAAGCTAACTTTCAGAATGAGAAAAGCTTAGTCTCCCTGTACCATTTGCAAATTAATCAGATGGGTGTGCAGGATTGGAGTGTCGTTTCGATTACGTCATGGAAGTCGGTGGCGGGGGAAATCGAGACGATTATGAAATTGGTTGCGGGCATTACGTTCGTCTGTTTATTTTTTGCATTGGTTTATAATTTGGTATTTGTGCGCCGTATTATCCAGCTGATTTTACGTATGCTTTCTTCGATGAAAAAGGTGGAGCGCGGCGATCTCACGACCCGGATGGAGGAAAGCGGGAAAGATGAGACCTCAGCACTTGCGAGAGGATTCAACAGCTTGGTTGTTCGTGTAGAAGATCTGCTCGAAGAGGTGAAGCGCCAACAGGATCGCAAGAATAAAGCAGAGCTTATGCTGCTGCAAGCGCAGATTAAGCCGCATTTCCTTTTTAATACGCTAGAATCCATCAATGTACTGGCTATTCAGAACCAAGGCAAGAAAGTAAGCCAAATGGTGTACCGGCTCGGAAATTTACTGCGCATCGGGATGGAAAGCAGAGAGGAGATTTCGCTCAGGCACGAGCTCGAGCATCTTAGAAGCTATCTGGAAATTCAGGAATTCCGTTTCGAGGATCAATTCCAATATGAAATTGAAGCGCCTCCAGAGCTGCTGGATTTCTATATTCTCAAGCTCACGCTCCAGCCTTTGGTCGAAAATGCGATTCAGCATGGTTTTGAACCTATCACCTACAAAGGTCTGATTTCCATTCAAGTTGTGGATGAGGGGGAGCATATTGGTTTATATGTGAGGGATAATGGGATTGGGATCAGCGCCGATAAATTAGCGAAATTTCATTACAAAACAGAGCTGGAAACACCTTTTGATGAAATATTAGGGGCTAATGAAGAGCGCAGAGGACTTGGCGTCAGCAACGTGGCTGACCGCATCAGAATCCAGTATGGCTCCGCCTACGGCATGTTTATTTGCAGTCAGGAAGGGCACGGTACGACGATGAAGATCGTGATTCCAAAAAATAAGGGGGAAGGCTTATGAGACTAAAAGCAATTCTGGCTGATGATGAGCCTAATATTCTCCGTAATTTGCAAGCGGTTATCCCTTGGGATGAACTGGAGATCGATATTGTCGGGACAGCTAGAAATGGTCTGGAGGCCCTGGAGCTTTGCGGCTTGCATGTGCCGGACCTGGTGATGAGCGATATTCGAATGCCGTTGATGGATGGCATTACGTTCGTACAGAAGCTTCGAGAACTGAGTGAAGATTGTACAGTGCTGATGGTGACGGGTTATCAGGACTTCGAATATGCGCGTTCATTGATGCGTGTCGGTGTCAGTGATTACATTTTAAAGCCAATTAATTATGAAGAGTTGGAGAACAGCATTCGTAAATTAGCCAATGAAATTAAAGAGAAGAAGCTGAATCAACAGGAGGAACAGCAAAAGTGGGGCAAAATGAAAAATTTGGCCTATGAGAAAATTTTGCAGGACGTTCTGATGAATTATACGGAAATAACGACGCATACGCTGCTTCCCATAGATAATTTGGACCTCGAAACGTTATCTTATTTGTTCGCGATGATCGATGTTGATGACTATTCGCAGAAATCGCTGCCTTGGAGCGAGCAGGAGCGGAAGTTGTGGAATTTCGCTGTGCGCAATGTCCTGCAGGACTCCTTAACAGATGAACAACTTAAATTCACAGTCCTTCAGCTGCGTGAAGGCGAGTGGTGCGTACTCATTCAATGGGAAGAGCGGGATGAAAGCAAGGCGCAAACGAAGTTGGACGACATCGCGCTGCGGCTGCAAAATAATGTGCTGCAATCCGTCAAATTAGGGATAAGTGTCGGTTATTTCCCAGAGGCCGTTGGCTTGCACCAGCTTTCGGATACGTACCGAAAGCTGCAAAGATTTCTGCAGCTTCATCTGGGCAAACAGCAGTCACTGCTGCGCTATAAGGAATCGAAGGAGCCTGCGGATGCCAACAGCACTTTATGGTATTTGGTCGAGGAGATTGTGACAGGGCTGAAGCAGCTTAACCGTGCCAAAACCGAGGATGCTCTAAGCCGCTTAAAGCTGCTGCTGGAAGGGCTGCCGGATTGCTCGTTCGCAAGGGCTTATCAGATGCTGCATTTTCTCATTCTTCATTTGCTGCGGGAACTGCGGGAGATGAATTCGCTCGATATGCAAGAGGAAGAACAGATTTGGAGTCAATTGGACAAAAGTGAAAGTATTCAGCATTTGCTTCAGGTCATGGTGCAGCTTGTAGCCGTTGGCTTGGAAGGGGCGAATAAGAAGAAAAATAGCGAGCTGCTCATGGCTGCGGCGAAGGAATATATCCGAACCCACTATGCCAACGACTTCGGAATTGAGGATGTTGCCAGTTCACTGGGCATTAGCTCCAGTTATTTCAGTTTATTATTTAAGCAGCATTTCGGAGAAACGTTTGTTGAATATGTAACCAAGCACCGCATGGAGCTGGCGAAATCCATGCTGCTGCACAGTGACAAGAGTATAACAGATATCGGGAAGTCTTGCGGTTATTTGGAGCGGCGATATTTCACGAAGGTATTTCAGAAATTCACAGGTGAAATTCCTTCCGAATATCGAGATAAACGAAAAGAAGCGAAGTAGAGAAATTTGCCCCTCAATAAGGAATTTGTGGGTCTTCAGGGCAAACATTCGATATTTTATACTTATATGACAAGCCTAAAGGAGTTTAAATCGAGATGCATACAAGAACGTTGGTTTCGATATTAGGTATAGTATGTGCAACGTTCATCGTGTCTGCTTGCAGCAGCTTAAACTTGAATGCGAATCCAAGTAACCGTAAAGGTGAAACGACGAATCATCCGACGCAAAAAAATGATCCCATTCTGCTCACGATTCGTCATACGCAAGTCAAAGATACGCAGAAAAAACGGCTGGCTATGCTGCAGGAGGTTGTAAAAGCAACCGAAGCCAAGGTGCCCGGCTTGTCCATTACATTAGATGGAGTGGAAGATAAGGTCAACCGATTCGAGAAGCTGAGATCCGAGATGGCTGCTGGCAATCCGCCGGAAATATTCGATTTGTTTGGCGGGACGGATACGAAGGACTACGTTAAAGCCGATCGGCTGCTGGATTTGACGCCAATTCTGAATGAGCTCGGATTAATCGATAAGTTCTACAGTTTTGAGGAGTTTACGGTTAACGGTAAAATCTATGGTATTCCGATGGCTGGATATGTCGAGGGCTTGTATTATAACAAGAAGCTGCTCGAGCAGCAGCACGTGAAACCTCCCCAAACCTGGGATGAACTGCTTGCCGCCGCGGCGAAATTTAAAGCGCAGAAGATCACGCCTTTTGCAATGGCAGCCAAAGATTCCTGGGTCATTAACATGATGAGCAACACCATGTGGGTGCGTACAGCGGGCAAGGATTCCATCGAGGGCTTCCTGGATGGCAGCAAGCGATGGACGGATGCGGATGTCGTTGATGCTTTTGAAAAGTACGATACGCTGGTCAAAAATGGCTATTTCCAAGAAGGCAGCTTAGCGTTGTCCTATGCGGAGCAGCAAAATAAATTCAGCAGCGGAGAAGCGGCTTTCATGTTTGACGGCAGTTGGGCGAACACCCCGCTGTTAGACCCTGAGAAGTCATCTATCGTAGGTGATGTCGGATTCATGAGTTTCCCAGCTATGGGAGGACCTGGGGACGGCTATATTAATGGCGGCTGGTCCAATGCCTATGGCTTCTCCAAGAAAGCAACACCGGTTCAGCTTGTGGCGATCAAAGAATTCATTAGGCAGATGTATAACGAAAATATGCAAAAAAGACAGCTTGTTGAAGAAGGCATGCCGCCGGCAATGAAGCTGCAAGACACAAGCAACGTAAGTCCGCTGATTACCCAAATTTTAACCGTATTTGCGCAAAGCAATGGCGCATTTCCTGCTTTCGATTCTCGCATTCAAACGAAGGTACGAGAGAAATTAGAACGTGGAATGCAGGAGCTAATTGGCGGACGAACGACTCCAACTGCTCTTATGGCGGATATTCAGAAGCAGCAGGAAGCTTCCAATAAGGAAGAAACCCATTCGAAATAGTAGGATAATTCATGAATAAATTAGGTAGAAACCCTTGGGCTTATGTGCTTTTTACATTGCCGACACTGTTGTTGATTGCGGTTTTTTTCTTGTATCCGATGATCATGTCGCTGCGCTATGGTTTCACTCAGTGGAATGGCATATCGCCAGCGAAATTTAATGGACTAACGAACTTTATTACCGCTTTCCAGGATAAATATTTCTGGATAGCGGTACGCAATAATTTGTCTTTCATCTGCTTCTCAATCGGCGTGCAAATCCCGTTTATCTTGGTATTAGCTTTTTTGGTAAGCAAGATTAGACGGGGGAAAAGCTTCTACCAAACGATGATTTTCTTGCCAACCATTCTTTCGACAGCTGTGGTCGGTGTCTTGTGGAGCTTCATTTACCATCCTCAGGCGGGATTGCTGAATCAACTTCTAGAGGCCATCGGGTTAAAAGCCTGGCAGCATGTTTGGTTAGCCGAAGACGCGACAGCTTTGCTTTCTGTCCTTGTGACGAACGCTTGGCAGTGGATTGGATTCTATGTTGTACTAGTCGTTTCAGCGATTTATGCCATCCCTAAGAACATCCTGGAAGCCGCTGAAATAGATGGAGCAGCAAGCTTTGGACAGGCATGGTGGATTACACTTCCCTTATTGCGGCCTATCCTTATTGTGATTGTTTTGTTGTCCATTACGGGATCCATGAAAGCGTTGGACATCGTTTTTGTGATGACTGGCGGGAACCCCTATGGCATTACGGAAGTGATGGCAACTTATATGTACAAAAAAGCTTACCGAATAGGCGAGTATGGCTATGCCAGCAGTGTCGCGCTGCTTATTCTGCTATTTACCGGGACGCTGACAGCCGTATTTGGGTGGATCACAAAGAAGCAAGGGGAGGTGCGCTATTGAAGCGATTCCCTTTACGTCGTGTTTTGCCTCATACGGTGATTATGATCTATATAGGGCTTAGTTTATTTCCGCTGATATGGGTATTGAATTCTTCGTTCAAAACGAATAAAGAAATTATTGCCTCGCCGTGGTCCTTTCCAGAGCAACTGCTGCTGTCTAATTATTGGAATGCTTGGACAGGCGCTCATGTGAGCCAATATTTTATGAACAGCTTATTGATCTCCCTCGTATCTGCTTTTGCAACCTTATGTCTGGGGACAGCAACGTCGTATGCCCTGACAAGAATGAAATTCTTCAGGAGCAGCCAACGAATCAAACAACTGCTGATGCTTGCCCTGTTAGTTCCTGTAGGATCCTTGTTGGTCCCGATGTATCTGCTGCTTAGGGATTTGCATTTGTATAATACACCGCTGGCTTTAATATTGCCCTATATCACCATGGGACTTCCTTTGACCGTGTTTATGGTTAACGCGTTTCTGAAATTGATCCCGAATGAACTGGAGGAAGCTGGGATTATGGATGGCCTATCCATCTACGGGCTTTTGCTGCGCGTGATTGTTCCCATTACCTTGCCTCCGCTAGTACCTGTTTTCATGCTGGATTTTCTTAGCAACTGGAATGAGTTTATGATGGCTAATTTATTTCTGACAAAAGAGAAGTTCCGAACGCTGCCCGTTAGCATGGTAGCTTTCTATGATCAATTGAATATGAACTATGGTTCGCTATGCGCTGCGATCATGTTCAGCCTAATTCCTGTTGTCCTTTTGTATGTGGTCCTTCATAAGAGAATCATCGCAAGCGTCAAGGCTTAGCACCCTACATTCAAGGAGCGTGTCATTCATGTCATCGTCATCGAGCAATGCTCATCAACCTTTGACCTTGCGTCAAAAAGTGGGTCAACTATTTATTTGCGGGTTCGAATCCCTGGAGCCTAATGCGTCCATTACCCAACTGATTGAAGCGTACGGGATTGGCGGTGTCATTTATTTCCGGCGAAATGTCCAAGATGCGCTGCAGTTGGCGCATTTATCGAATGAGCTGCAAGACATCAGTTTGCGCAGTGGGGGACAACCTTTATTTATTGCCGTGGACCAAGAGGGAGGCATGGTTTCTCGGATTGAGAAAGGAGCCACATTGCTGCCGGGGAACATGGCGCTGGGCGCAGCTTTTGCGCCGGCAGGCGTGTATGCGAGCTCCAAGGTCATGGGGAAGGAATTACGCCAAATGGGCGTGAATATGAACTTTGCACCTTGCTTGGATATTAACAATAACCGGTTAAATCCCGTCATTGGCGTACGTTCCTATGGCGAAACGGCAGCGATTGTGAGCGACATGGGAACGCATGCTGTGAAGGGCTTGCAGGATATGGGCGTTATCGCTACGGTGAAGCATTTCCCCGGACACGGAGATACTTCTGAGGATTCGCATCATGATTTGCCTGTTGTCCCTCACAGCATGGAGCGATTGATGGAACTCGAGCTGGCGCCGTTCATCAAAGCGATTGAAGGCGGCGTAGATGCGATTATGACTGCGCATGTGGTGTTTGCAACTCTGGAGGAGAAAGGCGTGCCTTCCACATTGTCCTATCGGATTTTAACCGAATTGTTGCGCGAGCAGCTTGGTTTCAAAGGTCTGATCGTTACGGATTGTTTGGAGATGAAGGCGATCTCTGAAGGAATCGGTGTGGCGGAAGGGGCCGTTCGTGCAATTGAAGCAGGCTCGGATATTATTCTTGTTAGCCATATGTTGGATCGTCAAGTAGCTGCTATCGAAGCGGTAATTGCTGCTGTGGAGAGCGGGCGGATTTCAGAATCGCGTATTGATGAGTCCGTATTGCGTGTTATGATGTATAAGTACAAACGGGAAATTAGGTTTGAAACGCTTGCGCCTGTTCCGACCGAGCCGATTTCTACAGCTGAACACCAGCTCCTGGCTAAGGAGCTTAGCCGGAAAAGCATTACATTGGTGAAGGACGAAGTAGGTAGAGCACTGGATCTGACGAAACCGACGTTGGTCATTTGGACGGAAGTGCAAATGGGAACGGAAATTGACGAAGTTGTAGATCGTTACGGGACTTTAGGCAGTACGTTATCAGAAATCGGCGGAACGCCGGTCGATGAAATTTACTTAGGCTTGTATCCCTCGGATGCCGAGATAGCTGCTGTGCTGGAAGCTTGTGAAGGAAAGCAGCAAGTTGTTATCGTGACCTACAACGCGACGTTCTCAGCTGGACAAACACGTTTGGTCCAGACGCTCGCACAAAAAGAGGAGCTTCATTTCATTGTGGCGGCCGGGCGCAATCCGTATGATTTGCTTGAGTTTCCTGAAGTGAAGACTTATTTGGCTTGTTATGAAAATCGTCCATTAGCCATGGTTTCTCTTGCGAATGTACTGCTTGGCAAGGAGAAGGCGATTGGGCGTCTGCCGGTTACGCTGTCGGAGCAGTATCCGATTGGCTGGAGGCAGAATGAATAGCGAGGAAAAGGGGCGAAGAGATGATGGGGGAAGAAAAGCAGGATGTGCTTCTTCGAGACTATTATGTAGGGGTTGATCTGGGCGGCACGAAAATGTTGGCTGCGTTGATCGCTGATGACGGCAGTATCATCGCGAAGGAAGAGATTCCCACCTTGGCGAAGCAGGGGGCGGAAGCTGTTCTCGATCGGCTGGGCAGCCTGATCGAGGACTTGCTCGCGGCGGCGCCTGGCGGCCGCGGCGTTGTTCGCGGGATTGGCGTCGCCACCGCGGGCACGCTTGATACGGCGAAGGGTGTCGTTACCCTCGCCTCGAACTTGGGCTGGCGCGACGTTGCCGTCGCCAGCGTGCTGTCGGACCGCTTCGCTTGCGCGGTCCGTCTCGAAAACGACGCCACCGCCGCAGCGGTTGGCGAATGGCTGGCCGGCGCGGGCGAAGGCTCGCCGGACTGCATATTCGTGACGATCTCCACGGGGATCGGCGGGGGCATTATCTCCGGCGGCCGCTTGATCGCCGGTGTAAACCATAACGCAGGCGAGCTTGGCCATATTTCCATTGATGGAAATGGCATGCTCTGCCCCTGCGGCAATGTGGGGTGCCTGGAGCTCTACGCGTCAGGCACCGCAATAGGCCGTCGCGGCGCCGAGCACGTGCGCCGCGCTGCAGAGAGCGCCGGCAGCGGCGGCGCTCTCACGCGGCTCGCGGGAGGCGACCCGAACCGCGTCGACGCGCGGTTGGTCGCGGCCGCAGCCGCGGAAGGGGATGCCGAAGCCAGCGGCATCCTGCGCGAAGCAGGACGAGCCCTCGGCGTTGGGCTCGTCAGCATCCTCCACCTGCTGAATCCGCAGGTGGTAATTCTTGGCGGCGGCGCTTCGCATATCGGCGAGCCGCTGCTAGGACCAATGCGCGAAATTATCGCAGAGCGCTGTCTGCCTTCCATTCGCGAGCAGGTAAGATTCGTCGCTTCTGCGCTTGGTTCCTCGGCCGGAGCCGTAGGCGCAGCGCTCCTGATGGTCAGAGATCAGAAATAATAGTCATTATGACTGGTCATATGACATATGGCACTGTTCTTTAAACATCTTTTTCGTTAAATTAGAAAAGGTTTATGAAACTTCTTCTTTCTGCTCTTGTAGAAAAGAGGTCAAGTTTGATAAAACAATCTATTTGCGAAAGGGTGTTTTTTTCTATGTCTCAAGCTGGTTCATCTACTGCCCCGACCATGCGTACTTTTTTCGCCAATCGTTTCGTACAGTCGATTATGCTATCAGGCCTTTTTCTCCAAGTCGGGATTTGGATTCGCAACTTTGCCATTTTACTTTATGTGACCGATATGACGAATAATGATCCCTATTCGGTTTCATTAATTTCAGTAGCCGAGTTTGCGCCGATATTCATTTTCTCTTTTATCGGCGGTGCTTTTGCGGATCGCTGGCGGCCTAAGCTGACCATGGTCTGGTGCGATATTTTAAGCGCGGCTTCCGTCTTTGTCATCATGATTACCTTATATTATGGGTCATGGAAAGCTATCTTTTTTGCCACACTTGTCTCATCCATCTTATCGCAATTCTCCCAACCTTCCGCTATGAAGCTGTTTAAAGTTCATGTGCCGGAGTCCCAAATGCAAATGGGGATGTCACTTTTCCAATCGATGATGGCAATCTTTATGATCTTGGGTCCGATCATGGGGACATTCGTTTACTATCATTTTGGAATTGAAACAGCAGTAGCTATTATGGGCGTTTGCTTTGTGCTTTCCGCACTGGTGCTTACGTTCCTGCCCGCTGATCGGAAAGCAGAACCAGGAGCTGAGCAGCGGACGACGCACATCTTTGCAGAAATGGGCGAAGGCTTCCGTTATGTGCTTAAAAATAAGATGCTTGTCACCTTAGGCGGCTGCTTTGCGGTAGCGGGTCTGGCTATCGGCTTAATCAGCCCGCTTGGCATTTATCTGGTTACAGAAAATTTGGGGCTCCCCAAAGAGCATTTGCAATGGTTCATGGCAACTAATGGGATTGCGATGATTATCGGCGGCGGTATAACGATGGGCTTTTCCAAAAAAATGCTGCCACAAGCTTTGTTAACGATTGGACTTGTAGTTAGCGTCGTGACCATTAGCATTATGGGGATGACGAATCTGCTTTGGTTGGCACTCTCGATGCAATTCCTTTCTGGGCTTGTTATGCCTGCGATCCAGATTGGTATTAATACTATGATTTTGGGTAACACAGAGGAAGCGTTCGTGGGTCGAGTCAATGGCATTCTGAATCCTCTGTTCATGGGCGCGATGGTCATCACCATGAGTTTGGCAGGAAGTCTCAAAGCATCTTTCTCGCTCGAAATGATATATTTGACCTCTGCGGCGTTATTCTTAATAGGTGTATTCATTATGCTGCCTTCGCTGAAGTATAAACCGACTGTTGCTGCGCAGGCTAGCAGCGAGACTTAAGGTGGTTAATGTTTGGAGGGGCCGATGGCCGTGCGTGGTGCGTGCGGATAACCGGGTGGTCCCTCGAGAAAACCCTTTTAAGTGCAGATTCGAGAAGCGGAATAGTCTGAGCTTCATAGCTTTCAATTGAAAGGGAACTAGAGTACGCTATTATCGCTAAAATGCTTCATTTTAACTGGCAAAGGGAACTGTGATCCGCTATTTGTCTACATTCACATAGAAAGTGCGTTTAAATGAGCATTTAGCGTACCATAGTTCCGTTTCAACTCGTTTTGCCTCATTTATCTGCAAATAGCATACCTGAGTTCCGTTTCAACTCGTTTTCACTCATGTATCTGTAAAAGCGTACCTGAGTTTCGTTTCAACTCGCATTCACTCACTTATCTTTATTGCTTCACCAACACAAAAGTCCACCCTATTTTCAATTGAAAATGGAGTGGACTTTTTGGTTTTCGTCTGAAGCCTATAGAAAAGGAGCTCCGGCTTCCTTAAAAGCATGCTTCATTTCTGGGGTGATTTTGGAATCGCTGATAATGCCGATGGTTTCTTGGACTTCACCAATAACGAACAGCGAGCTGCGGCTGAATTTGGAATGATCGGCAACGAGGTAGGTTTCCATGGATTGCTTCATCATGCGCCGATTGGTCTCGGCTTCGAGCTCGTTATAAATCATCATGCCACGAGATAATGAAATGCCGTCTACACCCATGAAGGTTTTGCGAATACTCAAGTTTTCCAGTGTCGCATTGGCGAGTGGCCCTGAAAGCTCAAAGGTTTGGGTACGAATGACCCCTCCCGTTAGGATCAGCTGCAGGCCTTGGGTGCCGATTAATTCATAGGCGATATTCACCGCATTGGTGATGACGGTCAGGTTCTTGAACTGATTCAGCTTTTTGGCGATGAAGGTTGTTGTTGTGCCACCTGTTAAACCGATGATGTCGCCATCTTCAATGTAGCGCAGCGCTTTGTCAGCGATTTCTTTCTTCTCTTCGGTGAAGAGGTCCATTTTGTTAAAAAAGGGAACTTCGACCTTCAAGCTTTCTAGGACAGCACCGCCAAATGTGCGAATGCAGCGTTTCTCCTGCTCCAGGATCTCAAGGTCCCTTCGAGCTGTGGCTTCCGATACAGCGAACTGCTGTACGATATCGGTCAAGGCAATGGAGCCCTTATCTTTAATGGCTTGCATGATGGCATCTCGGCGAACATCTGTCTTTCCCATGGGACCTCCTTAACGCTTTCCTTCAGGAAAGCCTTCTTCTATCTGAATAAGCCCATAAGGCTAGGTAGATATCCATTATATCCATTCGTATAAGGTAACGCTTTCTTCTATCTTATCATGGCGATGGATCAACCGTCTATTGGGCGGTGTCGAAGAAAGAGTGGAATTGTCAGTGGCGGTATATAAGGAACTCAGCGCGCGAAGCAGGCTGAATCCGCGCGAAAGCCAGCTGAGCCTGCGAAAAAGGCAGACTCAGAGGAGGCAAAGCATCGAACCCGCTGTGAGCCTGCCAAAAAGGCAGTCTCAGCGCGCGAAACAGGCAGAATCCGCGCGAAAGCCAGTTGAGCCTACGAAAAAGGCCGGCTCAGAGGAGTAAAAGCAGCGCCCCCGCTTTGAGCCTGCCAAAAACGCAGTCTCAAAGCGCGAAGCAAGCAGTATCCCCGCGAATGCCACATTCACCGTCAATATCAAAAAAATAAGGCGAATTTTCATTCAACATTGAATGAAAATTCGCCTGAATCTGCTTTAGTACACAAGGCGGCCAGCAATTGCGGCCGAGGTATTCCTAGCATCTGCGGCCTCAACTGGCCGCACAATGCCAAGCAGCTACACAGTAGCTGCGGTCAGATCAAGCCATGCCAGCTCCTGCGGAGTCAGCACGAGCTCCGCGCCATCGCGGCATGAGCGCATTTCGGCTTCGCTGCGCGGGCCGATGAGCGCGCATGCCGGGAACGGCTGGCTCAGCACGTAGGCGAGCGCGATCTGGATCGCGCTTACGCCTTTCTCCTGCGCCAGCTGTTCCGCACGGCGCAGCCGCGTCCAGTTCTCGTCGCTGTAGAAGACGCGGACGAGGTCGGCATTGTCGCGGTTCTCCGGCGAGAAACGCCCGGTGAAGAAGCCGCGCGCCTGCGAAGACCAAGAGAGCAGCGGAAGCTGCTTGGCTTCGTACCAGCGCAGCGCTTGCTCGTCGACTGAGACGCAGCCGGCCCAGAAAGGCTCGTTGGCCTTAGCGAGGCTTAGGTTGGGGCTGCTGAAGCTGAAGCCGATGAGACCATGCTTCTCGGCATACTCGGCAGCTTCCTGCAAGCGTTCATGCGTCCAGTTGGAGCCGCCAAAAGCGCGAATGCGGCCAGCTTCCACATGTTCATTCAAAGCTTCGAGAATTGCGCCGACCGGTATAGCCGGATCATCGCGGTGCAGAGCATACAGGTCAATATAGTCGGTGCGAAGCCGCTCCAGACTCGTGAACAAGTCGCTGCGAATCGCTTCCGCATTCACGCGAGGGCCGTTCTGATCATGATGGGCGCCTTTGGTGAAGATGTTCATCGTATCCCGATTGCCCATCTTATCGAGCCAAATGCCAATCGCTTGCTCGCTTTGTCCTCCACAATAAATGAATGCTGAGTCGATCGTATTGCCTCCGATTGCCAGATAGTGTCCAAGGATTTCGCTGACTTCATCCGGATTATCCAAGCGAAAGAAATCCGAACCCATCACTAATGTAGAGACAGGTTTATCTAAGCCTTTAATTTGAATGTGCTTCATTGTCTACATCCCCACGCTTTCTATTATGAATGTTAAAGGACAACCCGTGAACGCTCTCTGGCTGATTTCAGACAAGCGTCAATCACTTTCATATTGCTGACCGCATCGCTTGCAGGGAAGCGCGCCGGTTTCTCACCCCATGCGGCATAAGCCAAGTCATCCGCCTGCAGCGCATATTGATTGAGGAAGGGAACCGTTTCTACCCGGCGTTCATTGCCGACATGCACGATGAAATTCCCGGATTCCTCCGTTGGCGTCACGAAAGCAGAAGGAACTTCAATGCGGCCGACGGCGCCTACGATTTCTAGCGTGTTGCGGAATCCTGCCCACATGCCGCAGTCAAAAGTTAAAGCGACATTGCCGCTGAATTCAACTAAACCGGACATCATCATATCGACATCATCGTGCTCCGGAGAGAAGAAAGCATGGGTCGTTACAGCTTCTGGCTCTCTGCCCAGAATCATTCTGGCTGCGCTAAGCGGGTAGCATCCAACGTCATAGACGGAACCGCCGCCCCATTCGCGAACGTAGCGGACATTTTTGCTGTCGCCGGGATTGCTGAACGTAAAAGCGCCATGAATGCCTCGAATGTCACCGATCTCCCCAGAGGCAATAATTTCTTGGATTCGCACGTAACGAGGGTGGTGCCGATACATGAAAGCTTCGGCAAACTGGACACCTGCTTGTTCACTAGCAGTTACCATTTCTTGCACTTCTTCGGCAGTCAGGGCAGCCGGTTTCTCGCAAAGCACATGCTTGCCTGCCTGCATCGCGCGAATGGTCCATTCTTTATGCAGATGGTTCGGCAAAGGTATGTAGATGGCATCAATATTCGGATCTTCAATTAATTCTTCGTAACTGCCGTAGGCTGTAGGAATGTCGAGTTCGGCAGCTTTCTCTTGCGACTTCTGCAAACTGCGGCTGGCAATAGCGCTTACAATTCCTGTTTGAGACTGTTTAATTCCAGGGATACATGCTCTTATCGCAATATTGGCACACCCCAGAATTCCCCAACGAAGCTTTGTCATGACGGCGTATCTCCTTTAGTGAAAATAATTTAATAGCGTTATATTGTTATTATAAAACGAGTTATTTAAAATGAATATGATAATATATTGCTCAGACTATCGGAATATTGTTCTCAGACGAGGAGGCTGAAAGATGCAAAGACAAGTCATGCTGCCGAAATTGCAGCAATCGTCTTATTTTATTTTTCCAGAATCCGTAGGCTGGTATTATGATTTGCAGACGCATACGGTTTATCGACCTGAGGGGCTATGCGAGTCCTTCAGCATTCATTTTGTTTTGTCAGGCAAAGGATATGTGGAAATAGACGGTGAGCAGCATGTCCTGCAAAAAGGCGATGCCTTTCTGTTTTTTCCGTTTCAGGAACAAAAGTATTATGCATCGAAGGAAGATCCTTGGGCTGTGCGGTTTGTCCACTTTTATGGGAGCTATCTCAAAGAATTTTTGTTGGAAAAAGGCTTTTTCCGAGTGCTGTGGTCGTTAAAAAGAATGAATGAGCTTGAAGAGGCGTTCCACGAGCTGCTGCTGGAAGCGGAGACCATGGGGATTCTTCGATCAACGAATTTGTCTACGTTAACCTACAAGATTTTGAGCGAATTCATGAGCTATGCTGCTCCTTTGACCGGAAATCGCGGGATAGATTCTGTAGATCGCATCCTTGCGATCCTGCCCAATATGCAGCAAAAAGCCTGCGAACCGTTCACTCTGGAGGAATGGGCGGAGCTCACAGGCGTAAGCACATATTATTTCTGCAAATTGTTTCGCAAAGCGATGTCGATGACGCCGCTCTCTTTCATTACACTATGCCGCATTCAATTCGCGAAGCAGCGTTTGATTGAAAAAGAGCATTTGTCCATCAAAGAAATCGCCAATGAAGCGGGTTATGCCAGTGCAAGCTATTTCAATCAGCGTTTCCAAGAGCATGAAGGGATGACACCCAGCGAATTTCGCAGCTTGTATGTCAAAGGCTTATTTGGCTAGGCGAGAACGAATCGGTTGGCCGTCCCAAATTAGTTCTGTTGAAGCTTGCCGCGCTTTGACTTCCGGTTCTTCTAGCAGGAGGAAGAAATTTTTGGTCGGCAGCTCACCAAGCTGATGCTTCTCGGACAGCATGTCCAGATAAGGACGCATATTGTCTAATTGACCAGACATATTGCTGTCTCCTTGCTGCGCAAAAGCATAAAGCGCACTGGCAATCGGCGCCCGTTTCACACGGAACTGCTCAGCGGCCCGCAAGAAGAAATCCCAATCCCAGTAATGAAAGACGTCCGTGTCAAAAGGTCCCAAAGCGGCGATAACCTCAGGGCGGAATAGACAGCCGGAGGAGAAGAAAGTTGAGAATCTACGCATCGCCGCCACATCAAATTCATAGGCAAAGACGAAACGATCCGTGATTAACCGTGTATTATTTTCATAATCATAATGGAAAATTTCGACATCCGGGTAAACAAGGTCGAAGCCTTGAATCTCTTGCAGCATACGCTCAATATGAATAGGGAGCAGCAAATCATCATCATCGCAAAGCATGATATAGTCGCCTTTCACTTCCAGCAGGCCGCGATTGCGGGCATGGACATGCTTTAAGTTCTCCGGCATATCAATGATCTGGATGGCCAGCTCAGGATACAAGTCCTGAATGAAATCAACCGAAGGTCCGCAATCGTTCACGACGATGATTTGTAAGTTTTTGTAAGTTTGGCGGTATAATGATTCTGCGAGTTCAGCCAGCTCGATCCGGCGGTTATACGTTGGAATAATGATGGACACCAAGGGTTGGTCTGACATAAATAAGCGCACCTCCGTTTTATCATAGATTAAGCTTACCTCAAGTTAGTCCTATTACTCAAATGAATCCGTGAAGGAGGCACCTGATGCTGCAAATTCCGTTTGCACCCATTCGCTCGACAGATCTTCAATTATGGAAAAAAGACCGTTGTCTAGGTGGCTCCATGGGCGATATCGCAGACATTGCGCTGCTTAGTTTGGATATTTTTGATACGCTATTGTTTCGGACTTGTGCGAATCCGGCGGATGTATTTGTTCAAGTTGCTGGCAAAGCACACCTTCAAGGATGTTTGCAGGCTTCGATTACGGCTGAAGCTTTTAAAGCAATGCGAATTCTTGCCGAGCACGAAGCTCGCCAAAAGCAGCTTGCACGAACAGGATTCGGCGAAGTTACGCTAGAGCTCATTTATGCCCAAATGCCGGAAGGCAGCTGTGACAAGGCGCGAATCGCGCTTATCGAAGTAGAAACGGAAGCCGAAGTCTGCTATGTGAATCCGCATGTGGCATCGTTGTTAACTGCTTGTCAAAGCGCGGGTATCCCGGTTGCCTTGTTATCTGATATGTACTTATCGGCAGACCAGCTTCGATACATCCTGAATGCTGCAGGTCTTGATCTCGCCGCTGTGGACACGATACTTGTTTCCTCGGAAGAGCAGGAGGGCAAGTCATCCGGACATTTATTCGCGCGATTGAAAGAGATGTATCCGCACATGGAGAGTCGTCGTATCCTGCACATTGGCGATAATGTGGCGGCGGATATAGATGGAGCTGCCAAGGCAGGGATCAGAGCGATTCATTATAACGTCATTCCAGAGCATTTTGAAAGCTTGCAGCACTGGGAATATGTTCGTCATGGCGACGTTCTTCCAGAATGGAAGTCACTGCGCAAGCTGGCGGAAGCCTCCGACAAGATAGATGCAGCGACGGAGCAGGAGCAGCAGTTCTATAGGCTCGGAGCAAGTGTAATTGGCCCTTTTTTACAATCTCTATGCGACTGGGTTTTGGATATTTGTGCAGCAGAAGGAATCAATTGTGTCCATCCGCTCATGAGGGAAGCTTATTTGTTAGCTCCGATGCTGGAAAATGCCGCTCAGCTAAGAGGAATTCCCCTGCAAGTGAAGCCGATTTATGTGTCCAGACAAGCGACTCTTTTGGCCGGAATGGCGAGCTTTGGAGAGGTTGAGCTGGCAAATTTAGTAGGGATTCATGGATTAGGAGTAGGCGAGTTATTTGAAGTTCTCGCGATTGGTGAGGAAAGCAGGCATTTTGCCCCTTATGTGCAGCAGAAAATTGAGGCTTGCAAGCAGATAAAGGGAGAAAGTGGCGATACGATCTATGATCAGCTTGCTAATTTCTTGCGAAGTGAACCTATTCAGCGGAAGATCGATTGTTCGATTCAGCGGCATAGAGAGCTTTTGGTCAGCTATCTGAAGCAGGAATTTGGTTCACCGGAACAATTGGTCACGATAGATATAGGCTTTCATGGCACGATACAGACTTCGTTGGAGAAAATCGTCAGACTCGCGGGCATGCAGCCGCAAATGAAACATCTACTTGCGGTAGGCGCCTCAAACCGACTGGATGAATTAAGCTTCAGGGGGATGGATATCCGTTATATGCTGCGCGCCGGCAGCGGCGGTACTGCTCAGGCCAAGCGGATTGCGAGAACGCCTGCTTTTTTGGAGGAGCTGATGATGGGTGACTTCGGTTCTACCCTTCGTTATGCCCAAGATGAATCCGGGAAGATTCAGCCGGTCACGGCTATTTTGAAACGGTCGGAAAATGAACTGAGGCGGAAAGGTGCTTGCCAACGAGGTGCCATCGCTTTTCAGGGCTACTATGCTTATTTGCTGAATTTGAAAAGAGGACATCTATTGCGTTCTTCCTTGCAGCCTGAAGAGTGGAGCAAACCGCTTCACCGTGTTCTGGACATGCCACGGCCTCTGGAAGCACGAATACTTGGCGATTTGACGCACCAGGATAATTTCGGTACCGAATATATAGCGCCGATTTGTGAAGATATGGCTGAAAAATGGTTCCAGCAGGGAGCCGAATCGTTCTTGAACAGCTGCAATTATGCACCTTCGATTTTGAACGTGAACTGGCCTCAGGGCGTTGCAACTCGGCAGTATCCATTCTATTTGTATCATTACTATTTGCGGCTGCAGGATGGATTCGGCAGTCAAGGAATGCTGTTTAGCGCGATTCAAAAGATGAAAGAAGCCGGTCACAAGGCTATTCATCTATATGGCACTGGATCTTTTGCCGAGCAGGCGCTGAAATTGGCATGGTTTCACGGACTCCAAATCCCCTATTGGATTGATCCGGTAGTCGGACGGCATGCCGTGCCTTGGGGCCCCTTTCAATATACGTCGCTGGAACAGGCAAAACATAAAGGCTTGGCATCCGAAGAAGTCTCACATACCTTCTGGCTTGCGACGTTATCTGACATGGATAGCTATCGTCAGACCATTATACAAGCCTATGAAGGCAGCGGGATTACACCGATCATCTACATCCTTTATCCGTAGAAAAATAATTGCCTATTCGTTGAACTAAATCTATGGAAGAAGCATCTGAATAGAGGAAACATGTTATCTCTCCATTTTTGGTTGAAAAAGGAAGGTGTCCGAGGATGAGGCAAATGTTATTGCGTAGGTTTCCTGTTCTTTACCGGTTGCGGATTGGGCAATTAAGGCTGCTGCGTCACTTCAAGAATTTGAATCCTGCTCTTACGTACGCCAAGCATAGAGCCACTCACACGCTTCCCTATTCGTGCAAAAAGCACCAATCATTGCTGCGCAGAAAGCTTGGCACTTCCGATCCGATTTTACAAGAAAACAAAATTACGAACTTACGTCTTAGTGTTGCTTGTATGGACGGCATTCTGATTCGGCCCGGAGAGACGTTCTCCTTCTGGAAGCTAGTTGGGAAGACGACGTCGGCTAAAGGCTACATCGAGGGCCTTCTGCTTTCGCAAGGCGGGGTTAAGCGTGGTGTTGGGGGCGGGATTTGCCAACTTGGCAATTTGCTGTTTTGGATGGCCTTGCATACCCCTTTGCACGTGGTGGAGCGGCATCATCACAGCTTTGATCCGTTTCCGGATGATCACAGGGTGCTGCCTTTCGGGAGCGGAGCGAGCGTCTTTTACAACTATGTGGACCTGCGCATCTATAATCCAACAAAGACAACGTTTCAGTTTCGACTATGGCTCACAGATGAGCATTTGAAAGGCTCCGTTCACAGTGATGAACTGCTGCCGTATGCCTATCATATGGAGGAAAGAAATCATCGTTTTCTGGAGAAGGATGGCAAGCAATATCGCGAGAATGAAATTTGGCGCAAGGTCATTGATAAACGGAGCGGGAATACTGCGCTTGAAGAGCAGATGCTTCATAACTTCTCGGAAGTCAAATATAATGTGTTCAGTACTACATAAATGTAGTACTTTTGGAAAAAGCGAAGGCGATGTACCCTGAGTGTATAGCTACTACAAGGGGGATAAAGCCATGAGAGCAACGGAAGAAAGTCGTGAGCCCGAGAAAAGACCATTTACTTCGAATCGGCTTTTGCAGGCGATGATCCTAGTGTATGCGGGGATCTGGATTTGGATGGCGGTTTCTCCATACAGCAGGTTTGATTGGGTTCTGGAAAATTTGCTGATTTGGGCCGCGCTGATTGGATTGGTGAGCACGTATAGGCTGTTTTCCTTTTCGAATTTGTCCTACGCCTTTATCGGGATATTTTTGGTCCTGCATACGGTAGGAGCTCATTATTCCTATAATGAGAATGTGGTGGATGTCTGGATGAAGCTCCTTTTTCATACGGAACGAGACTCTTATGACCGATTGGTTCATTTCAGCTTCGGGCTGCTGCTGGCCTATCCGATTCGTGAAGCCATGTCTGTATGGACAAATCTTAGCCGCAGATGGCTTTATGTTATAACCTGTGTTATCGTGTTGGCATTGGGTGCTTTTTATGAGCTAATCGAGATGTGGGTTGCGCTTCTGGTGGCTCCTGAGATCGGAACCTTGTTCCTGGGAACGCAGGGAGATCCGTGGGATACGCACCATGATATGGAGATGGCTTTATATGGCTCGATCATTGCCATGGGTCTAATGGCGCTATGGCGCAAGACGACGATACAAAGCAAGAAGAATAAGATGTGAAAATGGTGCTACGAGCAAGACGATGATACAAAGCAAGAAGAATAAGATGTGAAAATGGCAGCAGGACGGCAGGTCACATAAAGATTATAAATGAATATGGATGGAGGCTGGTTGTGAATGGCGGCTTTTGAATCAAAGCAAATATTATGTTACGTGGGTTCTTATACTGATGAGCAAAATCAAGAAGGAATTCGCTTGTATGCGTTTCATCCTGAACAGGGAGAACTGACATTGGCAGCGTCGTATCATGATCTTCCTAATGCTTCCTTCTTAGCTCTGAACGAGGCTCGCACTGTGTTGTATGCTGTGAGTGAAACGGAAACGTATAATGGCAGTTTCGGCGGATCAGCCGCGGCGTATGCCATTGAAGCGGGAACAGGCCAATTGACCAAAATCAATCAGCAGCCAACGGACGGAGCAGCTCCTTGCTACATTAGCTTGGACCAAACGAACCGTACGGTTCTGGTGGCTAATTACTCAAGCGGCAATGTGGCCGTATATCCAATTGAAGCGGGGGGCGCGCTGGGTGTACATACGCAAGTGGTGAAGCATGAGGGCGGTCTTGGACCGCAAGCGGATCGCCAAGAGGCACCGCATGCCCATTCGATTGTTCCGGCTCCGAACAACCGGTATGTGATCTCAGCCGATCTTGGCCTTGATCGGCTGATCGTTAGCCAGCTTGACGCGGAGCGCAGCTTGCTGCTGCCGCATGGCGAAGCGGCGATGAAGCCGGGCGCCGGCCCGCGGCATCTGGTCTACAGCGCGGACAGCCGGTACGTGTACGCGATCAATGAGCTGGACAGCACGGTGACGGTGCTGGGCTTTGATGCAGACGCGGGAACACTGACCGCGCTGCAAAGCATCTCGACGCTGCCGGATGGCTTCGCCGGCGAGAGCACGTGCGCGGACATCCATCTCTCCGGAGATGGCCGCTTCCTTTATGCCTCAAACCGCGGACACGATAGTATCGCGGTTTATGCCGTGGACCGACTGGGCGGAACGCTGTCGGTCGTGGGCTGGCAGGCGACGCTTGGGCAGACGCCGCGGAACTTCGCCTTGTCGCCGCAGGGGGATTATCTTCTCGCGGCGAATCAGAACTCGAACAGCATTACCGTGTTCGCGATTGACGCGGAAACCGGTATGCTGCGTGAAACCGGACAAACCGCGGCGGTGCCGCTGCCGGTTTGCATCAAGTTCCTTTAAGATCTGAAGAGCCTAGACCGATGGCTCCGGCAGCTAGTGCTGCTGGGGTGATCGGTCTTTTTGGTTTGTTGCGAGCGAGCGAAAAAGGCCGTCTCGCCAGCCAAGAGGTTTAGCTCCACAAGTTATTGTGGTGCTAAACCTCTTTTCTTGCCTTTATCATTTGGCGATCGCCCATATTTATCAATTATCGGTTGCAAGTGCAACCAATTCCACGTATGATAATTTAGTGGCAAGTGCAACGATTCGGAAGCTGGATGTTATCCAAAAGACAGGAGGAAGATGATGATAGATACACGAAATTCTATTCCGCGGTGGATTTCACTGCTCTATCGGTATGGGCAGATGTATATCGGTGAGCATCTGAAGGAATATGAGATTGGCCGAGGACAGCATATTTTTTTGAATGCCCTGTACAAGGAAGATGGTCTAACGCAGGAAGAGCTGGCAGATTATTTAAAAATTGACAAAGGGACCACGGCGAAAGCGTTAAAGAAACTAGAAGAGCAGGGCTATATAACGCGCACAGTCAGTGAAAAAGATAAAAGATGCAACGAGGTTCATCTAACGGAGAAAGCCCATTTCATTAAGGAAGACGTTCGCAAGGTACTGACGGATTGGCGAGAGCGCCTGACGTTTGGCTTATCGGAAGAAGAGAAAACGTTGGCTTTAGTCATTTTGGAGAAAATGGGCAATAATGCAGCCCGTTTCGCAGAGGAGCCAGTGGAGCCATGAATATGAAACTCGCAGGTTCACAGTTTATTGATCGCCATTTCCATGCGTTGACTCATCGCAATTATCGCTACCTTTGGCTGGGACAGTGCGTGTCACTGATTGGGACCTGGATGCAAAATATCGGGCAGTCCTGGCTTGTTCTTACGCTCACAGGCTCGCCGTTAAAGCTTGGAATTGTTGCAGCATGCCAGTTTCTTCCGATCCTTCTGTTTTCCTTATTTGCAGGTATCGTTGTAGATAAATTTCCGAAGAAGAAGATTCTTCTTGTGACGCAAACGGTTGCGATGATTCTTGCATTTACATTAGCTATTCTGGTGCTTACAGATTCTGTGAAATACAGCTATATCCTAGTGCTGGCGTTATTGCTAGGTTTGAATAATACGCTGGATATGCCGACAAGGCAGGCTTTTAATATAGAAATCGTAGGAAAAGAAGACCTGATGAACGCCATTGCGCTGAATTCGACGACTTTCAATATGGCTAGAATTGTAGGTCCTTCGATCGGCGCGGTCATGATGGCTTTGCTTGGAGCGGGCTGGTGTTTTCTGCTCAACGGAGTTAGCTTTTTGGCTGTACTCTATGGCTTGTTTCATATTCAAGCTGCGCCTTACGTGCGGAAGAAAACCTCAAATGATGGCATCATGAAGGAAATTAAAGATGGCATCGTCTATATTGCCAGAGACCCGCTGCTGGCCCAGACCGTGCTGCTTGTAGCCGTGATTGGCACGCTGGCATTCAACTTTAACGTCCTCATTCCTGTTTTTACGAAAAATGTTCTGCACCTGGGGGAAACCACCTATGGGACGCTGATGTCTTGTCTGGGTATCGGTTCATTTGCCGGAGCACTCACGATGTCTTTCCGCAGTAAGCAAGGACCAAGGATTAAGCTGAGCATTATTGCAAGCTTAGTTGTGGCTCTTTGTCTCGTTCTGAATGGACTAAGCACTTCCGTATGGGCTTGCGGCGCGCTGCTTGCACTAACCGGCTTCTTCAACATTATGTTTGCAACGAACAGCAATTCTTCGCTTCAAATGCATGCCAAAGAGGAGTACCGTGCGCGTGTTATGAGCGTCTATTCGCTCGTATTTGCTGGCTCAACACCGATCGGAAGCTTGTTTGCCGGCTATGTGGCAGATCGCTATGGAGCTAATGGAGCATTCGTCGGATGTGGAGTTCTAACGGGTATTTTGTGCTTAATTATCATATGGAAGTATAGGAAGACGGCCGTTAAAAAGGCAATAGAAGTCATATAACCAAAATATGGATTGTCAAATGGGGTATGTATCCGCTACAATATGAGATATATTCATATCGTTTATGAAGGAGGTTATCTTGTGTTGGGCTTTTTGAAGAGATGGATGCACACACCAAAGCAGGAACCTATGAACGCTGTGGATTATAAAACGATGGAAATCGACGTTGTGATCAAGTGCTTTGTATCAGATAAAGACAAGCCGTTTCGAGTCATTTTTAAAGTGGAGAAACAAGGCTCGTTCTTTTCCAAGGATATTTTCGTGAAAAATGTGGATCATAAGACTTCCTACGAACTGGTTAATAATTTCTCCACACTTGGAATGAATTATGAAGAGCTGAAGAAGTACGAAAGCACAGATCATGCTGAGTACAGCTTCGCGACTTTGGAAGAAGCCAAAAAGGTGAAAGAAACAACAGTCGAGTACATCCGCTTTCTTATCCGCGAACATCAACAAGAGACACTTTCCAAAATTTCATAGCTTTAATAACCAAAAAGGAGCCCGCGATTCATTCGCAGGCTCCTTTCTCTGTGCAGCTTGCAGGACCCAACCATGCAGCGCAGCAAGCTTTATTTCATGGCATCAGGTGCAGCTGTTTCTTGTTTGTGCTGCTGCATGATTTCTTTCAAACGGTGCTGACGAAGCTTTGTGATCGAGGCGAATTTGGATTCTGAGCCTTTCACTTCGAAAAATACTTTGCCGTCTTGAATCTGAATGATTTTTCTAGTGTTCACATAGCAGTCCGTATTCACCTTGAAAAACGAGCTATTTGATGTAATTTCATGAATTTGATCGGTGGACATCCGCTTTTTGATATGATAGTTTTTGCCATGAAAAGAAACAAGTCCATGCTCGCCTACGCGGAAGTACATAATATCTTTTTCAAGAACAAAATCTTCATAACTGTTTCTAGTTTCGAGCGCTACATTCATTTTAAAATCCCCCTTTAAAAATGATAACGCTTACATTTGATAACGGTTTCATTTTATCATATTTAATTGAAGATTAAAAGACTTTTTTCAGGTGGTAAAAATCATAAATAGACCTGTCTCGGATAAGACAGATCTGTTCATTTTTTTGAAATTTTTGGTGAAAAACCTCTTATTTCCCCGGAAATATTTGTCTGTCAGCTATTTATACGATCAAATACGTGGCGAGCAACCCACACACCAGCTGCTCCAGCTTGAGCTAGACCTCGTGTAATTCCAGCACCATCGCCACCGCAAAATAGTCCTTTAATTTCGGTCTCGAAGCTTTCTGTCAGCTTAGGACGAGCCGAATAGAATTTCGCTTCCACACCATAGAAAAGCGTATGTTCTGCGGCGATACCCGGTGTGACTTTCTCCAGCGCATGGATCATTTCAATCAGGCTTTTCATTGTGTTGTAGGGAAGCACAAGCCCAAGATCGCCTGGAACGGCTTCGGACAGTGTAGGCTCAAGGAAGCCTTCGCGGATTCGATCTGCCGTAGATCGGCGGCCACGCATGATATCACCGAATTACTGAACGATGACACCGCCGCCGGATAAATCATTCGCATGCTTGCATATTTCACGTGCATACTCATTCGGTTTATCGAAGGGTTCGGTGAACTTATGAGAACCAAGCAGCGCGAAGTTCGTGTTGTTCGAGCCTAGTGCAGGATCTTTGAAAGAGTGCCCATTGGCAGCCATGACACCACTGTGATTCTCAACGACCACATGACCCGATGGGTTGCTGCAAAATGTCCGCACGCGCGTTCCCACGGACGTATTATAAATAAATTTACCTTCATAGAGGTGTTCATTAATTTCCTGCATGACGACATCTGAGGTTTCGACACGGACTCCAACATCGACTTGATTGTTGTACATTTTCAATCGGCGCTTTTTGAGCACTTGTGTCAACCAAGCTGAACCGTCTCGGCCTGGGGCCAGCATGACATGATCACTGTGAAGCTCTGTGCCGTCTTTCAGGCGAATGCCTTGAATAAGCTGTTTGTCTTCTCGTTTGAGGGTGATAATGTCGTCAACTTCAGTTTTGAACTGCATATCGATGCGTGTTTTCAAATATTCATAAATAGATTTAAGAATCATTAGATTCTGTTCGGTTCCCAAATGCCTAACTTGAGCGCGAAGCAGCTTCAGTCCAGCCGCATAAGAACGCTGTTCAATATCTCTTACGGCCTCTGTTGTAGGGTCTGTTATATTGTCGGTTGCACCATGCTGGAGATTAATAGCGTCTACGTAGCGGATCAGGTCGATAACTTTGCTTGGCGCCAGGTAGTCGGTCATCCAGCCGCCGAATTCTGTCGTAATGTTAAATTTACCGTCACTATAGGCGCCGGCACCGCCAAAACCAGCCGTAATTGAACAAGCGGGTAGGCAGCCGGAGAAGTCCTTTTTGCCTGCAGGAGGAGGACATAGTTTAATTTTGCTTTCCAGGATCGGACAACTGCGATGATAAATATCATGGCCCTTGTCAACGATTAATATCTTAGCGTGAGGGTGAAGCAGCGTCATCTCATAACAAGCAAAAATACCGGCAGGTCCTGCACCAACGACGATAAAATCATAAGCTTTCATGGCGATCTCCTCTGGAACACATAAATTTGGACACAAAAAAACCCAGCCACACAGGTATGCGAAAGCAAGTACCCGTCGTAGCTAGGAAGTTATGGCTCCCTCTAGAGACCCTTAAGCCAATTCTCAAGGATATACGAACGATATTCATATAGGTGGCAGTTTCTTAGTGCCTTGACTATCATAATACGAACATTATATGTTGTCAATTCATTAACGTTCGTTTATTTGGACTATAAGGGAATGGAAATGGTGAAGCAGGTCTCAGTGGGCGTGCTATTAACGTGAATGCTGCCGCCATATTTATTAACGAGCTTCTGAATGATGCTTAAGCCTAAGCCAGCGTGCTGCCCGGAATCTTTTTTCGTAGAGAAGCCTGGCTCAAATAGATGCTCCAAGCGATCATCCGGAATCGGATCTCCATTGTTAATAACTTGAAACGTCAGCGAGCTGCCTTGCGAATAGCCAATGAGACGCACAATCCGCTCTGTATCCTTATGGGAAGCAGCAACGGCATCGAAGGCATTGTCAATGAGATTACTGATCATTCGAACCATATCTGTCGCTTTCACAGCACCAAGATGAACTTTTTTGAGATTTGCCACCTCATGGATGAAGGTGATTTTGCGTTCGACGGCTTGAATCACTTTCGATTGTACGATAGCGGACAAAGCGGGCACATTGATTTGGATAATATCATTTAAGGCCGTTGTTTCCCCAATGATTTCGGAGGTATACCGATCTAATTCTCCATACTCTTTCAAATGAACGAGTGAATGAATCGTGGCGACATGATTGTTAAAATCGTGCCGCTGTTCTTTCATCGAACGGAACAGTGCGCCAATGTGGTCGACGTACACTTCTTGAACGCTCTCGGCCGTTGCTTCGCGCCGCTTGTTCATGAACCGAATGCTCAATATGACGAAGAGGAAAGCAAAGAAACCCGTTGTCCCGATCAGTAAAAGCAGTCTGAATTGCTGCTGGTGAATAGAGCTTTGAACTTGCTCGTAGTCCGCTGTCAGACCCACAACAACCGGAGAATCAAATTGGAGTGGAATGAACATTTTCAAATACGTTCTACCATTGAGCTCCGTAAACATTTGTTGCATGTGCTTGGATTTCATGACTTCCTGCACCATCTCTTGATCCCGGCTGTCTTTCATCGTGTAAGTCCCGAACAAAATCTCCCGATCTGAGAACCACGTATAGCCTTCCTTCTTGAACTGCTCCTGCTGCTTTAAGAAAGTAGGAGGATTAAACACGGCAATTTCTTTGGCGCCATGGTCAGTGTAACCATGAATCATTTCATCAATAACGGCATTGACGCCGGTTTCTCGCTGATAGCTTTGGAAAAATGTATCATGGACATAAGGGTCCAGGATGTAATTCGTTCGCCCGTCATAATAGTAACCCCATTTGTCAACGTATTGGGGATCCGACATTGACGTGTTTATTGGCCCTGACCAATAGTGGGGCAAGGCTTGTCCGCTTTTGACATTCGTCTCTGTCGTATCAAGCAATTGATTAAACGCTTTGAACCAATCTCTGCTCCACGTTTTGGTGCTCATATTAATTTCCTTGGGCTCTGTAGATTTATAGCCGATGATATCATCGCCACTGCGTTTCATAAGTGTGATATGATCAATCATCAAATCCTTGCTGATCTCGGCAAGTTCTTCATTCGTTACTTTCTCGATATCGGGATCGAGACGATATTGTGCGGCAATCGCAGCCGTGCGCAGATTTTGGCCAATTAGATTCTCGACATATTTTTCACCAGACCTGGAATGTTTGATAGAGATAGCGACATTATCCGCAATCAGCTGCAGCTTGGTTTCGAGCTCAGAAGTCAGCATTCGTTTCGTGTAATAGTAGAATACGCTATCGGTTAGTAGTACAATAATTAACGATATCATGAGGATGAAAAGGGATGATCGCAGGTGAATCTTGGGCTGTGCCTTTTGTGATTTGTTCATGGTGTCCTCCTATAATGGCAGCAATTTACTCTCTTCAACAAATCATAGTACAAATGTGCAAAGATTCACATAAGAAAATTGGAGGCGTTTTTGTGAAGGTAACATTTCTGGGTTGTGGTGATGGATTTAGCTTGGAGCAAGGGCACAACAGTGCGCTTCTGACTTTTGCCGGGACCAATTTATGTATTGATTTCCCGGAATCCAATCATCTTGGCTTACATCAACTGGGCATGCAGCTTAATCAGATCGAGAACCTTTTCATTACCCACTTGCATGAGGATCATATCAATGGCTTGCAGAAGCTTGCGCTGTTTCACAAAGTGTACCCAGGCCAAACGAAGCCGAAGCTGTATGTCCCTACAGGGTTAAAAGCGGATCTGTGGCAATGTTTGCGCCACGGTTTGGAGCTGACAACACGCGGCAAGCGCGAGTTTGAGGACTATTTTGACATCATCTGTGTCGATCATGAATTCGAAATTGCCGGCATACGCTTCGAGCTTGTTCAAACTCTGCATGTGCCGGACATGCTCAGCTATGGCCTGCTGTGCAAGCCTTATTTCTATTTTAGCGGTGATACGAGATTTGACGAAAGCTATATTCTCAGCATAGCGGATGAGGTGCAAACCATTTATTACGAGTGCCATCTGCAGAATGACCAGCTTCCTTCGCATACTTCGCTGGAAGAGCTGTTAACGCTGCCGGATGCGATTCAAGCGAAAATGATGCTGATGCATTATGTGGATGATTATGTCCATGCTGCTGCGCGGGAACAATTTCATGCGGAGTATACGCTGCGGATTGCGGAGCCTTTGAGTGGATATGAGGGGGAGTAATAGAGGCGGCAGTAAAATGAAACGGAACTATGATCCGCTATTTCCCGCGGAAAGGGCTAAAATCTTCCTGTAGCGGAACTGTGGTACGCTATATGTTCCCTGGAGTCCCCTTTTGAGCGAAAATGAGGGGATTAGCGTCCTCTAGTTCCGTTTCGATTGCACAAAATCAAAGAGTTGCTAGAGTTCCGATGGTTTCTTGTAAACGGGGATAGAAACGTGCAAATCTATGAAAGAACGATTAAAATAAAAACACGATTGCAGTAAAGGAGGCATGAAAAGGCTTTGAATGCAGTGGAATTATACGATTATTCAAGGTACATAAAATGAAAAAGAAAACTATCAATCTATTTATCGTTGCAGTACTTGTAATTGCAGGTTTTTACGTCTACCAATCAACACTTTCCCAGAACACATCAACCCAAGTTACACTCGTTGTCCCTTCAGAACGATTTCCGGAGACTGCGGCACACATCAAGGCAGCGGAAGAACATGGTGAATCCCAAATTTGCACAATTAATCGCAAAGGTGCTGAAGCAAACAGAAAGGAATCTCTCAAGGGTGTCCCGACCAAGAAAGGTTACGACAGAGACGAATTCCCTATGGCCATGTGTGCGGAAGGCGGCAAAGGCGCAGATATCCAGTATGTAACGCCTTCGGACAATCGTGGTGCAGGATCATGGATTGCGAATCAGCTGGAAAAGTATGAAGATGGCACAAAGGTGCTCATTATTGTGAAGTAACATCAGGGGTTATCTTTCCAGCCGATGAAGAAGCGGCTGAAGGATAGCCTTTTTTTAGTTTTTTAATTGAATAAGCTGTATAATTTGCTTCCTTTAATTAAGGCAGTTAATGCTGGACAGGGGTTCATCTTGGCTCAGATTGTTTATATGGATTGGCTTTTTGTGCTATAGTATCTTGTAAAGACGAGGATGCGCCGGGATGAGGTTCTGACTATGAGTTCGAGAAAATGGTTTTTATCGCTTCGAATGAAATTTATTATTCTTTTTTTCTTGCTGATAACCATTCCTTTTTTCTTTAGCGGGTGGATCACGTACAAGCAGTATTCCCGCAATGTGGAGAATGATGCAATCGCTTACACTAAGCAAATTATTGATCAAATCACAATTAATTTAGATCGCTATATGAAGGACATGGACAGATTGACCCTAGCTCCTTACTATGACAATAATGTTATTGATATTTTGAGAACTCACGTATCCTCAGACCGTAAAGGCAGTTTTGTCAAATCGGATGAAGCAGCAAAAATGAACCTGATGATCTCGTCTCTTGCGATTGATCGAAGTGAACTGCAGAGCATTACGATATTCACAAACGATGGGATCATTTTCAGCAATTTACAGGAAACGATAGCTCGGACCTGGCAGCCTGCAGATAATCCGTGGATCAAAGACGTCATTGATGCGGATGGTGGTCTCATCATTATTCCGCCGCACAAAGCTAGCTATTATATAGAGCAAAATAGGGAAGTTGTGTCTATTGCTCGGGTCATCAGGGCCGGTTCGACAAATGAGCATCTCGGCATTGTTACAATCGATCTCTCTGAGATGAGCTTTCAAAAAATACTTGCTTCAGCGAGCTTCAGTCGAAATAGTCGCATCTATGTCACGGATCGTCATGGACGTCAACTGTACCCCCTTCATGGACAAGTTGAACTAACCTCAACAGGAAATACGATATCGTTTGAAGGCGGAACGTTTATTACGGCTACGAAACAATCCGATTACACGGGGATGTTTGTAACTGGACTTATTCCGCAGGATGATATGAAAGCGGGCGCCCGGGAATTAATTCGCTCTACTTTCTTAATTTCGCTAGTTTCCATTCTGGTTGCATACTTTATTGCCGGCATCGCTTCCAGCGGCTTAATTAAGCCAATCAGACACCTTCAAGTCAAGATGAAAAAGGTTAAAAAAGGAGACTTTCGAGAGAGAGCTGTTGTCACGACTCATGATGAAATCGGTCAGCTGACAGAAGGCTTTAATGACATGGTTATGGAAATTGAAAGACTGGTGAAGGAGGTTTATGAGAGTAAATTGCGAGAGCGGGAAGCTGAATTCTATGCATTGCAGAGTCAAATTAATCCGCATTTCATCTATAATACGCTGGAATCCATAAATACCCTTGCTTTACAGTCCTATCAATACGAAGTGTCGAATGTTGTGGTCAACTTAGGTCGTCTGCTGCGGTACACGGTTGACAAAGAGCAAAAGTATGTCCATCTGCGTGATGAAATTTCCTTTGTAGAGGCCTATCTTGAAATTCAATCATCTCGCTTAGGAATCAAGCTTAAGACGGAGTTTTATATTGAAATTGGGCATGATTATTTACTGATACCGAAGCTGATTTTGCAGCCGTTAGTGGAAAATGTAATTGAACATGCGCTTACGGAAGAAACGGTAACTGTACACATAACAACCAGACTGGAACAGAAGGATTTAATCATTGTTATTGAAGATGATGGCATGGGCATGAGTGCCGAGCGTAAAGAATACGTTGAAAAGCATATGTATGCGGAGCAAAATGTAACGAATAAACAGCGATTTGTTGAGAGAAAGAAAGAATTTGCGCTGCGCAACGTTCATAGGCGTTTATATGTGCTGTATGGAGAAGGTTATGGTCTTTTTATCGATAAAACGACTGCAAAAGGGACGACATTTTGGCTGCGCATGCCATTAATCTACGAAGAGGAGAACTAGATGATGATTCAAATTCTGCTTGTTGAGGATGAAATGAACCTTCGCTCCAGATTTCGAAAGCTGCTGGAGGATGTGATAGGCGGCTGCAAAGTAACGGGGGAGGCATCGAATGGGCTGGAAGCATTGGAATGGCTGAAAACCAACACAGTCGATGCAGTCATTACAGATATCCGGATGAAGGATATGAACGGTATTGAATTGATGAAACGGCTCAAAGAGCAGAGTCCCTTAATGCCTGTTGTTATTATTAGCGGCTATAGTGATTTCGGGTTCGCCAGAGAAGCGCTCCGTTATGAAGTAACGGATTACTTGTTAAAGCCCGTTGATCGAGTCGAACTAACCCAGGTGATTCAAAAGATAGCCAAAAAAATAAACGGACTGAGTCCTGTTTCTGATCATAAAGATGTACATACCCTGCCCCTTGCTGAACAAGGAATAGTGGACAATCCTATCGTGGAGGAACGCCAAATTATCCGAAGAATCAAGGAGATTATTGCGCTGCGGCTGGAACAAGACATTTCCCTGCAATATTTGGCGGAGCAAGTAAATCTGAATCATCGTTATTTGTCTGTGCTTTTCAAAACAGAAACAGGCGAAAATCTATCAGATTACGTAACACAATGCCGGATAGAGAAAGCCAAGAATTTGATCAAGCATACGCAGCTTAAAATTCAAGATATTTCGAGACTTGTTGGATATCCAAATGCCAAGTATTTTATGTCTGTGTTTAAGCAGACGGTTGGATCTACACCTACCGAATACCGGGATCATTCCCATTAATCAATACAATTCGAACCTTTTCTGAACATTAGGTCATTATCCTAGTGTTATTTTTTTTATATAATCAAAATATGAAAACGCTTCAAAACAGGCATTAACAAACCATACAGAGGGGGATCAACATGAAAAAGAACATGATTAGACTGTTTAGTTTTTTCATCGCAATTGTTCTTATTGCAGGCTGCAGCAGTACAAAAACGACAACGCAAGAAAGTGTCAAACCAACAGCTGAAGCAGCTTCAGGAGCGACGAAAACACCAGAAAAGAAGAACGTTACGCTTAAATTCAGCATTTGGGGCAACGATAGTCATAAAAAAATGTATGATGACATGATTGTCAAATTCCATGAAAAGAATCCCAATATTAATGTTGAAATTATGACGATTCCATTCGCCGATTATCAACAAAAGCTAACGATCATGCAAGCTTCAAGAACGGCACCTGACTTGGTATGGCTAGCAGAGCGGATGATTCCGCAATTCCTCACCATGAATGGATTGCTGGATATTTCATCCGTGAAAAAAGACGCCGAATATAAATTTGATGATTTCTTTCCATCCTCTTTGGAGCTTTTGACGAAGGACGGTAAAAATTACGGGATTCCGTTCTCTACGCCTCCTTCCATGATTTATTACAACAAAACCTTGTTCAAAGAGAAGGGGTTAGCTACACCATCTGAGTTATACACGCAAGGTAAATGGAACTACGAGGAATATCTCAAAGCAGCCAAAGCGCTGACAGATTCATCAAAAGGTATTTATGGCACGAATTTAGTTCGCAGCGGCTGGGTCAACTGGCCGGATACGATACAGACGATTTTTAATTCTTACGGTGCAGAGTTAGTTAGTAAGGATGGCAAGAAATTTGCGCTCAATTCCAAAGAAGGGGAACAGTCCCTGCAATTTTTCTCAGATCTGATTTTTAAAGATAAGGTGCATCCGAAGCCAGGAGACCAAACAACATTTGATTCAGGCAAAATTGCGATGCAAAAAGAACTGTTCAGCTATATGGGGAAAGCCAAAGCGGTAAAGGATTTTGAATGGGACATCGCGCCACTGCCGGCTGGACCTCGCGGGGCTGGAACGACACTTGGATATGGATCTGTAGCGATCATGAAGGATACGCAATTTCCAGAGGAGTCGATCGCATTTCTTAAATTTATAACGAATCCAGAGAACATGAACATTACTTCACAATATTTTGTGCCTAGCCGGAAAAGTGTGCTGGAATCCGATGGTTTCTTGAAACAAGGTCCATCTGCGGAAAGCATGAAGATAGCCGTCATCGATCAAATGGCTAAAGCACAGACGCTGCCAGCGTTTGAAAATTGGCAAAACATAGACTCGAATATGAGAACCGCCTTAGATTATTTATACACACAAGCGCCTGTAACAGCCGTTCTGAAGAAAGCGGAAGACTTGATCACACCTTTGTTAAAATAAGCAGTTCGTTTAACATAGATCCTCGTCGAGCCGACAGCGCTTGGCGAGGATTTTATAAACAGAGAGTAAACAAAGAGAGGAGAAGAATGCCATGAATACTGTGAATGCAAAAAGTACGCAAGTGATAGGTAAACCAGTAACTGGAAAACTTGTGAATCGTAAGAAAAACAGGCTTAATCAAAATGAGCAATGGTATGCTTGGTTATTTATTTCACCTATGGTTATGGGGTATGTTTTGTTTTTACTTATTCCCATTATAGGTGCGTTTGTCATGAGCTTTTCGAATTATTCCTTATTGCATGAATCGGTCTTCATTGGTTTGGATAATTATCAAAAAGCCTTTACCCAGGATCCACTGTTTTGGGCTTCTGTTGGTCATACCCTTTATTTTTCAGCTGGACTGATTCCATTAAATCTCTTGTTGGCTCTAGGCTTAGCCATCTTGCTAAATCGAAAACTGCCTGGAATCGGTTTGTTTCGAACGGCGATTTTTACACCGGTTGTCACCTCGATTGTGGTGTGGGCGATTGTTTGGAAGTACATTTTTGCAACGGAATCCGGTCTAATCAATGAAATATTAAAGTTGTTTAACATCGAAGGACCAGCTTGGTTGTTTGATTTTCAACTGGCTATGCCTGTCGTCATCATTGTGAGTGTACTAAAGAATGTTGGACTGAATATGATTATTTTCTTGGCTGCCTTGCAGGAAGTCCCCAAGCTGTATTACGAGGCTGCGACGATTGATGGAGCTTCCAAGCGCAAGATGTTTACGAGTGTAACGCTGCCGATGATCTCTCCATCCATTTTTCTAGCCCTGATCTTGACTCTGATTGGATCGTTAAAAGTATTCTCTCAAATTCAGGTGATGACAGACGGAGGGCCGGGTACAAGCACTTATGTCCTTGTGTACTATATTTACCAGCAAGCTTTTAAAGTATTTAATTTCGGATATGCCTCCGCGATTGCTTTCATTTTATTTTTCCTTGTATTAGGACTTACGATCTTACAATGGAACCTGAGGAAAAGGTGGGTGCATCATGAGGAATAAGCGACTAGCTTCCATAAGCAACCTCACGACTTACTTGTTATTGATTGTTATATCCGTGCTGGTCCTTTTCCCATTTTTCTGGATGGTCACGACAGCTTTGAAGGAACAAACCAAAATCTTTATGTTTCCGCCGCAATGGTGGCCGCAACCGATGGTTTGGTCTAATTTCGCGGATGTCTTCAAAAAGCAGCCTGATTTTCCGCTTTATTTTTTCAATAGCTTATTTATCGCAACGGTGGTGACGGTTGGGACCTGCGTGTTTGCAGCTTTAGCAGGATATGCTTTTGCAAAGCTTCACTTTAAGCTGCGGCATATTGTCTTCCTTATTTTACTATCAGGTATGATGATCCCGACGGAAGTGACAGCGATTCCTATGTTTATTTGGTTCACAAAGCTTCAATTAACCGACACCTTTTTTCCGCTTATTGTACCGCCAATGCTTGGCGCAGGAGGCATGTTCGGCGTGTTTCTGCTTCGCCAGTTTTATATCACGGTGCCTGGTGAATTGGTCGAAGCAGCCAAAATTGACGGCTGTTCGCCTTGGACAACTTTTTGGACCATCATGCTGCCCATCTCAGGCCCCATCATGGCTACCTTAGCCATTTTTACATTTCTGCATAGCTGGGATAATTATTTTGATCCGCTTATTTTTATTAGCTCTAATCATCTGTTCACTCTTCCGGTTGGGCTTAAATTATTTACAGATACGGCGGGGACCGAATGGCATTTGCTTATGGCGGCTTCGGTAATCGCAACAGTGCCTTTGCTTGTCGTATTCTTCCTGGCACAAAAACGATTCATTGAAAGTGTGGCATTGACTGGACTTAAATAAGAGGAAGAAAGGATTTTCACTCATGACGAATCAAAGAATTTCCACAATAGAGGCAGATGTAGTCGTGGTCGGAGCGGGACCAGCCGGTATTCATGCCGCTCTAGCGGCTGGGCGTGGCGGTGCAAAGACGGTCATTATCGAGCGATATGGCTTTGCAGGAGGGATGTCCACAGCGGCATTGGTGTATCCGTGGATGACTTTTCATACGACGGAAGGCAAGCAGGTCATTAAAGGAACTGCGCAGGAAATGATTGAGCGGTTAATGGCTATAAATGCTTCACCTGGTCATGTTAGAGACACGTGCGGTTTCGTTCACACGATTACGCCTTATCATCCTGAAGTATATAAGGTTCTAGCTGTTGAGATGTTAAGAGAAGCAGGCGTACGGATGTTGTTTCATAGCTTTGTTGATTCCGTGGAAGTGACTGATGATCATATCCAATCTGTCACACTCACAAGTAAATCCGGGCGAATTGAGCTTAAAGCGAAAGTTTTTGTTGATACAACAGGGGATGCAGATTTGGCTTACTTATCTGGAGCACCATGTTTGCAGGGGCGTGAAGGCGATCATCTGACCCAGCCGATGACGATGAAATTTCGCATGCGGGGGGTAGATTTAGACAAAGTTAAATCCTATATTCTCCAGCATCCGGATGAATTTTATCGAAAAACACCGATTGCGGAACTGCCTGATTTATATTTATCTGCGGTTCAAGGCTTTTATAAGCATTGGAAGGAAGCTGATCTTCCGATTAAGAGGGATCAGGTTTTATTTTTTAGCGGTCCTGAAGAGGATGAGGTACTTGTCAATATGACACGTATCCAGGGTTTGGATGGAACGAACGTAGAGGACTTAACGCTGGCTGAAGAACTTGGACGCAAGCAAGTGCTCATGGTAGCTGAGTTTATGACCAAATCCCTTCCTGGCTTCGAAAAGGCTTCGATTTCCCAAGTAGGCGCACAAATCGGGATTCGGGAAAGCCGCAGAATTGAAGGGCAGTACACGCTTGAGATGGGTGACGTCGTAGAAGGAAAGAGATTTTCGGATGTCATCGCGCGAAGCGGTTATCCGATTGATGTTCACGCTCCTTCAGATAATGGGGTCATCGTCTCATGGGTTGGAGGGGATGGCGCATACGATATCCCATATCGCTGTTTGCTTCCTAAGAAAATAGATAACCTTCTAGTCGGCGGAAGATGTATTTCCACCTCGCATGAAGCTCTGGGAACAACAAGATTATCGCCAAGCTGCATGGCGACTGGTCAAGCTGCGGGGACTGCTGCAGCCATCGCGGTTATGCACAAGCTCACGCCTCAAGATGTGCCCATCTCTCTACTTCAGGAAAAGCTGCAGGAACAAGGTGCAATCCTTTTCGGAGATGTCTGCGATGGACAACATGACTGAAATGAATATCAAGAATGCAGAATGAAAAATGAAAAATGGCTCCTTCTAGGGGCCATTTTTTTCGGTCTGGAACTCGTCTTACGGCAATATGATGCCGTTGCCCAAATACACCTGATCCACACTGATATTTGCTGTTGTTGCGGTATCTCCGCCGATTTTGAATACATTACTGCCTGTGCCTAGGCTAGCAGCTCCGCTCCATCTGAGAATGCCGTCCACATATAAGTCGTACGTGTAATTGGATTGAACGACAACCCTGTAATTGTGGTAGGTCGTTGTATCCAGCGTATAGGATTTCGAAGGATTGGATGTATTATTTTGTGCGGTTCCTGCTGTCCCATGGGTTAAATAAAGGCTGATTTTGTAGTTTCCGCTTCTCATTGTGATTTCGTTTAATGTGTTGGCCGCATTCACTTTAGCCCTTACTTCAAATGTGAAAGCTCCTGTTGGAGGGGTCATGTTGTTTTTTGTAATATAGTGATAGGTTGTAGTAGATGTATCAACAATATTGACGTCGTTGTTGTATTGTGTAATAGTTCCAGTTCCTGAATTAGTCCACCCTGCAGCATAGTTGCTCATACTGTCGCTAAAAATATTCCACTGTGTATTAAGAACCGTTTTTGCATACGCAATCTGGCCTCCCAATCTCGGGCCTTGCTCATAAAACATGTACATGGTGTTTCCTTCTGTTATAAAATTCGGCGAAGCGGCTCTCCCTTGATCAATGGTGGCATCCGAATCGTACATGACGCCCAGATGATTTTGGAGATTAAAATTAGGACCAACCTCTGTAATATGAACGTTGCCGGAAGTAGCATGGTAAGCTACATAGTATTTTCCATTCCAAGGGAAAAAGGTAGGTCCGGATAGATTCGTTCCCTCTTCGGAATTTGGTGTAATGAGCGGGGTTTGTTGAGCTGTCCAGTTTAAACCGTCGTTCGACAAAGCCATACAAATATTTCTAATATTATTGGTGTTATTACACATCATGAGCATAATGTATTTGTTGTTTTTGGATGGAATCGTATACTCGAAAACTTTGGCATAGGAGATTTCCGTCAAACTCATGCTGGTAAAATTGCTTGTGTTTAAAGCGGCCTTTTCATAAGTGAAATGAATGCCATCCGTTGAAGAAGCAATTCTTGTCATGGTGTTTTCCCCATGAAAATACATATAATATTTATTTGCCATACTATTCCACATCATATAAGGTGATGAGACATGACTCACATTGTAATTCGGAGACCAATTGTTGGAAATGATTGGATTTCCGCTATACTCTGTCCATGGACCGTCTAAACTGTTGGAATAGGCCAAACTAAGACCGCCAGGCGCATCATGAGGTGCATAATACAAGTAATAGGTTCCCAAGGGATTGGCAATGTGATCCGAAGCTTTGATGACGGCGGGGAAAATAATCTCGCCTGTCGGGTTGTAGGTTAAATTGGCAGGATTCAAAACGCTCCCTGCATAATTGAACGTGGGAAAGCCAGTTAACGCGGATGTTTTTGAATTCGTGGTAAAAGTGACCACGGCAAAGAGCAACACGAAGCAGACCCACACTTGCAACCATTTTTTTAACATAATCATTCTCCTTTTAGTTTATTTTGAAAACGCTTACCAAATAAATTATATGGATGTAGAAGAAAAATGAAAATGACCTAATATTCAGAAAAGGTTTGAATTGTATTGTTGTTAGAGGAATGGAATCGACTGTAAGGGCAGTATCCCATTTTATGTCATAAAAGAATGTGAAATAAGAAGAAATCATTACTTTCTCATCTTAGCGTAACGAGGACCAAACAAGTCAATTAAACGAGTTAGTTCCAAATGACTTCTACATGTAAGTTTATGAGGTACAGGCACTTCTAGGCTCCCACCCACATACACTAATACTAAGCTCAAAGCGGAGACTTCCGAACAGCTAAGATCCGCTAACACTGAAGGGGGTGGCTGAAATGCCTGGATTGTTTAGCGCAATAGCTGTATTAATTAAGCAGCTAACCTTGCTTGTATCCTATGTGAAGAATAATGCGTTTCCTCAACCTCTTACCGAGGCAGAGGAAGAAAAACATTTAAGACTTATGGCAGAAGGCAATGATCATTCCAGAAACAAACTGATTGAGCATAATTTGAGACTTGTCGCGCATATTGTGAAAAAATTCGATAACACAGGGGAAGATCTGGAGGATTTGATTTCGATCGGGACGATCGGATTGATCAAAGCCATCGAGTCGTTCTCGCCGAATAAGGGTACGAAGCTTGCTACTTTCGCGGCTCGCTGTATCGAGAATGAGATCCTTATGCATCTGCGCTCGTTGAAAAAGACGAGGAAAGATGTGTCCTTGCATGACCCCATCGGAACGGATAAAGAGGGGAACGAAATTACGTTGATCGACATCCTCGGCAGCGAGGCCGACGATGTGGTGGATGCTGTACAGCTGAAAATAGAGAAATCAAAGATATATAAGAATTTAGAGATATTGGATGAGCGGGAGAAGGAAGTTGTGGTTGGGCGGTTTGGACTGGAGTTAGGCGGGGAAGAGCGGACGCAGCGGGAGATTGCGAAAGAGCTGGGGATTTCGCGTTCGTATGTTTCGCGCATTGAGAAGCGGGCTCTGATGAAGCTGTATCATGAGTTTTATAAGGCGAAGCGGTGAGGACGAAGAGCTGAGATTGTTAAATCGCGAAGGCGATGGGCATGAGTTTCATTCAGATTGAACATGTGAACAAGTACTATCAAATGGGCGGGGAGACGATCCGTGCATTGGACGATGTCTCCCTAGAAATTGAGCTTGGTGAATTCGTGGCGATTATGGGACCATCGGGCTCGGGTAAGTCGACGCTTATGAATATTATCGGGTGTTTGGATGTTGCTGGTCATGGGGACTATGTATTGGATGGGAAGGCAATTTGTTGCTCTCTTGTCTCGTTTACTTGGCTATATCAAAACGAATCCGTTTTGATATGTAATAGCTCAATAAAGGAGACCTGAGTAATTGATCTGGACCCTTTGTCAAGGACACTTGAAAAAAGAGTGGTTTAGTCTAAGAGGCCAATAAAAGATGATTTCTGTATTGTACAGGGGTCATCTTTTTTAGTCCCCATGGCTATCATTATTTTTATTATTGGGGTGTTAGTCTACTTATTTTGCGAAATCCGACTCCTCAATGAGTATTCAGAATGTAACCGAAAATACAAAGCTCAGAGCAGTTATTGTTGTGGCCCTTTCACGTTGTTTCAAATGTTTGGTGATTCGATGCTTTATGCCGTATTGCCGATTAATTGGAGAGAACTGTGTCTTACATCACTATTAGAGGTTGGTATTTTGCATCGGCCAATCGGTTCGTTAGACTGCCACTTTAGCCTATCAATACGTGGTGTCGGGACTCCCGAGAATCAACACCAGTTTGGAAAGGGGGTATACGTTCTTGTCCTCCAACAATATTCGAGACATGTCGGTGGACAAGAATGTAATCCGATTCATTCCGCGTCTTTGCAGGTTTTTCTATTTATCGGAAAGCAATGTAGATTGGAAAAATGGTTGGCGCACGAGCTGGTTACAAGCAAGAACATGTTTTGTTTACCGTGATTGAGGAATTTATCAATAATTATTAACGAACAGGAAGAAAAGGCTCTTTAATCAGCTTGATTGGTAGTCAGAGGGAATAGTTCGGCAGGTTAGATCTGTACTCCATTTATTCATCTGTATTGCAGCGCTTTTGATACATGCAAACTATCGAAATACGTTATATAAATACAAATAATGCAAACGCAACGTGGACCTGCCATTTTTTAGTTTCAGTGCTATCATCCATTAGATGGTTAAAAATATTTACTTATCAAGACCGAGAGAGGTAATAATCATATTCTAAGGGTCTACTATAAATCATTTTTTTGCTTTTGAAATTCTTTATGCCTTTATATATACTTTTTTGAGGTGTTCCATTAAGTTCAATAATCCTAAGCTTACTATCTTTGTCAATGGCAAAATCCACACTCAATTCTCGCAAAGAGCCCATATGAATTTCTGCTTCTTGTGCGGCTTTTACACTTACATTGCGAAGTGATTGAAGAATGTCATTCACTTTTTCCTGTGAAAATAACCGGGGGAGAACCTCTACTACATCATAAATATGTTCACACATGTGTTAAAATATCGTTTGTGAGTCACTCTACATGCTATTGTGGAAATTGTCCATTCGTCCCCTTTTGAACAAGTACCCGAATATCAAAATAACGATGATCAAGTTGACTCATTGGAATCCCTTGCTGGACCATGTATGTCTTTGGTCCGAGAATTTCATCCAATTTTTCCTGAATGCTTTCCATATATCGGCTTAATATAGACTAGTTTATAGGATTCTAATAGTTCAGATATATTCACTTCATTATATAGAAATGTGTCCTGTACATATGGTTTTAGATTAGATTGTACTAATAGGTTATAGAGATCCCATTTGTTGAAAAAATTGATAGTGTTTAAACACTTATTCCTACCTATTGCTGTTTCAAGGCGTTGAATGGTCATTATTTTTTGTTATAACAACGGTTGTAGACAGCGTGAGGAAAAGGGAACGAACTTTGTGTCCATATGCCTTTTTTCAAGCTAAGTCCAATAATACGTCGATTATTCCACTGTATATCTGTTGGAGCGAAGGCGTAAAGTTTCAAGTTTAGATCTTGATAACGTTGACAAAGATCCAGGTTTCTTTTTCTACTACGCCTATTACTGACCATAATACCTATTAATGGTCGCTTGTCCATTCTTATCACTTCCTAGTCATCTATCCTAAAATTATATAATGCTAACGAAGTTAACTTGGTATGGGACAATCACATAGTAGATCCGAAATGTGATAATTTGGGTTTTATTACCACTATTTTATTTTGGTAGGCATTTACTGTGTCTATCTTTTTGGGCTTTTAATATAATGAAATACACTGATTACAGGGAGATGAGATTATTATGGGAAAATGTAATTGCCCTCCAGGACCTCCTGGTCCTGAAGGACCGCGAGGACCTCAAGGATCAACAGGAGCAGAAGGACCGCGAGGATTCCAAGGAGCAATAGGGCCAATAGGTCCAGAAGGACCACGAGGGTTCCAAGGTGAAGCAGGAGCCGAAGGACCACGAGGACCCCAAGGAGCAACAGGTGCAGCAGGAGCAACGGGTGGAACTGGAGCAACAGGTGCAGCAGGAGCAACGGGCGGAACTGGAGCAACAGGAGCAGCAGGAGCGACAGGTGGAACTGGAGCAACAGGAGCAACAGGAACAGCGGGAGGATTAATTCCATTTTCAACGGGCATCATTCTAAGTGGGGCTACCGTCGTATCTGCTGCTCCAATTTTAATGGGATTTGGTAATCACACGGTTGAAGTTATTGATGGTTCTGGAGAATCAACAATGCCACCCGAAGCAGGTGGTTTTGCTTTCCCAATTCCCTTTGCTGGAACTGTTCAAAATTTACAAATAAGCGCGGATTTACTGGTTGCTTCGGTGGTTTCAATAAATACACTCGGTCTTCAATATGATTTTACTGTGTTTCTAGCGCCTTCCGTTCCTAATAATGGAATTAATCATCTTTCTTCATCCTACCTGACAACTCCGCTTACTAGTTCGGTTAGATTCGGATTTCCAAATAATATAATTACTGCTGGCACTTTCCATACAGCAACGAATATAAATGTGGGGGGATCATTAATAGTCGCTGCGGGTGATCGTATTGGCGTTCGTGTAAGGACACTTGCATCGACCGATCCCTCAGCAGCTGATATCACTCAACTCTCATTTAGCGCTAGTCTATCTTATACCCCTTCTTAAAAATGTGTTGTCGTGGCAGATTTTTTTGTATTTACTACTCCCCAACAAATATCTGTAGAGTCGCTATTTGTCCAATTCAAGGGATAGCACGAAAACTCATATATTATAATGTTTAGAAGTTTGAAGTTTGCATATTGTGGGTAATTCATTGCGTTTGTCAGCGTGAGTTCTCCCTTCGTCGGTGTCTTACACCTTCTACGATAGGGAACTTTCTTTTTATTTGCAACTTTTTCCACTTTATTCATGTTAGTTTCTTTGTAAAATTTCTGCTCCTCCTACTCAATTTCGTTGAAGTGGTATATCAAAGAATTAAAGTACCATATCAAATTATAGACACCATTGAAGTATCTAACGAAGCAGTATGTACATCTGGCGGCTACGAGCGCAAAAGTAAAGTCAGTGAAGATATCCATCATATTATTTACCCGAAAAGCAAACAGTCTCCCCATGTGTTGAACAGCGGTAGGGATTGATTTGATTTGCTATCGTTTGGGCAAAAGAAGAAAATGGCTTCCGGATGGTGCAGTGATCACCTTAATTTTAAGCACTGCAACCTCCTAGTATATTGTGGCTATTACTGCAATTATGGCTATTGTATCCAAGCATCTTCTCGTCTATAAAAAAACCGGTATTTAATCCAACGGCCTTTGGCCTACTTTTATCTATTCTTGTTTTCCAAACTGGACAGATCTGGTGGGACGCTTTTGGAGATCTTCCAGTGTGGAAGTTTTTGTGGACTGATGTATTTATTTATCGGACTTCTCATTAGTAATGCCTCTCACGTGGTTAGATCGATGAAATAACACTATTGAAAACCGCCTTTTTAGAAGGCGGTTTCTTGTGGTCGAACTAAAAAGAGAACATCAATTACTCCTTGATTTGCAGGTGATAGCTGCTTATAGGTTTATAAGCCGCGTAAGAGCTCCCGAGTTCCCATTGAAAGTGATGTGGATTCGTTTAAGCAGGTAAGCAGAATAGGGATAGATGTATGACACCATTGTCGGGTGACAACAAACTAGTCCGATTTATATACGCCTAAACGGCGGCATATTTATTTTATTGGATCATATTCTTGTCATTTCTCAATGTCAAGAATATGATCCGAATGCCGACAAAGTCACAAAATAAATATACTGTTGGGACGGGTAGATTAGTTGAAGATCAATTGAGGTGAACCATATCACAAGTAGAGTATGACTCAAGGTAAAACGCAACCCGTTTCTAAGCTGAAAGCTAAACACTAACCTTATAAATATCTGCAACAAAGGATAGTCCCGCGGGGTCCGGAAAGGACATGTATTGATCATAGTTTACTACTGTAAAGGAAACGATCACTTTATATAGGCCAGCTGGGATCAGCCCCGTCGTGATGGAATAACAGCGAATAATCTGCCAATTAAACGGGGGATCAAGAATAACAGGGGTGGGGTCCATACTTCCGTCCAATAGCAGGATACCCAATGGCGGTGTCGATATAAGGGTATTCGTTGTAGCGTCGACCAAATCGATTTGTGCCTCCATCGCATTATCGGCAAATGCAGTTAAATTAATCAAAACTTGCCCCTCTGCGGCAAGCGTAAAGGAATTTGTAGCCGCCGCAAAACCAAGGACTTGACCCGGAGCTGTCGTTGAACTCCAAATTGTGATTGCATCGGGAACGGCTCCGAATACGGGGTTATTGTCATTTACAAATTTCTTTAAACTGGGCCAAATGGGGAATTGGGGGACCTCTACAGCCAGCGTACCTATTCCCAAATTAGCAGCGGCAACGGCCATATCGCGGTCTGAGGCTACATATACATTCGTTGGATTGCTGCTGAGTCTTTGCACCGGAGTAAGCAGTGGAGCCGGAACTAACGGGTCGTCAGTAAGAAATGGCAAAAACAAAGTTACCATATTCGGATCGACGATAGCTTGACCCGTTCCCGGACCCCCGTCGTTGACGTTAGGACCACTCGGATCTCCCCACCAGTTATTTGTAGCATCCAATTTCAAATTCGGCGCTGTATCATTGTAGCTTCCTGTTGCCACAGTTAAGCCTGCAATCGTATTCCCCATTATGCTATTATGTTTGGCACGGATATTTGAATTGAGGACAGCGGTAAAATCCAGTTGGACGTTAATAGCATTGCCGGTATTGAAGTGCAAAATATTGTTCAAGATCGTAATTCTGTCATTTCCTCCCGACAAAAAAATGGCGTCAAACAAATTGTTACTGAAGTTATTATTAAGAATACTGACATTTTGACAAGTAAGCAGAAAAATCCCGCCATCAGAGGTAATCTCGTTGTTGGAAATCACAACATTCTCGAAGGGCGTACCTACTCCGCCTATTAAGGTCATCGTTCCTTGATTATTTGTAAATTTATTGTTGTCGATTAGGGCGTTGGATAATCCTTGATCCGAATAAATCCCGTTTCCGCCCGCAGGTCCGGTTTGATTGTTGTTGTTAATAAAGTTTTGTTGAACAATGTCTTGGATGGAACCGTTCGAATTTAAATAGATGCCGAAGGTATTGTTCTGAATAATATTATTAAGTAACCAGAATCCGGACTCAGCTCCATTTGCATTGATTCCAGGGCCTAACATATTGTTTTGTATGGTGAACCCATCGATTACGCAACTACTGCTGTCAACGCTGGAAATAAAAAAAATACCCGTATCTATATTACCTTGAACCACAGATTCTTCCGCAGGATTACCAGACCGGGTACGCGCGTCAATTCCATATTGAGCACCGTGCATTTGAAGTGGCTTATCAATATCAACTGTTTCATTGTAAGTTCCAGCCGCTACCTGTACGGTTCCTTGGGGTGCTACCGCAGCTACGCCATCTACAATCATAGCGAATGCATTGGTTCCGATGATCATTCCTGGACCTACCACTGTTCCAACCGGCAGTCCGATCCAAGTGCTATTAACGAAAACTTCCTCTGGCATCCACTTACTCACCTCTCTTTGTCAGTTTCGCTATTTAGCTTTTGTACCTAGCTCCCTAGTATTCACCTAATATGCCCTGTTGTTCAGAGTGAAATATTTGTATAAAACATCTTCATACTCTTCGAAATCGTCGTATAGGCTCTAAAAAAGATTTACGCGGTGAAGTATCTGATTACCATGCTAGTTATTTTATGAAAAATTTAATGAGAGAGTGCAAGATATTATTTCTTACCTAGGGCGAAAATACCCCATCATGAACCTATTTTTATAAAAAAAGGCTTGGGAAACGATAGTTCATTGAGCTACCTAGTAGGAAGCCTCAAAATGTGGCTTTCTTTTTTTACAATGGGAGAGGGAGAATCGGATCAAAGTCTTGTCATTTATCGGACCAGAATCTTGCCATATTGAGTCTCAAGAATTTGTTCCGTTTGCCGAATGAGGCCAAGAATATGTACCGATTACCGAGTCAGAGAAAGAAATTGGGGATTTATAAAAGAATTGAGTAAACGAATACGTTTCATGAAATTTTCAATAAAAAGAAATGGGAAATCCGGACAGGACGGCCGCCGGTGTCAGCAATGCCTGTATGAAACCGGCAGTACCTGTAAAGTTTAAAAATTCAATCAGTTGAAAGTTTACTATCTGCTTGGCTTCTTAAGTAAACAAAAAAAGTTTCAAAAGTAAAATTTATTTGTATGATGTTTACTAGGGGAACAAAATGAGAAAGAGTCCTATGGCAGAAGGAGGTGACGTAAATAAACAAAGATCTTTAATATGAAATAAAGTATTTTAACCTGAAATAAAGAGCTGTAATGAAAATTGCAATAGTAAACATATGGGGAATAAGAGGGCATATTAATGAGCAATAAACAATCCAAGCTTGCGTACGCCTCTAAAACAGGAGCCATTCGAACAAATAAGCAATTTCCGCTTTTCCGCTGCCTTATTTGCTTATTGAACCCTGTTCGCAGACTTGAACGAACAAAAGCCGGTTTCCCAGGATGGAAACCGGCTTTTCACGATGTTATGCCCATGGCTTGTTCGGTCGTAAGTCAGCCCTGTCATTTGAATGACTTTACGTAGTATTAGTCGCTAAGCCAATTGTGTAATAACGAGATGTGCGGAAACAGGGAGTGTTCCTCCTGCGACAGGAGTTATGGTTAGTGCCGTGGAATTGCCCGCAGGATTCCTTAAAGTGAGTATGGAGTTAATGACTGTCGTTTGCAAAAGACTCATGCCTGCTATTTGAGAAGTACCAGTCGCTCGCCCAGCCACCGTATTAGCTAATTCAGCGCCACTGAGGGTTAAAACCCATTGACCAGGTTCCGGTACACTTACCTGAAATAAGACCTGATAAGTGCCAATCGCGGCTAAGTTAAATGAACTGAGACCTGTACGGGTAATTGTGGTCCCACTCGTAGGACCATCTTTGGGAAAGCTTATGTCAGCGCCGGGAGCAACTGTTGCTGCATTATCAGGAGGCATCAGCGCAAAAAAATCAGCAAAATTAGATGCTGCCGCTGTTCCTGTTGCCCCTGCGGTTCCTGTAGCTCCCGCGGCCCCTGTTGTCCCCGTGACTCCAATTGGGCCAGCTACACCAGTTGGCCCTGTTGGTCCTGTAGGACCTTGAGTCCCAACCGAGATGGGTGTTGAAAGAATACTCTCAAGCTTCATTTGAAGTGAAAATTCTTTTTTTGCTACCGTATTAATCGTGCTTTGAACACTGTCATTAATTAATAAAAGATCACTGATTGGGGGGGGGGCGGTCCGGACAACCCTGGAAGCGTTCCTAAAACGTATTGAAGTTTTTCACCTTCCGCATTGAGAATATGGCTTATTCCTAGCTCTTCTATAGCGCAATTGACGATAACACGTCCGTGGCAGCTCTTGACGAACAGCTACAAATCCAAATCCAACTCCGCCAAGCACTATACGGAGACTCCGGTGCCCGCTATCTTTCTGCCTACGGCCATATCAGGGATTGCCGTCACGGTTTGGGACTCCGGTGCGCGGGAGTGCTGGCCTTGCTCATCTGGCGGTCTGAAGCTCCACCATGCCATGACTAACAAACTATATTTTTTTTGAAAGTAATTAAACTAGGAAAATAAAGATCGTTAGTGGAAATCTTTTGTAAACATTCGCAAAACTTCGAAATAAGTTAGATCTTTGAGTTAATTAATTTATACATTCTGTAGGAAACAGTTGTTGAACAACATCAAGGGAGGATTAGACTTTCAAAATACCCAAATCTGGGAGATGACACATAATGCGGGAAACATTGAGTAACCAAGAATTATATACTTGGCTACTCGAACAAAAAAAGTAAGTTGGATTGCATAATATTATTTAACGTGGCAGCAACTCAATGAACATTTGGGGAGAGTAGAGGTCTTTTTTGAAAAAAGTCTTAAAAGAGGTAGGCAGTTCATGCCATAAACAGACTAGGAGATTAGTCTGCCTTTATGAAGAGACTTCATATTTTTATTGGAGTTAGAAATGATAGGAAGCATTTTCAAGCTACTAATCATGGGAGAAAGGCATTGATGGCAAGTGGGGACGTACTCAAACGAAAAATTGTCCCGTATCCACCCCTTACAATCTTCTTTATTGCATGCCCATACTTTCGTGTTTTCCTGAACGAGATCCTCTAACGATTTTCTTCGGAAATACATAGTTTTCTCCTCCTTAGATAAAAAAACTGTCCTTAACACTTGTTAAGGACAGTTCACTGTGAATTACAGTTTTACAACATTTTCTGCTTGAGGGCCGCGGTTGCCTTGAGCTACATTAAATTCAACGCGGTTGCCTTCGTCCAACGATTTGAATCCATCCCCTTGAATCGCGGAGAAATGAACGAATACGTCATTTCCGCCCTCCATTTCAATAAATCCAAAACCTTTCTCTGCGTTAAACCATTTCACTGTTCCTGTTTCCATAATAAAATTACCTCCAAATTGTTATTAACATGCTTTTTTAAACAAAAAAAATCACACATTAAAAAAGGTACCATTACACAAATGATCACTTTTTCAATATGTGAGTTTATGTTAAAGCTGTTTATAACCTAATAGTAGCACACAAAAGTGTGATAAGCAAATTTGTATTGTTCTCCTTTTCCTATATGACATATGTCATACCGTCTACATGATGTTTATGACTGCAACAAATTGAAAACGGTATCTATAATGAAGATAGGATACTACAACTGATATTCGCTAACAAGTCCTGTGCACCATATCGAGGAGGAACTATACGATGACACAATCCACACTAACCAACTTAAAAAAACAGGTTGCCCCTTATGAAAAATCAAATACGAGGGCTAGTATCAAACAGCTAATTAACACCTTAGGACCTTTATTCGTACTATGGTTAGCTGCGTATCTAAGCCTACCTATATCATATTGGATCACACTACCGATTACGATGATCGCATCAGGTTTCGTTATACGAACTTTTATCATTTTCCATGATTGTTGTCATCAATCGTTCTTCAAAAGCCGGAGAGCTAACGAAATAATCGGTACGATTACGGGTATCCTTACACTTTTTCCCTATCAGCAATGGAAGAATAGTCATTCTATTCATCATGCAACGAGCAGTAACCTCGAGAAACGTGGAATAGGTGATATGTGGGTACTTACCGTCGACGAATATGCGGCATCTTCCTTATGGGTCCGAATTGCGTATCGGTTTTATCGGAATCCATTTATTATGTTCGGACTTGGTCCCATCTTTTTGTTCCTATTTACGAACCGTTTTAATACGAAAGGTGCAAGACGCAAGGAAAGAATCAGTACTTATATGACGAATATCTCCATCCTTACTTTATATGGGTTACTGATCTGGATAATTGGATGGCAGTCGTTTGTTCTTATCCAAGCTCCAATCATGTTCGTAGCGGGCTTGATGGGAATCTGGCTGTTTTATGTACAGCATCAGTTTGAAGACTCCTACTTCGAGAATGAGGATGAGTGGAGTTATGTGAAAGCCGCCGTAGAGGGAAGTTCCTACTATAAGCTGCCGAAGCTTTTGCAATGGATTACTGGAAATATTGGGTTTCATCATGTCCATCATTTGAGTCCGAAGGTGCCAAATTATAATTTAGAAAAGGCGCATAATGCAACGCCTCCGCTTCAAAAAGCAACAACCATTACAATCGGCACCAGTTTGAAGTCGCTAGGTTTCCGTCTATGGGATGAGCGCAACAAAACGTTTGTCGGTTATAAAAATAATAAACAGGTGTACCTTAAGGAAGATGGCAAAGATCCTTTGGTGAACAAAATAAAAATAAAAGTCCGCAAGTCGAGCTTACAAGGGCAGTAAATACATCGTTTGATGTTTTATGCTAAAATATAATAAAACTATGTTGAAGAAAAAGAGGCTAAACGGACCATGCAAAAGTGGTATCAAATATTTCATAAAAACACCGGTCTTAGTCCGTATGTGTGGGTTGTCTTTTACATTCTTCCTTTTTATTTCATATTTCGTTCTTCTGACACGTACCAAATTGTATTAGGCACAATCATGATTATTGTATTCTTTAGTTGCTACGTTCTTTCCTTCGTGTCTAAAGGGTGGATCGTGTACTTTTGGACTAGTGTACAAATTGCAATTTCGATTACTATGGCCTTAGTATTCAGCTATGTGTACTTCTCACTGTTTTTAGCATTTTTTATTGGCACGATGAAAAGTCGGGCAGGGTTTATCACGTTGTACTGCATACATTTAGTAAGCACGATTGCAACGATTAACTATGGATTGGTATCCCAAAATCAAGTTTTTTTTACACAATTGCCTTTTATCATTATTAGTGTAATTGGCGTTATTCTCATTCCAGTCACCACGTTCAACCGAAATAGGAGTGAAAAACTTCAGGGACAGCTAGAGGATGCAAATAAGCGGATTTCCGAGTTGGTAAAGCTAGAGGAGCGTCAAAGAATCGCCCGCGACTTACACGATACACTTGGTCAGAAACTCTCATTAATTGGTTTGAAGAGTGATTTGGCTGGGAAATTAATTAGCAAAAATCCGGCGCAAGCACAAATCGAAATTAATGATGTTCGTCAGACAGCTAGAATTGCGTTAAAGGAAGTTCGGGAAATAGTAACGCAAATGCGCGGTACGAGACTAGTGGAAGAGATGTTTCGAATCAAACAAATTTTGAAGGCTGCAGAGATCGACCTCATTTTGGAGGGAGATCCGAAGTTAACCAACACTTCCCTTATAAATGAAAATGTGTTGAGCATGTGTTTGAAGGAATCGATTACGAATATTATCAAACATAGCAGTGCTACTACGTGTTCGATCTCCATTGAACCATCACCAAGTGATCTTGTTATCAAGGTGGGGGACAATGGGATCGGCATAACGAAAGAATATCTTATGTTACTTGGAAATGGATTACGGGGCATGAAAGAGCGACTTGAGTTTGTAAACGGTTGTATGGAAATTGTCTCAGACAATGGAACAATGATTGTTATAAAAGTGCCGAATACCATCATACCACCAGAAAGGGAGGTGAGGATATGATTCGAATTGTGATTGCGGAGGACCAACGGATGCTGTTGGGCGCACTTGCATCCTTACTTGATTTGGAAGAGGATATGCAGGTCGTTGGTAAAGCAAGCAATGGCAAGGATGCTGTGAAACTGGTTCAACAGCATAAGCCAGATATTTGTGTCATGGATATCGAGATGCCAATAATGAACGGTTTAGATGCGGCGGAGGAACTAAAGGGGTTGGGTTGCAAAATCATTATATTGACCACGTTTGCCCGTTACGGGTATTTTGAAAGGGCCGTGAAGGCAGGTGCCAACGGTTATTTGTTGAAAGATAGCCCAAGCGAGGAACTGGCTACCTCGATTCGGAGTGTGATGGCTGGCAGGCGAATCTATGCCTCAGAGCTGGTAGATGAGACTTATAATGAAGAAAATCCTTTGACGGAGAGGGAAAAGGAAGTGCTGAACCTGATCGCCGACGGTAAAAATACGAAGGAAATCGCTGATCACATGTACATTACAAGAGGTACCGTTCGCAACTACATTTCAGTTATTCTCGATAAGCTCAATGTCACTAACCGAATTGAGGCTATTATGCGGTTCAAAGAGAAGGGATGGTTCAAATGACAGGCCAAAAAAAGGTGAATGGGTACCCATAGACTGGCACTTCGAAAAAAGGTGTTCAGATTTGTGGGTACCTTTTTGTTAATGAAATTATCAAGATAAGTAACCAGTCGGTTCTACGGAAAAAAGGCGGAAAATTGGAAGGCCCATCGTTTGACGGTCGTTTGCTTACTAATTCGAGGTCGTCTAACCGCCCCCTGCGCCGCTGACAAAGGAAGTGCCGATTCATTAAACAAAGTGTTATTACGAGCGTTTCCGCATTTTCCGTCCCCCAAATAACAAAACCGCTACATCCCGATACTAGGGACAAGAAACAATGTGGTATAATATAGTTAAACGCATTTATAAAGGGGTCTCATCTCTATGATAACCGATCAAATTTCGCAATTCGAAAAGAAAATCATCATCCGTAACATTGAGCGCGAAGATTTCGATAAAATCATCGCGCTGCAAAATATTTGTTTTCCGAACATGGGTCCCTGGAAGCTGGACCAATTGGAAAGTCACGTCCGCACGTTTCCAGAAGGTCAAATGTGCGTCGAGCTCGACGGTGATATTATCGGCTCCTGTTCTAGCCTGATCGTGAACTTCGATGATTATTTGGAGCAGCATACGTATTCCGAAATCACGGACAAGGGCTATATTCGCAACCATAACCCCCGGGGCGGGAACCTCTATGGGATGGAAGTCATGGTGCATCCGGATTTCCGTCGCATGAAGATCGGCAGAAGGCTATACGAGGCAAGGAAACGGCTGGCAGAGCAGCGTAACCTCAAGAGTATTATTGTAGGGGGACGCATCCCGGGGTATCACAACTATTCCAATAAATTGTCTCCAAGAGCTTACGCGGAGGAAGTGTTGCAGCAGAACATCTACGATCCGGTGCTGACCTTTCAGATGATGAACGGATTTACGCTGAAGAGGATCATTACCAATTATTTGTCCGATGACGCTGATTCCGAGAATTTCGCGGCCCTGTTAGAGTGGAATAATATCGAATACAAGCCGAGTATCAACAAGACGCTTTATAAAATGTCTTTCCCCGTCCGCATTTGCGTGGTCCAGTATATGATGAAGAAGATCGATTCTTTCGAGGAATTCGCCACCCAGTGCGAGCATTACGTGGACGTGGCATCTGATTACAAGTCCGATTTCGCCGTTTTCCCGGAGAACTTTACCATGCAGCTGCTTTCCTTCTTGGATGAACGGTCCCCGAGCTTGGCGGTCCGGAAGCTCACGACATATACGACCAACTATGTGGAGTTATTCTCCGAACTCGCGGTCAAATACAACGTAAATATCGTAGGCGGCTCCCACTTTGTCGAGAACAATAACCGGATCTACAACGTGGCTCACTTGTTCCGCCGGGACGGCACAATTGAGCAACAATACAAGCTGCACATTTCTCCGAACGAGCGGAGGTGGTGGGGCATCAACGGGGGGAGCTCACTCGGAGTGTTCGACACGGATTGTGGTAAAATATCGATTCAACTCAGCAGCGACATCGAGTATCCGGAGTTGTCGCGCATCGTCGCGGAGGAGGGAGCGCAGATTATATTTGTTCCTTTCTGCGCGGAAGATAGGCAGACATTCCTAAGGGTGAAGTACTGCGCACAGGCCAGGGCGATCGAGAACCAAGTGTTCATTGTGACCGCGGGAACGGTAGGAAATCTAACCCATGTGGATAACGTAGACGTTCAGTACGCCCAGTCCGGTATCTATACGCCCGCCGATTTCTCCTTCTCTCGTGACGGCATCGCGGGGGAGTGCAGCGAGAATACGGAGACGGTCATCATGGCCGAGGTAGACATGGAAACGCTGGAAAGGTACCGTAAGTCCAACGATGCATTGTCATTCAAGGATCGCCGGACGGACATCTATTCCTTACAAATTCGTACTTAAAATATACCAGAGGTGCATATGAAGAAGTTAACGATAGCAACAACGCAATACGGTCTCACCGATATCCGTACCGAAGAAGAGTTCTGGACGGGAATCGATACGAAGGTTCGGGATGCTGCCGAGCAGGGCGCCTCCATGATCGTGTTCCCAGAATACATGACGGCTCACTTGCTAAGCTTAGAGCCGTCGATGCTGCACGATGAAGCGTGTTATTTTCTGGACGGGCTGACGGTTAAATATATCGAGTTCTTCGGAGAGCTAAGCCGAGAATGCGATATTGCCATACTAGCGGGGACGCATATATGCTTAAAGGAAAAGGGCGAGTACTCGAACAAGGCATTCCTCTTCTTTCCCAATGGACGGGTGGAGACGCAGAGCAAGGTGCATCTTACGCCGGAGGAGCAGATTCGCTGGCCTCTGGTCGCGGGCGACGAGCTTAACGTATTCGACACGGAGTGGGGCAAGATGGCAATCTTGACCTGTTACGACATCGAGTTTCCGGAGCTGGCGAGGGCAGCCGCGCTTCGCGGTGCCGAACTGCTTTTATGCCCTTCCTACACCGATAGTTCCTTCGGGTACCATCGCGTGCGGCATTGCGCCCAAGCGAGGGCGATCGAGAATCAGCTGTTCGTCGTATTGAGCGGCCTCGTCGGAACCTTGTCCGAGGATCGTCCTCAGGTGGATAGTGGTTTTTGCCAAGCGGGCATATTCACCCCATGCGATCTACCGTTCGCCGCGGATGGCATCTTGCAGGTCGGAGAAACGAACGAAAACAGGACGGTGCTGGCCGAACTCGACTTCCAAAGGCTCCGAGAGAATCGCGAACGCGGTGCGGTAGCGCCCTTCTACGACCGCCGCCCCGATCTATACGAACACGAACACCAGAAGACACTACTGTAACCGAAAAGCCGTTTGGCCCCTTGCAAAGGAGGGACCAAGCGGCTTTTGTAGTAGCAGAAAAGGGGGAATTAAGCTTCGAAGAAAAAGAAACCCGAATCGAAAAGAAAATCTTAAGAGATGAGGAAATTTTTGGATTTCGTCTGTTGTGTAACTTGTTGGCGCCATTGTTCAGGAGAGAATAAAAATGTGTTTGGATGTCCTCACGGATTAACATAAAATAGATGTTCACTATGTTGCTGAAGAGGCTCTTTCAGAGCAAACTTCAAATGCAGCTGGTAATAAGCCAATTGAGGAATGCAGCTACAAGATATGCTTGTTTTAATTCTACTTCCGCATATGAAAGAGAAACTTGCTGAGGTATACTCAGATGTAATTTCAATACTACCAGTTTATTATCCATATTCTGTGAATGTGAAGAGCGTTGAAAGGGTAGCTGCTTTCCGTGGTTTTGATTTTTTAATCACAATAGATGCTCAACCAATAGTCGGTCCTCATGTACCTATCGGCGAAGATGTACTTACATATCGGATCTCGCCGGCTGGAGTCGAGCTTAAAAATTTTGAACATCTTAGAGGACCCGATAAGGATGACTTCCTCCCCAATTACTAAAATCTTTTGAAGTAACGGGAAACTTTAGTTCAATAACACCAAGAGAAGGAAGCTAGCGACGAACGGATTGTGAATATTTCTTGGCATCAGAATCGTATTCTGCGTTGCATTGGTTGGTTATCCTGTTGCTATTAGCAGTTCAAGTAACTAGGATTGTCCGAGCAAGTTTTATTTTACGATGCTGACAATCCGATTACGGCCTTCTTCTTTTGCCTTATATAAGGCTTTATCCACAGATTCAAGCAATTCGTTTAAATATGTACTGGGACTTTTTAAATTTTCGAAGGTGAAATTATTAATTGATAGCAATCCGATACTTATAGTAATCGATAAAGAATGGGGTATATTTTTCGCTATCAACTTATTAGATTCAACTGTGGATTTGACACGTTCGGCTATGAGATTTGCCTGTGATTGACTCGTTTGCGGTAAATAGATGATAAATTCCTCCCCGCCATAACGAGCCAAAATGTCAGTTTGTCTCAGAGTCTGTTTGATTGCTTCCACAGTGCTTTTTATCATTTGATCACCGACTAAATGGCCGTAATTGTCATTGATTAACTTAAAAAAGTCGATATCTAATAAAATTACAGCAAACGGCATTTGATACTTGATATTATTCAATACTTCGTACTCTAACTTTTGTGTCAGATAGAGACGATTATAAATACCTGTCAAGCCATCGGTTATTGCCAAGTGTTCGAGTTTTTGATTTGTTTGAGAAAGTTCATTTTGTATTATAATTAACGATTGGTTACGTTCTTGTAGGATTTCGTTCTGAAGGTTCGTTTCATCAATGAGGCGATGAAGTTCACTCACATCTTGAAATGTGATAATTCGTCCAACCATTGTACTATTAACACTGATAGGCGCGGTTTGAATATTGATATGGCGACCATTAGGGAATTTCATTTCGATTTCAGTTCTCTTCAGAGGGTGCTTTTGGTACGTTAGAAGGAACAAATCAATATTACTACTAGACTGTCCTTTGGAGAGAATGTTTGCCATATCGAAACGGAAACCTATATGCAAGTCGATATGAGGAAATAGAGAGCGATTTATTTCTATAACTATTTCATTATCATCGAGTACTAGAATTCCATGATCTATTGTGTCAATAATATCTTGATGGGCTATTTTCACAATATCAAATACTTTATCGCGATGAATGGCAATGACAAAGAAAATAACAGAAAGTAGAATGCCTAATGATGTCAATCCTGGAATGACGGGCAAAGATGAATTTAGGACAACATTAAAGAATATATCTAATAATATGAATACGGTCATTACTATAATTCCTTTAAGCACCTGCTTAACCTGCGTTTTGATACGAGGTGCCTTGTCGGATATTAATGCTCGACTCATAATATATAGCGAAACTATAATATAGCCAATCAAGACAGTAATGATATACCAAAAAATTGGTCCATAAGATCTGTGGATGTAACTACCTTGCAAAGGTAGAACGAACTTACCATTTGGATTGACTATCACGCAGGATGCTACTAGTAGAGCCGGAACAAAAAGCAATAGTGACATTTTTTTTCTCAGAAATAGTGAATGACCTGTGAGAAAAACTGTAAAAAGAAGCCAACCAACGGCAAGCAGGCACATGTCAACAAAAGATAGTTTTAGATAAAATAATTGAACCTTGGGAGTATCCATCGTTTTAATAGCAAACTGGCAGACAGGCCATAGCAACATTGAAAAATGGAATGCTAAATAAACTTTATGCAGGCTAGTGATTGTAACAGATGCAAATACATATACAAATAAAGCAAACAAAACGAAAAATAAGATTGTGTCAATCCATGCCAAAAAATCCATTTCACACCTTCTAAAGTAATGATAATATTCATTAATTATTAGACTGGGTCAAAAGTCCTGATTCATTTTACTAATATATAATTAATGTGAAAATATCACAACACTATGCCAGGATCATATAGCATAGGTTTCTCTCAATAGAGGTGAAAAAATCAAAATCCAAATAGAAAAATGGGTGTTAAAGATGTGTTTTTGTCAAACTAAAGAAGAACTGTTTGTTCAATAAGAAACCATGAAGAGGCTACCGGCATCAATCGGCAGCCTCTTGAAGTATTGCAGCTAATAGCTTGTCAATATTTAATTGTTAATAGCAGATTCATTAAATGGTAGACTTATAAAAGTGCATGAGAAATAGCCGTCCCATAAAGCACAGGGAAAACTTGATCCAGTATAGCCTGAAACTGTAGTTTTGCTTGGACATACATGCCTGTTAAAGCTTCATATTGGCGTGTTAGATATCGTAAATTCATGAGATGCTGACCCCGTTTTTTGTAGGGTTCAAACTCTTCTTCATAGAACAGAGTCCCTAACAGATGAGCATCAGCAGCATCCGTCTTTAACCGTCGTAAATTGGTTTTCTTGGCGTTATGTGAGATTAAAGGGTTAATGACGATGTTCAAATACTGGTGCTCATCCAGAGACTGAACAACGGGGCTATGATAATGACCTGTAGCTTCCATAACAATGGTGGGACGCACCCCTGCAGCTGATTCCACTCCTCGAATATAATTTAGAAAAGATGCTAATCCTTCAAGATTATGATTAAACCTAAAAATCTTCCCATGAGGTACTCCACGGTCTAAAAAAGCTTGTGCATGGCTCTCTCCCTTCGATACATCCAAACCTATGACTGATTCATGACATCACTCCTGTAATATTTTCACCGGTAACCCCTAACCTTCTTGTCTTCCACACTATCGCATGTGATACGGGATTCATGTCCCAACCAGCCTAACCATGGTTGAACAAGTAGGGGGGATGAACTGAATAGCTCTAGGGATCCAACTCCCACGGGTAGAAACGTTCGATCCTTGGCTACCGCTATCTTACGACCACACAAAATGGAGGTCTACCAGAAAGATCTGGGGACCTCATAATACGATTTCAGCCAAGTGTTTAAAAAACACACCGGAATGACCCCCACTGAGTTCAGGGACTGTTATGTACGGAATGACGAAGAGGGTTCCTAAGGAATAGGAGTAGGTTTACGTTGCTTCATGTTCACACCCTCAAAAAATTCGACAACATAGATTTGATTTTAAAATCCGTACGAGGTAATCACGTGTGTTTCATTTCTTTTTCTTGTGCACTTAAGCACATTGTGGGAGAATTGGACAAAAACGAGCAAGTCGACATCAAGTAAAGTGAGGAACCCGACAATGGTACAAATCGTCGTTGCTGAAGATGAGTTATGGTTGCGCAGTGAACTGGTTGAGATGATCGAGCAAATCGGTGAAGGCTTTGAGATCGCAGGTGAAGCGGTGGATGGCGAGGATGCATGGAATATGATTCACGAGCTGTGGCCTTCGATTCTCGTTACAGATATCCGCATGCCTAGGCGGGGCGGTTTAGAGCTTATTCGTGATATTGAAGAGGCTGGGCTTCCTATCGTCTCCATCATTGTCAGCGGATACGATGATTTTTCATATGCCCAGCAGGCAGTCCGTTACGGTGTTTCGGAATATTTACTTAAGCCGCTCAGTAAGGATGAGCTCAAAGAAGCGCTCCATCGATCCTTGAACCGGATGTCCATGTTTAAGGAGATGCAAGGTTGCTTGAAGCAAATCGTGAGCTTTCTCGAGCAATTGCACGAATGGGAGGCGAAGAAACGGCTTTCGAAGCTGACCGGTATTCTGAGCGAGATCCGTATACTTCAATCTGCTCGTCCGGGAACACGCAGAACGGTATTGGAGATTTTTGCGGGGAAATTAACGGAGCTCATCAAGGGAAATAAGGAAAGCGAAAGCGTCGAGCTGCCGATCCGGCCTGCTTGGGACAATCATGACGAGATTGTGCGGTACTTTCAAAGCTTGCTGGAGACCTTGACGCTGCAATCCAAGCAATCGACCAGCGCTGAAATCCGTTCGGTTATCCGCAAAGCGACGGAATATATCGAGAGGCAATACATGCAGCAGCTCACGCTGGTCAAGATGGCTCAGCTTGCGAATTTGAGCCCGTCCTACTTCGGCTATTTGTTCAAGCAGCACTCGGGGCAATCGTTCGTCAACTATCTGAACAGTGTCCGCATCCAGAAAGCGAAAGCGCTCCTAATGGAGGATGATATTAAGGTCTATGAGGCAGCCGAGATGGTAGGCTTTATTTCGCTGCCCTATTTCAATCGTGTGTTCAAATCACTCACGGACATGACACCGAACGATTTTCGCAAAGGAATGGGGTTGTAACGTGCAGCTAAAAACGAGGTTTCACTCCATCAAAACACGGATGACGCTTGGTTTTTTATTGATAAATCTGTTGTCTTTGCTCGTTGTCCTGCTCATTTCTAACCAGATGTTTCATAAGGTCATTGCCCGTGATTTTGTCAACGTTTCTAATGATGCGGCGTCACGTTTCAGCTTTCGGATGAACGATTATATCGAGCAAATCATACAGACATCCGCACCAATGGCTGCGAACGCGCAGTTTCAAGAGTTTCTTCGCGGCCAGCAATCATTGCCGGAACAAACGGATGCCATTGAGAAGGAAATGCGTAAATTCACAGCGATGAATCACCCGGAGGTCGTCGGGATGTTCCTGATGTCCACGAATAATCAAATGGTTTCGATGAACAGTTTTTATTATTCCAAGTCAGTCTACTATTGGCAGGAACCGTGGATCTCGCTTGCTTTTGACCAGGATATTCAAATCATTCCAACCCATCTGACCAATTATCCCCAACAGCCTAAATATGCAGTTTTTTCACTTGTCCTGCCCGTTTACTATACAGCTACGCTGGATATTATTGGTCGTCTCGTGATTGATGTGCTGCCGAAAAGCATCAGGGCTTCCTTCGGCGACATCCGAATTGGAGAAACGGGATATTTCTTTGTTATTTCAGAGGACGATACGATCATCTATCATCCGAATGATGAGTGGCTGGGCCTTCCGAGAGCGAATACGCCGCTAGCCAATCTCGAGCTGAAGAAAGGGACGGGAACCTTTATTCAGAAATGGAATAACCAAAACTGGCTGATCTCGGTCAATAAAACGAATCGGATGAATTGGAACGTCGTTTCCATCGTTCCTCAGCCCGAACTGGAAGTCGGCGCAAGAGTGGTCGAGCGGTCGATCATCATGGCATTTCTTGCTGTGGCGATCATCATTGTGACCATTATTCCGCTCATGACCAGTCGCTTCGTCAAGCCTGTCCTGACCTTAAGGAATTTGATGGCGAAAGTGTCAACCGGCGATCTGACTGTCCGGGCGCATCTAACCAAACAGCAAGATGAGATACAGACGCTGAATCTGGGCTTTAATCAGATGGTGTCGAGGCTGGATCAGCTCATGACAACGGTTACTGATCTTCAAATGAAAGAGATGAAGCTGGAGCTTCGCCAGAAGGAAGCATTGATTCGTGCGCTGCAAAATCAAATCAATCCTCATTTGCTCTACAATACGCTGGGGATCATTAAAAGCATGGCTTTTCTGGAAAATGTGCCGCGCATTGAGACGATCTCGCGAAACTTGGCCGACGTTTATCGGTATACGGCGAGGTTTGAGAATGAGGAAGTCACGCTGCATGAAGAACTCGAAATCATGGCAAAATATTTGGAGATCGTCAAGCTGCGGTTTCCAATGTCCTTCCTTCGTACCATATCGGTGAATGAAAAATTTCACGATTGCCTGTGCATGAAGCTGACCTTGCAGCCCATCGTAGAGAACGCTGTCAAATATGCGATAGAGCCCAACGGCGGTGAGGGGGCGATCATCGTCAACGCCTTCGAAGAAGGCGGGGATTTGATCCTGGAAATTGCGGATAACGGGAAGGGGATTCCTGTGGCGCAACTGGAGGACATCCAAGCGATGCTGCAAAAGGAGACCGAGAACCCCAACGGCATTCCGTCTGCCAACGGTTCGCTGGGTCTCTCTAACGTACATGCACGGCTCGTGCTGCGCTATGGCCAACATTATGGGATTCGAGTGGACTCGTTTCCTGGACAAGGAACGGTCGTTTCTATACGGTTACCCTTCCGAAAATAGGATGGATGCGACAGATTCTTCGTGAAATTAGATAAGAAATCGTGAAAACGGAGAAGGAGTCTTTTTCTCATCTGCTTTATACTGAGATTGTAGCAACGCAACTTACTTAGCAGATATGAGGGGGAACATGCAATGAAGAAAGTGTTAACGCTTTCAATCTCGGCAGTCGTACTTGCAGCAGGACTGGCAGGCTGCAGCAGTAACAGCAGCACGGGCGATAAGAAGGAAACTGCGCAGCCAACAGCCAACCAGAAGGCAAATGTAGATGATGGCAAGGAGAAAATGGATATCTCAATGCTCGTCAGCACGGCGGCTGGCGGCGGCTGGCCTGAGAATCACCCGATGATTCAGAAGCTGAATGAAAAGCTGAACATCAACCTGAAGTTTCAATGGGTGCCTGGCGACAACTATGAAGAGAAACTGAATGTCATGGCAGCGTCGAATACATTTCCGGATGTCTTCCATGCTACGAATCCGAACTCATACAATAAATGGCAGGAGAAAGGTGTCTTTCTAGATTTAAAACCATTGCTCTCCCAATATGCGAACTTAACGAAGGAGATCCCGCAGCGTGACTTGCAAATGATGAATCCGAAGGATCATATCTATGGATTGCCATTGTACGCACCGAGCTTCCGCAGCAATCTGTCTATTCGGAAAGACTGGCTGGATAAATTGAACTTGAAGATGCCAACAACGGTAGATGAGTTTTACGATGTGGCCAAGGCATTCGCTGAGAAAGATCCGGACGGAAACGGGAAGAAAGATACGATCGGCTTCAGCATGAACATCAGTGCAAATGGCACAATCAACAATATTGATTATTTGAAGGGCGCTTTTGGTATTTCAAATAATTGGAAACTGGTGGATGGCAAGCTCGTGCCGATGCAAACGCAAGCGAAGGAGTGGAAGGATTTTGCCACTTTCCTGCGTAAAGCCTATGCGGAGGGTGTGCTGGACAAAGACTTTCCGGTGAACAAAGAGCGCGATCCGTGGAACAAACTGGAGGCGAATACGAATGGCATAGCGGAAGTGAACCCGAATGAAGTATATACCACTTCCCTTCCTACCCTTCAGAAGCTGGATCCAAAGGCGGAAATTGTACAGCTGACACCTCCGAAAGGACCAACAGGCTTACAATTTGCGAATACGGTAATCAGCACGGCGAAGATTGTCGTCAACGCCAAAACGGATCCGAAAAAGCAGCAGCGCATTATGAAGTTGCTTGACTACATGTTATCTGACGAGGGTTATACGCTGATCAAGAACGGGATTGAAGGTGTGGACTACAAGAAAGAGGGCGATAAGGTAACGATGCTGCCAGCCTTCACGACGAATCGTCCGCAAATTTTGTCTACATGGTTTTTCCGTCGTTTTGATCCGGGTATCCAAATTCGTCTATGGGACGATAAATCGTATGGGGACAAGGTGCTTGCTTGGTTCAAGAATACAGAACCCTACCGCTATGATAATCCTGGAGCCGGTCTGGTATCAGATACGCTGACGAAGGTCGGCACTGACCTGAATAAAAAATTTACGAACGCGATTATCAAAGTCATCGTGGGGCAAGAGCCTGTCGATTCGATTGATAAAGCGGTCGAGCAATGGAAGTCCGGCGGCGGCGATGACATTGAGAAAGAGATCAATGACATTTATGCCAAAATGAAGTAGTCGGTCGGCAGGGGAAACCACGGTTTTCGTGGTTTCCTTCCTCATCAAGCGCAGACTTATTCTATGGAAAGGGGGAGCGACATGACAACAACGAAGAAATTGCTCAGTCGAGGACTACCGCTTTATGCGATGATTGCACCGGGCGTGCTCTTTTTCCTTATTTTTCGTTACTTGCCGATGTTCGGTATCGCCATCGCGTTTCAAAATTATGATCCGTTTGACGGCTTTCTGCACAGTGACTGGGTTGGCTTAGAGCATTTTCGAAGACTTTTTAGCGAGCAGGACTTTTGGATTTTGATGCGTAACACGCTGGCTATGAGCTGCTTAAATCTGTTCCTCTTTTTCCCTGCTCCGATCATTCTGGCCTTGTTGTTGAACGAAGTCAGGGTAAAGGCTTATCGCAAATCGGTACAAACGATCACGTATTTGCCGCACTTTCTGTCCTGGGTTGTGGTTGTCAGTATGACCGTAATTATGTTCTCTACGCAGGACGGGGCGCTAAATAAATTGCTGATTTCATGGGGCTGGGAACGCTTTGATCTGCTGACGAATCCTGATTATTTCCGCACGTTATACTTGCTTCAGAACATTTGGAAAGAAACGGGCTGGAGCGCGATTATTTTCCTGGCTGCCCTTGCCTCCGTGGATCCAACTTTATTTGAGGCCGCTGTTGTAGACGGAGCGAGCCGATGGAAGCAGATGCTCCATATTAGTCTTCCGGCACTCAAATCCGTTATCTTCATCATGTTCATCCTGCGGCTTGGCCAAGTGTTGGATATCGGCTTTGAGCATGTCCTGCTGATGCAAAATCCGCTCAATATGGACGTGTCGGACATATTCGATACGTATGTTTACCGGACAGGGATCCTCTCCGCACAATTCAGCTTTACGACGGCTGTCGGGTTATTTAAGTCGGTCGTTGGCCTTGTGCTTGTCATTGCGGCAAATACGCTGGCGAAGCGATTTGGGGAAGAGGGGGTATATTGATGGCTGCCAAAGGGACAGACCGGCTGTTTGTCTGGATTGTGTATGCGTTGCTGACGCTTGTGTCGCTGCTCGTCATTGTGCCTTTCATCTATGTCGTCGTCGTATCATTTGCTACGAAGCATGAGGTGCTTTCAAGAGGTTTCTTCTTGTTTCCCAAAGAATTGACGCTTAATTCTTATCAGTTTTTGCTTCGCGAACGCAATTTTACAACGGCTTTCAAAAATTCTCTCATCATTACTCTCATTGGCACGACGATTAATATTACGTTGACCAGCTTGATGGCGTACGGCTTGTCAAAGGTATGGCTGCCCGGACGCAAAGTCATCAATTTTTTAGTGCTTGTTACGATGTTGTTCAGCGGTGGGATTATTCCGACTTATCTGATTGTCAAAGCGTTCGGGTTGTTGAACAGCTATAGCTCTCTCTGGTTGTCAGGAGCGATTGCACCGTTCCATTTGATTGTCATGAGGAGCTTTTTCCAAAACTTCCCGGCAGAGCTGGAGGAGTCATCGCGCATAGACGGCTGCGGCGAGCTTCGCTTGTTCTGGAGAATCGTCTTGCCGCTCTCTATGCCGGCTGTGGCGACGTTTACCTTATTTTATTTGGTGCAAAACTGGAATACGTATTTCTCGGCGCTGTTGTATTTGAACGATACGCAAATGTGGCCGCTTCAAGTGTATTTAAGACAAATACTGATCGAATCCACCGATTCCTCCATGATGCTGATCGTCGAAGGCTTTGAGTACGGACCACCGGTCAAAATGGCAGCTGTTGTCATCACTGCGGCTCCGATGCTGCTCATATACCCCTTTATGCAGAAGCATTTTAACAAAGGAATGATGTTAGGATCCGTCAAAGGCTGAATGCGTATTGTCATAACATGAATCATGACTGTTGGGAGTGGAAGATGGAATGAAGAATCAAGAGCAGAATATTTTATTAATCTTGACCGATCAGCAACGGGTTGATACGTTAAAAGCCTATGGCGGGAAGGTGTGCCAAACGCCAAATCTGGATCAATTGTCGGAAGATAGTATTGTATTTACGAACGCTTATACAAGCTGCCCGATTTGTACGCCAGCAAGATCTTCTTTGCAAACGGGATATTACCCGTTTAACGTCGGCATGCAGTCCAATTCGTATGGCTCGCATTGTTTAATCAGGGAGCTGCCGGATCATCCGGATCTGCTCAGCAGGCAATTGCAACAGCAAAATTATAGCGTGGGTTATACCGGCAAATGGCACCTTGGCCAAGGCAATGAGTCTGAGGAAACAAAGAATTACCGCGCTCACGCCGAGCATGCCATTCAATTCCCAGAATATCAGTATGATATTCGCTCGCTCCCTTCTGATGTTGGTTATGAAGCCGATGATTTCCCAGGTCATGGTGTTGGCGGCTATGGCTATAAACAGTTCAAAGACTATTTGGAGGAAAATGGTTTAACCTTTGAGACGAAGAATACGTTATCCGGGAATTTCGAGGCGCATATGGCGGCAGAGGTCATCTCACCGATCGAATCGACCGTAGAGTACTATTTGACGGAACGCGCGATTCATTATATCGACCGCTTTCGTAAACGTTCGAAGCCTTTCTTTTTTGCGCTCAACTATTGGGGCCCGCATGAGCCTTATATGGCGCCAACCAAGCATCTCGACCGGTATCGCGATATGACTTTGGAGCCTTGGCCTAATTTCTATGACGATGGGAATAAGAAACCGTCCATTCATAAAGCGAAGAGCGCAAATTCGAAAGAATGGGACGCCTTTGCTCCTTATGTGAAGCATTATTACGGCTTTATGAGCTCCATTGATGAGCAAATCGGCCGCTTACTCCGCTATTTGAAGGAGCATGATCTGTACGAAAATACGACGATTATTTTCTCCGCCGACCATGGCGAGTCGCTTGGCATCCACGGGGGATTAAGCGATAAGGCGTTCTTCATGTATGAAGAAACGTGCCGCATCCCTTTACTTGTAAAGCCGGCAGGCGTTTCAGGTCATCGCGAAGAGAGCAGGTTTGTCGGTTCGTGTGATCTTTATGCTACGATTCTGGAGCTGGCAGGCGCGGGAAGAGAGCAAGCGGAGAAACGGGATGGACGTTCGTTTGCGCCGATGCTGCGCGAGGAGCCATTGGCGTCTTGGCCGGACTGCGTCGTTACGGAATGTTCGGGATTAGAGAGCGTAATGTACACCCAACGAATGATTCGATATGAAACGATGAAGTATGTGTTCAATTGCGGCGATTTGGATGAGCTGTACGATTTAAGTACGGATCCCTACGAAATGAACAATCTGATCGATCATTTGGACTATGCCGATAAGCTGAACTTCCTTCGAGCGAAACTGGTGGATTGGATGGTTGAGCATAAAGACGGCGCTTTAAAAATATTTAAGCGGATGCGAGATATCGCATAGATCTTAGGGAATATACGCCGGGGTTGATCTCTATCCCTTACATCGGTTACACGACGTCGTCCGATCCGATTTACCAAAACACACGCAAATTCGCGCTCAGCAAGGAAAATCCTTATTACTACGAAGGCAAGGCGGCTAAAGGGATTGGCAGTCCGCACACGCCTCCGGATTATATCTGGCATATGGCGCTGTCGATGCAAGGACTTACTGCAGTAACATCAGAGGAGACCCTCGCGATGATTAACCTGCTGGAGACTACCGACGCCGATACGGCTTCATGCATGAAGGCTTTCATGCCGACGATCCGGCAACGTATACCCGCAGTTGGTTCGCATGGTCGAACAGTCTATTTGCAGAGCTTGTTTACAAGGCGATGAAGGATGGCTTTTTATAAAAATGAGCGAAAGTTGTCACATAAGAAGGTGGAGATGAGGATGCAGGAGGAACAGCATGGCAAAAGACCGAATGTCGTTTTTCTAATTGCGGACGATCATCGGGGAGAAGCGCTAGGTGCATTTGGCAACACGATTGTACAGACGCCTATTCTGGACGGATTAGCAAACAGCGGCGTTTCGTTTAAGCATACGCACATTTTCGGCGGATTAAATGGGGCAGTCTGTGCGCCAAGCCGGGCCTGTGTCAATACAGGGAAGTCTATCTTTCACACATTGACCGGGGAGGATCTGAGTAAGTGTGATCAAACGTTCGACATTCGCCCTGACGTAAAATTAATGCCGCAAACGATGCGTGAAGCGGGGTATTGTACCCATGCGATTGGCAAATGGCATAACGACAAACCGAGCTTCGCGAGAAGTTTTGAGGGCGGCGACAAGCTATTTTTCTACGGGATGAGTTCGCATACCAAGGTGCCGGTCCAAGACTTCGACCCAACCGGAGCCTATCCCAAGGAGCGGGAATATATCGAAGAAATGTTCTCGACGGAATTATTCACCGATGCAGCCGTACAGTTTGTCGAGTCGTATGACGATGAACGGCCTTTTTACTTGTACGTGGCTTATACGGCGCCGCATGACCCTCGGACGGCCCCGGAGCCGTATGCTGCCATGTATCAGCGAGATCAGATTCCGCTGCCGCCTAATTTTATGAAAGAACACCCTTTTGACAACGGAGAAATGTCCGTTCGCGATGAGAACTTTGCTTCTCTGCCTCGGGATGCTGATGAAGTCCGCCAACATATTGCCGACTATTATGCGATGATCACCCATATGGATGCAGAAATTGGGCGTATCGTCGAAGCGCTGCAGGCGAAGGGCATATACGAAAACACGCTGATTGTCTATACCGCCGATCATGGCTTATCCATCGGACAGCATGGTCTAATGGGCAAGCAGAACCTGTACGAGCATAGCATTCGCATTCCCCTCATTATGAGCGGACCCGGCTTGCCGCAAGGGAAGCCGATTGAGGAGCTTTCCAGTAATATTGATATTTTCCCGACGGTGGCTGCCATTTGCGACGTAGAGCTGTCGGAGAAAACAGATGGCGTCAGTTTGCTGCCGCTGGCCGCAGGAGAATGCGACACTGTCCGAGACGTCGTATGTTCGGTGTACAAAGATATACAGCGGATGGCAACGGACGGGCAGTGGAAGCTCATTCGTTACTACCGCTCGCCGATCTCCGATACGGGGACGGATTGTGTGCAGCTCTTCAATCTTCGAGACGATCCTTGGGAAACGACGGATCTATCAAGCCGTGCTGACTGCGCCGAGCCGATGGAGTGGCTAACTGCTGCACTTGAGAACTGGATGCGGGAAATGAGCGACTTTTTGGGCTAGTTCAGTACTGAAATTGACTAAAATATTTTGCTACAACAATGCTAGAGTCTGGAGGATATACGAATGGTGGACAATTGCTTCATTTCCTTGAGAGAATAATTCTACGGAATGCTTCGCAATTAATGTATTCAATCATGAATTTATCTTCCGACGGCATTGATATTATAGATCTAGATGGGATGATCACAAACAATTATTGGAAAAGCGAAAATCCATACTTATGGTTAAGGCCAAAGGTTATGAGATTTTCGCTTTTTTACGTTGCTTCCCCGAATAAAGGCACGAAGCTCGCGACATTCGCCGCTCGTTGCATCGAGAATGAGATCTTGATGCATCTGCGCTCATTGAAAAAGACGCGTAAAGATGTGTCCTTGCATGATCCGATCGGAACGGATAAAGAGGGGAACGAGATCACTTTGATCGACATCCTCGGCAGCGAGGCGGACGAAGTGGTGGATGCGATGATTAAAGATTTTGACCAAATTTTAAAGTACCATATTCATAGAAAAAGACTTATATTAAAGTATACATGGGAACTTAAACCAATTACATTGGGATGACACACTACATAATTCTGGTGGCACGGTGGGACTGATACATGCTAGTCTCTTTCACTTCGAATAAAGGAGAATATGAAGGCATGAACATAAAATCTTTTTTAGGAGCTAAAGCCTATTTTATAAAAATGGTTCTTTGGATTAGCATGGCTATTTTGATTCTTGTAGTTGTTCTATCTACAGTTGTATATATTAATTCTCAAAATCTTTTGGTCAAAAATGAGTATGCAGCCAATCAAAAAATACTTTTTCAAGTCAAGTATAATATGTCGTTTATGGATCAAACGATTACCAATTTATCTAAATTTCTTTACTTAAACAGCGATGTAACCGCTATTATGTATGCAAAGAATGAAGATATGATTGAGGTGTCAAGCCATTTGACTAAAGTCGTTAGCTCTGTTACTTCGGCTATTCCTTATATTCACTCTGTTGGCATTTATAATCGTAATCTGGATCAAACATATAGTTCGGGTTTTCCTTTATTTTTTAAAGATCAGATGCTCTACGAATTTATTAATTCGGATCAAGCGCTTCCTAAGCTTAAACCGATTTTCCGTGATATCAAAAAACTGGTAAACGGAGTAACCGAGCCTGAGTATGTATTCTCCTATTTTATATACGAAACTCCGGCTAGTGGGGCTAAGCCGGATGGCGTTGTAGTAATTAACGTTAAACCGGAGTGGTTGCTAGAAAATATTAATCAAATCAATATGATAGATAAACAAAAGGGAGATAACGTATTCATTCTGGACCAGGCTGGCGAGTACTTGGATGATGGAACCAATGATTCTGCAATCAAGAATTGGCTGAAAACAGATTTTTTGGCAAATAAAACAGCACATCCACAGGCTGAACGAGAAGGGTTTTTTCAAAGCAAGCGTGGTGGAACGCAATATTTAGTTACTTACACAAATGTCGACAACACGGGGATGACGCTGCTAAAAACGCAGCCTGTTCTTGAAATCTATAAGTATATCAACAGCTTAAGAACGAGTATTATCATAATTACACTCATTTTCTTGGTCATGGCTTTGGTGATATCCATAAGCATCTCTCGAAAGATATATCGACCCTTTGGGAAGTTGGTGAATTCGATCATGTTAGATCGGATTCGGAGATCGGACAAAGACGAGGTCGTTGATGAAATCTCTTATTTGAACACCGTTTACAGACAATCCATGGAAATGCTCGATCATTTTGATAAGGAAAAGGTGCAGTACAAAGATGTTATGAAGCACTATTGGTTAAGCAGATTGATTACGGAGAGTTTATCCATCGGCAGGGCAGAATTGGAAAGCATTTTTAAAGAAATGAGGATTTCTTTAGTCAGGGATGCTTCCTTTGCCATTTGTTTATTGAAAATTGATAACTATAAGGAATTTCAGCATGCGTTCCATGCCAAGGATAAAGATACGATTCGCTTTGCTATGATCAATATTGCATCAGAAATTATGGCAAAAAAATATCCTAACGAAGGATTGGATATGAAGGACGATCATGTCGTATTGATTGTAAGTATTCCGGAAGAAGATGAACACTTTCAATCACATATCCACGCTCTTATAGAAGAAGCTCAAGAGAATGTCTCTCGTTTTTTTAAAATTTCCTTTACGGCATCGATTAGTGAAAAGACGAGTCACATACAGGAATTGAATAGTATCTATAATCAGGCTCTCGATCAGGCTATGTATCGTTTATTATTAGGGCATTCCTCCGTTATAACATACGAAACGATTAAAAAAAATGTGGAAAGTAAAAAAACGGGCTATTCCAGAAATTATGAGGAGTGGCTTGTGGAAGCAATGAAATTGAGCAAAACCGAAGCGAAAGAGGAGGTTTTGGGGAACATTTTTGAAGAGGTGGGCACGCTAAACTATCACAATGCGTTAGTCTCCATCATAAGACTCGTGGATAAGGTTATAGAGACGTTGGAAGAAATGAAAGTGACTACTGCGCCATCTTTGCATATCTCTTCGATCAGTCGCAATATCTTGGAGATGGAGACGATTGCCGAGATCCATCGGATCATTGTAGGTGCCCTGCAAGACTCGTTCAAAAAAGATTTCCAGGGTCATACCACTAAACTAAACTACTTTTTGGTAGATGCGGTCACGGAATATATTCAAAACCATTATCAAGACCCTTCCTTGAGCTTGACTTCCATTGCTTCGATTATGAAAATATCCACAAGAAATTTAAGCAAAACATATAAGGAAGCAACCCATATCTCGATTCCTGATTATATCAACGAGTTTAGGTTAACAAAAGCGGCAGACCTTCTTATCCAAGATGACCTTAGTGTGTATGAAATTGCTGGGAAAGTCGGGATCTTGAATGAAACCTACTTTTTCAGCATGTTCAAAAAGAAATATAAGGTCACACCGAAGGAATATGCCTTGCGGAGAAATATGATTAATTTGATTCAATAGGATTTGAAATCAGCCTGGCATCGGGTGAATATGATTTTACAATTGAAGGAGCTGCGTGCCCATGAATCCAGTGACCCGCCGACAGACTGCGGAAGCATTCATTTTTGTAAAAGAAGAGAACATGTCTATGCGATACCGTCCATTAGCCAAGCTGGCTATGGTATTGCGGAGTCATGCAGATGAGGATCATCCGGGCAATATCATTTACGCAGAGGGAATAGACTATGTCGTCGATTACGATCGGGGTGTCATTCACCGGACGAAGCAAAGCCGGATCCCAGATTGGTCCCGTCACGAATTATACGGCCAAGTGGTGTTTGATCATGCAGCGTTCAAAAACTGCAGCAATCGTGAATTTACCGTGTATGGGGATTATGTGTATGATAACGATCAGTTTAAGGACTGCTTCGTTGCCCACGATAGTGGAAATCGAGCCGGGGTGGAGCGCTGGCTTTCCAAATTGCGAACCAGCGAGGAGAGTTCAATCGTTGTTTTTGGTGACAGCATTAGTGCAGGTGGGGATGCGAGCGAAGAAAAGTTTATGTACTTCAACCGGGTTCATCAATTTCTCAATGAATACTATCCGCGCAGCCGAATCAGTCTGTTGAACAAATCAGTCGGCGGTGAAACGAGCAAAGATGGAAAGAATCGCATACAGCGTGATGTCATTCCTTTGCGCCCCGATCTCGTGATCATCGGATTCGGCATGAACGATCAGAACAAACATGGTGAAGGGGTGGGCGTTTCGCCGGCGGATTTTGAAAGCAATCTATGTCAAATGATCGAGGCCGTCAAGAAGTTGGACAACAGCGATCTTGTGCTCGTGACGCCTTGCCTGCCGAATCCGAAATGGTGGTATTCCAGCGGATTGACTGGCAGGTATGCGGAAATCATCCGCCAGCTTGGCCGGGAATACGGTGTCGGCGTAGCTGACGTCACTGCAGTTTGGGAGCAGGAACTGGCAGCCGGCAAATCGGCGGAAAGTCTGCTCCTGAACAACATCAATCATCCGAATGATTATGGGCACTGGCTTTATTTCCAAGCTTTTGTCCCGCTGTTGAGGGATAACCTGGAAATAATTGAAACGATAAAAGCTTGAGAAATCAAGCTTTTTTGTCATTGGAGTACTTCACAAAACCCGCCGTCCAGCATTGGGAGACAACCCATATTTACTTTTAAAACAACGGATGAAATAAGGCCAGGAATTAAAGCCGGAAGCCATCGCTATGTCCGTAACAGGCAAGATTAAGCGCGTTCGGTGGAGGATACAACTATGTATCCCGTTGATCATAACCAAGGTTAGCGGAACTTACTTGATTTGCAGTGTTCTATCCCCTTTGGAAGAAGCTTTCCTACACATTTTTGAAGGAATATACCTAGATTACAATATACATTTCCTAGGGTAACGCCTACAGTTGGGATATCAACAAAGATGGCCGTCAAAATTTACAAGCTAGGAAGTGTTGAATGGATGGTAAGAATATTCAAGAAAAATTTCGGAGTGACGCTGCTGGCACTGCCAGGATTCCTGTTGATTTTACTCTTTAATTATGTACCGCTTTACGGATTGCTGCTTCCTTTTAAGAATTATAAGTACAATCTTGGCATTTGGAACAGCCCTTGGGTCGGGTTAGACAATTTCGGCTTTCTATTTAATGGGGATGTGCTGTATCGCGTTCTACGCAATACGATCCTGTATAACGCTGTTTTCATTACCTTGGGTACGTTTCTCTCTATCGTTATTGCCCTATTGCTATTTGAACTGAGCCGGAGATTCGTTAAGGTGTATCAAACGATCTTGTTCATCCCTTACTTTATATCGTGGGTGGTGGCTGGATTTGCCTTTCGGGCGCTGTTCGATATGGAGCATGGCGTTATCAACAGTATCTTAGTTGCAGTAGGGAAAGCACCGATCCTCTGGTACAGCGAGCCCCAATATTGGCCGTACATCCTAGTGGCTGCCGCTGTTTGGAAGGGACTTGGCTATGGATCTGTAATCTATTACGCTGCTTTGATGGGCATTGATGCCGAGTATTATGATGCAGCCAAAATTGATGGAGCAAGTAAAATTCGGCAAGCGTTTTCAATATCCGTGCCGATGATTAAACCGATGATTATCATGTTGGTGATCCTGCAAATAGGAAGTATCTGCTACAGTGATTTCGGTTTGTTTTACAATGTGACGTTGAATTCATCCTTGATCTATCAGACAACAGATGTCATTGATACATTCGTTTATAGATCTCTTATTGATATAGGTGATATTGGGATGGCTTCAGCAGCAGGTTTTTTCCAATCGATTGTTGGATTCTGCCTAGTATTGATAACCAATTTTACCGTAAGAAGGATAAATCCAGAAAACTCACTTTTCTAAGGAGAATCGACTATGCATCCTCAAAGATCAATACGAATACGGCCTACCATTACAGCGGGAAAATTAGTAATCCATATCCTATTTATCTTGTTATGTGCGGTATGTATATTTCCTTTTCTTGTCATTATCGGAACCTCCTTTCAAACGGAAAATGACATTATTAAATTTGGATATTCCATGATTCCCAAAAACTTTACTTTCGATGCCTATAAGGTGATCCTGCACGAGCCTAAAGTTCTGCTCAATTCTTATCTGGTTACGATCGGAACGACGGTCATAGGTTCTTTGATTGGGATGTGGGTAACCACAACCTACGCTTATGCCATTTCGCGTAAAGATTATTCTTACCGTTCGTTCCTTGCCTTTTTCATCTTCTTCACGATGCTCTTTCATGGGGGGATGGTTCCTTCTTATATCCTGATGGTGAAATGGTTGGGACTCCGCAACAACATTTTGGCACTCATTTTGCCATATCTGATTAGCGGCTGGTTCGTGCTGCTGATGAAAGGCTTCTTGCAAACGATACCGGAAGCGATTATCGAGTCAGCGAAAATGGATGGCGCAGGCGAGTTAAGAATTTTTGCTCAAATTGTTCTGCAGATATCCAAACCAGCACTGGCGACATTAGGTCTGTTCTTTGCACTCCAATACTGGAATGATTGGTGGCTGACCTTGCTTTATATGGATCAGGATAATTTAATGAAGCTGCAATATTTACTTATTCGTGTTCTCAAAAATATGGAGTATTTAAATTCGAGTGAGGCCATTCAATATGGACTTGTGAAACCAGGTATGCAAGTACCTTCTTTAAGTGCTCGCATGGCGATGTGCATATTGGCTGCAGGACCGATGCTGCTTGTTTTCCCACTGTTTCAAAAGTATTTCATACAGGGGTTAACGGTAGGTTCGGTAAAGGGTTGATAGTTTCAGATGCAGGAAAACCACGCTGCGTCTGTAAATTATATACAAAGACGATATAAGGGAGGTAATCTACGTGAAAGGTCAAAGGACAAAAGCTTTAAAATGGTTTGGACCAGGAACATCCGTCTTGCTTGCAACAACGATTGTGATTAGCGGCTGCAGCACAACTGAAAAAACGAAAGAAACAGCTAGCCCAGCTGCTAGTACGGTGGCGGCGACTACGAATCCAACGAAAGATTTCGTCGATATTAGCTGGTTCATGCCAAAGCCAATCGACAATTTGAAGGACCAAGAAGCGGTCGAAGCGGTAGCGAACAAACTAATTAAGGAAAAACTAAATGCAAACCTGCACTTTAACATGATTGATAACGCAGGTTGGGAAGACAAGATTAAGTTGAAGTCAGCTGCTGGTGAGCCCTACGATCTCGTATTTACCTCAAACTCATCCAATAATTTAAATGCGAATGTGCAAAAAGGCGCCTTTATGCCACTTGATGATCTACTGCAGAAGTATGGACAAAATATTTTGAAGAAAGTAGATCCGCGTGCTTGGAAAGCTGTTACTTATAAAGGGAAGATCATGGCGATTCCTGCTCAGACACCTTACAGTCCGGCATCTTCTTATGTATTTAAAAAAGATTTAGTTGAGAAATATAAATTCGATTATAAAAGTGTCAAGAGTCTCAGCGACTTAGAGCCATTCTTGAAAACGATTAAGGAAAATGAGCCGAACATGATTCCAGTCATTGCAACGGCTAATGGAGCGACTTCTGGCATAGGGTTACCCGACTATACAACCGTCGTAGGTGGCATATCTTTCAGCGAGAAGGAAGGTAAATTCGTCAAAACCCTTGATATCCCGCAAAACTATGAAAATTATAGAGTCATGAATGATTTCTATAAGAAAGGCTATATTGCCAAGGATGCCGCAATCAAAACGGATTATCTGGCTGAAGCGAAATCAGGGAAATATGCAGTGCTTCGTGATTCAGGCGGTTATACCGAGGATGGGTCGAAATCGACAAGCACTTATGGATTCCCAACCGTTGAAACATTCAGCTCACAGCCGACCATTTCAACTGCTTCCATGACTGCTGCTGCGACAGCGATTAGTGCAACTTCGAAGAATTCAGAAAGAGCCATGATGCTGCTCGATTATATTTGGAGTGATAAGTACTTATTGAATACACTTGCTTATGGCGTTGAAGGTAAAAATTACACGGTTAAATCGGGTACGGTTAAAGATCCTAACCCAACAATCGAAGCCAAAAGCGGTGCGGAACAAACATGGGCGATTTGGCATAACTGGCTCGGGCCGCTTTGGGATCAATGGGATTCCAACTGGAATTCAACGAAAGCTTTGGAAGCGATGAGAAAAACGAATGAAAACGGCAAGGCATCTGGTCTGCTCGGATTTGTCTTTAATAACGAGCCGGTCAAAACGGAGATTGCGCAAATCGGTGCTGTCAATAAAGAGGCGAATCCGATCTTTACGACGGGATCCATGCCGGACTACGCGAAATACGTTGAGGATACGAAAAAGAAACTGGTAGACGCTGGCATAGACAAAGTAATGGCAGAGATTCAGAAGCAATATGATGCTTGGAAGGCAGGAAATTAAATAACGACATGATCTTATGAAACAATAACACTGCTGACTGGAGCAGCGTCATTGTTTCCACAAAGCAAATTCATTGGAAAAGGGAGTGTAATGATGGTTAAAAAGCGATTAGGTATTCTCCTTACCTCATTCATTGTGTGCGCTTTCATATTTGTTTTTCAGTCAGCGGATGTTAGCGCGGAAGCCACCAGACCTGATGCAGGTTATGTAATTGATGAGGATTTCTCGTTCTTATCAGCCTTGACACCAGGGAATAGCCAGCCGTCCGGCTGGGATGTTCGCGCTGCAGGAGGGGCGCTGGTCTCCCTATATAACACGAATTTCAAAATCAGCGATACGAGCAAAGACCTGCCCGTTTCAATGAGTAAGAAATTTGTTGCGCAAAGTGCAGGTAATCTGACCATGGAATTTCGCATTAGGCCTATGTCAGTCATTGACGGCTTGAAGTGGCAGTTGCTCAGCAATGATGTCGTAGGCGTCAGCTTAATTACACAAAACAATATGCTTAGTCTGGAAACGTCCCCAACCACTGTGCTTCCCTTGCAAACCTATGTGGCGAACGTAGAGGTTGGGATTAAGATCGACATCAACCTGAGCACGCATACCACAGATGTGTACATCAATGGCGTAAAAAAGGCGAACGGGGCTACTTTCAAGAACGCAGTCTCGAACCTGAACCAGTTTCAAGTGCAGACAGGCGCTGCCTCCTTGGGGGACTTCTTCTTTGGTCCTTTGAAAATGTATAGAGGGTACGCTGTGAACGAAAGACTTATTTCCGTCGTGGCCGGCGGCGCCATCCCGCAGGATTGGTCCGCGGTTACGTCAGGCGGCGCCATCACCGTCGGTAGCATGCTGGGTTCGCCGCAGCCGGATATTAACAGCATGAAGCTGAGCGCGGCTAGTAGCACCGGCAGTATGAGTCTGTCCAAAGCGATATCGCCAATGGCGGATAATTTTACCTACGACTTCAAGGTTCTATACAAGCAGAAAGCGGATGGATTGGAAGCTGAGCTAAAAAGCGGAACGACGAGCGTCATCAAACTAACGACGTTTGGCGATGATTTGGCTTATGTCAACAGCAGCGGGCAACCTGTCTCGCTGAAATACAAGTATTTAGCGAATCTGTGGACGCACATTCAGATCAAAGTGAACTGGGCGACGGCTACAGCGGATATCTATATCAACGATAAGCGCAGCGATCAAGTTGTACCACTGGCTCCGGGCGCGGTTTCCGTCGACACCCTCAAGTTCACGACCTCTTCTTCGTATCGGGGCGAAATGTGGCTGGATGACATTCTTTTGTATAAAACAGTTTCCCTCCCTGCCGATTATGTGCCGGCTCCCCAAGCGGTCAGTAAGGGCGAGGACGATCCGGTTGTAGGCGTCCAAAGCTGCCCGATGTGGCGGGAAGGCCATCACCTGGGCTGGGATATGATTCAGCCTTACCCGGATCGGACGCCTCTTCTAGGGTTCTACGACGAAGGCAGCCCGGAAACGGCGGATTGGGAGACGAAATGGCTGATCGAGCACGGCATCAATTTCCAGATGTCCTGCTGGTTCAGGCCACTTGGCGGAGACACCGATCGGGTGCCGATTAAAGATTCGTATTTATCGCATGCTTTGGATAACGGCTATTTTAATAGCCAATATAGAAATCAAATCGATTTCGCGATTATGTTTGAAAACCTCAATTCCAAGGTCAAGGATGCTGAAGATTTCCGAACGAATCTGATTCCGTACTGGATTGAATATTATTTTAAAGATCCGCGTTATTTGAAAATCGATAATAAACCTGTTTTCACGATCTACAATTATGACGAGTTAGTAAATGCTTTTAAAGGCAGCGAGAACGTGAAGCCGGAGCTGGATAACTTGCGAAGCGAAATGGTAAAAGCGGGGTTTAAGGGTATTATCCTGCTGAACGTGTATAACGGGACGGACCCCCAGCAGTTGGCTAAACGCAAAGCTGCTGGTTTTGATGGGGTGTATGCGTATTCCTGGGGCTCCTTCGGCGGTCATCCGGAGTTTCAGAAGCTGAAGATGACGCAAGAGAAAGACGCAAACGCCATCGATATTATCCCCGGTTTGAGCATGGGCAGAGATGATACGGCTTGGGGTTTGAACTTTGGTTATTATGCGACGCCGTCGGAATTCCAATCCTTGGCGCAGTGGACGAAGGATAGCTTCATGCCTTCGCTGCCGGCAGGCAGTCTAGGTAAGAAGCTGGTTATGCTGGACAACTGGAATGAGTTCGGAGAAGGCCACTTCATTATGCCTGCCGGGCTGGCCGGCTTTGGCTACGTGGATGCCATTCGCAATGTATTTGGCGATAGCGCGTCGCATATCGACAGCGTGCCGACGCAGGCCCAGAAGGATCGGATTAATACCCTGTATCCCGCGGGGAGAGTGGTTCCTAATCTGAACCAACCCCAACCCGTGATGACCAATGTCTACGGGAACATGTGGGAGTTCAATACCCCGGGCGATGCGGAGGGCTGGACCGTCGAGAAACAGATTGTGGGCGTGACTGTGCAGGACGGCACTTTTTCTGGCTTAACGAACAATACCGATCCCGGCATTCGATCCGCAGATCACCTCGGGATTAAGGCGGAGGATATTCCATATCTCGTCATTCGCATGAAGAACGGTACGAACGATATCGATGGCCGATTCTTCTTTACGACGGAGGCGGATGGGACCTGGAATGAGGCCAAGGCCGTCGGCTTCTATGTGAAACCGCAGGATAATGAATATACGGAATACGTGATTGAGGCGTGGCAAAACAAGAACTGGACGGGGACCATCCGGCAATTACGCATCGATCCGACTTCCTCCGTCGGGCCAATCAGTATCGATTACATTCGAACGATTTACTCGCCGCAGCCCGGTATTCGGACTTACGTCGACGGCGTTTACAAACCGTTCAGCCAACCGGCTCTCCTGAAGGACGGCATCGTGATGCTTCCTATGAAAGAGACCTATCTGCAAATCGGGGCGAAGCCGGAATGGGATCCATCGAATGATACCTTGGTGGCCGTGAAGGATAACGTTGTGTATCGACTGAAGGTTGGCGATAGCGTTGCCTATAAGGGAAGCCAAGCGATTACGTTAGAACATGCGCCCGTCAAGCTTGCCAATGGAACGGTGATGGCACCGCTCAGCTATCTTCGTCAAGCATTTGGCGCGATTGCCAAATGGGATGCGCCTTCGCAAATCGTCCGTGTGTACCCGACAGCGATCACTTGGGATTTTACGACGAGCAGCGGTTGGACGGCCAACAGTCAGATCGCGAACCCCGTCGTGGCGAATGGCGTCTTCAGCGGAACTTCAAAAGGGACTTCGGGAAGTATCCAGCCAGCGATTCTTTCACCGGATGATTTGCAAGTTGCAGCTTCGGATATTAGGCGGATTCGCGTCCGAATGAACAACATGACAAGCGGCGATGAGGCGAAGATTTATTTTACGACGACCGCGGACAGCAATTGGAATGAGGCGAAAATGCTCTCGTCTTATATCCTCCCGACCGATGCTGTCTATCGTGAATATGTCTTTGATACGTCGAGTCTAGCTACCTGGACGGGGACCATTAAACAGCTTCAAGTGGTGCCGACGACGGCATCTGGAGCCTTCAGCCTGGATTCCGTTCAATTGGAAATTACGCCGACGGTTGCTGTCAAAGGGGATAATCTGATTGATGATCCGGGTTTTGAGGGAAGTAAAGCATCTCAATTCGCGATGTCGGATGCGACGTATGTCAAAGATCCGAGTCAGTTTCATAGCGGTCATCAGTCGGTTAAAATCATCAAAACGACTCGTTACGGAGGCATTAAATTTCCAGTAAGTGTGGAGAAAGGCAAGTCGTATACGTACTCCGCATGGGCGAAGTTGGCAAATGGTGCGTCAACGAGCGAACCTCTGAGGCTCGGGCTCCAATATAATCTGGACGGGGTCACCAAGCAATTCATTATGTTTACAAGCCCTGGCTTGAAGGCGGGAGATTGGACGCAGGTCGAAGGCACTTACACCATTCAGGAATCAGGGGAAGTAACCAATGTCTTGATGTACCTCTACACAGAAGCCAATAATCCAGGCAGTGTATATTATGTCGATGACGTTGCGGTCAAACCGATTACAAATACGGGAAGTTCAGTTTGGGTTCATCCATTAAGCGTAAGCTTGAATGCAACGTCACTCGCGGTAGGTCGGGATAAAACCAAGGCATTGGTTCCTGCGTTCACACCAGCAAATGTCAGCAATAAAGAGCTGATATGGCGTTCGAGCAATCCAAGTGTCGCAACGGTGGATGTAAATGGAATGGTATATGGCGTAAGCTTGGGTACAGCGACCGTCACGGCAACGACAGTAGATGGCGGAAAAACGGCATCCGTGCTTGTCACCGTAGATGCAACGGTTGCGGTTACGGGACTGTCGCTAACGCCAAGCACGCTTAGCTTGACGCTGGGCGATAAGCAAACGCTTGTCCCGACGGTAACACCGGCCAATGCAACCAATAAGCTCATCAAATGGGAATCCGTGATTCCGACTGTGGCGGCCGTCGATGCCGATGGGACGGTGACAGGCGTGGGCACGGGCTCAACTCAAATTAAAGCAACCTCGGACGATTCGGGCATCCAGACCGTGGCCACAGTTACAGTAACAGCACCGACGAGCGTGGTGAAAGGCAGCAACCTTATTGTAGATCCGGGCATGGAAGGCAGTACATTAGCGGCTCCTAACTACGCTTATCAGGCCGTGCCAACGATGACTTCGGCGGAACATCATTCCGGTCAGCAGTCGTTGCTGTTGACGAAGACAGATCGCTACGGAGGCGTTAAATTTCCTGTCCCACTTGTAAAGGGCAAACCCTATTACTATTCGGCCTGGGCGAAACTAGCATCTGGTTCTACCACGACCGAGACGATCAGAATCGGCTTGCAATATAAGGTAGATGGTAAACCTATTCCTACGCAGTATATTATGTTCACCAGTCCACCCCTAAGTGCTACGGAATGGAAGCAAGTTCAAGGGAGTCTCATCATTAATGAAACAGGTGTTGTAACCGAAACGACCATGTTTTTATATACGGAAATTATAGGTACCGGCAACCCGTTTTATGTCGATGATGTGGAGATCCGACCGTTAACGGTGGATAATATCCCTCCCATTACGGTCAGTGACGCTCCTTCCGGTTGGGTAACGACGGCTCAAGTCGTTCATCTGACGGCCACCGATGGGGAAAGCGGCGTCGCAGGGACGTTCTACAGCTTGGATCATGGGGTCTATACAAGCGGAAATACCGTGTCGATTGCAGGGGAAGGCGTACATACGCTGGACTTCTATAGCAAGGACGTGGCCGGCAATCAGGAAGCGGCGCAAACGGTAACCGTGCGCATTGACGGAACGGCTCCCGTCACGACGGCTGCCGTCCAGCCGTCAACGCCTGACGGAGCGAGCGGCGCTTACGTCAGCCCCGTTACGGTTGCATTAACCGCTGCAGATAACGCGTCTAGCGTAGCGGGAATCGTTTACAGCACCGATAACGGAACAACATGGCTGCCTTATACGGCTGCACTTACCTTCGATAAGCAAGGGGCCTATACGCTCTTATACCGAGCGATCGATGCTGCCGGAAATAGCGAGACAGCGAAGAACGTAAGCTTCAATCTGGCTGCTACAACAGTTAAAGTCCAGCTGAAGGATAGTACCGGCAATCCATTAAGCGGCGGTATTGTGAAATATTTGGACGGTACTTGGAAGGAGTTTGGCGTAACCGATGCCTCCGGCTATGTCTCTAAGTCGTTAGGGGAGAAGAGCTATCTCTTCTCAATGACGTATGAAGGGAAAGCGCAAGAACTTACGCAAAATATTGGTATGAGTGCAAGTGTTGTATTTCAAACGCAGTTGGTTCAAGTACAGCTGCAAGATAGCCAAGGGAACCCTTTAGATGGCGGCAGCGTGAAGTTTTTCTCCTCTGGCAGTTGGCGGGCAGTGGGTACTACGGCAGGAGGGAAAATCAGCATGGAAGTGTTCCCTGAAACGTATACGTTTGGGTTGACGTTTGAAGGGAAATACAAGGAGATTGTTCGAAGTACAGCAGCCAGCAGTACCGTTGTTTTTAACACGGTGAAGGTGAATGTGCAGTTGAAGGACAGCCAAGGCAATCCACTTGATGGAGCTGTTGTCGACTATTATTCAGGCGGCAGTTGGAGGCCGATGGGCACAACGGTTAGTGGAGAAATTAGCCGGGAATTACTTGCCGATTCGTATACGTTCGGTTTGACGTATGCAGGCAAACGCAAAGAAACGATCCAAAATGCAGTCACGAATTCAGTCGTCAGCTTTCAAACGGTGAAGGCTATCCTGCAAGTGAAAGACAGCTTAGGTAATCTGCTCAGCGGTGGTAGTGCAAAGTTGTACTCCGGGGGGAGCTGGCAGAACCTCGGACCTGCAACGTCGGGAGAAGTTAGCAAAGAATTGCTGCCCGGAAGTTATTCGTTCAGCATGACGTATGGCGGTACGACAAAGGAAAGCACGTGGGATATTAGTGTTGATCCGGTCGTTGTTTTTCAATATTGATGTAGGGTAACTGCATAGGGAACTATCAAAAAAGGAGCTTATCAAAGTGACCAAGATAAAAGTAGGAATCATCGGATTAGGAGAAGTTGCGCAAATGGTTCATTTGCCGATTCTAGAGTCTCTGTCTGAACTTTATGAGATCGTAGCATTATGTGATATTTCGCCCAAGCTGTTAGCGAAGATCGGCGAGAAATATCGGGTGGAGCATTTATTTCTGAACATGTCTGATATGCTTGAACAATCTGAGCTTGATGCTGTGTTTGTGCTGAATAACATGGAATATCATACCGAATGTACCGTTGCGGCCTTGAAGAGGAATGTTCATGTTTTCGTTGAGAAGCCAATGTGTGTGACACCAGCGGAGGTTCATGAGATCATTCAAGCTCGCGACGCTTCAAGTGCACAGGTCATGGTAGGTTACATGAGACGGTTTGCTCCCGCATACCTTCAGGCTCTTGAAGAGGTAAAGACGCTAGGACCAATTATTTATGCCCGCGTGCGGGATATCATTGGCCCGAATCCATTTTTCACGCGTCAATCCAGCCCTATCTATCGTTTCAATGATATCCCCGTTGAAGCTGTACAAGATCGCAAGGAGCGGAATGCCAGATTGATGAGAGAGGCGATTGGGGAATTGCCAGATGACATGTATGGCGCCTATGGCTTATTACTCGGATTGAATAGTCATGACATTTCGGCGATGAGAGAGTTGATTGGGATGCCGATTGGGGTAAGGGCAGCATCCGCTTGGCTCGGGGGAAGATTCAAGAATGCGATCTTTGAATATGAAGGTTTTAACGTGACATTTGAAACGGGTATGGATCAACAAGGCAGATTTGATGCTCATATCGAGGTGTACGGCGAGAATAAGTCTATCCTTGTTCAGTACGATACCCCGTATATCAGACAGTTGCCTACGACGCTGCAGATCAGCGAGACGATTGGAGACAGCTTCGATCAATCAACGGTTCGACCGACCTATAAGGACGCTTATGTGGTTGAGCTGGAATATTTCCATGAAGTTGTCTCGAAGGGAACGCTGCCCAAAACGACACCTGAGGATTACTTGCAGGATCTTATCATCTTTCGAATGATAATGGATGCCATTCAGAAGTAACTATGAAAAGACCGAATTCCACCCCATATCAGGTGGTTTCGGTCTTTTATTTAACCCTTTTTAGAAGAATCGACGTAATTCAAAGTATACATTTAGGAGCATAATAGCTACTTTTAAATAAGGACTTGGGCTGCTGCGCATTTGGTTCACAACATACTCGAAATTCAAGTGGAGATGAATGTAACATGGAGACGATTCAGGTTCGAAATGGTTTATCGCAGGTTAGAAATAAGCTGGAAACAGGTCAATTGACATTGGGTTTCATTGGTGGATCTATTACAGAAGATAGCAGCGTGTTGTGGAATTGGCCAGAGCCAGTCGCACGTTGGTTTGTCGAATCGTTCCCCCATGCACGCATTACGGTGGAGAATGCTGCGATTGGTGCGACTGGGAGCGACTTGGCTGTATTTCGTGCAGAGCGAGATTTGATCAGCCGCCAATGTGATCTAATTTTTATTGAATTTGCTGTCAATGACTACCTGACACCATCCGAACAGCGGATGCGGGCAAGAGAGGGATTGATCCGTAAACTGCTGGCAGATGGACGCAGTGAGCTTGTAATTATTTATACTTACAGCCAGAAAATGTACGAGGAGATGTCGCAGGGTAAGGCCCCTGCCAGCATCGCTGAATTCGAACAGTTAGCACAACATTACAGCATCAGCTCAGTTTGGGTGGGACAGCACGCCTGGCAGGAAGTGAAGAAAGGCCGAATGACCTGGGATGAATGGCTGCCGGATGGGCTGCATCCTAACCACAGAGGCAGTCTGAGTTATGGACAGTGTGTAATTGCCTATTTGGAAAAGGAATTGATAACGGCTCCAGATCGGGATAGTGAAGTGACCCCTAGATCGCTCACATCACCGTTAAATGCGCATCATTGGGGGAATGTGAGTACACTCTCCTTCGAAGAGGTCCAATTGGAAGGCCCTTGGCTAATAAGACGAGCAGCGGCTCATATGCCTAGGGTTGATCAGATTTTGACCACAGCAGCAATCGGCGCGAAGCTTTCCTTTTCATTTACAGGTAAGGGATTGGCGTTAGCCTTCGATTTTGGCAAAAAGTCCGCTGAATTCACATATCGGCTCGACGGAGGCCCTGCCATCACGACTCATCGGGATCGGCCTAGCTGGTGCAATGACGGAGGATGGTTTCACATCTACTGGATTGCGGATGATCTGGAGGATGGGCTGCATCATGTTGAGCTGGAGGTTGTTCACGGCAATAGAGAGGACTGCACGGGGACGAATTTTCATTTGGGACTTATCGGAATCTTAAAGTAAGAGGTGCAGGACGATGAAACTACTTATAAATGAAGACTGGCAGCTAACGTCGGAGCCGCTCTATCGTCAGGCTGCCGATCTCTGGTACGTTAAACAGAAAGAGCAGGATTGGCTGCGAACCAATTTACCCTGTGATGTGCATATGCCGCTTATCGAGCAAGGGATTATTGCGGAACCGCTGGTGGCTGATCAGTGCTTTGCGAGTGAATGGACGGAGAACCGCTCTTGGTGGTTTAAGAAAACATTTGTGCTGACGGAGGAACAGTTGTGTTCAGAGCAAATGCTCCTTCAATTTGACTCTTTGGATGTAGAAGCAGATATCTGGTTGAATGATTGTCATCTGGGCCATCATCGCAGTGCTTTTTATCCGTTTGCTTGTGATGTAAAAGGAAAGGCGCAACCAGGAGTTAATCAACTCTTTGTGCGCGTTACTTCTGGTTTGGAGCACTATTCGGAGAACGATCTTGCCCTCATTCGCGAGGCCAAAGTGGTGTATAAGAACGAGCAGATTGGGCATAGAGGCGACCATCGCCGTGGCATGCTGAGAAAACCGCAATATGTATGGGGTTGGGATTGGGGACCAAGGGTAGTGACGTGTGGGATCATGGGTGAGGTTAGTATCACATGTATCCACAGTTTCCATATTCGAGATATTCACGTCACAACGACAAGATTGGATGCTGAGGACACAGCTGCATCCTTACAGTTTCAATTGGAACTGGAGAACCTGCATCCTTTTCAAACCTTAGAAACGGAGCTGAAACTGGAACTGCTTTTCCAGGGGGACCAGGTACAAATCATTCAAAAAGATTGTTGTCTTCGTTCTGGGCTGAACTACGTCACAATCTCGATGCAGGTGTTTGATGCCAAGCTTTGGTGGCCCAATGGGATGGGGGAGCAGCCGCTGTATACGATTCGGGCATCGCTGCAGACTTCCAAGCATGCAGTGGAATATCCGTCCTTTTCATTTGGGATACGCACACTGCACCTTAATATGGATAAAATCCCTGAGAGTGAGGAAGAACGTTCATTCACTTTTGAGATCAACGGTGTTTCCGTTTTCAGCAAAGGTGGCAATTGGATACCTGCTGATGCCATCTATGCGCGGGTCACGGATGCCAAATATAAGGCATTGCTGAGTGAAGCGAAGGAAGCCAACTTCAATATGCTGCGTGTGTGGGGAGGAGGTATCTACGAGAGGGATATTTTCTATGACAAATGTGATGAGTATGGGATTCTCATTTGGCACGACTTCATGTTCACCTGCGCGAAATATCCAGATCACTTGGCTTGGTTTCGGGACGAAGTAGAGCGAGAGATGGACTACCAGACTCGGCGTCTGCGCAATCACTGCGCGCTCGCGCTTTGGTGCGGCAACAATGAGAATCATTGGGGCTTTGAGGAATGGTGGAATGAGACGGAAGCTGCCGACTTCTACGGGGGAGCGGCCTGTTACAATGACATCGCGCCCCGCATTGTGCAGCAGAACAGTCCGACGATTCCTTATTGGAATAGCTCACCATACGGCGGTGCGCACCCGAATGGCACCCAAGCTGGTGATACACATCATTGGAATGATTGCATGATGCATCCCGACATGGAGAGGCGAATTACACCTGAAGAATATGACAAGGTGACCGCTAAATTCGTCTCGGAATATGGTTACATCGGCCCCTGCCGGAAGGCTTCCACAGCTATTTACCATAATGGTCAGAAGCTGGATCGTGAGAGCAAGCTTTGGCAGCTTCATAACAATATTTTCGAAAAAGATACCGTACTTGCTGGCATTAACAAGCACTATGTAGATACCGTACACTTGGAAATCGACGATTACTTGTTGTACGCAGGATTATGTCAGGGCTTCATGCTTGCTTATTCACTTGAGGCGATTCGTGCCAAATTGTTTTGTTCTGGCGCTTTATTTTGGATGTACAATGACTGCTGGGGGGAAGTGGGCTGGTCAATCATTGATTATTATGCAACGCGGAAGATATCGTATTATTTTGTGAAACGGGCATTAGCACCGGTAAAGCTCCTGATCCGCGAGCAGGATGGGATGATTCAGCTTACGGCAATCAATGAAACTAGCACGGTTATCCGTGAAACCCTAGAATATGGACTTGTCTATTATGATGGAAGCGGAATGGAAGCAGATGAGGCAGAAGTTGAACTTTCTCCATTCTCGCGGGAGGTTGTCCTGCAATGGCCTTCACCTTCCTATCCTTCGAGAGAGGCGTGTATCTTCATTAGAGCATTAAGTGAATCCAGCGAGATAATGCCTGCTATCCTGCACAGCGAAGTGTTTCGCAATCTCAATTTACCTGATCCACAATTACAAGTGTCCAACATCCAAGTCATCGAACCTGGGCTAACTCGCTGCACGGTTTCAAACAAAGCCTTTGCGCATTCGGTGTATTTCGGTTTGGATGAGACGATTCAGTTGAGTGACGAATATTTCGATTTGCTCCCAGGTGAGAAGCGGGACATTACAATACGGCACGGGGAGATTGCCCTCATACCCGATCAGATCGTACCACGATCGATCATACTAAATCATAGCGAAGGCGGCCTATAACATGAAACAGAAATTTGCTGTACAGCTGTATACCCTGCGTAACGAATGCGAACAAGATTTCCCAGGCGTACTAAGAGAACTGAAGCAAATGGGTTGGGCAGGGGTTGAACTGGCGGGACTGCACAGTTATTCAGCTGAAGAGATTGCCGAAGTGCTGCAAGAAACAGGCTTACAAACGGCCGGTATGCATGTTTCGTTTCTGCGTTTAAGCAGTGAACTGGAGAGTGTGCTTTCGGAGGCACGACGATTGAATACGACAACTTTGATCTGTCCTTCCGTCCCTCATGAGCTTCGAAACGAAGAAGGTTACCAGCAATTTCGCAACCAATTAAATGATATTGCGAAGGACATACAGCCAGATGGTTTTACACTTAGCTTCCATAACCATGCATTTGAGTTTGAAACAAACGTTAATGGAATGAACGCGTTGGAGTATATACTTGAGCCTTCTGCGGATAATGCTGTTTTGGCCGAAGTTGATGTGTATTGGGTGAAACATGCAGGGCAAGATCCGGCGGCATTTATTCGTCCGTACAGCCATCGGATGCCGACTATGCATGTGAAGGATATGAGCAACGATGAGAGGCGAACGTACGCCGAAATTGGCACGGGAGTAATCAATTTCGATCCTATTTTGATATGGGGAGAGCAGAATGGTGTTGCATGGTATGTTGTGGAGCAGGATGTGTGCCAAGGGAATCCAATGGACTGCGTGAAGCTTAGCTTAACGAACTTACACCGAATAGCGGAAAGACTTGCCGCAAATATATAGTCTTGAAGAGGCTTTCCCATAACGATAAGGGAGAGCCTCTATTTTGTCGTGGATTGGTGTTCTATCGAACAGCCTAAGATTTCCATACCTGAACCTTCTCTTTCCTATAGGTCGAGGGCAGGGTGCACGTACATTTTTTAAAACTTTGTTGAAATAAGACTGCTCATAGAATCCGAGAAAATCGGAGATTTCTCCTACATTCATGCTGTAATAATTCGCTCCTCGGTCATAGCAAGATGCGTTTTGTAGCCGAAGAATGAGGAATCCGCACTCTTGTGACCGACTTTTGCGTCTAGGTCTTCCGAGATCCGAAGCTGTTCGAGGTCATCTGCGACTGTTTCCTTGAGTAGATGTAGTGGTTCTTTGATCTTGGGTAGAGCGCAGACACCACCTTCCGTTTCAATGACATCAATCCGACATGTCCAACACGAACCGTGAGGGAGGATGAAGACGAGATAAACTCTGCGGAAGGCCTATGGATGGCAAGAGGTTAAACCCAATTAGAAGATGAGGAAGTAGAGGAAGAAGGCACATTCATTTTCCGAAGCCAGTATTTTAATTGGTGAATAGTTTGGGTAATGTCTTTGGGATGTATATAGCAACAGAAATGAGAGGGCAAGGTTTAAGAAAATCACTAATCCTTGAACTAATTAGGATTCAAGGTTTATGGTGTGGAACATAACGCATTAAAATACAATGGGCATTATTATGAGGATTTTATGGTTCTAAAAGTTTAATTTTCTTTGAACCACCTCGGACAGTTAAATAAAAACAGGTGATTTTTAAAGGATTATGATATAATAATCGCAAAATTATGGTAGGGGTGTATGTAAATGGGATGCATACAATTAACAAAAAACAATATTGAAAATGAACACATATGTTGTGCTTTAGGTGCTAAACAATATGAGAAAGCAGTAAATGAGAAGAAGAAATGGTTGACGGAGCGTATGGATGAAGGATTAGTTTTTTATCGTTTAAACGAACGTGCAAAAGTATTTATTGAATATTTACCTGCTGAGATGGCATGGATTCCTATTCAAGCACCTAATTATATGTATATCAATTGTTTATGGGTTTCTGGAAGATATAAAAATAGTGGATATGCAAAACAATTATTAGAGTACTGCAAGGAAGATGCAATAGCTCGTGGGATGGATGGGATTGTACATATCGTAGGAAAGAAAAAGTATCCTTATTTAAGTGATAAATGCTTTTTTGAACATTTAGGTTTTGAGGTAGTAGACCAAGCAGAACCCTATTTTCAATTAGTTGCATTAAGGTGGAATGAACGAGATATTGTACCATCATTTAAAAAACAGGAGAGGACTTTCTCGATTGAAGAAGGTATATCCATTTATTACACATCTCAGTGTCCCTTTGCTGTTGGTACTTTGGAAGAACTAAGAAAAGTGGCGGAAAATAGAGGTATTATCTTTACTGCTCATAGGTTAACAACGAAAGATGAAGCACAAAATTCACCTATTATATGGACAACTTATGGTCTGTTTTATAATGGGAAATTCATTACACACGAAATGATGAGTTCAAATCAATTTGATAAACTATTATCAAAACTAATATTAGAAGAATGATACTCTTTGTTCTTTATGAGTCCGTAAAATAGACTGTGTAAACTCCAACACACATGGGACTATAGTCTAAACAGCAGCTTCGTCAGTTTATTAAGGAGAACAAACTAGTCACGGCAAAAGATGCGCAAAATGCGTTGGGAATGAAAGTTAATTATAGTATTCTGACGAGAGAATGCTATACATTTTTGAATCAATATACTCGTTTTCATACTTGAAATCTTCTCTTAAAATTCCTTCTTGGACAAATCCATTTTTAAGGTAAACATGTTCACTACGTGGATTGAAGCTGAAAACCTGTAGTGTTATTTTGTGTAGTTTAAGAATGTCAAATCCATACTTTATAAAAAGCGCAGTAGCTTCACTGCCCAAACCTTTGTTTCGTCCATCTGGTCCAATCAGAATACGGAAATTAACTTTGTTGGCATTATCGTCATATTCATTGAATACGACTTCTCCAACAATTTTGTTTGAAGTTATTTCTACGATTGCTAAGTCAAGGCGGTCACATTGATTATTAAGTGTATGGTACCATTGCGTTGTTTTACGTATTTCTTCTGGAGATGCAGGAGTGTAGGCTTCTTGATCAGTACAAATGGAACCGGTTAGTTTACGAACTTCGTAATCAGACAATATGTTAAGCATAGGTTGAATGTCTTCGGATTGAAACGGGCGAAGTACTATTTTATGGCCCTGAATAGTCGGTTTAATTGAAAAGTCCGGATTAGATTTCATATTCGTTTTCCCCCTCTTAAATATGCAACCAATTTAGTATATCATGCTTCATACCACATTCCTATTTCCGCTAAAAACTGCAGAACCGCAGTGAACACGGTCTCTAGCAGAGCTTTCACAGCCGTACTCAGTCACAGCGAATGAAGTCCTGAATCGTCTATTCGTCCAGTTCCGAAATCCCGGTTGTATCTCGCATTTGCAAAGCCGCCGAATCTTGAATTACATTAGCGGGCATGGTATTCTTACTTTAATTTGAACAGCGGACATCAATTATATGTTCTGAAATACCTAATGACCGCTAATGTTAATTAGCGGTCATTACTATTGTATTAACAGTTGTAGAGAAAATATTACAGAAGTATTCTTTCAACAGGGAGAGATCTAATGAATGAAGCTTTTATGGGTAGAAGACGAGTACCGAATCGTTGAAGAGGTAATACCCTTTTTGGAGCAAGAAGAATGCAAGGTGACCCATGTTCCCAACTCCAGTGAGGCATTATCTATTCTTGAGAAAGAAACGTTTGATTTACTTTTGGTTGATTGGATGCTTCCGGGAATGTCAGGGACTGAATTATGCAAAGAAGTGCAGCGTAGACGGAAAGTTCCCGTTATTATGTTGACTGCCAAATCCGATGAATGGCATAAGGTGGTCGCCCTTGAAATCGGGGCGGATGATTATATCGTAAAACCTTTTGGAACGAGAGAATTGATTGCCAGAATTAAAGCTGTTTTGCGAAGATCAAGATCCGTCAACGTAGCAGAAGATCGTGTTATACAAATCCAATCATTGACGATTGACATGTTGCGTCATGAAGTAAGAAAGAACGACAAGCCTATCACCCTTACTCCTACGGAATTTGATATCTTGGTAACTTTAGCTCAACAACCCGGTCGTGTATTTAGTCGATTACAGCTAATAGATGATGCTTTAGGAGATTCTTTTTACGGATTCGAACGAACGATTGATTCGCACGTCCGTAATCTAAGACGAAAAGTGGAAGATGATCCCGTTGACCCGCAATATATATTAACCGTATACGGAGTCGGTTATAAATTTGGAGGAGGCATTCTATAACATGTGGTTAACCCTAGTTAGGAAGCGCGCTCTCCTAACAGCACTTTTCACAGCTGTTGCCTGCTCGTTGCTTATATTATCTTTTACCACGTGGATACAATTACAAGCTAATCAAAATTATAAACTGCAGCAGACGATCCAAACGGAGACTTTTCTCAGCTCCTATTACGAGCTTTATGGAAACTGGGAAAATGTCATCGATAAGCTTCTAGTGTCCAAATTATTGCAGGATAGCGACCTACAGATATGGTCGTCCACGAATCAACCCTTAAGGCCCCATAAAACGCCAGATCATGGGTCGTATGAGACAGCTTCCCGAAACGCCGATGGGAGTCAACGTCATGTTTTGTTGCTAAATGGACAAGTAATCGGAACCTATGAAGGCTCCTTTGGAAAAGATGTAGCAACAGTTCCTTATTTGATCCTTTTCTCCTTTATCATTGGTTTGATCCTATTTATCATCATGTATAACATAATATTAAAAAAAGAAATAGGTCATAGACAGTCACTTAAGCGAGTATTAACTCAACTAGCCTTTCTTGAACCGCCACAGAGTGAAAATAGCCTTGATTCCTATTCAGACATGGAGCAAGTAGTGGAAACAGAAATAAATAAGATTGCTCAGCGTCTATATCTCCTTGAGACCATTCGGAAATCGATGGTAGCGGATATTGCACATGAACTGCGAACTCCATTAGCAGTGATGCGGGCTAAGCTTGATAATACTTTATGCAACCAAATCCCATTGGAACTTCCCCAGGCTTCATTGCTTCAGGACGAAATATATCGCATGAGTAAGCTTCTTGGCGATTTACAGCAACTTGCCTTGGCGGAATCGGGCCATCTTATATTAAATAAAACTTGGTTTTCGTTACGAAGCGTACTCGAAGGACTGACCGTTTTATTAGCAATGGATTCGGAGGAATCAGGGATTACGGTGAGTTTGCATTGTAAAGATGCTATTCGAGTGTATGCGGACGAAAATCGACTTAGACAAGTATTTATCAATATAATCGGAAATTCATTAAGATATGCTCGCTCTATGGTCAGCATAACGGTGTCTTTTGAGTCCTCTATCTGTATCGTTACGGTAACTGACGACGGAGTAGGGATAGAGCAAGAAGAAATCCCCTATTTATTTGAACGTTTCTATAGGGGAACAGTAAACCGACGGGAAGTACCAGTCGGTTCTTCATCTGGACTTGGTCTAGGGCTTCCCATTGCGAAACAGTTAATGGAAATACATCGTGGAACGATAGATGTAACCAGCAGATGGCAGGAAGGAACCACGTTTCAGATTAAATTCCCTATTTTTTACGAAGCAACTGCAACTTGATCTGCACAACATCTTCATAATTCCTCCATAACCTCTGCAAAATTGTTTGCTACATTGGTAGTACTAATAGGAGAAGAGGTAGGAAGATGATTCAAGCCAAACAATTAACCAAGACATTTGGAGCTGGCGAATCCTTGGTTCGAGCCTTGAAAGAAGTGAATCTGGTCATTGAGCAAGGTGAAATGGTCAGCATTGTAGGTCCATCAGGATGCGGGAAAACAACACTGCTCCATATCCTTTCCGGAATTGATAATCCTACGGAAGGGAAAGTCTATATCGATGGATTTGACCTTTATGGCGCCAAAGAAAAAGCGCGTTCTGCGTTCCGCTTAACCCAAATGGGCTTTGTGTTTCAATCGTTTCATTTGATTCCAGTGTTAACCGCTCTCGAAAATGTGGCGCTTCCGCTCATCGGACAAGGTCTGTCAACAAAGAATGCAAATGATAAGGCGCGAGCAGCGTTAAAGCAAGTGAGCCTTGAAGATAAATTGAATTCTCGCCCCGCTCAATTATCGGGAGGACAAAACCAACGTATTGCGATTGCCCGTGCGATTGTCTCGAAGCCTACCGTGATTTGGGCAGATGAACCTACCGGGTCTCTCGACAGCCATACTTCACAGCAAATTGTCGGATTGCTTCGTCATATTAATGATACGATGGGAACAACGATTGTCATGGTTACACACGATCTGAGCATTTCCAAACAAACCGACCGCATTATTCACATGGAAAATGGGCGAATCATTAATATAGATGCAGATAACAACTCCGATTTATCTCCTTCGGCAAAGTTGGTGCGGGAATGAGGGGTATATCCGCTCTCACCGTCTCTTGGAAAATGGCTTGGCGAAACCTAATGTCACAACGCCGACAGACGCTGTTAACGATAGCGGGGGGCTGTATCGGAGCAGCCCTTATTATGGCGTCTATCGTTTTTTTTCAATCATTTGATGAGAGCGGCAACCGCTGGCTGAAAAAACACTATGGTCCCATTGATTGGGAGTTGCGCCCTCCTACCAACAATCCCTTTTTTACAGCCGAAGAATTGCCTGCCATTGAACAATATTTAAAACCACATAAACTGCAACAATTATCAGCCGTTACATTTGAGACCCGTGTCAGCAAGGTGGACGGTAATCTTCAATCAGTTCGAACGGGAATGCGGTATCTTGGCATTGGACTGGATTTTTCGCAAGCCTCCATATTTGATAAAGATAATTCCCTGTGGAACCTTTCGCTTTCCCCTGATCAGATTGTTCTATCTGATGCGATCGCAACACCACTCGAACTTATCGAAGGAGATACGGTAGCATTAACAGACGTTAAAGGAGAGAAACACCTTTTTCAGGTTAAGAAGATTGTCAAGGAAAAAGGAATTTCGGGTTATAGAGGGAGTTCCTCTACAGAAGGTACGTTATTAATAGGGCTGTCAACTGCCAGGCTTCTTGCCGGAATTCCGGATCATGCGATCACCTCTATTTTAACTGGTATGATCGACAATTCATTGAAAAACACAGAGCCTTCTCATTTTCCAAGCCCATCGCCGTTATTTGAGGTAAGGGAGCAAAAACAATCCGATTTTAATCAAGTCCAACAAATGAAAAAGAAACATGGATTTACCTTTGTCCTTTGCAGCCTAACAGCGGTTATGGCGGGAGCCTTGCTGATGATACAAATCCTTCTTATGCTTGCAGATGCTCGTAAAGAAACAACAGCTGTACTGCGAGCTATTGGGTTTCAACGTAGGCAAACCGAAACTATTTTTTTCATCGAGGCTTTATTAATCAATCTGCTCAGCACAGGTATAGGGCTTGTTTTGGGAATTCCGCTCGGTTGCGGCATCATCGTTTTATTTGAGTGGCTCAATCGTGATCTTATATTCGCCTACAGTGCACATACCGTTCCGATAACACCTTATATTTCTCTGTGGAGTATTTTAGTAACAGGCATAATTATTCTTTGTCTATTGATGCTAACTTCCGTTATCGCTTGTTACAAGCTGGGCAATCTGAAAATTGTATCTGCTTTACGGGGGGATGCGAATAAGGTCGAACCGCGAATGGCTTTTAGGCATGTGAAAATTCGAATCGGCTTAACGTTATGTTCAGCAGTTATCCTGGGGATACACATCGTACAACTAGTGACGGGAAAGGGTATTGCGATAATAATAGGTGAGGGTGATTCTTCCCTGATCCAATCATTATCTGTTTTAGTTTTGTGGTTTGTTTCTTCCCTCTCATCATTATATATAGTCGTACAGATTCTTCCTTTTATTCAAAAGCTGTTAAAACCCTTATTGCAACGATTGGGAATAGGAGAAGCGGCACAAATTCTTGCCTTTCGCTATCCTGCGGGAAACTATCGCCGCACATTTGTCGTGACTCTGTTATTTAGCTGTTGTTTCATGCTACTAACACTTGTTGTCATCATCACACAGCATAATTACCGAAATATAGAACAAAAACCGTATACGGTTCTCGGATATCCTGCTTATATCAAATATGGAACCGATAGCGAAAAACAACGGATTCTATCCATTCTTAATCAGGACCAGGAACTGGGGGGAATCACGCAAAATTCCTCTATTATGGAACCCTATATGATCCAAACAGCCTCAAATGGAGCAATTCTTGCAAAAAGTCAATTGAATTTGACGAGTCCGAGCGATGCTTTTCTTAGCGGCGGCACTCCCAAGCTTTCTGAGCGTTCCGCTAATTTTGCTTCAGATGAAGAGGCTTGGAAAGCAGTGATGAGCAATCCGCAGTATGTCATTTTAGATAAAAAATATAGTTATGCACCTGAGGAGTGGCCTTCCGTATATGGAATGGGAAAGCAGATTTCGAGGAAATTAATCGTGGGTGAACATTTGAAGTTGGATGTATATGAAAAACCTGCCGGGCCGAACACACCTGGGTTTGGAAAGGAACCCCGCACTGTGGATTCCATAGATATCCAGATTATTGGCTTTGCAGATACTTCAACCGGCTTGGAATTTTATAATGTTATGTTCGTTCATCCCCATATTTATGACAAGCTGAAGGCACAAGGATATCGTTGGGAAACTACTCCTGAAAAAGGTTATATTATGCTCCCTCTGCTTTCCAAAGAAACGAGTTATCTACGTAAAATAGAAGAACATGTCGTCACTCTGGGTATTAACGGCTTTACTGCTCCCGGAATCTCCGAAGCCTCAGAGGATATAAGCACCATTCAGATGTTGTGGGTTTTTAACGGTTTCATGATCTTGGCTATGGGTATCGGATTGGCAGGCCTAGCGATTCTTCAGTTTCGTGCAGTAAAGGAACGATCCAAAACAATTGCAATGCTGCGATGTATAGGACTAAGCACACGGTTTGTTCGTCAAATGCTTCTTCTCGAAGGAACAATGATAGGGTGGACTGGTCTCCTTAATGGTTGCTTGTTCGGCTCAACAGGAGGATACATGATCGTAAAATTACTTGAGTCTACCAAAAAACCAACGGACCCTGCTCTATCTTTTTATTATCCCTGGGAGTTTGTTTTACCCATAGCTTGCACTCTCATGCTCTTAACACTTCTGCTAAATTTAGAACCATCAGAACGAATCCTGCGCCTTTCACCAAGTGAAGCGGTCCGTTCAGCAGACGAGTAGGGGAGTCTTATTTCAATGCGAAATAAAAGTTGAATAATTAAAGCCTGTCGTGACGGCTCTCGCATCGGTCAATATGTGCGAACAAGGGGTTGGAGAGTGGGGCCGCATTCGTCATAGTCTTTCGGATTATTCCGATATGTGCAAGATAGTGAAAGAATAATTACTATATTTTCCAATAAAAACACTATGGAGGGAATCAAGTGAAACGTTGGATGTGTACACTTGCTGCCATTACGGTAATGGCTTCGCTGACAGGGTGTAATTTTTCGGTGCAGGCTGATGGTACTTCAAGAGAAGCCGGATCGCTTAAGAAGCTGGGGAAAGACGAGAAAGCAACGATTAAAGTGATGTATTATGACAAGAATTCCTTTTATCAACAGTACGGTAATCTTTTCATGGCCAAAAATCCGAATATTGACGTAGAGGTTATCTCGAATCAAGGCATTTATGGATCTGGTCAAGATCCTCAGGAAGCACTTGATAAACTCATCGATGAAGAAAAACCGGATATTCTCCTTGTTAACGGTACCGACCAGCTTGAAAAGTTTGTACAAAAAGGACGTCTCTATGCACTGGACGATATCATTAAACAGGATAAGTTTGATGTGGAGAATATTCTTCCAGCTACACTGGAAACGATTAAACTCAAAGGCGAAGGCAAGTTATACGGACTTTCACCGGACTTCGACAGTCAGGCTCTTTACTATAATAAGGATCTCTTCGAGCAGTATGGCATAGAACTTCCGAAAAATAAGATGAGCTGGGAAGATGTCATGAACCTCGCCAAACGATTCCCGACCGACGGTCAAGGGGATCAGCGAATTTATGGATTTTCCGCTTATTCTTACATGCGCGAAGGAGTCGCCTATCAATATATGAGCAGCATCGGCACGACGCTGGGTCTGGATTACATCAATCCTGAGCAAATGAAGCTGACGATCCAGACAGATGCCTGGAAGAAAGCTCTCCAGCTTACCGTCGACTCTCTGAAATCAGGTGCGTTGTACATGCCCAAAAATCAAAACACCGATTCTAATGCGCCGCGCATGTACGAGGATTATCTCAAAGAAAATCTGTTCGCTATGGGCAAGGTTGCAATGACGATTGACGGCAACTATATGATGCAAAATCTGCAAGAGGCTAAAGACCGCCTGAAAGATGTGAAGTCTGTCAATTGGGATATCGTCACGGTTCCCGTTGATCCACAAAATCCGGACTTTTCTAACACGGTTTCCGTATCCAATGTATTCGGTATCAATGCCCAATCACCGAATACGCGTGCAGCTTGGGAATTCATTAAATATATCAACAGCGATGAATTCGCTAGAGTCATGTCCAAATCTTCAAACAGCCTGCTGACTCGCACCACATACTCCAAAGAGAAAGACGGCCATAATCTGGAGCCATTTTACCTCCTGAAACCTAATCCTGACAAGAGCTATAAAGGTTACGAGAAAATTCCAGTTGGCTTCTACCAAACATTCAGCACGCTTGCCAATCAAGAAATTCAAGCCGTCATCGATGGGAAGAAATCAGTTGATGAGGCACTTAAGACGATTCAAGATAAAGGACAAGAACAATTACTGCAAGCCAAACAAGCGGATGATGCCCAGAAAGAGACTCAGTCCAAGCAGAAATAAAACTGAACAAAGATATCCGCGATTTTGGTTTGCTTATGCTGTCAAACCAAACAATTTATTGATTAATTCAACTGCAGTGAGGGCAAACGAATGATTGTATTCGACCTGCCCTTTCCTCCTCTGACCCCGTCCGTCCATCATCTCTACTAAATCACGATAACTTAGATTATATTTCAAATACCATCTTACTGTTAGCAAAATTATCTCTGATTCATACTGCTTCCACTTAAACAAATCTAATTCCTTTTCCAGCAATAATCCCTACATTTTTCACGCTTCTCATTTGTTCCAATTTTTTCCATCTCCATTGATTCTTGCCCATTCTAAAATTACAGGTTATTGTAGAATTGGGTCGTTTTTTGTCAAAGAAGGGGGATGCAAATGATCAAATGGATCACAAGTAGCATTCGCAAAAAGCTTATAGTCAGTTTCACGAGCGTCATCTTGCTGCCGTTGATCTTGTCTATTTATTTGTCATATCAAAATTTTGCCCGTGAGCTTGAGCGTAGCTATATTACGGACAATACTGTGATTTTAAACCAGTTGAACAACAGAATGAACGATTATTTCAAACAATTAGAAAATATTGGATTCACATTTTATTCGGATTTGCTTTTTTCTCAGGAGTACCAACTGGCTAACAATGAATTTATTCAGCACAATTTGAAATTGAAAAAGCTAATGAGCATTTACCTTGGAAGCAAGGAAACAAATTCGGTGTTATTTTACACGCCTTCGACGCAAGAAGTATATGTCATCAACAAAGCATTGAATACCTCTTTTTCGAACGCCGCATTCATTGAAGATAAAGTATGGTTCAAGAATGCCCTTCAATCCAAGGGAGATTTGGAGTTGGAGCCTTCTCACCGGCTGCAAGGGTACCCGGCTGACTATCGGATCAATGCGAATGCGAATGTGTTTTCATTAAGCCGAACGATTACTGGATACACCACGGAAATAGGCGTTTTGACGATTAATTACGAGATGGATCAGCTTCGAAAAATTAGCGGCGAAGGAATTATGAATCCCGACGAAGAGGTCACGCTACTCAACAGCCAAGGAGAGCTGATTTACAGCTCCAACCCTGATTTTACGAAGTCCGATGACGATCTTTTGTCACGGATTCAAAGCTATCCTCAGGCCAGTGGCGCCTTCGAATACAAGGAAGCGGGCAGCCGTTCAACCAAACTGCTCGTATACACCAAGTCTGATCAAAATGGAAACATCCTATGCAAATTTATCCCGCTGCAAATCATACTGGCGCAAGCCGAAAAAACAAGGACGATTAATTTACTGCTCGGGCTTATGATTATTGTTATCATTATCGCCACGACGATGTACATTTCCTTCAGACTGACGAAGCCTCTGTTAAAGCTGAAGCGCTTTATGGTCAGAACGGGAGAGGGCAATTTTCAAATTCATATTCCTGTGACGCAGACCGATGAAATCGGACAAATTTCTAATGCCTACAACAAAATGATTCAACAGATTGATACGCTTATCACTGAAAGATACAGAATGAAGCTGGCTAATCAGGAGTCGCAATGGAGGGCGCTGCAAGCCCAGATTAATCCCCACTTTATGTACAATACGCTTCAGACGATTGGCAGTGTCGCTCTTGATGAGGGGATTGACGAAGTGGAAAAAATGACGCACGCTTTATCCGACATGCTGCGCTATAGCATTAAAGCCGGGGGGAAAACGACCATTCAGGACGAAATTCGGAATGTGCAGGATTATTTATACATACAAAAGTGCAGATTCGAGGAAAGGCTCGAATATCAAATCGAGGTTCCAGAAACGATCGGGCATCTGCAAGTTCCCAAGCTTCTGCTCCAGCCGTTGGTTGAGAACGCTATCATGCATGGGACTGAGCCAATGAAGTATACAGGGAAAATATCCATTCAATGCGAATTGGAACAAGGCTACTTGCAAATTCGCATTCGCGACAACGGACTCGGTATCGAGCCGGTCCGTCTTAAGGAAATTCAAAACAATCTGGCTTCGCCCGATGTCATTGAAAATGATGAACGTGACAGCATCGGAATTGTCAACGTTATGCAAAGGCTGCGGTTGATGTTTGGCGGCCAATGCCGAATGATAATTGACAGCCGCCCGTACGAAGGAACGAAAGTTGAAATCTGGATACCGATTTAAAAATGGAGCGCAGCGAAAGGATGTCGGCTATGCATAAGGCGATACTTGCAGATGATGAGAGAAGGATTCGAAATGCGATTCGCAAACTCGGCGATTGGGAGGAAATAGGCATTCAAATCGTCAAGGAGGTTCAGGATGGAGACGAGCTGTGGGAATCCGTAGCGAGCGATGCGCCCGATCTGGTCATAACCGATATGAGAATGCCCGGTCTGAGCGGTGCCAATCTGATCAAAAGGCTGAGCGAAGCGTACCCGGGCATGAAGCTCATTGTGATGAGCGGTTATGACGATTTTGAATATATGAAGCAGGCCATTGCCTCCAAGGTGATTGATTATTTGCTGAAGCCGGTTCATAAAGACGCGCTCAATGAAGCGTTAAGAGCCACCGTCAAAGAAATAGCCTCAAGGAACGACAACCGACAAGCCAGCCTCGATGTGCAGAGGAAGCTGAACGAAAGTTTGCCTTTACTGAATGAGAACATATTGAACCAATTCCTGAACGGCTCCAAAGGGAATGAAGAAGAGTTCATCCGCTGTTTGGACATTTCAAATCTGCCCAGCAAGGAACTCGGTTTTACAACGGTAGTGCTGGCGATCGAAAATTATAAGGACGTAGCAGACCGGAAATTCAGGTCCGATCCTTATTTACTGCTGTTTGCGATTGTGAACATGGCCGACGAAGTTTTGAAGGGCTGGGGGAAATCTTTCCGCAGCAGGCAGGACGATAATGAAATCATTATGATCTTTTACAAATCAACGGCTCATGATGAACTGCTGCAGTTGCTTGAAGACGTGAACGATAAACTGAGGCAGTTCTTGCACGTTTTCGTTTTAATTGGTGTCGGCTCTTCTTACCCGAGTCCCATCGATTTGAAGCATTCACTGAATGAAGCGAGAGCGGCGCTCTCCCAGTTAAATACCAAGGAACAGTCATTCCGAATCTCTGTTTACGATAAAATGAAGCTGCATGCGCGGGCTCCCCGGATACCTGCCGGCATCAACGATAAACAACTTGGCGCCGCCCTCGATACCGGTAATGTCGGTTTGATCAAGCAAACCGTGGAACAGGCTTACAGAGAGCTCTCGCTATCGGATTACATGAGCATCAGCGACATTCGTAAGCTGAATGCCGACTTGCTGTTTCAGATCGAAAGATTGGTCGATGCGATTGAAGACAAGTCGGGTTTTATTAGCGAGCTGACCGCTTTGCGCCATAAGATCGGAAATGAGTTGAATTTGCATTTTGTGCAATCGAGCATCCTTCAATTTATCGAATCGCTCTCAAGGTACGAGGTAACGCAAAGGAAAGAACGAAGAGTCATTTATGTCATTCGCGATTATTTGGATCAGAATTATACCCGGAAGCATTCCTTGAAAGAGCTGTCCGATACTTTCTTTCTGAGCAAAGAGTATATATCTAGAATATTCAAGGAAGAATTTGGTATGAACCTGTTTGAGCATATCGCTGCGTTGAAAATTGAAAAAGCCGGGCTGATGTTAATTTCCGGCGACCGGAAAATCCGCGAGATCGTTGATGAACTCGGGTTCAACGATGAAAGTCATTTCAGCAAGGCGTTCAAAAAACATACCGGGCTGTCGCCTCGCGCTTATCGCGATCAATGGAAGTGAAGGCATTACCGATCGGGAACCTGCCCTGCCTTTTTTGTTTAATTTCATACAAGTTGAGTCCAATCGCGTACATGTAATTTCGGTGAAAACAGCTCTATTATAATAGTAAGGGATGCGCAGACCCCAGCAACAACTTTTAAGTTTAACTTCCTATTGGACATTCGGAGAGGGGTTTCACTATGAAAAAGAGCTTTACCATGTTGAGTATGTTCACAGCTGCAGTGCTTTTGCTTTCTGCTTGCGGCGCATCCACAACGAAAGAGCCTTCCGGCAAAACTGCAGGGGCTGCCGAAACAGGCAAGAAGCAGGATGCCAAATCCCAAGTCAAACTGAAATTTCTGACTCAAGTCGTCGACTATCCCAAGTATCAGGATCAAATTAACGAGGCTCTTCATAAAACGTACCCGAATATTACCGTAGAGTTCGAACATGTTTTTGACAACTACGATTCTGTTCTGAAGACCAAAATAGCGACCAAGGATGCGCCTGATTTGTTCAATTATGCAGGCTATCTGGCGATGAAGCCTTTCGTGGATGCGGATCAGCTGCTCGACTTGTCCAATGACAAAATCGAGGATTTGATTTTGCCAGGCTTCCGGGATGGCGGTAAGTACAACGGTAAAACTTATGCGATTTCGACGCAGGTGCTCGGATACGGATTAATTTACAACAAAGAGGCTTTTAAAGATGCCGGAATCAGCGCGCCTCCACAGACGTTGTCCGAGTTGAAAGAAGATGTGGACAAGCTGAAAAAGGTCGGCATTACCCCGTTTGCTTCAGGCTTTAAGGATGTTTGGCTGAGTTATCACATGTTCTGGGCTATGCAAGGGGCGACTTTGGACAACTTCCAGCAATTTTACGACGATATGAATGCAGGCAAGACGACGACGAAAACGGATAAATTGGTCAAGGCGTTCGAATTGCTCGATATTTACAACGCGAATGACGGAGAGAATCCTCTATCTAGCGATTTTTCCAATATGAGTCATCTGGTCGGGACGAAAAAGGCGGCGATGGCGTTACAAGGCGTTTGGTCCTACGATGAGATGACCAAGCTGGATCCGAAAGTTCAACTGGGTCTTGCGCCCATACCGGTTTCCGATGATCCCAAGGATGCGACTATGCTCGCTGATGGCGACGGTTTTATTTTCATCTCCAAGGACAGCAAGCATCCCGAAGAAGCGAAAAATTTCCTGAGGTGGATGGTATCCAAAGAAGGTGCTGAAGCAACGGTAGGCAGCATCCTCAAGCAGCAGTCCACATCTGTTGCCAATCCGCACAGCGATCTGAACGCGCTTAGCGCCGATGTGGCGAAGTACATTGCCGACGGCAAAAAAACCCGGGGATTCGTCATCAATTTCTGGCCAAGCGGTCTGGCGGATATTATCGGCAAAGAAGTCCAGGATTATATCGTGAAACGAAAAACGAAGGATCAATTGTTTGAAAATCTGGATGCTTCCTGGAAGAAGCTTTCCAAAAAATAAACAGCGTAAAGAAGCTCGGGCTGCATTCGTATGTTTTGGCGGCGGATGCAGCCCGTTCTAAAGCCGCTTATTTCAAGGGAGAGAAACATATGAACAGTCGCCTGTACGCGGAAAGAAAACAGACCGGATCATTACTGTTGTTCATCGGCCCCTTTCTGATCGTATTTGCGGTATTTTTCCTGTACCCGTTGGCCAGAGGGGTAGTATTATCTTTCACCGATTGGAACGGAATCGAACGGACCGCTGCTTTTAACGGGATTCAAAACTACGTAGAGCTTTTTACCGACGATAACCGCTTTCTTCACTCGTTATGGATAACGTTTATTTTCACCGCTTGCACTGTCGTCATTTCAAACTTTGTGTCACTGCTCCTCGCCGTGGTGATCGAAAGCGGAACCAAGTTCAAAAATACGCTGCGCACCTTGTTTTTCCTGCCTTATATTTTTAGTCTTGTTGTCGTAGGTTTTACATGGAAAATTATGTATATCGAAATTGTTCCCGATATTGCAAAACTCAGCAAGCTGCTTCAATTCTTGAACCTGGATTACATCGGGAATCCCTACCTTGCGCTATATTCGGTCATCATTATGAATATCTGGTTCGGTATCGGTTACTATTTGATTATTTATTTAGCGGGAATTCAGACTATCGACAGCAGTGTTATGGAAGCCGCTTCGATTGACGGAGCAGTGGGGTGGAGGAGGTTCTCCTCGATAACGGTGCCATTGTTAATGCCATCCATCTCGATCTGCGTCTTTACGAGCATTACCGGCTCGCTGAAAATTTTTGACGCCATCTTCGTATTAACTGGCGGCGGACCCGGTTATTCGACGGAGTCGATTGCCTTAAACATTTATTATGAAGCGTTCGGAACAGCCAATCGCTTCGGTTATGGAATGGCCAAGTCGGTCGTTCTGGGAGCTGTTATTTTGATTATTTCCTACTTTCAGCTGAAGTTTTTTTCATCCAGGGAGGTTGAAGCTTAAGTGCATAAGACCCGACACAATCGTCTTCTGGAAGCTTTTCTGTTTATCGTGCTGCTTCTATATCTGTTTCCTGTGTATTTGATCGCATTGAATTCGTTGAAACCGTTTCGGGAAATATTCGAATCATTTCTGGCGTTTCCCCAGACGCTGTATCTCGACAACTATGCGAAGGCATGGGCTTCGACAAATTTCGCGGCTGCTTTTCAAAATAACTTGATCATCACGGCCGTGTCCGTTATCGGTGTTATCCTAATTGCGGCTTTGGCCGGGTATAAGCTGTCACGGGACAAAAGCAGGCTAAGTTGGTTTTTTTATCTATTGTTCACATTCCCATTTCTGATCCCATTTTATACGTATATGATTCCTCTGGTGCAGCTTTCCAAAACTTTGCACATCACCAACAACCCTTTAGGGCTTTCCTTGATCTACATGTCAACGGGAAGTTTCGCGGTGTTCTTGTTTCACGCATTTGTAAAAAGCATTCCGCGTGAGATTGACGAATCGGCATATATGGACGGGTGCTCGCAGTTAGGCTTGTTTTTCAAAATTATTTTTCCGCTGCTCAAGCCGGCTGTAAGCAGCGTGGCGATTCTCTACTCGCTCTGGACGTGGAACGATTTTCTGCTCCCTTTCCTCGTGCTGACGGATAAAGAGTCTGCTACGCTAACGATCAACGTATACAAGTTGTTCGGTAAATTCGGAAGCGATTGGGATATTATTACGGCCAGTCTCATTCTGACCTCTCTGCCGATCGTTCTGCTTTATATCGCGTTACAAAAATATATTATTAGTGGTATTGCGGCGGGAGCCGTGAAAGGATGACGAGGAAGGGAGGGAATACCGCGATGTGGAGTCCTGACTACTTTTTGGAAAAGCTTTATTCAGTTACGGCAGGGAGCGGTTTTGATGCCTCAACCGGATCAGAATCGGTCTTTGCCGGGCAGCAGGCACTTAGAAAAAGAGTGATGGCTTCATTGGGGGCGTTCCCTGAATGCCGGGCGTCCCTCCAATCGGAATTGCTGGAGGTCGCAGAGCATGGGGGTCTGATCATCGAGAAGCTTGCTTACTCGACATACGAAGGGATGAGGGTACCGGCCTATGCCCTTTATCCGAAGGATCGAAAGAACAAGCTCCCGGCGGTGCTCGCTTGCCATGGGCACGGGATCGGCCAGCGCTCGGCACTGGGCATGAATCCTGACGGCACTTTTGCGGCCGATCCGGGCATCCATAATCGATTTGCCGTGGAGCTTGCTCAAAGAGGGATGTTCGTGCTCGTACCGGAAATTATCGGATTTGGTGATAGAAGGCTCAGGGCTAGCGTCGAATCGGATTCGTCGGCTAAAGATTACAGCTGCGCGCCCATTGCGATGCAGCTCCTGATGTGCGGGATGACGATCGCAGGGTTTCGCGCGTACGAGGCTGTACGAGGGCTTGACTACTTGTCCTCCCGCGGAGAGGTCGATCATGAACGGATAGGAACGTTTGGATTTTCCGGAGGAGGCCTGATCGCTTCCTTGACTGCTGCGGTGGATGAACGTATTCGCGCAACTGTGTTGTGCGGGTATGCGAATACTTACAAAGGCAGCATTTTGCATAGGCTCCATTGCGTGGATAATTATATTCCAGGTATTCTTTTGCACGCAGAGCAGCCGGAAATTATCGGCTTAATTGCTCCCAGACCTTTGTTCGTAGAATCCGGCGAGCAGGACGAAGTATTTCCGATCGAATCGGCGAAGGAGGCTATCCGTCGTCTTACCGGCATCTACCGCAGCTTCGGTGCGGAGCACCAGCTGGATTTCGATTTGTTCTCCGGTGGTCATGAAATATCGGGGAGAGAGTCCTTCGATTGGCTAAAGAGCAGGCTTTCTTCTTAACGGGCCTGGCAGGAAAGGAGATTTTCACATGATCGTGGCAGCGGATGGCACCGGAGATTTCACCCGCATCCAAGATGCTATAGACCGTATTCCGGCAAACAATCAAGAAGAAGCGATTATTTATATAAAAAAAGGCATTTATAGAGAAAAGTTGAATATAGAGATACCCAATATTAGCCTGTTTGGAGAAAGCGCTCAAGAGACCATCATTACTTTCGATGATTATGCCAAAAAAACGTACGGCAATGGAGAGCTTTATCACACTTTTAATTCCTATACTGTATTTATTGGGGCAAACCGTTTTACTGCGGACAATCTTACCTTTGAGAATAGCGCAGGAAAAGGGGAAGTGGTCGGTCAAGCTGTTGCTGCATATGTCGACGGAGACAGAGTGGTATTCAGAAACTGCAGATTTTTGGGCAATCAGGATACATTATTCACAGGACCTCTTCCAGAAGTTCCTTTGGACAGGTCTACTTTTGGCGGACCGAGAGAAGGAGCCCCTAGGCTTTACGGGCGTCATTACTATGATCGCTGCTATATTGAAGGCGACATCGATTTTATTTTCGGCTCTGCAACTGCGGTATTCAATGATTGTGAAATCTTTTCCAAAAAACGGGATTCCCATGCGGATACCCATGGGTGGATTACAGCAGCATCTACACCAGAAGGCGCAAAGTATGGTTATGTATTTTTGAATTGCAAATTAATCGGCGATGCCCCGCCTCAAAGCGTTTATTTGGGCAGGCCATGGAGAATATACGCGAAGACGGCCTTTATTCATTGTTGGATGGGAGCGCATATTCAAGCGGAAGGCTGGAACAATTGGAACAAGCCGGAGAGCGAGCAAACCTCCTTTTATTGCGAATATAACAACTCCGGGCCGGGATATGCAAAGGACAAGCGCGTCAGCTGGGCGGCAATATTGACGGATGAACAGGCTGCCAACTTTACCGTATCTTCGGTTCTGGCAGGGCAAGACGGTTGGAATCCCGTAGGCAAATGAGGAGGTAACACTTTTGAGCACATTATGGTCTGTCGCTATGTCCGAATCTTTCATGCGTCAATATCCGCTTGTGTCGGACATGCCGTTCCAAAAGCAAAGATGCTGGAACTATGAGAATGGATGCATCCTGACTGCCTTTGAAAGCGTATGGCGTAGAACGGGAGACGAGCGCTATATCCGCTATATTCAGGAGAACATGGATTTGTTCGTTCAGGAAGACGGCAGCATCAGTACGTATTCGCTGAATGAATACAATGTGGATATGATTAATCAAGGGAAGGCGCTATTTGTTCTGCACGAACTTACAGGCAGGGAGAAATACCGCAAGGCGATCGAACGGTTAGTGACCCAATTGAAGGGGCATCCCCGCACAAGCGAGGGAGGACTGTGGCATAAAAAGATTTATCCGTTCCAGATGTGGCTTGATGGCGTGTATATGACGGCTCCGTTCCTAGCTCAATACGCGCAAAAGTTTCATGAATCCGAGTGGTATGACGATATCTCGAACGAAATTTTGCTAATGGAGCGTGTCTCCCGTAATCCGAGGGCAGGTTTGCTGTATCACGGTTGGGACGAAAGCAGAGAGGAACGCTGGGCCGATCCCGAAACCGGGTGCTCCCGGCACTTTTGGGGACGCGCAATAGGATGGTATATGATGGCTATTGCGGATGTTCTTGATTATTTGCCGGAGAATCATTCGAAGCGAGGCCAGATCATAGGGATATTTTACAGGTTGTCCAAAGCCATTGCTCGGTTTCAGGACAGCGATAGCGGACTTTGGTTTCAAGTGATGGATCAAGGCGGCCGTCCCGGCAACTATTTGGAAGCCTCCGCTTCTGCCATGTTCGTATATGCGTTGGCTAAAGGGGCAAACAAAGGATATCTGGACGGCTGGGCGCTGGAGGCAGCCAGGATAGGCCATCAAGGATTATTGAACCGCTATATAGAGAAGGACGAGGAAGGCTCGCTTCACTTGAATGGTATTTGCAGCGTTGCTGGGCTGGGGAATTCCCCTTACCGTGACGGATCTTTCGAATATTACATCAGCGAGCCGGTCCGGCGCGATGATCCGAAAGGCGCTGCTCCGTTTATTATGGCATGCCTGGAAATCGAAGAGGCGGGCCGATAAGCAGGCACATACTTTTTTAGTAAACGGAGTTATGGAGTAGTATTAAGTTATTAAAGGTGGTGATTGAGAAATGAAAAATCGTACAACGACTGGAAAGATATTTGCATTTATGGGTATATTCATATTTGCATTAGGTTTTGCTTTTAATCGTGATTTAGGCATTATCGATACACTTGAGCCTTACTCTTCATTATCTATTCCTTTGATTGCCATAGGTATAATATCACTTATTTCTTCAAATTTTTTCAAGAAAAAAAAGTAAAGATTTACAACTCTTGAGCTGATATGAACGAGGCGGTCAATACCTCTTTTAATAATTAAATGTGTTTTATTTTTGTTGAAAAAAATACACTTCTAACCATTCACGGCTTAACATGAGGATTCTCCTTACAGTGGCCGCGGTAACCGAAGAACCAGCCTGTTGATTCAACAAAACAGGCTGGTTCTTCGGTTTTTTAAGTTGTACAGGTTAATATTCATCAACCATTTCGCTTTGTTTAATTTCTTGAAAACCAGTGTCGACCCATGTAGAGGCAGGGGCATTTTTAGAAGCTGCGAGTAATTGATTAATTATTTCCTCTCCCCATAGATGTTCATTCTCAGAAATCACGGAGTTTATTTGACCATTTAATAAGGCTTCTTTGACATCAGGAGTCATACCGAATGTTATGGCATAACGCTTTAATCCTTGGGATTTCCAAACGAGGATTGCATTCGAACTGGAAACAATATCCAAAGGCACAAGTGCGTCAAAATGAGGATGCTCATTGATCATTGATTCCAGGTCAGCAATTGCTTTTTCGTTATCCCCATCATGATATCTCATTTCGAGAACTTGTATTTCCGTGTTTTTTTTTAGATATTGCAGTAAACCCTCAAGTCGGTGGATGATTTGAGGTGATTTGGATAAGCTCCCCTCAATCATGATCATTCCTCTACCTTTAAGATTTCTTTCAATAATTTGTCCCATGAGAGCACCTTCTTTCAGCGGATCACTTCCTATGAAGGTATATCGTTTACTGTCAGGAACATCGGAATCGAAACAAATAACGGGAATACCAGATTGTACGGCTTTATTAATTAAAGGTGCCAGAGCAACCGGATCGATTGGATCAATGGCAATTCCATTTACCTTCTGTGTAATCAGGGTTTCCATCATTCTCATTTGCTGTTCCAGATTAATTTCATCAGGTGCTTTGACAATTAATTGAATGGAATAAGGTTTGCTTGCTTTTTCTATGGAATCGGTAATCATCTCATAGAAAGGGTGTGTCATCGGATAAATGATACCAAAAATGAGTTGATCGGAATGTTTTGTGTTGGACATCGTTGATTTTGGCGTGCTTGACGTAGATAAAGATAATTCCGGTGTGGATGGCATTGATCCCTTACATCCAGAAAATATTAGCAACATCATACAGCCGATCGTCAGCCATTTAATCATCCTCATGAAGAGAATCCCCCTTCAGGATATCGAGTGCTTCATCGGCAGTCCCATTTTTTCTGAATTCTTTTGGTGTCAATCCTGTTAATCGTTTGAACAAATTTGAAAAATAATGGGGGTCATTATAGCCAACTAAAAAAGCGATTTCATAAGATTTTGCTGATGTACTCTTAAGCAGATCCATCGCTTTTCGAATACGGACTTGTGTTAAATATTCAATAAAGGTTTGGCTTGTTTCCTGACTGAATACTCGGCTCAAGTAGTTTGGACTCAAATTTACATACTCGGCTGAATCTTGTAAAGAGAAGTTATCTTTTTCAAAATTCAATTGGATGTATTCTTTAACTTTTGCAATCATATCGCTATATTTATCGTAAATACGAGAACGCCACGTCCAAAACTGTTCAATTAAATGGATTAAATAGGAACAGGTTTCCTCCCAAGTACGGATTTTACCTATCATTTGCTGGAATTGTTGAAGCGCCTTTTCAGGCTCTGTAAGGTGGCGATACATATCTTTATTCGAACGAAAAGCTTCGATGGTCACATCATTTAAAATGTAGAAACCGATTGAAGATGTATGCCAATTGATATCGACTAACGCAGCGGCATAATCTGCGACAAATGAACTTAATTTGTTGTGTGACCCAATTTTCAAAAAATCCATAAAAGCACCGCGATCTAAAAAAAGAGTGGGATCTAAGGTGGCTGTCTTCATCTCACTTAGCACATTCCGATTTTGACGGGATAACCTTCTCCAATGAACATCTTCCATGGCATCAAGAAAGGATATATGTACTTTTTGAAGACGATCTTGTACACTACCAATGCCAATAGAGACAGGGAGTGAATGGGCTTCTTCTGAGATTGCTTTTTGCAAATCCTGAAATAGTTGTAATTCGAGCTTTAAATTCTCTAAGGTATCGCCTTTAATAATCCAAACACTTTCAGAGCGGCTGCGCTGAAACATCAACTGTTTGTAGTTCTCCTTTAGTATTTTGCATTTGTCCAAAAGTAAGCGCTCATTGTCATGCATAACATTCATCTCTTCATGCTTGTCTGCTTCTGCTTCACGTAAATCTAGTACGGTAACTATGTAATAATGAGCTATAATGTTCAATTGAATGGAGGCACTATGATGCATCACTTCTGAAGTGGTCATGAAACCACTACATAGATCATTCAAGAGCTTGTCTTGTGAAATTGTATTACTTTCATGTTCTTTCGCTTTAAGTAGTTGGAGTTGCATTTTTATTTCTCGTTCTTTGTCAATTTCAGCGCTGACTTTATGGAGCACCTTCAGGAGCTCAGCAGGACTAATTGGTTTTAAGCAGTATTCTTGCACACCAATTTGCATAGCTGATCTCGCATACTCAAACTCGGCATGGCCGCTAATAATAATAATCTTCATATCCGGAAACTGTTTGCTCATAATGCTGCTCAGCTCAAGACCGTTCATGAAAGGCATTAAAATATCCGTAATTAAGATGTCCGGCTGGACTCTTTCAATAATAGGAAGTGCGACCTCTCCATCTGAAGCATCGCCACTGTAAATAAACCCTTCCTTTTCCCAATCAATACTATCACGAATGATTTCCCTAATTAATATTTCATCATCGACAAGCAGTATTTTTTTCACGCAACATCATCCCCAATCACACGGTATTCGAATGCTAACAATGGTTCCTTCACTTTCAATGCTGTCTATTTGTACGCCGTAAGATTCTCCATAATATAAGCAAATCCGCCGATGAACATTGTGCAATCCGAACCCTCCGGATACTTCATTCCCAGTTTCCTTGGGCGTATGTGGTTCCATTAAATCTTTGCGCAGCTGCCCAAGCCGATCTTCAGAAATGCCCTTACCATTATCCTCTATCACAATAAGAAAATTATCTTCATCCTCAATCCTTGCAGTAATTCGAATTAATCCTTTGCCACGCTTGTTTTTAAGCCCATGATAAAGGGCATTTTCAACAATCGGTTGTAATGTCATTTTGAGGATAAGTAAGGAATATAAGCTTGAATCTATGGCAATTTCATAATCTAAAATATCGCGATATCGCATCTGTTGAATGGTTAAATAGCTCTGAAGATGCTCAATTTCTTTCTCAAATGTGATCGAATCCTTTCCTTTGCTTAAGCTAATACGAAACAGTTTGGATAAAGCCATGACCATCTGGACGACTTGATCTTTTTTTTCAGATTGCGCCAGCCATAGAATGGAATCCAATGTATTGTATAAAAAATGCGGGTTAATTTGTGCCTGTAAAGCTCTGAGCTCCGATTTTTTGATTTCTTGCTGTTCATTAATACTCTGGTCAAGCAACATCCGAATTTTCCCGAGCATAATATTGAAGCTGTTTCCCAAATCTGAAATTTCATCCGTACCAGCCAGGACAACTTTAGCTTCAAGAAAGCCAGATGCAGCGAGTTGCATTTTATTTTTGAGTATTCGAACCGGTCGAGTCAAGCGATTAGTGACAAAGAAATGCAAGGTTATAGCAAAAATGATGCTGAGCATAACGCTAATGATGATGAGCTGACGAATGGAATTGGCTTCCTCAACGATTTCTTGCAGTGGTACCACACCAACGATATTCCAACCCGTGGACATGGAAGGGGATGTCACAATAAATTCTGGTTTACCTTCAGAAGAATCAACATATTCTTTGTTTTTGTTTTCGATAATAGACGAAATCGTTTTATTCTGAGTCCACTTCGTATTGTGAGCGGCTTTAGATGGTAAGAAAATGGAATTTCCTTTGTTGTCTGCGACATAGAAAAAGCCGCTTTGTCCTATAATGACGTTGTCACAAAACTGTTTCACGATACTGTCATCAACATCGATAATAATGAATCCGATGACTTCGTGGGTAACCCGCTGTTTAACTGTGGAAACAATCGAGATAATATTATGATTTTTGTATAGGAATCCGTCCAATGGATCTAATGAAGCTGAATCATCTGGCGGTATATTCAAAACAGCCTCAGGATTCTGAATCAGATATTCAAAATGCGGATTACGCAATGCGTTTTTATTAAGTTGAAACACACCCTTCCTCTCACTTATCCCCCGGCCATACAGATTAATCATCGTTATGTTCAGCACACTATCATATTGATATGTCTGTCTATAAGAGGACATGGTTTGTAAAATTTCTCGTGCATCTAAATTCGAATCTGTTTGTGAAAATAAAAAGTGCAAAACATTTGGGTTTTTCTCGAGTTCGAGGAGTTTCTTTGTATCTGTGAATACATTATCCATGTCTGTCGCGAGTTGTGTAGCAAGCATCATCGTCGCGGCTTTGCTGTTATTAAATACGGTATTGTAAGATTTATTATATGAAATGAGACCAACAACAATTAATGGAAGACATGTGAGTATAACAAACATTGTTAAAAGTTTGGCTCGAAGGCTAGAAGTTATTTTCCGATATAAGCCCATAGTAAGATAACCTTTCATTGGTTCCGATTTGTCAAATTCTTAGTATAAATTATGAATCAATTGTTTTGAAAACGCAATCATGAAACAAAAAACTACACTTTTGGCATAGAAAATTTAAGTTTTAAATCGGGTTGATCAAAAAATGAATAATAATTTATAAGAAGTGTCAATGAAACTCCGTATACCCTCCCACAATTCGTATCCTATAATTTAGCTACACCGAAACAAACAGGTGAATAAGGGAGGAAAAATAAATGAAAAAGTCTCTAGGGGTAGTTTTAGTAGCTTCAGCAATGATGATGTTCACAGCAGCGTGTGGTAATTCAGGAGATAGTAAGACAGCGAGCAGCACTAGTGCGGCAGCGACTGTAAGCCCAAGCACAGCAGCAGCAGCTACAGCTAAAGCTGACAAGAAAATCACAATGGGTTTTGCTCAAGTAGGTGCTGAGAGTGGATGGCGTTCAGCGAATACGAAATCCGTTCAAGATTCTGCTAAAGAAGCTGGAATTGAATTGAAATTCTCCGATGCACAACAAAAACAAGAAAATCAAATTAAATCTATTCGAACATATATTCAACAAAAAGTTGATGTGATCGCGTTCTCACCGGTTGTTGAATCCGGTTGGGACACAGTATTGAAAGAAGCAAAAGATGCTGGCATTCCTGTTATCTTAACAGATAGAGCTGTAGATTCGAAGGATACTTCGCTTTACAAAACATTCATTGGTTCGGATTTCGTGGAAGAAGGCCGTAGCGCAGGAAAATGGTTGGTTGACAAATATAAAGATGCGAAAGAAACAGTTAATATCGTAGAGCTTCAAGGAACTACAGGATCTGCTCCTGCAAATGATCGTAAAGCTGGATTTGGTGAAATTATTAAATCAAATCCAAACCTTAAAATCATTGCTTCACAAACGGGTGATTTTACACGTGCCAAAGGTAAAGAGGTTATGCAGGCATTCTTGAAAGCTAATAAGAACATTAATGTTCTCTACGCACATAACGATGATATGGCACTTGGCGCAATTCAAGCGATTGAAGAAGCAGGTCTTAAACCAGGTAAAGATATCATCATTATCTCAGTTGATGGTGTGAAAGACGGCTTCGTAGCGGCAAGCGAAGGGAAAATTAACTTCATCGTAGAATGTAACCCACTCCTTGGTGGGCAACTGATGCAAGCAGCTAAAGATGTACTGAGCGGTAAAGAACTTCCGAAACGAATTGTTACAAAAGAAGGCGTATTTACTTCCGAAGATGCGAAACGTGAATTGCCGAACCGTCAGTACTAAGAGATTGTCTACAACCTATTTAGCATAAATAAAAGGGCAGAACTGCTCCATCTTGTTTGCATGGAGCAGCTCTCGTTCATATAGGAGAGGAGTGGCATGATGAAACAAGGTGGTCCGGTATTGCAGATGACCGGAATTCATAAGCAGTTTCCCGGTGTTAAGGCGTTAACGAATGTTAATTTCAGATTGTTCCCTGGCGAAGTTCATGCATTGATGGGTGAAAATGGGGCGGGGAAATCTACTCTAATTAAAGTACTTACAGGTGTTCACTCCATCGATCAAGGTGTCGTTGAGATGGATAATCAGCCAGTTCGAATTCTTAGCCCGCTTGATGCGCAAAATGCAGGTATTAGTACGGTTTACCAAGAGGTTAACCTCTGTTCAAACTTGTCCGTAGCTGAAAATATTTATATTGGACGTGAACCACGTCGTTTCGGTCGCATTTTATGGAAAAAAATGAATGAAGATGCTGCACAATTACTGAAGAAGAGAATGAATCTTGAAATCGACGTTACGCAACCTTTGCATGTGTATTCTGTAGCTGTTCAACAGCTTGTAGCGATTGCCAGAGCTTTAAGTATTTCGGCCAAAGTGTTAATTCTAGACGAACCAACCTCCAGTTTAGATAGGGGCGAGGTTGTACAATTATTTGCTGTCATGACCAGATTGAAAAATGAAGGGCTTGCGATTCTATTTGTCACTCATTTCTTGGATCAGGTTTACGACATTTCAGATCGAATAACCATACTCCGAAATGGAGAATTTATTGGGGAATATTTAGCTGCAGAGCTTCCTCGTATAGAGCTGGTTTCCAAGATGATTGGGAAAGACCTTGAGCTGCTAGAAGAGTTGCCTAAAGGTGATGCAACTGCTCAAGTTCATAATGAAGTTTTAATCCAAGCAACTGATTTTGGGAAGAAAGGTTCCATTGAGCCTGTTGATCTCACGATTCATAAAGGAGAAATTGTGGGTTTAGCGGGCTTATTAGGTTCTGGAAGAACTGAATTAGCTAGATTATTTTTTGCTGCAGATAAGGCCGATTCTGGTGAAATGACAATTGCTGGTTCAAGTGATGCGATTCATTCACCAAGACAAGCGATTGATCAAGGCATCGCATTTTGTTCCGAAAATCGTAAATTGGAAGGTATTATCGATGATTTAACTGTTCGAGAAAATATCATTTTAGCCCTTCAGGCGTCACAAGGGTGGTTTAAAACCATCTCAAGAAAACGTCAAGACGAAATGGCAGATGAATATATTCGCGCATTAAACATTAATCCACCTAACCCAGAACATCTAATTAAGAACTTAAGCGGCGGGAATCAACAAAAGGTATTGCTAGCTCGCTGGTTGCTCACGGATCCTAGTTTATTGATTTTAGATGAACCGACTCGAGGAATTGATATTGGCGCCAAAGCTGAAATTCAGAAATTAGTGTTATCTTTAGCGCAAAAAGGGATGTCAGTTCTATTTATTTCATCTGAACTCGAGGAAGTTTTACGTGTCAGTCATAAAATCGTCGTGCTGCGAGATCGTCACAAGGTGAAAGAGATGGTTGGCGATGAGATCAGTCAGAAAAATGTCATGAAGGCAATTGCGGGAGGTTGATAGACATGGTGAAGCATCATTTGTTTTGGCCACTAATTTTTTTAGGCGCATTATTAGTATTTAACTTTATCTACTCTCCTGACTTCTTTGCGATAAAAATGAGGGACGGTCATCTTTACGGCAGTCTAATTGATATCTTAAACTTTGGATCTCCGCTAATGATTGTATCCATTGGTATGACCTTAGTAATCGCTGCTACGAAAGGGGTGGATCTTTCCGTAGGTTCAGTCGTTGCTATTTCCGGAGCCATAGCGTGCCTTATGATTAGTAACGGGGATGGCAGCTTAGTGAATGTCATTATTTCAGTAGGGACAGCGTTGTTAATTTCCCTTGTTCTAGGTGTGTGGAATGGTTTCCTTGTTGCCAATATTGGCATGCAGCCGATTATCGCGACGCTAATCTTAATGGTTTCTGGTCGCGGTGTGTCTCAGTTAATTACGAGTGGACAAATTATTACCATTTCTAACCCGCACTATAAGTTCATTGGCGCAGGTTCCTTACTGACTCTTCCTTTCTCCATATTCATCGTGGCTATCGTATTCCTCATTGCATATCTCTTAACTAGAAAAACTGCACTCGGTTTATTCATTGAATCCGTTGGTTGTAAACCAACGGCAAGTAAGCTTGCTGGCGTGAAATCGAAAACAGTTATGTTCTTCGTATACATGTTCTGCAGCTTATGCGCCGCAATCGCGGGTCTGATTCTAAGCTCGAATGTATCAAGCGCGGATGGAAATAATGCTGGTTTATGGTACGAACTAGATGCGATCCTAGCTGTAGTTATTGGCGGAACAGCACTAACAGGCGGACGCTTTTACCTAGCAGGAACATTAGTTGGAGCGTTGATCATTCAGACGCTGACTACGACGATTTATATGATTGGTGTACCGCCAGAAATAACACTGGTTGTGAAAGCTTTCGTAGTTCTAATTGTTTGTTTAATTCAATCGGAGTCTTTCCGGAAATCAATTGCCTTCCGCTGGAAAAAGCGCCATTATCCTGCGGAGAGGGAGGTCAAACAGCATGCTTAAGAAACAGCATATTCCCATTCTAGTGACCATTGGATTATTCATTCTCATGTTCGCTATCGGTTCTTTTCGTTATACAGGATTCTTTTCCTTACAAGTGCTGATGAATCTACTGATCGATAATGCTTTTTTATTAATAACTGCCGTTGGAATGACATTTGTTATCGTATCTGGAGGCATTGATTTATCGGTCGGCTCAGTCATTGCTTTAACCACGATGATCTCAGCTAGTTTAGTCCAAGCCGGTTGGCCGCCTGCCCTTGTCATACCAATGGTATTGTTAATAGGAGCTTTATTTGGTTGGGGAATGGGGGCCATCATTCATTATTTCAAGATTGAACCCTTCATCGTGACACTATCAGGGATGTTCCTTGCAAGGGGATTGTGTTACATCATTAGCATTAATACAATTACGATCGATAATGCCTTCTATACAAGTGTGGCTCAAACGAAGATAAGATTACCAGGTGGTAACTTTGCTTCCATTAGTGTTATTATTGCCATATTGGTTGTGTTTCTAGGCTTTTATATTGCACATTACACGCGTTTTGGCAGAAATACGTATGCATTAGGTGGAAGTGAGCAATCTTCCTTATTGATGGGATTACCCGTCGGACGTACCAAAATGTTAATTTATGCTTTCAGTGGTTTCTGCTCTGCTCTAGCGGGTGTGGTCTTTACCTTCTACATGCTTTCCGGCTATGGCTTGCACGCAATGGGGATGGAATTGGATGCGATCGCAGCGGTTGTCATTGGTGGCACACTTCTCACAGGAGGCGTTGGATACATTGTAGGAACTTTCTTCGGTGTTATGATTCAAGGTGTCATTCAAACGATTATTAGCTTTGAAGGAACTTTAAGTTCCTGGTGGACGAAGATTGTGATTGGCGTTTTATTGTTTATGTTTATTATCTTACAACGTTTACTTAGTCAACGAAGCTGGGCGCAACGTAGATAAAAGTTGAGGGAAGGGCATTAATTGACAAGTTTTGTCGAGTAATGCTCTTTTTTTGTTCGTTTTAACCTGATATCTATGTAAATGCAATTACTCGGAGGAACTTACATGCAAAAATTAAAAATCATGGTGCGTATGCTCTTTCAACTGCCAAGTCGATCTATAGGCACAAAATTATTCCTCATCTTTTTTTGTTCCCTAGGCATCTCTGTTGCAGGTATGGGTGTATTTTCTTCAAATATTGCTGAAAACGCAATCATAGATCTAATGAAAAAAAGCTCACAGGATTTAGTCACAACTGCTGGTGAAAAATTAGATATGAAGCAACAGTTTTACGTAGATCTATCGAATCAACTTATAAGTGATAGCACTTTTGCTAAAAATTTATTTCAAATTTCTAATGCAGGGATAGGTAAGGCTGAGCTTCAACGAAGAACTTCCGAAATGAGAGATCTATTCGATCAGTTAGCGTTATCTGATCAGAGTATTCGGGATATCACACTCGTACCCATTCAAAATTCACTTGAAATCATTAGTACGGAACGAGAAGGGTTGAATCCAGAGCTAAGAACGGCTAATTGGATTCAAACTATTCGTAGTGCGAACGGTAAGCCTGTCTGGATGCCCATTGAAGAAAAAGGGTATTTAGGCGATTCGCCCAAACCCCTCTTTGCTTATGGGAGATTGCTAGGGAAAAATAATGTTGGCTCCGATGATTTCATCTTACTTGTTCAAATAGAAGTTAACGTTTTACAATCGATGGTAGACGGCTTTAAACTTAGTGAAGGTGCTGAAACCCTTATTACAACGCAAACTGGTAAGATGATCTTGAGCAATAACAGGGTGTCGAACCTTCATGATGTTTCTTTACCTGCGAATTCAACAGCTTCAGGTAGTTTCATAGATAAAAGCACCAGCGGGTTGAATAAATTGCTTGCTTATCGCCAATCTGCAGTCAGTAATTGGACCTTCATAGCGATTGCACCGTTAGGTGAGTTAACCCATTCTGTTAGTAAAATTCAAAATATGACTTATTTATTTATTGGGTTGAACATTTTCCTCGCATTGATGATTGGATTTTGGATTGTATTTATGGTGGGTAAGCCCTTATCACACATGATGCGGTTTATGAGGCTCGCAGCCAGCGGTAATTTAACTGGAAGATTATCTGTCCATAAGAGAAAGGATGAAATTGGACAAGTAGAAATGGCATACGACCAGATGATGGAGAATATCGGTGTTCTCATCCATAAATCCAGGGAAAGTGTAAACGAAGTAGCCGAATTTAGTCGACGTATGACCAATGCAGCAGAGGTAACTGTAACGTCAGCAAGAGAGATACATACAGCTGCAGATCAGATTGCGAATGGCGCGATTGACTTGGCTTCCAACGCGGAGGAAAGTACTTCACGTATGGAACAAATGGGTAGGTCCTTATCGGATGTATTGTCGCTTCAACATAAAATGGCAAGTTCAGCGTATGAGGTAGATCATGTTTGTAGTGCGGGAGGGAGCTCGGTAACTGTTCTTTTACGTAAAGCTGAGGATACCGAAGCAAGCTTTCGTAACGTAGCACGGAAAGTTACCAGTCTTCAGGAATCGGCAAGTTCCGTTCGCTCCATTTTGAAATTATTGAAAGAGATTGCAAACTCCACGAAAGTATTGTCGCTAAATGCATCGATAGAGGCAACTAGAGCGGGAGCCGCAGGTGCAAGTTTCACAGTCATTTCGAACGAAATACGTCAGCTAGCAGAACGATCAAATGCCTCCATAGGTGAAGTGGGGCAAGTTACGGATATTATATTACAAGAGGTAGAATCCACAGTAGGAGCGATATCAAATACACTTCCCTTTTTTCAAGATATGAATCAAGAGGTACATGGTGTATATAAATTATTTGCGAGAATTCAAGTAGAAATGAATCAGTTAATAACTCGTTCATCGGATGTTACAGTTTCCCTGGATAAATTAAACGATGTACAAACGATACTTGGACAAGCTATATTCGAAGTATCTGCAGTATCGCAACAATCATCAGCTTCAACAGAGCAAGTCGCTTCACTTTGTGCAACGCAGTTAACAATTGGTGATCAATTGTTGGAACTCTCCGCTAGGTTGAAACTGATATCTGGCCAATTAGAGAGACAAATGTCTTACTTTCAGACGGAATAATTTTGTAGGGGGAACATAAATTTATGCATTTCAGTAAACTGAAAACGACGTTATTTGCGCTTACGAAACTTATCATGACAATGAGCTTTCTATTGCTGTTCTTTGGTTGCGAGCAAGTTCAAGTAAAGGAGTCTGCTAATCATGTGGAGGAAGATAGTCATGTTGTTTCCATTGCGACTCCCATCAGTAAGGAACCCGTCTTAGGATTTTCACAACTAGGTTCAGAGAGTGAGTGGCGTATTGCTAATTCGTCCTCCATTAAAAATTCCGCAATCGAGTCAGATGTTAAACTTATCTTTCAAAATGCAGAGCAATCGCAGGAGAAGCAAATAGAGGCCATTCGAGAGTTTGTCAAACAGAAAGTCGATGTCATCGCCATTGCCCCTGTTGTAGAAACGGGATGGGACTATATATTAAAAGAAGTTAAACAAGCAGGAATTCCAGTCATTATTATTGATCGGCTTGTCGATGTCACTGATCCATCGCTGTATGTGACACATATTGGTTCTGATTTTTATGAGGAAGGTCGGAAAGCAGGGAAGTACTTATTGGATAAACTTCCCAAATCGAATAAACCTATAGGCATTGTTGAATTAAAAGGTACGGAGGGATCAACGCCATCCATTGCTCGGGGGAAGGGATTCCGTGACGTCATCTCTTCACGCTCTGATTTACAATTTTTGAAGAGTGAGAACGCGGATTTCACCGTTGCGAAGGGGAAAGAAGTAATGAAGAAATTTCTGAAAGAAAAAGGAAGGGATATTCGTGTTTTATATTCCCATAACGATGATATGACGTTCGGTGCCCTAGAGGCGATTGAAGAATACGGGTTAGTTCCGGGCAAAGATATTGTAGTCATCACCGTAGATGGAACTCGGAAAGCGCTCGAGAAGATGAATGAGGGTAAAATTAATTTAGTCGTTGAGTGCAATCCGTTGCTGGGCCCTAATCTTATTCAAGCGGTGAAGGAAGTTCTGAAAGGCAGCACACTGCCTAAGCGAATTGTTACGCCTGAAAATGTATTCACACAAGTAACAGCAGAGAAGGAGATCGCTTCTCGTAGTTATTAAAGACAGACGAAGGGGCTTCAGGCTGTACTAGCAAATTATACAGTTGCAAATTATATTTTCATAATCATGGAATTAACAGGAATTTAAATGATAAAAGAACCAAAAATAGGTTTTTTTTAATAAGAAATTCGTGTAAAAAACGGAATTATTCAATTGAACAAGCCTCCAATAATCTCTATGATATGGGTATGCATTGTGGGTGTTTACAAAAAAGACCTTTACTGCTATAGGAGTTGTAATGATGCAGCATAGAATTTCCAAGGGGGGACGATTATCAATGAGGAAAAAAGGTATTCCGGTTTTTATGATTTTAACATTATTAGTCAGCATGTTTGCCAGTACGCCAGCTAAACAGGTAGAGGCAGCTCCCTTCGAAGCTTACGTAATGCCCTATTATACGAGCGCTACTTCAGGAACGAGCATGACGTATATGGATGACAGTTTGCATCTTGCGTACAGCTACGACCAGACGAATTGGACAGCGCTGAATGACAACAACGGCATACTATTCAAAAAAAATACTGGCTATGGTGCGTCGCCTTCTAATGGGCTGCAGATGCGTGATCCTTTTATTCTAAGAAAGCAAGATGGGACGTTTGTGCTTCTGGCTACGAACACGACGAGTGCGGGCGCAACAACCAGTGCCAGTATTTTTGCATGGGATACAACGGATCTCATTCATTATACGAATGAACGTACCCTTTTGCTGAACAGCACCAGCCTTGCAGCAAAAAAGCCACAAGCTGTCTATGATTCAGCTGCGGGAAATTACGTCATTTACTGGACGGATGGAACGAATAAATATGCCAATACAACAGCTGACTTTATAACGGTTTCAGCTCAGACGGTCTACGGAGGCTCGGCATATCCGGTAACGTCGCCCGATGTGACCAATAAGCCTACAGGCGCGATTGCGGCAAGTGCGATTGCAGTCAGCCAATCGGAGCTGAATATGGTGTTGGCAAGCTTGGGGACTCCCAAAATTCCAACAGGAACTAAAGAAATAGCGGTTAGCACAACGGCCGATCAAGCACCTGATCTCCCGGCAAAGGCTGATATTACCTATAGCGACGGAGCTACGGCGCAGAAAACAGTGAAGTGGGAGCCGATTGACTCCAATGCATACTCCATGCCTGGCACGTTTACAGTTACGGGGACGATTCCTCAATCATCGATTTCTGATGTGCCAGTATACAGCAATCCACTGATCAAAAATGGAGCTGACCCTGATATTTATAAAGGGCCTGATGGCTACCACTATTATACGAGCTCTTACATGGACGCGAGCAATAATAATGTCGCTGCCAATCAGTATGATCGCATTACGCTAAGAAGAGCTACGACCATACAAGGACTTGCGACTGCGGAAGAAAAACAGATTTTTTATAAAAATACATCTGGTGACGCATCGTACCACATCTGGGCGCCAGAGATTCATAATATTAACGGCAAATGGTATGTTTACTTTGCTGCCGGTAAAGCAAGCGCAACCTTTGATCTTCGTGTTTATGTCATCGAGTGCTTAGGCAGCGATCCGATGAACGATGCATGGGGGGCGCCGGTCAAAGTGGCGATGAATAATGAGTCCTTTGATTTGGATGCTACTGTTTTCGAACACAATAATGAGATGTACATGGCCTATGCCTACAAATACGCAGCTGGATCTGTTAATTCCAGCATACGCATTGCTAAAATGACAAGTCCAACTACGCTCGACAGCAACCAAGTAACGATATCTTCACCGGAATTTACGTGGGAGCAGCGTAAAGACAATGTGGAAGAAGCGCCGTCAGTCATGAAGAAAAATGGGAAAATTTTTATGACTTTCTCGGTGGGATCTACGGATTCCACGTACGCCATTGGTTTGTTATCCGCTGTGGATTCACCGAATACGAATCTGCTTGACCCAGCCTCATGGATCAAAACACCGTATCCAGTTATGGCGACCAGCGCTGCCAACGGACAGTTCGGACCTGGGCATTCTACTTTCACGATCTCCGAGGACGGAACAAGGGAGGTTCTTTCCTACCATGCTCGTGAAAATCAGCAATATTCAGGAGTAAACTCGTATGCACCACTCTACGATGCATCTAGATGGGCGCGTGTGCAATATATATATTGGCACGAGGATGGTTCTCCCTATTTTGGCGTACCGGTAGCCGATGGTTATTTGCCTGGTGAATCGGTGAAAGCAACCGTCACTGTAACGGCACCTAATGGCTATAATTATTTGGATTCCTATGCATATACAATCAATGCGAATACGACTCATCCTACGGTCTTAACGGCCGTCGACAATAACGGAAATCAGCATAATGTAACAGCCTTGGCGGCGTATACTTCATCCGATCCTCTAGTTGCATCGGTAAGCTCGACTGGTGTGGTGACAGGAGTAAATGCGGGTGACGCTGTGATAACCGTTCAATATTTAGGGAAAAGCTATCAAGTTGCTGTGCAGGTTTCGACCCCTCTTGTGCAGGACGACTTCGAGGATGGCAACTACACCTCTAATCCGACTTGGACGGTCACTTCGGGAACTTGGTCAGTCGGTATAGATCCGACTAACGCAAGTAATAAGGTTTTGAATCAGACTGATGCCGGCGAAGGAATTATTAGTGTCGGGGATACTTCATGGAAGGATTACACCGCTGTTGCACGGTTCAACACGAAAGCGGGAGGAGCGTATCCCGGATTTTATTTCCGCTATCAAGATACAAACAACTACTACTATTTTCAGATGCAATTGTTAAATACACTGGCACTTTCCAAGAAGGTTGCCGGAACCGCAACAACGATCTCGACGAAAAGCTATACAATGACTGCCAACACTTGGTACACCTTGAAGACCATTGTAAAAGGCAGTTCTATCAAATGCTATATCATCAATAACGGCGTGGAAACACTTGTGTTTGATGTAACAGATACGAGTTTAACACAAGGGAAGCTAGCTCTTCGAAACAAATGGCAAGCATTCTCTATGGATGATGTCAATGTAACGACACTGGCGCCTGCAGTGCCTTCTAATCTTACGGTGACACCGTCGCCTTCCACGACGACCTTGTCATGGAGCGCAGTTGCCGGAGCAACTGGGTATCATATTTACCGATCCTCCGCTTTGAACGGAACGTATACGAGGATTAAAAGCAATGCAACAGGTACCTCCTACGTGGACACAGGACTTGCTTCGCTCAGTACGTATTATTACAAGATTTCGTCGATTAATGCTGGCGGGGAGCTTAAATTATCTGATGCCGTGAGCTCAACGACGACCGTTCAGACCACTAACTTGTCGAATCTGATACTTACAGGAAAAACGAGCGCGACAGCATCGCTAAGCTGGGACTCTGTAACTGGGGCTACCGGATATAAGCTTTACAGAGCAACGAAGGCTGATGGAGCTTATACCCAAGTCTACAGCGGTACAAGTACCAGCTTCACGGATAGTGGTCTTACCAGCGGACAGGCTTACTATTATGTTATGACTTTTATGCAAAATGTAGACGAATCCAAAATATCGAACCAGGCAGGCGTGATTGCTTCTGTACCAGGCGGTCTTTCCGCATGGTTGGATGCGAATGCCTATACCGTACAAATGACGAAAACACATACGACGACACTGACCCTATTTAATAACGATGGAACAACTACGAATGTGTCTGGGCAGGCTGTCTATACATCCTCGAATTCCGCAGTAGCAACTGTGAATGCATCCGGGGTTGTTACAGGTGTTAGCGAAGGCAGTGCAATCATTACGATTGTTTACCAATCTTTAACTTATCAAGCAGCTGTAAATGTCGTGCCAGACGGAATGCTGCTTTGGTATAAAATGAATGAGATTTCCGGCAGCAAGGTTGCCGACTCTTCCGGAAACGGCTTGACAGGATTGCTTAAAGGCGACGCTACGTGGTTAAACGGCAACGGTGTCAAGCTGGACGGCAGCAGCGGATATGTGCAAATGCCGAATGGTATTTTTAACGGACTGAGCAGCATTACGGTGGCGACAGATGTTTTTGTAGATACAGCCTCTTCCAATCCGGCTTGGGTCTACACATTTGGTTCTTCGACAGATCCATTAAATGACGCCAATGCTCATTATTTAAGCTTTTTGTTTGAGGATAGCAAACCACGCTACAGATCAGTCATTACGAAGACACGTTACTCGAATGAGCAAAGCGCAACGGTCTCCTCGGTTTTCCCAAGAGGGAGTTGGAAACACATTGCTTATACACAGACCGGAACGACCGGAACCTTGTTTGTAAACGGAGTTCAAGTTGCGCAAAACACAGCGCTCACGTATACGCCTAACGATATGGAAACGACAATTGCCAACTACATTGGCCGTCCTGCCTATTCTGCTGACAAATACATGAATGGTAAAGTGAAGGACTTTAGAGTGTATTCGAAGGCTTTGAGCGCTTCCGAAATTCTAGCGTTGGCAGTGAAGCCTGATGCTTACTATGTCGCGCTGGATAAAGAAAGTTTGCAGCTTGGCGATACGAGTGCGGTCACAAGCAACCTCGTACTGCCGACAGCAGGCGAAGCCGGTAGCGTGATTACGTGGGAGTCCAGTGACGTGACTACGATTAGTCCTGTCGGTGTAGTAACCAGACCTGCTTTTTACTTAGCAGATAAGGTAGTTACGTTAACTGCGCATCTAACGAAAGCAACGGCAACAGACAGCAAGTCTTTCGTAGTAACTGTGAAAAAGTATCCAACAGATTCTGATCTTTTGAGAGCTGATACACAAGCTTTGCGCGTGTATAACATCGACGATGTAAGGGGCAATCTTACCTTGCCGATAGTGGGAGCCAACGGCTCGGCTGTCACATGGAGCTCCGAACGCTCTGATATGGTAACATCCACAGGGGAAGTTAAGCGCCCTGCCCATGGTAATGGGGATGTAACCGTGAAGCTGACGGCAACCTTGACACTTCGCGATGCCGTTTTAACGAAGGCATTTGCTGCTACTGTCAAAGAAATGCCTGCTGTGCCTGATTACCAAGGATATGTATTCCCTTATTTCGCAGGTGAAGGCTACTCGAATGGCGAGCAAATTCACTTTGCTTTAAGCCAAGGGAATGATCCTCTCCACTGGACGGAATTAAATGGCGGCAATCCGTCGATTACGTCCAATCTAGGGGAAAAGGGATTAAGAGATCCGTATATTATTCGCTCTCCGGAAGGCGATAAGTTCTATTTGATTGCTACCGATCTAAAAATTTATGGGAACAATGACTGGACCGCAGCCCAGAAGACGGGCAGCCTCTATATCATGGTTTGGGAATCGACAGATTTGGTCAATTGGTCCGAGCAGCGGATGGTCAAGGTGTCACCTGATTTAGCTGGAAGCACCTGGGCTCCGGAAGCATTTTATGACAAAACAACAGGTGAATATGTCGTGTTCTGGGCTTCTAAAATTTTCAGCGATGCCACCAAATCCGACAGTCCGAACCAAAGAATCATGTATGCGAGAACAAGAGACTTTTATACGTTTACCGATGCTAAAGAGTACTACAATCCGGGATATTCGGTTATCGATACAACGATGATTGAGCATAACAACAAGATCTACAGATTTACCAAAGATGAAAGAAGCTACAATGCCGCAACAGCGCCTAACGGCAAAATGGTGTTTGAGCAAGTCAGCGATTCAATCTTCGGGAACTACTCCCTGATTACAGAAGGGATTGGCAAAGGGTCCATATCTGTTGGTGAAGGGCCTTTGGTGTTTAAAGCAAACGGGCAAAACAAATGGTATATGTTTATTGACTTTTTCAGTGGAGGCGGGTATAAACCATTTGAAACAACAGATCTAAATTCCGGCAACTGGACGCTGTCTACAAACTATTCATTGCCTTCCAAACCACGCCATGGAACCGTACTTCCGGTGACGATATCCGAGTATAATCAACTATCGGCCAAAGTTCCGGCTGTAGCTAGTGCGAATCCTGGCATTAAAGTAACGGGAGTGACGCTGGGCAACGGCGATCTGGCTATTGCCAAAGGAGAGGAAAAGCAATTAACGGCAATTATAGCTCCTATTCATGCAGCGAATCAAGGTGTCGTATGGTCAAGCACAGATGAGCAAAAGGTGACTGTGAGCAACGAAGGCTTGTTGAAGGGCATTCGTGCCGGAACAGCAACCGTTACAGCAACTACCAAAGACGGCGGATTTATTGCCACATTTGACGTCACTGTGCAGGAGGCACCGGCAACAGGAGTGACGTTGAACAAACTGTCTGCGACATTAAGCGTCGGCGCTGCAGACAATCTGATAGCCACCGTGAATCCGGTTAGCGCGACGAATAAAACCGTGATCTTTACCGTTGTAGGAAACGCGGCTACCGTGTCAAGCGCAGTTTACGATGCAGCAACGGGTACCACGCATGTCATCGTAACGGCTGTGGCAGGCGGAACTGCGGTAATTACGGCGACAACAGCAGACGGAGGTTATACAGCGCAATATGTGGTTACTGTAAATGGGCCAACGGGTGTGCCTGCTCAGGCAATCTTATTAAATAAGGAAACGGCCAATTTGGATATCGGTGCCATTGATACCCTGGTAGCAACGGTAGTACCTTTGGATGCGACGAACAAAATGGTCAACTTCGCGATAACCGGAAGCGCAGCAACGGTGTCCAGCGCGGTTTACGACACGGCAACAGGAAAAACAAATGTAATCATAACTGCGATAGCAGCGGGCACGGCAACGATTACAGCAACGACAGCCGATGGCAGTTACATGGCGCAGTATGTTGTCAACGTGAATGGCAGACCTGCTGTGGAGTTGACAGGGATTGTATTGGATGCTGCTAACTATTCATTGAAGCTAGGAGAACTTCATTCGACAGCAGTAAAAGCGAATTATAGTGACGGAACGCAAGTGGATGTCACCCATCAGGCAACTTACGAAACGTCGAATCCTTCTATTGTCACAGTGAACGTGAACGGGGTCGTTCAGGCTATTAGCAGTGGGACAGCTATTATAACTGTCAGCTTTAACGGTAAAACAGCAGTGATCCAAGTAACGGGGTACCGTAATAGCGACAATGATAGCCCGTCTACGGAAAATGGGAGCGGTACGATTACGAATCCAGGAACTACGCCAACTAAGGATCCAACAACAAGCACGCCAACTCAGCCTGGAACCAAGCCAACGAATCCAACTGAGCCTACAGAAACACTTGCGAAGAAGTTTACAGATATCAGCAGCCATACATGGGCTGAGACAGCTATCGAGGCATTGGCGAAGCAAGGTATCATTAACGGCATGACCGACCAAACCTTTGAGCCAGGAAAAAATATGACAAGAGCAGATTTTGTTGCGCTGCTTGTGCGAGCGCTCGGTCTTAAAGCGAATGTCAGCAGTAACTTCGAGGATATTAACCAAGACGATTATTTCTATGAAGCTTTGGGCATCGCCAAAGAATTGGGCATTGCAACGGGAACAGGAGAGGGAACATTTCATCCACGAAAGGAAATATCAAGACAGGATATGATGGTGCTTGTCATACGCGCGCTGAAAGCTGCCGGCAAATGGCAAACAGGGAGCACAGGATCTGGCTTGAGCAGCTACACTGATTCTGCAGACATCTCCGATTACGCGGTAGAAGCGGTAACTGCCCTGATTCAGGAAGGTATTATTACAGGCAGTGCAGAAGGCATGATCAACCCGCAAGGCATGACAACAAGAGCCGAAGTGGCAGTCGTTGTCTACAGATTAATGAACAAGTATGAAGACAAGGTTCAAGTGAAACCTTAAGCAGCGGAACGTTCAGAAAGCATAGTTTAAGAAAAAAGTCGAGGTCAGGGCTGCATTAGCGGCTCTGGACTCGATTTTTTTATATTTCATGAAGTTGTCTTCTTAAGCAAATCCCTAAATTGCAGAGGCTTCTGGATACCGTTTAGTAAGTTTTGTGTTGTTATTTTACAGTAAAAGTATACTTTTCAACGATCAAATACGGGGGAGAATGTAGGGAGTCAATTCATAGAAATCTTCACTTTTCTAATAAGAAATTACATTCTGAAGTGCTTGCGTTTAAGTTAAACTAATCACACAGTAATTATCACAGTACAGTAAATTGGATAATTACAAATGACTGAAAGGAGTGTAAACAAATATGCAAACAGATAACTTTTCAAAACTGATGATGGTAGTTCAAATGTGTGGGTACTGAATGCCGCAATATGTGGGTCCGGGGATGGGATATTATGCATGCTAAGGAGATTAACATGAGAAAAGGGAAATTAACTTTCGTATTATATGTAATTGCAGTGATGATAGCTGCTTGCTTCCCCCGAGCAGGATATGCAGAAGGGGATGCCGTCTTCACGCTGAGTAAAAGCGTTGAAAGCGCTTTACTTGATCAAGAGCTGGAAGTCACGGTGAATGGAAACAACTTGAAAGACCTTTATGCTTATGAAGTACAGATTACATTCGATCCTGAGATCGTTGAGTTGGTTAAAGGGGAGTCGAAGCTGGAGGGTTTTTACATACCGCCCAAGGTGGATAACGGGAAAATGACGATAGCCTTTACACAGGTTGGGAAGAAGGCCGGAGTTCAAGGGAAATTAGCCTTGAGTACCATCAACTTCAAAGGGAAGGCCCAGGGCAATGCCAATATAAAGCTGGTATCCGTGAAGGCTCTGGATTCGAGTCTTGCAGCAACTGTATACAGTTATGGAACTGCCTTCGTCGATCTCCAAGGCTATGAGTGGGCAAATACGGAGATAGAAGCGCTAGCATCTGCGGGAATCATCAAAGGAACGTCGGCCACTACCTTTAGCCCGGGGGACAATATTACCAGGGCAGACTTCATTTGCTTGCTGGTCAGAGCTCTACATCTTAATTCTGAAGTAGATGGCAATTTCAATGATGTAGAACCGTCCGACTATTATTACCATGAGGTAGGGGTAGCCAGGAAACTTGGCATTGCTCAGGGAACGGGCGACAGCCAGTTCGAGCCGAGGCTAAGCATATCCAGACAGGATATGATGGTGGTGGCTGCACGAGCAATGAAAATAGCTGGAAAAATGCTGGATGAGTCAGTTTCAGACTTAACCAACTTTAGTGATTCGAGTGAGGTAGCTTCTTATGCAGCAGGCCCCTTGGCTCAATTATTCAAGAAAGGAATCATTCAGGGCTACAATGGCATGATCAAGCCAAATGATACAGCGATAAGAGCAGAAGCAGCGGTTATTATACACAGGGTATTGAACATGTAGATTAAAGATGGCGGCTTCCGGAGTTGAGTCAAATCTATAATTAATTGAAAATTCAAATAATAAATCGGAGGTTGCTCTATGAAGAAATTGAAGAAAATGCTAGGAATGACGATGGCTTTAACTCTTGCATTCACATTAAGCCCAGTTATGGAGAAGCAGGCAGCTGCTTCGACGCTCACTCCAGCGCTGGCTAAAACACCGGGTAATAACAATCCGCTATTTACGCAAAAGTTTGGTGCCGATCCCTATGCCATGGTTTATAACGGCAGAGTTTATGTCTACATGACCAATGATGTATTGGAGTACAATGCTGACGGGACAGTGAAGGATAACGGATACGGTAAGATTAATAAAATTACGGTTGTTTCGTCCGATGATATGGTGAACTGGACAGACCATGGGGAAATCCTTGCAGCAGGGGCGCAAGGTGTGGCAAAATGGGCCAACAACTCCTGGGCGCCGGCGGCTGCACATAAAACGATAGATGGCAAGGAGAAGTTCTTCCTTTATTTTGCGGATAATGGAAGCGGCATTGGTGTACTCACAGCGGATAGTCCGATCGGCCCATTTACAGATCCAATTGGCAAACAATTGGTAAGTAGAAGTACTCCAGGGGCTAGTGATGTCACGTGGCTGTTTGACCCAGCGGTACTGATTGACGATGATGGAAGCGGTTACTTGTATTTCGGCGGCGGTATTCCCACGGGGAAAGATGCTGACCCGGGAACCGCACGTGTTGCAAAGCTTGGGGCGGATATGATCAGTTTGGATCTGACTGCTAGTGGCGGAACTCTGGGTCGCATCAATCCGCCATGGTTGTTTGAGGATTCAGGTATCCACAAATACAATGGGAAATACTATTACTCCTATTGCACTAACTTCTCTAGTGGACATCCGTCGGATATACCTACAGGGGCTATTGGTTATATGGTAAGCGACAACCCGATGGGGCCATTTACCTTCGTCAAAACAATACTGCCAAACCCTGCTACTTTCTTTGGTGTTGGAGGTAACAACCACCATGCGATTTTTGAATTCAACGGCCAGTGGTATGTCACCTACCATGCTCAGACCGTTGCTAAGGCTATGGCAGAAAGTGGTATGTATCCACAAATGGGTGGGCAACCGCATGGATATCGTAACACACATATCAATAAAGTAAGTTTTGGTGCAGACGGAGTTATCCAGAATATTACTGGCGATTATGCAGGTGTTCCACAGCTGAAAAATTTGAATCCTTATACAAGGGTTGAGGCTGAAACGATTGGTTGGAACGGAGGAATATCCACTGAAACCACTACCCAGCCAGGAGGCATGGTAAGCAGTATAAACCTCGCTGTCAGCGATATCAATGATGGGGACTGGACTGCGGTATCCAAAGTTGATTTTGGATCTACAGGCGCCGGAACATTTAAAGCTAATGTTGCGAGTGGTTCGAGCGGCGGAAACATTGAACTTCATCTTGACAGTGCTGCTGGCACATTAATCGGGACACTTCCAATTTCCAACACAGGCGGAGACAATGTTTGGCAGACAAAAACAACAAGTGTTTCTGGTGCTGCAGGAGTCCATAATGTATATATGGTATACACGGGAGCATCAGCAGGCAATCTCTTCAAGGTAGATTCTTGGCAATTCGAGCAAAAGACAGCTGCTCATGATCTAGTTGCAATCAACGCATCCATTGATAAACAAAAGATTGATATTGTTTCCGGAACCAATCAGGCTAACATGAAGGTTTCCGCCATATATGCCGATGGAACAAGTGCAGATGTTACTGCTCAGGTCGTCGTTGCAACATCGGCACAAAGCAGTATTGTAAGCGTAAACAAAGGAGTTGTCACTGGGGTGGGCTATGGCTCCACAAGCATTGACGTAAGCTATGGCGGAAAAACAGATACACTTCATATGCTTGTAAAAGACTTGAACAGCGAACTGACGGTGAAGAAGATTACCATTGACAATGGTTCAGTTACGCTGGATTCTGGCAAAACTGCAACATTTAAAGTAACCGCAGAATATGTTGACGGACACACGGAAGATGTAACAAAAATAGCAACGTATACCAATCCAAGTCCTGCTGTTGCAGAAGTTGTGGGCGGTACAATAACGGCTAAAGCAAGCGGAACAGCCAATGTTACTGTAAGTTTTAAGGGAGCATTAGGCGCTGCCGCAACATCGCAAATTAGTGTGCTTGTCAATACCCCTGCCGTAGTGGCCATAGAGGCCGAGACAGCAGCAGAAAACACAGCCAATGCCTATGTAAATGGCACCATAAGTGGTCATACCTGGTCGCTTGTTGACGGACAGACCACGAAAGCTATGCTTTTTGGGCCTAATAATGGGTTTACTGCGTCAGGTACGGATGCAACCTCTCTCGCTGCCAATTCGAGACTAGGGTATAAAATCAATTTTACGACTGCAGGAACCTACAATGTTTGGATTCTTGTCAAGACGCTTGGTTACGATTCGGACTCCGTCCACGTTGGATTAGATAATCAATATAAATTCACGACTAATGGTATTGAAGGTGTTAGCGGTGGTCAGTATAAATGGGCTAATATCAGTGGTACTAGTGGCGGAATGTTTGGCGGAGCTACTTTGAATGTTACCGCTGGCGTGCATGAATTGAACTTCTGGGGAAGGGAAGATGGACTTGCAATTGACAGAATCTATCTAACCACAAGCAATGCAACGACAGATCCTGTTTGGCCGCAACTGCTTGTACCTACAGCTGCCATTTCAGCAGACAGCAGCGTGCAGCCTGGAAGCAGCTTTACAGTGGCCGTTAGTGCGGACAACGTGACACAAAGTGTTTATGCCCAGGACATCACCTTGTCTTATGACTCCAACGTATTTGACTATGTGAGCGCGGCAGGGGCCAATAACAACATCCAGATCGTGACAGAGGACAAAGCTACCGCCGGAAAAGTTAGACTCATAACCGCCAGTACCGGAGTTGGGATATCTGGAGCCAGTACACCGGTGCTGAATCTAACCTTCAAGGTAAAAACCGGTGTTCAGAATACCAACGGAACGATTGCAGCTACACAGGCAAAGTTTGGTGTGGCTCCGGAAGGAACCGTGATTGAGGCGGCTCTTGGCAGTAAGAGCATTTCAGTAGGCGCCATTGTAGTGGTTGTTGATAAGACAGCTTTGACAACAGCTATTGCGAGTGCACAGAGTCTGTATGACACAGCAGTCGTTGGTACAGCGGCCGGTCAATACCCGCAGGCAGCTAAGGATGCAATCGGTGCAGAACTCACTGCAGCAAAAGCCGTAAGAGATAGCGCAAGTGCGACACAGTCCCAGGTTGATAATAGCGTAACGCTACTTGGCAGTGCAGTTGCTGCCTTCAAGGCAGCCGTAATTAAATCTGCAGACCTCAATAATGATGGAAGCATCGATGTAGGCGACCTTGCCATAGTAGCTTATTATTACGGTAAGGATTCCAACAGCACAGAATGGACAAAAGCGAAGAATGCTGATATGAACAACGATAATAAGATTGATATTTTTGATCTTGCGTATGTGGCATCCAAGATACTTCAATAAGTGACCCGCATATGCGTAGTAGATCGTGATCGCTAAAAATTACTAAATCCAAGAAACGAGCGATAGGAGACGCTTGTCTCCCATCGCTCGTTTCTTATAATGAGGGATCGTGAACATGAAACACAAATTCCAATTTTTCTTCCTAGCTATGATGTTCATTGCCACGCTACTCCCTTTGACGGTGGCAGCGCAAACAACAGATGAAGTTGTATTGCGCTCTTCGGCTACAAGTGTCGAGTTAGGAAACAACGTAACGATTGTCGTTGCAGGTGAAACCCTTACAGACTTATATGCTGCCGAGATGGAATTAACGTATGATGAACAGCAACTGGCGTATACGGGATACACAAGCAGCCTGAGTAATCAAGCATACGTGCTTGAACCTAAAGTACAAGGGAACAAAATATTGCTGGTTTTTACGTTAACAGGAAACAAGGATGGGCTAAGAGGGGATAAGGATTTATTTACGCTTTCGTTTAAAGCTTCCAAGGCAGGGGCAGCTTCCGTTTCCTTAAGTTCTTTGACCACAGTCAATAGTCAGTTAGAAAAAATGAATGGGAAGATGGGTAACGGAATGACGTTATCGGTCAGTGATCATTCAAACTCTGGCTCCAATTCCGGCTCCCAACAGAGGGAAACTTCGTCAACGCCGAGTACCTCAGGTACATCTATTTTGCTAATTGACGCGTTGAATGCTGCTAATGGTGTTGCTTCTATTGATGTAGAGTCAAAAGCTCTTCTTGAAGCGGGCAAAAATTCCAAAGATGGATCGGTAACGATTAAAGTCAACTCAGGCTCTGACGTTAAGGAACTTCAATTGAATCTGCCGGCGATGCAGCTTCAGCAGCTCCATTCAGATTCGGGTGACGTCAAGACGCTAAGGGTGGAGACTAAGCTTGCTACGGTTTCCATTCATCGAGCTGTTCTTGATACAAGGACCCTGTCGGATACATCCAATTTGCAATTAAGTATTGCGACAATAGACCCTGCCAACCTTTCGCAGGATATAAGAGAGGAAATCGGAAATTCTGTTGTGTACGATTTTAATCTGAATTTAGATGGCAGCAAAATTACAAACTTTATCAAGAACAGTGTCATTGTAGAGTTGCCTTATGAATTGGGACCTAATGAAAATCCTCATCAGGTGGTCGTCTACTATATAGCAGAAGATGGCAAACTGGAAGTAGTCAGGAATGGCAAATACAATACCGATACAGGTAGAGTACGATTTCTACCAACACACTTCGGCAAGTATACGGCTAACCATGTTCAGGTTTCCTTTAGTGACATGAATGGGTATACATGGGCAAACGAAGGTGTTCTTGGCTTAGCAGCTCGTGAAGTAGTGAACGGTAGAAGTGAGGGCCATTTTATTCCGGCTGGGGAGGTAACAAGAGCAGAGTTCGTTAAGATGCTGATTCAACTCTTCGATCTAGCAGATTCTTCAGCAACTGCAGCCTTCACAGATGTTGACGCGGGTGCATGGTACTACAATTCCATAGCCTCAGCACAGAAGATCGGCCTCGTTCAAGGCAAAGATGACGGCAGCTTCGGTGTGAACGACCAGATCAGTCGTGAAGATATGGCGGTGCTTATTTATCGGGCTTCCAAGATTATTAGTTCTACGACTGCACAAGCCAATGGTGCAACTTCAAATTTCCTTGATGTGGATCAAATCTCTACATACGCCAAGGATGCTGTTTGGGCTGCAACAAAGGCAGGCTTAATGGACGGAGTGGCAGAGGGCTATTTCGAACCAAAAGGGAAATCGACTAGGGCACAAGCAGCTACAGTCATCTACAGACTCTATATAGGGTCATTTTAAAGAAGGGAAGAGAAAAATGGAGAAAGAAAGGGTTGAATCAAGAGCTGCTTTAATAACTTCTATCTGTCTTAGCCTTATAGTAACATCCCTGCTTAGTTTTCATAAGAGTACCCAAGCCGCATCCATCCCAACGGTTAATATTGATTATAATATTGAAAAGCAGGAAATCGACGGCTTTGGTGCATCCAACGCTTGGTCGACAGGGATTGTACAAAATCTCGCAAACCCACCACAGAAGGAAATACTGGATGCGCTTTTTAGTACCTCTAATGGCGCAGGACTTAGTATGGTAAGAAACAGGCTTCCTTATGACATCGTATCGGAATCAGGCACATGGAATTGGAATAATTGGGATATTAATGGTACAACCTGGATTTTTAATAAAATAAAAACGGATTATAACGTAACCAAATTTTTCACTACGCCCTGGACACCTCCGCCATTTATGAAGACTGGCAGCACAGGAACATACGGAGAAATCGGTGGCAAGCTCAGAACTGATAAATATCAGGCATATGCTGATTTCCTAGCAGACTATGTGACTGGATTTAAGACCAATAAGGGAATCGATATCTCAGCCGTATCTATACAAAATGAGCCAAACTGGGCGCCGAATTATGAATCTAGCAGTTGGACAGCGGATGATTTTCATAATTTTGTAAAGGGCTATCTTAAACCTACTTTTGCACAAAAAGGTGTGACGGCGAAGCTTATTATGCCAGAGGGGTTAAATTTCAGTGAAGAGCTGGCTGTTCCAACCTTGAATGATGCCGCTAGCAGGGATCGCGTAGACATCGTTGGTGTACACCAATATGCCGTAAATCAGCAGGACCCCAATCTTGGCGCGAAGTGGCTGACGCAAACAAAGCTTTATAATAAAAAATTATGGGTGACAGAAGCATCTATAGGTGAACCCAATGATCCAACCATAAATGACGGCATTTATTGGGCGAAAATGATCCATAAGGATATGACGGTAGCAGAAGTCAATGCGTTTAACTACTGGTGGCTTTGGAATAACACAAAAGACAGTGCAAATTCTGTTGGAGATAAAGGCGCACTGATTACATTTCATACGGATGATAATGGTGCTGTCAAAAGTTACGATTTGAATAAAAGATTGTTTACTCTTGGTCAATACAGCAGATTTGTCAGGCCGGGTTATAAAAGAGTCAATTCGGATGTAAGCCCAGCAACGGGTGTATATACGACAGCGTATAAAGACCCTACCAATGGAAAGTTAGTTATTACAGCTATAAATGACAACGACACTGACACTGCATTAACGTTCAACGTAAATGGTAAAGCTGTAAAATCGTTTACTGCTTATAGAACTTCGTCTAGTGAGAATATGGCAAATTTAGGCGATACCACTGTAAATGGCAGCTCACTTCGAACCACGCTTAAGGGGAAAAGTGTTACAACTTTCTATGCAGATGTGTATACACCGATTGCAAAGAACCCAATCATATGGGCGGATGTACCGGATATTGATGTGATCAGAGTAAATGATACTTATTATATGACCAGTACTACCATGCACGTGAACCCTGGTGTTCCTATCATGAAGTCCAAGGATCTCGTAAATTGGGAAATCGTCAATTATGTGTATGATATTCTTGCGTCTACGGATAAACAAACGCTTTCGAATGGGCAGAACATATACGGGCAAGGCTCATGGGCAAGCAGCATAAGATACAATAATGGCAAGTTTTATGTCGTATTTGCTTCCAATGATACGGGTAAAACGTATATCTTTCAAACCACCGACATAGAGAAGGGCACATGGGAGAAGTATGAGCTTGCTGGTGGCGTTTATCATGATATGTCATTGCTGTTTGATGATGACGGACGTGTATATCTGGTATATGGCAGCGGAGCCATTAAGATTATTGAACTTACTTCAGATGCCACAGCGATCAAAGCAGGCGGAATGAATAAAACAATCATTCAAAATGCGAGCGCTCCCGGAGGCTCCGGTGGTCTTGGAGCTGAAGGCTCGCACATTCATAAAATTAACGGTAAATATTACATTTTCAATATATCCTGGCCATCAGGAAGCATTCGTACTGAATTAGTACACAGGGCTGATACAATAGATGGCACTTATGAAGGAAAGATTGCTTTAAGATCGGGTAGTACTTCCAACAGTGCTGGTGTAGCACAGGGGGGGATTGTTCAAGCGGCTGACGGAAAATGGTACGGCATGTTGTTCCAGGATTATGGGTCCGTAGGACGTATACCTTACTTTGTGCCGATGACTTGGAGTCAGGATGGATGGCCTCTATTCGGGGATGTCAATGATACAGGGATTCCTGCTGTACTGTCAAAATCATGGGTTTCATCAGATAACTTCGATCAGAGAACAGAGAAAGTTGGAGCTTATCATACAGAGGTAGCAGGCGGAGAAAATGACTACAATGGATCCAATCTGGCATTCGTATGGCAATGGAACCATAATCCTGATCATAGATTCTGGTCTCTTACCAATCGGTCAGGGTATCTAAGACTCACTACCGGAAGAACGAGCACTAGTATTCTTGATGCCAGAAATACGCTTACACAAAGAACCTTCGGACCGGAAAGTTCAGGAACTATTGCTATCGATGTTAGCCATATGAAAGACGGGGATTATGCAGGAATTGCCGCATTCCAACAGAACTACGGGTTTGTTGGTATTAAAATGTCCGGCACTACAAAGTCCGTTGTTATGGTGAATGGAAGTTCAGGGTCAGCAGTGGAAGTAGCAAGTGTCCCCCTTACTCAGAACACCGTATATCTAAGGACTGAGTTGGACTTTAAGAATAGGACAGATAAAGCAAAGTTCTATTTCAGTCTTGACGGTGAGCGTTGGGCATCCATAGGAAATACACTTCAGATGTCATATACACTACCGCATTTTATGGGCTACCGTTTTGCCTTATTCAATTATTCAACAAAGACAACAGGTGGTTACGTTGACTTCGACGATTTCAAATTAGATGACAAGTTGGTTGGTTCAAATTTTGATACGAATTTGAAGTCACTCCAGGTAAACGATACACAAGTGAATGGGTTTAGTCCAAGTATATACACCTATTCTCTAGATGTTTCTGCAGGATCGGTTCCGCCGCAAGTTACTGCTGCTTCAAATGATCCTGGCGCGAGTGTTACGATTACACAAGCATCGGCGGTACCAGGAAAGGCCACGGTGATTGTAAGCAGGGAAGGCTTACAAGCTGCGGTTTATACCATTAATTTTAATACACCAGCCATCGTGGCCGTTGAAGCAGAAGCTGCAGCAGCAAACTCAGCCAATGCCTATGTATATGGCACCACAAATGGCCATACCTGGTCGCTTGTGGACGGATTGTCCACGAAAGCTATGCAATTTAGTCCAGATGATGGTATTGCCGTCACACCAGGTACTGATGCTGCCAGCCTCGCTGCTGGTTCCCGACTGAATTACAAGATCAACTTTACGACCGCAGGAACCTACTATGTTTGGATACTTGCCAAGAGTCATAGTTTCCAAACGGACTCCGTCCACGTTGGATTGGATAATACATATAAATTCACTTCCAACGGTATTCAGAACGTGAGTAACAGTCAGTTTAAATGGGTCAATCTCAGTAATGGGGGTACACTTGTAACTGGTGGCACTCCATTGAATATTACCGCTGGTGTGCATGAATTGAACTTATGGGGAAGGGAATCTGGCTTAATTATAGACCGGATATATGTAACCACAAGCGATGCAACCACAGATCCTGTCTGGCCTCAGCTACAAGTACCTACAGCTGCCATTTCAGCAGACAGCAGTGTGAAACCTGGAAGCAGCCTCACAGTGGGAGTTAGTCTGAACAACGTGACACAAAGTGTTTATGCCCAGGACATCACCCTGTCTTATGATCCCAATGTATTTGATTATGTGAGTGCGGCAAGTGCAACGGGCAACATCCAGATCGTGACAGAGGACAAAGCCACTGCCGGGAAAGTTAGGCTCATTACCGCCAACACTGGAGGGGGAATATCTGGAGCCAGTACGCTGGTGCTAAATCTAACCTTCAAGGTAAAAGCCGGTGTTCAGAATACCAGTGGACCCATTGCAGCTACCCAGGCAAAGCTTGGTGTGGCTCCAGAGGGAACTGTCATTCAGGCGGTACTTGGCAGTAAGAGCATTTCAGTAGGCAATATTGAAGTGGTTGTAGATAAGACAGCGTTGACATCAGCCATTACGAATGCACAGAGCTTGTATGACGCAGCAGTCGTTGGTACAGCGGCGGGTCAATATCCGCAGGCAGCCAAGGATGCATTGGGTGCAGCTATCAATGCAGCAAAAGCCGTGAAGGACAACCAAAGTGCGACACAGTCCCAGGTTGATAATAGCGTAACGCTACTTGGCAGTGCAGTTGATGCCTTCAAAGCAGCAGCTATGAAATCTGCAGATCTTAACAAGGATGGAAGCATCAATGTAGGTGACCTTGCGATGGTTGCTTATTATTACGGTAAGAATTCCACCAGCATAGACTGGGCGGCAGCCAAGATTGCAGATATGAACAACGATAATAAGATCGATATTAGTGATCTTGCGTATGTAGCGTCCATGATACTTCAATAATAACTGAATGCTAGTTATGCCCTATCCCGATTGAAATCTTCATAGGGATAGGGCATAGTAGTATTTGTCGATTTTTATTGGAATTTACGAAGTTAATTCATAGAAATCTTCACTTTTCGAATAAGAAATTACATTCTGAAATGATTACGTTTAAGTTAAACTGTAAACAGTAATTACTACAGCATAGTAATTTGCTACATACAAATTACTGAGAAGGAGTGTAAACAAGTGGGAGATAAGATGAAACATGAGAGGGGTCTTATGTATATGAGCAAGAAGCTAACCGTATTTTTATTAGCGCTTACATTATTACTAAGTGTTGTACCAAGTGCTTCGATATATGCGCAATCCAATGAAGACACCTTAGAGAACCCATTTATATGGGCTGATGTTCCAGACCTCGATGTGATCAGAGTAGGTGATGCTTATTATATGAGCAGCACAACCATGCATATGAACCCTGGCGTTCCTATTATGAAATCATATGATCTCAAAAACTGGGAAATCGTCAATTATGTTTACGATATGCTTGCTGATAATGATGAACAAGCACTTCGTAATGGAAAAGACAATTATGGGAAAGGTTCATGGGCAAGCAGCTTAAGATATCATAATGGCAAATATTACGTGGCATTTCCTTCCTATGATACCGGCAAAACCTATATCTATCAAACAACAGATATAGAGAAGGGGCCATGGACCCATTCAGAGCTTGATGGCGTTTATCATGATATGTCATTGCTGTTTGATGATGATGGACGTGTCTATATGGTTTATGGCGGTGGTGATATTAAAGCCATTGAACTGACTCCAGATGCAACCGCAATCAAAGCAGGCGGCCTTAATAAAGTCATTATTCCTAATGCAAGTCTAGTTGCAAGTACAGCGGAGAATGTCAATCTTCCTGCTGAAGGCACGCATATCCAAAAAATTAACGGTAAATATTACGTATTCAATATAACATGGCCTAAGAATTCTGGTCGTGTAGAAATCATGCATCGAGCAGACAGAATTGATGGTGTATATGAAGGCAAAGTTGCCTTAAACAATGCTGGTATTGCACAAGGCGGTATGATTGATACCGTTGATGGCAAATGGTATGCAATGTTGTTTGGAGACCGTGGCTCAGTCGGACGTATACCTTACCTAGTGCCAGTTACATGGAATGATGGTTGGCCCGTATTCGGCATTAACGGAACGGTTCCACAAAGTATGGCGATTCCCGTTCGTGGTGTAGCATCTAAGAACAATTTGGTAGCTTCTGATGAATTCTATCAAAGCTCCCAAAAAATTGGGGCTTCGCATACCGTTATTAATACAACTTCAACTACAGCACCTACAGTGACAACACCTGTGACACCACTGCCTATAAATGAGGGAACAGAACTTTTGATAAACGGTGGGATGGAAATCGGGTTAACACCGTGGGAGAAGCATGATACTGCAACGGTTGCGGTAACAACGGATGAGCATTTTAGCGGAACCAATAGTTTATATATTAGCGGCAGGGGAGCTACTGGTGCTGGTGTGCAACAATTTGTTACTGGAAAAATAAAAGCGGGGGCTATCTATAAATTTTCCGCGAAAGTGAAATATAACTCAGGTCCTGCTACGAAGCAGTTTAATCTCGATTTCCAAGATGGAGATTGGACGACGATCAAGATTCTTGGATCAGGCGTCATGACCAAAGGTGAATGGGGCACAATTGAAGGCACCTATACGGTTCCCGCGGATGCAACCTTCACTCAACCGCGTATATTTATTGAGACAATTTGGACAGCAGCACAAGATCCCACGAATGATTTAATGAATTTCTATGTCGATGATATTTCTTTCGTGGATGTTACACCTGATGGGAATCTTTTAACAAATGGTAAAATGGAAAAGGGCCTAACCCCATGGGAGAAACATGATACTGCAACGGTTGTGGTATCCACTGCAGAACACTTTAGCGGAACCAATAGTTTATTTATTAGTGGAAGGACAGCGACTGGAGCTGGTGTGCAACAGTCTGTAACTGGAAAAGTAACAGCTGGCAGTAAATATAAGTTTTCTGCCAAAGTGAAATATAACTCAGGTCCTGCTACGAGAGCATTTAATTTCGATATCCAAGATGGAGATTGGACGACGATCAAGATTCTTGGATCAGGCGTCATGACCAAAGGTGTGTGGGGCACAATTGAAGGCACCTATACAGTTCCTGACAATGCTGTTTTTAATCAACCGCGTATATTTATTGAAACTTCCTGGACAGCAGCGCAAGATCCGACGAATGATCTAATGGATTTCTATGTCGATGATATTTCCTTAATAGACGCAACGCCCGCTGGCGGTTTGGATAAAGCGAAGAACGGGGAATACGATTACAATGGGTCTAATCTTGGATTAGTATGGCAATGGAATCATAATCCCGATAATAACCGCTGGTCCCTTACGGAGCGTCCTGGCTATCTAAGACTTACTACCGGAAGAAAGAGTACAAGTCTTCTTGATGCCAGAAATACACTGACTCAGAGAACATTTGGTCCAGAAAGCTCAGGAAATGTTGCACTGGATATCAGCAAGATGAAGGATGGCGATTATGCTGGGCTCGCTGCATTCCAAAAGGAGTACGGGTTTGTAGGGGTGAAAATGATGGGGACTTCGAAATCCATTGTTATGGTGGATGGCAGTTCTGGAACGCCAGTTGAAAAAGCTAGTATTCCTGTCACTCAGGATAACGTATATTTTAAAATTGATTTTGACTATAAAAATCAGACAGATAAGGCTTATTTCTATTACAGCCTTAACGGCTTTACGTGGACTGCGATAGGGAATACGCTGCAAATGCATTATACATTGCCTCATTTTATGGGCTATCGTTTCGGTTTATTCAACTATGCAACGAAAACAACAGGCGGTATTGTTGATTTTGACTATTTTAGAATAGATGATAAATTGACAGGCACGAATTCGTCTGCAACAGTACTTCAAGCAAATTTAGCCAATGTACCGAATGTAATTGGAGTTCAGAATATCGAGCTGCAAGTTCCAGTCCAAATGAATGCCTTACCGAATGGGAATTATTCAGCAATCTCAGCTTCCTTAAATATACCGAAGGAGCTCACTGTAACGGGGGTAGACTTTAATACGGCTAATATTGTTGGAGATACTTCCTATACGTTTGCCAACAATCAATTGCTTTTAAATGTAACTGGAAATACCGTAAACTTTGCAAACAATCAATCTTCTGATGTGTTCGCAACAATTAAGCTAAAGGTTAATGGTTTTGTCCCTGCTGATCAAACCGTTCAGATTAAGACGGATTACATCAAAGTTGATGGTGGAAATGTTCGATACAATGTTAACAATACCGTATCAAACATTGGATTAAAGCAACTGCCTACAAATGCATATGCCAAGATTCCAGGGTATGCGAACCCGCTTATGAGTCATAAATTAGGAGCAGATCCGTTTGCTATGGTTTATGACGGCAGAGTATATATTTATATGTCAAGTGACGATTATGAGTATGATGCAAATGGAAAAATCAAAGATAATTCATTTAGCAATTTGAATAGAATATTTGTGATATCATCAGCTGATATGGTCAACTGGACAGATCATGGTGCAATCCCGGTAGCTGGAAAGAATAATGTGAATAATGGCGCGGGTGTTGCCAAATGGGCAGATCTATCTTGGGCGCCAGCAGCAGCGCATAAGAAAATTAATGGTGTAGATAAATTCTTCCTTTATTTCGCAAATGGTGCTAGTGGAATTGGTGTGCTCACTGCGGATAGTCCGATTGGTCCGTGGACTGACCCGCTTGGCCAAGCGTTGATCACTAGTAACAGCCCTGGAGTTCCAGGTGTAGCATGGCTATTTGACCCAGCCGTATTGGTTGATGATGATGGAACTGGTTATCTCTATTTTGGTGGGGGGATACCAGGAGATCCGAATCCAACCCCAGAGCAAATTGCACATCCGAAAACGGCTAGAGTAGTGAAGTTAGCTGATGATATGATTCATATGGCAGGGGCAGCTGTTACAATTGATGCGCCTTATATGTTTGAGGATTCAGGTATTCACAAATACAATGGCAAATATTATTACTCTTATTGCTCTAATTTCTCTGGTACACACCCGGATGGAACACCTCCTCCAGGAGAAATTGCTTACATGGTAAGTGATAGTCCGATGGGTCCGTTTACTTACGTTTCACCGATTTTGAAAAACCCGTCTGTATTCTTTGGCGTTGGCGGTAATAACCATCATGCGATCTTTGAATTTAATGATCAGTGGTATGTGGTTTACCATGCTCAAACGGTTAGTAAAGCTGTCGTAGGAGATGGCAAAGGATATCGTTCTCCTCATATTAATAAGGTTGAGTATTACGATAACGGATTAATTAAGGATATTAAGGGGGATATGAAAGGTGTATCCCAGATAGCAAATCTTGACCCGTATTCGCGAGTTGAGGCGGAAACGATTGCTTGGAACGCAGGTATACTTACTGAGGTGAGCACAGCGCCAGGTAACCCGCTAGCAAGCCTTAACCTTGATGTTACAGATATCAATAATGGAGACTGGCTTGCTGTGTCAAACGCAGACTTCGGTGACAAAGGAGCAGCTTCATTTGAAGCGAACATGGCATCCACAGTAGGCGGCAAAGTAGAAATACGTCTGGATAGTCCGATTGGTAAAGTGATTGGTACCCTTGATGTCGCTCCAACAGGTGGAGATCAAGTATGGCAGCTGCTGAAAACGGATGTGGAGAATGTCAAAGGTATTCATAATATCTTCTTCATGTTCTCTGGATCAGGAAGTAAGTTATTTAATATAGACTATTGGACATTCAACGTGAAGGCACCAGGGCCTGTGGTCATTCCGTTAGAATCAGTCCATATCATAGGGGGAGCCCAATCGGTTACGGTGAATGATCAATTGACTTTTAACTCCATGATCAATCCATCTAGCGTAACGGGGGCAACTTATCTATGGGAAGTTAGTGGCGGTATTAGCATCATAGGAGACAACAGCAAGGATTCGGTAACAATCAAAGGAACCAATGCGGTGACAGGTACACTTAAATTAACAGTTCTTGCGGGGGGGACGGAGAAGAAAGCCGAAACGACGATTACGGTATCTCCATCGAGCGTCGACCCTGTAGATTATTTACAATCAGTCACTATCACAGGCGGATCGCAATCGGTTACAGTTAATGATCAATTAACCTTTAACTCCATGATCAATCCATCTAGTGTAACGGGTGCAACTTATCTATGGGAAGCAAGTGGTGGTATTAACATTGTAGGTGAAAGCAACCAAGTTACGGTTACAATCAGAGGAGTTTCTGCCGGTACGGGAACGCTTAAATTAACAGTCAATGCCGGAGGCACGGAAAAGACTGCCGAAACGACGATTACGGTGTCTCCATCGAGCGTCGACCCTGTCAATCCTTTACAATCAGTCACTATCACAGGTGGATCGCAGTCGGTTACAGTGAATGATCAAATAACTTTTAACTCCATGATCAATCCAACTAGTGTAACGGGTGCAACGTATCTATGGGAAGCAACTGGTAGTATTAGCATTGTAGGCGACAGCAACCAAGATAAAGTTACAATTAAAGGAGTATCTGCCGGTACGGGAACGCTTAAATTAACAGTCAGCGCCGGAAGCACGAAGAAGACAGCCGCAACGATTATTACGGTAAGTCCTTTAAGTAGTGGTGGTGATGACAATCACAGTGGTAACAACGGTGGTAGCAGTACTACAACAACACCAGATTCTAGCCGAAAAGAGGCAGACATTCTAGTAAATGGTAAGGAAGAGAGTGTAGGAAGTACAGCTGAAACCCAAGTTAATGGCCAAACGGTCACGACTATTACAATCGACCAGTTGAAATTGGTTCAATTGCTCGCAGCAGTAGGGGAGAAGGCTAACATTACTATGCGAGTTGCTAACAATTCCGATATTGTGATTGGGCAACTGAACGCTCAGATGGTCAAAAACTTGCAAGAAAATAAAGCTATACTGGAGATTAAAACAGATCGTGCAACGTATACCCTGCCTTCACAACTGATCGATATTCCCGCGATCTCTGGTCAAGTCGGCGATTCAGTGGCTTTGCAAGACATTACGATACAAATTAAAATCTCGAAGCCAACAGCAGATATGGTTAAAGTGGCGGAGAATGCGGCAGGCAAAGATCAGTTTACGCTTGTTGCGCCGCCGATCGACTTTACAGTTGGAGCTACATACGGCGGCAAGATCATCGATCTATCTAAATTCAACGCCTATGTGAAACGTACGATTGCCATTCCTGATGGCGTAGATCCGAATAAAATTACAACAGCAGTTGTTATAGAGCCAGATGGAACTGTTCGTCATGTACCAACTAAACTTGTCATCATAGACGGCAAGTATTTTGCAGAGGTTAGCAGTTTAACGAACAGTACGTACTCTCTGATTTGGCATCCATTATCATTCTCTGATGTCTCGACGCACTGGGCAAAAGATGCTGTGAACAATTTAGGATCAAGAATGATCATTAGTGGGATTGGCAACGACCTATTTAATCCCGACGCAGATATTACTCGTGCCGAGTTTGCTGCCATCATAGTTCGAGGATTGGGCTTGAAGTTGGAGAATAGAACACCGAACTTCTCCGATGTAAAGGCTGCGGATTGGTATAGTAGTGCAATCATGACGGCTCAATCCAGCCATCTTATTGACGGTTTCGAGGATGGCACCTTCCGTCCTGGAGACAAGATTACAAGAGAGCAGGCCATGATTATTATTGCTAAAGCAATGGAGGTCACCGGTTTGAAAGCGAAACTCACAAACCATAATGCCGCTGATGTATTACGTGCTTACACAGATGCAACCGAAAGTGCACCTTGGGCAATGAGTGGCATTGCTGATAGCATCCAAGCGGGCATTGTAAGTGGAAGAGACGAAGCTACGCTTGCACCGAAAGCTTATATTACAAGAGCTGAGGTTGCTAAGTTGGTACAACTGTTGTTACGGAAATCTGATTTGCTTTCATGATCACATAAACTAATATTGCGCCCTATCCCTTAATCATTGCTTCCGAGCAAGGGATAGGGCAAATAATTGCACTAAGATGAAAGTACTTACTTTATTAGGGGAGGGATCTATTTATGTTGGAAATGGAAAATATCAAAAAAAAGCATCAATATACCGTATCAGTCAAAGTTGATAATAGTAACGCGAAAGGGCTTCTTCTCAAGATGAAGGAAAAGCTGATAAGTGAAAACGAGCTGTCCTCGGAAAACGGTCTCTCTTTTACTGCGTATGCTTGTATACAAGAGAATATCCTTGTAATCGCCGCCGATCAGATACAGTGCTGACTCGAACGGCTGAAGATGAAATGATCTGATCGATCAACAGAGAAGTAAATCAAAAAAAGTCATCTTTGCAAAAAAAACTGCAATGATGACTATTTTTTCTTTTTCTTAAATCGTATGTTTAATTGTACGAAGAACGCCATAGATGCCATTCTCCATTTCGCGCGGCATGAACTTAATGGTTATGGCTTCCTTACCTGCAGTTAATGAATCAGGAAGGACGAAGATTCGCTCGTAGAACATCCGCTTCCATTCTTTCGTGAACATCTCGGTGGCTAATAGCTCTCCGTCAATAAAGATGTCACAGCTTCTATTCGTGTGAAGTTGGTTAAAGGTCACGGCTAACGCAGCTCCAGGCTGAACCATCATCTGATAGCTGAACCACCCACCGGCTGCCGCCATTCTTCCGTTCAATCCTTCCCATGTACCGCCGTATGTTCGTTCTCCCTGTACCTGATGTTCTAATTCGTATTGGTCATTTCCAATTTGTATGGCATCAAGGGCAGCCTCTCTCAGATTCCGTTCCCGTTCCGCTTTCTCCACATGCTTCTTCAGCTCTTCAGACCCAACGTCTAGTAGGCTCCAGTAGATGCCGTATCTTTCATGATGTTGCTTATAGTGCGGTGTAAAGACAAGCCGCTCATCTTCATCTGTATGCTTAAGCGCAAACGCCAAATCTTCGCCTAGACGAATCACATGCTCATCGAAACGGCGAAGCCATTCCTCGACACTCATTCCTTGCGGGACGATATAATCTTTGAGGATCATTCGCCTGGTCGCAACGCTGACGATAACACCGGTTTTCGATTCGACCATATCTTCGGTGCCAAGTGCTGCGCTTAGAACAACCGGGCCATATTGGAGCCCAATGACATGAGGCGAGTCAGGCAGGCGGGAATAGGCAACCTTCATCGGAATTCGCAGCCCAATTGTATCGCCATCCTGCCAAATCCGGTTAATAATCGCATAGCCCCGCTGCATGACAGGTGAAACACCTTCTCCGTTAACTGTCATTTCAATCGCTTCTGCCGCCCAATAAGGGACACGAATGTGCAAGCCAAGCTGCTTTGGCTCCATCGTTTCGACTGTTAGATGAACCATATCGGTTTGGGGGAGTAAGGTGGACTGCGTAATCGTCACATGTTGCTCCTGCCACAGCAGCTTCGAGCTTACGAACTGATTGACATATAGCTGGTTATCGGCATAGAAATAGATACTATCATTAAGTTTGGTGAAACTTTCCATCCCCGTACCGGTGCAGCACCAGAAATGTTCGAACGGGGAGCTGTAGACTTTGAAATATCCGGTTGCCATGGGCTGAAAATACATCGTCATGCCGGTGTCCGGATTTTGGGATGACAAGATGGCGTTCAGATAGGTTCGCTCGTAAAAATCAGCATATTTGATATCTTGCGTAAGTTTGAACAGCTCTTTGGTCAGTTTCAACATATTATAGCTATTGCATGTCTCGCAGGTGACATCGGAACGTTTGCTGTCCAGCTCATCAGGTTCGCCGAAATGCTCGCATTCACTGTTACCGCCCGTGATGTAGTTATGATGGTAAACAACGGTATCCCAGAAGTTAACGGCCGCTTCAAAGTAGCTGCGTTCGCTTTCCCCAAGTGTCAAATACCGGTTCAATGCTCCGATAAACTTCGGAATCATCGTATTGGCATGTTTGCCCTTCAGTACATCTCTTCTCTCCCGAAGCGCATCGAACAGGCTGACCTCATCGAACCGATGGGAGGCCTCAAGATGGCGGCTGTTTCCTGTCAGCTTGTAAAGATCGTACAGGCAATCGTTCATGCCGCCATATTCCACAGCCAGCACGGTAGTTTGGACTTCGTCTGTCCATGCGAGGGCGCGGTTCGCCACCCAATCGCCCAGACGGTTCACGACATGAAATGCTTGCCGCAGCTTTGTAGCATGATAGACGGCAATCAGGCCTGCAATAATTTTGTGCAGGGTATACCATGGCACCCAAGCGGGCTTGCGATTCTCTACATTGTCAAACAACGTTTCGGGAAAAGCGGATAGATAACCGCTATCCTGTTGGCATTGGGCTAATTCTGCAACAAGGTATTCGATTCTTGCGAGCATATCCTTATCTTTTGTTTGCGAATAAGCTTGTGAGACAGCAGTCAAATAGTGGCCTAACGTATGGCCCCGAATTTCAGTGTTCTCCCACCCGGGGTATTTTTCTGCTTTCGGCTGCAAGCCCTTTGTTTCGCGGAAGCCGGCAAGTAGGCGGTCTGCTTCGTAGCTGGTCAAATAGTTCCATTCTTTCTTACATGCATTAGTAAGAATATCGTCCGATAATTGGACTTGATTAAGCCCGAAATGCCTTAAAGTGGTAGGGTTGGTGAGTGCTTTCAAAACGATCATCCTCTCGCAATGGTAATAAAAGCTTATTACGAGTGCGCAATTCAAGTAAATAGCATAAGGTTTGATTATGTGTCAAAAGGGAAGTTGTTTTGTACGCATTCTTTAACTTCTGCCTATTTTATTCTAAGATTAATAGTGAGAAAGGATGAAGGCTTATGACCTACTACAGCTTCCGTGTTGATACACCCGTATCTCTCGTTATGACCGGCAAATTCGTTGCTCCCTCTCCAGAGTGGAAGCATATGTACCGTGTATTATCGGAATTCGAACTTTTTATTCAAACAAGTGGCACGTTGTATATAGAGATGGACAAGGAACGGTATGTCCTGAATGAAGGAGACTTCCTGCTCATGCCGCCACAAGCCGTGCAATACGGTTATCAAGAATCGGACTGTAGCTTCTACTGGCTTCATTTTAATGTTCAAGAAGGCTATGAGACGTTACATAGCGACTCGGTGTACGAGCCCTCCGTATTAACGATTCCCGAAAAGGGGACACTTCGAAATCCCGATATGCTGATTGTGATGATGAAGCAGCTTCAGGATTCCATCCGCAGCTACAGGGAACAAACGTTGAACAACTATTTGACGACAAGTATTCTATGTGAATTGGTTAATCAGTTGTTTCTTGCCCACCAATCTGGGAAGAATCGCAAGCAGCAGCTGTATAACGACATCGTGGATTATGTGAAGTGGAACCGGAATGAGAATATGAAAGTGAACCAGCTAGCTGAGTATTTCGGCTATAATGCCAAGCATTTATCCTTTTTGTTCTCAGAAATTGCGGGAATCTCCATTAAGCAATTTATGTTGCAAGAGAAGATGGATGCCGCAAAAACGCTATTGGTGGATACGAATCAAAGTATAAAGGAAATATCTCACCACTTGGGTTACTCGGAAAGTCAACAATTTACGCATAGCTTTAAGAAAATCACAGGCCTTACACCAACCGATTACCGCAATGCATACGCCAATCGGTTGTTATTTTTTAAGTGACATCGGCAGCTGGCTGGCAAGCTTTATTTCAGGGGCTACCGGTGATTTTTTCTGAATTCTCTAGGTGTAGGCAAGCACTAATTAGCGTTTATGTTATTACCTAAAGACTGCTGAGGGAGTGGTTAAGTGACTGTAATTTCTAGGGGGAATATCTTTATTATGTGAATTGTAAGCGTATTCTTGATGCGTATAATAAATAGTGTAAGCAAACAAATGATTAACTTATACAAACATGTAAGATCATGGAGACAATAAGGGAGGATTAGAAAAATGGTTAAGCAAATAAAACGACCTGTTATAGCAGCAATGGTACCTGTTCTGGCTCTAGGATTAACACTGACAGGCTGCAGCGACTCGAAGGATGCGGCAAGCAGCACTACTTCGCCTAGCGGTAGTCAGACAACGCCTGCGTCAACGCAGAGCAATGCAATTAAACCAGTCACTTTGTCCTTATTCATTGATAGTCCCTATCAACAGCCGACTCCTGACAACAAGATATACAAGATGATTAAAGATAAGACAGGGGTTAGCCTTAAAATGGAATTCTTGGTCGGTGACCTACAGCAGAAGCTGGGCGTCATGATTGCCGGAGGCGATTATGCGGATATTATGACAGGGAACGATAAGCTAATTGCGGCGGGTGCTTTTGTACCCCTCGAGGATTTGATTGATAAGTATGCACCGAATTTGAAGAAGCATTACGCAGGTGTGTGGAATCAGATGAAGGATCCTGCTAGCGGTCACATTTTCGCGCTTCCAAACTACAACGTGTTTAGTGGTCAATTTAACGAAACAGCTTATGAAGGCCCAGGCTTTTATCTTCAAAAGGATGTCCTGAAGGAAATGGGGTATCCAACGCCTAAAACGTTGGATGAGTATTTCGATATCATTGCCAAATACAAAGCCAAACATCCGGACATGATCGGGTTCGAGACGTTAAACTTTGACTGGAGAAACTTCCCGCTGCTTAATCCACCTGAGCATTTAGCTGGTCACCCAAATGACGGCGGAGTTATCGTCGAGAACGGGAAAGCGCAAATCTTTGCGGATAAGGACATCGCCAAGACATACTACAAGAAGCTGAATGAGATCAATGCGCAAGGCCTAATGGATAGGGAAGCTCTCGTGCAGAACTACGATCAATACTTGGCGAAAATTGCTAGCGGCCGTGTCATTGGGATGTTTGACCAACACTGGAATTTCGGTGATGGTGAACGCTCGCTGATTTCACAAAACAAAATAGGCAGTACCTACGTCGGGTTCCCGCTCGTATACCCAGGCGCCAAAGAGTACTATCGTGACCGTCCAGTATTGAACATCAACCGTGGATACGGGATATCGACGAAAGCCAAGGATCCGGTTCAAATCATCAAATTCCTCGACTCACTAATGACCGAAGATTGGCAGAAGACACTCCAATGGGGTATTCAAGGCGAGGACTATTTGGTGAAGGATGGCAAGTTCGCTCGCACCCCTGAACAGCGCAGCAAAGCGGACGATAATACATGGAAACTTGCTAATAAAGCAGAAGCGTTCTTCGCTAATTTACCTAAGATGCAAGGGACATATAGTGACGGGAATGCAACCGATCCAGGAACACAGCCACAGGAATTCTATGATAGCTTGAAGCCGCAGGATCAAGAAGTATTGAAAGCCTACAACCATAAGACATGGGCAGAGTTCTTCAAAACACCAGCGGAGAATCCTATCTATTATCCAGCGTGGAGCATTGACCTGATGGATGGTTCTCCAGCCAAAGTAGCCAATACGAAGCTGAATGACCTTGCCGTCAAATATTTGCCGAAAGCCATAATGGCCAAACAAGAAGACTTTGAAGGTGTATGGAAAGAGTATGTGGATCAGATTTCCAAAAGTAATTTCAAAGCTTACGAAGATCGTATCAATGATCAAATCAATTGGCGTATTCAGAACTGGAGCAGTAAATAAAAGGATAGAATGTGTCGTAGAGTGGGGAAGATTTAGGTCTTCTCCGCTGTACTTCCAAGGAGGAAATGTCGATGGCCGAGACCATACTGTCTAAAAAATCAAAGAAAAATCAAAGAATTGATCCGGAAATCGGCGTCGGTTTCAGTTGGAAAACGATAAAAAACCAGAAACAGTTGATTCTGATGTCGTTTCCCATCGTGATTTATATTCTGATCTTCAATTATGTGCCGATATGGGGATGGCTGATGGCGTTCCAGAATTATCGCCCGGCTTTGAAATTTTCCAATCAACAGTGGGTAGGGCTGAAGCATTTTAAATTTCTATTTCAAGATGACACGTTCTTGACGGTGCTTCGCAACACGCTTGCTATGAGTGTAATTAATTTGGTTCTAGGCTTTGCAACAGCCATACTATTAGCTCTTTTGCTGAATGAGATCAAAGTTCGATTTTGGAAGCGTTCTATCCAAACGATATCGTATCTGCCTCACTTTCTGTCGTGGATTATTGCTGCGGGTATTGTAGCGACTTCACTATCCGTTGATGATGGAATCGTTAATCAGTTGCTGATGAAGATGCACATCATTACAGAGCCTATCATGTGGCTTAGCGAGGGGAAGTATTTTTGGGGGATTGTGGGCTTGTCTAATGTGTGGAAAGAAGTGGGATGGAATACAATCATTTACCTTGCAGCCATCACAACGATCGATCCATCACTGTATGAGTCTGCCGGAATCGACGGTGCCAACCGTTACCAGAAGATTCTGCATGTTACACTACCTGGGATCAAGTCCACTTTTATTATTCTATTAATTATGAACGTTGGGCACATCCTAGATGCAGGCTTTGAGATTCAATACTTGCTCGGCAATGGGTTGATCGTCGACTGGTCGCAAACGATTGATATTTTCGTTCTAAAGTACGGAATTTCTCTAGGAAACTATTCACTGGCAACTGCGGCAGGTATTTTCAAAACAGTTGTTAGCATAATCCTTATTCTGATTGCAAATTCTACCGCCAAGCGTCTTGGTGAAGAGCGGTTAATATAAAGGAGAGATGATGATGGGGACAACGACTGTTCGCAGAACACGGATTGAGCCGATTCTGTTCCATACGATTAACGGTATCTTCATGCTCGTTCTTGCTGTAGTTACGCTTTATCCTTTCCTTCACACCTTAACGATTTCATTCAATGAAGGCAATGATGCGCTTCGTGGGGGCGTTTATTTATGGCCGCGTTCCTGGTCTTTGCAAAACTATAAGGCGATTTTCATTTCCGGTACGATCTATCATGCGGCTTGGATTTCTGTAGCACGTACAATTACAACAACCGTACTAGGTGTGTTTCTCACCTCCATGCTTGCCTATACACTAGCACAGCCCCAATATATTTTCCGTAAAATAATAGGTTTAATATTTGTGTTGACGATGTATTTTAATGCGGGGCTAATTCCTAATTACTTTCTGATTAAAAGCTTGGGATTGTTAAACAACTTCTGGGTATATGTTTTTCCAGGGCTGGTAAGTGCGTTTAATCTGATTGTGATTCGGACGTATATTCGTACCCTCCCGTCGGGATTGGTTGAATCTGCGAAGATAGACGGAGCAGGCGATTTTACCATATTTGTACGAATTATTCTCCCGCTGTGTACGCCTGTTCTAGCGACCATCGCCCTGTTTATTGCAGTTGGCTCTTGGAATTCGTGGTTCGATACGTTCCTGTATGCTTCATCCGAATTGAAGCTGAGCACACTTCAGTACGAAATGATGAAGCTGCTTGGATCTACGATGAACAGCAACAATGATCCCGGTTTGATGGCTGGGGCCAACACGAATCAAACAAAGGCCATGGTTACGCCTGCTTCCATACGTGCGGCGATCACAATTGTAGCGGCGGTTCCTATTCTATTCGTGTATCCCTTCCTACAGAAGTATTTCATCGTCGGAATGAATCTTGGAAGTGTCAAAGAGTAAGCAGTAGCAAACTATGATGATAATCATTTTCCGTTTCAGCTCGGAGCTGGGACGGTTTTTGCTTTATTTAAACGCATCCTATCCTTTATAATAGCCATATCGACTCCCTGAAATGAGGTGTTTCCCATGTTAAGGGTCATGTTTGCTGATGACGAGCCCTACATGCTAGAGGGACTGCGGTTAATGATTGATTGGCATAAGTTAGGCTTTGAAGTATGCGGGGAAGCGTTGGATGGCGAAGACGCATTAGCCATGATGGCGTCGACACGGCCTCATTTGGTGCTGACGGATGTTCGTATGCCTGTCATAGATGGATTGAAACTGATTGAACTAGCTGCCACTCTACACCCTGAGGCGGAATTTATTATCTTGAGTGGATACGCAGATTTCGAATACGCCAAAAGAGCTATGCGTCATGGTGTGGCTAATTATTTGATGAAACCTTTAAATGAAGGGGAGCTTATTGCTGCAGTGGAAGCGGTTTCAAATACGATTCAAGCGCGTGAAACTCACAATCAGTACGAAAGTGCTGCCTTGGATCGTTTACGATTGGAAACGATTTCAAAACTGATGCAGGGAGAAATCGGACAGAAATGGATGGATCAGGCGAACGCCTTGTTGAATCTTCTTGAAAGTTCCAGCATTCGCTGCATCTTACTTGAACCTGACGTTCAGGCTCAGGTCCAATTGAATCTGAAGCAGGTTATTGAGGATATGATCAAGCTTCCTCAAGCGACATTGTTTCCATTTGGCGTTGGCAAAGAACGACAAGGTTTCTTGCTGGTCTCGGGGCCAGAGGAGCCTGATCTTGCTCCCGCAATAATTATAGAGTTAGTTGCTAGTGTCCGAAATAACTGGGGCAGTTCGCTCTCGTTTTCAGTAAGCGGCGAACACAAGGGACCGCTTGCGTTAAAAGAAGCATTCCATGAGGGACTTATGGCCGAAATGTGCAAGTTCCCTTCTGGAACTGAAGGGGTTTACTTCTATCAAGGAGAGTGGTCAGCAGAGCTGCCTGCCTTTGTTGGAATGACGGAATCCATCCTAGCTGCCGTCGGGAGTGGGTGTCCAGAAACGGTGCGAGCTCACGTGCACCACCTATTCATTGCCCTTTCGAGGCAGTCCGTTTCCGGATCTTGGGTGAGTGCTTATTTAGGCAACATTAAGCTTGAAATTCTTAAGGTTGTTACCCAATCTGGAGGTGAAGATGTGTTGGCGCCTAATTGGTTTTCTTCATACGTGCCAACAGATCTGGGTCTCTTGGAACGCAAGGTCTTGCAGGAATTCCTGCAAGCTGCAGAGTGGATTGGCCAGAAGAAAGGCATAGGGCCAGATGAAGTCATATCTGCTGCGGAAGACTACGTCAAATCACATTACAGCGAAAAGCTGCAACTCCAGCATGTTGCAGAGCATTTTCGGCTGAATCCGGCCTACTTTGGCCAGAGGTTCAAGAAACAAGTCGGCCTCACCTTTAATGAATATTTACATGTCGTAAGAATTGACGAGGCCAAAAAATTACTTCGTCGTGAAGAACTGAAAATATCTGATGTCGCCGATCGTGTCGGCTACTCGGATTCCGAACAGTTCGTAACCAAGTTCAAGGCGCTTACCGGCCTGTTACCTTCTGCCTACAAAAAGGGCTAATCTACGACTGACAAGGAGAACGAATATGAGCCGGAGATGGAATCTGCTACGTATAGTCAATGATATTCCGCTGAAATTCAAGTTTTTGATCATTTACTTGATGTGTGTGCTGCTACCCATTTTGTGTATAAACAGTTTATTTTATCTGCAGGATAGCAGGAATACGGAACGTAGAGTGATGGACAACTTGCGAATTTCCTTGGATCGAGTCGGCAATGAAATCATGCAAATGGTGAACGAAGGTGTGGTGATCGGCAACGCCGTATCCGCTGACCGTATCTTTAATGAAATGCTCGAATATACGTACTCGGATAATGTTGCCTACTACGAAGAATACGATAGTTACCTCCGAGACAAATTAGGACAGTATCCGAATATTTATCCTTACATCTCATGGATTGGCGTATACACCTCGAACCCAACACTATCCAATGGTGGAAGCTACTTTATGTTTAAGTCCAATGATTTGAAGAGTGAATGGTATCAGAAGATGAACGAAAACAAAGATAAGGTCACAGTGACCTCTTATTTGGATACGAATCCCATGAATCCCGAGGAGAAAATGGTATATGTCAGCATCATTCGAAAGCTGGACAATTTCCCTGACCTCATGAAATTCTCTAAATATCTGCGTATCGATATTCGAATGGATAAGCTGCTGGAGCTATTTGATAAAGAACACAATTACTTGCTAATCAAGCTAGTGGATGAGGAAAATCGGCTTGTTCTGGAATCGGCAGGTAAGTTTAAAAGTGCTGACCCTTTGCTGCCGACCCTGCCTGTCTCAAAGGAATTTCAGTTGACAGGCTTACCTGAGAAGAGCTTCATCATTCCTCTCGGTACGGCCAGTTACGTGTTTAATTGGCGACTAGTCGGGGTACCAGAGGGGAGTCGAATCGCAGAGGAAAGGAAAGGGGTTATCCACTTTTTTACCTGGCTGACACTCATCTCTACGATCATTCCGACGATATTGATTTATATCATTATGCATTCCTTTAATTTCCGGGTAAGAAAGCTCTCCAAGCATATGAATTTGTTGAAAAATGAAAGGTTTGAACCCATCACGATGTATGAAGGGAAAGATGAGATTGGCAATCTTCTTCGCAGCTTTAATCTGATGACAGGGAAAATACGCAATTTAATCAATGACGTTTATAAGCTCGAAATACAAAAAAAAGATTTGGAGCTCGAACGCGTGCAGGCAGAGTTGAAATATTTGCAAAGTCAGGTAGATCCTCACTTCTTGTTTAATACATTAAACGCGATTCTCGTCGTCTGTAAGAAATATCGCTATGAGCATGTGACGGAAATTATTCAAAACTTGTCTCAGCTTCTGAGAAGACTGCTAAGCTGGAAAGAGGATTTGGTGACGGTAGAAGAAGAGTTAAACTTTACTGCCATGTACCTCCAAATCGAGAAGTTCCGATTCCAAGATCGGTTTCATTATGAATTGTCCATTGACGAATCTGTTCTGTCATATCGAATCCCGAAGATGAGTATTCAATCGCTCGTTGAGAACTCTTGCAAGCATGGGCTTCAATCGGTCAAAGGGAATCGCAGAATTCGGATATCTGTAGAGAGAGCAGAGATGAACATGCTCATGAAGGTCGAAGATAACGGAATCGGAATGAACAATGAGAAGCTGGATGAGATTGTTCAGAGTCTATTTAAGGGAGAAGACAACGGCAAGAACATCGGACTTCGCAATGTGTACCGCCGCTTAAATCTGTTTTACGCGGAACGTTCTCTATTCCATATTGAAAGTGTTCCCTTCGAGAAGACAAGTGTTACCATACAAATCCCTCTGAGTTTAATCAAGATCCAGGAGGAGGCCCGTGGACATGTATAAGGTTATTTTTGCTGATGACGAGCCTTTCGCCTTGGAAGGAATAAAGCTTATGGTCGAGTGGGAAGAGCTTGGTTTTGAAGTTGTGGGAATGTGCGAGAATGGCGAAGAAGCATTAGCCTGCATTGAAGCCTGTAAGCCTGATCTTGTGGTGACCGATATTCGGATGCCGGTAATTGACGGCTTAGAATTGATCGATCAGGTGCAAAAGGCTGGCAGCGATCCGGTATTCATCATCTTAAGCGGCTACAATGATTTCGAATATGCGCGCTCCGCCCTGAGGTATGGGGTTAAGCATTATTTGCTTAAGCCGGCTTTGGATAGGGAGTGGGAGGCTGTCATTCAACTAGTTATTCAGGAGCTGCAGCACCGAGAAGAGCAAAAGGTGCGAAATGACCTTGTTGCTAATCGTCTTGTTCCGACTTTGCTTGCTCAGATGCTTCGGGGGGAAATTTCGGCAGCAGACGGGAACGTTGGGGAGATACTAGATCCCTTGGCACAAGGAGATCAAGGCTGGAGGTATATTCATGTCGAATGGCTTGGTAGCCCAGAACAGGAGCTGGATGCCCGTTACTTCCTTTCGCGGAAAGCTTATGCAATTGACTTGTTTGGGAGTCAGGACGGCCTTGTCATGGAGTCATTCCCCGAGATCGAGAAATGGGCCCAACAAGTATACGAAGATCTACGCGAGCAAGGTATCGAATGCTGCTTGTCGATAGGTCCGCGGGTGGACTCCCTTCGTCATATTGCAGATTCGTATGCAGGTTCTTTAGAGACTTCGGTGCATCATTTCTTTCATGTATCCGGTGGTCCTCTCGATTACGAAACGATCCATCACAAGCACATCAACTACGATCTCAATGCGGTTTCTACCGTAGACGACATTCACATTGCGATTGAGGCGCTTCAGGAGAAACGAGTTGGGGAGCTGATTAAACAAATGTTTGTGATGATATCTGATAATAAAACGGCTCGGGAGGTCGTCCATTTGTTGGTCATCCGCATTATTCTGAAGAGTGCAGCCGTCATGCGGGAGATGGGCATCGATTCAGAAGAGCTGCCTCGTATTCGCGATTTTTTAAGAAAGGAGCATCGGTGCTTAAGAGAAGTAGAACAATCCCTGCAGGATTATATGCAGCATTATTTGAGCCAGTTGAAGCAGCATAAAGACAAATTCTCGGGCCATCCCCTTCGGGTCATTGAGCGTTATATTCAAGAACATTATCGGGAAACGTTAACAATTAAAGAGATCGGAGAAAGGTTCTTCATGAACCCGGTTTACTTAGGCCAAGCGTTCATGAAACGGTGCGGCGTAGGCATGATTGAGTATATTCATGACCTGCGCATTCATGAGGCGAAGCGAATGCTGTGCGAATCGGATGCAACGATTCGCGTGATTTCGGAGCAGATTGGATATGCTAACTATCATCATTTCCTCAAAGAGTTTGAGAAACGTGTATCCGACAAGCCAGCCGTGTATAGACAATTATGCAAAACCTAACAGAATAGGGGGGAGAGATCTTTAATCTGTGAATGGTAAGTGCATTCAGATTCTATATCATATAACATAGAAGGCCTGTTTAAACAGGGGATGATGAGGAGGTTTGCCAATATCTATGAACAACAAGGTACCGAACCTGCACGAGGCTTATAATGGCATATTCAGAATCGGGGCTGCGGTTAGCACGAAGACCATCCGATCCGAGGGGGACTTCATCGCCCGGCATTACAACAGCATTACCGCGGAGAACCAGATGAAGTTCGAGGAGATCCATCCAGAGGAAGAGCGGTATACGTTTGAGGCGGCGGATGAAATAATGAATTTCGCCTTGCAGAACGGAATTGCCGTTCGGGGGCATACGATGGTCTGGCATAATCAAACCTCCGATTGGGTATTTGAAGGCCCTTCTGGCGGTCCTGCCGACAAAGAATTGGTACTCTTGCGGATGCAGGAGCATATCCGTACGGTTGCCAGTCGTTATAAAGGCAAGGTTTATGCGTGGGACGTGGTTAATGAAGCAATCGAAGACAAGGCGGACTTGGTGATGCGAAGTACCAAATGGCTGGATATTCTCGGGGAGGACTATATCCGCCATGCCTTCGAGGCAGCACATGAAGCCGATCCGAATGCGCTTCTATTCTATAACGACTACAACGAGACAGAGCCAGTCAAACGGGATAAGATTTATAATCTCGTCCGTTCATTGAAGGAGAAGGGGGTTCCTATCCACGGGATCGGCATGCAGGGACATTGGAATATCTATGGTCCTTCCTTGGATGAAATACGGCAAGCGATCGAGCTTTACGCATCCCTCGATCTGGAGCTTCACATCACCGAGTTAGATCTTTCCATGTTTCAATTTGAGGACAGGCGGACCGATCTGTTGGTACCCACTGAGCAGATGGTGGAGCTGCAGGAGCAGCGGTACGAGGATATCTTCAGGCTATTTAAGGAATATCGAGAAATCATTACGTCGGTAACTTTCTGGGGAGCGGCTGACAACTATACTTGGTTGGACAACTTCCCAGTTCGCGGCAGAAAGAACTGGCCGTTCCTATTCGATAGGGAATTACAGCCTAAAAAAGCATTCTGGCGCATAATCGGATAAGCAAACTGAGTTGGCAATTGAGAAGGTTGCTGTGGAGGATTTATAAAGGGTTATTTGCTTCGTGTGCAGATCCTCCCTGTTCTAGTAACGGGGAGAGCAAAAATAGTCAAGAGAAACATATAGAAATTTACTATACTTACTTTGAAACTAAAGAATAATATCTGAATAAAAGGCGGGAGTAAGGATGGAGTTTAAAGAAATAATAAAGGATTCATTTGTTATAGTAGGTTATAGTGCGGCAGGAAAATGGAGTGATGGTATAGATTATCCAATTCCAGGATTATGGGCGAAAGCGTATAAGTTTATTTCTGAAAACAATGCAGATAAAATTGTAGGAGTGTGCCTCCCCCCAAGAAGTAACCATTACTTTTATACCTGTGGAATTGAGATAGAGGCTGTCGATTACGACACAGTTGAAAAAGGAATGACTTTACATACCTTTCCCAAACAAAAATATGTTGTATTCAAACATTTTGGTCCTTCTAATGAAATTCCAAATACTTATGGGGAGCTATGGAAGGTATTTGACAGGGGAGGGTATAAAATAAAAGTAGGAATGCCTGAAATTGAAATCGTAAAATCTAATATGTTTGGAAAAGAAGAAACTGCTGAATATGAGATGGAAATTTGGTTGCCTGTGCAATAAGTAGATACGTGGGTGTCATTTCTTCCAATTTTCTACAAAATGATCTACCGCTGCCTGCTCAATTGCGAGCCCTTCCGTGTAACGCTCCATAAACAAGGCAAAGCCATTCACATCTGCGCTGTCAGGATAAACCTCTTGTCCTTTTGCATCATTGAACACTTTAGTGGTAAGGTAATCAGCCAAGCCCTCGTGCTGCTCCTTATTAACCATATATGAAGCCAAAATTGCCATCCCCCATGCGCCGCCCTCACCAGCCGTTGACATGACCGAGACAGGAACATTCAGTGCTGCGGCACACATTTTTTGACCGACTAGCGGCGTTTTGAACAATCCGCCATGCGCCAAAATACGGTCAATCGTTACATTCTCCTTTTGTGTCAAAATATCCATCCCGAGCCTTAGTGCAGCAAACGCGGTAAACAGATGTACTCTCATAAAATTAGCCAGATTGAAGCGGCTTTCTGGAGAACGAACGAACAGCGGACGACCTTTTGAAAGCCCGGTAATGTTCTCGCCTGAATAGTAGCCGTAGCTTAGCAATCCGCCGCCATCAGCGTCTGCTACCAGCGCTTTGTTGAACAGGGCGCTGAATAACTGGTTCATATCGGGTTTCAGCCCCATTGCTTCATAAAATTCGCGGAACAAGCCCACCCATGCATTAATATCACTGGAGCAGTTATTAGCAAGAACCATGCCGACAGGGCTGCCATCAGGTGTAGTCACGATGTCAATCTCAGGGTACACGGATATATCTTTATCCAGTACAATCATGGCAAAAATCGACGTACCTACGGAAATGTTGCCGGTACCCTTTTTGACACTATTCGTAGCGACCATGCCTGTTCCGGCATCGCCTTCTGGAGGGCATAGCGGAATACCTGCTTGCAGGCTGCCTGATGGATCTAATAGTCGGGCACCAGCTTCATTGAGATATCCAGCATGTTCACCAGCAATATACACTTTAGGTAAAATATCTTTAAGATTCCACGGGTAGTCTTTATCGGCAATTAATTCGGCAAACTCCTTGACCATATCTTCACTATATTGCTGAGTAGATTTATCGATTGGGAACATACCCGAGGCGTCCCCCATCCCAAGAGCCTTGCTGCCAGTCAACAGCCAATGAATGTAACCCGACAAGGTTGTAATATAACCTATGTTAGTGACATGCTCTTCATCGTTTAAAATCGCTTGATACAAATGTGCTATGCTCCAGCGCTCTGGAATTTTAAATCGGAATTTCTCGGTTAGCTCCGATGCAGCAGTACCCGTTGTGGCATTGCGCCATGTACGGAACGGAACCAACAGCTCCCCTGCTTGATCAAGTGCAATATAGCCCTGCATCATGGCAGAACATCCGATTGATCCGATTTTTTGCAATGTTATGCCATAATTATTCTCAACCTCTTGCTTTAATTCGTGATAGGCTTCTTGCAACCCGTTAATCACTTCATTGAGATCGTAGGTCCAATAACCGTCGATCAATTGATTTTCCCACTCATAGCTGCTGGAACTGATTGTTTCAAAATTGTAGTCAATCAGTACAGCCTTGATTCGTGTAGATCCAAATTCGATGCCAAGCGAGGTTTCTCCCTTGATTATTGCTTGTTTAATAGTTTGATCCATGATGGCTATACTCCTCCTTTAGAATGTTCGAGTATAAATTTTGGTTATCATGGTGTGATGATAGCACTTGTAACTTAGTTTGTAAATTAAACAAACAAAGTATATTTATATGTTTTATTAATGAATTAGAAGAAATGAAGTGTCCTAGTCACCTACAGGAATGTTAAGGACAGGATAACGCATTGAATAACAACTCCTATATTTTACCATATCATGGTACAATATTTTTAATCTTATGATTATTAAGGAGTGTGAAAAATGTGAGTATTATTTTAAGTAAAGTAGGAGCCATTTTTATTCCAGTGAGTAATATTAGAGAGGCAAGGGAATGGTATTGCTCTATTCTTGGACTGGAGCCTATGTTTGATATTATTGCGGGACATCTTTGTTGTATACCATTGGTTAATAATGGATTAAACCTTGTTTTAGACAGCAAAATTCACCATGAGGATTCATACTTTAGAACTCCTATCGTCCATTTTAACACTGATGATATACATAAGGCTTACCAATTCATGAAAGACCGTAAAGTTGAACTTGTTACCGATATAGAGAATGGGCATTGGTTCAATTTTAAAGATCCAGATGGAAATATGTTGATGATTTGCAAATGCTAGAGCCAATATTGCATACGAAAAGGAAAGGGCAGGTCGAATGCATTCATTCGTCTGCTTTCTTTCCTCATGGTCCTGCTTGTCGGGAAATGTGAACGCACGCAAAATTAAGGTGCTATTTTCTGCAAGTTGTTCTAAAACGTTATCACGCATCTTTATTAAAGGGGGGATAGATCTTTAATCTATTTATTTTGTAATCGCATACAAGGTCTCATAATAAAGTAGCAAGACAAAATCAAATTCATAAAGGTGAAGCGAAAATGGGGGGGAGGGCACGAAAAAGAAGTTATTGGTATCCATGCCGCTTGCATTTACCGCAATGAAAAGTAAATGAACAACTAAAATAAATAAAATGGAGGAGCACATGTATGCACAATTTACCGAAACCTCATCACCCGCTTGTCACCCATATCTTTACTGCTGATCCTTCGGCACACGTATTTGAGGGGAAAATTTACATCTACCCGTCACACGATCTTGATCATGACGGCACCGATAATGACAATGGGGATCAATATGCAATGGAAGATTATCATGTTCTATCCATGGATGGCTTCGAGTCCCCCGTTATCGACCATGGCCAAGTCCTTCATCTAAAAGATATTCCCTGGGCTTCCAAACAACTCTGGGCTCCTGATGCTGCTTTTAAGGCCGGAACCTATTTCTTGTACTTTCCTGCCCGGGATCATGATGGGATTTTTCGAATCGGTGTGGCGACAAGCACTTCGCCGGCTGGTCCTTTTCTTCCTCAACCGTCTTATATCGAGGAAAGCTTCAGTATCGACCCAGCCGTGCTTATTGATGACGACCATCGGGCTTACATTTATTTCGGCGGTCTTTGGGGTGGTCAATTGGAAAAATGGCAGACCAATACTTTCGAGCAGGAAGCGGTGGGACCGGCGGCGGAGGCGCCTGCGATTGGCCCTCGGGTCGCTCTGCTGAGCGAGGACATGCTGTCATTTCAAACCGCTCCTCTAGAAATTTCGATTGTTGACGAAAACGGCAGCCCGATTCTCGCTGGAGATGAGGATAGGCGCTATTTTGAAGGACCGTGGGTACACAAATATAACGGATGGTACTACTTGTCCTACTCCACGGGCACCACCCATAAATTAGTATACGCCGTCAGCCGGAATCCGTTGGGACCGTATACCTTCAAGGGCACGATCTTAACTCCGGTTATAGGCTGGACAACGCATCACTCCATTGTCCAGTTCGAAGACAAATGGTACTTATTTTACCACGACAGTTCTTTATCCGAAGGCGTTAACCACAAGCGCTGCGTTAAATATACGGAGTTACACTATAACGAAGATGGAACGATTCGGACGATCAATCCTTATTAACGAAAAAAAATTTGGCCTTGGCCCTTAAAAACTGCGGGCGGGACATCTTGTTCTCCGCCTGCAATTGGGGAGCCGACAACGTATTACCTAAGTTGTAGAATGAAATCGGAATAAATTTGTAAGCGATTGCAGAAAGAGGAGGATGTTTGTGAAACAAAATTTTAATGTATGGATGGTCATCGTTCTGTTGTTCGGGATGATCGCTCCCCATCTGCTAGTACCATTGATGGCATCTGCTGCTAGTAATACGATTGTTTTGTCCCAAAGCTTTGAAGACGACCAAACTGGCGGTTGGGTTATGGTATCCTGGATGGGAGACGGAACGATTGCCGTAACATCGGCAACAGCCTCCGAAGGCTCCAAATCTTTGGCAATGACGAACCGTGCTGCGAGGAACAGCAGCCCGTTCCTGGATTTGACTTCGTATACGCAAGCCGGCCATACGTACGATTTATCACTGAAGCTTAAAGTCGGAGCAGGAACTGATAGTTTCCATATTGCTTCCAATGTCGATGCTGACTCGCTAAGCAACAAATATCCTTGGTTGGTGGGGAATAAATCGGTTAGCTCCACCGATTGGACTACCTTTGAACTGAAGGGATACGAGCTTCCGGGCGATACGAAGGCGTTCAAAATATGGGTGGAGTCGGATCCAGCTTCCACCACTACGGAGGACCTCTATATCGATGAAGTGAAGTTAACGGACGTCACACCAGCTGCAACAACGGATTCGGGAGTTGTTGACCAAACTGGAATTCAATCCTCCTTTGAGGAAGGGCTAGGAAATTGGGTACGCAGAAACGGCTCCGGCAATATCGATATATCGACGGCTGACAACCACACCACAGGCGGCTCCAAGAGCTTGCTGACCACGGTATCAGAGCAATATGACGGACCTTTGTTGAACGTCCTTGGTAAGATGTCCAAGGGTTACAAGTACAATTTGTCCGCATGGGTAAAAATGGCTTCGGGGCAGTCTCCCACTATATTGCGACTCTCTGTACAGAGCGGTGACAGTTCTTATGCCAATGTTTCGTCTAACGTGACGGTAACATCCGACGCTTGGGTAAAGTTGACCGGCACATTTACATTAACAAGCACTCCAACTGTTTTGAATGCATACGTGGAAGTAGCCAACCCGTATAGCGATGCAAGATCTTTCTATATGGACGATTTCGAATTGTCCTATTCGGGTCAAGTATCCGGACCGAAGCCGGTTCAAACGGACATTGATCCTTTGAAGGACATCTATGCGGACAACTTCAAAATTGGTGCTGCCATAACGGGAGATCAGCTTACTTCCGATGTTCACAACCTTCTGGATTATCACTATAGCTCCATCGTCGCCGAGAACGCCACAAAGCCGGGCTCTCTGGAATCGGCAGAAGGGCAATGGAACTGGGCGGAAGCAGACAAAATCGCACAATATGCCAAGGCTCACACTATGAATTTCCGGCTGCATACCCTTGCTTGGCATTCGCAGGCTGCAGAATGGATGTTTAAGGATGCCCAGGGTCAGCCGCTTGCAGCTACAGCGGAGAATAAACAGTTGGTGCTTGACCGTCTGACGACTTATATCCAAACCGTGGCGCGTCACTTCAGTGCTATAGCCGTGCCGATCGATGCCATCGACGTCGTAAACGAAGTCATTGACCCTGGGCAGCCAGACGGCATGCGGAAGAGCGAATGGTATACGTTGACTGGCTTGGACTTCATCCGTACAGCCTTCAGAGTTGCTCGTCAAGAGCTGCCGAACGCAAAACTGTATATCAACGATTACAGTACGCAGGATCCGGTCAAACGCGATTTTTTGTTTAATCTGGTGACGAAGCTGAAAGGCGAAGGAGTTCCGATTGACGGCGTGGGCCACCAAACGCACATTAGCATTGGCGGTCCCTCTATCGATCAAATTTCCGAATCTATCCGGAAATTCGGAGAAGCCGGATTTGACAATCAGATAACGGAGCTTGACGTTTCAGTATATACGGACAATTCCACCAGCTTTGATGACTCCATGCTTGTGAAACAAGGCTACCGTTACAAGCAATTGTTCCAAGAGCTGGTGAGGCTGGACAATGAGGGGAAAAAAGCTAATACGAACACTCCGGCTTATAATCCTGACGGATGGGTCAGCAATGTCACGATATGGGGGATTGCAGACGATCATACTTGGCTCGACAACATCAATAATATAACCCGTAAAGATGCTCCTCTTCCGTTCGATGTGCAGTATCAAGCCAAATATGCTTATTGGGGAATGATTGAGGCAGTAAAGACGCTGACGCCTACCCATCTTCCTATAACTGCTCAAACAGCACTTACAGCTCAAGGCACACCTGTGAATGCCTCGGACTCGGTTTGGAATACAATTCAGACCATAAAGACTCAGCAGTCAGGTATGCTGCAGGCTCAGGTGAAAACCTTGTGGGATGAACATAATCTCTATGCCCGCGTAGCGGTCAAAGACATTACCAAAACCACAACGGATAAAATCGAGCTCTTCGTGGATGACAATGGAATCAAGAAATATACGTTCGCACGAAATGATGCTCAAATTACGGAAGGTTCTGACGGTTATGTGCTGCAAGCATCTATCCCGTTGGCAGGTATCTTAGGCAAGCAAGTGAAGTTTGATGTAAGAGTGACCGACATGGGGATTAATGATGGTACGGAGCATGGCAGCAACGGTATTATCGTTTCCTGGAGCGATCCTCGGAACGTCCAGGGCGACGACAGTCTCGGCTACGGGGCCTTGACTTATATCGATGCTACCAAAGTGGCAAAATCTCTTTATGGAACCCCCGCTATCGACGGTAAAATGGACAGTATGTGGGCAGACGCTCCGGTTAATACGACCGATGTAATGGTAGAGCAACATAACAACACAATCGCTAAAGCGCAATTCCGTACGATGTGGGATGAGCATAACCTTTATGTCTATGCTGTTGTGAAGGACAGCGTATTGAATGATGCCAACGTCAATACATGGGAGCAGGATTCAGTGGAAATTTTCGTTGACCAGAACAACGGAAAATCGGAGAACTACCAAGATGACGATGGCCAATACCGAATCAACTTCAAGAACGTAAAGACTGTCGGCGGCCATGCAGCACAAAACAACTATACATCAGCCACCAAAAGAATTGATGGAGGCTACGTCGTAGAAGCAGCAATCTCACTGGATTCAATCACTCCAACTGCAGGAACCATGATCGGATTCGACCTCCAAGTCAACAATGCTCAGGACAGTGGAAGCCGGGACAGCGTCTTTTCTTGGAATGACCCAACAGGTCAATCCTATCAGAACACCTCGAGATTCGGTGTTCTGACGCTTCAGCCAAAGCTTGCACCGCCTCAGAACGACACGACCCCGACCCCGACCTCTACACCGGAGGAGTCAATGAAAGGTGAGGAGCAAAAGGGCGGCAAAGTGGAACAGAATGGAGCGACCATTGATCGGGTTCCGGCCTTGATCGATATTCAAAGACACTGGGCCGAAGCAGGGATCCAAGAACTTGTAAAAGCAGGAGTGATCGACGGCTACCCGGACGGCACATTCCAGCCTGATTCAACCCTAACAAGATCCGAGTTCGTATCCATGATCGTCAAAGCTTTTCACCTGAAGGCAACAGGCGGAGCTGGGTTCTCCGATACCGGTAGCCACTGGGCAAAGGAGGCAATTGAAATAGCATCCGCACTGGGGATTGTAGTCGGCTATGAGGACGGAACTTTCGGCCCGGATGACAACATCACCCGGGAACAAATGGCCGTAATCCTTGCACGTGCAGCCCACCTGACTGCGGCCAGCGGCAGTCTGGATTATAAGGACAGGAGTGACATCTCCACGTGGTCCCAAGGACCACTTACGGCTTTGACCGTCAAGGGTGTGCTGAACGGCTACGAAGACGGTACGCTGAAGCCGAAGGCTTTTTGCACCCGCGCAGAAGCGGCGGTTAGTATTATTAGGATTTTGGGATGGGGTTAACTGGGAATAAATATATATATCTTAAGGGGGACTAAAGAGCCATGAGCAGCATGAATGTGACGGCAGTGCCTGCCGAATATTTTAGGTCAGCTAATGAGGGGCTTCAAGGTACGATTCAAGAGGTTTCCTATAAGGTAAGCAACTATATTCATTTGACTCGGCAGCTTGTAACAAATCGGATCATCGATAGCAGTGAAGCAGGAAGAGAAACCGTTGCGGGAGATGCCATATTGAAGAAATGCAACGTCTACTTGCCTGCTGCTTATGACCCAAACGACAATTCTGTCAGATACAATGTATTGTATTTGCTTCATGGTGTAGGCGGGGATCAATCTGAATGGTTAAGCAGCAACGGTAAAGCAGACGGACAATTTATCATTTGCAATCTATTTGACAATCTCATAGCAAACGGTGATATCGATCCGTTGATTGTCGTATTTCCCAACGGAAGAAGCGCGTATGACTGGACAGACACTTCCTTCAATCCTGAAGGAACCAATATGCTAGGATTCTATTATTTTGATTATGAGCTGAGATACGATCTGATTCCATTTATAGAATCGAATTACCAAACCGCAGCAGATATAACGGAAACCTCACAAGAGGGGATCATATATAACCGTACGCGCAGAGCGATCGCTGGGCTCTCTATGGGGGGAATGCAAGCCCTGAATCTGATCCTCGGCGGTTACCGGCATGATTCGACGCGAATCACTCGCACGGAGAGTCCTTGGAACAATGGGTTGGATAAGACTGTGCTCGCACCAGGTATGATAGATTTGTTCGCTTATGTCGGAGCTTTTTCAAACGCTCCTACGTCGAGTGATGGCAAAACGCTTGGAGTCAGTATTGCGTCTTGTGTTCATAATCTTCATTTGCTATATACCACCTGCGGCGATGCGGACAGAGTAGCAATTGGCAGCTGTATAAAATCGATAGATGGGCTTATCAACCAATCGGAAAATCATCTTAATTATTTTTATCAAATTCTGATTAAGGATGGTCATCATGATTTCCATGTTTGGAATAACGGTGCTTACAATTTTAGTCGATTGATATTCAAAAATTGTGATGATCATGTAAGGTCCCATGTTGTGATGAAAACACTGAAATGAGTATTGTAGAGCATCACGTACAGATTCTTCGTTACGATCTCCGTTTGGCAGTTCTAAGATGTCTAATCGTGAGAAAACCAGAAGTGTTCTTCAGCATAAGGTCGAGGAGGATTGAACATTGCGTGGTTTCACGTGTAAACGAATTCAATCGAGTATTAAGCGTTTGCAAGTGATTTTTCCATCTTTTTATAAGTAAGTTAAAAATAGGGGGTGATATTCTTTAATTTGTTAAATAGTTATGTATGCGCTTACGTTCTATAATTTACTTAGGGAGGAGGTAATTTACAAAGGGTAATACTCAAGTAGTATGTAGGTGCGTTGTGACAAATAAAATATTTTAGGAGGTAGACTATGTCAAAGTTTAAAAAGAAGTTCTTGACGTTAGTTCTTGCAGCTACAGTAGGTTGTACCAGCATGTTTGCAATAACCGCAAGTGCAGCGACAGATTACTGGCAAAATTGGACAGATGGCGGTGGAACTGTAAATGCTGTGAATGGATCTGATGGTAATTACAGCGTCAACTGGACAAATTCAGGGAATTTTGTTGTCGGTAAAGGCTGGAATATCGGATCAGCAACTAGGACAATAAATTACAATGCTGGCGTCTGGGCACCGTCCGGCAATGGGTATTTGACTCTCTATGGGTGGACTAGAAACTCACTCATAGAATATTACGTCGTTGATAGCTGGGGGACATATAGACCTACTGGAACGTATAAAGGCACTGTGACCAGTGATGGGGGCACTTATGACATATATACGACTACACGAACTAACGCACCTTCCATTGACGGTACACAAACTTTCACCCAGTTCTGGAGTGTCCGACAGTCGAAGAGAGCGACCGGTAGCAACGTCGCAATCACTTTTAGCAACCACGTTAATGCATGGCAGAGCAAAGGAATGAATCTAGGGAGTAGTTGGGCTTACCAGGTATTAGCGACAGAGGGATATCAAAGTAGTGGGAGCTCTAACGTAACGGTGTGGTAACAACTCACCTGCAAGCAGGGCAACTGACGGGTACCTGACCGTTTCTAGAATATTGAGAAAGTTTTTCAATCATTGATACTGCTAAGGCCGGCCGGCCTTACAGCCGGCGGTCTTATATACCTTTCAGAGAAGTGAAGGGGGCGCGAGGGAACCGATCCCTTTTTCCTATCAGTTTAAAGGAGATAATCTATGAGAAAGCTATTACCTTTCTTTTTAATGGGAATGATGGTTGCTGTCAGCGCTTGTTCGCAAGAAATACCTGAAAAGAATAATAACTTTGTACTAGTCAAAGGCGGGACTTTTATGAACACAAAGTCCAACTACTACGGAAAAAGTGTAAAAATATCGAATTTTTTTATCGGCAAATATGAGGTAACTCAAAAAGAGTGGATTGAGGTAATGGGAAGTAATCCCTCCGAATTCAAAGGCGACAATTTGCCGGTAGAAATGGTAAGCTGGTATGACGTTGTTGAGTACTGTATTAAAAGAAGTATAAAAGAGGGCTTAAAACCGTATTACAACATAGACAAGAATAAAATAGACCCGAATAATAAGAGTGATAACGATAATATAAAATGGACAGTGACGATCAATGCGGAAGCCAATGGTTACCGATTGCCGACAGAAGCGGAGTGGGAATATGCTGCAGGTGGAGGTCAAGTGAGCAAGAGTTACACTTACAGCGGAAGCAATAATGCAGATGAAGTAGCATGGTATTGGAAAAACGCTGGAGATAAATACTTATCAGGCGATTGGAACTGGCCTGCGATAGAAAATAACCATAATAAAACAAAATCTATCGGTGACAAGAGACCCAACGAGTTAGGACTTTTCGATATGTCAGGTAATGTAAGGGAATGGAGCTGGAACTGGTACGGAGACTTGGATAGTAATAGCGGGTCTTACCGGGTTGTGAAGGGCGGCGGTTGGATCGGCGACGTCAGCAACAGCCAGTTATCTTTTCGAGGCAAGTTCGAGGCAAATGGCTTAGGCCCCGATCAAGGTTTTCGTGTGTGTCGCGGCGAGTAATCGGGAACAAGCGAATAATTACTCTAACGGTTCCATGTTTAATTGTACATGGAGACAAAATAATGCCAATTTCACCAGTGGCGGACAATTGGAACTAAAGATCACCAGTCCACCTTACAACAAATTCGACTGTGGCGAATACCGTTCCACGAACAAATACGGCTATGGTAAATATGAGGTCAACATGAAGCCTGCTAAGAATGTGGGTATTGTCTCCTCATTCTTCACTTATACCGGTCCGAGCGATGGTACCCAGTGGGATGAGATCGACATCGAATTCCTTGGCAAGGATACAACGAAAGTGCAGTTTAATTACTACACGAATGGTGTGGGCGGCCATGAGAAGGTCGTTGACCTCGGCTTCGATGCTTCTCAAGGATTTCATTCGTACGCGTTCAATTGGCAGGCAGGCTCTATTAAATGGTATGTGGATGGCGTTTTGAAGCATACAGCCACCTCCAACATTCCAAAGACACCGGGCAAGATCATGATGAATATATGGAATGGCACGGGAGTGGATTCCTGGCTCGGGACTTATGACGGTAAAAATCCTCTATCTACTTACTACGATTGGGTAAAGTATACGAGTAATTAATAATGACTTAATACTGAAAAAGTCATCCTTCACGCCAGTTTTTTTGTAAGCGCTTGCTATTATCCTCCGGGCTTTCATCATATTGTTTTAGATGACCTATGATGCCGGGCGTACAACAGAATGGCTGCCGATGATCTAATTCATCGGCAGCCATTTGCATTTTCGGCTTAGTAATCGACTCCACATTGAATATTTGTTATTCAGATTTATGATTTGGTATTTCTGGCAGCAAGGGGCAAGCCTATAATGGAGACAGCCCGCAGCCAGCTTTACCAACTATCGTTAATAGGAGGAGTCAACGTGTATCGGAAAGTATGTTCTACACTTTTAAGTTTTAGTCTTGTTGTCCCGTTCTTCTCTTCGGCAGCGCCAGTTTTGGCCGCTTCTGCAGAAGAAAAGCCATCATCAATGGCTGCTAATTTCGAGGACATGAATGGCCACTGGGCGAATCTTGCTGTTGCTAAATTTGCGCAGGCTGGTATTGTAACCGGTTACGAGGATCAAGAGTTTCATCCTGACGAGCCGGTAACGCGCGCTGAATTTGTCACATTCCTTAACCGCGTGTTCCGGTATGAGAGTGATGGAGCGTCATTGTTTACGGATGTAAAACCTTCCGATTGGTATAAGGAAGCCGTTTCCAAAGCGACGAATGCCGGACTGATCCAAGGGTATCCGGACGGAAGGTTTATTCCGAATGAGCGGATTCAGCGTCAGGATGCCGTACTTTTGCTAACACGGGCATTTCAAATTAGCAATAGTACCAATGATTCGATATTCCGTTTCCATGATGCTGCAGATATCGATGATTATGCCAAGTCAGCTATGAGCAGTCTAATCTCGGAGGGATATCTAACAGGGGACGACGGGCAAAATTTGCAGCCAAAACGTGCAATGACGCGTGCTGAAACCGTCGAATTGCTGGGTCGCATGATTGCCTGGATGAGCCCGGATTTTGGCGATATCACAACAAAGGAAATCAAAGGGAATGTAATCATCAATCGCCCTGGAACGACGCTTCAAGATGTGAAAATTGATGGGAATCTTTATGTTACGGAAGGAGTAGGCGAAGGGGAGGCTACATTCAGCAACATTACGGTTGCAGGTGACACATTTATTAATGGAGGCGGCACACATTCCGTCATATTTAATAAGTCGAATCTGTCTCACGTGGTCCTGAACAAGAAGAATAACCTGGTAAGGTTTGCTTTAAACGACAATTCTTCAGCTAAATTCATCGAGGTCAATCATCCATCTATCGTGGAATTATCTTCAGGTACTACAGTGAAGGAATTACATATTGGAGAATCGGCTTACGGCTCCAAGATCGTGAACAAAGGGACGATTGTTCATATGAAAGTAGGGGCTGCTGGTGTTACGGTTAACGATAAACCGGTGAACAAAGGCGACGATCTGAATTTGCCCGAAGATTCAGGAGTTAAGCCTGGTACGCCAACCAGTTCATCAAGTAATTCAAGCAATTCAAGTAATTCATCGCAAGAAAATCCTTGGCAATTGATCTGGAATGACGAGTTTAACGGTAATACAATCGATTCGAGTAAATGGAACGTTCAGGATACTGGAACAGTTTACAATAATGAGTTGGAATATTATAGTCCTAACAATGCAAGCATTGAGAAAGACGGTAACGAAAACGTACTTGTTCTAGAAGCAAAAAAAGAATCTCACTCGGGCCGTGACTATACGTCGGGTAAGCTGACCTCCCAAATGAAAGGCGACTGGACGTATGGAAAGTTCGAAGTTCGTGCCAAATTGCCTATTCAGCAAGGCATGTGGCCTGCCATTTGGATGATGCCTACAGATGAACTCAAGCAATATGGACCATGGCCAGGCTCCGGCGAAATTGACATGATGGAGCTAACGGGGCCAGTAGCGTCTGATCCCGCTAATGCGGATGTGTATCCGAGGAAGGTTCAAGGCACTATTCACTACGGTAATCCTCACGAGCAGCAATATAATCATTATTTACTGCCGCAAGGACAGACGTTTGCCGATGATTATCACGTGTTTTCGGTGGAATGGCTGCCTGGGAAAATCAGTTGGTTTGTGGATGGACATAAGTTCCATGAAACCAGTGATTGGGGTTCAAGGGGTGACGGGCAGGCGGAAAATTATACGTATCCTGCGCCTTTCGATCGGCCTTTCTACATGATCCTGAATCTGGCTGTCGGTGGCGATATGCCGGGAAATCCGAAGGGCGATTTCAAGTCCGATAAAATGTATGTCGATTATGTCCGTGCCTACAAGTACAAAGATTTGGATAAATTGCCTGACGTGACTGGAAAGCGCCCAGAGTCATCAAGTCTCAACTTGCCACAGCGTGATCCGATGCCGGACGGGAATCAAATTTGGAACAACAAATTCGATGGGGGAATTGACGATAAGGGCGTTCCTCACAAATGGGAGTTCCTTAAGAACGTCAATGGCGATGGGAATGTTAGTATCGCCCAAGACCCAGTCAAGGGAAATGTAGCGAAAGTCACTGTTACGAATGCAGGCGACCAACTTTATTCGATTCAACTAACGCAAATGCCTCTCATGTTGGAACAAGGTAAGGCATATAAGGTCACTTACGATGCCAAGGCGGATGCGCCTCGTCCGATTATGTCGAAGGTGTCGCAATATCAGGGAAGTTGGACGCCTTATTCGGGAGAAGTGACTGCACAACTCACCGATCAATGGCAGTCCTACGAGTACTCCTTCAATATGAAGAGTAAGACTGATAATAATACCCGTTTCGAGTTCAATCTCGGAAAGACGTCTACCGCGAACGTTTATTTTACAAATGTAAGGGTGGTTGAGATTCCGTGGATTCCGGAGCCGCCAAAGGTAAGGCAGCCGCTTAATGACGGCAATCTGGTCTTTAACGGGGGATTCGATCAAGGCAGTGACAGAATGGCGTTCTGGCATATTACAAAAGCTGTAGGGGCAGTTGCAGCGGCTTCGGTAAGCAATGATCTTGTACCTTCCACCTACATGATGGATCGTAAGCTTAATGTAACCGCAGCAAATGGTGGTACCACTCCTGAGAGTGTATATTTGTCGCAATCAGGGCTTGTGCTCTCCAAAGGGGCTACGTATACGTTAACGTTTGATGCTAAGGCAGATCACAACCGTTCGATCGCAGTCGGTCTCGATACAGGAGTGAGTGGCGGTGTAACCTATACGGGAGGACCGACCGTGAATCTGACTGATGCCATGAATACTTATACCAAACATTTTACGGTAAATGATACACAAACTGACTCTAACCTGAAGTTTCTGTTAGGCGGTGACACGGGAACAATTGTATTGGATAATGTACGTTTGATTAAACGTAATGATTCCCCCACAGTGAATAATTATGTTCATATTCAAGCAGACCAATATTGGGAAACGCGAGGAACAACGTTAGAAGCAAGTGGGGAGGGCGCGAAAGACCTTACAGGAATGGCCCCGGGCAATTATACTGATTACAAAATCAGCATCGTGCAGCCAGGACGCTATGTGCCATCAGTAAGGGTCTCAAGCGTCAAAGACGACTCTGTATTGAACTTTACGGTTCTGGACGAATCCTTGCATGCAGTGAAAACGATCGCAGTTGCCGTTGGCAATACTGGGGGCAGGCAATCGTATACAACGATTTATATCGAACAGTTGGATCTGCATGCAGGAACCTATTACTTGCGTTTGGCAGGGCAGGATTATAGCACCGTATGGATCGACTTCTCTCGGGAAATGATTCAAAACGGGGATTTCAGCAACAATGATACAAGTGGATGGACACTGATGAAAAATTCAGCAGACGCTGGCGTGCAGTCCACCGCAATTTCTGCAGCCAATGGGGAATTAAGCGTGGATATTGATGGACCTGGTGCGAACGAATACGATATCCAAGTTAAACAAACAGCAAATAAGGCGCTTGCGAGCGGAAAGACATATCGTTTCAGTTTTGATGCTTCAGCGTCAGTTTCGAGGGATATGAAAGGAATCGTACAGTTAAAAGAGGCTCCATATACGCCTTATATGGATCAAAGAGTAAGTTTAACTGGCAATAAGCAGCATTTCGAGAAAGTATTCACGATGACAGCCGATGTTCCGGACGCAGTACCTCTGTTTAGTTTAGGCAAACTCAGCGATATTTCTGTCACTCATTCCGTTTATCTGGACAATGTTTCTCTGGTGCAGGTGATGTCACAAAAGGCGAATTTGATTCCCAATGGCGATTTTGCTTCGGGCTTATCGGGTTGGACAATATTCTCACAAGATAGTGGCCAGCTTGCCATCTCCAATGACAACGGTTCGTTAAGGGCTAATGTCGGAACTGTTGGGACAGAATCCTGGCAGCGCCAAGTTTACTATGAGGGAGTCGGTTATAAAAACGGCAACCAATACACGCTGTCATTCAAGGCGCATTCGACAACACCGCGTAAGATGAACATCAGTATCGGTTGGTCGGATGATGCCGCTCATAACTACGCATGGCATGGTTATGGCAGTAAAATTATTGATTTGGGTACGACCGATCAGACATATACGTTTACCTTTATTGATGACAAGGATACTACGGATAAAGGACGAGTGAGCTTCGAGCTTGGGAATATTACCGGAGGCAATGCCGGGGACTTAAGCGTATTTATCGACGACATTATCTTAGTCAATGACGGCGCGATTACCCCTTGATAACTCGTATATTGCTTTTTTGTTATCAATACTGTCGATTTGTTATTTAAGGCCTATTCTCTCAAATTTATAATAAAGGAGTAACAACGGTACCGGTTACATACAAATACTTATTTAGGGGGACTATCAATGCGTCTGCTTGGCAAAAAAGGATTAACTGTATTGACTACCTGTTCAATGGCACTTGTTTTCACGGCATGCGGCGGCAATACGGCAACGACAGACAGTAAACCAAAAGATAATCAAAGCACCACTTCTGCGCAAACAGCAAAAGCTGAAAAACCGATCACGTTGAAACTGGCTACATGGGAACAGCCAACGAATATTGCGGCTTTGACGAAAGTCAACGAAAAGTTTCATGCGAAATATCCAAACATTACAATTACGTTAGATACATCAAAACCTGACGCCGCATATCAAACTTTACTGCAAACCCGCTTAAACGCTAACGATGCGGATATCATAACGGATTTCGCGATCAACCCAAAAAAAGATTGGCATAAAGGCGCAGCCGTTCCTCCGCTGCAGCAATACATCGATGCCGGCCTGATTGAGGATTTGACGGGAAAACCGTATTTGAATAATTACTTCCCGGAAGCTTTGAAAAATGCCACTACATACAAGGATAAAGTTTGGGGTGTCGATATCGGTACCGTTACTTACACAGGCGTATTTTACAACAAGGAATTGTTTGAGAAAAATGGCTTAAAAGTACCGACAACTTGGCCTGAGATGATGGACGTCTCTAAGAAGCTTAAAGATAGCGGAGTTTCTCCGTTCACACTCGCAGGCAAAGATGTGTGGCCGCTTGGAATGGTAGCTAATGGATTTATTCAGGCTATTGAGCCTAATGTTGAACAATTAGACAAGAAGTTATGGTCTGGTGAAACTAAGTTCACCGATCCGGTATTCTCGGAGATATTTACTAAATATCAACAAATGTTGAACTATACCGAGAAGGACTTTATGGGTATCGACTATGCTTCGGTCGTTGGACGGTTCGCAACGGGGAAAGCGGCTATGATGCCTGACGGGATTTGGAATTCAGGTGCCATCGAGAAAGCGAATCCGAATCTGAAATTTGGATACTTCCCGATGCCAGCCAGCGATAAAGCGGAGAATAATAAAAATTTCTTCGGTAAATATGACATGTCTCTATTAGTCGCCGCAAAATCGGCCAATAAAGAGGCCGCATTAAAGTATCTCGAATTTATCTCTCAACCAGATATCTATAACGAATTTATTAATACAGTTGGTTTCTTGCCTACTCAGCCAAATGTCAAATTCACGAATCCGTTTATGCAGGAAGTTGCTCCGCTTGCAAGTAGTTTGAAGCTGGCCATGGATGTTATTTGGCAAGCACCGCAAGGAGCTGGCGATTACACGGGCAGTCCCACACCTGTTCAGTTTCTGAAGCCGGCAGGCAAGGAAACTCCTGAAGAAATTATGCAAAAGATGCAAAAAGAGTGGGAAGTCGAAATGAAAAACGCTAAATAATTGAAGACAAACACTTGGGGGTAGTCCTGCTTGCGCGCCTACCTCCATTTTTCACTAGACAGGAGTTGCTGGAGATGTATCCATTCGGTAAAAAGTGGCATAAATGGGCTCCTTACGGATTCCTGCTGCCGGCATTAATCATTTACATTGTATTTTCTTTTGGACCCTCAATGGCTAGCATTATATACTCATTTACCGATATTTCGGGAGTTGCAGGAGTGAAGTGGCATTTTATCGGTCTCGATAATTACAAAGAATTTTTTCATTCAGGCAGAACGGCGGCTTATTTGGCTTCGGTCAAGAGAACTGTCATTTTTTCTTTTGCTGTCACGATTGTACAGACAGCTATCGGGCTTCTTCTCGCTATCATTATTAATTCGAAATTGAAAGGCCATTTGTTTTACAGATCGCTTATTTTTATGCCGGTCGTGTTGGGCGTAACGGTCTTCGGATTGATTTGGTCGCTCATGTTTAATCCGATGGATGGTCCGGTTCAGAAGCTGTGGGGGATATTCGGCAGCTCTTCCACTTTTTTGGGCTCCTATGATTTGGCATTCTACATCGTTGTTTTTATACAGATATGGGGCTCGCTGGGGTATACGGTGGTCATCTTTCTTGCCGGCTTGCAGGCAATTCCGGGCGACCTTTATGAAGCAGGTCATATTGATGGCGCTAGAGCATGGCAATCGTTTGTTCATATCACATGGCCAATGCTGGCTTCGACAGCCACAGTAAATTTACTTTTGGCCATTATTGGATCGCTGCAAACATATGACGTAGTTTTTGTTCTGACTCAAGGCAATTTCAACACAAGTGTACTTGGTTATGAAATATATCGTGCCGCATTCGGAGGTACGCCGGGTGCTTTAGGACTCCGACAAGGATTTGCTTCAGCGGTAGCTGTTATTCAATTCAGCATTGTTCTGGTCATAGCAGTAATTGCTCAATATTATTTACGGCGAAGAGAGGTGCAGTTGTAATGAAGATCCATTTGGTGCCCAGACCTCTCGGCTATCTCCTCATGCTGATCATGGTGATACTTTACCTGTATCCCCTTTTATATCTGTTTAATGTGTCCTTTAAGCCAGACGTTGAGTTTATTGTGGATCCGGTAGGCATTGTCAAGCATTTTCAACCTGAAAATTATGTGAATGCATGGAAACAGGGGAATTTTAGCACGTACATTTGGAACAGTATACTTTACACCGGGGTAGCCGTCGGGGCGTCAGTTCTGATTTCCGCTCTGGCTGCTTTTCCTGTATCCCGCAGTTATATCAAATGGAGCAACTTTGTGTACGTATTTTTTATGATCGCGATTTTTTTGCCGAATAATATGATTCCGCAGTGGAATTTGATCCATTGGCTAGGTTTGTATAATACCAGAATCGGGTATATTTTGGTGAACACAGGGATTGGTCTCGGATTTATGCTCATGACGGGTTACATAAAGGCGGTCCCGAGAGAATTGGATGAAGCGGCCAGCATCGACGGCTGCAGCTATTCCAGATATGTGATGACGATAATTATGCCCCTAATAAAACCCGTATTGGCGACAAGCGCGATTTTGCAGGCAATAGGGGTCTGGAACAACGTGATAGGGGCGACCATTTATCTTTCCGATAAGAAGCTATTTCCAATTGTACTGGGGTTATTCAAATTCTACGGCCAATTCAGCAATCAATGGACTTTATTGGCTGCGGCACTTGTCATTGTGGCAAGTCCAATGATCATCCTGTATATTTTCTTGCAGCGGTATATTATTGAAGGCGCCATGACGGGAGCAGTTAAATCATGATCGATATACAGAAAGGGAAATGATCAATGGCACAAATACGATTTCCGCAAGATTTTCATTGGGGAGCGGCGACAGCTGCTTATCAAATAGAAGGGGCCACGAAGGATGACGGGCGAGGCCCCTCTATATGGGACACATTTTCGCATACGCCTGGTAAAGTGATGAATGGCGATAATGGCGATATAGCATGCGATAGCTACTATCGATACAAAAAAGATGTCGCACTTATGAAAGATTTAGGAATTACGATGTACCGTTTCTCAATTGCCTGGCCCAGGATATTCCCGAGCGGCACTGGAGAGATAAATTTGAAAGGCCTCGAATATTATTCCAATCTGGTTGATGAACTTTTAGCAGCTGGAATCGAACCTGTTTGTACGTTATATCATTGGGATTTGCCGCAAACGTTGGAGGATCGGGGTGGATGGGCAAACAGAGATACAATTGATGCGTTTGTTGCCTATTCAGAAGTCATTTTTCGTAAATTTGCAGGGAGAATCAAGTATTGGATAACTATAAACGAACCATGGTGCGTTTCATTTCTCTCCAATTATATGGGTATTCATGCGCCTGGGAATCGGGACTTGCAGCTCGCCGTTACGATTTCACATCATCTCCTGATTGCTCATGGCCGAGCCGTGAAACGATTCAGGGAACTGGGGATCTCAGGACAAATAGGTATTGCTCCTAATGTGACCTGGTTGGAGCCGTATTCCAATCGCAAGGAAGATGCGGATGCATGCCGCAGAGGCATCGCTTTCTTTTTGGAATGGTTTATGGATCCGGTTTTATTAGGAAAGTATCCGCAATTTATGCTCGACTGGTTTGCCACGAAGGGAGTCTCTCTGGAAATAAAGGAAGGTGATATGAAAGATATTCACTATCCAATTGATTATGTGGGAATTAATTATTATACGGGCAACGTAGGCAGATATAAGCAGGATGAAGGCTTATTCGACTATGAGGATGTCGATACCGGATATGTTAAAACAGATTTTGATTGGTTTATTTATCCCGATGGATTTTATAATGTGCTGTGCTATATTACGCAAAGGTATGGGAATATCCCGCTGCTAATCACTGAAAATGGAGCTTGTTATAACGATGATGTAGAGGAAGGGCGCGTAAACGATACGAAGCGAATTCAATATCTAAAGCAGCATTTGATCCAACTGAATCGTTGTTTGGAGAGCGGTGTGAATCTGATCGGTTATCTCACCTGGTCATTGCTGGATAATTTTGAATGGGCAGAAGGATACGGCAAACGATTTGGACTCATACATGTCGATTTTCAAACGTTAGCCCGCACGCGAAAGAACAGTTTTTTCTGGTATAAGGAAGTCATTCGCAAAGGCGGATTTGATTTGTAGATTACAAAAACGCAGAGCGTCGTAACGAAGCTCCGCGTTTTTGAATTTTTAAAAATCCCCTCAATTTGACCGTTCTCTGAATTCCTGGGGAGTCATATGACTGTACTCTTTGAACAGCTTAATAAAATAGTGTGCAGTCGAATAACCAAGCATAGTTGAAATCTCATAAATTTTAAGCTGGCTGTTAGTCAGTAAGTGGGCTGCTTTTTCCATCTTAACCTGAAAAAAATAATCGCTTATGCTTTTTCCGGTTTCTGATTTGTAAATTTTAGAGAGATATACGGGATGTAGCTGTACATGATCTGCAATGGATTGAAGGGAGACATAACCGATATTACTATCCACAAAGTCATGCACATCGTTAATAAGAATTGAACGCTGGTCTTGATGCCCCAAGTGAAAATATGCCCTTAATTGCACTATGAGTTCCATTGCCCAGTCCTTCAGCATCTCGGGAGAGTGGAACTTTCTGCTTTGATTCATCGAGGGGGCAAGGATATCTCTGAGCAACTTATTGTTTTTATGGGCAAAATAATAAAATGCTGTCTTCAGATAATTTCTGGTCACCTCAATATGCTCCTGAGAGTGTTCTCCACTGCCTTTTAATTCATGAAAAACGGCATGAAGTTTTTCTTCAATGGCATCCCAGCGGTTCGCTTCGAACAAATGAAGAAAGGTCGGAGGTTCATAAAGCGATTGCATGATTTGGATGTCCTGATTCCCGATCTGTTGATCTGCGGTCAAGAAGAGACCAGTTTCTTGTCCAATTCTCTGCCTGATCAAGGCAACCGCAGATTGATATAGCTCACGCACTTTGTATGGGAATATTCCCCATGACGTAGTTGCGACTGAAACATCTCCTTTGAGGTACATGCTAACGTTTTTTTGCAGTTCATAGGCAGTTTGAGTTAAAGAATAAGAGCGGACGTCCGGTGATTTTGGCTTGAGAAGAAAGACTAAATATTCATGTACATCTTTGCATGACCAAATATCGAACTGTTCATGAAACAACTCATTTGCAATATTGACAATAGCGTATTCGAACAGATGTATACTGTTCATGTCTTGCCTCTGAAAGTAATCTTCAAGCCGCACGATCATAATCGCTACATGCTCGTCAATCATCGGGGAGAGTTGGTATTTATGCATATGTACTGAAAGTTGCTCTTTAGTGAATCGTCGTCCTTGAAGAGTTTCATTAAGAAGCCGGTCTCGCAGCAATGGCAAATGCTCACGAAACGTCTGCATCGTATTCTGGAAGGAAGATAATGTCTCCCATTCACGCTGAATCTCAAGATGCAGTTGCTGAAGCACTTCGATCAATTGCTCATCCCCGATTGGCTTTAGCAAATAAGCGCTTGCTTGGTTCTCGATAGCTTTCTTGGCATATTCAAATTCTGCATAACCGGTAAGCAGCACACATTTGATATGCTTCCACCCGCTTCGAATTTCCTCGATCAGCTGCAGGCCGGACATTTCAGGCATGCTGATATCCGTTATGACGATATCAATAGGATTGCGCATAAGGATTTCTAACGCTTCTTGTCCTGAGTAGGCTTTATGGACTTGTTCAAACTGTAAATCCACCCAAGGGATTGTGATAGACAAGTCATCTACAACATAAGGTTCGTCGTCAACGAGTAGTATTTGTAACATGATTCATTCCTTTCTTTTGGATGCGAAGTGTAACTTTGACCCCTCCAAGCTCAGAAGGTTCAATGAGTAAACCGGACAAGCCGCCATAATGGTGTTTCAAACGCTGCTGAACATTCCAAAGCCCGCATCCGCCATCCTCGCGGATTGGCCCGTCTAATACGGCGTAGAGCTCATCCATTTGGCGGGGATCCATTCCTGCCCCATTGTCTTCGACAGAAATGATCATCATGTCAACTTTAGTTTCTCCATAGATCATGATCCGGCCGCCACCCAATTTCTTTTCGATTCCATGGATAATGCTGTTCTCAACGATGGGCTGAATTAACAATTTAGGAATGGGTTCTGTAAGTAAAGCGTCCGTGATGTTTATGGAATAATCGATACGTTGTTTACGCAGATTTTGAATCGATAAATAGTTTTCCACTAACTTTATTTCTTGTCCGATCGTTGTTAATGAATGGTCCATTCGTGTTATGTAGCGATAATACTCGCCAAGGTTAAGTGCCATTGCTTCAACAGAGGCTGTATCGCCTACTCTTGCCTTGCTTTTCATAAAATTAAGGCAATTATAAAGAAAATGCGGATTAATCTGCGCTTGCAATTGCTTCAGATAAGCATCCTTGGCGCGTAGTTGTTCGAGATAGACACATTCGATCAATTCCTGAACCTTCTGAGCCATTTCGTTAAACCCTTGATTTAAAATGGAGAATTCGTTATTTGCTTTCGTCCGAATTCGTGTGGACCAGTAACCTTCTTTCATCTTGTTTACCGCTCTGAGTAAAATACCGATTGGGCGCTGTACTTGACGGAACATGATTAGAGAAAACAAAGTACTGAGAGCAAGCAATACAAAAGAAGCGGTGATAAATGAAACCCTGCTGGTTCTAATTGGATGCAAAATTTGTTCAAGCGGTGAATAATGAATCATGTACCATCCTAACGATGTCGAACGAATCATACTGACCAAGTATTGCTTGCCTTGAAGATAGACTGTGGTTGAAAACTGCTGTTCAGCTTGAATGTTCTGTAAGTTGTTCATAATCCCGATTGCTAGATTTGTATCCAAATTCTGATTTTTTATAAGACCGAGTTTTGGATGATAAAGGAATGTATCACCGTAATACTGATATTCCCCGATCATTTTTTGCAAATTGGATACTGGAAAACGGACTTCAATGATCATATTCGACAATTCTGGCGTCTCTGCAAAGTCGACAGGATCGGCGAGCAGCAAGCGAAAACCGTTATCGGAACTGTTCATTTTCATCGATGGATCATAATTCCAGCCTTTTGCCAGAGGTTTTTTCAGCAGGGACTCTTCGAAAACAACCGAAGCATCTGAAGACAGTGCCTCCCGTTTTTGTATATTATAAATGTTAATCTGATTTTCCCATGTACTTGAACTGGTTTGCAGAGCCAACTTTTCCAGAACAGTCAGTGTGGTTTTGTTGGGATCAATAAGATGTTGGAGATCTTGGATATGCTCATATTCTCGGATCGTCGGGTCACGTTGTAAGGTATAAGCTAAACCGGCTAACTGATTCACGTTATTGTCCATTTGTTTTGTGAAAAAATCTAAATGATTCAAATCGGAGGTTTTAATTTGTTCTGTGATGACTCCGACATCTTTTCTGTAGGATAATCCATATAGCAACAAGGTGATAGATATGATCGTGAACAGTAATACGGTTATTTTGAGGAATAGATTAGCACGCAATCGCAATGGACCATCCTTTACTGTAAACCTATTTTGTTAATGAAATTATACCATATCAATTATACCATACAGACGATTGTTCTGTTATGATAGGACGACCTTAAAATTTATAATAAGATGAATATACTATGAGACTGTTTGGAAGGGGGTCTTCAGGTGGGAAAGATATGGTCACGTTTACTGATCGTATTAGTGATGATCATTTGTTCTGGGTGCAATGAAACAAACAATGGAAAAATCACCAACAACACTACGGCCCAAATGCAAGATTCGATACATTATGACGCGAAACTAGGAAAGTATGTCCCCCCAGTTACCATGTACACAGTTGGCTCCATAAACCCTGATATGAAATTTAAAAATGGTGAAAATTTGGAGAATAATATACATACCAAATGGGCTGAGGAACGATTGGGCATCCAAATCCGGTATCTTTGGACGATTCACGATTCCAATGGCGCCTATGCCAACAAGCTTCGTATTGAACTTGCTAAGGGGAATATGCCTGACATTGTTACCACCAGGGAACGAGATGTAATGCAAGAATTAATAGACTCGGGGCAATTCAGGGAAGTCGGTGATTTATTTGAAAAATATGCTTCTCCTGTCTGGAAAAGTGCCATGAAGGAAGACCCGGCCGTATGGGATTCTTTTGTGCGTGACGGCCAAAAATATGCAATTCCGATTCTTGACTATCAATATTCTACCGATCCTGTTCTTTGGATTCGTCAGGATTGGTTAGATAAGTTAAAGCTTCCTGTCCCAAGAACGATAGAAGATCTTGAAGCGGTGATGGAAGCATTCACGAATAAGGATCCCGACGGTAATGGCAAGAATGATACATTCGGACTAACGATCGGATTAAGAAACGGCCCCAGCACATGGATGGCTGATTCCAGTTGGATTTTTGGCGCATTTGGGACAATACCTAAACAGTGGAATCTAGCTGAAGACGGCAAATTAAAGTACGGATCGGTTCAGCCCGGTGCAAAGGATGCGCTACAGGTGCTGAAAAAGTGGATACAGAAAGGTTATGTTTCAAAAGAAAGTGAATGGTACAATGAGACAAAAGCAGCTGATTTGTTCATTGCTGGAAAGGCAGGCATTATTGCGGGACCATATTGGATGTCTGGATGGCCGTTATCTGATCTGCTGAAAAAAGACCCTAAAGTTGTAATTAAAGCGATCCCCATACCCAATGGTCCGAGCGGCTTCGTCGGGAGAAGAGGTACGTTGCCCGTTAACGGCGCCATTCTTATCAATAAAAAAATGAAGCATCCCGAAATCTTCTTTAAGTACCAAAACTACTTGTTTGATTATTATGCCACTTCAACAGGAGAATTTGCACAGGGGCTTGCTAGGGACTACGATTGGACGGTAGTCAATGGAGTTCCTTCTTCTGATGCTGCTTTAATTCCGGGGGGAGCCGTTCGAGTGTCATCCTATACGTTGACTTTTGACGGAGCGCGAATTCCATCGAACGTAGTCGATGCAATTCCTAAGGATATTACGCCCGAGTTGTTCTCTCTAGAAGGAGTTTCCATGAAAGAAGCATTTACAGGGCCGCCTACTACAACCATGAAATCAAAATGGGAACTTCTTCAGAAACTTGAACAGCAGACTTTTCAAGAGTTCGTGTTCAATAGTGCCCCTGAAAGCGACTTCGATTCATTTGTAAACAAATGGTTTGCATATGGGGGAGATAAGATTACTCAAGAAGTTAATGATTGGTATCGGGATCAAAGGTCGAAATAAAATGAGTAAAAATAATGCGAATAAAGAGTCCGTTTCATTTTCATAACGGTCTCTTTATTTTTTTTAGTAGATATGGAAGACAAGAACTTGGACGACATTGGCCGCTGGACTGTGCGCCTGGCAATCCGACAGACACGATGAGGTAGCAATGACGACATCTATTATGCGGATGGCTAGCAGGTAGCAGAGCCGGATAGAAAAGCGAGAGAGAATGACTTGAAGCGTTGGTTTCCAGAGATGAAGCTGTGCGACGAAGCCGCTTCTAAATTGAATCCGTTATTGTATAGCCGGAGGTAAAAAGAACGCTCTCCCACTTTGTCATGTGAGGAGAGCGTTCTTTTGCATATGCGGGTGCAGTCCCTTAATGTCGCAATGAACCACTTGGAAGCGGATGCGCTTAGCTGCGTGATTTGTTTGCCGTCCATTTCGTAGGCGGGGCTTTCAGCTCCACAGCAATACAAATGTACGTACAAATATAAAGTAATATCAGGTAAAATAAAAATAATTGTCAAACATGTACGTACAAGTTATAATCAAATTATGTTTAGTATTCCGAAGATTCTGAGAAAGATGACGAAATGTATGTCAGACAAAAGGAGCGTGCAATATTGCTAGAATCTTTAAAGGAAGCCGTTCTTGAGGCTAATCTTGCTTTACCCAAATACGGACTCGTTACTTTTACTTGGGGAAATGTTAGCGGTATTGATCGTCCTTCTGGACTTGTCGTCATTAAGCCAAGTGGCGTACCTTACGAAAAGCTAAAACGGGATGACATGGTAGTAGTTGATTTAGAGGGCAATATTGTTGAAGGTAAATTGAGACCTTCTTCTGATACGCCAACACACTTAGTGCTGTATCAATCATTTGAAACAATAGGTGGAATTGTTCATACGCATTCTCCATGGGCGACTAGCTGGGCGCAGGCTGGGCGCGCAATTCCGGCGCTAGGTACGACACATGCTGATTATTTTTATGGATCAATTCCGTGCACTCGAGATATGAGCGAGCAAGAAATTAAAAGAGCTTATGAACTGGAAACCGGGAATGTGATTGTAGAAACGTTTCGAGACTATGATCCTACAATGGTGCCAGGCGTGCTGGTCAAAAATCATGCTCCTTTCAATTGGGGCAAGGATCCACACGATGCTGTTCATAATGCGGTTGTACTAGAGGAAGTGGCGAAGATTGCTTTAAATACCCAACAGTTAAATCCAAATAGCACTTCCATGGATCAAACCTTACTTGATCGACATTTTCTTCGTAAGCATGGCAAAAATGCTTATTACGGCCAAACAAGCAATAACAATAATTCAGTGTAAGATTAAATCATTTTCTTCTGGAGGGGTTTCAATGTTCGATTTGAAAAAACATGAATTCTGGTTTGTCACTGGTAGTCAACATCTGTATGGTCCTGAAACGATTGAAGAAGTCGCTATTCACTCAAAAGAAATTGTCGCGGGGCTGAATGCAAGCGGGAATCTGCCTTGTTCTATCGTTTTTAAGTCTGTTTTAACAACACCTGATGAGATTCGTCGACTAAGTATTGAGGCGAACACTGATGATACATGTGCCGGCCTTATTACTTGGATGCATACATTCTCCCCAGCTAAAATGTGGATTGCAGGTTTAAGTGAGCTCCGTAAGCCTTTACTGCACCTGCATACCCAATACAATCGTGATATCCCTTGGGAAAAGATTGATATGGACTTCATGAATACGAATCAGGCTGCGCATGGAGACCGCGAGTATGGATTTATTGGTGCTCGAATGGGAATTTCACGTAAAATCGTTGCTGGATACTGGGCTCACAGTGATGTTCAAGAACGTGTAGGAAGTTGGATGCGTACAGCAGTTGCTATTCAAGAAGGTAAACGACTGAAAGTCGCACGTTTCGGTGATAACATGCGTCAGGTCGCGGTAACAGAAGGCGACAAAGTCGAAGCGCAAATTAAATTCGGTTGGTCAGTCAACGGTTATGGTGTTGGTGATCTCGTTCAACGTGTTCATGCCGTTACGGAAGCTGAAGTGAATGCCTTGATGGACGAATATGAGGCTCAATATGTGTTTACACCAGAAGGTCGAAAAGACGGCGCGGTGCGTCAAGCAATTCGCTATCAAGCACGTGTTGAGTTGGCGTTAAAAGCGTTCCTGACAGAAGGTGGCTTCGGTGCATTCACAACAACATTCGAGGATTTGCATGGATTAGATCAACTCCCTGGACTTGCTGTTCAACGACTTATGGCAGCGGGCTATGGTTTCGGAGGAGAGGGTGACTGGAAGACGGCCGCTCTTACAAGAATTATGAAACTGATTGCCGGTGGGGAAGGCACGTCCTTTATGGAGGATTATACTTACCACTTTGAGCCAGGTCGAGAGTTAGTGTTGGGTGCACATATGTTGGAGATTTGTCCCACAATTGCGGCCAATAAGCCAGAAATTATCGTTCAACCACTAGGCATTGGCGGAAAAGCAGATCCTGCGCGGCTTGTATTTGATGGTCAAGCAGGACCTGCATTGAACGCAACAGTCATCGACATGGGCAATCGATTCCGCCTACTCGTAAACACTGTTGATGCGGTAAAAGCTCCACAAGCAATGCCCAAGTTACCAGTAGCACGTGTACTTTGGGAGCCACATCCTTCGTTGCCAAAGTCCGCGGAAGCATGGATTCTGGCCGGTGGCGCACACCATACCGTTTTTTCATATAAAGTTACTCCTGAACAACTTCTTGATTGGGCAAGCATGACTGGTATCGAATGTGTACTTATCGATCGTGATACGAATTTGCTTCAACTCCAGCGTGAGCTGCAGTGGAATGATATGCTCTGGAAGTTGAAATGAGCGGAGGTATAGTCAATGGGTTATGACATCAGACATGCAATTCTAAACGGAAAGACATCACTGGGGATTGAGTTTGGTTCGACGAGAATTAAGGCTGTTCTAATCGGAGAAGACTACTCTCCAATCGCATCCGGCAGTTTTGAATGGGAAAATAGCTATGTTGACCACATTTGGACTTACAGTTTAAAGGATATTTGGAGTGGCTTACAAGACTGTTATCAGAAGATGGCTTCAGAAGTGAAGTCTCGCTACGGAGTTCCTTTACAAACCATTGGAGCAATTGGCTTTAGCGGCATGATGCATGGATATATGGTGTTTAATGAGGTTGGTGATCAATTAGTTCCGTTCCGCACTTGGCGAAACAATATAACGGAGCAAGCGTCGAGCATTCTAACAGATTTATTCAACTATCATATTCCGCAACGCTGGAGTATTGCTCATCTCTATCAAGCCATTCTTAATCAGGAAGAGCACATTAACCAAATTAATTTCCAAACCACATTGGCTGGGTACATTCATTGGAAGCTCACTGGGCAAAAAGTACTAGGCATAGGCGAAGCTTCTGGTGTATTTCCAATTGACTTAATTACAAAAAAATTTAGTGCCAATATGATTGAAAAATTCAATCAGTTAATTAAGGATAGAGAACTATCGTGGAAACTTGAGAACATTTTGCCCGAAGTGTTAGTGGCAGGAGAAAATGGAGGTGTTCTCTCAGAGGAAGGAGCAAGACTTCTAGATATCAGCGGAGAGTTAAAGGCAGGGATTCCGATCTGTCCACCTGAGGGAGATGCAGGGACGGGGATGGTTGCAACAAATAGTATTGCTGAGCGAACAGGAAATGTATCTGCCGGCACTTCAGTTTTTGCCATGGTTGTATTGGAAAAGGAACTCTCTAAAGTGTACGCAGAGATCGATCTTGTTACCACACCAACTGGCAGTCTGGTTGCTATGGCACATTCTAATAACTGTACATCTGATCTCAATGCATGGGTAGGCTTATTTGATGAATTTGCAAAAGCATTAGGACAAAATATAGATAAAAATCAATTATACAACACGCTATATAATTTAGCGCTGCAAGGCGATCCAGACGGTGGTGGCTTGTTAGCTTACGGCTATCTTTCTGGCGAGCATATCACGCATTTTGAAGAAGGACGTCCATTATTTGTGCGTTCATCGAATAGTAACTTCAACTTAGCGAACTTTATGCGAACCCATCTGTTTACCTCACTGGGAGCACTTAAAATTGGAATGGACATCCTATTACAACAAGAAAATGCGAAGTTGGAGAAAATACTGGGTCATGGCGGTTTCTTCAAGACGGAAGGAGTCGGGCAGAAAATAATGGCAGCTGCCTTAAATGTTCCGGTCTCCGTAATGGAATCAGCAGGTGAAGGAGGGGCTTGGGGCATTGCGCTGCTTGCTTCTTACATGATTGAAAAAGAGGAGAACGAGACTTTAGAAGATTATTTGACTACAAAGATATTTGCAGAGAAAGTCGGTAAGACCATATTACCTGAGCAAAAGGATGTTAATGGTTTTGATGTATTTATGCAAAGGTACAAACAAGGGTTGGCAATAGAAAGGTCCGCTGTGGAGTATTTATAAGTATGATTCTAGGGTTATTGATTTCGTATTACTCACGAGGCTCGCTAATTGCGGGCTTTTTTACGTTGCTTCGTGTACACAACCTCAAAAAATTTGATAACACAGGGGAAGATTTGGAGGATTTGATCTCTATTGGAACGATTTATCATGAGTTTTATAAGGCGAAGCGGTAAGGTCGACGAGTTGATGAATAGCAAACTTCATTTATTTGGGATCAGATAATGGGGGCGGAGATAATGACAGCCTTAATCCAAAATGAGCATGTTAGTAAATTTTATCACATGGGCGGAGAAACGATTCGGACGCTGGATGATATATCGCTAGATATTGTGCATGGGAATTTGTCGCTATTATGGGACCATCAGGCTCCAGAAAATCCACGCTGATGAACTTCATCGGCTGCTTGGACGTTTAGGATGGATGGAAGCAAATTTACGCATTGAAAGACACACAACTGGCTGAGATTCGGAATACGAGATATGGATTTATTTTTCATAAATTCAATTTATTTCCTAGATTAAACATTTATAACAATGTGGAGTTACCACTGATATATCGCGGATTATCGAGAAAACAGCGTGAGCCGCTGGTTTTACAAGCGCTGGAATCTGTCGATCTGTTGGATCGAAGAAAGCACGAACGTCGGCAAGCTCCCTTACGGGATAGGCGAGTAGTTTGAGTTCGACCACGGCATGACCGAAAATACACGTAATATACTGTTTGAACAAAAAAGCGACCATCGCCAATCGACGTTTCTGCCGCGGAATGAGGAGAATCAATAACAATGAAAGGATCCACACTGAAACGATAATGCCGTATTGCAGCAGCAAACTCATCGCTCGTTCGCTTCCTTCCTGAAAACTTTTCGATCTCTAAAGAACCAACTCGCTAGGCCACGGACGGACAGAAATATAATTGAGTACACAATCGCCATCAGACTCCAGTGAAAATGAACATAATCCACCAATTTGGTTTTTGCGGCTAGCATCCCGTCGATTAAGGTGAGCAGTGAAATCCAGACAGCAAAGTAAAAACACTTTGTCAACTTATTCACACGAGGTCTATAGATGTAATACAGACCGCTCGCAACAGGCGTCCACACCACTTTGAACGTGATATTCAAATCCGAAGCTTTGGGGAATTCACGTAACGGGTAGGCCACCAAATCAAATTGAACGAGCAGCACTTCTACTATCCATCCAACAGCCTGACACACAAGAAAGCACAACACAAATTCATGAGCTTTTGCTCTTGGAACAAGAAAATAGATGGTGGCTATAGACACAAACCAGACTAGCAGCAATAAATTTCGTTCCATGTCCATGGCCATAGCTTGTACAAGGAAGGAGGCTCCTATGTATAGTGTACTTCTTTTTATTCATACTCTGTGGGTGGTGATAGTTAGGCAAAAACACAATACCGTTTACTCGTTGTCCGTCATAGACACGAACTTGCGGGGTTCCCTAAAAAATATTTTATTATCCAGGCACTTGAACCACATTCAGTCATATATAGGTGATAGCAGTTCGAACCTGTTGAGGAGGTTTTTATACAAATGATGTTACCGAGTGAAAAGTATTTCGGTAAGTTTGAAGCGGTTTTTTTATTTTACGGGGCCATGCCTACAGGCGTTACTGTTTCTGAAACTGGACGCATTTTTATTTGCTTTCCAAGATGGGGAGACGATGTTAAATTTACGGTGGCTGAAATCGTTCGCGGTACATTACAGCCTTATCCTAGTTTAGACGTTAATATGGTAAGCCAATCGAATATCACAGCGTCCTTCATTAGTGTCCAAAGTGTCGTTGCTGATGGAAAGGGAACGCTTTGGGTACTGGATACGGGGGCTCCTAATTTCTCAGAACCCATCAAAGGGGGGGCGAAGTTAGTCGCAGTAGATTTAAATACAAATACCATAAGAAGCGTATTTACATTTACAGAGGATGTTGTCCTGCCAACCACTTATCTGAATGATGTCCGATTTGATTTTCGTGTTGGTAAAGCAGGTTATGCTTATATAACGGATTCGTCTTTCCGAGGACCGGGTGCCATTATTGTCGTTGATTTAGAAACGGGTTATGCCTGGAGACGGTTAAACGGGGCAAATTCAACTTCGCCCGATCTCTTTCTTTTACCGAAAGTCGAAGGTGAAATCCTGATGAATCGAAACAAAGATGGATCTACTTCACCCTTTAGATTGGCTTCTGATGGTATAGCGATTTCCCCGGACGGCAAGATTTTGTATTTTTGTCCTCTCTCCAGTCGACATCTGTACTCGATTTCAACGGAAGTCCTAAGAGACCGAACGATACCGGATATGAATTTACAGGATCACGTGAAGTATTGGGGAGAAAAAGGTGCTTCAGATGGAATGATTACCGGTGCAAAAGGAACCCTTTATGCTGGAGATTACGAAAACAACAGTATTCGAAAGATATTGCCGAATGGCATCATGGAAACGATCGCACATGATCCGAGATTTTTATGGCCGGATACTTTTTCGATTGGTCCAGATCAATACTTATATTTCATCGTGAACCAATTACATCGGCAGGCAAGATTTCATTTTGGAAATGACCTGCGGCAGAAGCCTTATAGTTTACTCCGTATGAAAATAGACGAACCACCTGCTCCTACCTTTTAATAAATATTTCACTTTACAAAATTGACTCTAATTGCATAGAAAGAAATATTTTATTTTATGCCACCAGTGCTAATAATTGGGCTATTTATAATGCTTTCTTCAGCAATTGAAACATTGGATGCAGCGCTTGTATGCCCCGGTGAACGAAGGTTGTTACAGTTTGATCATTCCTGCTGTGTATGAAGAGGGCGCCACTTCCGATTCAAACTGCATTTTAGATCTTTGATATAGAAGAATTGAATATTTGTATGGTATTAGGCTTGCAAGATGGTCAACACGAACTTGCAAGCTTTTCTATGTTTACGTTAGTCGGTGACTTCCACTTAGAAATATGCTACACTCCGTACAGCAATATATACATTTTTTTAGGCGGTGAGTAGATGTACTATCGTAAAGCAAATATGAATGATATTAATCAATTGGTTCATCTAAGAAAAAAGCAATTAGTTGATGAAGGGATCGAACCGAATCAAGATATTGATAGCGAACTCAATTCTTTTTTTCACAATAAGATGAGTGATGGTTCGTTAATCGAGTGGATCGTTGAAGACAATGAAGAAACGATTGCTACGGGTGCAATTATCTTCTATGATTTCCCGCCTTCATTCACAAATAAGAGTGGTAAAATGGGCTATATCACAAATATGTATACGAAAGAAAATTACCGTGGACAAAGGATCGCTACGACTTTGTTAACTAAATTAGTTGATGAAGCTAGAATCGCAGGTGTATCAAAAATTTGGCTCGGGGCTTCAACATTAGGTAGACCAGTATATAAAAAGTTTGGTTTTATTGAAGCAGATTATTGGATGGAGTTAAATCTTTAGGCAATTACAAATACTCTAATGCCGCGAAAATCGTGGCTTGCTATTGGGTAGTTTAGTGCAGTAATGCTTTCGTGCAGTTCCAAAAAATTTCCCGCAAAATTGCCTCCATAATGAGTTTATTCACTACGACCCGTAGTGAATTGTCAAGGGTTGGGGTTGGGTGATGGCGGATCATGACTTTTTTGAGCTCACCGTTCCAAAATGGTATAGTGAGTTTATTACGAGCGGAGCAAGATAACTCGATAGGGGCCTATCCACTACAGAGACGGCGTGGCCTGAGCACGGGAGCGTCGCCGTCAACTTTTCCGTCGGATATTTCAAAAGGAGGCAACGGATTCATGAGCGATTGGATTTATGAACTGACCGGCATTCATCAGAAGGATACGAGCTTCGGCTACACCTTGTCTGTAATAAGCGGCAAATTCAAGATGAGCATACTGTACTGGCTCTCCGAAAAAAAAGTGATGCGGTTTAATGAGCTGCAGCGGGGTATGGGCACCATATCTTTTAAAACGTTAAGCTTGATGTTAAAAGAGCTGGAGGCGGACGGACTTATCAGCCGGGAGGAGTTTCCGCAGATTCCTCCAAAAGTTGAGTATACCCTGACTGAACGGGGCCGTTCGATTATTCCCGTGCTGGATATGATGTGCAAATGGGGAGAGGAAAACATCGTATCCGATATTAAGTTGGAGACAGAGCCGCTTCAAATTTAACATGGAAAAAAGCAGCATCTCCGTTAATGGAAATGCTGCTTTTTTTTGTTGCATTAAAGCTTAGTAGTTTTAAATGGAGACAAAATTCGCTCAAGATCGCTGCCGACTTTCCAGTTTTTGTTCCTTTTCCACGTCGATTTTTTCATCGGGATAGGCTTTGTAAAGCTCGTGCACCGTATATTTTTTCAGGTATTTGCGGAGCTCCTCTACCAGCGTTTATTAACGATGGTTGTGTCCATGTGTGGATGCGTGACAACGACAAGTGTTTTCATTGATATATCTTTCTTTACTTATAGCTTGTCCAGAAATTCAACATAATCTTCAGCATTGCGGTCTAATTTGCTTAACAATTCACTGCTTCCTGCTATATAGTGCTCAGCTCCATAGAAGGCAAAAAATGAGCGGTAATCAGCGTTGCAAAATTGAAAAGTCGTTTCAAAGGGAAGCAGGTACCGATCAAGTCTGTTGCCTAAGCTTCCTTCCTCACTAAAATCATGCTCTGTTCCGCCGGCAGTTACGGCCAGGGCAGTTTTTTTGTTTTTTAACGCTTGAGCCTTCGACCCGTACGCCCATCCGTGGGTGAACACTTCGTCGGTCCATTTTTTAAGCAACGGCGGGGAACTCCACCAGTAGATGGGAAACTGCAAGACCAGATTGCCATGGGCTTCAATGAGCTGTTGTTCCTTTTCCACGTCGATCTTTCCATCCGGATAGGCTTTGTAAAGCTCGTGGACCGTATATTTTTCCGGGTATTTGCGGAGCTCTTCTACCCAGCGTTTATTAACGATGGAAGTTTCCATGTTTGGATGAGTGACAACAACAAGTGTTTTCATATGGTTTGCCCTCCTTGAGCGGTATCTGTTTCTGAAACCTAGTTTAACCCGCATCAAGGAATTGCGTAAGTACGCACATTTAGTTCATGTAATTACCTAAAGGTGAGTAATCCCTGAACTGGACTTAAACGAATCAGCAATTCCAAAAAGGATTTAGCCGCCAATGAAGGTGTAGAAGACTTGCGAATCGCGACTATGTTTCTTACTTTACATGTTGTTTCCTTTTTATGTACCGATAGGTAAGGAATTGGTGCTGGATCCGGCTCTTTCAACTATAAGTTGACGACTGTTCAATGAAAAAAGAGACAGATCCATCCCCGCGGTTTATTTCGGAAACGAAAAAAAAGCTCTGAAATTCAGAGGGCGCTGAAAAAGTTAATCGATGGAGCAAGCTCTCATTTTTGAGGAGACATTACACAGAATAAAGAACTGCAGCTCTTCCAGATAATCAGTGAAGTTGTAGGGAATATAATATCCCTTATCATCCATATCAGCAGTGGTTAAATGACACCGATGTTACAAAAATGTAACATCAATCTAAATAATGTTATTTGATTCGATGGTAGAGCATCTAATTTTCTTTTACTATGTTTTAAAAAGAGATTGGATGGTGCTGAGTTTGGATATTTTAGAAATTAATTTATCATTGTTTAGGTTGGTTAATGACTTAGGAAAAGAATATCCCTTTTTGAATCCCACCTTTATTTTTATTGCTGAATATATGGTTTTTTTACTTGCACTAAGTGTTCTTATTATTTGGTTTACAAGAGATGTGGACAATAGAATTATGATTCTTTGTGCATCAATCGCTTTCATTTGTGCCTTTACGGTAGGAAAGGTTTCAGGGGTATTTCACTCGAATTATCAACCTTTTGTTGAATTAAATGACGTTAATAAACTGATACATAAAGAAAAAGACAATTCTTTTCCAAGTGACCATACAATTTTATTCTTCTCATATTGTTTTTCATTCTGGCTCTTTAAGAGAGGTTGGTCAATTTTATGGGTATTGTTAGCTGTTCTAGTGGGAGTCTCCCGTATATGGGTTGGGGTTCATTATCCTTTAGATATTTTAATAGGAATATTAATTAGCCTAACTGCTGCAACTTCTATATATTTAATATTCCCTAAACTTAATGTTACTCAGGCCACCATAAAAATTTATGAAAAATATGAAAACAAGCTTCTTCTTCTTCTGTTCAAAAGAACAATGAGAAACAAGTCAAAAAACTTTTAGATTTATTCAAAAATCAAGTGTTTCGTTTAGTAGTCGGGGTAGGAGGTTCGGGCTCGCGCCACATATACCTTTTTGGCGATGTCTGCCCCAACGACCAGTGATTTTTCGGTAATTCGTGGGACTATGCGAATAATGCTAACAATGAGATTGTGCAGCTGAGTAATGATTTAGTGAAATTTTTAAGTCAAAATGATATCAATCGTAAATACATATTCAATAATTTTTTATTAAAATATTGTGGCAATTTTAATTTTTTCTCATTAAATTCTTCAAGGGCAGACTAAACTAACTAGGGCCGATAGTTGAATACCACAGGGGCTGCTATGAAGCAGCTCTTTGTCTTTTCATAATTAAATTGGGTCGAAAAATTCGACAACACCGGTGAAGATTTGGAGGATTTGATTTCGATTGGGACGATCGGATTGATCAAAGTCATCGAGTCGCTCTCCCCTAATAAAGGCACGAAGCTCGCGACTTTCGCCGCTCGTTGCATCGAGAATGAAATTCTAATGCATCTGCGTTCGCTGAAGAAAACAAGAAAAGATGTGTCTCTGCATGATCCCATCGGAACAGACAAAGAGGGGAATGAAATTACGCTCATCGACATCCTCGGCAGCGAGGCTGACGATGTGATAGACGCTGTACAGCTCAAAATAGAGAAATCAAAGATATATAAGAATTTGGAGATATTGGATGAGCGGGAGAAGGAAGTTATGGTTCGGCGGTTTGGGCTTGAGTTAGGCGGTGAAAAGCGGGCGCAGCGGGAGATTGCGGGATCCAAGATCATTCTGGCAGATGAGCCGATAGGAGCGCTGGATTCGAGAACGGGCGTTGAGATTTTTGAGATATTGAAGCGATTGAATAAGCGGGGTAGGACTATTGTGGAAAAAAGTCCAAATAAACAATATACTAGCTATAACTGTTTTTTGCTGAGGTGAATATCAAATGAGTGAAATCGATGAATCAAAACAAATTGTATTACAAGTCGGCGGTGCCTTAAAAAAGTACAGAAAAGAAAAAAACATGAGCTTAGACGACTTAGCGGAATTAACGGGTGTAAGCAAACTTACGCTGGGGAATATCGAACGTGGTGAGACAAATCCAACTTTGGCGATTATATGGAAAATTTCAAAAGGCTTATCTTTACCGCTATTGGCTTTGTTCAAATCAGAAGACCCTGTTAGTTTGTATCGAGCAGGCGAAGGACTGCGGTTTTCTAATGATCAAAAAAATTGGATCATTGAACCAGTCTTTAAAAACGCAAGCAGCGATATTGAAATGTGTCGGGCTTATTTACAGCCAAATAGCTCGTATCACCCTGAAGGACATCATGTGAATACAACTGAAATTGCGACAGTAATGACTGGTTCCATTGAAATTCAAGTCAATGAAGAGATTTACACATTGAATCAATATGATACGATCAGTTTTCGTGCAGATTGTCCTCACTCTTATACCAATCATACGAATAGCGAAACAGTGCTCCATATATCCTTAAAGTATGGTTTCTAAAAAGTCGAAAAAATTCCACTTCTTACATACAACTCCGAATTCCATGACGGGAATTCAGAGTTGTATTTTTGTTTTTAGATGAATTTTGGTATTACATGAAATACTTATTGATAAAAATAGTATATTATAATATACTTTTATTGTTCGCGCGAATGTTATACTATAGTTTTTCAATCAGCAAGAAATAAATAATACGTATGAATTCAGGAAGGAGAAATGAAGAATGCCGAACAAACCAAATAAAAAAGCCATACCATCCTCTATCGGGCTGATCATTCTCGGCATTATTGTTATTGCAGCTAATTTACGTGCTCCCTTAACCTCAGTTGGTCCTTTAACGAGTCTCATAAGGGATGACGTTCGTATTTCAAATACATTAGCAGGCCTGATAACAACGGTACCTTTGCTGGCCTTTGCTTTATTATCGCCACTAGTACCAAAATTAGGACGAAGGTATGGGGTTGAACGTATCATTTTGATTGCCCTAATTTTTCTAACTGTTGGCATTGTAATACGTTCTTTATCAGGCGCAGCTAATCTGTATATTGGGACAGCAATTCTTGGATTCGCAATTGCCGTATGTAATGTATTATTGCCAAGTTTAATCAAAAGGGATTTCCCCAAAAAAATTGGCTCCATGACAGGTGTTTACTCCATTTCAATGAGTTTATTTGGAGCAATCGCATCGGGAATCAGTGTACCGCTAGCCGTGAACGCAGGTCTAAAATGGCAGGGAGCATTGGGAATATGGGGGATTCTAAGCTTTGTATCGATTCTCTGTTGGTTACCCCAATTAAGAAATCGAACGAAGCAAACAACCACGACGAGTCAACAAATGGCCAGCAACGATGTGAATGTTTGGCGATCTCCTCTTGCCTGGCAAGTAACCTTGTTTATGGGTATACAGTCCCTGGTTTTCTATGTGTTGATCGCATGGTTGCCTGAAATACTAAAGCAGCAAGGAATTGACTCAAACCAATCAGGGTGGTACCTCTCGATCATGCAGTTGGCTCTGCTTCCATTTACCTTTATTGTCCCCGTTATTGCCGGGCGCATGTCTAGCCAACGTTTGTTAGTGGTCATCACCATCATATTGCTTATGACGGGAACGCTCGGACTTCTATACGGAAGCTCCAATATTATTCTGTTGTGGATTATAATACTCGGAATTGGTGGAGGCTGCGCCTTTAGTTTGTCCATGATGTTTTTCGGTTTACGTACTGAAAATGCGCATCAAGCAGCGGAATTGTCTGGTATGGCGCAATCGATCGGATATCTTCTTGCCGCAATCGGTCCTGCCCTTATAGGATTTCTGCATGATGCGACAAATAGTTGGAACCTGCCACTTTTCATTCTGCTTGGCGCTTCGGTCTTACTCTTTTTAGTCGGTATGGGAGCAGCAAGAAACCGTTTTGTAGGCAGTTGAGCCGTTCATAATGAACGGCTTTTTTATGTGCGGCGTGCATGGCAATTCAAGGTGGAATCTGAAGGAAGGTGGAGACAAAGCTCCGACCCAAGGAATTTGCATACTTGTGTGATAAATTTGATATAATGTAAGTGTTTGCAAGTGGGGTGTAGTTGCTATATTTCAAAGAGAGCAGGAGAAGAAAACATGCAAGAAGTTTCTGGCTATAAGTCTATAGCGCTAGATATTGCTCAAAGGATTGTAAGTGGTGAGTTCTCCATACAAAGAAAAATTTCAGGACGCTCGCTATTGGCTAGCCAATATCATGTTTCACCTGAAACAATTCGAAAAGCTATTGGTCTATTAAAGGATGAAAACATTGTTTCAGTCTCACAGGGCAAAGAAATCATTGTTTTATCTGATCAAAGGGCATATGACTATATAACAAAAAATAACTACATGAAGTCGGTTTATTCGCTCAAACAAGAGTTAGAATTATTATTAGTTGAAAAGAAGAAAATGGATCATAAATTTGACACGATTCTTACTGAAATTATTAATTATTCAGACCGTCTTCAAAATCTGAAGATCTACAATCCAGTAGAAATAAACGTGAATGAATCATCCCATGTAGTGGGGAAAACCATTTCCGATCTTCAATTTTGGCAAAATACCGGTGCGACGATTGTTGCACTACGTCGAGGCGTAGAGGTAGCTATCTCTCCCGGACCTCATGTTATTCTAAGAGAACATGACATTCTTGTTGTAGTTGGTGATAGTTATACGTACCAGCGAACAAATCTTTTTATTAATAACAATGGTGTAGAAAACAAAGAATAGTAAAATAAGCCCTTATTAGGATCATTTCAGTCTGTTGATATTTTTCAACAGGCTTTTTTGTGCTGCATTATTTTAAGTAAGCACTTTGTTTAAATATGGATTGACCACTGAATGATACAATAGGTAACATACAACTTTAAAAATTGTATAGGGTTGTCAGTTGCGAGCGTCTTTGTTATAGTAGTGAACTATAAAACAATTCAGTAGGAGGTTAATATGATTAAATTTGAACATGTCGGTAAAACGTATCCGAACGGATATCAAGCGGTTAAATCCATGGATTTTGAAATAGCGAAGGGAGAATTCATTGTTCTCATTGGTCCAAGCGGCTGTGGTAAAACGACAACGATGAAAATGATTAATCGATTAATGCCGCATACTGAAGGCACGATTACGATTAACGGGCAAGACATCACGAAAGCGAATCCTGTAGAGCTTCGCCGAAATATCGGTTATGTGATTCAGCAAGCAGGACTTTTTCCGCATTATACGATCGAAGAGAATATTGCTCTGATCCCGCATTTGAAAGGCTGGAAGGCAGCGAAGAAAAAGGAGCGCGTGCATGAGTTGCTGCATATGATCGGTCTAGATCCGGCTCTTTTTGCAGGACGATTCCCCCGGGAGCTATCTGGCGGACAACAACAAAGGGTTGGTGTTGCCCGGGCTTTGGCTGCCGATCCGGAAATCGTGCTCATGGATGAACCGTTTGGAGCATTGGATCCGTTGACCAGAGAGCAGCTTCAGGATGAATTGATTAGACTTCAAAAAACGGTAAACAAAACCATCGTATTTGTTACCCATGATATGGATGAAGCTTTGAAGTTAGGAGATCGAATTGCTGTACTGAAAGACGGTTCCTTATTGCAACTGGACACAGCGGATAAGCTGCTCAAAGAGCCTGCACATGGTTTTGTAGAAACATTCATTGGAAAGAATCGTATTTATCAAAATCCTGATTTTATTTCCGTTAAAGATATTATGAGAGAGAACCCAGCGACTGCGCTTCCATCGCTTTCACCAGCTAGAGCACTAACCTTTATGCGGCAGCGCCGGACGGATACTTTGATTATAGGCGACGATAAAGGTATGTTGATCGGCATTGTCTCGGCTTACGATTTGCAAATGAAAATGGAAGACATTCGATCCATTCAGGAAATAAGTCAGCCAGCTGTCCCCTATTTAGAGGAAACAGCAACAGCCAAAGATGCACTAATCGCCATCACAGATGCTAAATTCGGTGTCATTCCGGTCGTGGGACAAAGTAATAAAATTATTGGTGTCGTAACAAGGTCAAGTTTACTAACCGCATTCGCTGATCATTGGGCAGGAAGAAAGGAGAGTTTATGAAACAAACGTTGTGGGAACAATTGATCACTCAATTTACTATGCGGTGGGAAGACTTGGGCGTCGCCGCGTTTCAGCATATGGAGCTGGTGCTCATTTCGATGTTACTTGCTATAGTCGTAGGTGTCCCATTGGGAATTACCGTAACGCGCTTCCCCTTCTTGAAGAGTTGGGTTTTGGGAGGGACGGGGATCCTACAAACAATTCCCGGTTTGGCCCTGCTAGGTTTTATGATTCCCTTGTTTGGGATTGGGATTAAAACGGCGATAGCCGCGTTGTTTTTATATTCTTTGTTACCGATTGTCAGGAATACGTATACGGGCATTCAGGATGTGGATAAAGTTCTGATCGAAGCCGCCAAAGGAATGGGCATGAAGAATGTGCAGATATTGTGTAAAATCGAGCTTCCTTTGGCGCTAAGTGTCATCATGGCTGGCATTCGGACGGCGACGGTAATCAATGTGGGTACAGCAACCTTGGCAGCTTTTATTGGTGCAGGAGGACTGGGGGATTTCATTTTTATCGGTATTCAAAGAAATATTGATGCTTTAATTCTTATTGGTGCTCTTCCTGCAGCTCTTCTGGCCATCGTGCTCGATTATTTGTTGGGAGGGTTGGAGAAGTTGACGACACCGAGAGGTTTAAAAATATAATTTCAAATCAATGGAGGGGAAAAAAATGAAAATCAAAAACTTGTTAATTGTAAGTATCGTAGGTATTTTAGTTATTGTAATGAACGGATGTAGTTCAAAGAGCAAGCAAGAAACGATAACGATAGGTTCGAAAAACTTTACTGAAAATATTATTTTGGCTCATATGATGGCAGATGTAATTGAGGATCAAACCGATCTTAAAGTTGAACGGAAATTTAATCTAGGTGGCTCTAACGTGGCATGGAAGGCTCTCCTGAACAACGATATCCAGATGTATCCGGAATATACAGGGACAATCGTTTCGAATTACTATCAGGAAATGACAGGAACCGCGGAAGAAACCCTTCAAAAAGCAAAGGATCTGTTGAAAAACGATAAACTCGTTTTCGACAATCCATTTGGCTTCAATAATACGTATACCTTAGCGGTGAAAAAAGAAACGGTAGATAAGTACCAGCTAAAATCGTTTACTGATCTTGCTAAAGTATCGAATCAACTTATACTTGGCAGCGAATTCGAATTCAAGGATCGTCCAGATGGATATCCAGGATTAGAAAAGTTATACAAAATGGCTTTTAAAAATGTAAAGGGCATGGATCATGGCATTATGTACCGGTCTTTGAATGACAATAGTGTTGATGTGATTGATGCTTTCTCAACGGACGGTCAGATCAAGCTGAACAATTTAATCATATTGGAAGATGACCAATCTTTTTTTCCACCCTATAATGCAGGGCCGCTGGTTCGTCAGGACATCCTGACCAAATACCCCCAACTTGCCGAAGCGTTGAACAAACTCCGAGATAAAATTGATGAGAGAAATATGCAAGAACTAAACGCAAAAGTAGATTCGGAAGGTTTAAAAGAGCAAAAAGTAGCGCATGATTTTTTAAGAGATAAAGGGATAATAAAATAGGAGGCCATGCATATTCAATAGGCCCCATTGGAAGTTTAGTTCATGAAGAAAAGTTTATGAAAAAAGTTAACCCCCATACATCCTGAAAAAAAGCATGAGGGTTAACCTAGTTTTATGACTTATAAAATAAACGCTGCTTGGGTAAATGCAAAATAACGTTAAATTGGTCGCCGTGAATCTCTACTCGGATCTCCCCGCCGTGCAGCTCAATGATGCTTTTCACAATTGCCAGTCCTAGTCCGGAACCCTCTGTCTGACGGGATTCATCTGCTCTTTTGAAGCGTTCGAACAGCTCTTCCGCAGCAAAATCAATCTCATAAGCAGAGGTGTTTTGAATTTTGAATAATACCAGATCATCAGATTCGTCCAAATAAATATAGATTCTAGTTCCTGGAAGCGAATATTTCTGCGCGTTGCCAATTAAATTTTCGAATACACGCCAAATTTTATTGCCGTCCAAATGCGCATGGATCGGGAATTTCGCGATTCTCTCCCGAATCACGTGCGACGATTGTCCCATATTGGTGTTGGACTCGGCAATTGCCTGTGTCAACAAGGTTGCGACATCGACGTACTCAATATCCAGCTCTACTGTGCCGCTGGCCATCTTTGAAATTTCGAACAGGTCTTCAATCAACAGCTTCAGCCGGAGTGCCTTGCGGTCCAGGGTTTCAATATAGGCTCGGGCTGTCTCCGTAGAAAGATTTTCTTTTTTTAATAAATCGACATAGTTGATAATGGAAGTAAGTGGGGTCTTCAAATCATGCGATACGTTGGTAATCAGCTCTGTTTTTAACCGATCGCTCTTCATTTGATTCTCCAGCGCGCTTTGATACCCAGCTTTCATATTGTTAATATAGCCAGCAAGTTGGGATAGAGCGTCCTTGCCGGTATCCTGAATCGCATTCTGAATATTCCCTTCGGAAATTTCTTTGCTTCCGTTGAGGATGGCGCTGAAGCGTCTGAGTTTGGCAAGTATATAGGGAACCAAGAACAGCACATACAGCAATTCATAAAGTATGAACCAGCCCAGTTCGTACCTATAGGTGGCTGCTTGCCAAGCAAAAATGCCGGCTATCGCAGTTAGCAGGAGTATGATGATGAGGACAACCGTTATTCTCCAGTTTTGCAGACCGGTTCTAATACCGGTACTCCAAAAACGAAAGTAATCCATCAGCACACTGCCGTGCCATAAGGAACGCTCATTAAGGGGCCGATGAAAATAAAGAAACAGTCTGCCTGCCAGCAAGCCAAGGATAATAGCGGCAAGCAGTTTCTGGATGAAGCTTGAAGTTGAATAATCCAGATTGATACCAGGCACGTATGAATACTTGTCTATCAGTACAACGCTCCATAAGATAACGGCGACAATCAAGACAAGAGGGTCGATTAGGACAATCCGATCTGCTTTACCTTTTCTCAATTTTATATCCAATTCCCCATACCACCTTTAAATATTTTGGGTCTTTGGGATTGATTTCAATTTTTTCACGAATATTTCTCACATGTACGGCAACTGTATTATCGGAAGCGGCGAAGATCGGTTCATTCCACACGAGCTCATAAATCTCTTCAATTGAGAAAACTCTGCCCTTGTTCTCCAGCAGTAGCTCCAAAATTTTGTATTCCTTCGGGGTCAGTCTGACGTCCTCTCCATCTACCTCAACAGTCTTCATACTTTTGTTGAGCATGAGTCCTCTTACTTGAATGATCTCTTCCCCGTTTGAATGGAAGGAACCTAAATTCGTAAACCGGCGCAACTGAGATCGGACTCTAGCGACCAACTCCAGAGGATTGAACGGCTTCGTTATATAATCATCGGCTCCAACGTTGAGACCCAGAATCTTGTCGCCATCTTCCGATTTGGCGGAAAGCATAATGATTGGTATATTTTTGCTTTCACGAATTTTGAATGTCGTCTTGATTCCATCAAGTTGCGGCATCATGATGTCCATGAGAATGAGATGTATTGTTTCCTTTTCAAGGATTTCCAGTGCCTCGAGGCCGTTAGAGGCTGTAAATACATCCACATCATCGCTTTTTAAGTAAATAACGAGTGCTTCTCGAATTTCCGGTTCATCGTCTACAACAAGAATATTATTTTTAGCCATTATTTCTCACTTTCATCACGATATTACTTATACTTGCCAATCCGGAACTGATGTATCCCGGAAAGTCAAAATGGCCGGGGGGAGCGCTTGCAAGCATCAACTCCTCCGGTGATTCTTCCTGATCCGTGTAAAATCCATACACCCCGAAGCTACGCAGCAACTGCATAACTGGTTTGCTGTTGACGGTGTGAACATAGCTTTTTACCCCGAGCTTATTTAGTGCTGGAACTAGATTGGGGTTGACAAACACGCGATATTCAGGCATAGCGACGGCTGTCAAATGTTTGTCTCTTACAAATTCTACAATTCTTTCGGCGGAGGCACCAGTTTTGTAAAGTGAATATATCTTGTTAGGAAAGGGGTAGATTCCCATTACCGTGTCATACATATCCGGGCTGAAAATTTCTGGTATAATCCGATTGAGCAGTGCAGGATCAGTACGGCGCGCCTCATTGACTAGATGCGTAAACTGCTGCTGAATCTGCTCTTTGCTGCCTGCCTTCGTATCCACGATTAAGTCAAAATCACGATATTGCTGCATCAGCTGAAGTATATCGGGCAATATAAGAGGGTGGAATCTGCCCATTATAAGGGAGTTTGCAAACTGAAGCTTTGTTACGTTTCGTCCGCGATAAGCGGCCAAATCCGGCTGCAGCCTTTGCGACCAATCATGTCTGGCTACCAGCTCCCCGTCCATCGTTTGCACAAGATCAACCTCGAACAAACGGTAGCCTCTATTGTAATTGGTTATAAATGCCTCATAAGAATTTGTGTAGCTAGCGCCTTTGACCCCACCAAGTGCATGTGCAATAAGTCTATTTTCCTCCCAGCTGCTGGTGCCAACTGTAGAGGCCGGCTGATTCTGGCCCGACCAAACAAGCCCCCAGCTGCGCCAGATCATCCCAGCCATAATGACGATAAATAAGCTTAACATAATCGTTTTCTTCATTCGTTTTCCTCCTTCGTTTTCCTGATGTAAGTCATATTACAGGACCCAAATGAAGAAGGGCTGGTAAAAAAACGAATGAATTTATGAAGTTTGTATACATTGCTGAAAGAGAATATCAAACCTGAAAATTCTCATAAGCGACGTCCCGACGCGTGCAAGGCTCAGCCAGTAATGACCGATAGATATAAGAAAATGGGCCCTAGAATCCATTTTCTCTTTTTCATTAAGCGTCCTATTGAATAGGACGTTTTTGTTTTGAGTTTTTTCTTTAGAAATTCCTTAGTTTTATCCCTGTAGGTTCTTTAAAATTGTAACTTAATATAATCTTATCGACATTAACAGAGGATTTTAAAAAATGATCAGTGACACAATCATACCTCTTGTCAATCACAATTGAAAAAATAAGGAGAAGGGTGGGGAGTTTCATGGCTTCTGATCAATATTTAATGTTTTTACAAAAATTCATTCAAAACCCTAAGCAAATCGGCAGTGTAGTGCCAAGTTCTCGATTTTTGGCTAATAAAATGGTTCAGTCTGCTCCGTGGAGCGAAGTTGGTTCTGTTGCTGAACTTGGATCCGGCACTGGTGCAGTCACTCGGTTTATCAAATCGAGTGTATCGGACTCAACTAAAGTATTTTTATTCGAAAATGACGAAAGCATGAAGGCTAATTTACAGAAGCAGTACCCTAATTATGTATGTCACACAAACGCATGTTACTTAACAAATGTAATAAATCTCCACGGCATCCATCAGTTAGACTGCATTATTAGCGGACTACCATTTTTCAATTTTCCAAGAGAACTTCGAGAAACGTTAATTGATCAAATTGTTAAAGCCTTAAAACCGGGAGGCTACTTTGTTGCCTTTCAGTATTCTCTTCAGATGAAAAAGCATTTAGTACATGCATTCGATATCGAAAGGATAAATTATGTTCTGCTTAATTTCCCGCCAGCATTTGTGTATGTATGCCGTAAAAAGGGGGGGATTGCTTGAATTACGACACACTCCTACAATCTATTTCACAATTTGGATATGCCGCGTTGTAACAGCAGAAAATATGTTAAACAAATACGGAAATTTTGCTTTAAGCTTTAGTTACTTCATTCCGGTTGTCAGACATATTATTCCCTATTTAGTTGGGATGAATAAAATGCCGTATCGTACATTTGTGCTTTATTCTTGAGCAGAACATAAAACCCGCAAAAAGCCTTGATTTTTCAAGGCTTTTTGCGGGTTTTATGTTCACTTTTTGGCTTATCTTATGCTATCTTCCGCATAGCATGTGCGACTCGAAATCGAGTATGCATGTTCAAGAAATTACCGCTAAGCTATCGCGTCGCTTTTCACGGCGGAGGATGATCGGAACCGTGATCGCTGCAGCGATCACCAACAACGGAGCTAGTAAACCAGCGATGGGTAACGCCGATGCGCCATTCGCTGAGAAGACGCTAAAGTCCCAGAGCCCGTGCAGGAACATGGAGGCCACGAGCGATCCGGTAGATCGCCGGGCGAGATAGAAGATTGAACCGAGGCCGAAAGCGATCATTACCTGGAACAGGGCACCAGCCCCGATGCCCCAGAACATGTTCGGCAGATGGAAGACTGCGAACATCGCTGTTGAGAGCAGCCAGACCCCGGTTTCGCCGAATCGGCTGCGCAGAGCAACAATCAACTGACCTCGGTTGATCATCTCCTCATTGAAGCCGACCATGATACTGCCGAAGATGAGATACAGCCACATGAGGGGCGTGACACGGGTGAAATCGCCGGTCAGCAAGTTCACGATCGCGATGACTATCATGATGATCGGGAGAGTCATTGTCCATCGAGAAAGACGCCGCCTTTCAACCAGGCTGGGGCGCCACCATCCGTAGATCGTGACCATTATGATGGTCAGCAAGGCACCGCCGGACAGCGGTGCGATGTACCAGATAAGAAGAGTCCGCTCACTCTCACCCACTCGCGTGTAGTCGATGCCGTTGAGCACGAAGATCGCGTAGAAGACTGCGCTGTAGAGGAAATATGCGAGAACACCCCATCCTACGCGGGGACGAACCGGAAGGGCAGGATCCAAAGATTCTTGCCGCCTATTGATTGACATCATAAACACTCCCACTATAAATTAATATTTTCTTTCATTTGCTCTTGTTTTCTTAAGCTTTCAACACCTTGCATATCCACACCATTCCTTGGGCGGTTTACCCTTCCATGTCACGCGGGGCCTTAGCCCTTACATTCCTTCGTTCTACCTCTCAAGGGGGGACGTCGCTTCTTGTTCCTTTACTCGGTCATTGCCCTATCGGTGATGTTTCTGCGACCTTCACGAGCGCTGTTGTTACGATCATGCGTTCTCCTCCTTTTATCAACCACTAAGCGCAACAACAGTCTCATTGAACTGGCAAACGCGCAAAGAAAGTAACACTTCATGAGCAGAGAATGATACAGGAATCCAACGGAAGCTGCGGTGACAAAGGACATATTTGAATCGCTTCCTCATTTACAAGTATAGTAGCCCAATTTAAACAGAAGCTAAACAAATGGATGAAAATCAGCTGAATTTTTGCTGCTGCCGTTTAGGTTCTGTTTAAGCAACTATGCTACGATGACCAGGGTGAAGATTTAGAAAAGAAACCGGCGGCATGAATGGGATACTAATTAAAATATACTTACTATAAAAAGGAGGGTGTTCCATTAGTCATAGAAATGACTGGGGACACCCTCTTTGAAAACGGAACTAGATTTGTTTAAATGGAAGCAGTATGAGTTTGGACCGGAGTTAGACAAGCGAATTCGTTCCTAATTTAAAGCCAACAAATGATTCCTATAGGACGGATGAGACCTATACAATGGAAATATCTTTATAGAGCAGTGGATTCAACGGGTAATACGATTGATTTCATGTTGTTTGAAAACCGAGATACTCCCGCAGCCAAACGATTTTTCGAGAAAGCATTGACTTCACCGCATAATCAATCGCCGCGCGTGATCACCGTTGATAAAAACACAGCTTACCCTACCAGCGGCTTTCGCGTTTTGCAAAAGTCTTTATTCAATCAACTCACGTATTGCCCTAGCAAATCTGGCTATCCCCAGTTCAATATCCTCAGGCTTGGTTCTGGCGAATGTAAGCCGCACGTAACCCGAATCAGAACCATACACACTCCCTGGTACAAATATAATTCCTTTCTTAATTGATTCTTCCAACAATTTAGCGTCCGGAATATTCGGGATCAATTTGCACCAAAAATGCAATCCCCCTTCTGGTGCGACGTATTCAATCAGACCTGAAAGCTCTTTCTCCAAGGATTCGATGAGTAAATCCCGTTTAAATTGAAGTTGGATACGCAATCGCTCCAAATGGGGATCTAAATAAGATGACTGTAAAAATTGTCCCGCTACCAGCTGAGGAATGATGCTTAATCCAAAATCCATCTGTTGTCTAGCATCGGCTAGTCGTTCCACAATGGAACGAGGCGCTACCATCCATCCTATCCGTAAGCCGGAGGCTGCGATCTTGGAGAATGAGCCAATATATAGAATTGAACCCATAGTATCCATTGATTTGAGTGGTAAAGGAGGAACGCCATCATAAGAAGTTAAGCTATATGGATCATCTTCCACAACAGGAAGTCCTAATTCACTAATGATATCAAGAAGACGTTTGCGTCTTTCATTACTTAGCACTGTTCCCGTCGGGTTCTGGTAGTTCGGATTCAAGAAGACCATCTTAATTCGATGTTTTTTGTATAAAGTGCGAATATCTTCTGGCTGTATGCCATGATTGTCAACCGGCAGGCGGAACAAACGAAGACCGGCTGATTGAAACATAGGCAGCGAATAGCAGTAGGAAGGATCTTCAATAGCAACGGCATCACCAGGTGACAGCAGACATTGCGTGATTAAATATAACGATTGCTGGGATCCCGATGTGATAAGAATGGAGGATTCCGTTGTCCGAATGCTTCGATAATTGTTCAGAAATTCTACTAAAGCCTCTCTTAATAGAGTCGAACCTTGAGGGTTATCGTAACCCATATACGACGTATATGCGTTTCTACTCATTAATGTAGCGATTTCATCTGTGGGTGCTAAATCAGCCGATAGTTCAGGGCTCGCAAAATCAATCAGCGATGGATTTTGAGCTAACGCTTCGCGGATCCTTCGCAAAAAGGGCAGGTTCGGAAGAAAGTTTCCTCCCTCGGCAAAGCGACTCCAGTTTGGAGTATGCTTCGGAGTGGCCCCCCATTTGGATGTACTTACCCGAGTCCCGCTACCAGCACGGCTTTCGATAATCCCAAGGGATCGGAGTTCGGCGAATGCAGAAATGACGGTGCTGCGGTTCACATCAAATTGTTCAGCAAGTTTCCGCTCAGAGGGCAGCAAACTACCCGGAGGAAACTCCCCATATGAAATTCTTTGCTCGAGATGATCGGCAATTTGTTCGTAAATAGCTTTTTTATTATTGCGTTCAGGTTTCCACATCTTAAAATCCCCTCGAGTAATCAATCAAACCAAACAAATTTTAATTTTATAATACCACTTATCTACGAGAAATAATCGATGTTTTCGTCATTATCATTTAGCATTCTGTGAACATGAATGGATTGCTGAACTAATCTCATGGTTCACCTCGGCTTATTGTTAGTGGATGGCATAAAAAACTGATTGATTGGTTGGTTACATTCGTCCGCTGCAATTCTATGATATTAATTAGTATTACGGTTGATGTCATATACTGTGGAAAGGAGATGGACCAGTTGGCAGCTTTGATATCTTTTATTTTGCTTTGCTGTGCACTTGTAGCAAGTCCTTTGATTATCGCTATAGGGGGAGCTGTTCTCATCCGTAAAGATGAGCTTGATATGAGCAAATAGTAAAGATTAATAATTCCTCTTAAAAGGATTAACCACCATGAAATATAGAGTCTAGAAATGAAGGAGAGAATGAAAATGAATAATTCACATAGAGACAATTACGAACAAAAATTGGATGGACTTCTCCCATTAACAATTATTTTCTTTCTTTTAGTTTTTTCAGGTGTTTTTTATTTTCTAATTAACGAAATTTTATTGAAGTAAAGCTATTTCTTAGTACAACATAACAGTTTAGTAAAGAAAAAGCAGTGCTTATCATTTTTACTTAATGATTAGCATCTGCTTTTTTATTTTATATCGTTTCTGGGGAAGATCTGGAGGATTGATTCGAAGACAGGTGTGGAGATTTTGAACATTTTAAAGAGATTAAATGCGCAAGGTCGAAGGGTTCAAGTCCCGTATGGCGAAGGCAGTAGTAACCATTAGCATGGCGTAATTAATCCATGATTTCAGACCAAGATTGGATTAACAATATCTTTACAACGGCTTTATATACTATTTGATACAATGACTTTGTTGCAACGGGCACAAATTTAAATATCAATAGGAGTTGTCGAAACATTGTTGATTAAAAAAATTAGCAAGCTATTTACTATTGTTTCACTAGTTATTGTATTACTCAGTCAGAGTATTCCTCTCCCCACTGCTTTTGCAGACGCGGGCGACAAGGTTTTTGACATTGTTCAGATTCCAGATTTTCATGGAACGTTGGTTAACGGAGAGAACCGGCCTGTTGCAGCGGTATTGGCTCGTAATATTGAAGAAATAAGAAGTCAGAACCCGGATCGCACGCTAGTTCTTGGAGGCGGAGATAATTATCAGGATAAGAATCTCTACGATTTGATACATGGATTGACTGTTATGAAGGTTTTCAATGCCATGGGCATGGAAGCATCGACGGTGGGCAATCATGAGTTTGACTGGGGGCTTGATGCGGTCACCAAAGATGTTAGCAGTAGCAACAATTTCCCTTTACTTGCTGCTAACCTATTCTATAAAAATAACAATCAACGTGTGCTTGATGCTTATAAAATATTCGAAAAAGACGGTGTCAAAATAGCTGTCATTGGGGCTGTAACACGAGATACACAATACGCCCTGCCTGGGACCGTGGATGCTTACAATTTTGAGGATATTGCAGTTGTGGTAAACAAAGCGGCAGTTGCAGCGAGAGCTCAGGGCGCTCAAATTGTTGTGGCAAATATTCACGAAGAGAATGATGATGACACAAAAGGCCCGATATTTGACATTACAAAGCAGCTGGAAGGTGTAGATGCTGTATTAGGGGCTCATGGTCACAGAGATCTAAAAACGGTAGTTAACGGTATTCCATTGATTATCGGCAGAGCACGTGGCGAGGATTTCGTACATATGAAGATTTCTTTGTCATCAGATAATAAGCTTTCTTTTGATTATAATCAAATTCCAATAGATACGGACAGTGTGGTTTTCCCATTTGGTTTTAGGGCGGATCATCCCGTTGTGAACCAGGCCGTACAGGATATAGTTGCGGACTCAATCGTGCAATATCCGGTATTGAAAGATAAAAGCTTGCTTAATCTTGGGAATATTGAGACGAACGAAGTAACAGGAAATCTGGTACTTCCAGTTACAGGAGCAAATGGGACTACGATCAGCTGGGAATCTAGCAATCCAGCAGTTATTGTAACGAACGGTACCGTACATCGTCCTGCGGCCGGCTTAGGGAATGCCGTAGTTACGTTGACAGCCACCATTACAAAGGATGGTATAAAGGATACTAAACAATTTGCGGTTACTGTATTAGACTATTCTACTCCGAGGAAAGTGAATGTGGCTAAGAAAGCAATCGTGACCGCATCTTCTGAATACAACTCGGATTATCCAGTTAAAAACGTGAAAGATGGCAAGCCCATTGTTATGGATCAATATGAATGGGCATCCAAAGGCGAAACGAAACCATGGATAAAATTAGAATGGCCGGAAGCGGTTAAGATCACTAAAATTAATATGTATGATAGACCCAACATAGATGATAATGCGAATGGCGGTTTAATTACGTTCAGCGACGGCAGTACGATGGAAGTGTCTAATATCGATCCAGGAGGCAAGCCAACGGCGGTTACCTTTCCCGCGAAAACGATAACCTCCCTGAAGTTTGAAATTAGTGGTGGTGCAGGTAGTAACGTGGGGCTCGCCGAATTGGAGGTTTTCGGCAACGAGGCAGCTGTTAGCGGCAAACCGCAAACGGATGATGCAAGATGGGTGAGTGGAGAATTTCATGCGCACACCTACTTATCGGATGATGCACAGGAAAGTGTCGCAAGTGTATTGGAAAATGCTTTTGATATCTACGATCTAGATTGGCTAGCAACTGCCGATCACATGAGATCATCTCATCGAGATGATGAGGGGAGAGAATTAAATAAAACGATCCCGCGTTCACAGTCCATCACGGATTATGCAATTCCAAAGATGGATCAATCCAAAGAGTTGTACAAGGATAAGATCATGTTCCCAGGATTTGAATGGGACATTCCCAACCACGAGCACGGATCTGTGGGGATTGTAACAGAAGACAAAGATGCTGCAGCCAAATTTGAACAAATGTTTGGTGATCAGGTCGTTGAAAAGTATAAAGATTTGGCCAAAACAAACCAAACGCATGAGGATGCAATAAACGGGATCAAATGGCTTAAAAATAACTATCCTGACACCAGTTATTTTCTCGTTAATCATCCTTCAAGAAAGCTGAAATATACCATAAAGGATTTCCGTGATTTTAACAATGCGGCTCCAGAAGTTAGTTTTGGTTTTGAAGGCATGTTGGGGAACCAGATGGAGGGCACCCGAGGTGGTTATGATCATAATGGAGATGTTCAAGGTAGATCCTATGGCGGCGTAGACTACAAGCTAGCGAAGGTTGGCGGATTTTGGGATGCTATGTTAGGAGAAGGCAGGAAATTCTGGGTTTTTGGGAATTCTGATTTCCATTTTCCTAATGGTAGTGGATACTGGCCTGGCGAATACGCTAAGAACCACACATGGGTACAAGGTCGCGATATGAAGGACATCGTGAATGGCATGCGTTCAGGAAAATCATTTTCTGTGTTTGGAGACTTGATGAACGAGCTCGACTTTACTATTACAAACGGTGCTAGTAAGGAAGAAATGGGTGGAGAACTTCTTGTGAAAAACGGGGATAGCCCTAAGCTCACCATTCGTTTCAAAAGTCCTGACAAGAACAACAATGGAGATCCTGTAAAGGTTGATCATATTGACCTTATAGCGGGCGGTGTCACCGGCAAGCTTGTACCGGGGACAGCGGACTACGAAAATAAAGATACGAATGATACAACAAAAGTGATTCATACTTTCACGAGCAAAGACTGGAAGGTCGAAGACGGATGGAACGTAATGACCTATGATCTTGGTCAGGTAAATACAAACCAATATTTCAGGTTGCGGGCGACGAATCTTGCTCCGAACGTGGAGAATGAAACAGATAAAGACGGAAATCCGCTATTTGATATTGCTCTTGCAGAAGATACTCCAGCTGCAAAAAGTGCACGGAATTATAAAGATTTATGGATGTATTCGAATCCGATCTTTGTAAGTGTTGCGAAGGATATACCTAGATGGATGGTAGGAGAGTTCCACAACCATTCGTCACTATCGGATGATGCAGATAATTCGCTCACAGATTTAATACATAATGCGTTCGATAAGTATAACCTTGATTGGGTTGCAACTGCTGATCATATGAGACTATCTCATCGAGATGATGAGGGGAAAGAAATAGGAAAACAAATTCCGCGTTCCCAGTCAATCAACGATTACGCTATACCTAAATTAAATAAATTAAGCACACAGTATAAAGATAAAATCATGTTTCCGGGATTCGAGTGGGATGTCCCATCACACGAGCATGCATCGGTGGGAATTATTACAGACGATAAAGAAGCCGTAAGCAAATTCGAACACATGTTTACCCTGCAAGACATTGAGAAGTGGACGAATGCAGGTCTGCCTAAGGTAAATAAAACACATGAGGATGCAGTAAAAGGGATCGAATGGCTTAAGGAAAATTATGCGGATACAAGTTATTTTCTGATCAATCACCCCTCAAGGAAGCTGAAGTATTCCATATCAGATTTCCGCGATTTTAACAATGCGGCGCCGAATATAAGCTTTGGATTTGAAGGCATGCTGGGTAACCAGATGGAGGGCGGCAGAGGTGGTTATAGTTCTACAGCGGATCCTCAAGCTAGATCCTATGGTGGTGTAGATTATAAACTTGCGCAGGTTGGCGGATTTTGGGATGCTTTGTTAGGAGAGGGTAGGAAATTTTGGGTTTTCGGAAACTCTGATTATCATGCTCCTGATTACTGGCCAGGCGAATACTTAAAGAACTATACATGGGTAAAGGGTACCGATATGAAAGCCGTCTTGGATGGCATGCGGTCAGGTAAATCGTTTTCCGTATTTGGAGATCTAATGAACGAGCTCGACTTTCATATAACAAATGGGAATAACACGAAAGAAATGGGTGAAGAGCTTCAGGTTAAACAAGGGGACAATGCTAAAATCACAATTCGCTTCAAAAGCCCTGAAAAGAATAATAATGGAGATGTTGTAAAGGTCCATCATATTGATCTTATCGCCGGAGAAGTGACCGGTAAGGTTGAATCTGGAACAGCAGATTATAATAAAGACACCAATGATACAACAAAAGTAATCCACACCTTCAATAGTAATGACTGGAAAGTCGAAGATGGATGGAACGTCATGACCTATGATCTTGGTAAGGTAAGTAAAAACCAATATTTCAGGCTGCGGGCGACTAATCTTGCTCCGAGCGTGGAGAATGAAACAGATGAATACGGAAATCCACTCTTTGACGTTGCTCTTGCAGATAATTCATATGAATCTAAGAGTGCGCGGAATTATAAAGATTTATGGATGTATTCGAATCCGATATTTGTAAATGTAGCGAAGGATGTTAATGTCACGGGCGTTACGCTCGATCAGAATAAAGTAACAATGAGTGTCTCAGGTTCCGTGTACGCTCTGGTTGCAACCGTTAATCCGGACAATGCTACGAATAAGGCAGTAATATGGAATTCGAGTAATCCAGCAGTAGCGACAGTGGACAGCCATGGTGTAGTGACACCTGTAGGAGCAGGAACGGCCATGATTACCGTGATTACAGCGGAAGGTGGCTTTAAGGCAACATGCGAAGTGACTGTGAATACATTGAATGTTGCAGTAACCGGCGTTAAGCTGAATGTCAATCAACTGACGATGAGTGTCTCGGGTTCCGTGTATGGTCTAGTAGCAACTGTTAATCCTACTGATGCAACGAACAAAACGGTAACATGGCGTTCGAGCGATACAGCAGTTGCAAAAGTGGACAGCAATGGCGTTGTGACACCAGTAGGTGCAGGAACGGCCACGATTACCGTGATTACAGCGGAAGGTGGTTTTACGGCAATAAGCGAAGTGAATGTGCTTGCAACGAATATTGCTGTAACCGGCGTTAAGCTAAATGATAATCAACTGACGATGAGTGTCTCGGGTTCCGTGTATGGTCTAGTAGCAACCGTTAACCCTACGAATGCGACAAACCAAACGGTAAAATGGAGTTCGAGTAATACAGCAGTTGCAAAAGTGGACAGCAATGGCGTTGTGACACCAGTAGGAGCAGGAACGGCCACGATTACCGTGAAAACAACAGATGGCGGCTTTACGGCAATTTGTACAGTAACAGTGAATAGTAGTAGTAACCCTGATGATAGCCCAAGCACGGTTCCAAATGACAACACACCTAAAAAAGAAGTCAACCCAATAAGCGAAAAACCTGGAGTGCTAGTTGTAAAAGCGAGCGATATTTCGGGACATATCGGGAATGGGGTCGCTACAGTCACCGTTAGCGGTGATGTCAAGGAAATTGAGCTTCCTTCTAACACAGCGGAACTGCTTGCACAAAATCAGCTTAAGCTTGAGATGGGCAAAGTTACATTAGATATACCGTCTGATTTAATTCAGCAGTTGACAAGTAAGGTATCTGCTGATGAATTGAAGGAAAGTAAAATTGTACTGAAGAAAGAGGCGTTATCCAAATTAGAAGAGCGCGAAATTATCGCAAAAGGTTTGGCACCCAATCAAGATCAGATTAGAGTATCGGGTGAAATCTACGAACTTAGTTTGCATATTGTTACAAAGGAAGGGAAAATTTTTAAATTGTCGAAGTTTGACAAAGCCATTACGATTCATTTGAAATCCGATCCTTCTATGAACCAGTCATTATCCGCAATCTACTATATTGCCGATGACGGAAAGCTTGAATTTATCGGTGGAAAAAATAGTAATGGGGAAATGGTTGCAGAGGTATATCACTTCAGTAAATATGCAATCCTCGAACTCAAAAGAACGTTTACTGACGTTCTATCAACTCATTGGGCTGCGGACACGATTCAAATATTAACGTCCCAGCACATTGTTGAGGGGATTAGCGAAATGAATTTCGAGCCTGAACGGTCCGTTACTCGTGCTGAATTCGTAGCGATGCTTGTCAGATCCCTTAACCTCAAAACGAAGGGTGAACAAAAGTTTTCAGATGTTGCTTCTAATGCATGGTATGCAGATTCGGTTGCTTTGGCTGTAAAATCGGGAATTGTCTCAGGAAAGAGCGACACGATTTTCGAACCGAACGCCCGCATCACACGTCAAGAGATGGTAGCAATGATGATGCGCGCTTATACAAGCATCAATGGAACGAAACCAGTAGGAAATACTAGCTCTTCATTTAATGACGAATCTACAGTAGCTCCTTGGGCACTGGAATTTGTCAGAGCGGCGGCGAAACTTGGTTTAATCCAAGGACGCGCATCGGGTCAATTTATTCCTGACGGAATGACGACTCGAGCAGAAGCAGCCCAAGTCATTCGCAATTTGTTGCAAAAATAAAAGTATATCGCCGCTCATGTGAATTAGATCGTTCACACGAGCGGCTTTTGTGTGTTTACTTATTCTGGGAAATGGCTTTCTCGAGCAATGCCGAACCATTCGATCTCTTGGTTCTGCTGCTAGACATTTAGCTTACGTTGCATCGGGAAGATTGCACGCATTTTGGGAAAATGGCTTGAACGCTTGGGATATTGCAGCTGGGGTGCTTCTCATTCAAGAAGCAGGGGGCAAGATGACTGACACGAAAGGGAACGCCTATAGTTTGCTTACAACAGACGTTGTTGGAAGCAATGGCCCCGCGCACCTCTCTCATTTCCTGCTATAATAAAGATATCAACGGAACAAGGAGCAAGTGTAATGATTACTGTGACTGGATATCATTTTGTCCACCTGGTATATGAAGATGATAATATCTGGATTTGCCACGCTTATTCCGAGCATGTATCACGTATCATACTGTGGAAAATGGTCAAGGACGGCCCAAGAACCATGATCGAGAACTCGAAGCTTATTCATGAATACGAGACGCTGGCATTACTAGAGATGGAGGGGATCCTCAAACCTCACACACTGCTTCGGCAGGGAGGGTCGATGGTGTTGATTTTCGATATCATCAACGGTATTGTTCTACGTCAATATATGTACGCCGGTAGAACGGAAACGCTGCATTTTCTGAAGATTGCGATCAAAATCTGTGATATCCTCGTTGAACTGCATCGTCATGAACTGCTGCATTTAAATATTAGGCCTGATACCATTATCTTAGTTGAGGACAAAATGCAGGTCTGCTTGACCGGTTTCAGCGACTCCGTACCGTTCAGACAATCGCTGAATGCAACACAGTTGGAAGGAAGCCCTCCTTACATGGCCCCAGAGCGAACAGCAGGTTCGCGTCGATTACTCGATGGACGTACCGATCTATACTCGCTGGGCGTGACGTTCTACGAGATGCTGGCTGGAGAGTTACCCTTCCAGGAGAAGGAGCCTCTTGAATGGGCTCACGCACACATTGCCAAGCAGCCTCCGTCGTTAGTGGATAAGGCTGGAGTGACTAAGATGCTCGCTGCCATTGTATCGAAGCTGCTGGCTAAGATGCCGGAGTCTCGTTATAACAATGTGAAAGGGCTGCGTGCTGATCTGCTGATATGTCTTGAACAGTGGGAGGAGCACGGAGAGCTCAGGGACTTCGAACTGGGCTTGGAGGATGAATTGCCTTGGAACGAAGGGGTGGCGATTGAGCGTAGAAGCATCGATCTTCAGGTTGTGAAGAATCCCTCAGTTCCACAGCAAATGTTGGATCAGGTGGCAGCCTCTAGCTCCATGCCGATCCGTCAAAACGGAACAACTCCTTTCTCGGACAGCGGTTACGCCCATATGCTTGACCTGACTGCGGTATTCAAGGCGTCACATATATTTGCTTCTGAGACTGATGGACACGAGCGGGTGCGAAAGCTGTTGCTGATTATGCTGGAGCAAGCCGGCGCTTCGCGAGGATGCTGGGTCACAATTAAGGATCGGAACTTTACCGTGGCACATACAGCGGAGTCAGCGACGGGCCAAGGCTGGACCTTTGAGAACAAGACTATTTCGCTGGACCATTACTGTGGTGCCAGTTCGGAAATTATTCAATCTGCCGCTGCCAGAAAACAGTTGGTCTGCTTGAATGATGCCACTCAAGATGGGCCTTATGTGGATACGGATTATGTGAAAAAATGGCGACCGAAGGCAGTTTTGTGTTTGCCGATATTGATCGAGCAACAACTGTCCGGCTTGTTATATGTAGAGAATCATTTATCTTCGGGCGCTTTCTCCCTTGAACGGCTCGGTGTACTTCGAATGTTGGCGATGCAGGTGTTCTATGCGAAACGATTAATTGCTGAGTCGGATCCTCACCCAGTTTTATTTGGACTTAGACTGGATACACCCGCTTCTGCTTCGGGAATCCTCTCGATACGTGAAATCGAAGTGCTGCAATGTATGGCTTCGGGTCTGTCTAATAGGGAGATCGCTGAACGGTTGAACATAGCAAGAGAAACGGTGAAGGTTCATGCTCGTAATATTTACGACAAGTTAGCGGTGAGTGGGCGGATGAAGGCGGTGGATGCGGGGCGTAGTTTAGGCCTGATTCGTTAACCTAAGTAACATCGAAAATACCCCGTTTGGGGTATGGTGAACTTCTTATTATGGCTGTACATTGTGTATAGGTGAAGAGGTTCTTTATTCGATAACAGCTAGGAGTACGAGAAAGGTTGAGGATGATTTGAGCAAAAAAATAAGCTGTGCAATGATCTTCTGTCTTTTATTTCAGATGGTTTTTTTGTTGTTAGCTCCTATCCAGCAAGCAAAGGCGGACGTTTCTCTTCCCTTTACAGAGGGAAATGGAACGGCAGTAAATCCGTATATTATTAAAACTGCGGAAGAATTAAATCAAATGCGTAACATGCTGGACAAGCAATATAAATTGGGTGCTGACATTGATTTAGCGGGCTTCGACTCGGGCGATGGAAACGGTTGGATGCCGATTGGGGACAATAGCAATCCTTTTACAGGAACCTTCGACGGCAATGGACATGTCATTCGGAACCTGACGATCAATCGGTCTGATCTGGATTTCGTGGGGCTATTTGGTTATGTGTTTTGGCAAGGAACATTAACGAATATAGGATTGCTGTATGTCAATGTTACTGGTCACGATTATGTAGGGGGGCTGGTGGGAAAAACCCAAGATGCCATTAATAATTCCTATGTAACTGGTAACGTATCTGGCGGGACATATGTAGGCGGTCTGGCTGGAGAGAGTGACACCATCAACTATTGTTATTCGACCGCCAACGTATCGGGTAATACGTCCGCAGGCGGTCTGGCTGGCTCATTAACCGGTATGTTAATCAGCTATTCCTATGCGACAGGGGATGTATCAGGTGTTAATTTTGCAGGCGGTTTAGCTGGAGAACACAGCTCGGGGGTACTCTGGTTTAATATCAGAAACGCCTATGCCACAGGCAAAGTAACTGGGCAATATGCAGGGGGTATCCTTGGCTATCAAGATGACCCTATAAATTCCAATAGTGTTTCATATTGGAATAAAGATAATGTTTCAAACGCTATAGGAAGTAATAGACACTCAAACCTACCTACTATAAAGGGAATGACCGCAGCACAATTGAAATCTTCCAGTACGTATAGTCAATGGAATTTTATGAATACGTGGGGGATTCGGGAAGGCCAGAGCTACCCGTATTTACTTATTTTCTCTCCTGCTTTATCGGTGAATCCCTTGCCTTCGAATTTCTATAATCTCACTCCCGGGCAGGATCGACTTACTTTTACCGGGATGTTGCAGGATGGAAGCATTGGGGAGTCGATTACGCTGAGTTATAGAATCCAGGACCAAAATAACCTGACTGTTGCAAGTGTTTCGGATATGGTATACGCGACAGGAAGCGATCAAGCGATTAACCGAAGTTTCCCGATTACCGGTTTCTCGGAAGGAACTTATACACTCAGTGTTTCCGCTGAAGATAGTCATAATCCACTAGTAACAAAATCCATTACTTTCATTGTGGACACCACTGCTCCCGAGATCAGCTTTTCAATCAACGGTAACGATTCTTATGGGAGTACCGTTTCCACTGCCGTGTATGCTACCGATGCCCTTAGCGGGGGCGCTTCACTCCAATATGCCTGGACCCAAGATATTGCGGTCCCGACTTCCGGGTGGACGAGCTTCGCCAATGGTGAAACACTAGCGAAAACAAACGTGTGCGGCGATTGGTACCTGCATATACGCGCTAAGGATGCGGCGGGGAATCAGGCGGATATCGTCTCGAACGCGTTTCAACGGGCCTGTATAGTGAACTATGACGGCAACGGCAGCACGGGGGGAACCGTCCCTGTGGATGCCAACGCGTACGAGCAAAACGCCACGGTGACGGTCTACGGTAATACGGGAAGCTTAGTCAAGAGCGGCTACAGCTTCGCGGGCTGGAATACGAGGGTGGACGGCAGCGGAGTGAGCTATACCGTTGGCAGCACCTTCATCATGGGCGCGGCGAATATGACGCTGTACGCACAGTGGACGAGGGCAACGGTGGTACCGTCGATCACGACGCAGCCAAGCAATCAGACGGTGATGGCGGGACAAACTGCAACCTTCACTGTTGCAGCCAGCGGCGATACACCGCTCAGCTACCAGTGGAAGAAAGACGGTGCAGCGCTGACTGACGGCGGGAACATCAGTGGCTCGAGGTCGGCAACGTTGAGCATCGCCGGTGCGCAGACCGGCGATGCGGGCAGCTATACCGTCTTAGTCACCAATACAGCTGGTAACGTGACGAGCAGCGCGGTAACCCTCACGGTTGATACGGCAGTACCTTCAACACCATCCGCGCCTACAGGAATTACAGCGATGGCAGGGGACGGACAAGTGACGTTAATGTGGACGGGTGTACAAGGAGCCGTCACCTACAGCGTTTATCAGGGAACGGCTTCCGGATCCTATGGATTAACCTCCATAGCGACGGTAAGTGGGGCGACCTACAGCTACACGGCAACGAGGTTGACTAACGGAATGACCTATTACTTCGCAGTAAAAGCGAGCAATGCAGGAGGAAACAGCCGTTACTCCAACGAAGTCAGCACAACACCGAAAGCCGCAATACCGGGCGCATCTAATAATGCAAATTTGAGCAGTTTGGCAATATCAGGCGTAGCGTTGAGCCCGTCGTTTGATCCCATTACAATTTTCTACACAGCGAGCGTGGTGAACGGCGTAACATCGGTGACAGTGACGCCAACGGTATCAGACGGCAACGCGACCATGAAGGTGAACGGAACGGTAGTGTCGAGCGGACAAACGTCGGGGGCGATTAGCCTGAACGTAGGCAGCAATCCGATCACCGTGGCAGTGACGGCTCAAGACGGAAAAACCACGCAGACGTACACCGTGATCGTGACTAGAGCCAAAGTGATAACAGCCAGTTCCAATGCACTGATTCAGGTAACGATTGAACCAGTGTCCATTATCGTCCCTTCGGGCGTAACGAATGCCAAGATTGTGGTCACACCGGTAACGGCAGGATCGAACAAAGAAGCGACGCTTCCGTTAGTGGACGTGCAAGCAGCTACTTCGCTGGGCAATGTGAGTGTAGTGATTGCGACCGGAACGAAAATTACGGCTCCCGGCTCCTGGGATGGTACGATCAAGCTACCGCAAGCGTTAAATAACAACAGCGTAACGGACAGCAGGGGCAACGTGAGCGCCATCGTAGAAGTTGGATCGACGGACGTATCGTTAACGTTCGATCAGGCGGTGTGTTTGCGCTTCCCGAATCAAGGAGGCAAAAGGGTCGCCGCCGTACGAAATGGCGTATTTACCGAGATCACGAGCACGGTAACCGCGGATACCCAGACAGCGGCAAATAATGAAATTGCCGCAGGCGGAGACGCCAAAATTACGGTTGGCAATGATCTCGTGGTGTGGACGAAACATTTTACCCAATTTGTCATCTATTCGCCGGATATCCCTGCGAGTACGGACAACGACGTAACCAGTGACAGCGCGGGAGGCGGCGGTGCCGCGACCAACTCTGCAACGATTGTGGCCGCCACCGGAGGAACGGTCACGCTGAGCGGAGCAACAATTGAGGTTCCAGCTGGAGCGATGGCTAGCAACATTCAGGTTACGGTGGATAAAGTGAGCGACACCTCAAATCTGCCCGTAGATAGCGCCTTGCAATTGGTGAGCGAGGTGTACGAGATCAAGAAAGACAAGGATGGGGGCTTTAACAAGGGCTTTAACAAGCCTGTCGTTATTAAGCTGCCTTTCGACAAGACCAAGGTAGACTTTTCCAAGTCGACGGCAGGCGTGTATTGGCTGAACGAACAAACCCGTAAGTGGATGCCATTGGATGATTTGAAAGTCGATGAAGCGGGCGGGACGGCATCTGGATCGGTGAATTTTTTTGCGAAATTTGCCGTTCTGGCGTCGGACAAGGCGAAGGCTGCACAGCCTCAGCTGCAAACGAACGAAGTGAATTTTGCCGATATCAAAGGGCATTGGTCTGAAGAGAACATTCTGGAATTGGTGAAGCTCGGCGCGATTAATGGTTATGCGGACAACACGTTTATGCCGAATGCGAACATAACAAGAGCCGAATTCGTAACTGTCATCGTGAAAGCTTTCCTTCTTGGAGCGCAAGACGGCAAAACTTTCGCGGATTCGGAAACCCATTGGGCCAGGAGAGCGATTGCGACTACTGCGGCAGCAGGTATTGTTGCTGGGTATAGTGACAACCGTTTCGGGCCGGACGACCTCATTACCCGCGAGCAAATGGCAGCGATCGTCGTTCGCGCCGCCAAGCTTAGTCTGACGGACAAGGATGTCAGCTTCGCGGATAGCTCCGATATATCCGTCTGGGCACGAACGGCTCTTGCAACGGCGACAGCCAAAGGCTTGATCAACGGTTATGCAGACGATACGGTACTGCCGCAAGCGAATGCTACCCGCGCCGAGGCGATTACAGTCATTCTCAGAGCTCTGCAAGTGAAACCGTAAGACTCTGGAATTATCATCGGCCTGTCCTTTCCTTGCATGACCCAATTGGAACGGAAAAAGAGGAGAACGACATTACGCTCATCGGCATCCTAGGCAGCGAAGCGGACGATGTGGTGGATGTGGTACAGGTGAAGATCGAGAAAATGAAGCTTTATCGTGAGTTTTATAAGTCGAAGCTGTAAAGATCAGTCAGTCGGAGGAGGCGCATACTTCATTGATTTGGTATCACGGGCTGCAATTGCTTGGCCGATGAGCCAACTGGGGCATTGGATTCCAAAACTGGTGTGGAGATCATGTATATCTTTAGGCGGTTGAATGAGCAGGGCCGGACGATTATTGCGACATTAAGATTAATATGATTTTCAGCTAAGTTTTTTCAGGCATTCACCTTCTTGGGTGAGTGCCTTTTTGTTCTGGTGGCAGTGTCCATTGGCAGCGATGCCGCGGCGCCTATTGTAAACTCAGAGTACTTTATTCGGAATGCTCAATCCTTCTCCATGGGCAATTTTTTTGCTGCAATCCTAATTTATAAGCACTCGGGTTAACTCCGGGATTTGTGGCCTATCATTTTGGCACAACTTCTTCAAACGCCAACTGGGCAGGTATATGGTTACATCCTATATTTGCAAAAGCTGCATAAAAACGGGCCTAAGTCTTTCGGCCATATGTTTATAGCCCAAATCCGAAGGATGGATCCCGTCGGCCGTGCATTCTTGATAGTCCGGACCTAACAGCTCCGAACCGTCACAGAAGTAAATATAGGCATCTCCCTCTTGATTCAGGCGCTCTACGATGCCACGTTGAAGTGCTTTTCGTGCTTCCCGGCGCTGACGCAGCTCTTCGTCGAAGGCTTCCTTGGCAAAACGGATTTGGGAGATCACGAGAATGGGGGTGTTCGGATGAACATCGCGATAGATTCGAATGAAGGTCGGCAAGGATTGTGCCAGATGGTCTGTGCTAGGCGTATTTCCTTCATAGTCGAGTACGAGCAAGGCCGGATCGTTGATTTGACTGATAAGATGAGCCAACTCGGGCTCCCCCTGTGCGTTTCCTGAGAAACCGAGACTTACAAACTCATGTGAAAACATTCGGCTTAATTGATTCGGATACGCCATGCCTGGACGGGATGCACAAGCGCCGTGGGTGATGGAAGTACCGTAAAGAAGTACCTTCTTATCGGAGGAGAATCCTTGAAATTCAGCCACCGAGGCATGAGGCTCAGTTCCGACCCATAGCTCCTTGACTCCTTGATAGAGGGGGAGGTTCAGCGTAATTTCCCGCATCTCATTGGAAAAGGATTCGAAGAGAACGCTCTCATATTCCGCTTGCGCAAGCTCGAAGCGTGTGGTGTTCACATACAGCTGCTCACCGGGCGAGCCGATATAACAATCTACGCCGCATTGCGCCGTAGCGGGCATCTGATACATCGTAGCTTTGTCCGCCAGTACGATTCTAACTGCAAGTTTCGGGGAGTCCGTTTGAAAGCGAACTTGAACGCCGGTTGTGAAATTGGCAAGACGATCCACTTCGGATCGTATAGGGTGGCTAGGATGCAGCGGTAATCTTCGATAAAGTCCATCCTGTTCAAGCCATGGCAGCCCGGTTATGCGGAAAGGGGCGGCAAGCGGCGAATGCCATTCCCACCGGTCAGAGCGGGGGGCATCGGGCTGCAGGTTCGCGTCAAGCTTTTGATTAGAATTAGCGGTTGTTTCCATCTGGTGATTCCTCCAGTTAATGGGAAGGTTGTCGATCTGAATACTTCTCATTGTAGGAAAAAAACGCAGTGGAAACAATGAACACTGGGATGTTTTTTAGAGTAATTCTACAATTTTTGAAAATTACTGCCACACCTTCAAACGCTCTTTTACGTAGGCGGAGGGCATCGTACCCGTGACTTTTTTGAATACTTTATTAAAGTAGGACTGCTCACAAAAACCGAGGAAATCGGAGATTTCTCCGATGCTCATCTGAGAGCCGGTCAAGAGATCGCATGCGGCTGCGATTCGAATTTGTTGGATATATTCCGTGATCGTTTGACCAGTTGTTTCGCGGAAGACGGTGCTGATATAGTTCGGCGTTCGACCAATGTAATTGGCCATTTCTTTCATGTCGATCTGTTCGCGGTAATGATGCAAAATGTAGTCCTTCAGCTGCATGGTAATCCCATGAGCCTTCGGGTGCGTTATCGCTCCTGTATGGGCTTCTTCGTTTATAATCGCAATGATTTCCAGAAGTACGCTGTGGCAAAGGGTTTGCGTGTATGTCGATTTTTGAAGCCAGTACTGGGTAAGCGAAGAGAAACGCTGCTTGATGTAATCGAAGTTGTGCGGTCTTGTGAGCCTACAAGCGGGCTCGGCAAGCAGCGGCAAGCCGTCCCCGGTTCCCGCATAGCGGAAATGCGCGACATACATGTCGTGGACTCGCTTGGAATGGTTGAGTGCGCTTCGAATGTGTCCTTCCGGTACGAACAGAAGATCACCTTTTTTCAAGGTAAACGATTGGTCGCCAACGGAATACGTAATCTCACCGCCAGTCATCAAAATTAATATATGATTATTGGCAGCCGCGCGAGGGACGTGCCAATCCGGTTCACAATGCTCGAAGTAAATAGCGATCGGATGAATCATCGTGCAATCCTCCTTACATTCATTGGAAGTCTAGCTGATTATAACAAAATCGTAGCCTGCCTCCAATAATCATTGTCATTTTCCTAGCCAGATCCAAGTGGATATCATTATGCTGAAAGGAATCCAATAGTATTCGGTAGTCCTAGTCTCCTATATAATAAAAAGAAAAGAAAGATGCAGGTGAATCTGTGCGAAACGGATGGGGGAATAGAAGGTTTTCGATTCTGAGTAAATTAATTGTGACGTTCTTGATCGTCATCTCGCCTATGTATGTCGTAGGTACGCGGATTAACGATTGGGGATCCACACTCGTACGCCAAGAAATTTTCAAATCGCTCCAGTTCCAGCTTCTCTTCTATCGAACATCGCTAGAAAATGAAGTCGATCGATTGCTGCGCCTGCAGCGCGAGTATGTGAACGACGAAGATCTAGAGTCGCTCAGTATTACGAGCGAAAGTTTAACGGACTACCAAAAACTGACCGCGATCAAACGGTTTCAGGCCAGGTTAAATATGATGAAACAGTCGAGCCTTTACGTGGCTAGGGCAAGCGCCTATATACCGCCAATCGGCAGGACCATTTCGACGGACGAACTGTCCGGCAATTTGCTTGCGGATAAGTTGTCGCAGTTGAAGAAAGACGCTGCGGCTCCGCACCGTGGACTCTTTTATCATGAGGGGGAAAAGGTGCTGCTGCGGGAGTATTACCCTACAACGCAAGTAGCAGAGGGACGCGACCCGATGTTCGTATTGGAGCTGGAGCTGTCTATTCCGAAGATCAAACAATATTTGTCCCAAATGTCAGATAGTAAACTTGGAGGAGCTGCGGTTATCCACCCGGATTGGGCGATCGTGAGTACGAGCAACGAAGAAGCGTATGCCTCCATCAGCAGTCCGCTGCGCGAGCAAGCCTTACAATTGGAGAAAGCCGGGACGACAGATGCTCCAGCTGAAATGAGGACTGTTTCCATCGAGAAGCAGCGATTCTTAACGGTTTCGGCTTATTCACCTGCGCTCGGAGTAACGCTGCTTGCTTTTGTTCCTGAAAACGCTGTTATGGGAGCGCTTGACAGATATCGGTTATACATGTGGCTGATTACGCTCGTCGGAATCGTGGTTGTTGTGCTCTTTTCACTCTATATGTATCGGTTGATCCACAGACCGCTCCAAAAGCTTATTCGCGCTTTCCGAAAGGTGGAATCCGGTGATCTGCAGGTCGCACTGGCTTATAAAAGCAGCGATGAATTCCATGATTTATATGAACAATTCAACTATATGGTGACCCATCTCAATAAGCTTGTATTTGAAGTCTATGAACAAAAAATCCGCGTACAGCAATCGGAGCTAAAGCAGCTCCAATCGCAGATTAATCCGCATTTTTTATATAACAGTTTCTACTTGCTTTACCGGATGACGAAGGCGCACGACTTTGATAATTCAACCCGGTTCTCCAAATATTTGGGCGATTATTTCCAATATGTCACGCGAAACGGAGTGGAAGAGGTACCGCTGGAGCTGGAACTGCAGCATGTTCGTGCGCTTTGCGAAATTCAAACGATTCGGTTCTCCGGGCATATTACATTCTCGATCGATCAAGTGGAGGAAGCGTTTAAGACCTTCATGGTTCCTCGCCTCATTCTACAGCCAATTGTCGAGAATGCCTACCAACATGGCTTTGAATTCGAACATGAGAATCGGCATGTGAAAATTCGGTTCACGACCGTCACTCATGATAGCGGCAGCGTACTATTATTCGTTAGCGTCGAGGATAACGGAAAAGGGATGACGGCAGATGAGCTCGAACATTGGCAAGGTTGGCTGAATGGCAAAGACCAACCAACTGAAATCACAGGTGTGCTGAATGTTCACCGAAGGCTCCGGCTAAAATACGGTGACCTAGCGGGTGTTCGCATTGCATCGAGACCAAGTGGAGGGCTTAGTGTGTCGATTGTGCTTCCGCTTCCCGCATCAACTCAAGAAGAAAGGGAGGGAGGGTTAACCAATGATTAGGCTAATGATTGTAGATGATGAACCTTTTGCCGTCAAATATTTGGCGGATGCCCTGATGGAGCTGGATTGGCTGGAAGCCGAGATGATAAAGGCATATTCCGGGAGGGAAGCTCTTCATAAGTTTGAGGAGGGAAAAATCGACTTACTGCTGACAGATATTCGAATGCCCGGCATGAGTGGGATGGAGCTGGCGGACCTTGCACGTGGAAGATGGCCTCGCTGTCGCGTCATCTTCTTAACCGGATATGACGATTTCGGTTATGCCCAGTCGGCTATCCGCAAGGGAGGCATCGACTATGTCCTCAAGACGGAGGGGGACGAAGCGATCATAAGTGCGATTCGTAAGGCACTTGACGATATCGCAAGGGAGATTGACAGTGAAGACATCTTAAAGAGATCTCGCGAACAACTGCATATAGCTGTACCGTCCCTACAGCGTGATTATTTGCTGCAGCTCGCACAAGGGGAAGTGGATTCGCTCGATGCAAGGATACGGAGGTTCGCGGAGCTTGAGATTGGGCTGGACGCAAGGCGACCGGTGCAGATCGCCTTGGGGCGTATCGACGAGTGGGGCTCCTTCGTCCTGCCGGGCGATAAAGCGCTGCTATACTATTCCATTCAAAATATAGCGGAAGAATATTTGAAGGAGACGTTGAACTTTGCGGCTTTCCCCTATGACCGTGGCAGGTTCGTATGGCTCGTTCAGTGCCGTGAAGCTGAAGAACGGACGCTTGCTGATGATCAGGCATACAAACTGCTTGCGGGTAACGCCGAGCTTATTCAAAATGCCACAAAAAGCTTACTTAAGGTCCCCATTTCACTCATACTTGCTTCTACACCATACATGTGGGAAGACTTGTCCCCCCGCGTTGATATGCTCAAAATTCAGCTGGCTGGCGGAGCTTATCATGATTCGGAAGTTTTGATGAGGGAACTTTCCGATGCCGCAGGGGAAGAGCAAAGGTCAAGCCGAGACTTCTTCGCAGAGAATGATATGCGGGCGTATCTTCGTAATCTGGACTTGCTCGAAACCTATCTCGACAATGGCGAGAGGGAAGCTTGTCGCAACTTGTTTGCCGAACTCGCGGTAAAAGCGTCTGTTCTGCCGGATGGTCAAGAAGGCGAATTGCTTAAACTGGAGCTAATCGCCACGATGTCGGCGTTTTTTATTACTTACATAAATAAGCGGCGTTTAGCTTCGCTAATTGGCGCGGCGTTTAGTCTAGAAGCGTTGATCCAGCTGCCTGTGCAAGCCGATCTAAGTTTGACGGTACGCCATCTTGCTGCTATAGCTGACTCACTGGCGGAATATAACGGACGGAAGCAGGCTGAGCGGACGACTGACTTAATTGGACGTATAAGGCAATATGTCAACGAATTCCTGAATGAGGAACTGTCATTGACGAAGATTTCCGAGCTAGTCCATCTGAGTTCTCCTTATTTGTCGCGCATGTATAAGCAGACAACGGGGCAAGGATTACTTGAATATGTGACCGAAGTTAGGATGAACAGAAGCAAACAGCTGCTTAGAACAAGCGATCATAAAATTCAAGATATTGCTGCACTTGTCGGACTAGATTCGGCGGCTTATTTTACAAGACTCTTCAAGAAGGAGACGGGGGTAACTCCACAGGAATACCGCGAATCCGCAGCTAAATAGTCGGTTACTGGCGACCATATTCTTGGCCGCCTTTTTTCATGATATCTCTGAGAAGCTTCAAGAAACTAGTTAAAAAAAGTCAATTGCCGCAAAATTGTCCCGTTTCGAACAAAGCTCATTTGATTTTATAATAAAGTTGTACCGAATAGAAACGATTTTCCAAATAGGGGGAAACGGCAATGAACATCGGAAATAAAAAGGTTGGAGCTGCTTCACTGGGGGCGTTCCTCGCCTTATCGCTCGTCGCAAGCGCCTGCAGCAAATCAGAAGATCAGCCTGCTGTACCCGGCAGTGCATCGACAAGTCCGTCGTCTTCGCAGGCGACAAGCGCCCAGCCGCTAAGCAAATACAGTCCGCCAATCGAGGTATCCACAGTTCGCTCTGTCGACGCAACGTTTAAATACGCTCAAGGTGATTCGATTGACAGCAACATTTGGACGAAGATTTTTGAAAACGAATACGGAATAAAAGTGAAAAACGTATGGTCAGTCGATGCTTCGCAATATCATCAGAAGCTGAACGTCTCGGTTGCATCTGGGGATATCCCTGACTTCCTGGAAGTAAATAAAGAAGAGATGAAGCGGCTCGCTGATGCTGACATGCTGGAGGATCTCACGAAAGTATGGGAACAAGCGGCATCGCCGTATTTAAAGAACGTGTTAAATCAGGATGCCGGCGTAGGGTTCAAAGCTGCAACGATCGGCGGTAAACTTCTCGGCATTCCCAAAACATATGCCAACGGTGGTATCAGTACAGCGCCGATGCTCTATGTACGAACCGATTGGTTGCAAAAGCTGAACTTGCCAGAGCCGAAAACAATGGATGATCTGTTCAAAACAGCAACGGCATTTGCTAAACAGGATCCAGATGGCAACGGCAAGGCAGACACAATTGGTCTTGCGCTGAACAAGGACTTCATGGATGGAGGTCACGGCTCACTAAATGGATTCTTTAACGGATATCATGCCTACGTAGATATTTTCGTCAAGGACTCGGCAGGTAAGCTCGTCTACAGCAGCGTTCAGAAAGAGATGAAGGAGCCGCTTAAAAAGCTGCAGGAGCTTTATAAGGACGGCGTGCTTGACAAGGAGTTCGGGGTAAAACCAACGACGAAAATTCAAGAGGATGTGGCAGCCGGACGTGTAGGGCTTGCATTTGGAACGGTCGCTGACGGAGGATTTATTCAAAAAGAAAACCATACGAAGGATCCGAAGGCGCAGTGGAAAGTGTATCCACTCTTCTCCATTGATGCGAAGCCCGCCAATCCTCAGCTTTGGGATACGGCCAACACGTTCTATGTGGTGAAGAAAGGCTCGAAGCATCCGGAGGCCGTCATTCAGTTGGCTAATATTTATACAAATCGCTTTTACGAAACGTCCTATGCCCCTAATCCGAATCCGTTCATTTCAGACAGCAAAACGGGGATATTCCCAGGGAAGTACGCACCAGTCGTGATCGATCCGCTTAATACGAATCTCGATGCGTTCCGCAAAGTACAGGAAGCCCTCAAGAAAGGCGACGGAAGCAAGCTCGATTTTCCAGCGAACATTCACTACGATCGCATGTCAAAGTTTAAAGCTGGCGACGATACCATGTGGTTTTCCAATATGGTCATGGGTGCCGATGGTACCTACAGCGTGATTGATAAGTACGACCAGGCTAAAATTGGTCAATATAATCTGTTCATTGGTTCCGCTACCCCTGCGATGTCGGAGAAGCTGCCTACACTGAAGAAAAAGGTATACGAGACGTATACGAAAATCATTATGGGCGACGCGCCCATCGATGATTTTGACAAATTCGCAGACGAGTTTAAGAAGCTGGGCGGCGAAACGATCGAGAAAGAAGTGAACGATTGGTACAACAAGAACAAATAGGAAACAACAGGGGGCGGAGCTCAAGCTCTGTCCCTTTACGTTTCTATGACGAAATACGGAGGGATGACAGAATGAAGAGCAGAACGTGGAGAATCCAGATCCCCCTGCATGCCATGTTGATTCCAGGTTTGGCAGCGATCTTAATATTTAGTTATTATCCGATGGCAGGAGCGGCCATTGCGTTTCAAAAGTTTATTCCGACGAAAGGTTTATTTCATTCGAAATGGATCGGATTGGACAATTTCCGCTATGTCATGGAGCTTCCGGATTTTTATCAGGTGCTTTGGAATACAGTCTATATCGCCATCATGAAGATTCTCGCTGGACTCATCATACCGATCGTCGTAGCGCTCCTACTGAATGAAATTCGCAAAGAAGCGATGAAACGCTTCATGCAAACGCTCATTTATTTGCCGCATTTCTTATCATGGGTCATCCTGAGCGGCATTCTACTTGATGTGCTCTCACCGAAAACGGGGATCGTGAACGCGGGGCTTCAGGGTCTCGGAATTGACCCCATTTTTTTCCTTGGCGACAACCGTTGGTTTCCGTTCACGCTGGTCATCTCCAATGAGTGGAAAGAATTTGGTTTCTCCACGATTGTCTATTTAGCTGCTATCCTCGGGATTAATCCTGCTTTGTACGAAGCGGCAAGGGTAGATGGGGCAGGCCGCTGGAAGCAAACGCTTCACATTACACTGCCCGGCATGGCGCCGATCATCGTGTTGTTAGCTACGCTCAGCATTGGCAACGTACTTAATGCCGGCTTCGAACAAGTATTTAATCTATACAGCCCTATCGTTTACCAGAGTGGGGATATCATCGACACCTTTGTATATCGAATCGGGATGATTGATGCGCAGTACGGCGTCGCAACGGCTGTGGGGCTCTTCAAGTCACTCGTCTCGTTAATCCTCATCTCTAGTTCGTATTTCTTAGCCTACCGATTTGCAAACTACCGTATCTTTTAAAAGGAGGACTCGTGATGCTCGATTCTACATCCTGGCCGCGAAAAGTGTTCGTTATCTCGAACTACACGGTTCTTTTGGGCTTATCCATCTTATGTATCTTGCCGCTGATCCATCTGCTTTCGTTGTCGCTCAGTTCGAACAACGCTGTGGCAGCAGGCGATGTGAGATTTTGGCCGGTTGATTTCACCTGGAAATCGTACGATTTTATTTTGAGTAAACCGGAATTTCTGAAATCATTAATCGTCACCCTCCAGAGGGTTGCACTCGGCGTGACGCTGAATATGGTATTGACGATCATGGTCGCCTATCCGCTCTCCAAAGAAGGGGCTGCGCTGAAAGGACGAACGGTTTACGTCTGGCTATTCGTTTTTACCATGCTGTTCAGCGGTGGCATTATTCCGCTCTATATGACGATACGCTCGCTTGGGCTGATTGACTCTGTCTGGGCACTCGTACTACATAACGCTGTTCCGGTATTCAACGTTGTGATTCTGCTCAATTTCTTCCGCAGTTTGCCCAAGGAATTGGAGGAAGCCGCTTTGATGGACGGCGCCGGACATTGGCGCATTCTGTGGCGTATTTATGTGCCGCTGTCGACGCCTTCTTTGGCGACGCTTACGCTGTTTGCCATTGTCTCGCATTGGAATGCTTGGTTTGACGGCATCCTTTTCATGAATTCGCCGACCAATTATCCTCTTCAAAGCTATTTATACACGGTGGTAGTCGGCCTCGATACCTTGGTTAAGAGTAATATCGATCTGGAGGTGATCGCGCTCGTTTCTGACCGAACGGCCCGCGCAGCGCAAATCTTTCTTGGGGCGCTGCCAATCTTGATCGTCTATCCATTTCTTCAGCGGTATTTCACGAAAGGGATTGTGTTGGGTAGTGTGAAGGAGTAGCTATTTTGTAATGCAGTTTATATAGGAGGGATTAATGAATGAAGAAAACGGTGATCTGGCTGATGATTTACACCTTGATGATTACGTTTATTCCCACCGTGTCAAGGCATGCGCAAGCAGCTACCATGATCAACATACTCAATCCTGGATTTGAAGAAACCACGACAAGTCAATCCAAGCTAATGCCAGTGAATTGGACGTCAGCCCTATGGTCGAGAACGGTTGCTGTCGACAGTAGTGTCACGACGGATGTCTACAGCAGCGGGACCAAATCTCTTTATATCCGTGCAGCGGATTCTGGTGCTGCCGGTTGGGTCTCTAAATCCATTGCAATTGACAGCAGCATGCCTACCATCAAGAGTACAGTAAAGGTAAGAAAGACGAGTGATTATACCGGAAATAGCCCTTGGGTATTCATCAGTTATGGAAATAATGGGGCTTTTCTTGGTAGTACAAGTGCGCCGGCTGTCAGCGTAAGCAGCAGTGCATGGACTGAAATAACCTTGACGATTAATAGCAACCAGTTTCCGGTGGGAACGAATATGATCTGGTTGAATCTTGCTACGTTAGCAGGTGGTTCACCTTACCAAGGAAAAATCTATTATGATGATGTAACGATGGAAGTGCTACCAGATACGCAAGCACCTACTACGCCAATAAATCTCCATGCTGCAGGTCAAACCCCTGAAAGCGTTGATTTGGCTTGGAATGCTTCTACCGACAATATTGGTGTGGCCGGTTACCATATTTACAAAGGAACGACGTTAGTGGGCACTGTGACAGGGCTTACCTTTACCGCGAGTGGACTGAATGCCAAAAGCAGTGATATTTTTACTGTGAAAGCATTTGATGCCTCAGGGAACGAATCTACCGCGAGCAATGCCTTCGTCACCAATGATACGGAAGCGCCTACAATACCAGCTAATCTAACCGGCTCAGCCATTAAGATGAAAAGTGTCACGCTATCATGGGGGGCATCGACAGACAATGGCGGTGTGACAGGCTATGATATTTTCCAAGATGGGATGCAAGTCGCGACGGTTACCGGGGTCACGTACACGGTGAACGGTCTTGAGTCCTACAGCGGATATAGCTTTACAGTCAAAGCTAGAGATGGATCGGGGAATCTATCGGCTCCAAGTAATGAAGTTAGCGTGCTAACTTCTAGGTATTACGATTTAGCGAATCCCGGATTTGAAGAAACGAAGCTGAGCAATTCGAAGCTGGTGCCCCTCGACTGGAGTTCCTCTTTGTGGAGTGGAGCTCAGAACGTGGATATGGGGATAACGACTGCAACCAAGTTCAGCGGTACAAACGCGCTTTATATTAACGCTACAGGTACGGGGGGAGCGGGTTGGTCTTCCAAAATGATCCCGATTGACAGCGGGATGCAAACGATTAAAACGTCGGTAAAGGCGAAAAAATCGGTCGATTACGCTGGCAATGGGCCGTGGGTATTCATTAGTTATTTTAAAGATGGGGCATTCCTGGGAACGGCTGCGGCTAACCCTCCTAATTTGAGCAGCAATGATTGGACTGACATTGCGTTTACGATTAATAATAGTCAGTTTCCGGCAGGCACGAATCAAATTCAGTTGAATTTGGCTACCGTTAAACTAAACGGTGTCAGTAATCAAGGAACGATTTACTATGACGACGCCGCAATGGAAGCTGTTGAATCCTTTCCGCTTCAGGCGAATACGTTCGCTAACTGGTGGAAGATTGGCCAGAACGTTGTGTTTAAGGGAGTTGAAGGACAACTGCCATCTGCCGTACAAACAGTAATCGGTACGGTATACGATACGGATAATCAGGCTGTTACGCAAATAACGGTGGATCGTCAAACGTTACTTACGGCTGGCTGGGCTTGGACACCGGATCGCGAAGGCTATTATGAAGTCGCTTTCGACTACACCAAAAAAGGGGTTCCCGGCTCATTACCGCTTCAGCAATCTTATCGTATCTTATCTAACCCCAAAAGAACGCCGGCCGAATTTGTTCGCGATCGATACGCGGTAGCAGTCGTTGAAAGCCAGTCCAAAAGCAAAGCGGATCGAAATCCATTGTTTGGCTTTAGTTATGGTCTCGATGGAGAAAAATCCATGCAACTCGCGGATATGGTAGGTTTTGATTTTGCGAGAATTCACACTGTTCCATGGGGGACGCAATTTGGTGATGCCAATTTAGCGCTGGAGCCGAGTCGCGGTACATTCAACTGGACGGCATTTGATGAGCATATTAATAAATTGCAAAGCTATGGATTGGAAATGATAGGCAACATTGTATTCACGCCGCAATGGGCTTCTCCCCATCCGGAAGATACAACGATCTATATTGCTGTTCCAGGGTATGCCTCTTACGCTCCCGTGGATATGAACGATTTTGTTGTTTTTCTGCAGGCACTCGTGACACGCTATGGCGATCGGATTAAGAAATGGGAAATATGGAATGAACCCCATCTCAAAGGGGGAAGCATTTTCTGGAATGATACGCCGGAGAAATTCGTGGAGCTGTTAAAGACGGGTTATGAGACGATAAAAAGTATCCAGCCCGACTCGGAAATTTGGATTGGCGGGATGGGCGGCTTCCGCTACTTGCCATTTTACAACGAACTGCTGCGTCTCGGTGGAGACCGATATTTCGATAAGCTATCGCTGCATGGCAAGTTTCCAGATCCAAGAGATTATGCAAAGTATGATCAAATGTATGGCGTACCGTCGAAACCATGGGTAACTTCGGAAAGCCATGCAGGGCTCTTAAATGCTTCCGACTTAAAGGTTCTTCCTTCTGATCCTGAGATTTCAAGAACGATGCTGTTTGATTACATGTTCCAAATGAAGCATGGCGTTCAGCAGATTGCCTACTTCGATATGCTGAATTTAACAGAACGTGAGGCCATTCCTTTCGCTCATGCAGAGGGCTGGTTCACGCAGGCGGCCGGATTGTTCAGAAAAACACCGCAAATCGAGCCAAGGCTCGAATCCGTCGTCATGCATCGATTTATAGAGACGTTAGGGAAAAGTGTTGTGTACAAAGGCGAATACTCGTTCAGCGGAAATCAGAAAGCCGTGTATTTTGAAAGTGACGGGGCGCCTCTTCTCATTGTATGGTCTGAGGATGCGAACGCTGCTCCGATTGCTTCTGCTCTTTCAGGAGCTTTCACGAATGGAACCGTTGTACGCGATTGGACGGGGGGAACAGAGTCTTCCTTGTCCAACATGCAGTTAAAACCTCAGAAAATGTACTTTATCAGCCATGTAAACGCGACCTATCTTGCTGGTTTGACACCTACCATGGATGTGCTGTTGTCGGATTACGAGAAAGCCAGGCAAAATGTGACAGCCGCTGATTCAGGAAAAGTAGGAATGTTGTTCAACCGTACGACCGGTGCATTGAGCAGGGATATTCATTGGATCGATCAAGATTGGAATATCGTTAGTATTAATTCTTCGCAACCTTCCGGGTTTGCTGCTCGAGCTGCGGTTGGCGCTGCGGATGATGGACTCGATCTGGTCATTGACGTGTCAGATCCTACGTTTGTGCAAAATGAGTCGGTTGGGAACTATTGGATGGGTGACAGTGTCCAATTTGCCTTGGATACGTCAGGTATAGGTTTAGCTGGAGCTCAAGTGGAGTTTCAGGCAGCACTCACCGCAGGCGGTCCTAAGTTGTATAAGGGGTCTTCTCAGTATATTGGCGGGGATTTGCCGTCCAACTGGACACCGGCAGGTCAACTCGTACAGAACGGCAGCTTACTTGTCGATAGCACACAAAGCGGGAAGAAGATCTATAAGATTCATGTCGCATGGTCTGAACTATATCCCTATATGGCGGATGTGACAAAACCAATGTATATCTCGCTCCTCGTGAATGATAATGATGGCGCTGGACGACTCGGCTGGCTGGAGTGGGCAAGCGGGATTGGCAATGCGAAGGATACAAGTCTCTTCGGCAAAATTGAATGGGATCAGCAAGCACCGGAGACAACGGCATCCTTATCGCCGGATCAGCCGGACGGATCGAATGGGTCGTATGTCAGTCCAGTTACCGTCACCCTGACTGCTACGGATGTCAAGACGGGTGTAGCTGCGACAGCGTATAGTCTGGATAACGGGGCGACCTGGCAGCCTTATATGGCACCGATCACGTTTACATATCCTGGCCAGTATGTGGTTAGCTACCGGTCAAAGGATGGGGTCGGAAATGTAGAAGTAACCAAGATGCTCAGTTTTCAAATTGACGCGGGGTAAAAGGGGAACACAAAACAACCAGCCTAAGAGTTAGGCTGGTTGTTTTATTGTATGTAGAGATTCGTAGAATTTTACTAATTATTATTGTACCGCTCATTGTTTGAAAACCTCATATTTATTAATCTAATAATGTAATCTTTATCAATCGGAGGGGAACTTAAAATGAGTGTATCATTCAAACGTGCGTCAGCGCGAGTAGGCGTAATAACGGTAGGGCATGAGCCCTATTGGGAGCAATTTCCCGGGCTTCGGGAAGAACTGATCGGGTACGGTAAGGAATTCGAAGTGATGTTGGCGGCGAATGAGGTCGAGGTCGTTTCTGCTGGCTTTGTAGACAATGTCGACAAATCATTCTCAGCGGCTTCATATCTGAAACGTCAAGATATCGATTTTCTGTTCTGTTTTTTGAGCACATATGTAACCTCATCATCGGCAGCTACCGCGATTCTGAACGTTGGCGTGCCAACTGTTCTAGTTGCGCTTCAGCCAAGAAAACGGCTTGACTACCGCAACACGACAACGTACATGCAGCTTGCCAATGATAATATCTGTTCGCTTCCGGAAATCGGTGGGGTGTTGATCCGTGCGGGAAAACCTGCCGCTGGCATGATCGTTGGTACGCTGCATGACGATCCGCGGGCTGCGAACGAGCTGAGGTCATGGTGTCAGGTCGCGAATGCGCGTCGTGCTTTCAAGCATGCACGAATTGGCTACTTGGGTCACACTTACGAAGGAATGTACGACATGAATTCAGACCCGACGGCATTCACAGCCGCATTCGGCTCCCATGTGCAGATGCTGGAAATGTGCGATTTGGCTAAACTGGTGAACGGTGTAAGCGCTGCTGAAACAGCGGACAAAATCGACGAGATCAAGAGTGTATTTACGATCGCAGATCCGTTTATTGATCCTGTGACGAGACCCATAAAGCCAGAAGACTTGGATTGGTCGGCAAAGGTTGCTGTAGGGCTCGACAAACTCGTGGCGGAGAATGGTTTAACTGGACTTGCTTATTATTACCGAGGTGTGGATGGTAATGAATACGAGCGGATCGGTTCAAATTTGGTGCTTGGCAATTCACTACTTACAGGCAAAGGGATACCGCTTGCGGGCGAAGCGGATCTCAAGACATGCGCAGCGATGCTGATTATGGACAGGCTCGACGCAGGAGGCTCGTTCGCGGAGCTTCATCCATGCGACTTCGTAGACGACATCGTGCTGGTCGGCCATGATGGGCCGCATAACATTAAAATCAGCGATGGCCGACCAATTATTCGTGGGCTGGATTTGTTCCACGGCAAGCGCGGCTCCGGCATCGGTGTTGAGTTCAGCATCAAGTCAGGTCCGGTCACCTTGCTAGGGGTTTCACAAACGGCAGACGGCAAATTCAAGATGATCGCTACAGAAGGCGAGTCGATCAAGGGTGAAATTCCCCAAACCGGCAACACGAACACGCGCTGCAGCTTCGGCTGCTCGGTTGCCGAGTTCGTTGAAAAATGGTGCTCGGCAGGACCGACCCACCATTTCGCCCTGGGCGTTGGGCATGTCGCCCCGAAAATCCGCAACGTTGCCAAAGTGCTGGGCATCGAACTGCAAATCGTTTAAGGGAGAGTGAACTCGCGTGAATAAGGTGACGCAAAAGGCAAGTATCAGTAGCAAGCAGTTGAAACGGGCTACGCTGGAAATGAGTCTTAAGCCGTTCAAGAGTCTCGAACAGTCTGCGATTGAGGAAGTCTGCATGGAGGCACTGCGGCAATGGCAGCCGCTCATCGGCATGGCGGAATCGGCTTCGCTTCTGTTGTGGGTTTCGGACGGCAGTGAGATTTTGACCTGGAACGGTCAGCATGAAGACGAATTCGAGTGGGCTCGGTATATCGGTTTTGCAAACGAAGAGATGTTCAGTCATGTTCAGGACAAGAGCGATCCTCATATTGCCCGACTGTATACAGACAATCCAGTTCGATTCACATACGGTGATTTGCGCCGAGTTGTCGATTCCTTCAAACGGATTGTGGCAGACCAGTTCGGCGTTCACCTTGAGGTAGGCATTCCTTTCGATGCGGGCCCGGAGTTTGCTTACTCTGATTTCAAGTATAAGGATCATCCGGAAATCAATCGCGCGGAGCTTGGCGGTACATACGTATCTCTGAAGGCCGATTATACCGTCGTCTGCTCCTGGTCCAAGTTGAATGCGGATAGTTCGGCTTATGCGGCTTATCCCGGCGGTATTCCAGAAGGCACTCCGTTCGGGGAGTTCCTTGGGCGCCAATGCGCAAGTTTTCTTCCCGCGATCGGCTTCGATTATATCTGGTTCTCGAATGGCTTCGCCTTGTCCTATTTCCCATGGACTTACTTAGGTGCTAATTATAATGGGACAGATCTGCCATTAGCCGACTATAGCGAGCTTTCCTCCAAAATGATGTCGTTCTGGGACCTGTTCAAGCGGGAATGTCCGGGTGTAAGGACAGAGGTGCGAGGAACCAATTACGGAACCGGTATGGACCTTGCCAAAGATTACATTCCATTGCTTGAGCTATATGAGAAGAAGTACCTCGACTTCCCGCCGCCGAACTCCCCTTGGGGAGCGCTTAACTACGATTTTGGGCTGGAGCTGACAGGATACATGTCCAGAATTGCCGAGTTGCCAGGGGAAACGTATCCTTATCGTTTTTATGTGAATGATCCCTGGTTTTGGCAAAATCCGTGGTGGGACTACTATGATCGTGAGCCGCACGACATTTACGGTCCGCTGTCGGTGGCGCGCATTAATGTGAGCGGAGCGCCCCAGATGCCTGGTATCGTAGAAATTCTGACGATTGATACGGAGAAGGGTGAGTTGTGGGGAGACGGACCTGCAGAGGTGATTCCCCATATCCAAAAAGCGTTCCGCGAAGCACCCGATGAACCGGGGCTCGTCACTTGGCTGTATCCGTTCCGTGAGCTTCATGAGACGGTGCAAGGAGACAACGAAGCTTCAGGCCGCGTGTTTTTCCATGATTGGTTCGTGCGCTGCGCAATCAATCACGGCTTCCCCGTCAACACGGTAATCGGCACAGACACGTTCCGCGCGATGTCAGCTGATGCTCGGCGTAAGCTCAACGATACGATACTGTTCGTATCGTCAATGTGGCTGGACGACGCACGGATTACCGAGCTGGCAGACATCGTCCAAGGTGGCGGCAAGGTGCTGCTGTACGGCGATGTGCGGCAGCCTGGGTTGCTGGAGCTGTTGAATTTGCAAGCTGCCGAAGGAGGCGGACTAGAGGGGGATTTGGCCCTCGAGCTTTCATTCGAGGAAGATCAGGTTTACGGAGATAGAGGTGAGCGCAAGCTGCGGCATCGCGCCGACATCGGTGACGGCACGCTGGGTGTTACGCTGCGCCATAAAGAAGATGCCGGAACACGGGTCGGTGCAGTTGCTGCACAGGATGGTGAAGAACGGATCTTCGCGCTTTCTCGTTCGCTGCCTGAATGGAAAGGCGGGCGCATTGGCTGGGTACGCGGTTCGCTGCCTTTCATTAAGGCAGGCGTCACCCATCTGCCAGTTCGGGAGGATATTGAATGGATGGATACGTCCATTTTACTGCGGTATATGCTGCAGGACTTCGGCCTTTCGCTGCAGCAAGTGAAGCAAGATCCGGAATCGCAATCTGCCCTTCTATTCGTTTCACGGCATCAGAACGGTTTCATCATGACCGGCTGCAAGCAGGATTCGTCGGTGCAGCTTAAGTTGCGGTTCCCTGATGGCGTACCGCTGTTCCCAGGCCAAACGGTTATTCTTGGCGACGGTGAAGCGGGACTGTATTCGCTAGACCGAACATTTCGAGAGGAGTGCCGCGTTTTCGTGAACCAGCGGGAACGCAGCCGGGTATCGTGCCGGGAGAACCAGCCAACTCCTTCGAAGATGAAGCGAATGGTCCGCACGTTCAGTATCAGTAATTTGCTGGACGCAGAAGTGACCATTTATCCGCCTTTAGAGATGCTAGAATCGGGAGCCGTTGAAATCAAGCGAGGAGATAGTAGCATTTTGAATTGGAGCGGTTTGCAGGAAGACAATCGGCTGCGACTTGTCGGCATCACGGGAACGATTCATGTTTCGTGGTAAGAAAGTTTGGGGATTTGGAGATAAAGAAGAGGGCTTCGTCCAATCAGATAAACCCTTGCATGAATAAGATATTACAGTGACATGACATTTTCGTAATATCTTATTTATGAAAGGGGAATATGTATGATTCGTAAATATACGACGGGACCTCTGAATAACCTAACGGAGAAAGACAAGACTGTATCCAAAGATATTGTTGTGAACTCGCTAAACCAGCATCAACATAAGAATGTCAAAGTAAGAATCAAAGTGTATGCATTAAACGGAAAGAAGAAATTGATTCATCATGTTGCGTTTATAGTGAAACCAAATGCATCCACATACAATAGCTTTTTTGTGGGAAATGCGAAGCAGTATGAAGTCCAATTTATGACCAATCAATTGAAGGTGCAATTTGCATCGTTTGGGATTAGTCCGAAAGATCGTTATGTTGCCGCACATCGGGTAATTAACAGTGAATTAACAAGAATCGTATGAGTATGACTTCTCGTAATTTCTCATTTGGACTCATGCTGCACTGCGTACCAATTCCAAGCTATTTTTGATTTCATACATGCATATCCGCGTCGAGATTTCCATCAAGTTGAGCTCCATTATTTTTTATGTACGGAATATAGAGTCTCAATGACGTATGTCGATCTCGTTTCAGGAGAAGCTGCATGCTCCCCACTCACGACCCATCCATAGGAGAGCACCGCAGTCAGACTGTTATACTCCTCCGCATTTAGATAGGCAATGACTGACTCGTTACCTGGCTCTAGATGCAGCTTGGCTTCCTGTCCGAAGGCGAGAAGAAGCCAACTGGCGATGCCGCGAAGCGTATTGTATTTGATCTGGTAGCCGTGACGTGCCGCATGTTCGAACATCATCGGATCGTTTGCCGAGAGCTCGGTTAAACGAGCATAGTCGAATTGAAACTTGCTGTTATCTACGGGAAGATTGCCAGCTTGAACTCGCTGAAGCAGCTCTTCTGTAGACCAACCTTGGGTTTTTAGAGATTCAAGGATGAGCGCATCCCATTGGGAGAGTTTTACGAAGGTTGATTCGGAAGTAGGCATTGTTCAAGGCTCCTATCTGTGCATATGTAGTTGTATGAAAGAAACTGCCCAATCATCTACTCGATGATAAGGCAGTCTTTAGCATGTTCAGTAAATTACTTAGTGGCTTTATATTTGTTCAAGAAATCTTTCGCTTTTGCAGGATCTGCTTTGACTTCCAATCCCGTTTTGACAAGCGGGCTTAGCGTCGATACGGCCTTAAACTTATTGTTTTTGTAATAAGCGAGGAACTCGTCTTGATTGATGGAGTACAGAACGGCTCTTCTCAAATCAGCACTCTTGGCAACTTCGCGGTTTTTGGTGTTAAAGAGCAGGTAGGACACAGCATTGCTAGGGATCGTTTGCAGCGAAAGCTTGTTATCGGCCTTGATAACATCGAATTTAATTTCAGACACGCCGTAGAGCAGGTGTATCTCACCACTTCTGAGCGCGGATAGGGAACTTTCTGCGTCTTTGATGAAACGGACTTTGATCGTGTCCACTTTCGGCTCGTATTTGGTACCCTTCATATACCCTGGGTTTTTGTTGAAGACGGCCTCGTAATCATTCTTGTAAGACAGGATATAAGGACCACTTGTATACAGGGAGTTATTGTATTTGGCACCTTCGGTAACCGTTGATTGGTCTCCGTAAGCGATGTCTTTATTAACGTCGTATTTGGCAACATCGTACGTATTGATCGTCTCGACTTGTTTCTTGGAGACGATGCCTGCCGATTGATGAGCAAGATAGTTCAATACTTGCGGGAACGGCTGCGTGGTCGTCAGCTTGACTACCTGATACTTGCCTTCCTTATTACTTGCTTTGTTCTTGTCGGATACTAAAGACGAGATTTTGGAGTCGAGCCCCTTTTCCAAAGCCGCTTTGATCGTTTCGGAGCTGCCTGATAGCTTAGCGGATTCGAGTACTGCCGGGTCCGTCACGAGCTCAAGCTTCTGAATATGCTCATGCAGCGTGAACGTGCGATGATTCGGAACCGAATTTTTGTCCTTGGCACGATTCAGTGAGAAAATGACATCTTCTGCGCCTACGCGTTCGCCAGAATCGACCGCGAGCTTATCTTTGATCTGCGCGAATCGGATGTCGTCACGCAAGATAAAGTAGTAGTCTGAATTTCCTTCGGCAATCGCGAAGTTATGCGAAAGGGAGCCGTCAGGAGTCAGCTTATCGTCGTCCGTGAGATTGAGCAGACGAACGTACATGTTCGTGTTAATAATATTGATGGAGCCGTCATTGCCCTTAATCGGGTCGAGTGACGTCAGAGAAGGAAGCGATGATTGCAGAATGATCGGGTCCTTGGCACGTTTAGAGGCATCCTTAAAGTCGAGTTCTTCCCAAGGAAGGGAGCGTGACTTCGAGAGACGTACAGACTCTTTCTTCAGAATGTCTTGATTAAACGCTTGTGCTTTGAGCGAGTTGTAGAGCGGTGCGATATAGGCCTTGTCTAGAACAAGCTGCTGCTCGAATTTTTTGTACGTCTCTGTGTATTGCTCTGGTGTCTGGGCCGAGGCTTGTTCGATCAGTTTGTCGATATCAGGATCTGTCATAATGCTGTAGTCGCCGCCTGTCTTAAAGAGGGAACGTACAGCATAGTCCGGGTTGCCGGTAACAGTGGTCCAACTGGACAAAGCAACGTCGAAGTTGCCTGCGTCCTGCTGGGATTTGAACGTGCCGTAATCCGGCTGGATATTCAGCTTAACGTTGAAGCCGTTTTTAGACAACTGGTCTCGAACGATGTTGAGGTCTGTCTCATTGGCGCTCGTGCCCAGCAGTTCGATATCGACGGGGGTATTGTTGACGGCCGCTGTCCCAGGTGTTGCTGCTCCAGGTGTCGGCGAAGCTGCAGCCTGATCCTTGGTAGTGAAATTGCATCCGCTCAGCATCAGAGAGATGCCGAGGACGACGGGAATGACGATCTTGCTTTTAGTATTCAAAATATTTGACCTCCTATAATGCTAAATATATGAACGCACATTCATCCCAGATCCTGCATGTTTCGTAACGAAGAGGTTATGGAGGAAGAATGAAAATTCCAAAATGATTGAAGAATGGTTAGTCAAGCTTGGGATCAAGCGCGTCGCGCAATCCGTCGCCAAGGAAATTGAAGGATAGCACCAGCGCGATGATGGCCAAGCCCGGATAGATTGCTGTATAAGCATTTGTTTCGAGGTAGGTGCTCCCTACCTTCAGAATATTGCCCCACTCAGGGATATGCGGTTCAACGCCGAGTCCCAGAAAGCTCAAACTACTCGTCGAGATGATGGCTCCACCGACAGTTAGCGTGGATTTGACAATCATCGGAGCTAAGGAGTTCGGAACAATATGCCTGAGCAGTATTTTTAGATCTCCTGCCCCGAATGCGCGCGCTGCCTGCACGTATTCAAGCGACGAGACGAGTAGTACGTTAGCTCGCATTGTTCGAGCGTACGTAGGGATGGCCCCAATGCTCAGCGCTAAAATAAGATTAACTGTATTGGCACCGAATGCAGCAATGATGGCAATGGCCAGCAGGATGCCCGGAATCGCGTACAGAATATCGAGAGCTCGCATAATTAGATTATCTGTATGGCGTCCGTAGTAGCCAGATATTGCTCCCAGTGAGCCCCCGATGATTACAGGGATTAACGTTGACAGGATGCCGACGAACAACGAAATGCGAGCCCCGAATACGATCCGAGAGAATAGGCAGCGCCCGAAGTTGTCTGTGCCAAGTGGATAAGTCAGGCTGGGTGGTTGCAGAATGGTCCCGTAATTATTGTCGATCGCCATTCCATAGTCGAACGTCAAGTAGCTGCACAAGGAGATCGTTACTAAAAAGCCAATGAACCACAAGCCCAGCATCGAGGTGGAGCTGCGGGACAGCCGGTCGATGACCTGATTCAGTTTTGCCCCAGAGGAATCGTTTCTATTCCGGAGTCTCGCTATCAACAGGATGCCGAGTGCTAGCGCAAAAAGATTGCCCGTTACCGTTGTCGCAATCAGCAGGATTGCGGCTATCCACATCCATTTGGGCAGAAGTGTGTCATCTGAATACCTAGCGATGAGAAGCAAAGCAAGTAATTGAACGGCACCTCCAACTAACAGGAGTAACATGCCAGGCACGAATAAGTTGGATACATAAGGCTTAAAGACATTCAATGCCGAAATGGCGAATACGAATACGGTCGTCAAAAGGGTGTAGACCGAGAGTGTGTAAGCTGCACTCTTCTTGCGTTTGATAAGTTGAAAAGCAGCCGTTACGACAAAGATATTAGCGGTCAGCAAGCTGATCAATAGCACATAGCCCAGTCGGCGAGTGGTGCGGCGCAGCTCGCCATGAAGCAGTAGGTCTCGGCGAATTAATGCCATTGTTCCCAGTTGAAGTAGGGCGAAGGCCAAATAGGAAGCAAAGGCAGTGAAGATATACGGCTTCACTCCGGATGATCCGGCTCCCTGAAAGCTGTTAATGAGCAGCACGAAAGCTAAGACCAGCGAGGCGATTCCGGCAAAGCTGGCCTGCCCGTATTCGGTACAGGTGCGTAGTCTGAAATTGATTTCTTGTTTTGTTAAAATTGGTTTAGTCACGTTGGCCACCTGCTAGTATTGTTTCATTCTGGAACGGATTCTTGGATCGAAAAAAGCGTACAAAATGTCGATGATGACATTCACGATAGAGATCGTAATGGCCGTATAGATGACACCCCCCATAATGCTAGGAATATCAGGGATGAACTGCTTATCCACGATATAGTTTCCAATCCCGCTAATATTAAAAACTTTCTCTGTTACAGCCGCTCCTCCGAGCATGGCTCCGAATTGAAGTCCAATGATGGTGATAATTGGGATCAGGGCGTTGCCTACGGCATGCTTCCACAGCACTTGCCCTCGGGACAGTCCTTTTGCCCGGGCTGTCGTAATATAATCCTCATGAATGACCTCCAGTGTAGAAGAACGCGTCATCCGAGCGACAGCTGCCGTAAGACCTGTCCCTAATACGACAATAGGCATGATCATCGTCAACGCGTTATGCGGATTATACGTAGCAGGCAGCCACTGCAGCTTGATTGAGAAATTCAAGATGAGGATCAGTCCTTGCCAGAAATTCGGGATCGACAATCCGATCAGAGCGAGCAGCATAAAGGTATAGTCAAAGAAAGAATTAGGCCGAGTGGCAGACACCAGCCCAATTGGCAGGGCGATCAATACGGCTATGACCGTGGAGACAGCGGTAAGTGTCAACGTCACGGGGAACTTCGAAGCAATGGATGTGGCTACGTCTTCGCTGCCAGCGAAGGATTTGCCCAGATCAAATGTCAGAATACCTTGGAACGTATGCCAGAGCTGAGCCAAGTAAGGCTGATCCAAACCGTAAAGTTTGTTAAACGCAGCAATCTGCTCAGCGGTAGCCGTTTCCCCGATGATGTTGGCCGCAGGATTCATGGGCGACAAATATAAAATGGTGAAGACGAGAAAGGCAACTCCAAAGATAACAAAGACGGTCATCACGAGCCGTTCAATTATATATTTTAGATAGGCGTTGCCATAAATGAGCATCAGCGCGTACATAAGAAAACCGGGGACAAAAGATGCAGCCAGAAACGCTGGGTGTCGGATTAACCCGGTGAACGTATCCGCATAGGTGACCTGGGACTGTCCGATTCCACTCTGTTGAGCCTTAAGTTGACTCAGCAACGCCTCCTTGAATTTAGCCCCTGCAATCCGATTAGCTTCACGATTCAGCTTCTCCGAAATGAGGGGTTGACCAAAAAATCGGTGCTTCCGTTCCAGTTGTTCCTTCGTCTCTGCCAGCAAATTGTTTCTGTAGCCAGAGGACGTCCATTCCGCTTCTAACTCATCTAACCTAGTTGTATGCAAACTCTGATTCTTCCGACGCAGAAAGACGAAATAAACGACTAGATGTATGGGCGCTCCGGCCAACAGTAACAAAAAGCGGTAAGTAGGATGCAATAGCATTTTGGAAAAGATGTTCCCGAGTCGGTCGACTAGAGGATAATCCATTTTGAGAGTGTGCCCGGTCAAGTTTGTGTGCTCCTTTTGTCGGTCAGTTTTAACTTGCATTATTCCGATCGATATAGTAGATTTTAAAAGGAGCAGCGAAAAATGTCAATAATAATCGAAATAATATTTCTTAATGTCGGGTTTTTATGAATTTTTATTTTATGTGTAATACAAATGATAGAGGTCTTTTTTTCATTCATCCAAACATAAAGGTGATTATATGAAGTCAATCTTAGAAGTAAATCAGTTGTCTGTTTCGTTCTACGCTAGAGAGAAGGAAGTTGAGGCGGTTCGCAATGTAAGCTTTTCCGTTCGCGAAGGCGAGACGCTGGGAATCGTAGGGGAATCCGGCAGTGGAAAAAGCGTGACGGCTCGTACGATCATGCGGTTATTGCCATCTCCGCCTTCGATGGTAAAAGGCGGGCAGGTGCTCTTCAACGGACAAAATCTAGCCGATAAGTCGGACATGGAGATGGAGGAGATTCGCGGACGCGATATCGGCATGATCTTCCAAGATCCGATGTCTTCCTTAAACCCGACGATGCGCATAGGACGGCAGATTGAGGAAAGTCTGATCAAGCATAGGGGGCTTAATAAGGAGCAAGCTCGACTTGAAGCAGTAGAGATGTTGAAATTGGTGGGAATCACAAACCCCGAAGACCGTTATTACCAGTATCCCCATGAATTTTCCGGCGGCATGCGCCAACGGGTAATGATAGCGATCGCGCTTGCGTGTCGGCCGGCGCTGCTTATCGCCGATGAGCCAACCACTTCGCTCGACGTAACGATTCAGTCACAAATCTTGCACCAAATGAAGGATATTCAGCAAAAGCTGGGGACGTCTATCATCCTGATTACCCATGATCTGGGTGTCGTAGCAGGGATGTGCGACCGTGTTGTCGTCATGAAGGATGGCGAGGTGGTCGAAACGGGTACAACGGAGGAGATTTTCACTGCACCGAAGCATCCCTATACGGTACGTTTGTTGAATGCACTGCCTCGACTTGATGAGAAGAAGAAGCCCAAGCTTGTCTCTGCTGTCAGCCATTCAGCCGACGATCGCCCCTTGCTGGAAGTTAGGTCGCTAAGACAGCATTTCAATCTGGGAAAAGGCCAAATTATCAAGGCGGTTAACGATATCAGCTTCGATATCTATGCGGGTGAAACACTTGGTGTTGTCGGTGAATCAGGCTGCGGCAAATCCACCACAGGTCGGACTATATTGCGTTTGCATGAGGCGACGGGGGGAGAGGTGCTGTACAAGGGCATTCCGCTTAATCGTTTATCGCGCAGTGAGATGAAGACGATGCGCCGTTACATGCAGATGATTTTCCAGGACCCTTACGCTTCTCTGAATCCACGTATGCGTATTGCCGACATCATTGGAGAGGCTCTGGACCTCCATCGAATGACGAGAGGCAAGCTGGATCGGCAGAAAAGGATTGAGGAGCTGCTTGAGATGGTCGGTCTCAGCGCATCGCACGCTATGCGTTACCCGCATGAGTTCTCAGGCGGGCAGCGGCAGAGGATCGGAATCGCCCGGACATTGGCAGTCGAGCCGGAGTTTATCGTCTGCGATGAGCCGCTTTCGGCCCTGGATGTCTCCATCCAAGCACAGATCGTCAAGTTGCTTGAGGAGCTTCAGCAAAGGCTGGGGCTTACGTATTTATTTATCGCTCACGACCTATCGATGGTTAAGCATATTAGTGATCGTGTGGCGGTTATGTACAAGGGCAGGATCGTGGAGCTGGCAGAGAGCGAGGAACTGTACGCGAATCCCCTGCATGCATATACCAAATCACTACTTGCAGCGATTCCTGTACCCGATCCGGCTGTGCAGTCTCGCAAGACGTTCGTGCCGCTCATCGACCCGACCCTACAAGATCCCTACGGGTTGGAACAGTCACGGTTCGTTGAAGTGCAGCCTGGACATTGGCTGGCGATAGCTGAATCATAAATGCATGAAGAGAAAGCGCGCAATTATATGACTTCGTACGTTCTGTTCATACTCGGCGTAATCATTATGCTGCCTGTCAAGCCTTCCGAATATTCGGGAGGCTTTATTTCTGGTTGCTATCATATGCTTCATGACAGTATTCGTCTTTTACAAAGTATGTGGTAACGCGTTATATTGGTAGTAATAACCATATGGATGGGAGTCATCTTCATGAATCAAAATAACGAGTATGGCAGCTATTTAGAGCTTGATAGTATGCTAAACGATACATATAAATTAACCGGCTACTTAGCGTCAAGCGAGCTGTCCATCGTTTATCTCGGTTATAGCGTTGAAAGCGGAGAGAGCGTTGTCATCAAGGAGTATTACCCCAAAGCCCTTGTTATGAGGGATATGGACAACAAAACCGTTATTTCGCGCAAGCCATCGGCGCAAGCTCATATTGATAGGCTGCGAGAAGCTTTCCTCCGGGAGGCTGCGATTCTGAAAGGGCTTCAGCATAAGAATATCGTAGGATTTATGAACGATTTTGAGCAAAATGAAACCAGCTACCTGGTCACGGCATATTGCAGGGGGCAAACGTTAGAGAGCTATATCCACAAAAATCATCCGATGGCAAGGGCTGACTGGGTAAGAAAGACGCTAATCCCTTTACTCGAAGGGATTCAATACATGCATGACCAGGGAATTATCCATCGTGATCTCAAACCGGGGAATGTGATGGTAGGTGAGGACGGCAGTCCGCAAGTCATTGATTTCGGTTCCGCGATTCACCTGAATACGGCTTCCAGCTATCCGATTATGACATCAGCGGGGTTTTCACCGCTGGAATTGTATTCAGATAAATCGAAGCAAGGAACATACTCGGACATGTTTAGCTTGGCGGCAATCATTTATTATGTTCTGACAGGTCAAGTGCCTATGGATATTTCTCAAAGGTTGATTCAAGATAACCTCCCATCGGTTAGGAAACTTAATAACAAAGTAGGTGTCGTATTGTCGTGCATCATCATGTGGGGAATGGCTGTGAAATTCGCCAAAAGATGCCCTTCCCTTCGGGTTATGAAGGCTACGCTGCATATGGAGTACTACCGTTTGAAAGGCCTGGACTTATCGATTGGCAAGCTCAAAAAAACAGAAAAACCCACACCCCGTCTATGATGACAGGGTGCTGGGTTTTATTTCTTTATAGCGCAGTTCAATTTCTGTGATGTGGTCCTCAAAGGTAATGTAGATTTTATCGTTGTAATGAATCATTTCTTTTTTGTTCTTTGGAATGGGGGTTTTTCCTTTTTCAATGGAGCATCTGGTATTGTGTTTGATCACCAGAGTTCCCTGTTTTCCTGCTTGGAACGTTATACGTTCTGTTTCCGGCAGCGGTTCATTAATGGCTAGACTGGCAAATAAATCGCTTAGCCGGATTGTCTGTTGCTTGCCAAAGGAAGGGAGCGGCCAATATTTAACGGGGATATCGTTCCCGCTAGCTGTATTCAAGAAGTAGCCTTCAAGCCGTCCGACAAATTTGGGCTTAGGGCGAAGCACGAGCCAGATAACCAGCGCCACAAGGAATAGGCCTAGCACAAAGCTTCCGATCATGATGTACCGAGTCCAAATGGAGCGAACGGTAAGGTTGAGGTTTGAAGTTATGGAGCCTCCCTCAGAATCCTTCACGGTGAATTTGATTACGGACTCTCCGGTGCGATGCGGAGAGATGAGCATAACCCCGTTGTTCTCGAGGGAATAGTCCGCCAATTTGTCATTGCTGATAGTATCCATTGTATAGCTAAGCTTGTCATGGTTCACATCGCGAAAATGCGTCGAAAGATCGATGGAAGCTGTCCCATCCTCCTTGCTTAACAAGATGTTCCCATCGCTGATGGCCTCCGGCGAGGCATTGGTTATCTCTAGCTCCTGACCGGTTGCTTCCCGATAGAAGTCGGGGCCTTGGAGCAAGAGGCTGGTCTGATATTTGCCGGAATGCGCAAAGGTTGTTTCGACCGACAAGCGATTGCCGGCAAGGGTCATCGGCAGCTTCTGCTCTTGCTTCGTGCTTACATCTGTGATGGTCAGCTCAGCTTTTAAGGTTTGGTAAATATCAGGATTCGTCAGCTTTTTTCCGTCGGTTTCGTTAAGGAGAAAGGCAGATATGGTGGCCGGAACGCCTTTAACGACCTGAGGCAGTTCAAAACCCGCGCGTATATTATAGTTGTGCAAGGCATTAATTTTCACGAGATCGCCGGGACTTCCCTTGAACTTCAGGAGATAGCTTCCTTTTTGCGGTTGCGGCATCTTCATCAATGAGTACTTTTGGGATTTATAAAATTGCACATGATTGGCGTTGCTGTACAGATGTGTCTCTGTGATTGGATGAGGAGACAATAAAATAATGTTGGCTTCATCGATGTTCTCATTAGGTATCGTAACAGTTACTTCTTGCAAGTCTCCAGTTGCCGTAATCGTGGCTACAGGCACGAGGACGGAACGGATTTGTTTAGCAAATATGCGATTGAAAATGTCGGGTAAATCCGCAGCACTTTCCGTGATGAATGAAACGCCTCCGGTTTGAGCGGCAATTTTTTCGAGCTGGGCGGCGTTGACGGAGCCATCATGATTCAATCCGACCGTAAAGATCGGGTAACCCTCTTTTTGGGCCTCGCTAATCATACGTTCGACATCCTTGTTAGAATCCTCGACTTCTCTGCCTGTAGAAATAGGTCCAAAATCGGTTCCTCCATCAGACAAAAGAATCATCATCGGGCGGGAGGTGCTATTTTTCCCGCTATGAAGGAGATCAGCTCCCTTACTTAACCCCAAACCAAGATCCGTATACCCGGAAAATTTCAAATTCTCAATTTTTGCCTTCAGCTTGTTCTTTTGTTCTTCTGTAGCTAGCGAAGTTAATTCTTGGGATTCAACAATTTTATGGTTATAGGCAACAAAGCCAATTCGGGTATGAGCCGCTTGGCTCATATCCATAAACATTTTAATGACCTCTGCAGCTACTCGATTCGGGTCGGTAGCGTTCATTGAAAAGCTGTTATCTATTACAAAAACGGCATCGATGCCTGACTCTGCTTGCTCTTTGGCGGGAGTGATCTCTGCCAGTAAGTAAAAGAAGATGCCGAAGAAGACAGCAAAAGATGCGAAAATAGGTGCTATCTGTATAAAATGGTTTTTGTTGCGTTTCAAAGTAAATAATCTCCTTTTATTCTCAAATTTTGTTAAAGTGTGTGAAAACACACAGAAATAATTATAGAAATAATTTATTATGATCAAACATACAAAATAATACAATTTAATACAAATGTTTCTTTTTTTGAGGAAAGGAAGGGAGGATTGGCCTCGTATTCAGGTTGCTTCATACCATGTTTTTACAAAATATAACATAAAAATGCAAAGTAAAAATAGGTATAAAGTACCTTTTTAGTTATAATATTTTATATTTGCCAAAACAGACCAATATAAACTATGATTTATCAATCGTTTACTTTACATCTACACACATTTTGGAAGGGAGTAGGCTGTAGGACTCATAAGATAATCTAGTCTAGTCTTACTAGCTGATAGGTGAAACTATGGACATTATAAATCAGACTAATCGAACGATTCTCTTTGAGGAAATGAATCCAGAAAAGCTGGATATTATGACAATCGTAGGGGATGTCAGAGGCATTGACAGCCTAAGCGATGACAAGATCAAGGAAATCAATCAGCATTTGCTTGTAAAAAGTTTTGATGAGTTTTTAGATAAATTTTCCCCAAGCGTATACTCGTTTTTTAATGCGGCCAATCAAAAGGTCATGTATACACTTAAAAAGCCAGAGGGAATATCTGATGATAGCGTATCGGAAATTAAGATTGACCAGAGTAACGACTTTTTGAAGATGCTGTTTACACTGATTGACACGAAGCGCAGCCAGGGCATTACGAATGTGGATTTTAAATTTGAAAATTTGCTTGATATGATCTCACCGAAGAAAGTCATGGATGATATTCGTCAAGTGCGTAAAGAGATACATTATCTGTATGCTCAACACGACAAATTGGATGATGGCGACCCGAAGAAGCTGGATCTCGGCGATAAGCTGAACTTCATGTTCGAGGACGCTAGTAAAAACTACAACAATGTGATGGCGATGCTTCCGTTGGCCATTGAGGATATCAAAACTAGACTTCTCCTGGGGAGTTCGCAAGAAGAAAGTCACTCCGAGGCCATTCAAATCGGTCAACTGACCATTGGTGAGACAGGTGAGTTGAAAATTATCGAAGCTCCCAAAAGCGACAGCACACAGCTTTTAGTCATGGATGATAGTATCGGAAACGGGTTGATCAGTGTATTTGAGGACGATTATGATTCTGTATCCGATACGCCTTCATCCTACGTAAAAGATCTAGTCGTTCGGACGTTCTGCCCACTGCCTGCGCTGCAAAGCAACATTAATACTGAAGTAGAGGTTCAAAACTATAACACTTATCTTGAATTTTACAAAAACGCCAAGGATGAATTTGTTAAAACAGTTAAGCCCTTGGTGGAAAAAATATTAGGCGTGAAGATGTATTTTGACCAATATGCCACGAAAAACAAAGGTATGCAGCCGTCGCTTATCGTTACGAATGCCAAGCTGGATATGATGGTAAAAAGCAGCAATATTCCAAGATTGGAAACATTCTTGAATACGGTTAATGCCAAAAATGATTTCTCGGATACGATTTGGTTCGGGATCGTGCCTTCCGTACAGCTGGAATCTTCCGGTTCGTCTACGGTTAGCCGTGAACGCTTCAGAGGAAATGAGAAGGTAGCCAAGCAGGACGGCAACACGATGGAATCGCTTTCCATGCTGCTGCAAGTCGTTAAGGATTATAAACTGCAAATTTTCTTTAGTTTTGAAACCGGAGAGGAAACTACTTTTAACAGCATGGCGACCTCAGGTATCGATAAATATATGGACAAATGCGGTGTATTGGTTAGAAAAGAGTACAGCGAATATGCAGTGCCTTGCATTCCTAATTTTACGGTCATTCCGAAGGATAAATCCGGTGTGGTTATTGATACCAAAATGCTTCAAACCGAAGACGGAGTTACGCTTTCCAAAGAGAAGGAAGATATTCTCAAGCTGTGGATTGAGGGTGTTTACATTGGCGCTGCTTATGTGGCTGCCGGCATCGTTGCTGCCTACCAATGCGGCGAATATTTAAAGGAATCGTTCAAGAGTGTAAGTAGAGAGTTTCCGGGCGTTCGCTTCGATATCGAAGCCGGCGATAACGGGCTTCGCGCGGTTACAACGATGGCGAAGGAAATCTCCGGATTCACGAACAATATTAAAGATGCGATTAATCGTAAAAACTTCGGTTTTGTGTTCTCTTCGGAGAATGCACAACTGCAGGGTAAAGATATTAAGCGAATTACGGTGTACAAAGCAAGAAGCTTGGCTTCGGCAGACGAAGGTTTTGATCCCTTGTATAAAACACTGGTCAGCACCTACATCGAACGTATTTTGCGCTTCCAAACGGGAGATTTCAAGCATGATAACATTGTGAAGTTTTTCAGTAACAATCCGAATAGCCAGAAGAGCAAGTGGCTAAGCACACGTGGATTTACGAACTCCATCATTCAAGATGGGGATGATATGAGCTTCATGATTGATGATAAGAGCAATTTGTGTCAAATCGACTTGGTGTTCAATGGCAACGTGAAAAATCTAGAAGTCATGATCACCAAAGGAACAACGCCTGTCAAAGCATAATATTCCATAGTTACACCCATTCAGGTGTCAATGGTGGGCTTCTTAGCCTCATCCTTTCACATAAAATTTATTTAATTTACTTAGGAGGATTTAACAATGGGATTCAGACTTAAAGTAGAAGGCGCAGAAACAATTGAACTGGGCATGGACAACATTCAAACCGTGGTTTATGAAACAGATACGCCCGACGATTCCAACGCAAGATCGACTGACGTAGGAGCTTTTATGAAACTTACTGGGAAGATCATCACAGCTACAGATGGCGAGAGTGCCGACGATACGATGAAGCTGGCTTTATGGTCCTTGGTACCGGCTGAAAAAGCGGATTGCTACAGAAAAGTAACATTGGAAGTTATCGCTGCTGATCAAGTGATTAGAAAAATCCATTTCCCTAACGCATTTGTTGTTGATTATGGCGAGCGTTTCGGAGATACAGAAGGTGTTGGTTCTTTCACGCTTTTCATTAAGCAAAAGAAAGACAAAACCGAATTCACAACAATCGAAGGCGGTTACGCCGTTTAGGATGTGCCTTGCAGCCTAGAATGAAAAAGGGAAAAGTAGGTTAAGGGGCATTAGCCCCTTACCTATTTTTTGTAATTATGCTTAGTAAGGGAGGTTGGCATGAAAACGTATTATGAATTGTTGGAGATTGAGCCTCAGGCGACTGTGGATGAAATTAAAATGGCCTACAAACGATTGGCTAAGCGGCATCACCCCGATGCGAATGCAGGCAGCAAGCAATCAGAGATGATGTTCAAGCTGGTGAATGAAGCTTACCAGACGCTCTCCAATGCTGCGGCGAGAGCTTCTTATGATACGGGGATGAAGGCTAAACGGGAAGAGCAAGTTCGATCCCAACCAGCTTCTGTTTCTCCGATGGGCGGCGTAATGTCGAGGCAGCCACAAACGAACAGGGATGCGGCGAAGGTTTTTGAAGCTTATTTTGGCATAAAGAGAAAGTGAGGGGACGTAATTTGAGGAAATGGGGGAATTGGATATGCAGGACGCAGCCGAATCCTTGATTGCGAAAGACAAGAAGAATGCTTGGATAAGAGGCATTGACGTTGCGATTGTTATTCTGACAGTTTCAGTCCTGATGTACACGTTTATATGGAATCCCTTTTACCTGTTGAAATGTATTGTAGGGATAACGGCATTGTTCTGCTTCTATATGTACGCCTTGAAAAAGAGCGAGACGCCTCCGAATGGTCCGCAAGCGCAGGTTCTGAGTGTGCAAGCAGCGTCTTCCAGCATTTCAAAGCTGGCTATGCTCAGTGAGGATGGGGAGAAAATGAAGGAATGGTACATTCAGGGGGAAACCGCCTTGTTAATTGGGAAAAGCTCGACGGACAACGAGGTGGAAGTGGATTTGGCAGATGCGGAGTATGCGTCATTGATCAGTAAGCAGCATGCGGTGCTGAATTATGCCTCGGGTATTTGGTACTTGGAGGATCTCGATTCCCGCAACGGCGTTGGGATTAAGAGGAAAGGTGCAAGCACTAAGCAGGTGTTGGAGAACGAAGCACCCTACAAGATTGATAGCGGAGACATGATTTATATAGCGAATACGAGATTACTCGTACAGTAATCAAGTGAATTGGCGAAGACAAATACGGGGGAATGACGACAATGAGTTTGACACGGTGTGCCAACGGACACATGTTCAGTATGAGAAAGCATGGCAGCGTATGTCCCTACTGCAGCTTGGTGGTGGAGCAGGCGTCTCAATCAGACAACTCCAAAGCAGCAAGAGCTCCTGAGAATGATAAAACGATGCCGTATTTAGGAGAATCTCAAGGGATCGAGGCGGTTACCGGTTGGTTGGTTTGCATCGAAGGCGCGCAGCTCGGGCAAGATTACCGCATTATGGCGGAAAAAAACTTTATCGGCCGTTCCGAGGACATGCATATACGAATCATTGGGGATAATACCATTTCCCGCCGTAATCATGCTGTGATTGTTTATGATCCGAAGAAAAGAAACTTCTATCTGCTCCCTGGCGATGCTTCCGGACTCGCCTATCACAACAATGAAGCGGTATATACGCCTGTAGAGATGACAGCCTATGACGTGATCCAGCTGGGCAAGAGCAAGTTTTTATTTATTCCGCTGTGTGGCGTTCACTTTGAGTGGGATAACGAAGCGAGTGAAAAAGCATGAGTATATTTACGCAGCAAGGGTTGACGCCTTACAAAATTGTATTGGGTTTAACATTTGTTATCTTCGTTTTATTGATTATACGGGCTTGCCTGAAGGGCACACAGTCAAGGATGAAACCTAGTGTGGAAATTGGCAATGGGCAAACGATTGGTCAACGTGTGGAACAAGATGATTATTTTGCGACCATCATGAATTCGCATGGCACAATTTCTGTACTTGCCGATGGCATCAGCGGATTATCCGGTGGTCGAGTCGCGAGCACGCAAGCCGTAACCACGTTTGTCAAAGAGTTTTTGAAGCTGGAGAATTTGACAGATATCTCAGGCTATTTTACCAAAGCGGCAAGTGTTAGTAATACGGAAATTATACGAAGCCTCAAAGGCGTTCAAGGCGGTACGACATTGGTTGCTGTCATTATTAGCGAAGGGCTGCTGTACTGGGGTGCTGTGGGGGATAGCCTAATCAAGATTTTCCGCAACGGAGAGTTTATCGACGTTAACCATAAGCACATCCTGGAAGCCGTGCTAGAGGAGCGCTACGTGTCGAGAGAAATTACGAAGGATGAGGCTTTGGACAGTCCGATGAAGAACCAGCTCGTTAATTATTTGGGCTATGAAGCTTTCAAAAATATAGAAATTTGCGAGAAACCCATTCACTTACAGAAGCTGGATCGCGTGCTGCTGTGCAGTGATGGTGTAACGAATACGCTCACAGAAGTGGAGTTGGAGCAGCTGCTGTCACTCCCACTTAACGCTTACGATGCTGCCCAGGCCATCATAGAAGCTATTGAACAAAAAGAAATCAAGCATCAAGACAATGCGACTATTATTATCCTGGAAAAAGGCTGGTAAAAGCAGGGAGGCAGCGATGAGAAAGGATAACAGCAAATTTAAGACCAGCTTTATATCGGAAGAGGGGACGTTCGTTCGGAACAAGGAGTATTTTGCTTTCACGGAGCATGACGATTTGGCTTGTTGGGTTATCGCTCAAGGGCTGGACTCCGATACGGAGATGGAAAGCGCAGAAATGGCTGTCAAAGCAGTTATTGGAAAATTTATGCACAAGCCAAGACTCTCTGCAAGGGCGATGAAAAGCTATTTGCGGGAGGCCCACGATTTGTTGCAAGTGGAAAGCAGGAGAGTTCGGCGCAAGGCAAGCCTGACCATGATCGTGACGAATTATACAACGATGATTGGGGCAGTTGCTGGAAATACGCGACTGTATCATTTTCGAAATGGAAGAATATTGGAAAAAAGCAAGGATCAGAGCTTAACGCAAACGATGATTAATGCAGAGAAACTTCCGCAGGATGCGCTGGACCGGCACGAGGAAAGAACGAATTTACTATGGTACTTGGGCAAACGTGGGGAGTTTAATCCCAGTTTATCCCGTAAGGTGAAGTTATCCGATGGAGATGTGCTTCTGCTGTGTACCCGAGGAATATGGGAGCGTGTGAACGGAGCAGAGATGCTGGATGCGCTGGAAGAAGCCAAAGAGCCGTCCGATCTCGTCGATACGATTGAGGATGTTTTGCTGAGCAAGCAGACGAAGGTGATTCCGAATTATACGGTCGCGGCAATTTATGCGGATAAAGTCTATCAAGAGCCTCCGAAGAACAGATGGAAGCTTGTAAAAACGATTGCAATGGTGCTCATTCCCTTGATATTGCTTGGGGGAGGAGCCCTCTATTATAAAGCGCGCGCGGTTAAGGCTAAGGCTGAGGCGGTGGCTGCTATTTTTGCACATGAGAAGGACGGGGACGTCGCTGTGCAGGATGGCAACTATCCGAATGCGCTCAAGGAGTACAGTGAAGCGCGGAATGCTTCCATTAAAGTGAATGATAAGCTGCACATGCAATTGCTGACGAAAAAGCAAAGAACGGCGCAGCTTGTCGTGGACGGGGATGCCGCTTTCAAAGAGGGCGATTATACGAAGGCTCTTGCCAGTTATGAGAAGGCGAAGAAGGAAGCGCGTTCACAGGAAGATTACAATATGAAGGATTTGGAAGCGCAAATTAGCAAAACGACATCATTTCTGGAAGTTGCGAATTTAATCAAGCAAGGTGACCAGAAGTTTCAGGGTCAAGATTACGAAGGAGCGAAAGACTTGTATGTGAAGGCGAAAAAGAAAGCCGCAGAGGCCGCTTTTAGCAATGGGGAAAAAGAACTTGCAGGGAAGATCGATAACGTAGATGCCAAGATGGCTGGCGTGCAAAAGGAAAAGAGGCAGCTGGACGCTGACAAGTTGGAGAAGAAAGGTGATCAGAGCTATGCCGCTCAAGACTTTCAGCAATCTGTTGATGCCTATGCCATGGCCCAAGAGGTGTACCAGGAAATCGGCATGTTGGAAAAAGTGCTCGGCGTCGAACGGAAAATAACGAAATCTCAAGAGAAATTAAACCCGCCGACACCTGCGCTCCCTGCTTCGAGTGCCGCCGCCGAGGGGACCGCAGCAGCGCCCAAATTACCGAATGCAGCGGCGAGTCAAGAAGCTTCGCCTGACAAGGGCGACAACCAGGAGGCAGGAAGGAAGTAGTTCTCATGAAAGACATTATTCTGGATCGATTAAGCCGAATGGATGATCTGGAGCAGCGCAAGCTGCTAAAGAACATCATGACGGGCGTATTTTTAAACTTGGTGGACTATCAGGAAGAATTAAACCGCAAGCTGGAAGAGCGGGTATTCAAGGAAGTGGAAGCGAGCGAAGAAGGACAGGACATATATGTCACCATCTGCCCAAGGGAAGAGATTGACCCTATCCATGAGTTTCTGTATCCGATGGTAGAGGGAGATCAAGAGAAGCCTGTCTTTGATATGAAGCATGTGCTCGCTCAGAAGCGCTCGGAAGGAGAAGCGCTGCTGATGACGGCGTTTTTTCAATGCGAATACCGCAAAATTCAGGAGCTGCTGCGAGGAAGCAGAGTGTTTCACGGAGAGCTTGTTACTTCTCGTGGAAAGCATGCGATACAAGTTCGCTTACAGCAGAATTTGACCTATATGGGTGAACTGGAAAAGCTTTATCATGTATTCCAAAAAAATAATATACCGTGGAAAACGATGAATCACCCCTATGCCAATAAGTTTTTCGATCTGGTGTGGACAGGGGATACAGGGATGATTAGCGCAGATGAAGAGCTTCTCGAAATCCGTGTTCATTTGGAGGAGTTTGACGCTTTTAAAAAATTGGATATGGTGCCTCTATGGAACATAGAAAGGCTGGCGCTCAAAAATGTCGGCTTTCCCATTCCTGCGACAGATCGGGTGAATTTTGAACATGTGTTGTCTTTACGGAAAACGGGAGCGGAGCACGGCTATCTCGTTGACGGGGATGCGGAGCTGATCCGATATATTAAGCGCATGCCAGAGGAACTGACTGTGGTCTCTCCGCAGGAGAAGTCTGGGATATGGCAGGTGTTCAAAATTACAAGGCCGATCGCAACTAAGATCGGCAGACTGCCTTATGGACTCGTTTCCAATAAGCGAAAAGATAGCTTTACGGGCGGATTTGCCCGCAAACAAGCACTGACCGTGCGGGCTACAGGGGAGATTAACCGAATCGTTAATTCCTTTGAGGCTAGTGAGCTGCTGGATTTGGAGCAGGTAGACATTCTAGACAGAGCGGATGGAAAACAAGCGACTTATGAAATGAATTCATTCATCAGCGATCACGTTCGTGTAGAGAGCGATAAGAAGATCATGCGGTTACGTTTTCGCAATCGCGGGAGTGAGACCTTTATCATCGATGATTTGATGAGTTTTCTTGTGTCTGAGGTTCAAATCTATTTCCCCGAATATAAATGCGAAGGAGAATGGGCGTGAATTATATTTGGGATCTGGTTATTAAGGCTCGAAAAAATAACCTGGCCAAGAGCGATCTGTATTTTTCCCCGGCACAGGTCTACTCGCCCTACATGGAACTCAGCCATGAAACTCTGAACGCGACAACGGTAGAGGCTGAGGTGGAAGTGAATCCGTACTACCGTTTCTATGATATTTTTCGAGATTTATTTGACATTAACAATAAGGAAGAAACGGAGCTTCGGCATACGTTATTCGATATTTTCATTCATTTCTTGACGGATATGGATTTACAGATGGGCATGAATAAGCGTGAGTTTTATATTAAATTTGTGCTGCGGGATTTGGAGTCAGGGATATTCGGAAGCAGCGTCTGGGAGAAGATGAAGCTGCTGAGCCAAGAAGAGCAGGAGGTCGTGGCGGGCAATATCCTCAGTCTGTATGAGACAGGTGAAGCCGTCTATCTGCTCAAAGATACGATGCGGAAGCTGTTCAAGCATTCCACGATTTACGCCAATTGTGAAGAAAGGGACGAACTCTTGTTCTATGTTGGTCAGGAGAAGACGGCCACGTCACTCGCTAAGCTGGAGTTGATTAAAACGATTTTCCTGCCCGTTCGTTTCCATACACTAACCTATTGGGAGCATCATTTTGGCATTATCGATGTCGAAGAAACGATGCGGGTTGATCGCATAGCGATACATTGAACGGGGAGTCAGAGAGGATGAAAGGGACATGAAGGGGTATACCTATAAGCTGAATTCGTCGCGTCCCATGGAACGGGAAGTGCGCAACCAGACCACCTACAAACGAGAAGAGTTATCGGAGATGACGACTTTGCAATTGCGAAGTATTTGTCATAAGGAGAAGCTGGTGGAAGGGCTATCGGGCTCGCTGGACAGAGAAGCGCTCATACGAACGGTACTGAAATATCGCAACGCGGAGCAAAGCTTGCTGATCCAAAGCTTCAAAAGCGGCGGACATGAGCGGGTGGAAGCTGTGTTAAAGCGCTACCTGAATACGCCGCTGAGGGACGATGGCAGCCTCAAGGTGCCTGCGAAGCTAACGCTTTATGCGGGCCTTCAGGTAGACAGCAGGGACAGGTACCGGATTGAAGTTCCCAGCACATTCACCGAGTCGAATGTCCTGATCGTGAATGATCATCAAGAGTTGTGCGGAATTGTCTATCTCAATAAGGATGGAGCGGAGCCTGGTGTTTACTTTCTGGGGGCGTCCCAAGAGATTCCTTTCCGTAAAACGGCGAATCAAAATTATAGCTTCCTCTTTTTTCGCAAGCAGGATTCGGAATATATTTACAAGTCGTATCAGCAGGACAAGCCGCTCCCTCCGGTTAATCTTCACTACTGCCGCATGCCAATAGCCGATCTGGAGATTAGGGACTTAGAAGAAACGGAGGTTGTGCTGGCCATCGATTTTGGTACTTCGAATACGACAGCCGGTGCTTTTCTAGATCGTTCGTATATTTCTGCACCCTCTGCTCAAGATCAGTTAAACGGCACAACCCAGTTGGGCCGCATTAATTATGTGTCCTTTCCCCGCGCGACTCGTCAGGCAGAGGAATGGATTGAGGCGCTGCCGACGGTGATCAGCGTGGCGGATTGTTCGAATGCATCCAGGATTCGCTACCATTTCGGCTATGAAGCGTTGAACGCGATGAAGAAAAATGGCTACACAGGCCATGCCACTGTGTTTCACAGCATTAAGCGCTGGGTCAACAACTATAAGCAGACCGAAGAGCTGATGGACCCGCAAGGCAATGTGGCAACTGTCCCAAGGAGCGATATTCTGCGGGCTTATCTGACCCATGTGGTGGAGATGGCGGAGCATCAGTTCAAATGTCGTTTCAAAAATTTACATATCTCCAGTCCGGTGAAGCTGAAAATGCAGTTCAGTGACATGTTTGCCGACATTTTGCCGGAATATGGATTGGAGACGGAGCATGGATTAGATGAAGGCATGGCTGTGCTTTACAACACGATCGCTGATCAGATAGAAAAACGCAGCTTTATGGATGGAGAGCTGTATCAGGCGCTTGTCATCGATTGCGGCGGGGGCACAACGGACCTATCCTCTTGCAGATTTCGGATCGAAGACGGACACCTTTCGTATAAGCTCACGATTCACACCGCCTATGAGAACGGCGATACCAACTATGGCGGCAATAATATTACTTACCGCATTATGCAATTCATGAAAATTGTGTTCGCTGATTATTACAGTACTCGCAGGCGCATGACGGATATTGATCAATTAATTGATATTCCAGGAACGGATTTGTATCGGCATGTGGATGAATACGGCGTAAGCTCGGTGTACGAGGGTTTCGAAGCCGCTTATCGAGAGGCCGAAAAGCTGATCCCGACTCGGTTCAAAGCGTATGAAAATCGGACCCGAGAAGAGTATTTGCGCGTGCGCAGCAATTTCTATTTCCTCTGGGAAATCGCGGACAATATGAAAAAGGAATTTTTTCGTAAAACGGGCATTGTCCGTAATCGGTTTGATTCAGCCAGCGGAGGTCTGCACGAAAATGATCTGAAAATTACGGCTGTAGATCGCTGGTGCTTGTCGCTTACGGATCATGAGGTCATGAAGGATGTTTATGATTTTCCGAATGTGGTGTTCAACATCAAAGAAATCAATCAACTGATTAAAGCGGATATTTATGACATTGTGCGTAAATTTTTGGAAGATTATTACCAGGAAGGGAAGCTCCAGGATTATGACATTATTAAGCTGACGGGGCAATCCTGTACAATCGATGTTTTTCGGGAGGCTTTAAAGGAGTTCGTAGCCGGACGCAGCATTGAATTTCGCCAAAAGACGGAGCATGCGGGACAAGTCCCTGACTTAAAGCTTGCTTGCCTGCGAGGCGCCATCCGTTATTTGAACGACCGCAAGGCAGGCGTCATTGAAACGAGTATGACGAATGAGGCGCCGATGGTGCCGTACTCGGTTGTTGCTTTTACGCACAACCGACACGAAAAGCTGTTGATCCGTATGCAGGAGAGGCTGAGTGACGTACAAGGCTCTGTATCCCGTCCGCTCAGCGCCGTCGAGGTGGAACTTTATTTGAAGGGAAGCGACGGAGAAATTAGGCACACCTATGTATACACCAGCGATGCCAGCAGTTACGAGCCGATCCGCTATGAGGAGATTAAGAAAGCGTATGGTACGAAAATTCCGCAAGATGACACGGACGCAATTATCAACGACGAAGTGAAGCTATTCGTGTTCGCCGAGTCGAACGCCTGGGGCTTCCATGTGCTGCCGATTGCGAGGCGGGAAGAGCAGCTCTATTGGGGGGCGAAGCAATTTTTTGCCTTTGAGGGTGATTTGTCGGAGCTGGATTTCTTCGATGGTTGGAAATAGAGCTGGCAATGGGGCCGGTGTGCAGAGAGGAGGAGGAGCGGATTGTTCACGAACGTTTATCCGAATTTTACGAAAGGCCGTATTCTCAAGGGGGATATGCTGGAAAGCTTGCGGGATGTTCCGAGGCGCTTCACCGAGCTGTCTACCGAGGCTTACTCGGAGGGGATCGTAGCTGGTGCGCAGGTGCGGATTACAGCGGAGCAGCTTGTTGTGTCCCGCGGTCTTGTCAAGTTCGGGTGCAGAATTTATGCGTTGGAGCAGGACTACTCGCTCCCGTATCAGGCGAACGGTAGGGAGACCGTGCTGAAACTCCGCTTCGGGGAAGCGGTGGAACAGTCTGATTTCACCCTGTACAAGGCAGATATTGTGCTTGATCACGAAGTCTCCCTTCGAGGCAACGAGCTGGAGCTCGGAAGATTCAAGCTGAAGGAAGGGGCCAAACTGCGCTCGGACTACCAGAGCTTTGCGGATTTCGCCACGGAGTATAACACGTGGAATATGCTTCACATTCCCTATTCAGCGGTTGGTCAAAGCAGTTTGAGCCCTCAGCTGACGCGATATTACGGCGCTGAATTGTTAAGCGCTGGCAGTGCGAATGCGTATGACATTGCATTTGCGATGCAGTGTCTGAATCAGGATACCGTGAATCGGGAATTGATTCTTCGTTATATCGGGAGTCGGTTGGGGATGGAATATAAGGCGTATGACAACGTGCAGATTCACAAATATTTAATCCGTATTCTGGAGGAGGCGCAGTTGGGCACGCGGACGAGGCCTGATCTGAGATCGGGAGGACCACGTCGGATGCTTGTGGATTGAGGCATTAACATTCATGTTCTTAAGGGAGGCTTGAAAACGATGGAGTATGCGGATGAGAGGATACTTGCTTTTATAAATGAAGTGGAGAAAAGCCAACAGCATAGTGACATATGTACAGGGCCTGTGCGTGTGGGCAAGCGCTATTATGAGTTTACGCAGCAGGCTTTTTTTGATGAAAAGTTAAAGGTGCTTATGCCTAGCGACTTCGTAGATATGCCGGAGGAGCAAAGCAAGCTGAAATACCCGTATGAACAGCGTCCACAAATTATTAAGAGCGATGAAACAGGCGGGATCAATTTTACGCTAAGTCAAATCGATCAGGAGCTGGATGATGAATCGGTCCAGGAACTGACGGAGGGTATGAAGGCTTTGATTAAAAGAATGAACCCCACGCATGTTTTTTATACGGAAGGGCTGGAAGAAGCGAGCGGCAAGCCGATTGGCTATTTTGATTTCAAAGGGGCTGCGCTGGACGGATTTATTTATTACATTATGTTCTTTTTTGAATTTGAGGGGAAGACGGTGATGGGTACTTTTTGCTGTCCGTATGGGGATTATGAGGATTGGCAAGAAGCCGCCCGTCAAGTCATTCGCACGATAAGGATCATACATGAGGAGGAAGGTGAGGTACCCGCATGAGCGAAAAGAGGCATACCTACACGGACATGGTCGTCTTCCCGTATGAGTTTGAAAGTCTGCTGGATTTCAAGCTTGTTCAGCAAGCAGGAGAACATTCGCACCTGACGCTCAGTGGAATCGTTCCCGAAGAGAAGCTGGATCAGTATGTGGAGCGAGCCGACGATGAAGAACGGATTCAGGTGTCGGTGCAGGATAAGGATCGTACGATTATTCTCTTTCAAGGGATGGTTACCCGTCTGACGGTGCAAGCCGTTAATGGGGTAAGAAAGCTCATGGTGGAGGCGTATAGCGAAACGATGCGGATGGACATGAAGAAGAAAACGCGCTCGTTTCAAAACACGCGGCTGTCGTATTCCGCCTTGTTTAACCAGCTCATCGCCGATTATCCGCAGGCTGATGTAACGGATGGAGCTTCAAACGGCAAAAGGACAGGCGGTTTGCTGGTACAGTACAAGGAAACAGACTGGCAATTTGCCCGAAGAGTGGCCTCACAGTTTCACGCCCCCTTGGTGCCGATTTGTACGCAAAGCGGCGTGAAAGTATCGGTAGGCTTGCCGGATCAAGGGGAACCCCAGAAGCTAGACGCCTATAACTATGCCATAAAGAAAGATCTGAAGGGCTATAAGCAGAAGTCCGAAAATGGCATGAGCGGCTTGAATGAACAGAATAGCATCAGCTATGAAGTAAGCAGCAGCAAAATTCTGACCTTGTGCAGCCCTGTACAGTTCCAGCGGCGGACGTTGTACGTATATCGAGCCGAGACAAGAATAGACAAAGGTGTCTTGATTCATGATTACGTGTTGAAGGATCAAGAGGGGCTTGGTGTTCCGACGGAATATGCCTATGCGCTGGCTGGAGTCTCGCTTTTTGGCAAAATTGCCGGCGTATCCAAGGATCAGGTAAAAGTGAATCTGCATATTGATGGGGGACATTCTGGAGGATTGTGGTTCGCTTATTCCACCGTATATTCCTCACCGGATGGGAGCGGTTGGTATTGTATGCCCGAAGAGGGCGATGAGGTGCGCCTTTATTTTCCGGATGAGCAGGAGAAGCATGCCTTTGCAGCCAGTTCCGTGAATACGGCGTCGTCTGATCCCCAGAAGCGAAGTGATCCATCGGTGAAGAGTATCAGTACCAAATATGGTAAACAAATTGTATTCAAGCCAGGCTCGGTTGAGATTATTGGCAGCGGCAAGCTGCTTATGAAGCTAACCGACGATGGAGGGATTGAAATCAATAGCGACAAGAAAATTATGCTGTCTGCCGAAGACGATATTGAAATTACCGGCGGGGCGAAGGTTGTTATTCAAGGCGAGCAAGGCGTGGATTTGAAGCAAGCGGACGCAAGTCTGGAAATAACGGATCAGGTGACGATCAGCGGAGGCAAGGTCAATATCGTTTAAGCAGAGGGGGAGACAGCTTGAATAAGCAAGAAGCGCTGGATGATTTCCTGGAGAGCTTTGTCTTCGATCAATGGCTGAAGGACCTGCTGCCGATTGACCAAGCGCTGGAGGCGCAGCGTTCGAGCATCGAACAAAGCTTTAGCGATGCTTTTGAATCCGTATGGACACAGGTGTCGGAGCTTCAGGAGCAAGGTTTAAAGGGGGATATTCGGTATGTGTATATCTCTCTGATGCGGACTAGCATTATGGAGAATAGGCCTGATTATCGCATTGATGCGTATGATCACAACTGGTTTATGGATGCCGCAGCGTGTGTGGGGGGATGGCGAGCTGACTTTATCTTTGATCCGTTGTTTCAAAGGATGGAGGAGCTGGAGAAGCAAAAGTCCGCGTATGCGCGCAAAGTCACCTCGATGGATATAGCGAGAATTAAGCAGATCGAAGCCGTGAAGTATCACCTGCTGGCTATCGAATTTATGAAAACAAGAATTTCAGCACTGCTTACCAGTAACGGATATCTACGTATGGGAAAAACGCCTGATATCCACTGGATGGTAGGGGAATTCCGCGATCAGAGCGAGCTGCTTGTGTCCGGGAACACACCGGTAGATGACGGAAACGATGGAGCGAAAGCGCAATGAAGGACTACTTTGTGTTAAAGCAGGATGAACGGCTCACTGACGCACCTGAGCTGCTGGATGCAAGGAAACAGGTGAATTCGAGAGATATTCACCTCACCAGTGCTCATAAACTGGCGGATACGATGTTCTTCAAAGTGAAGGCGGAGAAGGAAAGCAACTTTCCTGATGTGATGGATCGTCAGTTGTATCTCATCTCGGAACGATTAAAACGTTTGGTCGAACTGTATGCGCCGGACACGATATTCAAGTTGACCCCATTAATCGATATGGCTCATCGCCGCCAGCATAATTATTATTTGCCAATCTTTGAGGAGGTGAGCGCGCTGAGTCCGAATAGTGAGCTAGCGGGAGACGGGCGTGTGATCCGGAAGTTGGTTCTGCAAGGAGATCAGCTCACGGGCAAGAGGATCTTCAAGATCAAAGAAAGCGAAAAACCGCTGATCGTGGTGAGACTGGACGTTGCTGAAAGTATACTGCGCAGGGATTTCGAGGGTGTTCAACTGGTACGCGTACAGGTAGAATAGCAGGTTGCATAAGGAGGGAGCTTCGATGTCTGAGAACGAGTTCTACATTGTGAGAGGGGCTCAAATGGTTTGCAGCTGCGGGTCCCATAAGCGACGGATTAATTTGCCGCAGAGTCATGGGTCGTATGTAAATGATAAGCCGATGATGAATGAAGGGGATTACCTGTTTCATGTGAACGTGCCGCATTTTGGCATTTGTACAAGTCCGTTGAATCCAAGCGGCGAAACGATTTACTTGATTGCTGAGAATGGCCAGACCATTTCCGGCAAACCCTGTTGTCCGCTCCAGATGGGCAAATGGATGCAGGCCAAGGAGAACGCCATCGTGGATGGCAAGCCAGCCTTAACGACCGTATCGCGGTTGGTCTGCGGCTATCAGAATAACAAAGGGGAACAGGGGAGCGGGGAGCAGCAAGACAAGGAGGGCATTACCTTTATTACGAATGGACAGCAAGATACGTAAGGAAGCGGAGGTGGAAGAATGGGCGAGGTAGCGGTAGAGAAGCATTTGCGTGTGCAAACGATCTATCCGATTCATCAACTTGAGGATGTACAGATCACTTGGCAACCGAATGAGCATGGACGGCTTCTGGTGCGTGGCATCGTAGATGAGGCTGTCAACGTCAGTGCAGCACTGCAAGCCTTGGCTAGCGATGAGATCCGTGTCTATGAAAGCGACGGCCAGCAGGAAACGACGCTGTTCCGAGGGTGGATAAGCGCAGCGCATACGACGCATACCCAAGGGGTTTATCATATCGAGCTTGAGGGCCTATCGGGTAGTGCGATGCTGGATGGAAAAAGACATCGTCGTACGTTTCAGAATACGTCGATGTCGTACGCCGAGGTGATGGACGAGCTTGTGAACGCGTACCCGGGGCATGATGTCCTTTATCGCGTAGGGGAAGGCGTCCCGATTGGCGAACCTGTCATCCAGTATGACGAGACCGACTGGGAACTGCTGAAGCGCTTGGCGAGTCATTTCCAGAGCGTAGTCGTCTGTGATATATTGGAAGCAAGACCGAAGCTTTTCGTAGGTATACCGCCAGGAAAAAGTCTGAGTTTGTCGGCAGATACTTCCTATCTTGCGGGCAAGGACTTGCTGGCTTTTCAGCGTGCAGGTGGTTATGAGGCCGGTTTGCATGATACGGATTTCTTTTATTATGACATAGAGAGTACCGCGCGCATGTCGCTTGGAGATGAAGTGGCCTTTCGAGGCAAATCGCTCATCGTCAGCGAAGTGAAGGGCCGGATGAAGCAGGGAGATTTCGTCTACACGTATCGTCTGTCAAGGGCGGAGGGGATACGCCGAGAGCGTGTGAACAATGCCAAGCTGACAGGTATTTCGCTGTCCGGAGAAGTGCTGGAGGTCAAGGGCGAGCAGGTGAAGCTGCACCTGAGCGTGGACAGCAAGCAGGCGAAGGAAGGCGCGCACTGGTATCCTTTCTCGCCAGCGACAGGAAGTGCCATGTACTGCATGCCCAAGGTGGGCACGCAAGCGAGCTTGTATGTGCCCGATGCATCAGGAGCAGGCGCCTTGGTTGTCGGGTCTGTGCGAAGCAATGGGGCGAGCTGCGCCAAGATGGGCGATCCGAGCCAGCGGTATTTTGGAACGGAGCATGGAAGTGAACTCGCCCTGCTGCCTAGTGCGATTCATCTGACAGGCGGGAGCAAGGAGCCGCTCAAACTGAGCTTCGATGACGAGACGGGCATTACGATGACGAGCCATAAGAAGCTGACGCTGAACGCGAAGATGGACATTTCCCTCTACACGCCGAAGCGTGTGGTGATTCGTGCCCAAAGTCAACTGATGGCGAAGAAATTAGCGGCACAAAGCGGTTTTACCATTGAAGGTGATTACCACTTTCTGGGAACAAACGTGAAGGCGGCAGGCACAGACCGGACCTCCTTTGCGCCCTACGACGATGAGCCGAAGCAAGGTGTCAAGCCTGAAACGCCGTCTGAAACTGAAACGACGAAGAAAAAGAAGAAGTTTAGCTGGGGCAAACTGGCAGCCAATGTGCTCGGCGCATTGGCGGTCGTTGCAGTTGTAGCTGTTGTAGCGGCAGTGACCGTGGCGACTTTAGGAGCAGGCGCGGTTGTGATTGGCGCGGTCGTCGCGGGAGCAGTGGCAGCCGGTGGTATAGCGGTAGGAGCGAAGGCGGTATCGGATATCCGGCGAGGAGAGGTAAGCGACTTCGGGGATTATGCCGCGGACGCCTTCCGAGAATCGATGATCGGGGCGGCCTCTGGGGCGATATTCGGGCCATTTGGCAGTGGTGCAAGTCTGTTAGGGAGAATGGCTGTAAACGGTATATCCGGAGCGGCAGAAAGTATTGTAAGCCAGCTTACGGATAACGAAGAAGGCTTTAGCTGGAAGCAAGTAGCCTTCAGCGCGGGAATTAGCGCTGCCACGGTCGGATTGCTGGATGCGAAGATCGCAGGGAAAACGGTAGGCGCATACATCGGGCAGGGAGCTAATAAGGTAGCGCCATGGTTGGTTAACGGGATGGGCGCCGTAGCAGAGAAGTTTGGTAAGTTTGTAGGGAAAATTAGTGAATGGGGTAACATAGGTAAAAGTTACTTGAAAGAAAAAGGAACATTGGTAATTAAGGGCTTAAAGCAGGAATTGAAAGAAATAGGGGATTCAGTTCAGGCTTTGAAGAAAACAATTGGGGAATTAGAAATTCCTAGTTCACAATCTAAAGAAGCGCTTGTTTACGGCTATATGTCGCCGAATAAGACGGTTGCTGAGGCATGGCAGGATACGAAAGATGCTGTGTCGAAGTTCTTGAAGAAGCCGGATAAGCCACCAGAAAAACCGCCTGAAATTGAAAAACCAGATCCTGGGGGGACGGGTAAAGGTGGCTCTGGCAATAACAATCCAGACGATATTACAAAAGAAATTAAAAAGTTAGATGATGAAATAGAAAGATTGAAAAAAGAAGGAAACGACAAAGAATTCAAAATATTAACACGAGAAAGAAATAAATTAGCCAACAAATTGGATACGAAAGATGGTATTAGTGCTCAGTATGACTTGGGGGCTGCAAAGGAGTATGAAAGAAAAATCGATAATTCTAAATATTTCTCTCATGATAAAGGTAACTTTGGGGAAGAAGTAACGAAAATCGTCGCAAGAGACAGTAATTTAGGTCAAGATGTATCCGATCTGTTCCAAGTGGGGAGAAATGGTATAGATGCAGCATTCCTATCGAAAGGGCCTCCGCCAAAGTTAACGATTATTGAATCAAAGGCATCAGATTCCGCAAGGTTTAGTTACTCGGATAAACAGAAAAAGGGTGGAGATAAGTACTTCCAAGACATGATTAACAGTGATGATCCTAGGTACGCCGGTTTTAGGGATAATTTAGAAGAGCTGATGGAAGAGAATCCTGGTCTAAAATTAGATTTTATTAGAGTTGAAACAGATATTAAGATCACTGATACCGGATTCGGCGTTGATGAGTTAAAGGTAAAGGACTGGAATAAGGAAATAGATTAATACTTAGGAGGATGCAATGATAAACCCAAAAAAATTAGAAATGGCCTATAAAAGATATAGCAACAATTTTGTGGATGGGATCAAATTTGAAGATGTTAAAGATAAATATAATGTCAGCAGAAGCAAAATTGAGAAAATCGCTGAGCAAAATGACACAGAGAAAGATCACATACTATTAATAAATCTAAACAAAATTTTCTCATATTACTTGTCACTATGGAAAAATGATGTATTAATTAGCGGTGGGAACAATGCAGAAGGATTAAAGAACATGCAGAAGATCGTATTTTACCAGTGCATGTGTCAGGATCTCTATACAATCAGGTATCCTGAGATGATCTTGGGATATTCATTTAGAGAAGTCGTCATCACATTAGTTCATTTTGCGATGTATGGATGGGATAGGGAAGAAAATATATTATTTGATTTTATTATTCAGCACTTCGGCGGTCACTTAATGGATGCTAATGAAGAGAACAGACATATTTGGTTTTTACTAGAGCTGTACTTGCAGTATAGAAATAAAACCATCATGGGAACGAATAAAAAATTGCATTTAGCCGTGAAGAATAAGTTTAAGGAAGCTGAACTACGATGCGGCTCAATCCCTGAAGACCTGAACATTTACGATGAAGTGATAGAACGTTGGTCAACTGGTGATTTAGAAGAAATCGAACATCTAATTTCGAAAATGTCTCAGTATCATTCTGCATTAGCTTCTGAAATCGGACAACCTGGTGAATTTGGTGATTTCAGATACGGATTTTATCCTTTTGAAATCTTATTTTTGATCCATGTACGGAGAAAACTAGGATTGCCAGTACCAACTCACCTTAACGATTTGCTGATGAATACCCCAGAAGCGAAAATGGTGTTTGGAGACCCTGAGCCATTCCCTGAACGGGACCCCGCGCTTCAGATGATCGATCAATTTTATCGTAAGAACTATCCCGATTATATTCCTAACCAGCATGGGGAGTTGTTTCAATATAGGGGGGACAAGTATGCATGATCAAGAAATAGCACAGCTCATATTCCCTGATAACAAGGATCTGGAACAGTTTTTGAAGGATGAAGCAAGTTATGACATACATGAAGACCTATTAAAATTTGGACTGAGGACGAAACAGTTGTTATACATTGACTATAAAGGTGAGCAGTATCAAGAGATCGTCAATTTTATTCTGGACTATGAATTTGCCCATCACATTGAATTAGCAGCAAAAGAAGAACTTGAGCAATTAGAAGCGTATGACTATGAATTTTTACCTGATAAGATCAGAGAGGCAAACAAAATACTGTCACTAAAGGGGTATGGACTATTTTCATATCCAAATTCGGGCGACTTTTACGCACTATTCATTGCAAAATTAGAGAATATAACAAAATTACTGCAAGAAGAATTGCTGCTCGATGATAGAATCCCTTTCCAAGAAAGGTGTATCAAGTATTACGGCTAGCGTATATACCGATTTAATAGCTCAAATCAGCCTTGACTCAGTTAAGACAGTCTATCGTAAAGTGAAATACCCGGAAAAATCGTCATACCTTACTCAAAAAAACGTGTAAAAAGACGGTTATTATATGTTTTTATTGGTAGTGTGCCTACGAGTAATAGGTGGTACTTTTGATTGGACTAGAGGGGCTACCACACTTAATTCGAGTAATACGCTACAAGAATTTCTTCATTTCCTTTGTACGCACATCAATGCTTTAATTTTATAACCTAAGTAACGCTTCTCCGTTACATTGAACAGGTCGATTATGGTCAGATACCACCATGATTAACCTGTTTTTTGTTATGTTCGCCAAGGAAGGGATTGCAGATGAAAACGAAGTACAACGACTTCTGGTTGACCCAAAATGAGCAAAGCCACTAATGCGTACTTGGACGAAGTTGCCAAGGAGAGCAACTTTACAGGGCATCACAAGGGATATACCATCCTGCCGCATAAATCCATCGGTGTTACGGCTTAAGTCCGTATGAGAAGCTAATTTTCGTCGATATTGTCGCTTATATGAGCGACCAGAGCCAGCAGAGAAAAAGCTGATTCTGGTCAGCCAGAGCCAAAACACTACCTACCACCTGCCGAACTATCTTCACGTTCATCATGAGAGACGCTTTCCATATGAGAAGTTTGCTGAGAAAGAAATCTTGGACAGCTATACTCAGTTCTGCATGAAGGGGAGCATATCAAAATCGGCAGCCTGTTCCGTAATTTATAATAGCGAGGTTACGAACTTCACCTCCGGAAAGCGGCTATCCGGTCCTTTCATTAAGATTCCGCCTTGATTTTTCAGATACATATCGAAGAAATCCTGCATATAAGCATTGATAACGGAGTTCGCTCTTTCGGGCGCAATCTTTCCTGTAATGCCCAGCATTTTGAAAATCGGAGAAATGAACTGTACGTCGGCAAAATTCAAATGCTCGGTATTTTCGATATAGAGGACTTGTCCCCCTTCGTCGACCGTTTCGCGCATTCGTTCAAGCTCCAACTTTTTATCTTCCGTTACTTGATCCTCCCACTCTCTTGTTGAGCGCATACGGTTAAGCTCTGCATCCGTGTAGACCCGGTTATCCATCACCATTTTTAATTTGTCTAAATTGCTTTCCGAGTTGATGAACAAAAACGGCTTTCGCAGACCCTCTCTGTCACGCAGTCGATAAAGCCCTCCATCTAAGTCTATTCCAACCGCGATTCGCGGATCGTAAGAAGCGTCATAGGCCGTCGCTCCGCCGATGGAATGGCCGAACACCCCGATATGACCGAGATCCATCCTCCCTTTTAGATGACTTGGAATCTGCCCCGATTGGATGAACTCGAATTGGTCCAGTGCAAACGCCACATCGTCGGTTAAAACTTTTCCCAACTTGTCGCGATTTCCGCTTTCTGTCCGGTAATCATGGTCAGGCGAGAATAAGTCGTCCGTTGTGCTGGTCGTGATTCGACCGTCGGGAAACTCGGTTGCGAATGTATTGTAGGTGTGGTCGATCACTGCCACGATATATCCGTGACTCGCGAGATTTTCAGCTTGCGACGTGTGGAGAAACCTGGAAGAGCCGTTGCCGGGATTCGCAAGGATCAGCGGGTATAACATCTGTGCCGAAGAGACCTCGGCCCCGGAATAAGCATGACTGGATACGTACTTCAGGTGCCCAAAAGTAAACCCGGGAAGGCCATAGCTCGCGGCCATATAACGTAAAATCTGGGTATCGGGAATAAAGGGAGCGTACTTGCCGGCGCCAGCTTGAGCCGGATACCAGACCTGAACCATCAATTCTCTCTTCCCATCTCTGGCTTTGTCGAAAATCTCTTCCCTGTTTGTATCCACGAAATGAAAAGTTTGCGTTCCTACCTTAAATTCGCCTGTCGGTTCAGGTAGTTTACATACAGGAAAAACATACATGAGACCCGCTGTTACGACCAGCATTATCGCTATAGCGGTATAAGCTGAACCCAGCATGAATCGTGGGATTTTTTTTGGGCCGGCTTTTTTAAAATAGCTATAACCTGAAAGGGCTAAAAAAATGATTGTTATGCAATATGGGAAAAATAGCTGGACTCTGTATCCTTCCACCGTCCAATGAATGACCAGTAAAAGTGTGGCGATCCCGCTTGCAGCGAATACTGGAATTCTACGCCGTCCTTTTTTTAATAGGACTGTTAATGCAAACAAGCCGATGTTTGACAAAAAAAGCAACAGTTCAAATAGCCTCATCTCGATTCTCCTTTTAAAAATTTTCTATTTTCGTTCCAATCTTATCCTGCCAGGCTGGCCTAAGCTATCGATTTACCTTACATCTACCTTACAATTTTACAATTCGATCTTGCGGTTTGGAGGATTCAGAAACACAGTAAGTTTCAATCGATCTTCGGCGTGTGAGGGTGGAAAGGTGCTTTGCGGTAGGCCACCTTTGAAATCGTGTTTATACCACATAAGTATGGGTTTACCCACAAAAGAACCCACACACTGTGGAACTTTTTTCAAAGTGTTCTGTGTTCTAGAGGGTTAAATCCAACAATTAACAACATTTAAAAAGAAGAAACAACAAAATTAATCAATTGTTTACACAGAAATGACGATCCGTTAACAAAACTAAGGTACATTTAAAACTGAAAAGAAATTGACATTTAGTAAAAAAAGGGAGAGATAGTAAATGAAAAAAGTACTTAAGCTTTCTGTTGCAGTAACACTGTTGGCATCACTTCTTGTGGGATGTGGCACGAACAAAACCACAACATCGGGCAAACCGGGAGGGGCAGACGCCGGACAAGCTGAAGTCAATAATAAAGAACTGACGATCTATACGGCGCTTGAGGATGACCAGATCAAATCGTACTTGGAAACGTTCAAAAAAGCTCACTCTGATCTCAAAATCAATATCGTTCGCGATTCCACCGGAGTTATAACGGCTAAATTATTGGCTGAGAAAAATAATCCACAGGCTGATGTCGTCTGGGGTACGGCTACTACGAGTTTGCTTGTGCTGAATCAAAACAGCATGTTGGAGCCTTATGCGCCAAAAGGCGTGGAACGTGTCGTTCCAGAGTTTAAAGATACAGCCAATCCGCCGACTTGGGTTGGGATTGATGCTTGGGAGACTGCTTTCGTTGTGAATACCAAGGAGATGGAAAAACGCAATTTGTCGATCCCACAATCGTATGAGGATTTGGTGAAGCCAGAATATAAAGGTTTAATTACGATGCCAAATCCGGCTGCCTCAGGTACTGGCTTCCTGACAGTCAGTGCGCTAGTGCAATTAATGGGTAAAGATAAAGCCTGGACGTTCATGGACAAACTGCACGACAATATCGGCATGTATACGCAATCCGGTTCTAAGCCTTCCAAAATGGCAGGTACCGGTGAATATCCGATAGGAATTTCTTTCGGCTATCGTGGTATTACCGAGAAAAAAGGCGGAGCACCCGTTCAAGTCGTATTCCCTAAAGAAGGATCTGGCTGGGATGTTGAGGCCAACGGACTCATTAAGAAAAAAGCGCTCAAGCCTATCGCCAAAGAATTCCTGGATTGGGCGATAAGCGAAGATGCAATGAAGGAATACAACAAAAATTATGCGATTATCAGCGTGAAAAATGAAGGCAATAAAATTCCAGAAGGCTATGAAAAAGATCCTGTGAAACAGTTGATTAAAAACGACTTGAATACGATGGCCAAAGAACGTGATGGCATTCTTACCGAGTGGCAAAAACGTTTCGATTCTAAAAGCGAAGCTAAGAAGTAATCTGGTTTTCTTAAATGAGGGGTAGGACATGATGAAAGACTACTTGATGATCAATAATATAAGTAAATCGTTCGGTAAGTTTCATGCTTTGAAACAAATCCAGGTTGGCATCCAAAAAGGTGAATTCGTATGCCTGTTGGGACCAAGTGGCTGCGGTAAGACGACGCTGCTTCGCATACTTGCTGGGCTAGAATTGTCTGATTCCGGTTCAGTCGTTATGAATGGAACGGATATGACATACGTCCCTCCTGCAAACCGCAATTTTGGCATTGTATTTCAATCGTACGCTTTGTTTCCCAATCTGTCGGCGTTTGAGAATATTGCTTACGGTTTAAAGGGAAGAGGCATGACCAAGCAGGAGATTCACAGAAAAGTGGAAGAAATGCTGGAGATGGTCGGACTAAGCCAAGCGCGAGATCGTTATCCCGCACAGCTTTCCGGCGGACAGCAGCAGCGTGTTGCCTTGGCGAGGGCGATCGCGTTATCGCCCGATGTTCTACTATTGGATGAACCTTTGTCGGCCCTCGATGCAAAAGTTCGCCATAGGCTGCGGCAGGAAATATGTGACCTGCAGAAAAGGCTTGGCATTACGACGGTCATGGTGACACATGACCAAGAAGAAGCTCTGACAATGGCGGACCGCATCATTGTGATGAATCATGCGGAAGTCATTCAAATCGGAACGCCGAAGGACATCTATGATCGGCCAAAGACACCATTCGTTGCTGATTTTATCGGAACAATGAATTTTATGCGAAAGGATAATTATTTGTTATCTGTTCGTCCTGAGCATATCCGGATCGTATCGCGTCCTATGGAAGGAGGAATTCACGTTATTCTAAGATTGATTGAATTTCGTGGTTCCTTTTACCGGCTTACTGTGCAGACTTTGCTGAAAGGCCAGCGAATCGACGCAGGACAAACTTTAAACATCGATGTATCGGCTGAAGAGTTTCACCATTTGAAGTTGGATAAAGGCAACAAATGTACTGTCGTTATTCCTGAAGAGAGAATGATTGTTTTCAAAGATCAATATGAATTGGCCGAGGAACCGCTTGAAATGGCGGTAAGTAAATGAGGAGTACGCGAAATATGTTATTTAAAGCGAAGACAAGGCAAAAAGCAGGAGTAGAAGGATGGCTTATTCGTTTGTTGTTGATCTGTATGCTGGCCGTAATGACGATATCCATCCTGCTGCCTCTGGGCGATTTGTTTGTTAAAGCATTCCACAATCAACAGGAGGAGTGGGTAGGTCTTGCCCATTTCTCCAAATATTTGTCAACTCCTGCATTGTCAAGATCGGCAGGGCATTCGATTTATGTTTCTCTCATTACTACATTGATTTCCGTTGGGGGCGCGTTTTTTTATGCTTACGGATTGATGCGTGCGAGAATACCAGGCGTTAGATGGTTCCGTTACATCGCGCTGCTGCCTTTGTTTGCTCCGACGATGATGCATGGGATCGCTTTGACCTATTTATTCGGTAACCAAGGTTTAGTGACAACAGGATTGTTCGGATTGCTTCCAGGATGGAATATTCAGTTGTATGGAAGCACGGGAATTATTATATCTGAGGTTATCTATACGTTTCCGCAGGCATTTTTAATTCTCATGGTATCGTTCTCCATTGCGGATTATCGCTTATATGAAGCTGCGGAAACGCTTGGAGCTGGGAAATGGAAACAATTCCTTACTATAACACTTCCTCAAATGAAATATGGTTTGATCGGTTCGCTTTTCGTTTGTTTTACACTCAGCTTTACCGACTTCGGTGCTCCCAAGGTAGTAGGAGGCCAATACAACGTGCTGCCGACGGACATCTATAAACAGGTCATAGGACAGCAAAACATGTCTATGGGTGCGGTGATCGGCATATTACTGACGATTCCCGCTATAGCGGCATTTTTCATTGACAGGTTTGTGGAACGCAAGCAGAAGACAATGGTATCCGTGAAATCGACGCCATATCAAATCAAGCCTAATCGGTTGCGTGATTTAGCGTATACGGCCTATTGTACGATTATCGTTTCAGGCATCGTGGTATTGCTGCTTACCATACTCTTCGCATCACTCGTTAAGGTGTGGCCATATGATCTGAGCGTTACTTTGAAGCATTATGATTTCTCCAACGTATCTGCCGGCGGGTTGACTCCATTCTGGAACAGTCTGCTTGTTGCGCTGCTAACAGCCATCTTCGGTACGGTCATTGCGTTTGTACATTCATATCTGATTGAGAAGCTTAGGATCTGGAAAGCCGTTCGGCAAATTGGTTATTTTATCTCTTTACTTCCGTTAGCCTTGCCTGGGCTGGTGATCGGACTTGGATATATTTTTTTCTTCAACCGTCCGGATAACCCTTTGCATGGGCTATACGGAACGATCTGGATTGTTGTGCTGGCGAATATCATTCATTTCTATTCGGTGTCGTTCGTTACCGCAACAACATCGCTGAAGCAGTTGGATAAAGAATACGAAATCGTTTCGGAATCGATGGGTGCACCGGTGTATCGGCTGTTTTTCCGTGTTGCGGTACCGATATCGCTTCCGGCTTTATTGGAAATAGCCGTGTATTATTTTGTCAACGCGATGGTAACCATTTCGGCTGTCGTATTTCTGTATTCGCCGGATTTCAAGCTTGCTTCCGTTTCCATAGTCAATATGGACGATGCGGGTGACGTGGCGGCTGCGGCTGCAATGTCCAGCCTGATCATGCTGGCGAATATCATTGTCAGATTAGGCTACGAAAACTTGTCCCGGCGTTTGTTGAAAAGGACGGATGCTTGGCAGAGAAGAGCGTAGCAACTACCACATCATATAAGGAGGCCTTACCTTAATGCCACGTATCAGAATGACGCTATTGGCATCCATTTTTTGCTTCGTCGCTATGTTCCTGTTGTTTATGTATGATGACCGGGCACCTCAGGCATACGCTGTTTCAAGCGATACGGATTTATTCGATAAGCAAATCTTATATTTGCCATTTGAGAGCAATACGCTTGATGCCTCAGGCAATGGGAATAACGGTACGGTTAAAAACACATTGACGTATACAGCCGGTACAGTCGGAGACCAGGCGATCGATACGACGCAGGGCGGATATGTGAACATTGCTGATTACAACAATAGCAACAGTAAATTCAGGTTCGGTGCCGCTCAAGATTTCACAGTCTCCTTCTGGATGAAAGCCAACAGTTCGGTCATCGGGACCGCAGACTCTACGATAGTCTCCAACAAAGATTGGTCGGGCGGTGCCAATCAAGGTTGGGAAATAGGGGTATACAATCACTATTTGACGTGGAATTACAAGGGGGCCAGCTTGGCACGGATGGATTTGCACAAGTCCAGCCTGAACAACAGCAGTCCCGTTCAGCTTATCGTGGACGATAACCAATGGCATCATATCGTCGTCGCGCATAATCGTACCGGTAATGCTGCATTTTACATGGACAATGTCCTGAAAAAAACGATCAGCATCATTGGTGCAGGCACGATCGATCCGGCAGCGTTATTAAACCTGAACATCGGTGTAGACGGTACGCAGAAGATTCCATTCAAAGGACAGCTTGACGATTTCCGCATCTTCACTAAAGCACTAAATAACGATGAAGTTCAGTTATTGTACAACATCAAGTCGACCCGGAATACCGACGATGCTCCCATCTGGCCAGCGAACAGCACACTGACGGGAACCCCTGTCGATCCTAACGGTTACCAGTTGACATGGCCGTCGGCAACTGCCAATGCTGCAGTAGACAGCGTAGGCGTAACACAATACATGATATATAAAAACAATAATTTACTGGCTTCAGTAAATAGTTCAACGAATACGTATACCACCTATGGTTTCGTGACAGGCGAGTCGGCCACTTTTAAGGTGGAGGCTATGGATCGGCTGGGCAACTTGACGGCGAGTGGACCCTCGATCAGCTACAGAGTACCGGGCATCGGATTAAACTTCGAACAAGCAAATCTGACCATTGGAGAAACGGCTGTACTTGAGGCTTCAGTCGATTCGCCAACTACTTTATTGCACTGGGCTATTGACAATGCAAGCATCGGGCGGATAGAAGCTACCGGAAACAAAGCCGTCATTACTGGATTAGCGGTTGGTACTGCGAATGTAACGGTGACGGGAGGCGGAGTTACCGCCACATCTAAAATCACAGTAACGGCACCTTCCATACCGGATATAAACGGCAAGATCTATGCTTACACAACGGACGATACGTTTGTACAAGGCAGTCCGGGAACCGGCAATTATGGCAGCCAATCCATTATTAACATCAAAAACAGCACGACAGTCGACAACTATCTGCGCTACGGTCTTTTTAAATACAATTTAAGCGGCATCAAAAGGGAAGATATTGACGATATTGAATCGGTGAAGCTTAAGTTGTACGGAGCTATCAGCGATTCGCGAGCCTCGGATGCTACGCTTCAGGATATAGCTGCCTTGGGGATTTCCGACGATAGTTGGAATGAAGGCACAATCACCTATAACAACATGCCCGTTATGGGCAATAGTATTCAGACGATCTCATTCAATAATAAGCTGGAATGGCGAGAATACGACATCACATCGTATGCTAAAGCTCGTCTGTCCGTCAATAAGCAGGTCAGTGTGGCACTGAAGGAAATAGCTAGTGATTATACGGTGAACGTGTACAGTAAGGAGAATTTGGCAGGCGCCTATGCATCTTATTTGGAAGTAACAACCAAATTGAAAAGACCGATTGACGCACTATGGCCAGATGGGGATCAAATCAACGTCCAAAGTAAGGCTGATGGCGGAGTACTGCTTTCGTGGCCAGAGGCGGTTGACGTTCTGGGCGTAGATAAATACCGGATTTCCATGGACGGTAAAGTCATAGCGACCGTTTCGGCAACAGACCGGCAATTCAGTCTGAAAGCATTGCGCCCGGGCAGTACCTATACGCTGAATATCGAAGCGGGTGTAACGACAGGACGTTGGGCGGCACCGATTCTTTCCAAAACATACCTTGTGCCTGGGAATATAATGGCTGGCGCGGATGAAAAGGCGGATTTGCTGGACTACCGCTTTGAACAATCGGCTACGGAAGACAGCAGCTCCGCGCATCATGATGGATATTCAATCGGTTCGGCCGCAGTAGGTTACGATCCAAGCTTTGGCAAGAACGTTTTGTCGCTGGACGGCAGCGGTTCTTATGTCCGAGTTCCGCATCAATCGACACTAAGTCCGGAATATATGTCCATTGTCACTTCTTTTTCATTGGAAGACTTGTACAGTGCACAGACGATTGTTGCTAAGAACAGTCAGTGCGATTATGTTTTGCAATATAATCCGATTACGAGGAAACTGGAAGCCTGGTTTTATGTTTGGGATATGCTCGGCAAAGCAGGAGCGTATGTCATCGTCGAAAGTGCTCCGACGCTTGCGGCTAACAAAATCTATCATGCAGCAGCAACCTACGATGGATTGACGGCAAAGCTATATCTTAACGGAGTGGAAGTGGGCAGCCAGTCTAGAATCGGTGCAATTGGCGGTTCGACCAAGACGGATTTGGGTATCGGAGCTTCCGTTGATGAAGCGGGAAGAGCGTCCGGTTTTTTGAAAGGCAAAATCGGATTTATTCAACTGTACAGCAAAGTATTTGCGGCAGCTGATGTTCTAACCCTGTACAACACGTATTTGGCGGGCAGCAATCCCGAAGATGTTTCAGCGATACGGTGGGACATTCCAGCCGAATGGACCATCGGTCAGACTGGACAAGCCATCGTTAAGAAGAGAAATGCCACTGGCGTAGAAAGCGAGCTTCAACAAGGTGTCATCTATAAAAGCTTGAATCCTGCAGTGGCTTCGATTTCTAGCTCCGGTCTAATTACACCACGGAGTAAAGGAACGGCAAATTTAACAGCGCAATACGGCATGTATAAGGCGGACGTTACAATTACGGTCAAAGCGCCTGTACCGCAATATATCGAACTTGCTGGACCTGTTGAAATGAAAGCAGGGACAACGGGTGTTCTGCTGACCAAAGTCTTTTATAAAGAGGGAACGAATGAAATACTAACTTCTGGCGTCGCATACACGTCAGATCAATCTAATGTGGCAGCCGTCGACAATCAAGGCGTTGTACATGCTCTAGAGCCGGGTGAGGCTAATCTGCATGCGGCGTGGAATGGTCTGCAGGCCGATTGGTTCGTCAAGATCGTGCGGGACAAGCCGGTTGTTGATCCGGGTCAGCCTCAGATGGAATCATTACTATTTAAAGGACCGTCCGAATTGTTAATTGGTGAAACGGCGAATACGGTTGTCCGAGCGGTTTATAGCGATCAATCGTCCATCGTTTTGAATCGGGATGTCCTATACGCCAGCGACAACACCGACATAGCGTTAATCGATTCAGTAACAGGAGCCATTTATGGGGCAAAGTCGGGACTTGTTACATTCAAGGTATCCTATCAAGGCTTTAACGCTCAGTTCTCCACGGTTGTGAAAAGTCAGAAGGACCCGGTGACTCCGACGGAACCGGATAAGCAGCTGCAATCGCTTCGTTTCATAGGACCGAAGAGTGTGAAGGTAGGAGAGCAGGCGGTATATGCTTTGGTAGCGATATATGATGACGCCACCACGGTGTCCGTTACAGATTCGGCGCAATGGATTGTAGCCGATCTTTCATTGCTGCGTCTGGATGGGCCAGGTAAACTGACCGGCTTGAAGCAAGGCGATTCCGTGCTAACGGCCACTTATGAGAATAGGAAGGTACAAACCTTAATTACAGTGCGATTGGAGCAAGGAGCCGGCAATGGCAACAGCGGTGGTTCAGGCGGCTATGGAGGTGGTAGCGGTAGTGACTCAAGCGTTACCGGTGCAAACGTGAGCAACGGCGTGATGGATATGAGTGAAACGGATGTCAAACAGGCGGTAGGGAATGCTGCCGTAACATTCGGAACGGATGTATCCAAAGTGACGTTGCCGATTAACGCCGGAGAGCTTCTGGGTAACCACTTGCTCCGCTTTGAACAAAAGGGTCTGGTGCTGCAAGTTCCGGGCAAACTGCTGCAAACTGCGCTGGTCGACGTTGTAGACGATAAGAATCAAATGCGAATTGCGATATCGTTGCCGGTCATTTCGGGTTCTTTGAAAGATGCTCTGATTGGCAATGCCGAAGCATTCTCCAATACAAAACTCAATCCAGTATCACCGATTTACGATTTCAAGATCGCTGTCCAATCGACTAATGGGCAGGACAGACTGATTGCTAATTGGACTGAGCCGGTGCAGGTCATATTTCCAGTGCCTGCAAATGCAGATAAACAACTGCTTGGCGTTTACCAATTGTTCGCTGACGGCAGTATGAAGTACATCAGAGGACAATGGACCGATGCAGGCATTCAGGCTGAACTGCATGGAAGCGGTAAATATGCGGTGTTGGAGTATCGGAAAGTGTATAACGATGTTCCGTCTGCTCACTGGGCATTTCGTGCGATTCAGATGATGAGTGCCATGCATAACGCCGAAGGAGCTAACAACTACTTTTACCCGAATCAGGCAGTAACTCGAGCCGAATTCGTCGCATTGTTGATGCGATCATTGAATCTCCAGCTGGAAGGGAGCCGACAATTCCATGATGTGCCGACAGATGCTTGGTATTCGCCGTATATTGGCGGAGCCGCAGCATTAAGGCTAGTCGAAGGAAAAGAGGGCAATCGCTTTGATCCGGAAGCGACAATCAATCGAGAGGAAATGGCTGTATTGCTGGCTCGCGCTTATAAACACACAGCCGGCAAACAAGAGTCGGGCCGGGAATTCAAATTCGCTGACTCTGATCGATTGGCTCCATGGTCTCAAGCATCCGTGAATCGTTCCGCACAGTTGGGATTGATGGAAGGAAGAGAAGATGGAATGTTCTACCCGAACGATCCCGCTACGCGTGCGGAAGCGGTACAAGTCCTGTTGAGATTGCTGAACAAATAGGCCCAAGAGTACAATAAACATCTCGAAGTAGGAGGAGAATTTCTTGCGAACAATGCTGCGTATAAAAAAGTGGTGTGCGGTTATCGTAGCCTTCATGATCTTATGTCAGATATCATGGTCATTTTCTCCATCCAGTGCTTATGCGAGCACGGCACCTGATCCTGCTCCATGGAAGGATTCGGACCGGAATAACCGAGTCATGCTGACGATTGACAATTCCGACGGTTCGGAGGATTTAAGCGATTTTCCTGTTCCTATTAAATTGAACAAAACAACGATCGACTACGCCGTAACCTCGGAGAGCGATCTGAAATTTTACAATGATGATCAAACGAAAGAACTGAGCTATGAGGTGGAAAAATGGGATCCAAACGATGAAAGCATCGTTTGGGTCAAAGTTCCGCTGATCCATGGCCTTTCCAGATCAGACCGCATTTGGTTGTATTATGGCGGCAGCACATTAAGTGCCCCCCAGCAAAAAGCGGTGTGGGACCCGAACTTTTTGCTCGTCTACCATTTCGGTGAACGAATTCAAGATTATTTCGAACAGCCTACTGCCGTCAAACAATATCAGGACTCGACAGCTAATAACAATATGGGCTTGCGGCAGGAGGTAGGAGCAAAATACAGTGGACCTTCGTACACGTTATACGCAAAAGACGATCCAAGATATAACATGGTAGGCCGTTATTATGAGAGCCATCGAGGTTATGTAAGAGCGAAAAACGGGCTTGTCGGAGATGGAGAACAACAGCTTACTGTTTCCTTATGGGCACGTGCGAACGATTACGAATTAACCAAACTTTCGTATTACCTTATCGCTAGACAGCGGAGCGCAGATAGCTTGAATCAGGCTTATTTTATGAAGCTTTCCGGAGGGAAATGGAGTGCGAATTTGTTCACTAACGATGTCGATCCTCTCAAAAACGGAAGCAGCGCAGCCCTGCTTAACGGCGGAAACGTAACGGAAGATTGGACATATTTCACACTAACTTATGACAAAAACGCAGCGGGAAATAACCTCAAGCTTTACCGGGACGGAGTACTGGTAGATTCAGCAGCCCGCACAGGTTCATTGATCACGACAAGCGGCACCTCAACCGCGCCATTGACGATCAGTAAATCTTCCGATGCTGGTGCGGCCGGTGGCGGTTATCGCGGTGGCGTCGATGAGGTTCGTGTTTCCAAAGTAGCTCGCAGCGAGGCGTGGGTGAAGGCTGAGTATAAAAGTATGAGAAAAAACAGCAATTTTATCCTATTTGGCCAACCAGAAAAGAAAAATGCGCTGCAACTGACGCTGCTTCAACCAAAGCAAGGGGAAACCTACTATACTCCGGACTTAAGCTTAAGCGGACTGGCCAGCGAAAAGGCCAATATTCGTTATAAGCTTGACGCCAATGATTATGTGGCATTGAACGCCAATCAGGACGACAAAACCTTTCAATCGATCTTGAAAGAGCTCAAAAGCGGTGCTCATACGCTATATGTCGAGGCGGCTTCCAATGCCAACCCTTCGGTCATCGAGAGCAAAACGGTCACTTTTACAATTGATGGCCGAAAATTGAATCCATCCGTTGTTCCTGAAAGTGCTAGCGGGGAGCAAGCTCGGCAAACCGGTGATGTAACGCTTCGGGTAAAGGCGAAGTCGCCTACAGGTGAGCCAATGGATGTTAGCTTTTATGAGAAAAATGTGCAGGTTGTGAAAGACTTTGGCAGCAAATTGACGACGGATGTTGCCTATGAGCGAACGGATTCGATGGATCCGCCGAGCAGTGCGTCAATTACTTCAGAAACAGCGCTGCCTGTTGAGGCGTATGATCGAATCAAAGCTTCAGACGGGAACTATTACAGCAGCAAGTCGCTGTCTAATTATCCGTATCAACGTTTTGATCTAACCATTAATAACGATCTATCCAGCGTCAAAGATTTGGAAGTGTCATGGGAAGGACACTCCAAAGAGAAAGTCATGTTATACGCTTGGAACTATTCGACTAGTAAATGGGAGCTCATCGCATCCCGTAACGGAAATAGCGACAATAGCGATTTCAAGCTGATCGGTACGTTGAATAAGACTACGATGGTGAACAGCACAACCAAAGTAGCCAAGCTGTACGTAGCTGCAACGCAAAAAGACACCATGCTTCCGGGACAAAAGCCGGATCCGAGCCAGTATGATTTTTCCTTCGTATGGATGACGGATACCCAGCTTGAGGCCGAGTCATTTCCGGGCGCATACGATGCCAGTACGCAATGGATTGCCGACAATAAGGATGCACAAAAAATCCAGTATGTGATTCATACCGGGGATATTGTAAACAGTGCGAACCAGGAATCTCAATGGCAAAATGCTGATCACAGCATGAAAATTTTGGACAATGCCGGTATCCCTTATGGTGTGATTCAAGGAAATCACGATATGAACAACGCCTTGTACGGGAAATATTTCGGTGCATTCCGATTTGCCGGAAAGCTGTTTCAAGGAAAGCCTTACTATAACGAGTATAACAGCTGGAATCAGAACCATTATGATCTCATTTCCGCCGGCGGCGTGGATTTCATCATCATGTATATCGGGTGGGGGGGCTTTAATCAATCTTCGATTAATTGGGCCAACCAAGTCTTGCAGCAATACAAGGATCGCAAAGCCATTTTAGCCGTGCACGAATATTTACTGTATTCCGGCACATATGGTACAGATGATTACGGCGGCAAAAAAATTATGGAGCAGATTGTACAGCCTAACAGTAACATTTTTATGGTATTGTGCGGTCACAACCAATCGGCCTATTACAATGTAAAGCGAATTGGCGGTAAAGTCGTCTATGAGCTGCTGCACGACTATCAAGATGCTGCATTGGGTGGAGCTGGGTACATTCGTATGATGTATTTCGATTTGAAGAAGCAGACGATCTCTATGGTGCCTTATTCTCCTATTACGAAGGATAACTACGGTTTTTTCCAGGAGAAGCACGAATTTTACACCATGCCGTTAAATGTGAACAACGAGCCTATCGAACTGGCTACAGGCTATATCGGAATAAAAGGAAGCTCGCCTAGCCTGCTCCAGACTACACCGGCTGCTTCGGATACGGGAGTGGCTGAATACTCATGGAAGCAGCGGGCTTATAACCAGCCTTACACTTGGTATGCAGTGGCCAAGGATTCATACGGCAATCAAACAAAGTCAGAGGAACGTACGTTCTCCATTGCGAAACCTGTTATTGAATCGATCCGCTTGCAGGGACTAGCGCCCATGAAGGTGGGAGAACGACGCAATTCAGTCGTAGAAGCGACTTATACGGATGGCAGAAAGGAAATCGTGAACGGATTCCTAGTAAGCAGCAGCAAGCTTGAAGTTGCCTCCGTAGACGCAAATGGGAATATCACAGCGCATGGAGAAGGCGAAACGATTATTACAGCGTCTCTAGGTTCTCTGATTACGTCCTACAAGTTATTGGTTCAAACGGTTCCGGTGACTTCCCCAGTCCTTCAGTCTATTCAGTTGGAGGGATTAAAACCTTCTATTGTGGATGATGAACGGCAGACGGTTGTAAGAGCGACTTATAGTGATAGCAGTTCTACCATACTTTTAGACGGTGGAAGAATAATAGCTAAAGGGCTCCAGCTTTCCAATTCCAATCCGGAAGTGGCGTCGTTGGATGTAACTACTGGAAAAGTGAAGGCACTTAAAGCAGGAGAAACGGTCATTTCTGCAACCTATCAAGCTCTTCACAGCAGCTATACGCTATTGGTTCAAGCCAAGCAAGAAGAAGTCGATGTTACTCCTAAGCTTAAATCTCTCACAATAGATGGGCTGCATCAGTTAATCGTCGGTGAGAAAGGCCAGGCCAACGTTTTCGGGCTGTATAGCCCTGATAACAAATTAGTTCCCATACAAGACGGTCTAAAATTTTATAGCAGCTATGAGCAGGTAGCAACAATTGATAACGATGGCATCGTGACAGCGCTGAGCCCTGGTCATGCTACAATTACGGTAACCTATAACGGCATGGAAGCGAGTACGGAACTTGTTGTCATTGCTGATAACCATAACGGTAATAATGGCGGTAACGGAAATGCTGGAAGCAGCAATGGCGGGGGAGGCTATGTACCTCCAACCGTACCAGGAGGAGCCGATCAAGCATTTATCTTGAAACTGAGTGCCGAGCAATTGATGCCAACAAACGGTCAAGAGTCCGCTATTATTAAAGTGGAGGAAGGGAAGGCTCAAGTGGATGTCCCTTACGCTGCGGTTAAATCGATGACCGTGCCGAAAATTTCACTCCAATTTGACTGGGGCACTATTGTGGTTCCGTATAAGTCTCTCCAAACAACGGCTTCGACTATGACGGAGGAGCAGAGAAGCCAAGCTGCACTTTCTTTATCTTACCGAATCTGGGATGACGAGCTGCTGGATGTGCTGACGGAGCTGCACAACCGTCAAGCTGTGCAAATTACTCCTGCAGCAAAGATGATTCATATGGATTGGAACTCGAATACGTCCACTGCGGGTATCGGGGCGAGTACGAGCAGCCAAATGGCTGAAGTTCATTTACCATTGCCGCCAAAGGCTAATGGTAAGCGTCTCGGATTGTACCATTTAAATGAAGACGGACAATTGAGATTTCACTCGCCAAACCGTTCTTCGGATTCCACCGAAGCTGAGTTTACCATGTCGGGTGGCGGAGACTTCGTCATTCTTGAATACAACGTGAATTATTTTGATGTGAAGGAGCATTGGGCGGCTCAAGTTATCGGCGACCTCGCAGCGAGAGATCTGTTTCAATCCATGGTGGTCGAGCCGATGATTACTTCTTCTCTAGGTTCACAAGGCTTCTATCCAGATAAACAAATTACACGAGCAGAGTTTGCTGCACTTCTTGCACGCATGTTAGAGCTTCCTTTGAACGGTACGAGCCAATATGTAGACATTCCGAATACGGCTTGGTATACGAACGAAGTCAATGCTGCTGCAAAAGCGGGAATCGTTGAAGGAGTCAGCGATCTTGAGTTTATTCCGGATGCGGCTATCACCCGTGAACAAATGGCCACGATGCTGATGCGGGCTTGGCATGTAAAATTCGGAAACAAAGAGGTAGCCTCCACTGATGTTGCGTTCTCCGATCAAGGGCAGATTAGCGAGTGGGCCCAACCATCTGTCTTGTCTGCAGCGGGTCTGCATTTACTGAATGGACGGGCGGATGGCATTTTTGTACCTGGAGGAACGACAACAAGGGCAGAGGCAGCACAAGTGATTCATCATGTTTTGTTTGGCAATCCGCTAAAATAGAGCCTACCTCAATGTGTCTTTGAATTCGATTTTAAATCGGCTATACTTAAACTAATTTAGTATCTATTTCAGTTTGGCGGTGGTGTGTAAGTTGTCGCTTTTGGCTCAGGAAAGAAAAGATCTTATCTTACAAACATTGTATCGTGAAGGCAAGGTGAAGGTACTCCCGATGGCTGAACAATTGGGAGTTTCCTCAGAAACGATACGCCGGGACCTGGATGTGTTGGAGGTTGAGGGCAAGCTTCATAGAGTATATGGAGGTGCTGTACGTTCTGGTTACGAGCATGGGGAACCTTCTTTTCAGCAGCGTACCGAATTGTATGCTGACGCCAAACAGAGAATTGGTATACGAGCGGCTGAGCTGATCGAGGACGGCGATACCATCGCATTGGATGTAGGTACTACCATGATGGAACTGGCCAGATCGATCCAGGGCAAAAAAAATATTACCATTCTTACCAACTCGCTGCCGATCGCCTCCTATTTATCCGAAGCATTAAATAACAATCGCTTTACAGGCAAAGTATTTATGCTCGGAGGGCAATTGAATCCGGAACAGCAGTCCATAACAGGGCCGCTTTGCGAGCAGATGATGGGACAGTTTTATCTGAACAAGGCGTATTTATCCATCGGTGGTCTTTCCCTGACGAGCGGCGTGACGGACTATGATCTGAACGAAACGTTTATTTCCAAGCTGTTTGCCAAATCGGCACGTGAAGTGATTGTTCTTGCAGACCAATCCAAGATTGGGGTACAAGCGTTTACTCAGATCATCCCTCTGGAAGATGTTGATATTGTCGTGTCGGATCAGGAGCATCCGAGGGATTGGAAAGATTTGCTGGAGAGAAAAGGCGTATATTGGATTGCTTGCGAGTAATCGGACGAACGCCGTATTAACGAAGTATGTTGGATCCATAATGACAGACCAATAAAGCAGGCGCCGCGGCGACCTGCTTTATTCTTGTTGCAACCATGCTGGTGGAGGCAGCGTTGCAGATAAGCTGATTCCTATCCATTCTTATTTATCATTCGATTAGATAACTTGGGAGGAAGCGCCGCTTTCCTCCTTCTCCATGTCCCCGCATTCGCGCCCAGCACTCCCGCGATGATGACAGCTGCGCCGATTATGTGGTAATACGCTAGCTGCTCATGCAAGAAAACGAAGCCCCCAACAATGGAAACTAATGTGGCAAGATGGTTGAACACGCTCACCTTCGATGCCTCGAGCTTCGATAAGGCGTAATTGCTGAGCAAGCTGGAAATGAGCGAGGAGAGTACGCCCAAATAGAGTATTGCCAGCAGGAACACCGGGCTTGCAAACGGCTGAAAATAAAGGGATAGCGTTCCTTCTGCCAAATGTTGGCCTACCGCCATCAGGTTGAAGACAAGGAAGCCAATCACCGTCATCACATAGGTCATGGCAATCACCTTTATGCGCACAGTAAGCTTTTTTGCAAGTACGCTATATCCCGCTAATGAGAGGGCTGACAAGAGAATGAGCAGCGTGCCTTTCATATTCGTTAGATCAATCGTCGTACCTTTCATGACAAAAATAAATACGACGCCTGCTACGGAGAGAAGCGTCGAAAGCTGCTGCAGCCTCGTCGTACGCTCCTTCAGGAAATAAGCGGCCGCAACCATCGTGAAGATCGGCACCGTCGCGTGGATAATGCCCGCCTCGGCGGAGGTCGTGAATTGCAAGCCAAACGCTTGAAAAGCAAAGAACATCGACGGATATAGGATGGCAAGCGGAAGAATAGCCAGCACATCTCGCGGTTTAATCTGAAGCTTCATCCATCCGAATAGAACAGGAATAGTCGCCGCGATAAGGGAGACGGTAAAGCGGTGAGCAAGGCTATCTAGCGGCGTTGCAACCGTTAAAGCTAATTTTCCGAAAAGAAAAGAGAGTCCTACAATGGTGGAGTAAATAACGATGGCTGAGTATGCGAAGCGCTTTGTTTTGGAGTCCAATTGTGCTGCTGTCATAACGTTCCTCCTGGTAACTGTTTTTGTTAGGTATATCGTAACTCCGAGCCATGCATGCTACAATAGAGAAAATCGCTATCTGTACCGTTACAGATCATAAGCTAGGAGCTTGCCGATGTACATGTATTTAAAGCTCATGAATGAGCTGGAGGAACTGATATTGAAGGAGCCATATAAGGATGGACAGAAGCTTCCTTCGATCCGCATGCTTTCGGAGCAGTACGGCTGCAGCAAGAGTACGATCATTAAGGCACTGGATGAGCTGGAGAAACGCCATCTCATTTATGCGATGCCAAAGAGCGGCTATTACGTTGTCAAAGGGACAAATTCTTCCCAAGGCCAAGCATCACCTATTTTGAACTTTTCGGATGCCGCCCCTGATCCAAATGTGTTTCCTTATTTGGATTTTCAGCATTGCATCAATAAAGCGATCGACACGTACCAGAAGGATTTATTTGTTTACGGCACTGCCAAAGGAATGGCATCCCTGATCGATATCGTACGCAAGCAATTAATGGGATATCAGGTGTTTACCGAGGAGCGGAATATTTTTGTTGTATCCGGGGTTCAGCAGGCGTTGTCGCTGCTTGCAGCAATGCCCTTCCCAAATGGCAAGCAGAAGGTGCTGATTGAACAGCCTGGCTATCATCTGTTAATTGAATATTTGGAGACGCGTCGCATGCCGGTCATCGGCATCGAGCGCCGCTTTGCGGGCATTGATTTTGATAAGCTGGAGAACATCTTTCGTACGGAGGACATAAAGTTTTTTTATACGATGCCGCGATTCCACAATCCGCTGGGCTGCTCCTATACGAGCAAAGAAAAGAAGCGGCTTGCTAGACTTGCTGCCAAATACGATGTTTATATCGTTGAGGATGATTACCTCGCCGATTTCGAGCAGGACAGCAAGGCCGATCCGTTATTTGCTCATGATAATTCGTCGCATGTCATTTATTTAAAAAGCTATTCCAAAATTATTTTCCCCGGCCTGCGCATCGGCATTGCGGTCATCCCTGATCCACTTGTTGAGACGTTTCGGCTGTACAAGAAGCAAAACGATATCGACAGCTCCATGCTGTCGCAGGCCGCTCTTGAAATCTATTTGCGCAGCGGCATGTTCGACCGCCATCTTGCCAAAATCCGCAGCAGATACGCGGCTAGGGCGAAGCTGCTCGACGCTGCGCTTGCGAAGGAGGCTGCCCGCAACGGCGGTGCCTTCACCTATGAGCGCTCGAAACATCCGTTCATTCATACGCATATTTTGCTGGATAGGAGGGTTTCCGCTGCGCAGCTTATCGCAAAATTAAAGAAAGAATCGATTTTACTGGAGTCTTTGGACCGGAATTATTTGAACAATTTCGAGAGGGATAACCTAGTGAAGCTAAACGCAACCAACGTAAACGAGGATGACATTGCGAGAGGAATAGAACGGATAGGCGCCATTGTTGCGTTATTGACAAAGCATAGGCATGTGACTAAGATGAAATCTAGTCCGACTAGTGGAGAGAAGAATTAAGGGAGTGAATGTAGTTGATAGGGTATACCAAAAAACTCTTTTTCAATGGTTCATTGTTTAGAACCATATGGCTATTCTCAACAAGCTCTCCCGCCACCTGCTTGATGAATAGAGGCCTCTTATAGGAACTGAATCACTCTACAAGGCATACACTAGCATCAGACCATAATATAAGTTGGGTGGACTGCTGAATGCATGAAGGAAATAATGGGAAAGAAATGAATTATTGGCGACCAGAGGCAGTTGGGAATGTTGGAACGGTATGGCCACCTGGGATAACTGGTCTCAAAATAAACCATCAAACTCCTTATCAAGGAATGCAAGTATTTGGCCCTATTACCAACTATTCTTATATACCCTACCATATGATTACTCCCATGTATCTCGGCATTCCGTACAGCAATGTCTATGGATATCCCATAATTCAGTTCTGAACAGGTTTCATAGCATAAAAAAGTCACCCTTAATCAGAATGATCTGGACCCTTTGTCAAGGACACTTGAAAAAACTCAGTTTAAATCTAGACAGCTAACAATAGATGATTCCTGTATTGCACAGGGGTCATCTTTTTTAATCCCCATTGATATCGATTGT
>NZ_JABMKZ010000070.1 GCF_013204855.1 Paenibacillus alba | reverse complement strand
AGCTAAAAAATTAGAAGCCATAGAAATTTCGGTTTAGTGTGTTTAGAGAAATGAGAAAAATGAAAAACTGCGAGAGCGAGAGCATTTAGCAGATGGACTCCATAATTAAGGGGCCGAACCGTTTTTTGGGATGAGCGGCTGAAAAAGATAAAAATGCCTGTACAATTGCAGGCATTTCCACTTTTTAACCGAATTCGCCCGGAAATTCCTGTATTTTCGCAGGCTTTTACACTTGGGTGAACTGAACTGATCTGATTTGATCCTGAAGCCCCTTCATAACACATGGAATTATAAAGTAATCAACCCCATCAACTATCGACGCTTACATACCAAATTTGGCTTATGGAACAGCTTCTTCTCTTTATACTAGGCACTATTGTCTAAGCCGAGTAATTGTCTCTATAACACGGTGAGGTGCATCGGGCGAAATACAGACTGCAAGGCTATCGGCTGTCTCCTTGGCAGCGGCTGCTGCACGTTCATACATGGCTTGTTCGTAGCCGCCGATTGCGCGAGTTAGATCGTTGCTCAGTCTGATGGCGTGAGCCAATTCGACTGCATCGAGCATGGCAAGATTGGCTCCTTTGCCAGCGAATGGGGTCATGAGATGGGCGGCATCGCCCAGCAGTGTTACCCCAGGGCGCGTTGACCATGAATGGTCAATGGGCAGCGTGTAAAGCGGCCGGGTGAGGAAGGTGTTGTCATCGCAATGCCTGATCAAATCGGTGAGTTCATTGTGCCATCCAGCGAAGAGTTTGAGAAGGCCGGAGCGAGCCAAATTGGGCTGATCAAACGGAATTCCGCACATATGGAGCCAATCCTCAGGAACCCGAAAGGTTGGATAAATCAGAATATGGCCTTCGCCATTGCGTTGAGCCAGCAGGCCTTTGTCCTCCGATAAGGCGAACATACTCCCGCGACCAATCAATCGGGAGATCGAAGGGTGTTTGTGGTCGACATTTTTGATACAGATCTCGAGCATCGTTACCCCGGCATAGGTGGGGACAGCGTCAGAGACGAGAGGGCGGACTCGTGACCAAGCACCATCGGCACCAACTACGAGATCGGCAATATCTGTGTGACCATTCTCGAAGCAGAGTTTGTGCTGTCCGCCACCCAGGGAATTGATCGTTTGCAAACTGTGGCCCCAACGAATCGTACCGGGCTGCAGGGAGTTTAGAAGCAAGTCACGCAAGGCGCCTCGATCTATCTCCGGATGAGCCGTATCATCAGGGTTAGTAACTTCGTCCATATAGACGGCGCCGTTTTTATCGAGAAGTCGAAAGTCTTGAGCTTCGCAGCGGGCTACATCTAGGAATTGAGAGTAAAGGCAGGTTTGTTGGAGCGCAAGCTGTCCGGATTCGACGTGGAGATCCAGTGTCCCGCCTTGTGGGCGAGATGAAGCAGAAGGTTCGCGTTCGTAGATGACTGGATTAATTCCATGCATCTGAAGCTTGCGAGCGAGTGTGAGTCCTCCAGGTCCGCCGCCTATGATGGCGATGCGAGGTGTGCTGTTTTCGAGCATAATTCTATCGTCCTCCTTATAAGGGTTTAATGTGCTCTGAGGGTATTTCACGATCTCTTTATGGAAGGCGAGTTCAATTAGCCTTGTTACGGCGAAGCAATAACGATATAAAGGCTGATAATCCACTAATGACGCCTGCTGCCAGGAATGCGCTATGATAACCAGCAAGTTGCGAATCTGCGAGAGCCATTCCAGACGTTATTTGTGAAGTGGTCACACTATGAGAGAGTGTAAGGAGACCGGCAATTCCGATCGCTCCGCCAAGTTGACGAGCTGTATTTTGCAAACCGGAGGCAAGACCGCTATCCTGTGCTGGAACGCCTGCAAGCACAGCTTGAATCGCGGTCGTGAGCATCAATCCAAGTCCTCCGCCAACGAGCATACTTGGAAGCAGAAACTGGGAGAAGTAATCGGGATGGGACGGCAGCCAATTGAACCAGACGAATCCTCCTGCGGCCATTAGACCGCCGACCAAAGGAAGTTTGTTAAAGCCTGCGTTCCGAAGACGCCGGGATACACTGGCAGCAACAGCTAGCATAATCGCCATGGGCAATAGCGCCAGTCCTGTGTGCAGCGGATTGTAACCGCTAATCTCCTGCAAGGTAAGCGATAAAAATAACATGCTTGCTGTTAAGGTTGCGCCGAGTCCAAGCACCATGATAATGCCAATTCGTACATTCCTGTGGCGGAAGATGCTTAGTCGGATTAAGGGGGCGGCGGTATTGGCTTCAATGATAATGAAAAGCGGCAACAGCACTAGCGCAACGGCCAACGAACACAGCACAACAGGCGATCCCCAGCCCAATTCAAGCGTTTGTGTAATCCCAAAGATAAAGGCGGTGAGAGCAACCGTAATTGCAGCAGCTCCGGGGATATCGAGTTTGGTGCGTTTGTTTTCTTTCGGATGTGGAAGCAGGCAGATGGCAACCAAGCAGCTAAGTGCGATTCCGATTGGTACGTTAACAAACATAACCCAGCGCCAGTTGATTAGGCTGGTCAGGATGCCGCCGATAATGACTCCAAAGGCAGAGGCGATGGAGGAAGAGGCTGCCCATAGCGAAATGGTACGATCTTGTTTGGCCCCTCGCGGGTAGGCATCAACGATTACGGCAAATGTGGATGTGGCGAGCACAGAACCACCTAAACCTTGAACGGCACGTGCTGCCAGTAGGATGGAACCTGTGGTTGCGAGACCGCCGACAAGGCTGGCGAAAGTAAATAAGATGAGTCCAGACTGAAGGATCGTTTTGCGGCCATAAATGTCGCCGGCACGTGCAGCAAGGAGCATGAAGCCGCCTAATGTCAGCAAATAGGCATCAACTACCCATTGTTGTTCTGTGACGGATAGGCCCAAATCCGTTTTCATTGCCGGTAAAGCGACATTTACAATGGCGCTGTCCATGACGACCATGAAAGCGCACAAGCAAGCGACTACGGCTGCAACCCAGGCAGGAATGCCTTGTCGCAGTAAGGTGGATACAGTTGGGACGGAAGAGCTGGAAGATACGGATGTCATTGAGATGCCTCCAAAATGTAGGATATTAGTTTAAAACAATTGGACATTGCCTGTTCCTTATTTTAGAATAGGTTTAATTAGGAACGGTAACGCTAATTGGACAAAAAATAGCGAGAAATGGCCAAAAGGGGATGTTCGGTATGACGGTAGAAGGGGTTGACAAAAGCGACTGGTTGGAAGGACCTTCACTGATTGCCTTTTGGGGCAATGATGACTCAGACAATCCGTTCCGGCTGGGGACACGCGAGTACGATTGGCACAGCCATCGGCGGGGCCAGATTTTCTGTGTGGAAAGCGGGCTTATCCATGTGCGAACGGCAACAGGCTCCTGGCTGATGCCTCCTCGTCGCGCGGGATGGCTCCCGCCGAATGTGGCGCACAAGGTCTCCATCAGCGGAGCCATGAGTGGATGGAGCGTGCTTCTTACGCCTGAGATCAGCAGCGACTTATCCAAGCAGCCATGCGTCATCAATGTGAGTGACCTCATGCGCGCTCTTGTGCAGCGCACTGTATCGTGGGGGGACCAAGACATCCTTGAACCAGAACAAGAGCGCCTAGTGGCTGTTCTGCTGGATGAGATTAGAAGAGCTCCGCTTGAGCCGTTGCATCTGCCAATGCCTTCTGATCCTCGTCTTTTACGTATTGCAGACATGATATTGAAGCAACCCGAAGATAATCGTACGCTTAACGAGTGGGCAACTTGGGCTGCATTATCTCCGCGAACATTGCGTCGATTGATTTTGGCGGAAACTGGCTTGACTTTCAATCTGTGGCGTCAGCAGGCTCGACTCACACATGCGCTTGAAATGTTAGCGCAAGGCGAATCGGTCGGTATGGTTGCAGATGCGCTGGGCTATGGAACGCCCAGCAGCTTTATTGCCATGTTCCGTCGTGCTTTTGGGGATTCTCCCTTGCATTACCTAGCTGTCAGACGAGAGCAGAAACGCAGTCCTTACAATTCTCCATATTAGCTTTATGCGGCATGAAAAGAGGCACATCCTACGTCGGAATAAGACGGAGGAGTGCCTCTTTCTATAAGAAAAGTTTGAGAGAATTTTGAGAGACGGCTGTGATACGATGCCATGGAATTGTTCTATTTTATAGGTGCGAGTGAAATGTGTTGTTTTCAGCCTGGCAAGTAGAGGAGGATTCATGAATAAGAGAACGAAAATCATGATTATTGATGATGCCGCTTTTATGAGAGCTATGTTAAAAGATATACTTGTAACTCTGGATTATGAAGTAGTGGCAGAAGGCTGCAACGGTTTTGAGGCTATCCATTTGTATAAAAGGTTTAAGCCGGATTTAGTAACCATGGACATCACGATGCCGGAAATGGATGGGATAGCCGCACTTAAAGAAATTAAACGAATGGACCCTCAAGCGCTAGTCATTATGTGTTCTGCGATGGGACAACAGAAATTGGTTGTTGATTCGTTTCACGCTGGGGCTAAGGATTTCCTCGTTAAGCCATTTAATAAGGATAGAATTGCGGAAGCGATTAGGAAAGTATTAATTTCAAAATAAATATGAGAAGGCAGCTTTAATCTATACATGGAATCTTGGATTTGGTTAAAAGCAAGCCACCGCCCTAGAGATGTCCGGCGGTGGCTTTATTTGCAAGGCTTCACAGCAGCTTGCGGTATTGGGCAGGAGCGACGCCTATGACTTTTTTGAAATGCTTGTAGAAGTGGGCTGTATCCCAGTAGCCAACGGCTTTGGCGATATCCTGCGTTTTGAGGGTGGTGGTTTTCATCAGGTCCATCGCTTTCTCAATGCGGAACCGGTTCACATAATCAGAGAAGGATTGATGGGTTTCCTTTTGGAATAACTGTCCTAAATAAACGGGATGAATACGGTAGGACTGCCCCAGCGTTTTCAATGAAAAATCATTCATATAGCACCGATGAACATATTCCAGAACCTGTCGGATGACAGGGCTTTTTTCCATTCTTAGGCTCAGAACCTGAGACACCTCAGCGCCCATCGCATGGACAAGCTCTTTTAATTGTTCAAGGGTGGGAGCGGTGCTGATTTGGCTCATAACATCATGATAGGTTTGGAAAACCGGATGGCTGGAATCGCAATCGTTCAGCCATTTTTTCATTTGAATAATTAGTTCGACGACGGCATGCCGCAGCATAGCGGGCGTAATGCTTTCTATATGTGAGAACGCGGCAAAGCAATCGTCAATTTGCTGATGAAGCGCTTGATCATCAGGCGTGCTTGGCAGGCGCAGACGTCCTTCCGAGTCGCTCAAAGCTGAGTCCTGCGGGCCGGTGGAGGCCGTGACACGCTCAAAGTCCAATAACTTTTCGTGAGGAAAAAGCAGTTCGTACTCCAGCGCCAGCAAGGCGTTCTGGTAACTGATCGGCACCCGCTCGAAGTCCGTTTCCACAGAGCCAACTGCCATAATCGGACGAAGATGAAGCGTCTGGCCAAGCAGTTCGGCAAATTGACCCAATTGGTCATGCAGATTGTAGAAATCATCATGGAATGAACGACAGTCGGCATCCAGAACAAGGACGAGATGATCGTCAATGTTCTGGAAGAGGAGAAAGGCACACCCGCTCTCTTCCAAGAAAGTGGCAGCCATCCTTCGGATGTGGCGTGCTTGCCCAAGGAATGTGACGGCATCTTCCGCAGCTGGTTTGATGATCACCGTGGTCATGGAGGGAACGTTCAGCCGCAGCTGCAGGAAATCGGAACGAAGCTTCCACTGTTCCTTACCAATGCGGCCTGTGACCCACCGGTACAAAATATTGTCCTTCAGCAATTCGCGCTGATCCTGATCGAGCCTGTCAATTTTGGCGCGGTTTAGCTTCTCCACGGCATTGATTAAGGTTTGCGTAAGCTCCTCGAAATGAATGGGCTTCAGCAAATAATTTTCGATGCCCAGTTGCATACCTTGGCGAATGTAATCAAATTCGTTATAGCCGCTTAGAATAATACATTTCAGCTCCGGATTTCGGCTTTTGAGCACTCGCAGCAGCTCGAGACCGTTCATTTCCGGCATGGCAATATCCGTAATCAAGATATCTATATGAATGTTGTGCTGTTCAATTTGCTCCAAAGCATCAACGCCATTCTCCGCTTGCCCGGCTAGAACGAGCTTGAGGGACGGCCAGTCAACCAGACTGGCCAGCCCGTCGAGGATGAAGGGTTCATCGTCCACGATCCAAACATTATGCATGAAAAATCCCCCCTTCATATGGAAGTCGAGCGCGAACCAGCGTTCCTTCGTTAGGCCGGCTGGCAATCTCCAGTCCGTATCGTTCCCCATAAATCAAACGAATCCGTTCATGTACATTGCGCAGTCCCAGTGAAGAGGAAGGCGCATTCGCCTTCCCTTGGCCAGCCAGCATGTCTTGAAGAGAGCGAAGGCGCTCCGGCTTGATGCCTGCGCCATTATCGCTGACCTCGACGACAAGGGAAGAGGAAGCTTCATCGGCAAAAGCATGAATCGCGATGATATTGCCGGCTCTGGCCGTGCGGATGCCATGCACGATGGCATTCTCAACCAGCGGTTGCAGCAGCAGCTTAAACACGCGGAATTTCCGAAAGCCATCCTCGATCGTGATGCGGTAATCAATCTTGTCTTTGTAGCGAACCCGATACAATTCGAGGAATTGCCGACAGTAATCGGTCTCCTCCTCAAGTGTGACACTTGTCTCCGGCTTCACCGCATAACGAAACAGCATGCCAAGCAAATACAGCATTTCCCCTGCTACGTCGGCACCGTTCTTCAAGGCACTCATACGAATTGCTTCCAACGTGTTGTACAAAAAATGGGGATTGATTTGCGCCTGAAAGGCTATCAATTCTGCCTGCTTCTGCTTGATATCGGCAACGTAAACCTGATCGATGTGGCTCATTAACTCCTCGCACATCCGGTTGAAGCTGCGAGAGATATCGTCCAGCTCATCATTGCGGCCTGTCGGTACGCGGACTGCTAAATTGCCATGCTGGGCCAGCTTCATAGCCTTGACGATTTCCCGCGTGCGCTTGGAATACCTGTACATAGCCATGTAGGAGAAGATGATTGTTAATACGATGCCGATTCCTGTGATGGCAATGACTTTATTCCGGAAATGGGAATACCGATGCTCCAGCTCCGATAAAGGTACAATCCCGCTGATCAGCACGTTGGACTTGGCAGAGCGTACTATTGATGTATACGATTTCTCATCCAGTCGGCTGAAGCCTGATGATGCTATTAATTGCTCGGCATAAGGATACTTTGAGCCGTCGTAACGATGGGTGGAGTCATAGATGACTTGCCCATTCGGGAATAGGACCAAGCTATGTCCCATCAGCTCTTCTCCGCTCATGTCCAGCACCCGGCGAATGCTGTCTGGTTGATAGGTGACGAGCAGCACGCCATCGGTTTGCAGGGTATCGGGGTCGTTCAAATCCTGGGCAAAGGTGTAGGCGCCTGTTTTGGAAAGTCCTAGAATGGAGGCGATTCCAAGAGTATGAGCACTGGACATTTTCTCCAGCCGTAGAATGTTAACGGCCTCTGCGACGGCTTGGCTCTCATCCTTGAGCATGCGCAAATTTTGGGTTTTATCTTTGTTCATCGTGAACATAAACGACATCTTGCGGCTGTACAGGGCAATCTGCAGAATATCCGAATCGTGCTCCAGCTGGGTGCGCATAAAGGTTTCCACATTCGTGTCCACACTGCTGTTGCTGGCTATGTATTTATTGAACCGGTTTTGAATATATAGCTGCACATCATTGCGAAGAAAGAACAGCATGTCATTCAGCAGTGTCTGGTTCTGATAGAGCTGAAAGACAATTTCTTGGGATTGATCCGACTGTCGATCCAGATAACGGGTTACGCTGTCAACAGCTTGCCTTTGTGAGCCGAGTTCTTTTTGCAGCAGCGAATTGGTTGAATACTTGTAAACGAGCACCGCCATAGAGCAAAAGGTGACGATCGTTATGCCGGAAAATATAAGCAGAATCTGATTAAAGAGGCGAGAACGGAAGAAAATAAAATAAAATTCGGATAGCCTGGACGTAGCGATCATCTCCACAGAAGAAATTCAAATGATGTAGCTCTACGATAACATGAAGCACACACCCTATCAATTGAGGGGAAGGCATAGAGCTTTAATTTTTACAACAAAGCTTAAGTATGTTCACTATTTTCAAAGGAATGCCTTGTGATAGATTGAATTTGCAGAGCTTAGACAGAGGAAAAGGGGAAAGGAAGTGGACAGCATGCAGCGATTCTTGGGCCAATTGGGGAGAAACAAAGCGTTTCTGCTTATGGTATTGCCGGGAGCCCTTTGGTTTCTTATCTTTTGTTATTTACCGATGCCTGGAGCGCTTCTGGCGTTCAAGGAATACCGGCTCGATCAAGGCGGATTTTTCTCCGGGTTAATCCATTCCAAATGGGTAGGCCTCAAAAACTTTGAGTTTTTGTTCCATGCATATGATGCTTTTATTATTACAAGAAACACAGTTGTATACAATCTCGTATTTATTTTCTTGGGATTAGTTCTCTCTGTGACTATGGCAATTATTTTATTTAATTTAACGCAGAAAAAGCTGGCAAAGCTTTACCAGACGGCGATGTTTATGCCTTATTTTCTGTCGTGGGTCATCGTCAGCTACTTTGCCTTCAGCTTTCTAAGTGTGGATAAAGGGTTCTTGAACCAACTGCTTGCCGTATTCGGCGTAGAGCCGATTGCTTGGTATTCCGAAATGAAATACTGGCCGTTCATTCTCGTTTTCATGAGCATGTGGAAGGGGATTGGCTACTCCAGCGTCATTTATTTGGCAGCTATATCGGGAATTGATAAATCCTACTATGAGGCAGCGATGATCGATGGCGCGAATAAATGGCAGCAGACGGTGAAGATCACCGTTCCGCTTATTAGACCGATGATGGTGATCTTGACGATCTTGGCAATCGGCGGCATCTTCAGGGCGGATTTTGGCTTGTTCTACCAAATTCCTCGTGATTCGGGCATGCTGTACCCCGCGACGAACGTCATCGATACCTATGTCTATCGTTCGATGAAGGTGCTTGGCGATTTCGGATTGGCGGCAGCGGCAGGTTTTTATCAATCCGTGGTAGGCTTCCTTCTGGTTGTTGGTGCGAATTGGACCGTCAAAAAAGTTAATGAGGATCAAGCGCTTTTCTAATCATAGCTAGATATTTATAGAAGGAGGCCTCTTTCGATGATGCCATCTACACAGCCAACGAAGCTGCGCAATATTCATCGCCTTCCGCTTGCTTGGAACGCTTTGCTTCACGTGATTGCCGGTGCGTTTGCAGCTGCCTGCGTATTCCCGTTCCTGTTTGTTGTCCTTATCTCGTTTACGGATGAGAGCACACTGGCACAGTTTGGCTATCGGATTTTCCCCGAAAAGTGGAGCTTACACGCGTATTCCTACATTTTCAAAACAGGTGATCAGTTGTTTCATTCCTATGGAATAACCTTGTTCGTCACGGTCGCGGGTACAGCCATTACCGTGATCATGACAACGTTATATGCGTATGCGCTTTCACGAAAAAGCTTTGCGTATCGCAAGTTTTTCACTTTTCTAGCCTTTTTCACTATGCTGTTCGGCGGCGGCCTAGTGCCGACGTATATTATTACGGCTCAGCTGCTTCATTTGAAGGATACGATTTGGGCGTTGATTCTGCCAATGGCGTTGAATGCTTATAACATTGTGATTCTTCGCACGTTTTTCCAAACGATGATTCCCGACCCGATCATTGAATCCGGCAAAATCGACGGAGCGGGGGAATTAAGAATCTTGTTCAATCTTGTTCTTCCCTTGGCGCTTCCGGGCCTAGCGACCATTGCGTTGTTCAGCACGCTCGGGTACTGGAATGATTGGTTCAACGCCTTGCTCTATATTGATTCGAATCGGCTCGTTCCGCTTCAATCGCTACTGATGCGCATTGAAACGAGCATGCAGTTTATTATTCAGAATTCGGCCATGCTGAACAGCGGACAGAGCAAGGAAATGCTGCGCTCGCTGCCTCAGGAAACGTCACGGATGGCGATGGTTGTTTTGGCCACAGGGCCAATCGTGCTCGCTTATCCATTTTTCCAGCGTTACTTTGTAGAGGGACTTACGATTGGTGCGGTTAAGGATTAATCGCAGACAGACAAAGGTGATTTTGGCAGTTTAAAGGATTTCGCTCCTTATTTGTTAAAATAAACAGGCAGAAGGAAAAGGGAGATGGTCAGATTGAAAACAAAATGGGCAAGCGTTGCGTTAACCGCCTTCTTGGCAGGCGCAGTTATGACAGGCTGTACGAACAGCGGGGAGAAGAACATATCAGCTGCTGCAGGATCAGGCACGGAGGCACAGACGTCTGGCGGCGATCTTGTTCAATTAGTTTGGTACACAATTGGCACACCGCCCAAGGATCTCGCCAAAGTTAACGATGAAATCAACAAGTATATCCAAGATAAAATTCATGCAACCGTCGAAATGAAAATGCTGGATTGGGGAGACTACTCTCAGAAAATGCAGATCATCATTGCCTCGGGCGAGGCTTATGACATCGGCTTTACGAGTTCATGGGCTAATGATTACTTTGCTAACGCCAAGAAGGGCGCTTTCTATGAACTTGATAAGCTGCTGACGGAGAAAGGCCCCGGCATTAAACAAGCGTTGAATCCTGCGTTCCTGGAAGGGACGAAGGTGAACGGTCACAACTATGGGCTGCCGACAAACAAAGAATTGCCTCAGCAGCGTGTGTTCCGTTTTAATAAAACGTATGTAGACAAGTACAAATTGGACGTATCCAAGGTTAGGAAGATTCAGGATCTGGAGCCGCTGCTAAAGACATTCAAAGAAAATGAATCAGGTTTCCCGCCGATCCCAGCCAAAATTGCTGAATTTCTGCCTTTTGATCTGCCGGTCAACGATCTGCCATTCTTCGGCGTCCCGCTGGACACCAAGGATTACAAGCTTGTAAATGTGTGGGAGACTCCGGAGGCTTCGAGCTATTTGGAAACGATGAATAAATACTATAAAGCCGGTTATTTGCCTAAGGATGTGGCTACTCAAAATGATGCCGGTGACTATTTTAAAACAGGAAAATGGCTCGTGGACGTAGCGGATGCGCAGCCTTATGCGGATAATTTGTGGAGCAATGACGCGGGTTATGGGGTCGTGAGCGTGCCGATGCATGAACCGATTACGTTCAATTGGTCTGTCGCGGGATCCTTGCAAGCGATCAATGCGAAATCCAAGCACCCGGAGAAAGCGATGGAGTTTCTGAATTTGCTGTATACCGATCCGAACTTAATTAATCTCATTGATTTCGGTATCGAAAATGTGCATTACAAAAAGTCAGGAGCTGTAACCAAAGAAGCCATTCCGGACAGAGGCTACGGTTTCCCGGCATTCACCGTAGGAAATATGATGCTGACGTACTTGAACACGAATGACCCAGCGGACAAATGGGCGAAGTTTAAAGCGTTTAACGAATCGGCAACTAATTCGCCGCTGCTTGGCTTCCAGCTGGATACGTCCAAAATAACGACGGAGCTGGCGAACTTGAAAAACGCCAAGGAAGCGGTCTATAATGCCCTGTTCTCCGGTACGATTGATCCGAAGGATAATCTGCCTAAAGTGACGAAAAAGCTGAAGGATAATGGGCTTGATAAAGTGATGGCCGAGGTTCAGCAGCAAATTAATGACTGGCGTGCCAAGAAGTGATGAGTTCAAGCTGAATAAACAAGCCGCAGGGTGTTTGCGGCTTGTTCGTTTTTTTATCTGGGGTAAGCGAATCATCTCTTGGCGACTGCGGGTGAGGTGAAGGGGAACTATGTTCCCTTATTCGTGATCCAAACAGCCATTTGGCCAGCAAGAGGGAACTATGGTACGCTAAATTGTTCAATTTGCCAGGAATTCACTCTAAAGAGGCGAAATAAGGGTTCGTATTTCCCTTTCAGCTGCAAATCTCGGATTCTAAGTCAATTAGCGGATTATAGTTCCTTTTCATAAGGAAATGTCGATATCGAGACTCTCCCATAAGGGGGGAAGAGAAGGTCGGAGTCAGTTAAGTCCGACCTTCTTTCAGGAATTAGTAAGCTGTCCAGCCGGCATCTGCCGTAATGACAGTTCCGTTAACGAAGCTGGCATCATCTGACGCCAAGAATAGAGCAACCTTTGCAATTTCTTCCGGATCGCCTGCACGAGGATTCAATTGCATGCCTGCCATAGCTCTTTCCATCCCGAATGGGTTAGGGGCATTAATCGACGTACTAATGTTGGTGTTCACGCCACCTGGAGCAATGGCATTGCAGCGAACGCCGAGTTGTGCATATTGAAAGCCGACATTTTTGGTTAATCCAACGACGGCATGTTTGGAAGCTGTATAGGCAGCACCTGCACGGGAACCTTGCAATCCGCCGGCAGAAGCAATGTTAACGATGACACCGCTTTTGCGCTCTGTAAAGATGGGGAGCACTTTGCGAATTGTTCGCATCGGTCCGGTGGTATTGATAGCAAAAACGCGCTCCCAAAGCTCATCGGTCAAATCTCCAGCCGGAACAAAGTTATCCATAATGCCTGCGTTATTGATGAGAATGTCTACGGTGCCGTATTCCTTCACTGTGGTATCGATTAAGTGTTGAACATCTTCTTCTTTAGCTACATTGGCAGCAATGGCGATGGCTGTACCACCTTTGGCTTCAATCCCCGAAACAACCGTTTGTGCGGTTTCCACACGCAAATCAGATACAACTACTTTTGCGCCTTCTTCTGCGAACAGCTCTGCAATCGCTTTGCCCATGCCGGATGCAGCGCCTGTAACGACAGCTACTTTGCCAGAAAGTTTCATGTTGAATGCCTCCATTTTGTTTCATTATTTGTTTTCAGCCCAGTTTTCATACAAGGCTGCTCAAATGATTGATTCAACACATGTTCAATAGAAAACATCTGTTGGTTCAAGTATAATGAATTTCGGAGAGTGAATTCAATCAGTAAAAAACGTGCGTTTGTTATCTACCGAACACATTGCGCGATTTTGTTCAATAACTCAAAAAGGGAATGATGGGAATGTCAGAAAAAGAGAAAAAAACGGACCGTCGTATCATTCGCAGTAAAATAGCCTTGCGTGAGGCTTTGTTATCCTTGATGGCACAAAAGCCCTTTACATCCATTTCTATAACGGAAATTGTCGAGTGCGCCAATTACAATCGGGGAACCTTTTATGCCAATTATGAGAGCAAAGAAGCTTTGCTGGATGAGATTACTTCTGAGTTGATTCATAAGCTGCTGCAATCTTTTCGAGCGCCTTATGAGCATGTTGAAGTGTTTCGCATTGATGAGCTGCCCGCGAATTCGGTGATGATCTTTGAACACATTTTCGAACACGCGGCGCTGTATACCGTTCTATTACAAAGCGATGTGCTGCCTAACCTGAGGGAGAAAATGTTTACTGCTTTGAAACAAATCTCCCAGGAGGAGCTGCTTTATTCCGATAACGGCATTGATCGGGAACTTCTCTCCATCTATGCTATCCATGCGTTAGTTGGTCTTGTGTTCCACTGGATTGAAAGCGGGTTTAAGCATTCGTCCAGCTATATGCAGGATCAGCTTGTGAAAATTATTAACTGGCGCCCGACGGTTGCTAGAACCGTAGTCATTCGAGGTACAGACGCTTGATTTTCTTCACGAAGGTTCACCTTGGCTTTATCACTCTTTCAGGCAGAAGCGCTCCTACTTTGAAACGGGTAATTTCGTTTCCGTCTGGCATAGAGGATGTAATAACTTAGTGTCACGAGCACACAGATGAAGATATCGACGCTGATCAGCGCCTGATAATTGTGGAAATAGTCGAAGGAAATGCCGCCGATCAAGGCACCTAGAATACCGCCTCCTTGATGAAAAAGAAGCAGGAAGCCGGTTTGTTTGCCTTTTCCTTGGGCAAATTCGTTGACGATCATCAGACCTCCGGGAATCGCACTTAAATACGTTATTCCGAAGGCGATGGCAAATAAGACAGGGGACCAGCCGACATGTATAAATAGGAGAGAAAATCCAATAATACGTATACCATATAAGAGGGTCATCATCACCAGTTTATTGAATCGGTCCAAAAAGTAGCCAAAAATGAGCGACCCGAGAATCTCCAAAACACCAAGAATGCTCATGGATAAGGCAATTATGCTAGGCGATACATTTGCCAATTGATGGATAGCGACCAAATTCATTTCTACCGTCCCCATATTGAAGCCGCAGGTGAACAGTGCGCAGGCAACTACAATGAAGATGGGCAGATGTACGGACATTCCCTTGTAGGAAGGACGGACTTCTGTAGTCTTTTCCGAATTCTCCGATGCTGCGAGCTCATTCTTTTGCGTTTTGTTAAGAATAGTCCTCTTAGGCAACGTTCCCCTAATCCCAAACCAAATGACAGGCAATGTCACAATTATACCTAGGACAAATGAGGCCAGAAACGCATCTTTCCAAGTCAGCCAGCTTGATGAAACGAAGATCGGCGTACTGACCGCTAGCCCGACCGAAGAAGCACTAGCCAGCAGCGCTACGGCTTTGGCTCGATGATGCCGGAACCATTCAAACATCAACATATAGGTCGTAGTTGTTCCGATGCCGACGAAGCCAGAGATGACGCCATAGCCGATAAAGAAGACGATGGAATGATGGCCAAGCACGACAGTTCCCGTTCCTAGCGTACTTATAACGGCGCTGGCCAGCATAATTTTCTTCGGACCATAGCGATCCACAAGCCATCCCCCGAGAGGTGCGCATAAGGCTGCAATCAGCAAGTTCGTAGACCAGGCCATCGAAATGAATCCCCTGCTGATCCCCAAGTCATCTGAGATTTGAACCTGAAAATAAGCCATGATAAATCGCGAAAGTGCGCCAATAAATCCGATTATCCAAAGCGAGCCTAATCCAATCCACGCATACTTGGGTTCCTTGAACCATGTCGTCTCCATTGAACTCTCCTTTGTGTTATGCCATATACTAAAGATACCGTTCGGTATCTTTAGTATATGGCATAAGGAACTCCATTACAATAGGTCATTTCTTTTTGGTATAATGATGATAAGAATTCATGCGATTAACGGGGGACTCACATGCAAAAAGGAGAAAATACACGCAAGCATATCATATCGAAGGCTGCTGAGCTTTTTAACCAGAAAGGCTATGCAGGTTCATCCATGTCCGATATTACAGAGCTGACTGGCATTAAAAAAGGCGGCATCTACCGCCACTTTGCCAGCAAGGACGAAATTGCCCTCGAAGCTTATAACTATGCAGGCAGCATAGTGGGAGGGCATATTCAAGAAGCAATTCGCCAGCAGGAAACAGCTTTTGGCAAGCTGCTGTCCTATTTGCGTGTCTATGCGAATGTGGTTGAAGAGCCGCCTTTTATCGGAGGCTGTCCACTCCTCAACGTAGCTGTCGAATGCGACGATACTCATCCGATTTTGCGCCAAAGGGCTCAGCAAGGTCTCGAAGGCACGCTTGGCAACATCAAAGGTATTATCATGCAGGGCATTGAAACTGGTGAATTCAAAGCTGATATTGATGTGGACGCTTTAGCTACGTTCACGCTTTCCATCATGGAAGGCAGCATTATGATGAGCAAGCTGGAAGGCGACAATCGGCATGTACGGATGAATATCGAGAGCTTTTCTGCTTATTTGCGAGCTGTATGCGTACAAAACTGAGTGGGGACTTGGTCCACAGTTCCACTTGCAAATTATAAAAGAAGAACCTCATTTTCCACTTTTGGTGGGAATGAGGCTCTTCTTCATAGAGTCGGCTTGCTTCTAATGCTCCGGCTAGTTGTATCACGCGTCTATTCTATACTTTATGCATAGAAGTCCATGCGAGATATTCTTTTTCCGCAGCTTCTTTGCTATGTCCATAACGTTCCTGCAGCTTGCCGATCAGCTTCTCGCGCTCACCGTCAATGACGTCAAGATCGTCGTTCGTTAGCTTGCCCCACTGCTTCTGCGTTTCACCCTTCAGCTGTTTCCATTTGCCTTTAAATACATGGTTGTCCATGGAATTCACTCCTCTGTCGTTAGAATAATAATGATGCTTATAGTCTATATCTACCCAATAAAACTGAGTTTAAAACAGAAGCTATGATTTAAGGGGCGCAGTGCTAAAATAGGGCGGGGTATTTGCATGTGATTTCGTAATGCGATTCATGCGAGTTCACCAGGCGCTGCAAGGTTTGTTGTACAGTCAGAACCTCAGCCCGGATAAAGTGCCATCTGTAAGGATAAGTGACGGAAGGGACTGTCCCTATAGCGTATAAAAAGCTTGCATTTTCGCGGATTTTCAAAAGCTTTCAGCATCCGGCAATCAGGCAGGCCTCGACTTTGCTTCATGCCTTCCGTCCCTGAGACCTTGAGAAAAATTCCTGCGATTATGCATCTTTTTGCTCTTGATTGAATCCGAAATCAGTGAATTCCTGCAAATATGCATCTTTTTGAAGCGATAACTGGAATAAAGCGGTTCGGCCCCTTAATTATGGAGTCCATCTGCTAAATGCTCTCGCTCTCGCAGTTTTTCATTTTTCTCATTTCTCTAAACACACTAAACCGAAATTTCTATGGCTTCTAATTTTTTAGCT
>NZ_JABMKZ010000069.1 GCF_013204855.1 Paenibacillus alba | reverse complement strand
CAGGAATCGTGTCACAGAGCACGACAGCAACGAGTGGATCCTGGGTAGTGACAACAGCATTGGCAAACAACCAGACATATCAAGTGAAAGTGAGACAGAAAGATTCGGCAACATGGTCCAATTGGACGACGTTAGGATGGTGTAAGGTACAGTTTTAAATAATACATCTGAATTCTTTGTTGCATAAGTTGAAACTGAAAATATAATTGGAGTACAGTTCCTGATAACGGGGCTGTTCTCTTTTTATACGAAAATGATGTTTAGGGTTGGGTTAGCACGATTTTGACACAAAAAAGCACTCCCCCGAAAATTCTTTCGAAATTTTTTGAAAATTAAGAAGTTTGGCTATCCTGTAAATGGATGCTATAACCTAGGGACTTGATTTTACTTACCCAGTAATCAAGTCCTTTTTCTTTTTTGGGTAAGTAGTCCCAGCCTAACTCTTGGTATGAGGTTTATCTCGCAACATGAAATAGCAGATCTTTAAGATTAAGTGTGCCGTTGCCATAGCAGCTTTCTTGGGCCCTCGTCGCTTTACGATTCGGCTATAGAAGGCAGCTAGTCGCGTGTTTTTGGTCATGGAAGAAGCCCATGCCACTCAACCCTTTGTTCCCCTTATTGGTCTTGGAACTTCTTTTCTTACCAGCACTCTCGTTGCTTTCTGGACAAACTGCTGCCCATGAAGCGATGTGGTCCTCAGAAGGAAATACGGACATGTCTGTACCAATCTCCGCAAGAATGCTCGCCGCTGCATCCTTTTGAACTCCCGGAATGGTGATCAGCAAGTCGATCTCCTCCTTGTAAGGGCCTATCAATTTATCGATCTCTTGATTCAAAATCTCGATGTGTTCTTCAACTTGATTGAGGTGTTCGAGATGACGACCGATCATCCATCGATGATGAAGTTGTACACGACCGTTTAGTGCCTGGATCAACTCAGGTACCTTCTTCTTTAGCTTTGTAAATACCATATTTGTAATGGATTCGGCATCGAGCACTAAGCCATTCACAAGGGAATCTAGTAAAGCTAGACCTGATTTTCCGAATAAATCCGAAACGTATGTGGTTAGCTTGATGTTCGCATCTTGTAAGATTTTGTGAATCCTGTTTCTCTCTGAGGTTACTTGCCCTTGCAACTTACGTCGATAGTCAGATCTCGAAGGTCGCGAATGTCCACGGGAGGCACAAAACTGGGTTCAATTAACCAGCAGCGCAGAAGCCCCGCAATCCATGTTGAATCCTTCACGTCTGTCTTGCGTCCGGGAACATACTTAATCTTCTTAGCGTAACCTAGCACGAGTGTAAATTCGCCCTCAAGCACGTTCCACACCGCTTTCCAATACACTCCGGTGCTTTCCATAGCAACATGTGTGCATTGTTTTTCAGCAAGCCAATCTGATAATTTCAGAAGTCCTCTCGTTGTCGTACCAAATGTTCGAATTTTCTGCTTAGGTTTGCGATCTAGCGAACCGCTCAGCACACAAGCGACAACCGTTTCTTGATGTACTGTCTGACCCCGCACATCGTTCTAAAACTGTGTTTACTTATCCCTCATTAACCAAGAATGTGCAGGTCATGCAACGGAGAGAAGTATATTTTTATACACGTGCTCTGGCAACAATCGGCAGTGCTCATCGTTACAATAAGGCGGTTTTTTGTTCGGGTTTGGTTTCACCAAAAAGAGTCGACCTTTGACCTGCTATTAACAGTATGGGATGGTTATTAGGTCTTGAAACTATTCTCCATTTTCATTGATCGCGGTGACAGCTAGGTCATGGGAGTTTTTTGTACTGTCTACTTGACGGGGAGCGGTTCACGCGGCAGCTGCTCCTTGTTTTTTATTAAGTGCAGAATAACATGTCAAATGGTATATTGATTACTTTAAATCAACATATAGAATGAAGCTGCATATAAAACGGTAGTCTCGCTGTATAAACGGTTAAGAATAATTGGAATTTCGATAAGATACTTGCAATACTTAATAAATTATTCCATCATCTTGATATATCGAGCAGTTGGAGTGGGAAAGAAAGCTTGAGCATCTTGGCCAAAACCTGTTCCACATATAATTGAACTGCCCCAGTTGTTTCTATCGTTCGAGACACCGGTGATAAACTCGGTGGCCTGTTGTGTTATCAGGTGGGTTTTGCATAAAAGAATATTATCGCTATTTCAATATTTCTTGCTAATCTAGTATAAATTTATCGATTAATGTGCATTATAGAGACATAATATGATAAATGGGGTGGAAAAATGAAAGAGCAAATAGGATTAGCGCTAGTAACTGCACAAGGAATAAAATACCTTGGTAAGTATTACAGTTGTGAGAGAGCAATACGAGAAAGATGGTTTGAGCTTGCTCATATCTATGGAGGATGGGCAATCCAAGTAAGCTATTTTCCTAATGATACTGATGAAATTTTTCTTCAGCTAGATTCAGAACCAGAACAATGCCGTGTAATTACACCACAAGATTATGAAGGATCAAAGTTGGAACGGTATTTTCTAAGTATTCAGTTACTCAAAATGGAATGGAAGACCGTTCAGAAAAAGAGAAAGAAAAGAAATCCAAAAACTTTGCAAAAACTTGAACTGAATAAGAACATAATAACTGAAGTAGAGACAGAAGTAGAATAATAGTTTTGGGGTAAAGATGGAGATGTTAATTGAAGAGACAGAGGAAACTACAATCTATACGCTAGCTTGAAATAAATAAAAAACTAAGAGTTTAGGAGAGATTCAATTTGGAAGAAATGCTAAATGAGGTTACCAAAATACTAAAGACTCTTCAAGCGAACATGGAAAGACAGAAAAAGTACTATGATTATCCTTTTACACAGAGCTGTGATCATTTTTACAAATTAATTTTGTTACAACAGAAGATGGAAACTTGGAACCAGTGTAAGTCTTTAATAGAGAAGTATAAGAAGTCTCGTATGGGGCCTATCATGAAAAGAAGAAGTGAAGATTTTGAGAGCATGATTGAATTGCAAAAAAGGGGGATGCCTGGTTTTATTACTAAAGTAACAGAAGCAGGCATGTTGGAATATATGAAATCACTAGAATGGATTATCGAAGAACTGGAAAGGCAACTTTATTGTTTATCTATAACAAAGAGTATGGAGTGTTTTAGATAAGATTAAGAGCTTAGTTATAATAAAAATTACGTTGGAATGTTGGATCCGGCGGAGTCAAATTCTTTACTCTTATTATATTCGAGAAAGATACGTTGTAAAACATCAATAGTCATCAATTTCTCGCTAATGCTTAACCTAAAATTACCTAGACGAACATGGTCATTTGTTAATAAGAAATGTTCTAAGTCATAAAAAGTTTGAAGAGTTGCAGTGGATTCTTCCTTACCGTTTGTTGTTACAGGGAGCGGAATATCTATTCTTCCGAGTAAATAATCTGTTGACACGTGAAACAAATCAGCAAGTTGGAGCAACTGTTTAATACTTGGACTGGCAATGTTACGTTCCCAACTGGATATCGCTTGTTTAGTTACTGCCAAACGGTCGGCAATAAAGTTCTGTGTCCACTGTTGCTTGTCGCGTAATTCTTTGAGACGTTCTCCAAGTTTCATCATTAAGACCCCATTTATATCAAGGAATAATTAACTAATATATTAATATATAAGTATTTTACACGAAAAAGTCAAATTATATTTTACTTCTTCCTTGACTTGTCAATTATAATTTTACTATAATGACAAAAGTAAAGTAATTATTTACTGATTAGTAATTTAGAAAAGAATTAATTAAATACATTGGAGGTATCTAAATGTCAAAACGGAAAAGAATTGTCACACAAACAACAATTGAAAGGAAACTAAAAGAAAAGCGGGGGCAAGGTTTTTTTAATGAATATAAGCCATGGTTAACAATCAGAGATGTTCCATCAAATGGCACTGTGATTCGAATAAAAGGTTGGAAGACCAACAGAATACATCATTTATTTAGCGAACAGTTTGAACTTGCATACTTTTATATGTTGGAATGGTCCACTAATGTGATAGATATTCGAGAACAGTTTGGTTGTCTACCCTTAGAGAAAACCTTATACATAGCAGATAAAATGGGGATTCGCCATCCTACTCATCCAAAGACAAAACATCCAGTAGTGCTAACAACGGACTTTTTAATAACTGTAAGAACAGAACAGGGGATAGAGTATTGGGCCCGAACAGTGAAGCCGTTATCAAAATTGACCAAACGTGTCATGGAGAAGTTTGAAATTGAGAAAAGGTATTTCGAAGATGAAGGAATAAAATGGGGGCTTATTACGGAAAGAGAAATTAATTATGACCTTGTTCATAATATGAAATGGATTCATTCTGCTCGAACATTAGAGAGCAGACCCTATTTATCTGAAGCTATTGTTAATGAGGTCACCCCAGTCTTATTAGAGGCCTTGTCCGATGAAACATTGCCTTGTTCATATACCGCTAACCTTGTTGATCGAAGGTTTCAATTACCGCCTGGTTCTTGTCTGTTTATTTTACGATATATGATTGCAAATCGACATTGGTTAATTGATATGAATAAACGTATGGATTTCACGTTAAAACCCATACAGATTTTGAATCAAGCTATCGCTTATTCATAATGGTCAATTATTATGCTGATAACTTTAAACTGTCTTTATGTAATACGAAATGAAGATCTGAAGATTGACTCGATTGAACGCGTGCTCTGGATTAGCAGTCAGCAAACAGACATAGTTACGCTAAATGTGAATGATGATAAGTCTTGGCCACAAGTTAAAAAGGTTTCATGGCTTGAGGAAAAAATTGAAAAAGGGTATGGAACGAAGCTAGAGAAGGATCCTTATCTTCCTAAAGCAATTTCATTTGAAAACTTATCAGAAGAAACCATTCAAAAGAGGATTAGACTCAGAGACGAAGCATGGAATTGCATTAAAGGACTTATCGCGCTTGAACCGCATATATTCAACGAGAAATTTCGATTTGAGCAAATTGTAGAGTTAAAATCCCAAACTGGTAGAAGAGATAAGTTTATTTATAAGCATCTCCGAAATTACTGGCTAAGAGGCAAGACAATTGATGCGTTATATCCTAACTTTAGAGCTTGTGGAGGTAAAGGGAAGAAAAAGAATCCTAAATCGGGGAAAAAGATTGGAAGAAAACGCAAAACAGCTTATATAAATGAAGAGTTACAAGGTATAAACGTTGACCAAACGATTCGCAATATTTTTGATGCAGCTATATCTGAATATTACAGAAAACAAGATAAACATGCTGTTCGGTTTACTTATTGTAAAATGCTATCTGAATATTTCTTTGTAGAAATTGTAAAGAAACGTGGAGTGCCGACTCCCATATTAAAAAAGGAACACGAAGTCCCTAGTTTAGATCAGTTTCGGTACTTTTTAAGAACAAAGGATAATCAATTACAGATCTTAAAAGATCGTGAAGGGGAAAAAACATTTCTTCTCAAGTTCCGTCCTAGATTAAGCAATTCAACACAACGCGCATTAGGGCCGGGGCACATTTTTGAAATTGATGCAACAATCGCTGATTTATATTTGGTCAGTACTGAACGAACTAAGATTATAGGAAGACCTATTGTCTATATCATAATTGATGTATTCTCACGATTAATAGTGGGCTTTCATGTTGGACTTGAAGGGCCTTCGTGGGTCGGTGCTATGATGGCGATCGATAACTTGGTGACTAACAAAGTTGAATTATGTAAGGAATACGATATTCCAATTACTGAAGAACAATGGCCTTGTCATTATTTGCCTGAATTTTTTCAAGCAGATAGAGGGGAGATGGAGGGGAAAATGTCTGATTCACTACCTGGTATAGGTACTTTTATTATGAATGCACCGCCCTATCGGGCTGATTTGAAAGGGATTGTTGAGCAAAAGTTCCGTACGCTTAACATTAAATTAGGTCCGTATATGCCAGGTAGAGTAAAAGAGGAATATCGGGTTCGTGGTGGACCTAATTATGTGCTTGATGCGAAACTCACGCTGCGTGGATTTACGAAGATGATTATTGAGATGATTATCAGCCACAACAATAATCAATACATTAAAAATTACCCTGGGGAAAAAGGGATGGTCCCTGATAGCGTTCTTCCAGTGCCAATTCATTTATGGAATTGGGGGATTAAAAACAAAGGTGGATTCCTTCAAGAGAGAGAACGTGATTTTGTAAGATTCAATATGCTACCCAAGGCTCAAGCAGTTGTTACTGAGGAAGGCATCGGGTTCAATAAACTAAGATATGCAAGTCAGGAACTTAATGATAAAGGATGGTTTGTAAACGGTAAATCTTTTAAGCAGCAAATAATTTATGATCCGAGATGTATGAATTATGTTTATGTGAAGGATCAGGGAGATCGATTCATTCCATGTCAATTGTTACCTAGTTTTGAAAGGTTCGAGAATAAATCTTTAGAAGAAATCAAAATGATACAGTTTGATGAAGATGTTCAAGAAATACAATATCGCTCTGAGGAGAATCAAGCATTTGCTGATTTGGACGCACAACTAACATTTATTGAGATTGAAGAGACTGAAAAGACTAATGCTGCACTAAGGAAAGCGGGAACTACAGATGCGGAGCGACAGAGTGAAATAAAAGAAAGCAGACGAACAGAGAAAAATGAAACACGCATCGTGCAAGCCTTTGTACCACAAATACCAGAAATAAAAATTGCTGAATCCAGAGAGATTTATCACGAAGACGAAGAACTGGCTAACCAAAAATCTATTTTTGAATTGTTAAGCGAATTAAGCGAAGAGGAGGACGAAAATGATTAGTATTGAACCGTTAGATGACGTTGTCGATTACACTCCTGTCCTACTGGGGAGGACCATTAAAGCGGACTATAAAGAGCAACCCATCTGGGCTTATAAATGGAATCCTTTTATTGAGGCATTGCCACCAATTTTTGAATATCAACAAGTAACTAAACGGATTCGAAACTATCCTGATTATCAAGATGAGCAGAGGAAGCTGGGAAAGTCTATTCGATTACACTTGGTTCAGCAGTTAGTCGACTATGTGGAGCCTCTACCTGAACATATTCTTATCGAACAACGAATTTCTAGAATGCTACGGCATGGATACAGAGCAAGAAATCCCCTATTTCGTAAATATACGAAACAGTTCACAATTGGATTCGATGAATTACTTGAACAAGGTGTCGACGAAAAGGGAAGGAATAAAGCGGGAATTCGCCCGACTGCCGCGGGGTTTGCAATTATTGGATGTAGTGGTCTTGGAAAGACAACATCGATTGAGAGTACGCTGCTTTTATATCCACAAGTTATCGAGCATAGTAATTATCGGAGTAGACCACTTCCTGTTAAGCAGATTACGTGGTTAAAACTGAATTGCCCGTTTGATGGATCGACAAAGGGATTATGTATTAATTTCTTTCAAGCAGTAGATGCTGTTCTCGGTACGTCCAGATATTTCAAAAAGTACGTATCTAAAGGTGCAACACAAGATATTTTGATTCCGCATATGGCACAGATAGCTACCTTGCATGGCCTTGGAGTGCTGGTTATTGATGAAATTCAAAACTTGAGCTTATTAAAAAGCGGCGGTGCAGAAAAGATGCTTAATTTCTTTACCCAGCTGGTTAATACCATCGGTGTTCCTATTGTATTGCTAGGAACATTCAAAGCGATTAAGTTATTTTCTGGTTCCTTCAGTCAGGCACGTCGGAACAGCGGCCAAGGTGATTTGATTATGGACCGTATTCCTAATGGTGAGAAATGGAACTTCTTTATTCAAAAGTTATGGAAGTATCAGTGGACCTCTACATTGACTGAGTATGATCAAAGTTTTGCCAAGCTACTCTATGAGCTGTCACAAGGAATCATAGATATTGCCGTAAAGCTTTATATGTTGGCTCAATGGGAAGTTATTGCAGATATTCGAAATAAGAACGAAATAATTACAAAAAAGGTTTTAAATGATGTTGCCAAGAATCATTTGCGCCTTGTTCGTCCCATGTTGCAAGCTCTTAAGTCCGGAAATATGGAACTTGTTAAGAAGTATGAGGATTTATATCCTAAGTGGAATGATTTGGATGAGGTATTAAAGCAAGCCACTGAAAAATTAATAATTACAGGTAAGATGAAAGAAGGAGTCATTCGGGATGATAAAGTCTACACGGATGAAGATCTATACATTGAATTGGTAAAAACAGCGATTCAGTTCGGTGCAACTTCTGACCAAGCAGAGCAAATTGTCACTTACGTAATTAAGAAATATGGTGTAGATTGCGGTAAGATTGCACTTCGAAAACAAATTGTTTATTTGCTGGAGAAGCCCAATCCCATGGAGGACATTCTAAATTCCGAGAGCGCGTCTATTTCAGATTCCGTAATTACAGAACAAAAGTCCTGCGCAAGTTTTCGTGAACCTGAAGACTTACGAAATAGTGCACCTAACAGGTCGACATCCTCTGAGACAATCTATGAGAGCGTACAAAAAACTGGAGCGATACCAAACCAGGACGAACTATTTCAAGAAATTAATGCGAAGAATGAATAAACATATGTCATATTTCCCAGAACTTTATCCTGATGAAATTTTATACAGTGGATTAGCTAGATACCATCAACGTGCTGGAGGGGCAAGTCAAAAAAGCACCATGGTTGATCTTTTCGGTACAACTGAAGTATGCGCTGTGACAGATTTGCCTGGTCATTTACAAGGACTGTCTACAATTATTGGTGGTATTTATTCTCCAGAAAGGTTGTTGCTAGAGCATACATTATATCCTTACTACACAGCATTTCTTCCAAAAGATATGGCAACTGCTGTTGGACAGAGTATGTTTGTTACAAGTGGCCCTTTTGGTACTGCTCATAGCTTAGTAGGATTACCAGCTTCCGCCATTAAATCACCTTTGCAATTAAGATTTTGTAATTCTTGCATAATGGATGACACTAGACAATATGGCGAACCCTATTGGCATCGAATTCATCAAGTGCCTGGCATATATATTTGTTCCAAACATCAAGAGTTCCTCCAGAATTCCTCTGTTCCATATACTTCTAAATATCATAAACATCAACTAATACCTTTAAGTGCGGCTATTAAAGCAATACTGCCCACTTCAAATTTTACGATTCATGCTGATTTTGATCAATTAATGTTCATTTCAACTCAATCGTCTATTTTACTTGATTCTAGCAATCGTAATGTAGATTTTGGGGGAATCAATAGCAACAACTACGCAGAGAGACTCCAAGCTAAACAATTAGTTAACTTAAGTGGATATTATCGGTTTAAGAGCATAATTAATCAATTCAAAATGTTATATGGGGAGGAATTACTTGAGTTGCTTTATTGTTCTGTAAGTGTAAAGAATCAGGATTCATGGATACATAAACTTTTGCGAAATCCACATAGTGTGACTCATCCGTTAAGACATATTTTAATTATGAGGTTTTTAGATATTTCATTGCAAAAAAATGAACCGGTGACAACAGTATATCATCCCTTTGGAATGGGCCCATGGCCTTGCTTAAATAAGGCAGCGGATCATTATAAACAAAATGTTGTGGAGGAATGCAAAATTTCGCGCTGTTCTAAGTCTCTCAAGCCTATTGGAACTTTTGCATGCACTTGTGGATTTGTATTCGCAAGAAAAGGACCAGATATTACTTCCGAAGATAGATATCGAATAGGAAGGATAAAACAATTTGGGGATGTTTGGAGAGCAAAGCTAAGGGAGTTGACTAAAACTCAAAGCTTGTCTTTTCGCCAGATGGGGAGAGAGCTAAATGTGAATTCAATCACTGTGCAGAGACAGTTGCATTTAGTTCCTAATCTTGAAATTCTAGGCGATGAATCGAAAGTAAAAGATAAGAAATTAAGAATAAGAGAATCTTTAAACTCATGCATAAATCAGATTGAAAATCCAACAGGTGTTTTTGACGGACAGATGGCACCCAAACCCCAAAAAGTAAGAAGTTTACCAATAAAAAGAGTTAACTGGGTTGAACGAGATCACTTTCTATATCCAAAACTTCAGCATGCTCAAAAAGTAATTCTTGAAGAAGATCCGCCAATACGTGTAACGGTGACCGAATTCGGGAAGCGTTGTGGCCATTATGTTTGGTTGGAGAAAAAGATTAAGCTTCTGCCAAAATGTGAGGAATTTGTAAGGGAACATCAAGAATCAACCCAACAATTTCAAATTAGAAGGCTTGAGTGGGCTAGCAATAGGTTACTTAAGCAATTCGGAACAATTAGTGGGTGGAGGCTACTTAAACTGGCGGGCATTTCTAATATTATTTCTTCTGATGTTCAAAAGAAAATTGTTGATATTGTTCAACCATATGATGCGATGTTTATTAATGCCGTTAAGAAAGAAGTGATTTAAATGAATGAGAAGACTCTTAGTTTTTTTCCCTCCCCTTACCCAGATGAAGATTTCCGAAGTGTGATTTATCGTTATCATTTACGAACATTAAATAAGAATTATTCTAGAACTAAGCAAGAACTGTTCAATTTTAAATCAAATAAAATTAATTGTTTTCCGCGAAACTTATCATTTTTAATTTCACAATTACCAATAGAAAGTGGGCTGTCAGAGGAGTACATTATTAATAATCATACATTACTTCCTTTGTTTATTTTATTTATGTCAGAGAGGCGTAGGCAACAGGTCATAGAGGATATTGTTACTGGAACGGAAAATGTTAAGAGTTATGCTGGAAAACTATCTTCTCTTGGTGGAAGAAGCTGGAGTCATTTTTCGGAACATATTCAATATTGTCAAGCATGTATGAAAAATAGTTATCACAAATACGGAGAGATATATGTTCATCGAATTCATCAACTGGAATTTATTTCAGTGTGTCCAATGCATCGGCTTAGATTAATTTCACATTGTCCACACTGCGGAGTTGTTTTAAGCAAACCTAAATCTGAATGGTTGCCATCAATCCCTTGTTGTATTAATGGCCATGACTTAACAAATCCTCTCCCAAGCCAAGTAGATTTATGCGACTGGAGTGAGAATTTTAATTCAGATTCTAAATTCTTGTTGAAGTATTACACTAATTTTTCAAATGATCACATCTATCAGAAAATAATTGGGCTTTGTTGGAACAAAGGGTATTTTACATACTCCGGAAAGGTAAGAATTCAAACAATTCAAAAGGACTTTCTTTCTTATTACCCGAGTGATTTCCTTAATTCGTTTTCATTTATCTCAGATTTAAATCAACCGGATCGTTTTTGGAGGATAGCTTTAACAAAAGGATATAAACTTCAAAATATTGCATTTTATTTGCTATTAATTCGATTCTTAGCGGGAAGTGTGGAAGAGTTCATTAATTCCCAACTCCCTAATATTTGTTATCCTATTCCATTTGGGAACGGGCCATGGTCTTGTATTAACACATTATGCAATGACTATAACAAGAAGGGTATTAAGAGCTGTGATCGGAGTAATATTAATAGTTCTATTATGCAAGTGCGCTTTGCCTGTCCTAAGTGTGGATCAAGGTATACTTGGAAGTGGGATCTGAAAAATCAGGTGGGAAGAAAACCTGTCATTACATATAGAGGGGATCATTGGAATAAAACTATATTAAAGTTATATTCAGAAGGTATGAGGCTGAAGGAGATCTCTGAAAAATTGGGGATAACTATGACAAATACTCACTTATCAATTGAGAGACTAACAGGTCTAATATTAGATAGAGAAACAGATAAAGATGCTGCTCGAGCAAAGGCTCATCATATATTAGAAAATGATAGCATTAGCATTAAGGCTGCTGAAAAAATTAGTTTAAAGGAGCATCGTGAAAGGATACTCAGTATCATCAATGAGGAACCATATTTATCACGCCTTGCTATTTCTAAAAAAGCACGAACAAGTTACTCTAGGCTTATGAAAATTGATAGAGAATGGATGGAGAATTCCTTACCACAAGTGAAAAGGAGTACATCATTAGATTTTGATATTTTGGATAAAGAATTTACTACAAAAGTAAAGCAAGTATGTGAGCAACTATATAATAGCAATCCAAGAAATCGAATAAAAAGGAACACGGTACTGAGTTTAATGGACTCCGGTGATATATCTATGATAAAAAGGCATTTGATGCAGTTACCTAGAACTGCACTAGTTCTTTTGGAATATGAAGAAACAAATAATAATTTCCTTGAAAGACGTTTACCTAGAGATGTTGCTGAGTTAATTAGAAGAGGATATCGAAATGTAACACTTAAAAGTCTAGCTGCATTTAGACCGGCGTATAGAAATATTTCTGATGAAATGATGAGTATTCTAGAAGGAAAACTTAGAGAGTACAAAGACGGACAAGCGAATTAGGAGCAATTATTATAATTCATTAATGAGAAGTCGTGTATTGGATGTTGGATCTCCAATACACGGCTTCTTAATGTTGATTTTTTTGAGGGTTAAGTTTCATGTATAGTTTGAATGCATAAAGTATCAGAAGGAAAAAGCAGATCAAGAGATATACCAGATCTGCTGAGTTATTATTTACATCTTCGTATTTATATAAGATTAGATGGATGGCGGGTGGTGGGGGAAAATGGTAAAATAGATAATAGTTTTACTTGTCAGTTATCATTATTAAAAGGATGCTATAAAAATGTCTATTGATGTAAAGTTGCTTGCTAATAGGCTTAAAAAATATCGGATCCAGTTCGAAAGGTCAATTCAAGAGCTTTCTCGAATGACGGGTTTACCTATATCAAGATTAGAGTCATTTGAATTGGGGGAAATGTTGCCCAGCGGAGATGAATTGTTAATCCTGGCCGATTCATACCTGATAAATGATTACCGTGTTTTCTTATCTGATAAAAATCATCAAGAACCATTCGAACAAGTGGAAACGTTGTTTCGTAAATATGGAACAGATCTTAATCGAAACGATAGATGGGCAATACAAGAAGTTCTTTATTTGGCAGAGTGCGAGGCATTTTTAGAAGACGAATTAAATAAACCGAAGCGTATATTTGATTTTAAAAAATCAGGTAATTTTTTTAAAGGTCATGGTATGCAGGCAGCTGCAGCACTAAGGGAACATCTAGGATATCAACAAAGTCAAATTACTGGGGATGTTTTTTCAGACATTCGCAAGATCGGAATTCATATATTCCGAAGAAAACTAGATAACAGCAAAATATCAGGGGTATATATCAAGCATCCTACAGTTGGCAAATGCATACTCATTAACTATGATGAAGATATTTATCGTCAACGATTCACAGCGGCTCATGAGTTAGGTCATAGCATTTTAGATTTAGATGATTTTCATGAGGTTAGCATTACTAAGAATGATGATAAGTTAGATAAACTAGTTGAGATTCGTGTCAATACTTTTGCTTCCCATTACTTAGTACCACCCTATCTGTTAAAAAGGATTCCGGATAATCGTTCTTGGGTTGAAGATAAAATAAGAAATTATGCTAATTATTTTAATGTAAATCCTGCTGTACTTACGTTTGCTCTTGGAGAAGCTGGATTTATTGATAAACAAAGTGTTACTCAGTATGAAAAAATAAAAATATTAAAAGTAAACAAGAGAGATTCTGAGTTTATTGGTGTATCCGAAAATGGTCGTGAGCGGAGAAAAACTCTCTTAGAGAAAGGAATTTCAGATTACTTCATTCGACTTTGTTTTGACTCGAGAAATGCAGGTATTATCTCTGCAGCAAGAATGGCAGAAATGTTATTAATAGATCAAACAGAAATAAAGGAGATCTACAGTACTTTTGGGGAGAAGTATCATGTTGAGTAAAGATTTAACGTATTTTAACCAGTTGAACTTAATAGACTCATGTGCCGTTTGGAACTTATTATCCACTACACGTTTATATAACGCTTCAAAAGAAGCCAAGATTCATTTTATATTAACATCATTTATACTATATGAATGTCTATATAAGCCCAGAAAAAATGAAAATCTTAAAGACAATGAGTTAAAAAGAAGACTTATTCAAGAACGCGAAAGGGGACATTTCAAGGATGTCAATATGATATCAATTGAGGATTTACAGCAACTTGACATCATTGAAAACCGAAAAAGGCTATCAAAAGGAGAACTAACTGCTATTGCTTGTGCATTAAGATTAAATAATGCTGGATTCGTGACAGATGATCGAGGAGCACGAAATATGGCAGTTCAAGTACTTGACGATAATCAAATAAGGACAACTCCTAATTTACTCGGTTGGTTATTTTATAATAATTTTCTGCAAGATTCTGATTATAACACAATAATTGATGAACACAAGCAATTCATTAAATCAGCAAAGGATGACCTTTCAATATTTCTTGAGATAATGTATAAGTGGGCAAAAGGTCAACAGTTGAGTGATAAGATTAATGTTGAAGCTACCTGACAAATAAACCCTCAATTCTTCAAAGAAAGATTAGGAAAAAATTATAACTTATAGAATTATGAATTTATTAAACCGAATTTATTTTAAAAAGGCATCGCCTATATCAAGAAGCAATCAGGGATGCAGATCAAGTTCTTTTTATCACAGAGGAGGTATCTCAGGTATAGGCGAAATCTTGGGATGAGAATCACTGTAAAGGATCAAAGAGCTGTCCTTAATATTGTCATGATTCGAAGTCAGACGATGATTACGGTTTTATACATGGTTTTTTACCAATAATAATATAGAATATAAAATTGTAATACTAAGGAGACAATTAATGCTGAGGCTAAATTATTACGAATTCAATAACTTTAAAAATATTACTGAATCTGGTAGATTATCAAAAAAATATTTAACAGTTTTTACTGGTGTGAATAGTGGTGGGAAGTCGACTCTAATACAACCATTACTTGTGCTAAAGGACTTAGTATTAAATAAAAACCCACATGAAATTGATTTTACAGGTACATACGTTGAGTTAGGGGATTATAAAGATGTAGCTAAAGATCCGTCAAAACCGATACAGTTCCGTTTTTCATTAGGAATTGAAAAAGATTCAGATAATCAAAACTTGTTTTTGGATATCTTAGATAATATGAATTTAAAAATGAAAGAGGAAAACGTTTTTTTAGAAAAAAAACAAAATAATTATGTGAGAATTGATATTTTATTCGAAATCGGCATTGTAGTTGATAAAGTTCGTCTTACAAAGTTTCATGTTAGATACGCATGCTCTGACGTCTCTAATTATTGTAATATTACTTACCTGAACAATGGTTATTATATTGATACCAATAATTTTTCGAAAACATTTGACAAAGATTTTTACTTGTTTATGATTGAGCGGAATATAAATATTTTAGTTCAGTCAGAAGATCAGTTTTCTGACTTTTTCAAAAATGAATATACTAAAGTACAAGTAGTTTTTGATAATAATTTATATCCCAAAATTGTTTATCCAATCAATAAAAAAAGACATACATCTAACACATTGCAGATCAATGGTTTATATAACCATATATTAAGGGAGATTCTTGAAGAGTTCTCAAATAACATTAACTACTTAGGTCCACTTAGAGATGATCCAAAGTTAAATTATTATATACGAAAAAATGTTAAAGATGAAATTGGGACAAAGGGTGAAAATGCGCCAGTTGTTTTTTACCAATTGCGTGAAAAAGATAGACATAAATTTCTCTCACCACCAAATGAGGAAGGGCGGTTTAATGCAGAGAAGAGTTTTAAACCTTTTACGTATTTCGTTAATGGCTGGGCATCTTATATTCTGGGGAGCCCAATATCATTTGATGTGGAGAAATTCGGTCCACAGAATTATGGGTTATTTCAGATTCGTAATAACAGTTCACATAGTATGACAAATGTAGGTGTCGGTAGCAGCCAGTTATTCCCTATTTTAGTAGAGGGAATACGAAAGAAAAACGGTGTTCTCATAATAGAACAGCCAGAGTTACATCTCCATCCAAATGCCCAAGCAAGATTAGCAGACTTTCTTATTGCAGTCAGCATGTCTAATTACATGAGATTGTTAATAGAAACGCATAGCGAGCATTTAATCAATAGAGTTGTTAGAAGAATAGTTCGCCGAGAAATTGAGAAGAAAAGTGTCGATATTAGGTTCATTAATCAACAGGGAATTCAAGAGATCAAGTTAAATGAGATGGGAATTATCGCTGAGTGGCCAGAAGACTTCTTTGATACTTATCTGAAGGAGCAGGAAAAATTATATATTGATCAAATGAATCATTTTCATTCCGAGGTAAACTTCGATGAACTGTAATTGTCGAATATGCTCTGATGCTACTTTAGGTGGAACATTGGTCATTTTAGACGATTCCTGGTTTATGATGAACTCGGGGAATTATGAACTTAAACTCGACCAAGTTGCAGCTTTAATAAACCTTACGGAGTTAATTAGGCATTTTCGATTATTTTTAGTCGATTATGGATACTTCGAAATTATTAGTACATGTGCGCCATACTCTGAACAAGCCTTCTCAACACAGAGGCCAATAATAATACAAAATTTAATTACACACCAATATAAAAAAATAATCCCGACGTTTTCAAAATATCAAAATATTTCCACGTCGTTTGATAAATGTCTAGACTATCTAATGAATAAATATATTGGGAGAGAGATAGTTGTTGCCACATGCAATAAAAAATCAGGCTTCGAAGTACATAAAAACAAAATGATTTACTTTTGGAATCCTTATGAGCATGACAATAAAATTATAAAAAGACAATTTGTTCAATCAAATAAACATAAATATAGAAGACCAAACGAAGAGCAAACATTTTGCCCGATTCCTGACCAAGAATTGAATTGCGCTTTACAGCGTGCGATTAGCTTTTCAGATTATAATAGCTTTCATGACGAGCGCTTTGAAATCTGCTCATATCATGAGAAATATGGTCTGATTATAAAAAACAAATATACTACGGATACAATCACAGAAATCCCCAATAATTTTGCTTTTTCTTATCAACGCCTCCCATTAACTATACAGGCGATTGAATATCACGGATTTCAATTTGATAGCTCTACCGATGAAGGACAAAGGATATGTCAGCTTTTGTTTAAAAGTTCTATGCCAGTTGATTTAGATATTATAAAATCAAGGGAAGAGTATTTGAAACGAGAAAGAGAAATGTTAAGAGAATTGGCGTAGTTTGCCGCGGGGCATTTTCCGACTTTATTAACGAATTTGAACTAACAGTGAAAAGTTGCTTTCCGACATTTATTTTTTAGTTGATTTTACAATTTCGTTAGAATCCTATAAAATCAACAGAACCACTTTCCGAGTTTTTTACAAAGGAACATTAGAAGGAAGATAACCTCTAAGAGAAAAGTCCCGATGAAAAATAAACTCATCGGGACTTTCTTTTTTATATTGAAAGGAGACAAGTATGCTATCTTCCTTAGGCAATCGAATTAGAATAATTCGGAAAACCAATCGATTTAAATCAGAACGAATTTTCAAATTTAATTGGTATTTCTCAATCAACACTTAGTGAGCTTGAAAAAGATAAATATAATCCGTCCATAGAAATAACTCTTACTACATAAAGTTGAGTTACTCTAGCCGCTTGTGATTTCAAGTACCAACGAATTAACGCTAACATAATGCTGGCAGACAATAAAGTTTCGAAGTAATTAAGCGTTCACTCTACTGGGTGAACGCTTTTTTTAGCAACAGGAGGAAGTGATTATGCTAGATGAATGAATCTATTGTTATTAGGATGGGGTTATAATGTGATGGCTCCCCCGGCGATTAAACTCCCTCAGAGAATAGGAATTTTCTCACGAATGCTCGCTCATTCGCAGGATTTCAAAATACATGTTAAATAGGAGTTACGGTGTTTGGGTTCTGTGTGGCAGGAAGTTCCGTTAGAGCG
>NZ_JABMKZ010000068.1 GCF_013204855.1 Paenibacillus alba | reverse complement strand
TTGGTTGTGGTAAAGACAAAAACTAGTACAGGGCGTAAGAGAAAGAAGAAGAGAGGCCGTCCTCGAAAGCACCCCGAGGTGTTCAAAGCTGTTCATTGGATAATTGAATAATACTGGAAAAAAAACTACTAAATGTATCCGGTAACGTACCTCGCTCCCATCGAAGTACCCCTTACCTTTTTTACTTTACTGTGCGAATATTAATTTCTGAATATTCAGTTTAATAATCGAAGTCTAGGCAAAGTATCCAATTCAACCTCTTTTAGGTTCTGGATCTATTTGCTTCGAGATTGGGATGCGGCCTAGTTCGCACATGTAAGCTTCAATGCAAAGCTATTGCCTTTCAGCAGCAAATATCGGATTTTGAGTCATATAGCGGATCTCAGTTCCCTCTCGAGAGCATTGTTGCTCAAAGTATTATTGCTCAAAGTATCCGCAGCCGGGGCTGTCGCTTCGAGATTAAACCGCCAGATGAAGCTGGTACATGCGGGCACGTTCCTGTCCTTTCGTTACAACTAGCAGCTGCATGCCGCATAAACGCTGCAAAATCATCCTGGCGTATTTCGTGCTTACTTTGAGATGAGCCGCAAGCTCGAAGGGTGGGAAGGGACGAAGCAAGCCTCGTGCGAATCTGACGGTTTCGCTTTCGACCCAAGACAGAGATTCGGGGCAGGGTCCCGAAATGAATTTTCCAATAAAAGAAAGCATAAGCTGCTGACACTGCTTGGGTGACTCTGAGATCGAAGGAAAGGCAATCGGCATGACGACCCATCCGTCCAAAGCTAGATGACAATGCCGAATACACAAGTCCTTGAATCGCCATATTTCGATATCTCTGGCATGAGAACTGTAGCCTTGAATCTCGATTGCGCCTTTTATTTCACCGGGCATATAGGCAAAATCCAAGTAGCGGTATCCGTTGGAGAAATCTCTTACCTCCCATTCCGGGTATAAGTGGTTAAAATGTCCTGCTGCAGGATACCAAACGCATCGTAGAAACTCTGTTTCCGCATGTCCCAGTCCACGCTCCAACCGTTCTCGCCGGCGATTGTTCGTCTCCGCTGCAATTTGTGAAGACATGAACGCCTCGAACGCTTGTTCAAATTTCATCCCCAACATCCTATCTTCCTTAGATTTGCCTGGTAATAAAACAAAACGCCGCTTTCCGCAATGTTCGACCAGGAATGAACCCTGAGCGACATCATGGAAAGCGGCGTGTGCTTCACGACCAGCTTGATTAGATACTTAAAGTATACCTGATTTCGAAACGGGATGCCAGCTTAACTCGAGAAAGGTGCGAAGCTTAGCTTGCTGCAGTTTGGGTGGGCATGACTACAATCCAGTTCGCACGAATCCTAGGCACGTGTTGTGCGTGGCGCATGCTGGCGGTTAAACCATCGCGCTATCCCGCGGCCTCTCGCCGAACGCTTGCTCCTTAGAAAGGGATTTGAGATAATGAATCTATACATAGTTGAAGAATGGGAGTGGCATGCTTGGGTACGAACAAAAAGACATTTGCCTTTATAGGTTCATATGCGGAATCGAATCAGCCGGGAGTTTACACTTGCCAATATGATGTGGAAAACGGCAGCTTAGAAGTTGCACATCAAGTGGACGGGCTGCAAAATCCCACTTTTGTGGCGATTGATGCGAAGAATTGGAAGCTTTACTCGCTTACAGAAGGCGTAGATGCCAATCAGCAGCGCTGCGGGGCAGCAAGCTCCTATCACATTAATCCTTCTTCCGGGGAGTTAACATTTATTAATAATGAGATCACGCTGCCGGCAACGACGTGTTATATTACATTGGATCGTTCAAATGAAGTCGTTATGGTCACTAGCTACCATGGAGGAATGGTGGGGTTGTCTCCCGTGCTTGAAGGTGGGGGCATAGGCGTCACAGCTGATATTCAGCAGCACGCAGGAGCAAGTGTCCTGTCCGTGCAGGACAGACCACGTGCGCATTCCGTTTTCTTGGATCGCAACAATCAGTTTGCAGTCGTGTGTGATTTGGGCTTAGATAAAATGATTATGTACAAGCTGGATCTCTCAGAGAAGAAGCTTGTTCCCCATCATGAAGTGCAGGTAGCTCCAGGATCAGGTCCAAGGCATTTCGTCTTTCACCCGTCTTATCAATTCGGTTATGTCATTAATGAACTTGGCTCTACAATTACGGCTTTCCGTTACGACGAAGAAAACGGCAAATTAACGGAAATTCAAACCGTTTCTACGCTGCCTGATACATTTGAAGAAGAAAATGCTTGCGCAGATATTCATGTATCGCCTGATGGCCGATTCCTCTATGGCTCCAATCGTGGGCATGAAAGTATCGTGGTTTATGCAATTGACGCCGACTCGGGCCAATTATCCCTCGTTGAGTATGCGCCTGTGCTAGGGAAGCACCCGCGTAATTTTGCGATCTCTCCGGATGGCCGATATGTGCTTGTTGCCAATAAAGACACGAACAATATTGTCTCCTTCTCTCGAGATGCGGCAACAGGGAAGCTGACTCCGACAGGAAGCGAGATTAAGCTGTCTAAGCCAGTTTGCATTAAATTTGTTGAAGCGCAATGACACCATTTACGCAGCGCGTTATTCAGATCATCAAAGATATCCCAGAGGGAAAAGTCATGACATATGGGCAGATCGCTCGACTGGCTGGAAGTCCAAGAGGAGCAAGGCAGGTTGTGCGCATATTGCATGCGATGAGTACCAAACATCGTCTTCCCTGGCATAGAGTCATCAATGCACAGGGTGAAATCGCGATTCAAGATGATGAAGGATCCCATATGCAAAGCTTTTTGCTGCAAGCCGAGGGTGTCACGATCAAGGATCAGCGTTATGTTTCACTTGAACAATATCGACATGAGATGGAGCCGTTATAGCCTTTTCTGACCTCACAACTTGATGATTCAGTTGTGGGGTTTCTTTTTTGGACGATGGAACACCTTAGCCCAAAAGTTGAGAAAAGAAAAATCGGTAGTTACAAAGTTTAAAAGACGAGAATAGACTAACTGTATCAGTAGGCCATACGGACAGGAGGCATGTTATGAATGACAGAACCTTGTATCTATTCGATGGCATAAATAAAAGCTCTGTGAAAACAATTGTGGAACAAATCATGAAAATTAATCAATATGATGATGACAAGGATAAGCGAGAAAAGGATTTCAAGCGTCTGCCCATTGACCTGATTATTAATAGCAACGGAGGCAGTGTGTATGATGGCTTGGCTTTGATTAATGTAATTGATAATAGCAAGACGCCTGTGCATACCTACGTGTATGGACTTGCTGCTAGTATGAGCTTACTGATCGCCGTAAGCGGCCATAAACGGCACGCCGGCAAACTAAGTACATTTATGTATCATTCGGTTTCTACACATATTGACGGGCATTTGGAGCATTTAAAGAACCGGGTGGATGAAACACAGAGGCTGCAAAACATCTATGACGAGTACATTTTATCGAAAACCAAGCTGCGTTCCGACGAATTGCTCCGTGTTCAGGAGAATCAGCGGAATTGGTATATGAGCCCGGATGAGGCGTTGACGCATGGGATCATTGACGAAATTGTATAAAAGCAGAGAAGAGGAGCCGAGAGGATTCTCTTTTTCTTTGTTTTTTATCGCTATTTGGTGTTTAATGAAAGAAAGAGAGTTGGTTGGCAGCTTGTGCTGCCGCCTAGGGAAAGGGAGATCCGCACTGTGTACAAAATTGTCTTTTTTGATATTGATGGTACGTTAGTTAACGAAGAGAAAGAAGTTCCGGTTAGTACGATACAAGCTATTCACCAATTGAAAGAGCAAGGCATTGAGCCCGTTATTGCCACGGGAAGAGCGCCTTATTTCATTAAACCGTTAGCTGAGCAGCTTGGCATAGATTCCTACGTTTGCTTAAACGGGGGTTACGCTGTATACCGCGGCGAGCCGCTTTACAGGCGCATTATGGCCAAAAGCAGCATCGAAGCTTTGGTCAATCTGGCTGCCAAACACAAGCACTCTCTCGTATTTGAAGGAGAGCATGCTTACTTCACTGACACGGAAGATCATCCGTTTGTTATTGGGGCCGTATCCTCCTTGAAGGTGGATTTGCCTGCCTATGATCCGCATTTCTGGAAAACGAATGATGTTTACCAAATTTTCCTGCATTGCGAAGACGGGGATGAGCAGTTGTATGAAGAATTACAGAAGGAATTCAAGCTGATCCGTTGGCATCAGCAAGCGATGGACGTACTGCCTGCCGGCGGCTCGAAAGCACAAGGAATCGCCGCGATGCTGGAGCTTCTAGGTTTGAAGCCGGAAGATGCTGTTGCATTTGGCGATGGTTTGAACGATATGGAGATGCTGGATTTTGTCGGATTTGGCATTGCGATGGGGAATTCCCACAAGGATTTGCTGCCTTACGCGGATCACGTAACGACACATGTGGACGATGAAGGCATTCGCAACGGCCTGGTTACGGCAGGGCTGCTCTAATTAAGCCAGAATACATACAGGGTGAATACAATGAGAATAGCTTTTTTTGATTCAGGGATAGGCGGAATATCGGTCTTGCACGAAGCCATGAAGCAGCTGCCGCATGAGGACTTTTTATATTTTGCAGATACGCTGCATGTGCCCTATGGGACCAAATCGAAGGAAGAGGTTCTTACTTTCGTAAAAGAGTGCGTGGAAACGATTCACAAGGAAGAGGTTAAAGCTCTTGTCATTGCTTGTAATACGGCGACCAGCATTGCGATTACAGAGTTAAGAAAGCTCTATGATATGCCTATTATTGGGATGGAGCCTGCGGTTAAGCCGGCACTTGAAATGAACCGTTCTTCCGGCAAAAGAGTGCTCGTGTTCGCGACACCTTTGACACTGAAGGAATCCAAATATCGAGATTTGGTTTCTCGCATTGATGATACGGGAATGGTAGATTCGCTGCCGCTTCCTGAACTTGTTGAATACTGTGAGCAGTTTCAGGTGGAAGGTCAGTCTATTATCGCATATTTTCAAGCGAAGCTATCGGAATATGATCTGAGTTCCTATGGGACTGTTGTTCTGGGCTGTACGCATTATCCTTTTTATAGACGGATTTTGAGAACGATTTTGCCGGGGCATATTCAAATTGTTGATGGCAGTGCAGGAACCGTTAATCGGCTGATTCAGCTATTGGAGCATCGTGGTCAACTTCGTGGAGAAGGGCGAGGCGATCTTAAGTTTATGTGCTCGAGCCACGACGCGGCTTACATCCAGAAGTTGCAACGCGCCTTGCATCTGTTTCAAGAGGTAGGCGTATAAATGACATCCAAAAAGGCGTTGTCTGACAGCAAATGCTGCACGACTACGCCTTTTTTCTGGTTTTCTTTTAAATGTGGTTGTTATACTCTGATTTCGAGCAATTCGTAGGTTATGACACCCATAGGGGCATTGACCGTTATTGTATCGCCAACCGATTTATTCATAAGCGAAATACCTAGCGGGCTTTCATAGGAAATTTTGTTTTCATTAACATCAGCTTCAGAGGTGCCGACGATTTTGTACTCGATTTTCTCAGCAAATTCCACATCATTCAAGACAACGATGGACCCAACCTGAACTTTGGAGGCGTCGATATTCTTCACGACACGAGCCTTCTTCAGCATTCTTTCAATCGTCAAAACTCGGGTTTCCATAAAGGATTGGTCATTTTTGGCAGAATGATATTCACTGTTTTCCTTTAAATCTCCGTAACTGATAGCCATTTTGATCCGGGCGGCCAGTTCTTTGCGTTTAACTGTTTTTAAGTCTTCAAGTTCTAATTCTAAACTGCGTAAACCCTCTGGGGTTAATATGATCTCGTCATTGGACATGTTTACAGCTCCTCATTTATTCGATACTTGTTATACTACTAAAGTAACAGAGGCAAGTAAAGCAACCCTTTGTCACGATACGATTTAGTGCGTATATATTAATTGATAGACAACGCTTTCTTATCCTACTATACTACTGAAAGAGGAACATTCTCTCGGTTAATGTCGAATGAAAACGAAATATGTTTGATGTCGACTTTGTAGTATCAAGTTTACATTAAAAAGAAAGTGTGAAACTCCATGAGAATCAACTCCAAAGTCATTTTTGTCACATTTATTATTGTTATTTTGCTGCTGGTAACGAATAATACGTCCTATTACTGGTTCACCAAATCCCTGCTGACACAAGCTTTATCCGCGCGAATGGAGTCAACGGCTATTCAAATTCGTACTTCCATAGAACAATCAGAAGAAGGCTCCTTTTATGTCGAGGATTTAATCGGTGAAAATCTTCGTTCTGTTGCGCTCTTCGTCAAAAGTCAGCTCGATCCGGATATCGCGAAGGTCACGAATGAACAATTAGTTGAGCTTGCCAAGCAAGCGGGAATCGACGGTATTTCACTCATGAAACGAAATGGCGCCGATATTATGGTGGATAAGTCATCCGAACCCAAAGAGCTTACATTAGTGAGTACGAAATCCTTCGGGTATTGGTTTACGGCATTCAGCCAATTGTTCGATAATCATCAGGTCACGATTCCGGAAGGGCAGAAGCTGAAAAATTTCTTTTCAGGCATCTATGAAGTTCCAGCATCAGGTTCAAGCGATGTGAGCAAGTTTGGCTATTTTAACGATGGCACTACGAATTACATCATTTGCGTATTTGTCAACGCGGACAAAATTCAGCGCTTCAAACAAATTGTGGGCGCAGACACCATTGTGAAGAAAACATTAGCATCGAATTTGGATATTATGGAAATATCAGGTTTGAATGGCGTTACGTTTGGCACAAAACCGATAGAGTACAAAGACAGCAACGGCGTTCCCTTCATTTCGGTGTATGACCGACCCGTTTTATTCGGTACCTATAACATAACGAATGATAAAGATTTAACTTACTATAAGGAATCCATAGAGAAGAACAAACCGGTTAGCGTCGTACAGTCATGGCAAGGGAAGCCGATTCTCAAAACCTTCATGTATGTTCCAGTCAAGAAGAAATTGACTGAGGTTCAAAGTGAGGTTCCTTTCGTCATTACGATCGTTTCTGATTATCAGACCATTCAAAAGACGCTGAACAAACAGCTTGTTCAACTCTCGCTGCTGATCGTTTTGTTTACTATTTTTAGTTGTGTGTTTATTTATTTTGTATTTCGTTTTATTACGAAGAGTCGAGAGACGGCCGTACAATCGACGCAAGAACTGTATATTCAGAACGTGGACCTTATGTTTGCGACAATTCGCAGCCAACGGCATGATTTTCTCAATCACGTTCAAACGATGTATGCGCTGCTGGCCAATGGAAAAAAAGAAGATCAAATGAGATATATGAAAGAGTTAATTGAAGAAATTAATGAAGTAAATGATATCATTCGGATTGGTCATCCTGCGATTGCCGCTTTAATTCAAGCGAAAATTGCGCTGGCCATGCGGACCAAGATTGAATTCAGTTACCAGTTTACCGGCCTGGAAGGCTTATCCTTGGGGGTTAAATCTGTTGATATCGTCAAAATTATTGGAAACTTGATTGACAATGCGTTTGATGAGGTGAATAAATTTCCCCCAGGTGAACGCGATGTCATGGTAAATGGGTGGTCGGAGTCCAATCATTTGACAATTTCCGTGTCTAATCCTGTGCAGCCTGATTTCCAACTCGAAGACTATAACCAAATGTTCTCAATTGGCTACAGCACGAAGGTGGACGGTGAGCATCAAGGTCTTGGCTTATCGGTAGTGAAGGAACGTATTGAGTATTATAAAGGGACGATTGAAGTCTCGGTTGAGGATGGTTGTATTTGCTTCCAGATATCAATTCCTATGCAATAAATCAAAGAGTTAGCCGAATCGTTCGGTTAGCTCTTTTTTGTCGTGTTTGGATCATTCATCTCTTGGGTACAAGTTGTTAAAGGATGGATTTGAAACGTGATCTAATGTGAAGGAGACGGTGAGGATGAGAGCACAATCGCGGACTTATACGCGTCAGTTCAAGCGCAGTATGTATCGCTTGTTTCCGCTGTTTGTTTTGTTTTCCTTTGTTTCTCCGGAGAGAAACTTCATAGCATTGCCAGGCTACCCTATGAATCCAAACTATGTAGCAGGAACGGTACAGGAAGTGTTGCAAGGGGATTCAGAAACGGTTCTGTATGTTTCGGTGCCGACAAATTTGGAGGTGCCGAAGGAATTCCTTCTTCATTCTGAGTTGGCATCAAATACGAAGAAGGCTAGGCTTAGCCAACCGATCGTTTCTCCGGCAAACCGTGGCACGTATGTGAAGATTCGGTTTGCCTCGTCCATGAATCAAGAGTTGAACGATTTCCTAGGAGTTCCGGCTATAGGTGAACACGTTCAGAGTGTAGCTGTACCAGACAAGAAGGGCATCTATCAGGCCAGGTTTTTAGTGAAAGATACTGGAGATTATATTGTAGAAACGAAATAAAACCCGCTTAGTTTCATAAGTGGGTTTGTAGAATTTGGGGAAATAGATGCAGAAGCGGGATGAGTAAGCTGACGGCCAAGAGCAGCCAACGAAAGACGGTTTCACTTACAGATCCTGTATCAATGGCGATAAATTTAGGAAGCAGGCGAATTTTGAAGGAGAACGGCCAGAAGAGTTCAACGCCTCTTTCATTAAGTAAATCAATCAGTGGATGTGACGCATAAGCTGTCAGGAAAACCCAGAAATATAAGGGCGGCAAGGGCGTTGTGATCACGACTAGCAAAAGCATAAAAATGAAGGAGTGGGTTAGTGTTCGATGCTTAATCTTCAAAAGGTGAAGCAGCGCTGATAGCGGAAATAGAACCTTAGCCATGGTAGACCCCGGTTTATCCACATCGGCCAAAGTACCGGCCAAGCACCCAAGCAATAAAGCTCCTGCAGTATCCAAAGAGAAGATGTTGATATCCTGCGCAATAAGAACGATTTCCGCGGAAATAAATCCGGCAATACTGTGTGTTTTTTGTAACATGCCAAACTCCTGCTCATGATGTTTTAGTTGATAACTGTATACCATTCGTAAGTGATTCTGAAATTGGGGGGACACCTGAGAAGAAAAAAAGGAATTTCCGTCCATATTCACCTGTATAAATGTCGGAATCAACCCTCCTAACGAAAGCATGATTCCACTAAAATAGGACATATCAGGTGCTTTTCGGATAGGAATTCCGAGGCACACTTTCCATAGTGCAGGAGGCAAAACCTTGATGACGATATCCCGTATTACGAATTTAACCTGCGAATATTTGGTAAATCCTGTTGGCTTAGATATGCGCGCTCCGCGGTTTACTTGGCAGATCATCACGGACAAAAAGCAAACATTGCAATCAGCGTACCATATTCAAGTGTCAGATGTCGCGAATTGTTTCGATGCAAGTCATTTGTTATGGGATTCCGGGGTGGTGCAATCCAGCCAATCTGTTCTAATCGTTTACCAAGGTGAGGAATTAAGGTCAAGACAGCGTTACTACTATCGCATTAACGCATGGGACCAGACGGGTCTTGAGATAGGTTGGAGCGGCACGGCCTTCTGGGAGATGGGCATGCTTTCGGAATGGGATTGGACAGCTCAGTGGATTACGCCCGATGCCGCTTCTATTGATCCGCAAGATAAGGCAGCTTTTTATTTGAGGAAAACATTTAAAGTTCAGAAACAGATCCATAAAGCGATGATATATGCGACTAGTCTAGGCTTATATGAGCTCGAGCTTAATGGCGCGCGAGTAGGGAATCTGGAGTTTACGCCAGGATGGACCAGCTATCGGCACCGCTTGCAGGTGCAGGCTTATGAGGTGACGGACTCGCTCTTGCAAGAGGAGAGCAATGCGATCGGTGCTGTACTGGCTAATGGTTGGTACAAAGGGAATTTGGCGTGGAAGGATCAACATGATATTTTCGGAGACCGTAGAGCCTTGCTGCTTCAACTGCACATTGATTACGCAGATGGGACTTCAGAAGTCATCGTAAGTGATGAGTCATGGCGAGCATCAACAGGGGCGATTCGAATGTCTGAACTTTATCACGGCGAGACGTACGAGGCTGCCTTAGAATTAGTAGATTGGAGTTTGCCGGTCTACAGAGAGGAATCTTGGTCGGCTGTTGCGGTGTTAGCTCATCCCAAGAGCATACTTGTGATGCAAGAAAGCGAGCCTATGCGCGTAATCGAAAGCTTGCTTCCAGTAGAAGTGCTTGCGACACCTTCGGGAGAGACGGTATTGGATTTCGGACAGAATATGGTTGGGAAAGTCCATCTGCGATTAAACCTTCCTGCCGGAACATGCATCCAGTTGTTTCACGCGGAGGTATTGGATCAAGAAGGAAACTTCTATACGGCAAATTTACGCTCCGCTAAGCAAACTGTCACCTATACGTGCAAGGGAGGCGGGGAGGAGAGCTATGAGCCCCATTTCTCATTCCAAGGCTTCCGCTATGTTAAGGTGGAAGGCTGGCCGCAGGACGCTGCATTCGAAGCCGAACGTTTCACTGGTCATGTAATTCATACGGATATGGTGCCCAAAGGCAGCTTCGAATGTTCCCATCCGCTCCTGAACAAACTCCAGATGAATATTGTTTGGGGGCAGAGAGGCAATTTTCTGGACGTACCTACCGATTGCCCGCAGCGGGATGAGCGCCTTGGCTGGACAGGCGATGCCCAGGTATTCATCCGGACAGCTGCGTATAATTATGGCATTGCCCGGTTTTTCAGCAAATGGCTGCGTGATTTAAAGGCTGACCAGCGAGAGGATGGTGCTGTTCCTTTCGTTGTTCCTCACGTCCTTGGGGATGAGGAGTATGCTTCATCCGCATGGGGGGATGCCGCGGTTATTTGTCCTTGGACCCTGTATCAAGTCTACGGTGATAAACGTGTCTTGGAAGAGCAATATGAGAGTATGAAAGCCTGGATTACCTACATGCGCAATCAAGGTGAAAATGAATATCTGTGGAATACAGGCTTTCATTTCGGCGATTGGTTGGGGCTTGATGCCAAAGAAGGCAGCTATGTAGGGGCTACGCCAAAAGATTTGATTGCCACATGTTTCTATGCGCATTCCACATCGCTGTTCGTGAAAACAGCCGAAGTGCTGGGACGTACGGAAGATGTTGCGGAATGCAGTGAGTTGTATGCACATATCGTAGAGGCTTTTACGGAAGAATTCATCACACCTAGTGGACGTCTGGCTGCACATACACAGACCGCGCATGTGCTTCCTTTGATGTTCGGACTCGTAAGTGGAAGTGTACGCGAGAGATTGGCAAGAACGCTGGCTGATTATGTCATCGAGCAAAATTATCATTTGACGACTGGGTTCGTCGGCACGCCATATCTATGCCAAGTGCTTTCTGATAACGGCTATCATGATGTGGCCGTTAAATTAGTACTTCAGGAAGACTATCCATCCTGGTTGTATTCGGTGCATAAGGGAGCTACGACGATCTGGGAGCATTGGGATGGGATCAAACCGGACGGTTCCTTCTGGAGTGCAGATATGAATTCCTATAACCATTACGCCTACGGATCTATCGGCGATTGGTTGTATCGAACGGTGGCCGGCCTTGATTCAGATGATCAAGAACCAGGCTACAAGCGGGTGCAGTTCCGACCGCGGACAGATTCCGGCCTTGATTACGCCAGAGCTTCATTCGATTCGGATTACGGCCCCATACGGAGTGAATGGAAGAAAGAGAAGGAGGGGGTTGTAGTCTATGAGTTCGAGCTTCCGCCGAACACGACGGGGGTGGCTGCGCTCAGAGGCGCATTGCTTACGACAGCAACTATCAATGGTCAAAAGATCAGCCAAGCAGCGGATATTCTGTCGGTTGTTGAAAGCGATGGCGTGCTCAAAGTGGAGCTTGGATCAGGAATTTATCGCATTGAAGTAGCTGCGCGCTGAATTGGGATGCCGCAGACGGGTATAGGGAGAAGATCACGGGCATGGATGACCGTGGTCTTCTTTTCTTTCTTTTTGAATGCTCGTTTATACAGTATAATAGACTACATAGTAGAAAAAAGAAGGAGCACAATGGATGGCACTTTTTAATGCAATGGAAACGATAGTCGTCAATATGTTTGATGAGTTTAGCAAAAGCTATGAATTAAAATGCGATTGCAATAAATGCAAAGAAGATATGCTGGCTTTGGTTTTAAATAAAATACCGCCCCGGTATACGTCCAGTGAAAAGGGGCAGCTGTTTATCAAAGGGATGTATATTAATCCACAGTTGCAATCCGATGTAATGCGAGAATTAATGGAAGCAGCAATCATCGTGGAGCATCATCAGCATCATCCGGAAGAAGTGTAAGTCGATACGGCTGGTCGGTTAGCAAAAATAGCCTTCATCTCCACGGCCATCGTGGTGTTGAAGGCTATTTTGTTTGGGGGGGTGCGGCAGTCTCAGTGCGTCAGCAGCAGCGAATAGCTGCAAATCCAGAGGGAGCCTGCCTTTTTGGCAGTCTCAGAAGCAGAGAGCCGCTGATCTACCGCCGAGCCTGCCATTTCGGCAGTCTCAGTGCGTCAGCAGCAGCGAATAGCTGCTTTTCCGGCGCGAGCCTGCCATTTTGGCAGTCTCAAGGGCTGAGAGCAACTGATCTACCGCTGAGCCTGCCTTTTCGGCAGTCTCAGTGCGTCAGCAGCAGCGAATAGCTGCAATTCCAGCTCGAGCCTGCCTCTCTCTGCCACCGCAGCCTCAATCCGCAGCCTCTCCACCTCCAAGACGGCCGTTACGGTGGCGGACTCACAAAGAGCCTGCCCCAAGGTTATCTTTGGGGCAGGCTCTTCAATCAGACTTTCTATCTGCTTCGCCTGTTTTATTTAAAATCACCCAACAGGTAATGATAGAATGGCGCATCAACCCAGAACTTATAGGAATCAACCGTGAGACTAGGGTTAATCTTCTTAATGCCTTCTACAACATCGGCAGCTTTATCGCTTAATGAGAAAGATTGTGCATAGTAATGCCCTTTGCTGATTTTGTTATTGGAGATCACTTGGTAGTCTTTGAGCTCAGTTAACGAATAGTAGAGAGGCTGCCACCAAGAGGAATAGATAAGACCGGATTGATCATCACTGTTCTTTTTGGCATACTGGAGGATAACTTGCTGGAACTGATCTTTTTGTTCAGCATTGTCGAATTCGAATTCGATGTCATACTCTTTGGCATAGGCGATAAAGTTGCCGTTCTCAATTTGGACAACTTGATAGTCGTCGGATTGGGTCGGCTCGCCCCATTCCTTCAAATAGATGAAGGCGGAAGTTTTTGGTTCTAACTGAACTTTGGCATGGATGTTTTCGCTGCGGAGCAGGCCAATCAGTTGAATAGCATGGGTGATGTCGGAATGACCATAAGTAAGGGAAAGCTTCTTATCGAAATTCGCATCAAAACGCGCATCTTTCAAGTTGTAGCCCGTGACCAGGTTTTTCTTCAAAGCGTCATCGAAAACTGCCCGCAATTCGCTGGCCGTAATGAGATCTTCCGTTTTCCAAGCTTGGTTCACTTTGGCAAAAATATCACCATCCGTCGTTGTTCCGATATAATTTTTATCCAAACCTTGGAAGGATAACACCTTGCCCAACAGCTCTTCGGCGAAACGACTGTCAGCGGGAGCATTCAAATCGAAGGAAGAGAAGCTTTCCGAAGGAAGCAGATTGGTGTCAATCGCAGCTGCCAGCTCCTGTGCGCCTTGCAGGTTAAGGGATGCATTGCTTTTGTAATCGATATGTACTTTAGCTAAAGCTGTTTGGACTTTGTCTTCTTTATAAGTATAAGCCAGTTCTTTAATACCTGCTGCTTTGAGGGCAATAAAAACCGCTTGCAGTTCTGTAAGAGGAGCATCACCTTGCAAGGTGGTTCCGGTCAGAATGCCTTTTTCAGCTAGCGCTTGGGCAGCTTGGTAATAAGGACTATCCTTTTGCACATCGGAAAATTTGCTTTCGGGCTGGCTGGATTTCAGCTTAAGAATGCTGTTAACGGCGTTGATGAAATCACCTTTGGTGAGAGTTGAAGACAAATGCACGTTAAAATGGTCATTCAGGAATTGCTTGTGCGTAGAAGCAGAACTGCTGGACTCAGCGGCTAGTACCGATGGGCTAAAGGCCGAAATGGAAGACACGAGTACAGCTGACAAAGCAACAGCGCGTACAAGTTTTAATGTGTGTAAAGGTTTCATAGAAGCAATCCTCCGTCTTTTTAAATCTTATAGGAATAGTATGATTTATAGAAATATAACAAGGAAACGACTTTGTGTCAATGCTATTTCTGTTACGAAACGATATTCACACATTTGTTGCTTTTTGTCGAAAATAGTAAATAAAACCTTTGACTGAATCCGAGTTATTTAGTAGGATCTTTACAGAGTCTTTAAATATACGTGGAGAAACACAGAGGAGAGATACATAATGAAAAAAGCATTAATTTCCCTTTTTGCCGTAACGGTACTGATGACAGGTTGCGCAACGGCCAAAACGGACACAGCTGCACCCAAAACATCGGATGCGCCGGCAACTTCCGAGGCGTCCAAAACTCCTGCAGCGAAATCGGATAAAAAAGTTATTCTGATTACTCCAGAGAAGATCGGTGTGAATCCATTTTTTGCCCAAGAAGATGAAGGCGTGAAAAAGGCAGGTAAAGAATTTGGCGTTGTTGTGAAAACGGTTGAATCTACGGATGCAAGCGCAATTGAGCAAAACCTGCGCGCTGCCGTTGCAGATAATTATGATTTGATTATTACAAGCTCCTTCGAATCCGAAGATGCTCTGAAAAAAGTTGCTGCTGAGAATCCGAAGAAATCCTTTGCGATTATCGATACCGTTGTTGATCTTCCGAATGTTCGCAGTGTCGTTTTCCGTGAGCATGAAGCTTCTTATCTATTAGGAGCAGCTGCGGGTCTAGCTACTAAGAAAAATGTGGTAGGTATGGTTGCAGCGGTTGATATCCCGCTTATCAAGAAATATACAGTTGGTTTCCAAGAAGGTTTGAAAGCAACGAACCCGAACGCGAAGTTCATCGTTAACTATGTAGGTTCCTTCACAGATCCAGCGAAAGCCAAAGAATTGGCGTTGACGCAATTTGCTCAAGGCGCAGACTTTATTGCCGGCGCATCGGCAGTAGGCGATCTCGGCGTTTTTGAAGCAGCGAAAGAAAAAGGCTTCTATACATCCGGACAAGATATCGACCGTACGGTGACAGATCCTGAGCACATTGTGCTTTCCCAATTAAAAGGAACGGATGCTGTTGCTTACCAAACCGTGAAAGATTTCGTTAACGGCACTTTCAAATTCGGTTCTGTTGACTATGGCTTGAAAGAAGATGGCGTTGGTCTTACCTTCGTAACGAAAGAAACCAAATCAGCGCTTAGTCCGTTTGTTGGACAAGACGTGATTACGAAAGTTAAAGCTATACGTGATGATATCGTTTCTGGTAAAGTGAAAGTAGAAAATCCAGTCAAATAATTAGCACAATAATCGCATATTGCCCATGGAAACTGTTTACGGTGACGTAAACAGTTTCCTCATGTCTAGGTAGAGGAGCGAATAACCGTTATGCTGCTTCAAATGCGTCAAATAACGAAAACATATGGCAATTTAACAGCGAATTCAAACGTTGATTTCTCGCTGCGTCAAGGTGAGATCCATGCATTAGTCGGGGAAAATGGTGCCGGCAAAACAACGCTAATGCGCATCTTGTACGGCATGGAGCAGCCTACGGCAGGCAGTATTCTTTTGAATGGCAAGGAAGTTTTATTTACGAATCCAACGGAAGCCATTCGTCATCGAATCGGCATGGTGCATCAGCACTTCATGCTGTTTCCTTCTTTTACCGTGGCTGAAAATATCGTGATTGGCAACGAGCCGAAGACTGGCATGGCCTTTGACCGCAAAAAGGCCGTTCAGCAAGTGGAGGACCTATGTGCCAAGTATCGTCTGCCGATTGATCCACACAAGAAGGTCGCCGAATGCCCGCTTGGTTTGCAGCAGCGTGTGGAAATTCTGAAAGTGCTATATCAAGGTGCTGATATCATTATTTTGGACGAGCCTACCGGCGTGCTGACACCGCTTGAAGCGAAGGAATTGCTTGTCATCATGAGGAGCTTGGCGAATCAGGGGAAAAGCTTCATCATTATTACGCACAAGCTGCATGAAGTGATGGAAATTGCCGATCGGGTTACCGTTCTGCGTGACGGGAAGATCACGGGTACCTTAGAGGCTGCGGCAACAAGTGTAGAAGAGCTCTCCAAATTGATGGTAGGCAGAGACCTCTTGGAATCTGCCAAAAGACAAGTGAAGCTTGGAGAAACAGTTGTTCAAGTGAAGAATATATCTATCCTCGGAGCCAAAGGCAAACCGGTGCTCGATCGCGTGAATTTACAAATCAAGGCTGGAGAAATCGTTGGCATTGCTGGCATCTCGGGGAATGGGCAGTCTGAATTGATTCAAGCAATTTCAGGTCTTCTACCCATCGATCAAGGAGAAATTCATCTTTTGGGGCAAAATGTGACAGGACGTACCGTTCGTGAAATTAGAGAGATTGGGCTTTCGCATGTCCCGGAAGATCGGTATCAATGGGGAGCAGCGAAAGAGGGCACCGTGCTGGACAACGGTACGATGGGGCATCACAAAACCCGAAGCCGCTCGGGCTTCTTGCAAGGAAAAGAGCTGCGACATATGGTGGATCGATTCATTCAGCAGTTTCAGATTAAAGCAGGCTCACAGGAAACGAAGGTAAAGTACCTGTCTGGCGGTAATCTGCAAAAGCTAATTGTCGCTAGAGAAATTGCGCAGAATCAGCCTTTTTTAATTGCGGCAGAACCGACGCGTGGCGTAGATATCGGCGCTATGGAGTTTATCCATGAAGAGCTGCTTAGAAAACGGGATGAACAGGGAGCTATTTTGCTAGTATCCTCTGAATTAACCGAGATTCTCAAGCTGTCTGACCGCATTCTTGTTATGTACGAAGGACGCATAGCAGGAGAATTGTCTGCCAAGAATGCAACAGAAGAGCAAATTAGCTTATGGATGGCAGGAGGAGATTCAAATGCTTAAACGTGGATGGCCTATAAGCGCTTGGATGCAACCGCTGCTTGCCGTCATCATTGGATTACTCGGTGGCGCGATTGCTATTGCGTTAATTGGCGGGTCCATTCCCGATACGTATGCGCAGATGTGGAAAGGGGCATTTGGCAACTTCTACTTCTTGACAAATACATTGACTCGGGCTACACCCCTAATCCTGGTAGGCCTTGGAGTTTCGATTGCTTTTCGCGCTGGATTCTTCAATATGGGCTCTGAAGGACAAATGATTCTAGGCGCTTTATCCAGCGCACTGCTTGCCCTTTATGTGCCAGGACCACCGCTGTTCAAATTACTCGTCGCCATACTTGGCGGTATCGCTGCGGGTGGGATTTGGTCCGCCTTTGCAGGTTGGCTGGATGCCAAATTTCGAATGAATTTGATTATTACAACGCTGCTGCTCAATTATATTGCCGCGCTGTTTGCCGGTTATTTGGTCGCTTATCCGCTCAAAGACAAGACAGGCTCAGCTGCGCTTGCCCAAACGATGATGGTGGATAAAGCGGTTTGGCTGCCCAAATTATTTCAAGGGATGAGCATACATGCCGGCTTTATCATTGCGATCGGACTCGCGATTCTGCTCTATTTATTTATTAAATACACAGTGGCCGGCTATGAAATCCGCATGCTGGGATATAATCCCTTATTTGCGGCTTACGGCGGTGTCAATAGAAGGAAAATGATGCTGACCAGCATGTTTGTCAGCGGTGGCTTTGCTGGACTTGCCGGAGCCATTGAGGTTCTGGGCATGCAGTACAGGTATACCGATGGCATGATTTCGAACCCGGGTTATGCGTGGTCTGGCATTATGGCGACATTGCTGTCAGGTGCCCATCCATTGGGTACAGCGGTTGCTGCGGTTCTTCTGGCTGCGCTGCAAACGGGAGGCATGGGTGTTGAGCGAAATACGAGCATTCCGCTGGAAATTTCCAGTGTCATTCAATCCTTGCTGATTTTGTTTGTCACAGCCAAGTTCAGTTACACCCTATGGAAACGACGGAAAGGAGGCAAGAGCGATGCAGCATCTTCTTGATGTGTCTTTATTCAACTCGATGATTCGAATGGTAGCTCCAATTCTGCTTGCGGCACTCGGCGGGGCGATCTGTTCAAGAGTCGGCTTGTTCAATGTGGGTCTTGAAGGTTTCGTATTGGTCGGCGCCTTCTCCGCTATCGTAGGTAATTTCTATACCGGCAATGTGTATGTAGCTGTTCTAATCGCTGTTGCCGTAACCATGTTATTCTCACTTGTTTTCGCTTATATGAGTATTCATTTGCAGGCCAATGTGATCGTTGTCGGGATTTCATTTAACTTTCTGGCCTTAGGCTTGACGGCTTTTTGCTTAAAAGCGATTTTTCACGTAAAAGGTGCCTTTTATGATAAAAATATGATTGGCCTGCCCAAAGTCAACCTCCCTTACATTCAGGATATTCCTGTTATCGGAGGTATTATTTCCGGACATTCCCCACTTGTTTATCTGGCATTCATTCTTGTTTTCGCCCTGCAATATTTCCTCTTCAAATCTGTTTTGGGCTTTCGCTTGGTTGCAGTTGGTGAAAATCCTGTAGCCGCCAAAAGCATTGGCATCAAGGTAAATCGCATGCAATATTTGGCTGTGCTCATTTGCGGAGTTCTATGCGGTTTGGCAGGCGCCCAGCTGTCGCTTGGTCAAGTGACCATGTTTACCGAGGGGATGACGGCCGGAAGAGGATTTATCGCGCTTGTTGCTACGATGCTGGGACAAGCCAATCCGATTGGCGTTATGGCTTCCAGTTTGCTATTTGGCTTAATGGATGCTTTCAGTATAAGGCTGCAAGGGTTTTCTTTACCAACGCATTTCACGCAAATGCTGCCTTACATCGTGACTTTGCTGGCTATGCTGTTTTTCCGCAAAAGCAATTATTTGGCAGACGCGCAAAAAGCAAACGGCAGCTCCAGATAAAGCTTGCTTCTGCAAGGATGAAGCAAGCGGCTCAATAAGATCAACGCTTAGGAGGATGAACAGATGGCAAAAGACAGCAAAGCGGAGCGTATTAAGCGCATGCAAATTCCCGCTGTAGATATTCCGGAAGAGCTTGTGCACCGGGTTCCGCCTGGACAAGTTGTGACGGATCGTTTTCCTATTCTGCATGAAGGTGAAGTACCCAATTACGATATGGCGGCATGGTCGCTGCGCGTTTTCGGTCAGGTGAACGAGGAAAAGTCGTTTAGCTATGAAGAGCTGCTCGCTTTGCCTCGTACTCAGGTCGTCTGCGATATCCATTGTGTGACTCGGTGGTCGAAGTTGGATACCGTTTGGGAAGGCATACTTTTCCGTGATTTCCTCAAGCTTGTAGATGTTAAGCCGGAAGGCAAGTATGTCATGCTGCATGCAGACAATGATTACGAGACCAATGTCCCACTGGTTGATCTTATGGGTGATCATGTACTGCTGGCGATGATGTTTGACGGCAAGCCGCTCACGCCTAAGCACGGCTGGCCGCTGCGGCTCGTAGTCCCTCATCTTTACTTCTGGAAAAGTGCCAAATGGATTCAAGGCCTTGAGTTTATGGAAGAGGACCGCGAAGGGTTCTGGGAACGCAACGGCTTTCATAATATCGCAGCTCCTTTTGAAGAGCAGCGTTTCTCCGGAGAAGATATTCCCATACCCGAGGATGAATGGGTAAGAAAGGATTTTGATTAATATGCGATTATCTATTTTACAAGTGAATTCGGAAGATCTCGCACCTTATGCGATCGTATGTGGAGATCCCTTCAGAGCGGAAGCCATTTCGCGCAAATTAGACAATGTCTGCGAGCTGAGCTTCAGCCGGGAATACCGGACTTTTGTCGGCGAATCATCTGGCATTCCGATTACGGTTGTGAGTCATGGTGTAGGGTCCCCGGGGGCAGCGGTCTGCTTTGAAGAACTGATTAAAGGCGGCGTGAAGACCTTGATCCGTGTCGGAACAGCAGGCTCCTACTCGGCAGATGTGCCGCCTGGGAGTCTAGTTGTCAGTACTGCCGCGGTCCGCGAAGAAGGACTGACACGCCAGTTAGTTCCGCTTGGTTTTCCAGCGGTAGCCGATCAGGACGTAGTGCGAGCGCTGTTTGAAGCTGCGCAGGAGACAGACGGTCTGGTTCAAAAAGGGATTACAGTCACCTTGGATGCTTTCTTCCAAGGGGTGGAGGAATTCCCTCATTCGAAGTACAAGCAAGCGGGTGCGATTGCCGTTGAGATGGAAATAGCTGCTCTTTACATCATTGCCTCGCTTCGCGGCGTGCGTGCAGGAGCCATTGTTGCATTGGATGGCTATGCGGATGCCGATTTAAGAGAAGTTTACGACCCGCATACGGATGTCGTTTCCGGCGCCATTGAGCGGGAGATTGATGCTGCCATTACAGCTATTCGTAAATTGGATGCTTGGAAATAATAGCTGACTTGAAAAAGGTGAAGACGGGGAAACTCGCTTTGCCTTTTTTTGTGTTTGGGAGAGATGTGCTTACAGTGGCGAAGGGGCTCGTGAAGCGGGTGAATGGGCGCGTGAAGCGAGCATTTCAAGAAGTTAAGGCTGTTTTTCGGCCTTAAAGCCGTCCGAATAGAGCGCCGGCTCGCAGTAAGGCCGAAAAACGAGCTTACAGATGGGAAATGGGCGCGTGAAGCGAGCATTTCAAGGAGTTAAGGCTGTTTTTCGGCCCTAAAGCCGTCCGAAAAGGGCCGCCCGCTCGCAGTAAGGCCGAAAAACGAGCTTACAGACGGGAAATGGCCCAGCGAAGAGGGCCTTGCAAGGATTTAGGGCTGTTTCGCGGCCCTAAATCCGCCCGAATAGGCCATCCGCTCGCTGTAAGGCCGAAAAACGAGCCTACAGATCGGCAATGGGCTCGTGAAGCGAGCATTTCAAGCACTTAAGGCTGTTTTTCGGCCTTAAAGCCGTCCG
>NZ_JABMKZ010000067.1 GCF_013204855.1 Paenibacillus alba | reverse complement strand
GAAGCGTACGCACAGCAAGCTCGGCTATTTGTCTCCAGACAAATTCGAATCGCAGTTTTACAAGCAAACAAAACTAACTTCTTAGCTCTTTTTTGTGTCCACTCTATTGACTCAGATACATAAAGATTCGGTTTTTCCTCAAGAGGCGGAGTTAGGCCGAGGTTAAGGCTGTTCTACAGCCCCAAGTCAGGCAGCTGATCATAATTGGCTGCTTTAAGGCTGATTAATGGCCTTAAAGATTCGGTTTTCCCTCAAGAGGCGGAGTTAGGCCGAGGTTAAGGCTGTTCTACAGCCCCAAGTCAGGCTAGCTGATCAGAATTGGCTGCTTTAAGGCTGATTAACGGCCTTAAAGATTCGGTTTTCCCTCAAGAGGCGGAGTTAGGCCGAGGTTAAGGCTGTTCTACAGCCCTAAGTCAGGCAGCTGATCAGAATTGGCTGCTTTAAGGCTGATTAATGGCCTTAATGGGGCACCTTTCTGCTAAGCCGAAATCATTTTCCTTTTTCAACGCTAAAAGCACTCGTAAACGATATATAAATTCATTTTCTGGGAGGAAGCATAGTGGCAATCAAAAGAGCACTGATCAGCGTGTCCGACAAGACAGGCATCGTTGAATTCGCGGGCGAGCTGGCGAAGTTGGGCGTTGAGATTATTTCTACAGGCGGTACGCAAAGTTTGTTGAAGGAAAAAGGGGTACCGGTTATAGGTATTTCCGAGGTTACAGGATTCCCTGAAATCATGGATGGCCGCGTCAAAACGCTTCATCCTGCGGTACACAGCGGGCTTCTTGCGGTTCGTGACAATGAAGAGCACCAAGCGAGCATGAAAGAGCTCGGATTGGATTATATTGATCTGGTTGTCGTGAACTTGTATCCTTTTGCTGAGACGATTGCCAAGCCGGATGTAACGTATGATCATGCGATTGAGAACATCGATATCGGTGGGCCTACCATGCTTCGTTCCGCAGCCAAAAACCATGCATTCGTATCTGTTATTGTAGACGCTGCTGACTACGCCAAGGTGTTGGAAGAAGTCCAAGAAACGGGCGACACGACGCTGGAAACGCGCAAACGTTTAGCGGCCAAAGTATTCCGTCACACTGGTTCTTACGATGCGTTGATCGGCGACTACTTGACTGGCCTGCAAGGCGAGCCTTACCCAGAGCGCTACACAGTAACGTATGAGAAAATGCAGGATCTTCGCTACGGTGAGAACCCGCATCAAAGCGCAGCTTTCTATCGCAAGCCGAATGCAGCTGCCGGCAATATCACGACGGCTGAACAGCTGCATGGCAAAGAGTTATCCTACAACAATATTAACGATGCGAATACAGCGCTCCAAATTGTAAAAGAGTTCAGCGAGCCTGCTGTTGTGGCCGTTAAGCATATGAATCCTTGCGGTGTTGGTATCGGTACAAACGTGCTTGAAGCTTACACCAAAGCGTACAACGCAGATCCAACGTCCATCTTCGGTGGCATCGTAGCTGCGAACCGTGCGATTGATGAAGCGACAGCGCAATTGCTGCATGAGATTTTCCTGGAAATCGTCATCGCGCCTGATTTTACACCGGAAGCACTCGATATTCTGTCCAAAAAGAAAAACATCCGCCTGCTCAAAGTAAGCGGCTTAGATACAATCGCTGGTCGCAAAGCGCAGCCAGTGGTTACAACGGTCGAAGGCGGCATGCTCGTGCAAGATAGCGATGCGTACCAACTGACTGAAGCGGATCTGAAAGTCGTGTCCGAGCGTCAGCCGACAGCCGAAGAGATGAAACAGCTGCTTTTTGCATGGAAAGTAGTTAAGCACGTTAAATCCAACGCGATCGTACTCGTTGCTGACGATATGACGGTTGGCGTGGGCGCTGGTCAAATGAATCGTGTCGGCGCAGCCAAAATTGCTATCGAGCAAGCTGGCGACAAAGCGAAAGGCTCCGTGCTTTCTTCCGATGCATTTTTCCCTATGGGCGACACGCTTGAAATGGCAGCAAAAGCTGGCATTACGGCGGTTATTCAGCCAGGCGGCTCCATCAAGGACGAAGAGTCCATTCGCGTTGCCAACGAAAATGGCATTGCCATGGTCATGACAGGCGTACGTCACTTTAAACACTAAAACAACTGAGAATGCTCACGATCGTTTCTGAGACCGTGGGCATTCCCCATGAGAGGGGTATAAACCATGCGGGTATTAGTTATTGGACGAGGCGGGCGCGAGCACGCGATTGTATGGGCACTGAGCAAAAGCCCAAAAATCAGCAAATTGTTCTGCGCACCGGGGAACGGCGGGATTGCCGGGTTAGCAGAGTGCGTGCCCATTACGGAGCTGCAATTCGATGAAATCAGTACATTTGCGAAGGAGCAAGCGATTGATCTTGTGATGGTAGCTCCTGATGATCCGTTAGCTGCCGGGCTGGTTGACCATCTAGAGTCCAAAGGGATCGAAGCTTTCGGACCACGCGCGAATGCGGCGATTATTGAAGGCAGCAAGGTTTTCATGAAAGAGCTTTTGAAAAAATACAGCATTCCTACAGCTGCTTACGAATCTTTCGACTCCTATGAGCCGGCACTTGCTTATTTGCGCAGCCAAACAGCGCCAATCGTAATCAAAGCTGATGGCTTGGCTGCCGGTAAAGGTGTGACGGTCGCTCAGACGATGGAAGAAGCGGAAGCTGCGCTTAAAGATATTATGGTGGATCAAGTGTTCGGGAAATCCGGCGCGAGCGTCGTCATTGAGGAATTCCTAACTGGACAAGAAATGTCCTTGCTGGCTTTTGTCGATGGCTCAACGGTTCGTCTGATGGTGCCTTCGCAGGATCATAAGCCTGTGTTTGACAACGATAAAGGGCCAAATACGGGCGGAATGGGCACTTACTCCCCGCTGCCGCATATCAATGAATCCATTGTGCAGGAAGCATTGAAGAACATCGTACAGCCTACGGCTGATGCCATGGTCGCAGAAGGCCGACCGTTCAAGGGCGTGTTGTATGCGGGTCTGATTTTGACTCCGAATGGTGTGAAAACGATTGAGTTCAACGCGCGCTTCGGCGACCCGGAGACACAGGTTATTTTGCCAAGGCTCAAAACCGATCTGCTTGATATTTTCCTTGCCATCAACAACGGTACGTTGGCGGAGCAGCCGATCGAGTGGAGCGAGGATGCGGCGGTTTGTGTCATTGTAGCTTCGCCTGGCTATCCGGCCGCTTACCCGAAAGGTCTGCCGATTACAGGGCTGGATCAAGTGCAGGATTCCCTTGTGTTCCACGCGGGGACAGCTATTGAGGACGGTCAAATCGTCACCAATGGCGGGCGCGTTCTGGGCATCACAGGAATCGGCAAAGATATCATCGAAGCTCGTCAGAAAGCTTATGCGGACTTGGATCGGATTCATTTTGACGGGAAGCATTACCGGACGGATATTGCGATGAAAGCTTTGAAATAAGCAGAAGATAAGCTTTGAAATGATTGTATACCAAACAACCTCTTAATCTTTGGGAGGTTGTTTTTGTTTTGTAAATGATGCCGAAAGCTAGAGGGATGTACGAGCACAGTACAGATTGATTAATAACGAGATCGGGGAAGATGCAGCAGCAACTCGAAAATGTGACAAATACGATGAATGGCAAGCTGATCGTGCTTCGCAAAATGGGAGAAGTGGTGTGTAGTAGCTGTCTTCTATGAGGTCTGCTTATTTTTTATCATTGGTGCCCCGGATCAGCTTATCTTTATGTTTATAAACAAACCATATGGCAAAAAGTACACCTACAAGTAATGCAATGGACTGCCACTCATGAATAATGAAGTTCCAGAGGTTTTCCATATGTGTGCCTCCTTCGGTAATTCCTTTAGGATAGTTTTGGCAGTAATGGCTGGATTCATGCATACTGCAGCTTCTAGCAGGAAATTACAAGTTATGAAACGAATGTAGCAAGAAACTAAGTTGCTTTAAGTAAGAGTAGAGAGATGGGGGCAGTTGTGTGAAAAAGGCAAGAAATCAGAAGAAACGAGTAGTACTCTTCAGCGCTACGCTGCTTATCGGTTGTGTGTTGGTTGCTGTTTGCAGTTATAGTTTTGGTTTTGGCAGCTTAATCCCATCGGGAAAGACAAGTACATCAGCGCAAGCCATAGAAGCTGAATCGAGTGCAGCGATACCTGCGGATAAACCGGCTGATCCTGCTCAGCTATCTGCCAGTGATGATACCAAGCCTGCCGCAAGCATGGCGGCTGTTCAGTCCGTTGCGGCACCGAGCCCAACTCCCTTGGAGGAGCCAACAGTGAAGCCGACGCCTGCACCTAAATCAGAGCCTACTGCTGATGCCCAGAAGAAAACGGCTGCTGGTAACAGCAGGTTGGTCATGCTTGACCCGGGACATCAGCGCAAAGGGAATCCTACCCCCGAGCAAGTCGGCCCTGATGTGAAGGAAACGAAGCCGGCAGTCAGCTCCGGCACGGTTGGCGTAAGTACCAAGAAACCGGAATATGTGCTCAACTTGGAGGTTTCCTTGTTGATCAAGGCCGAGCTGATCAGCCGAGGCATTGAGGTTGCTATGACACGTGAGACAAACGACGTGGATATCAGCAACAAGCAGCGCGCGGAGATGGCCAATGAGGCCGGAGCCGCACTCGCGGTGCGCATTCATGCAGATGGGGATGGCTCGCCGAAGACCAGGGGGTTTTCGGTTTTGTATCCGTCCGCTTCCGTCGCGGCGGTGAAGCCGATTGCAGCCGACAGCCGTGAGGCGGCGGGCTATCTTTTGGAACGATTAAAGGCTGCAACGGACATGTCTGGAAGAGGACTGTCTGCGCGCAGCGATTTATCCGGTTTTAACTGGTCCACAGTACCCGTCGTCTTGGTCGAGCTCGGTTTCATGACGAATCCCGAAGAAGACGAACTGATGTCGGAGGAGGGCTACCAGAAGAAGCTGGCTAAAGGCATTGCAGATGGCATTGAACAGTTTTTGCAGAGCAGGTAGACCTCTGCCGCTGCCTTCGGTTAAGCAGGTGGAAATCTCCGCAAGAGTGTGCTGAGAGCGCTAAAAAGTGAGTGATAGGGTAGTCAAAGTAGCAAATATTACTGAGAGGCCCAAGGGCCGTCTCAGGTAAGAATGGGTGGAAGTCTCCGCAAGAGTGTGCTGAGAACGCCAAAAAGTGAGTGATAGGGTAGCCAAAGTAGCAAAACTTTGCTGAGAGGCCCAAGGGCCGTCTCAGGTAAGAATGGGTGGAAGTCTCCGCAAGAGTGTGCTGAGTACGCTAAAAAGTGAGTGACAGGATAGTCAAAGTAGCAAATATCGCTGAGAGGTCTAACGGCTGTCTCAGCATTAAATTGCCCACTCCCCCTAATGGAAGTATGCCGATGAAGTCCCCAAAGACGACGAAACGGAACTACGATCCTCTAATTCGCGGATTTTGCGTCAAAAGCAGCTCAAAGGGAACGTCGTTCCCTTATTTGCTCGATTTCATGCTAAATTGTGGTCTAAACGAGAAATTAGTGGATCAGAGTTCCCTTTGAGCATGAAAATAAGCAGTTTAACCCAAAATAGCGTACTCTAGTTCCTCTTCCTCCTAGCTAGCCGGTTTATTCTCATATTCGCTATCGTCCGCCTGTCCCTCTGCCACCGTGTCCTTCGCCTTGTCCTTCGCCCTTATCCTTCGCCCCTTAGCCAACCGCCTCATTTTTTAAATTAAAAAGATGCACAAAAGCGTATAATGTAGCCATAGGAAGATATTCCCATATGGAAAAGGAGGGCGTGCGATGCTGCCAACATTTTTCGTAGCCCATGGTACCCCGAGCTTGGTGATCGAGCAGCATGCTTATACCGAATTTCTGCAGAAGCTGGCCAAAAGTATTCCCATGCCGAAGGCGATCGTGCTGTTCAGCGCGCATTGGGAAAGCAGCGTGCAGAAAATCAGTGCTGCCATTCAGCCTGAAATGATCTATGATTTCAAGGGTTTTTCGGAAAGATTGTATAGTATGGAATACCCGGCTAAAGGAGATTTGACACTTAGTTTGCATATAGAACAGCTATTTCAAGAAGAGGGCATTCGCTGTGAGCTCGATGACGAGAGGGGTTTGGATCATGGGGCATGGGCCCCTCTGATGATTATGTACCCGGATGCGCAGATCCCTGTGGTGGTGCTTTCTGTGAATCCGCGATTGACGGCGGAAGAGCACTATCGGATCGGTGCAGCTCTGGGACCCTTGCGGGATGAGGGGGTTCTGATTCTTGGCAGTGGAGGCACGGTTCATAATCTTCGGCGTCTGGATCGGAATAACCCCGTACCGCAGGTATGGGCTGTGGAATTTGACGAGTGGCTGGCGGAGCAGCTGGAGACGTGGAACTTAGAGGCGCTGATACGGTATGATGAAAGAGCGCCTAATGTGCGTGAGGCGGTTCCGACGCCGGAGCATTTTGTGCCTTTGCTGCTGGCGCTGGGCGCGGCAGATACGACACGCAGAGCGAAGCTGCTGCATCACAGCTTTCAGATGGGCACGCTGAGCTTGTGCTGCTGGATGTTTGGAGGCAAAAAGCGGCGTTGAGAGGCCGCAATCTGCATGGATACGCGACAGCTGCTAATCCAAAAAGCGCATCTTGAACTCCGGCCTCGGCAGCATGCACGTCTCGGACTTTCCGAACCAGCGGTAGCGATTGCGCGCGATGAAAGCATAAACCAGATTCCTTAGCGGAGCAGGAATAATAATCGCTGCGTAGGCCAGAGGCCAAGCGCCCCGCAGTCGCCGGGCAATGCGCAGCGCTGCCGTTGAACGTGTATAGGCACGGCCGCCTTCAATCAGGACAATCGTGCTGAGGATGTCCGTTGGCAGATCGTGCTGCTCGAGCAGCTTAAGGCCGCTGTCTGACTGCAAGGACGCGAAGCGGAAAATCCCCTTCGGGTCGTTCCGCAGGATGAACTGCACGGCTCCGCTGCATAAATTACAAACTCCATCGAACAAAACGATGGCGGGCTCATCGGTTGGCTTGGTCATGGCGAAGCCCCCTTTGTCAAAGGCAAATTAAGTTCAGTCTCTCCCTCTACTATACCGAATCATCGTGCAGGAACCAACTCTCTTTTCAGCCGCATGGCACAAAAGGCTTCTATTTTTCTGATCCCTAGCATATCTATTTACTAGAACGATAGAATTATTTTAGAAGAAGAGGTGTAGCCCCGTTGAAATCATTGCCAACTTTCCGTACTCATCGTCTTAGCACCTGGCTTGTCCTTGGATGCTCTGTCATAGCCCTTGCAGGTTGCGGCGATACGCCTGCTTCCGTGCCAACGAACAGCCCGCTGGCTGTGGGAACACCGTCTGCCGCCGCTTCACCGACAGCCAAACCGGCATCAACAGCCGTCGAAACGACGCTGCCGTTCAAGTTTCCGTTAACCGGGTTGCCAACCGATACGGAAGTGAAAACCCGGCCCTTCATGGTCATGGTCGAAAATGCGCCGCAAGCCAGGCCGCAAACCGGCCTCGATCAAGCGGACATCGTCTATGAAATTCTCGCAGAGGGCGAGATTACCAGATTCGTCTCGGTGTTCCAGAGTAACCCGGCGGAAACCATTGGTCCGGTGCGCAGCATTCGTCCTTATTTCGTAGAGATCGGCGATGCGCTTGATGCGGTGATCGTGCATGCCGGGTGGAGCCAGGAAGCGATGGACATGATGGCTGGCCGCAAGCTGTCCCATCTCGATGAAGTGTATGGCGACGGCGCCTATTACTGGCGCTCGACTGAACGCAAGGCGCCGCACAATCTCTATACCTCTGTGGATAAAATGAAACAGGGCGCTAAGGCGCACAATTTCCGTTCGGAATGGAACGGACCGCTGCTCACTTTTGCCAAGGAAGGTACAAGTCCATTAACCGGCGCAGCCGTATCTTATATTCAAATCCCGTATCTGCAAGGGTACTTTGTTTCTTACGACTATGATGCAGCCGCTGGTGTGTACAAGCGCAGCATGGAAGGCAAGCCGCATGTCGATAAAGAGACCGGCAAACAGCTGCAAACGAAGAACTTACTCGTGCTAGAAAGCAAGCACAAGATCGTCGATAAAGAGGGACGCCGTGAAGTCGACGTATTTGGACCGAACAAAGGGCTCATCCTGCAAGAGGGCAAGTCCCAGCAGATTACATGGGAGCGCAAGAACGGTCTGCTGCGCGCTTATGACGATAAGGGCAAGGAAGTGCCGCTGCTGCCGGGCAACACGTGGGTTCAGATTGTGCCGGAGGGTACGCAGCTGAAGATGGAGTAACGATGAGGGAAAGAAACCGTTTTGCTTGGTTTTCAATGAGCAGAGCGGTTTTTTGCTGCGTGGTTTCCCTTATTCCATGGCATGATTAGAGGTACCGGCTTAATCTAGCTTTTTAGGTAGAACATGTTGCGATGACTGAATTTGTTGGAAGGGACACTTCCCTATTTTTTATTTTTTTTAAGAAAAACATTACTTCTTCCCATGCAGCATCCGCACTCTCGGGACAGTAACTATCTCCAGCTGAATTGGCGAACCCGTGTGCTGCATCATACCAGCGAGTTTCAATATGCTCACTCATTGCCTCTAAAGGCTTTTGAATTGTTAGAGGTTCAAAAGCCGGCTCATTGAGGGCGAAAAGAAGTAGAACCGGGCACTTGGGCTGTGAATGCATATAATTTCGAATACGAGATCCATAGTATCCAACTACACCATCTATCAGTGGTTCAGAGCTGCAGCGCCATGCAATTGTGGCTCCTACACTAAATCCAAGGACAACGATGTGCTGATATTGGGATCGAAGGGGATGTATGAGTTCTAAGATACGTACTTTAGGCTGCTCAAAGCCAATGTTATTAAGAAAAAAAGTGTGTGGATTATCTCCTCTGTTATAAGCAAAAGGATTCACAAGAGTATAAAGGTCAGGGCATAGGACATCTGCACCCGTACTTTGGATTCTTTCGCATGTATCTTTAATGAACGGAGTGATGCCATGGATATCGTGCAGCACTATAACCAGCATACCAATATTAGGCAGAGACATCTTTATAAGTTCCTCCTTAGTACACTACAGGCGTAGTCGTAATGCCGTGAGAATTCGGATTATTTGTCCATTGAGGATTGTCGAGGTTATAGACAGGCTCAGGTTTGGAAAACTCTTCAGGACTCCTTGAAGAATCTCCACGATCTCGGCACGAGCGAACACCGCTGCAATGCACGCATGGAAACCACCACCGAATCCAATGTGACGGTTACCACTGCGGATGATTTTAAAAAGAACCTTGCTGTATACATTAGGATTTATATTCATTATCAGTCCCCTAAGTGTTAATTGAAAATAATGACAATTATTTTGTATTTTTATCATATTAAAATAAAGAAGTAAATGATTTATTTTGTTAACTATGCTAACAAGATGTAACGGGAAAATACAATGGTCGTGTGGTTGACGAGCATGTCATACGAGAGGCCTTGAAACTCTTTTTGCAGGCGCAGCAAGTAATAAGGCGACAGAAAGCCGCCTCTCTTGGTTAATAGCCAAGACGGGGCAGCTTTTTGCGCGCTTGCAGGTTGTATTTTAGCTAAAAAGAGTTCATCTTACTTGCGTTTGCGTTTCGTTGAACCGCCGGCTTTGGAACGGGAACCGCCTTGTTTGCGACGAGCAGCACCTGATTTCTTCCGGCGTTTGCGTTTAGGCTTGAAGATTTCCTCTACGTCTTTGGAGGAGTTTACCTTGCCTTTGCCCAGAGAGCCAAACAGCGTCTTCACCATGGGAGCCATTTGCTGGAAGGTCGTCATGAACTTCTGCACCTTGCCCATTGAGCCGATGATGCCGTCGATCCCGCCCATACGCTCCACAAATCCGGAGATTTGCTTCAAATTCAAGCCGCTCAGCGGGTTAGACGAACCGCCTGCTGATCCACCCCCGCCACCTAGAAGGTTGCTGAGGAAATTGCCACCACCGCCAGAGCTGCTAGCGGGAGCGCCGCCACCGAAGAATCCGCCGCCAGCGTTACCGCCCGGAGCGCCTCCGCCAAAAAAACCGCCAGCGTTGCCGCCAGGGGCACCCCCGCCAAAAAATCCACCGCCGCCTCCTTCAAAAGGAGCAGGAAATCCGCCCCCTAAACCTGGATATTGCCCTAAGCCGCCATCCCCCAGTTGGGCTGGTAAAGTAGTTAAGCTTCTTGTATGGACTTCAGGACGCTGACCGCCATTGCCAATGATGTGTCTTGGATTACTCACTAGAATTCACGACCCTTTTTATCAGATTTGTCTCCTACAGGATATGTCACTTGCCTACTATTGGTATGGACGAATGTCACGGGTCTGGATATTTGTCACAATTTAACTCATTAACGCATAGAAATTTTACCGTTTCGCAATCCTAAAGGCAGGATTTATTCTCGGCGTGTCGAAAGTTACACAGGGAGCTTACTGATTTCAGAAGCCAAATTGCTTTTCTACCGGGAGTTGACAACGTATGCAATTAAAAAAATTAAACGATAAAGCCATAGACCAGCTTTTTGAAGCCATCTTGACGCTTAAGGATATAGAGGAGTGTTACGTCTTTTTTGATGACCTGTGCACAGTCAATGAGATTCAGTCGCTGTCCCAGCGCCTCGAAGTTGCTCGCATGCTGCGCAAAGGCTGCACGTATAACCAGATCGAAGCGGAAACAGGGGCATCTACCGCGACCATTTCTCGGGTCAAAAGATGCTTGAACTACGGCAACGACGGCTACGTGCTGACGCTGGATCGTCTAGGTCGATAAGCGAGGTTTGGCAAATAGGAGCAGAATCCTGTGTTACCATGTGTAATGCGGGATTTTTCCTGTTTCCCCCATGGTTCAATTGACATGTGCGAACACATTCGTTAGCATAGGATTGTATGCAGGGTTAGAACGGGTGGGAAGAATAGTATGAGTACATATGGTGTGTTGGTCATCAGCCACGGATCTCGGGATGAAGGCTGGGTTCAGCTCGTTGATGAGGCCGTGTCGGTCGTTCGAATGCCGCAGGGTGTTCCGATTTATGCCTCTTATCTGGAGCTGGTAGAAGGGCGATTAATTCAAGATGGTATCTATAGCTTAGAGGCGCAGGGTGTGACGGATATGATCGTCGTTCCTCTGTTCGTGTCCTCTGGGAGTACACATATTGATGAAATCAGCTATGCCCTAGGTGTCGTTGAGCAGCCGCTGCTGGAGACGGATCTGGAGCCTTTTCACATTCAGGCGCGCATCCACTTCACATCGCCGATTGATGATGATCCCGTGATTGCTGAGATTATTTATGACAAAATCAAAGAGCTGTCCGAATCCCCCAGTCAGGAAATCGTCCTATTGGTCGGACATGGCAGCAAGGAGAAAGGCTTCCATCTCAAATGGCGTCAAGGCTTAGAGCTGCTTGCAGAGCGCTTGAAAGCATTAGGCGGATACGACGAGGCGGATGTCGCTATGCTTTTGCCGGATCAAGTGAAACGAAAGATGACATGGTGGGCGGAGAAAAAGCCTGATCATAAAGTCGTCGTTGCGCCGGTTTTTCTAAGTGAAGGCTATTTCACGAATAAGGTTATCCCTTCTCGCATGGAGGGGTTCGCATATACATACAATGGACGGGCGCTGCTGCCAAGTCCGCTAATATCCAAATGGATCGAGAAGCAGATAGCTTCCGAAATTTCAGACGGCGAACAGGTGATGAGACACGATGGTCAAAAGAGCAAGACTGATCTATAATCCGACTTCTGGCCGGGAAGAAATGAAAAAGCGTTTACCCGAAATTCTTCAGCGCCTAGAGCGCGGCGGTTTCGAAACATCCACTCACGCCACTATCGGCGAAGGGGATGCCACACTTGCGGCAGCTCAGGCCGTCAGCCGAGGCTTCGACTTAATTATCGCCGCAGGCGGAGACGGCACTCTCTGTGAAGTCGTGAACGGTATGGCCGAACGCGAAGGAAGGCCGCCTCTTGGCATTCTGCCGCTGGGGACAACCAATGATTTTGCCCGTGCGCTGGGCATTCCCAAGAACTTGGAGCAAGCCTGTGACCTCATTGTTCAGCAGCACACCACCGACATTGATGTAGGCAAAATCAACAACCGCTACTTCATCAACATCGCCGGTGGCGGTTCGATGACCGAGCTGACGTATGAAGTCCCGAGCAAGCTCAAAACGATGATCGGGCAGTTGGCCTATTATATGAAGGGACTCGAAAAGCTGCCTAGACTAAAGCCTATCGAGCTGTACGTCAAAGCAGGCGAAATGGAGTTCCATGACGAAGTCATGATGTTCCTCGTCGGCAACTCCAACTCCGTTGGCGGCTTCGAGAAGCTGGCTCCGGATGCGAGCATGAACGATGGGCTGTTCGATGTATTGATTCTGCGCAAATGCAACCTTGCGGAGTTCATCCGAGTAGTTACGCTTGCGCTGCGCGGCGAGCATCTGAGCGATCCGAACCTGATTTACTTCCAAACGAACCATATTGAGATCAATTCGCCGGACTACGTCCAGTTGAATCTCGATGGCGAGTTCGGGGGCACACTGCCTTGTGTCATGACGAATTTGAAGAGCCATTTGCAGATTATTGTGGATGAATCGGGGCAATCGATTTATAAGAAGAAGCTGCTCGATACGTTGACTACGCCTTTTCAGATGAAGGGGTTTGCGGAGGATTCGCATCGGGATGAGTAGGATTTGAAGAAAAATATAGAAATACTAAGAAAATAAAGCAAAACCAAGAAAAGCAATAGCAAGAAAACCAAGAAAAGCAATTTTTTAATTATCGTATTTGGATTAAAGTGAGGGTATTATGAAAGCTAAAAGCAGTTCTGGCTCGCGGCCAGGTAAACATAGAGAACAAAGTGGCAAGCCCGCAGGGAATAGATCGGGACAACAGGCGGGAAGAGCTGGCGGGGCTGCCGTGAAAGCGGCGCCCGCTTGGATGGCGGATCTGCCGGTACAGATCGGGCAGCAATATGAGGCTGAGATTATTGGGATCAGCCATGATGGCGAAGGGGTAGGCCGTGTGAATGGCTTTACCCTTTTTGTTGCTGGTGCGCTGCCGGGTGAGCGTGCGCTTGTTCGGGTGAACCATTTGAAGAAGCAGTATGGTTATGCTGCGCTTGTGGAAGTGCTGGAAGTGAGTCCGGATCGGGTTAAGCCGGATTGTGTGATCTATGAGGAGTGCGGCGGCTGCCAGTTGCAGCATCTCAGCTATGAGGCTCAGCTTCGCGTGAAGCGGCAGCAGGTTGTCGATAATTTGGTGCGGATTGGGAAGCTGACGGTTGCCAGCGAACTGAGTGAAGAGGGCATTATTGTTCATCCCACACTTGGGATGACCGATCCGTGGCGGTATCGGAACAAGGCTCAGGTTCCTTTTGGAGAAGAGCGCGGCGGCCTCATCGGCGGCTTCTATGCGCAGGGCAGCCATCGCATCATCGACATGGAGGAGTGCCTGATTCAACATGAGTCCAACGACGAAGTCGTGGCTCGGGTGAAAGAGATCGGCGCGCGTCTTGGCATCCGCGCTTATCGGGAAGAGACAGGCCTCGGACTGCTGCGCCACGTCGTCGTCAAAGTTGGCTTCCGCACGGGTGAGCTCATGGTCGTCCTTGTGACTAATGGCAGCTTGATACCTCGCGTGGATGAGTGGACTGCTGGCATTCGCGAAGCGCTGCCCGCTGTCGCAAGCATCTGTCATAACATTAATGTGAAACAGACGAATGTTATTTTTGGAGATGAGACTCGCGTCCTGTGGGGCAGCGAAGTCATCTATGACTATATCGGCGATGTGAAATTTGCTATTTCCGCGCGATCGTTCTATCAAGTGAACCCCGTGCAGACGGAAGTCTTGTACGGGAAGGCTTTGGAGTACGCCGCGCTCACAGGCGGCGAGACGGTGATCGATGCCTACTGCGGCATCGGCACGATCTCCCTGTTCCTGGCGCAGCGCGCTGGACAGGTGTATGGCGTCGAGATCGTCGAAGAGGCGATCGCGGACGCACGGAAGAATGCCGAGTTAAACGGCATGACGAACGTGCACTTCGAGGCAGGCCCAGCCGAGGTTGTCCTGCCCGAGTGGACACGCCAGGGCGTCCGCCCCGACGTGATCGTCGTAGACCCGCCGCGCAAGGGCTGTGACCCGGCGCTGCTCGCGACGATCCTCGAGCTGCAGCCGCGTCGCGTCGTGTACGTGTCGTGCAGCGCCTCAACACTGGCTCGCGACTTGCGTGTGCTCGTCGATGGCGGTTACGGCGTCGCGGAGGTGACGCCGGTGGATATGTTTCCGCATACGGTGCATGTGGAGGCGGTTTGTTCCTTGATTTACAAGGGTTTGGAGTGAGTGGATAGGGTAGTTGGGGACGAAATGGGGACGGAAGCTATTTCCTTCCCTGTTTTCGTAATAAAATTGTCTCGAATTTGTCAGCAGCTGACTGATCAGCGGATCTTAATGCATGACCGTATACGTTCATAGTGGTATTGATATTCCCATGTCCAAGTCTTTCGGATATTATCTTTGCGTGAACTCCCTGATTAATGAGTAAGGTAGCTGAAGTATGGCGCAAATCATGGGATCGAATGTATCTCACGGCATTTGTTAATAATCGAATTCCCCGAAGCCCCTCCAGAGGGGTAGAGCTGTTGATCCTCATTTTTCCGGGCTTCACATTAAGTTTTGAGACTTCTACAAAAAACTCTTGCCTGCTTTGTGACTTGTAGCTATTATCCCGACAGTATTGCTTGTAAGCTGGGAAGAGAACTTTGCGATGAACCTTGCACTCATCATTATCCAAATCGATACAACATCGATCGCGAACAAATTCTTTTACATTATTCAATTCCGCAATGTACCGCGATTTAAAAACACACGCCTCATCACTTTCAGTAAAAATCAGATTGTTCCCCAACAGTTCTTCTAATCCTTCAAGCGCCCATTCGGCAATGTGCGATTTCTCAGCAGTTAATTTATCGAGTAACATTCTATCCCTCCGTTCTTCGGGGATCGTATTATTGAATATTAAAAAATGCAGCCGAAAGCTTTGTTTTCCCGTAGAATTGAAAAGCGTCTTTTTCCTTTTTCTCCGCAGTAATCAGGTCTCCACCTGTTATTGTTTTGATGATGTCGCTTCCTTTAATCGTGCCGTTTTCATCCATTTCAGCACTGATATTCAATCTGGACTTAAAAAACTCAGCGGTCTCCTCTTGTACTGCCCCTCAGCTCTGCACCATTATCGCTTTCGCACAGTGCAATTGGAGCATTCGGTCTGGTTACGCTGAGCTGTACGAAGAGCATTTGGAATTGCTCCTCAAGATTCGAGCTTCTGATAAAGTCACCTGGAAGCGCAGGCAGAGAGGAATCAGCTATCCGCGCAGGCCTGTTAGGACTGCCGTTGATGCTGGCGATCATTGGTGGAAGACCGACGAATTATGCATCACTCGTGCAGCTGTATAAGAAGGCAGCGGCGCACGCTGGACATGACGAATCGCAGCTTAAAGTGGGGTCGCACTCGATTGGATTCGTTGGAGAGAATACGGAACAGGCTGCGGATAATTTTTTCGTAGGTAATGAGAGCCATTGAGCTGCTTGGAACTGAGGTGGCACTCCGAGTTCGGGAGGAAGTAGCCAAGTGGGAAGCTGAATGCAGGGAACATCGCTATGGGTAAAACAAATTAGATTAAGTTCGATAAAAAAAGTGAAAAACCGACATAAGGTGTAGTATATTTAAGTCAATGTTTCGATGATGAATATTGGGAAAAAGGGAAATGGACTCCATGAGAAAACAATTGACGGTTCTCATCGGCATGCTGGCTGTCTTTGCCATCATTACCTCGCTATTCATCTACGAATGGCTAAATCGTGCGTCTCAGTACCCGGAAGCACAAGCAGGGGTGCTAGACGCCAGACAATGGGATTTTGCGAAACAAGGAATTATACCGCTGCGGGGAGAGTGGGAGTTCTATGAGAACAAACTGCTGACTCCGCAAGATTTCAGCACGAGTGGTAAGGCATTGGATGCGCAACGCCGGATTATTCAGGTTCCGGGAGGTTGGAAGGGCATCGTTTCCTCCAGCAACGGATATGGCGCGGGTACCTATCGACTGCAAATTAAGGTTAGTAATTCGGATTTCTATAGCCTTAGAGGCAAAAAAATTCGATTGTCCAGTCATATTTACATAAACGGTTCGGACCTCGGCGGTACGGGAAAGCCGGATTTGTCGGAGGATCGATTTGTACCTAGTAACCTACCGATTTTTGGTACGATCAAAGCGGATACCGACACCGTTGACATCATCATTCAAACCGCCAGCTATCGTTATTTAGAAGGCGGATTGGTGCAGGCGCCGGAATTTGGCTTAACAGCAGATGTATCGTCCAAGCGCGATAATGCCCGTCTGGCGGATATGATTGTCATCACCACAATGCTGGTATTCGGGATTTATTTCGCAGGTATGTTCAGGCAATGGAAGAAAGAGCCCTATCACTTCTTTTTCAGTTTATTCTGTTTGTCATTAGGGTTGTTTTTCAGCATTGATAACGAAATCGTTATGACCACCTTATTCCCGGCGATGTCCTTTCTATTGTTGCAGAAGATGCTCTTTATTCTGCCTTACGTTTCCGTCTTGTCGTTTGCCTGCTATATCTATCTGTACCTGGAAAATAAGAAGAGCCCGGAATATAAGTGGCTGAGCCGGGTTTCTTATGTATGTCTTGCCTTACTGATTGCAATTCCGAACGAATACTTAATCAATATCCTTTGGCTTGGCATCGTTCTGCACCTGACTCTTTTTGCTTTCATTATTCGCTGGATTTTCCGTAATCGGAACAACGGGGTTCAAATTTACTATATTTTGTTGGGTTTATTTTTCCTTATAGTCAGTTGGGTATATGCGCAGACCCGTTATCAGCTGGCACTGGACAACCCGTATTACATGATTGTAACTCCGCTGCTTCTTGTTCTATCGCAATCGTTCCTCATGTCGGAGAGGGTTCGCGAGGCGTACTTGCGGATTGAGCAATTGGCTGAGCAACTGATTGCATATGATCGTCAAAAGGATGAGTTTCTCATTCACACTTCCCACGAGTTCAAGACGCCGCTGCATGGCATTATCAATCTGGCACAGGTGGTAATCGACCAAATCGGCGAAGAGATGGCGCAGCGCCATCGTGAGAACCTGGACTTCATCATTGGCCAGGCGACCCGCCTGTCTACGCTGGTGAACGATATTATCGATTTTCAGAGTTTGAAGCAAGGCAGCCTGATGTTCCACAACCGGTTCTTTGATGTCAGCAGCACGTTACAGGCAACGCTTGAAGTTCTGAAATTTTTGCGCAGGAACGATCAGGTTCGGCTGGTCAATCAGGTGCCTTCGGGAACCTTCTATTTGTTCACTGACGAAAACCGCCTGAAGCAAATTATCGTAAATTTGGTCGGCAATGCATTGAAATTTACGGAACGGGGCAGCGTGGCGGTGACCGCAGAGTCGCAAGAAGGCTGGCTGCGTCTGACGATTGCGGATACTGGCGCCGGAATGAGTGAGGAGCGCCAACGGGCACTTTTCAAAGTTAATTTATATCAAGATGAAGAGAATCAGGCGGTTTCGGCATTTCAATCTTCCGGTCTGGGTCTGAAAATATCGAAGGCGCTCGCGTTGCAAATGGGCGGCGACCTGGAGCTGAAGTGGTCGGAGACGGGAAAAGGTTCCGTGTTCGAGCTGCGGCTGCCAGAGGCGAAGGCAGTGCCGAGGGAACACTCGGCTACCCGAACAGAAGTCGCTGCAGGTCTAGAGCCGAAGTTGCTGCCGGGGGCAAGATTGACAAGGAAGGAAGATCAATACCAACAGGCGGCGGAGAGAACCGGCGAGGTTAAGATTCTGCTGGTAGATGACGATTCATCCAACATCAAGGTGCTTCAGGAGTTATTTGTATCCAGTCGTTATCATGTTCTCACTGCGAGCAATGGGGCGGCTGCGCTCAAGCTGATTCAGCAACATCGCAGCGATTTGTCGCTTGTCCTTCTCGATGTGATGATGCCCGAAATCTCAGGATATGAAGTCTGCAGGCGTATCCGGGAGGAGAACCCGCTTCACAAGCTGCCCGTTCTTCTACTGACGGTACGCAACTCGCCTGCCGATATTGCAATGGGCTTCGAGGCGGGAGCCAATGATTTCCTGGTGAAGCCATTCAGCGGCAAGGAGCTGCTGGCCCGGGTGCAAACGCTGCTGCAATTAAGGGAAGCAGTCGAGCAGGCAATACGTATGGAGACGCTGTTTCTGCAATCGCAGATCAAGCCGCATTTTGTATACAACGCCTTAAGCAGCATTATCTCGTTATGCTACAGCGATGGTGCGCGGGCAGGCAAGCTGCTGGGTGAATTCAGCAACTTTTTGCGGCTTAGCTTTGATCTTGATCCTCGTCATGCCAAGGTCAGTCTGAAACGTGAGCTGTCTCTCACCAAATCCTACGTCGAGTTGGAGCAAGCCCGGTTCGGATCCCGCCTGAATGTGGAATGGGATGTGAGCGTCTCCATGGAGACGTTGATTCCGGCATTAATTGTGCAGCCTCTGGTGGAGAATGCAATTCGCCACGGCATTATGAAGCGGCTGTCCGGAGGCACGGTGCTCATTCAGGCGAAGCTGGAACCGCACGGCTTGCTGATTGCAGTCCGGGACAATGGGGTCGGGATGATACCGGAGCAGCTGGACCGAGTTCTGAAGCCAGAGCGGCTTGAAGGAAACATAGGCCTAGTTAACGTGCATAAGCGGTTAATGAATGAATACGGGCAGGGTTTGCGGATCGAGAGCGTTCAGGACAAGGGCACGACCGTAGCCTTCCGGATTCCTTCACGCGCAGGGACGGCCGGACCTGTTGGAGAGGGAGGATAAGCACAATGATGAGAGCCATGGTCGTAGATGACGAACTGTTGGTTGTAGAACAAGTAAATCGAATGCTGGTCCATGCCGGAGTGAGTGTAATTGGCTGTTGCGTAAATCCTCATGAGGCTCTCGGAATGGCGCAGGCGCTGAAGCCCGATGTATTGTTTCTGGATATTGAAATGCCGGAGCTGAGCGGGCTGGAGATTGCGGAGCGGGTATATGCGGACAAGCTCGATATGGAGGTCGTGTTCATAACGGCCTACAATCAATACGCTATCGACGCGTTTCGGGTTAATGCGCTTGACTATTTGCTTAAACCGTTGATGGAAGAGGAATTGCAGCGTACGCTGGAACGGATTGAAAATAGAAGGCCTCATCTCGGAGATGTTGGCGGCAGCGGCGGACAACGAAGGGTTGTTGCTGAGCTATTCGGTAAATTCACACTATACTTGGATAGCGGCCTGGAGCCGATTCGATGGGTAACGGCGAAGTGTGCGGAATTGCTCGCTTATATGCTGCTGCAGCCCCCGGAGAAGGAGGTCAGCAAGTGGGAATTGTTCGAGGCGCTCTGGCCGGCTCAGAATGCGGAGAAGGCTGGCATCAATCTTCGAAGCACGGTCAGTAGAATCAACAAGACATTACGGGATGGCGGTTCGGCGATGTCGCTGGCTTCTGTCAAGAATGGCTACAGGCTTGTCTTGTCTGGAGAAGCGCCGGCTGTGGACGCTTCGGAAATGGAGCTGTTCGTGCTGGACGCCGTCGAGCCGGCCCCGGATAATCTGGTCCATGTCGAGCAGCTCGTTCACCGCTGCAGCCAACCGTTCCTGCAAGAATTCGACGGCGCCTGGTGCGAGCCCTATCGCAAACAGTACCGCCACTACTTCCTGAATTTGGGGAGGAAGCTGCTCTTGTATTACGAAAGTACTGAGGTGGAGCCGCTCAAGGTGCTGCGTCTGGCCGACCTGCTGGTCGAGCACGACCCTTACGACGAAACGCTAAGGGAAGCTGCCTTGGAACTGCACCACCGGCTAGGCGGGTCTCAGCGAGCGACCGCCTACTATGAAGCATACACCGAATTGATTCGTACTGAGCTCGGAGCCTTGCCAGGCGATAAGCTTACCTCATTGCTTCGCAGCTTAACGGAGTGACTCTTATTGCATGAAGGAACCTGTTGTTTAAAAGCGGGTTCCTTTTTGTTTTGCAACAATTTTGCAACATCGCTCCCGTTATAATGGCATCGTAGAACAAATCAGCATGAAGGCGGTGGCAGAAACAATGATCAAACGTTGGATATCAATCTTTATTGTTTTATTTTTAATGGTGACCAATCTTCCTCAGTATGCTTTTGCAGATTCCCTGGACGAGTGGACTATACGGAATCCCTTGCCCACCGGACAAAATTTAAATGATGTTACCTACGGGAACGGCACCTATGTAGCGGTGGGAGATTATGGAATGGTTGTGACCTCTAGCGACGGGACGGACTGGACGAGCCGCAAGATCGGCACTTCGGAAAATCTAAGTAGTGTTACTTTTGGAAAAGGCTTGTTTGTGGCGGTGGGGGGCAGTGGAACGGTTGTGAGCTCCAGCGACGGTATAAGCTGGACAGACCGATCAGGTGCTACTCCGAAGGGGCTAAATAGCGTTTCCTTTGGAAATGGCAAGTTTGTGGCGGTGGGTGCAAATGAAACAATTTTGACCTCCAGCACAGGAACGAACTGGACAAGTCAAACGAAGGGGACCAAAAGTCTCAATAGCGTTACTTATGCAGTATCCACCTATGTAGCGGTGGGGACCGCTGGAACGATATATACTTCACCTGATGGAACGACTTGGACAAGCCAATCAAATGGTACAAGTGACCCTTTAAATGGTGTCACATATGGTAATAACATGTTTGCGGCGGTGGGTTCAGGCGGGAGGGTTTTTACCTCTGCCAATGGAGTGTCCTGGACCAAGTATAATAGTAATGCGAGCTCTTTATATAAGATAGCCTATGGAAGCAATACTTTTGTTTCAGTAAATACCAATAATGGATACATTGGAATCTCGTCCGACGGAAAGATCTGGCCAAGCCAAGAGACTGGCACTTCAAATGGGCTAAAGGGCATTCAGTTCGTAAATAACACGTTTGTGGCGGTTGGGGCCGCCGGAACGATTCTAACCTCTTCGAACGGAAAGGATTGGACGATTGTAACAAGTCCGAGGACGAATGTGCTGAATGGCGTCACTTACGGAGACAGTACGTATGTGGCGGTGGGAGATATAGGAGTTGTTATGACCTCCAGCAACGGAACGAACTGGACGAGTCAAACGAGCGGCACTTCGATTACGCTAAGCAGCGTCACCTTCGGCAACAATACATTTGTGGCGGTGGGGGATAGTGGAGGTATTATGACCTCCAGCAACGGAACGAGCTGGAAGAGGCAAACGAGCGGCAGTACGAGTACGTTAAAAAGTGTCACCTACGGAAACGGTACGTATGTGGCGGTTGGTTACAATGGAACAACTCTGACCTCCGTTGACGGAGTGAACTGGACGAGTGGTACAAGCAACATTACGACCTATCTGTATGGAGTCATCTATGGGAATGGCAAGTTTGTCGCCGTAGGGGAATCTGGAGTCATTATAACCTCCAACGACGGAGCGACCTGGGTGAGCCAATCGAGCGGCACTTTGAAACCCTTATATGGAATCACCTATGGAAACGGCACGTATGTGGCGATGGGAAGCTCTGGAACAATTATTACCTCCATTGACGGATCAGTCTGGACGAGCCAAACGAGTGGCACGAGTGATAGTCTCAGGGGCGCCGTCTATGGGAATGGCATGTATGTAGCGGTTGTAAACCTTGGCGGAATTCTAACCTCCGTTAACGGATCAACCTGGACGAGCCGAACGAGCGGCACATCGAGTAATCTATCTGGCGTCACTTATGGGAATGGCTCGTTTGTGGCAGTAGGTGCAACCGGGACAATCTTGCAATCCGGCCAAGCTCCCGCCATCAACAGCGTGAGCATCAGCCCAGCAACCGCCAGCATTGCGCAAGGCGGCAGCAAGCTGTTCACGGCTAACGTCGATGCGGTGGGCGGAGCGGCGACGACGGTCACGTGGAAGACGAGCGACCCGAAGCTGCCGGTGGACAGTGACGGGAACGTAACTG